>NZ_JBIOON010000001.1:942500-2375000 GCF_051712245.1 Enterococcus sp. DIV1368f
AGTGGTTAACACACCAGATTGTGGCTCTGGCATTCGTGGGTTCGATTCCCATCGGTCGCCCTTTGTAATTTTATTGGGGTATAGCCAAGCGGTAAGGCAACGGACTTTGACTCCGTCATGCGTTGGTTCGAATCCAGCTACCCCAGTTTTTTTGTAACAAAAATGGAATATGGCGGTATAGCCAAGTGGTAAGGCAGAGGTCTGCAAAACCTTCATCACCGGTTCAAATCCGGTTACCGCCTTCCAAAATATCTTGCCGGCGTGGCGGAATTGGCAGACGCGCTGGACTCAAAATCCAGTTCCTTCACGGGAGTGCCGGTTCGACCCCGGCCGCCGGTATACTAAAGACTGTTAAATCAATGATTTAACAGTCTTTTTTGTTTATTATTTTCTCGAATACATAAAAAAAACCATCTCAAAAAAATGAGATGGAAAGTTAAGTGAGAGAGTGATAAGTATAGTGCGAATAAATACAAGGGTTACAGAAGAATGTGGGGGTTCTGCATCATCGTCATTAAATGTTCCTGCAGTGGGAATATGAATTTCTGTCATATTATATTCAATAACTTGAACTGTGATGATTACAACAGTTCCAATGATTGCTAACATAGTAGTCATACTTTCACTCCTCTCTTAATTTTAAATAAAAGTACTTAACTGATTGACTAGAGACTAAAAATATACATCAACATGAACGTTGAGCTTTAGCACTATACAACGTAAAGATCACTCTTAGCTATTTTGAGAAAAGCCTTCTCCTCGACCAGTCTTGTTCTACTCATTGGTGTCTCTCGACATTTCTGAGCAATAGCCTATGTTTGTATAGGAGCCTCACCTAACTTATTACAAAGAAATAATAGTCTTTTAAGTAACTCTTTGTCAAGACATAAGCAGAAGTCAAAACAGTTCTATTTACAAATGAATGCGACGAACCATTTCTTCTGTTATTTGTTCTACAATATCAATGGTTGTTTTTGGCGAACGTTGATTTCTTGGGATATCGATTGAGTAAATTTTGGCAATACGACCAGGATTTGCATCCATTAATACAACCCGATCAGAAAGTTGAACTGCTTGTTGAACGTCATGCGTGATCATTACAATTGATTTAGTCGCAATTTGATTGTTTAACCAAATTTCTAATAAATCATTGGA
Organism: Enterococcus sp. DIV1368f; assembly: GCF_051712245.1. NCBI lineage: Bacteria > Bacillati > Bacillota > Bacilli > Lactobacillales > Enterococcaceae > Enterococcus > Enterococcus sp. DIV1368f. The sequence goes on from NZ_JBIOON010000001.1 coordinate 943,656, forward strand.
TAATTGGCTGGCTGTAATGATATCTAAAGCTGAAAAAGGTTCGTCTAAGAGCAATAAACTAGGTTCGATGGCTAAAGCACGAGCAAAGCCTACACGCTGTTTCATTCCACCAGATAACTCTCTGGGATATGCTTTTTCAAAACCAGTTAAACCAATCATTTCAATGAGATTACTGACTCTTTTATTTATTTGTTCGCGAGAAATTTCTTTACGGTTTTCTAAGCCAAAGCTGATATTTTTTTCAACTGTCAACCAAGGAAAAAGGGCAAAATGTTGAAAAACCATGCCGATATTGGCATCAGGCTCATTAATGATTTTATCTTCAAAAGTAATTTCACCTCTAGTTGTACGAAGAAGTCCAGCGATACTTCTGAGCAACGTTGATTTTCCTGTTCCTGATTGTCCGATAATACTTAAAAATTCATTCGTTTTAACTGTTAAATCAATATTTTCAAGGACTTTTAAATGTTCTGAATGTCCTTCAATTTCAAATTCTTTATATACTGATTTTATGCTTAATAATTCTTTATTTTCCATCGTCTTATTAGATAGGTCAAGGGAAATAACCTATCGTTCTCCTCTCTAGTTTATCTTAAAAATTTAGTCGAGTTGAGTCGTCCAGCTATTAATAGTGAAATTTTTGTTTTGCTGCTCGATATAAAGGTTGCCAAACAAAGGCGATACATAAACCAACAACGAAACACATCGCTAAGGTTCCTAAGGCAGATTTATCTTTTACACCATCGTTTGCTGCAATATATTGTCCTAGGCCAGTAACATCTATTGATTTTGTGCCCCATTGAATGCTTTCTGCTGCGATATCAGCGTTCCAAGCAGCACCAGCAGCGTTAATAATTGCTGTAATGAGGTAAGGTAAGATAGAAGGGATCAAAAATTTTGTCCACCATTGCCATTTAGATAATTTAAAAAGTTTGGTTACGTCACGAATATCATCAGGGATGGCTAAGTAGCCAGCAATTACATTAAAGAAAAAATACCATTGGCAACCAACCATGATGAGTGGTAAAATCCACCATTCTAATTTGTTGAAGCCCATACTAATAATCAACACAATGAATGGAGTATAAACATTTGACGGAATGGAGCCTAAAATTTGTCCAATCGGTTGAACGATACTTAAGCGCCGATTATCATTCGCAACCCAGATTGCTAAGGGAGTAAAGATAATGCCAGCAACGACCATAGCCAAGGTAACCCGTAGCGTAGTATAAAGTGTTAATCTAGGAATCATGCTGAAATCTTGATGGGGCAAAAAATGATAGAGCTTAATAGAACAATAAACCCCAATAATGGTTAAGCTGACATACCATAATGTTTTGAAGAAATGGCGTAATTTTGCTAGTAATCGATAGAGATAGTCTAGCTTGAAAAAGTACCAAACTTTTGGTAAATCGTAAATCCAAAAATGACTGAATTTCACAAAAGCTTTTGAAAAGTATTTTGTTAAAGTTGCTTTTTTTAATAAATGATAAATGATGGATTTAGGTGGCGTCGTACTTTCGACATCTGTTTCATATTTAAAATAATAAGTGGCTCGAACTAAAGGTTGAAAAACTAAAAAGTTTAAAATCACCACATTGATTAATAAGGCAAAAACAGCCCATAAACAGGATTTAAAGTCGGCTCGATTTAATGCTACTTGGATATAAGAACCAATTCCTGGTAAATAAAGGTTGGTTTCTTTAGGAAAGGCAACAGAAGCTTGCTCACTAGCCACCAAGGCAAACCAAGCCGCAGTTTGAGAAATAATAACGTTCCAAAGTAAGCCAGGAATTGAGTAAACAAATTCAAGACGCCAAAATTTTTCCCAAGCATTGTACTTGAACTGATCGGTCACATTGACTAGATCTGAAGGAATAACTTCCATTATTTGATAAAGGGTCAACATGATGTTCCAAGCTTGACCTGTGAAGATGGCAAAAATAGCAACCGCTTCTGCGCCCATCACATTTCCTGGAAATAAACCAAGTAACCAAGCAGTTGTAAAGGTCAAAAAGCCTAGTAATGGAACAGATTCAAGGAAATTAACTAATGGTAAAATGACTCTTCGTGCCGTTTTATATTTTACGGCTAAAATGCCAAAAACAAAGGAAAACAGGAAGGACCAAGCCATGCCTACAATCATTCGAAACATGGTTCGAATTGAAAAGTAAAAAAGATTTGATGGAGATAAGAAATCATCTGTTTTACTTGGTGTTGCGAGGAATTCTTCTGAGGGCAGGGTGTGAAGAGGGCGATTCATTTTTAGCCAAGAGAAGACGATGATAAAAATGAAAATGCCTAAAATGATGAGCAAGGTAAGATTCCCGATACTTTTAGCAAGTAGGGTATTTTTCTTAGATGATGCAGTGACAGCTTTCAATTTAAAAACCTCCAATTAATCATATTAAAGAGGTCGCCGAATAAAAGAAGAAGATTATAGGGTAATCACAATAATTGAGCTTTGGCTTTCTGAGACGTAAGAAAAAAATTCTAGTTATCTTAGGAAAGCCTTAATTCGACAATCCCTGCTTTACTCGTTACTGTCTCTCGACATTTCCGAGCGATAACCTGTGTTCTTCAGAGTAACCTCACCTAATATGATTCTATTTGATTTACATGCTTATCATACTCGTGACTAAAAATAAAACAATTTCTAGCTGGTTATACCTGAATGACTGTTTGTTGTTATTCTATTCAATCATTCTTAAAAAGATTGCCCACATTCTGTTTTTTTAGGGGGAAATTATCAGATGAGTATGTTATGTAACCCAAGGTGAATAGCATAGGATGTTGTATTTTTAGTTTGTCTCGTTTACTGTTAAAGATGTAAGTAGTAACTATACGTGCATGGATAAAATTTTGGGAGGTAGTGTATTGAAAACAAAAGTGATAGTAATTAGCGGTGTGACAGCAAGTGGAAAAACGACACTCATTAATGCTTTATCTGATACTGTTGAAAATGCTTATGTACTTTCATTCGATGATTATAGTATTGATGCTTTGCCATCGGCACCATCCCATGCTTTTTTATTAAAAAATTTCAACGTTGCAGTCAATTTATTCGATATTACCCAGTTAATGAAAGACTTTTTTTCTGTGAATGCTCAAGGCAAATTTAACTATATTTTTATAGACTTTCCATTTGGCTATTTACACGATGATTTGAAGCCTTTTATTGATATTGTGATCTACCTGAAAACGCCATTAGATGTTTGTTTTGCTCGCCAAGTGATTAGAGATTATTCTTATTCTCAAGGAGAAAGTATTATTAAGTGGGCCCATAACTATTTAAATAATGTTAGACCACTATTTATAGAACATGAAAAAAATGTATCAGCAAGTTCAGACTATCTTTTAGATGGCACACATAGCGTAGATGAACAAATAAAAAAGATAAAAAAATTAAAAGTAATCTAGCACCTAAATTAAGCAACAAAGAAATTTGTTCAGAAGAAAGGAAATTATGATGATTATTTGGTTAAACGGTGCGTTTGGAGCCGGAAAAACGACCATTGCACATGAGTTACAACAAAAACTTCCCAATGCAATCATTTATGATCCAGAAATTATTGGTAGTGCATTAATGGAATTAATTCCCGAAGAAATGAAAGAAAATGATTTTCAAGAGTATCAGGAATGGCGTTGCTGGAATGCTCATTTATTAAAACGAATGTCCAAAGAGTCTGGACGGCCGATTATTGTTCCAATGACCCTTTATAAAAAGGAATATGAAGAAGAGCTGATTGGATATCTGAGACGAGCAGGCATTGACGTTTACCATTTTTTGTTAGCGGTCGAGAAAGAAGAAATTTTACAAAGATTATTGAAAAGAAATGATGGAACTTTTGAATGGGGGAAAAATAAGTTGCCCGAAGTACTTGAAGGTTTTCGTCAGATTCAGTTTACCGAGATTTTTAGAAATCATTCAGCTGACACGACAGAAATTGTAGCAACCATTCTTAATAGAGTAACCGAATAAAAACAAAATAAGGGACCTAAGCTGAAATGACTTAGGTCCCTTATTTTCTAATTCTTAAGATAATCAACTACCAGCTACCCTAATTTCTTCAAACTTTAAGACTACACATTTACGACAATCTATTTTTACACTGTCAAAATTTTCTTTCAAGTCTTGCATTTTGTTATTTTTAGCAGTATATTTTAGGTGTACCTAAAATATATTAGAGGTTAACCTTCTGATAGAGGGGCCTTTTAAAATTATTGCAAAACGAAAGAAGGAATTGAATTGAAAAATTCAGAAGAACATGAACCAAAGCAAAGACATCATTTGATTGAATATGCAAATGGTCCTTCGCTTGAAGAAATTAATGGCACCATTGACGTGCCTAAAAATATGAGTTTTTGGAAAACGTTATTTGCTTACTCAGGTCCAGGAGCATTGGTAGCAGTGGGGTATATGGATCCAGGAAACTGGTCTACTTCAATTACTGGGGGACAAAATTTTCAATATTTATTGATGTCGATTATTTTAATTTCCAGTTTGATTGCAATGTTGCTCCAATATATGGCTGCTAAATTAGGTATTGTTTCACAGATGGATTTAGCACAAGCGATTCGTGCTAGAACTAGTAAGACGTTAGGTATTGTATTATGGATTTTAACAGAGTTAGCAATTATGGCTACAGATATCGCTGAAGTTATCGGGGGCGCAATTGCCTTATATTTATTATTTCATATTCCTTTAGGGCTGGCTGTCTTCATTACGGTATTTGATGTTTTACTTTTGTTGTTATTGACAAAAATTGGTTTTAGAAAAATTGAAGCTATTGTTGTTGCTTTAATTGTTGTTATTTTTGTGATTTTTGCTTATCAAGTGGCATTGTCAAATCCAGTATGGGGAGATGTAATTAAAGGGCTGGTTCCTAGCGCAGAAGCTTTTTCTACATCACATGCGGTGAATGGGCAAACGCCACTGACAGGTGCATTGGGGATTATTGGTGCAACAGTGATGCCTCATAATTTGTATTTACATTCTTCTGTTGTACAAAGTCGTAAAATTGATCGTAAAGATAAAACCGATATTCAACGCGCTTTACGCTTTTCAACTTGGGATTCTAATATTCAATTAACGATGGCATTTTTTGTTAACTCTTTGTTATTGATTATGGGTGTGGCCGTTTTTAAATCCGGCAGTGTCAAAGATCCTTCATTCTTTGGTTTGTTTGATGCTTTATCAAATCCAGCGGTTATGAGTAATTCTATTTTAGCGCATATTGCAGGTTCTGGAATTTTATCGATTTTATTTGCGGTAGCCTTATTGGCATCAGGACAAAATTCAACAATTACAGGAACCTTAACTGGTCAAATTATTATGGAAGGGTTTATTCATATGCGTGTGCCAATTTGGTTACGTCGGATGGTCACACGTTTGTTATCTGTTATTCCTGTCTTAATTTGTGTTTTAATGACCAGCGGAAAAAGTACAGTGGAGGAGCATATTGCGATTAATAATTTAATGAACAATTCACAAGTTTTTCTAGCATTTGCTTTGCCATTTTCGATGTTGCCTTTACTGATGTTTACAGATAGCCGTGTTGAAATGGGTGAACATTTTAAAAACTCGTGGTTAATTAAATTGTTAGGCTGGGTTTCTGTCATTGGCTTAATTTACCTCAATATGAAAGGCTTACCTGATCAAATTGAAGGATTCTTCGGTGATAATCCGACAGCGAGTCAAATTACGTTAGCCGATAATATTGCTTATGTCATCATAGCACTCGTCATCCTCTTGTTAGTTTGGACGGTTGTAGAATTATATAAAGGCGATAAACGATATGCACAGCAGCTTGCAGCTATGGAGCAACAAGTAGAGGAGGTTAAATAATGAAATTTTCAAAAATTATGGTTGGTGTTGAAGAGTCGCCAGATGCGTTAAAAGCATTTCATTATGCTATCCAAAAAGCAAAAGAAGAACAAGCTGAATTGGTTATTGTTTCGATTTTAGAAGAGAAAGAGATTAATGTTTACCAATCGTTAGATAAAAATTATTGGCAAGAACAGTTGGCGAAATTAGAGAAACAAACGGAAAAATATCAACAAGAAGCGTTAGCGAATGGCATCGATAAAGTAAGTGTAATTGTCAATGAAGGGAACCCAGGAGAATTAATTATTAATAAGCTTATTCCTTTGAATAAACCAGATTTGTTAATTATTGGCTCCAAGTCAACTAGCAAATTAAAAAGCTTTTTTGGTAGCCAAGCAGCTTATATGGCTCGATATGCCCCAATTTCTGTAATGATTATTCGCTAACAAAATTGAAACAGTTAAAAAAGCCGCCACGATTTACTATTCGTGGTGGCCTTTTTATAGTAATTTTTGTTTATATAAATAAACAGCCAAACTTAGTTGTAGCGAACTATCAGGAAATTCTAAAGTTAAGTGAAGAATCTCTTCTATTTTTTTTAAGCGGTAAATAATTGTATTACGATGTACATACATATTTGTGGCAGTCAACGAAATATTTTTATTCGATTGAAAGTAGGTATTGATGGTTTCTAGTAGGGAACTTTCATGTTTTTGATCTTCTTTTTCTAATGGTTCAATCAATCGTTGATATATTTTTTGTTTGGCTTGTTTGGTCAGGGTTTCGATCATTAAACGATAAAAAAAGAGGTCATCATAATTCAAAATAGTTCGTTGTTGTAATTCTTGACTTGCTTGTGCTAAGTGGAATGTTTCTTGTGCTAATTTATAAGAATCACACAGATTGGTGATTTTTTTGACAGTTGGACCAATCGCTAATTTAAATGATAATTTTGGATTCAGTTTCATTAGTTGCTCTAGTAAATTCTTGGCAAGATGAGTGGTTTGTGCAAGGTAGGCGGCTTCCTCTTGTGCTGGATTTTCTAGTAATAAAATAAAGCCAGTTTGTGTAGGAAAGGCAGTAATTTTTTGTCGATATCCTTCTAAAATATGATTCAATTGATGGCCAATGCTATTCATTTGAATAGTCGGATTAAACAGTTGTTCCAATTGTTCAATGGCTACAAGCAAGAGACTAAATGTATCTTTTTCATTTAATTGCAGATAATTACTAAATTCTTGCCAAGCTTGAGGATTGGTATTTTTTTCTTGGATAAGGTCTTGAAACAGCGCCCCGATCTTTTGCCTCGTTGTTAAATTTTCCGAAGATTCTAATTGAAGTTGTGGTAAAAGGTAGTGAGCACAGACCTCCACAGATAATAAATCAATCGTCTGTAATTTTTTGGTAGTTTGCCAAATCACTAAGTAAGATAAGCTGAGATTTTTCTTTTTGATGGGTAAAATTCGCAAAGATAACTGATGGTTCGCTAAGGAAAATTCAACAGTCAATGGTTCTTTATAAAATAATAGGAGCTCATTGTTCTGGGCTTTTAAAGCTGTCTCAAACTGTTTTTTGAGAGTCGCGTTGTTTAAAATACTGGTGATTCTTGTTGGCGCATCAGGTAAATCAAAATGATTCATAATCTGAAAACGCTCATCTAAAAGCATTACAGGCGCTTGAATTGCGGCACTTAATACTTCCAGTAATTGGGTACTTTTTCCGCCAGCTTTGATAATTGTATAAAATTTATTATGCATATGAACAGAATGTTGGCTAATCGTTTCGTCAGGTTGATTGACTCGGCGATTGACCAATGAAATAATTTGAGAAAAGTTGTAATTATAAGGGATTGAGAGAATTGGTAATCCGACGTCATTCGCTAATTGGATCATCTCTTGTGGAACTTCATTGAAATAACGTTGGACTTTAAAGCCTAGAGCAGCGCAGTTCATATTTGCTAGTTCTTGAATAAGACGTTTTTGCAAGCAAGGCTGATCTTTGAAAATATAGCCGGTAGTTAATAAAATTTCTCCTGGCGTTAGCCAGTCAAAAGCATCAGGATTTTCTAAAATATTTGCTTGTAGAATTGGCGCATCTAAATTGGTCTCGTGCGTCAATAAGGTTAAACCAGGTAGTTCTTCTGCATGGAGTAGATCATTAACCGTCATCATTAGCAAGGCCTCCTTTTGTATGAATTATCTAAAAATTAAGTGTATTTATTGTAAGATGTTACAAAACTATTTTAGGGAAAATAAGGTATCCTTATACTAATAGAAAAAAGTTCCAAGTCATCACGTGATTGGTAGTCACAAGTGACCAAATAAGAACAATCAGCGCTTACAACCTATAGAAACGCATCGTTTAAAGATATAGCAATAGTATACTTAATTTTTAATGCTTTTACTATTGTTTCAGCTACTTTAAATTTCTCAAGTATTTCTATAATCTGTAAGTTTTTTGAGACTCTTATCAGATATGCTTCTTTTTCTATATTTTATCAGAAAATTCTGGTAACTTTGAAGGTTATAGTTTGTAAAATGGAGGGATCGGTATGAAAAAATTAAAAATGTTAGGATGTGTCGGTTTGCTTTTAGCTTTAACGGCTTGTCAGGCGGGAACGGGAAACTCGGCTGATAGTAATAAAGCAGCGGAACAAAAAATTGCAATTAGTTCTGAAGCGGCTATTTCGACAATGGAACCACACACAGCGGGGGATACGACCTCGACTTTAGTCATGAATCAAGTTTATGAAGGACTCTATGTTTTAGGTAAAGAAGATGAATTAGAGTTGGGGGTCGCTGTCGAAGAACCAGCGATTTCTGAAGATGAAACCGTTTATACATTTAAGATTAGAGAAGATGCCAAATGGTCGAATGATGATCCAGTAACAGCAAATGACTTTGTTTATGCATGGAAACAAGTTGCTTCCCCTAAATCAGGATCGATTCATCAAGCGTTATTTTTTGATGTCATTAAAAATGCTAAGGAAATTGCTTTAGAAGGCGCAGATGTGAATACTCTTGGGGTTAAGGCGCTAGATGATAAAACGTTAGAAATAACTTTAGAACGGCCCACCCCTTATTTGAAATCATTACTTTCGTTTCCTGTTTTGTTTCCACAAAATGAAAAATATATCAAAGAACAAGGGGATAAATATGCCACTGATGCAGAACATTTGATTTATAATGGTCCTTTTAAATTGAAAGAATGGGATAATGCCTCTTCCGATGACTGGACCTACGAAAAAAATGATACGTATTGGGATGCTGAAAAAGTTAAATTAACAGAAGCGAAAGTTTCAGTAATTAAGAGCCCAACGACAGCGGTGAATTTGTTTGACTCGAATGAATTGGATGTAGTGAATAAGCTAAGTGGTGAATTTATTCCTGGTTATGTTGATAATCCAGCCTTTCTTTCAATTCCTCAATTCGTCACATACTTTTTAAAAATGAACAGTGTTCGTGATGGAAAAGAAAATCCGGCTTTAGCGAACAACAATATTCGTAAAGCGTTGGCACAAGCTTTTGATAAAGAAAGTTTTGTAAAAGAAGTCTTGCAAGATCAATCCACGGCTACAGATCAAGTAATTCCGCCGGGACAAACGATTGCGCCAGATGGAACAGATTTCACAAAACTAGCTGCTAAGAAAAATAACTACTTAACCTACGATACAGCGAAAGCAAAAGAATTCTGGGAAAAAGGGAAAAAAGAAATTGGGCTGGATAAAATCAAATTAGAATTTTTAACAGATGATACAGACAGCGCCAAAAAAGCTGCTGAGTTTTTCCAATTTCAATTGGAAGAAAATCTAGACGGATTAGAAGTGAATGTTACTCAAGTTCCTTTTACTATTCGTGTTGATCGTGATCAAACGAGAGACTATGATTTAGAATTATCTGGTTGGGGAACCGATTATCGTGATCCATTAACAGTTATGCGCATCTTTACTTCGGATAGTACCTTGGGCGGCGTAACGTTCAAGAGTGATACGTATGATCAATTAATCCAAGAGACTAGAACAACACATGCGGCTGATCAAGAGGCTCGTTTAAATGACTTTGCTCAAGCACAAGATATTTTGGTGAATCAGGAAACGGTTTTAGCACCAATCTACAATCGAAGCATTTCTGTATTAGCTAATCAAAAAATCAAGGATCTGTATTGGCATTCATTTGGACCGACGTACAGTTTAAATTGGGCTTATGTTAACTAATTGAATGAAGGTAGGAAGGGGTTTGTCATGCTTTTAAAAAACTGTAAATTAGAAACAGGATTTTCTACTGTGAATCAGCGAATTGTTGCGACAGAAACAGCTAGCTATGATATTCGAATTGAAAACGAGGTCTGTACTGCGGTCGCACCGCAGTTAAGTCCTTTAGAGAACGAAACAGTTATCGATGTGAATCAGCAACTCGTTTTACCTGCTCTAAGAGAAATGCATATTCATATTGATAAAACGTATTTTGGGGGACCTTGGAAGGCCTGTCGTCCACTAACGAAAGGAATTTTAACACGTATTGAAGAAGAAACTTGGCTGTTACCTGAACAATTACCAACTAGTTTAGAACGTGCTTGCCAAGTTATTGAGCAGTATATTCAACAAGGCCATTATCATATCCGCAGTCATTGTAATGTAGATCCATCTATTGGAACGAAACATATTGAAATTACTAAAGAAGCATTTAGTCGATATGAACAATACATTACTCATGAAATTGTGGCTTTTCCTCAACACGGATTACTCCGCTCACAAGTCGAACCTTTGATGCGCGAAGCCTTACGCATGGGGGCAACTCATGTCGGCGGCGTTGATCCAGCCCTTGTGGATCGTCATGTGGACCATTCAATCGCAAAAATATTTGAATTAGCTACCACATTTAATAAAAAAATTGATGTTCATTTACACGCCCGTGATACTTTGGGACTTTATGAATTTAATAAATTTGTTGATTATACAGAACAAGCAAAGATGTTTGGCAAAGTCACTTTAAGTCATGCTTTAGCCTTAGGGGGCTTAGAAGAAGAAGCAATTAGAGACATTGCGCAAAAATTCATCGAAACAGGTATTGATTTGACTTCGACTGTACCAATTGGAATGCCCACCATGCCGATTCCAACCTTGATTGAACAAGGTGTTAAGATCTCCGTGGCTCATGACAGTTTGACGGATCATTGGTCGCCTTTTGGCAGTGGCAATACAATAGAAAAATTAAATACAGCCGCTCAAAGATTTAAAATTAGCGATGAGTATCGCTTGAATCGTTTATGGGGCTTAGCGAGTAATTTTGTAACGCCTCTTGATCCTAACGGGCAGCGAGTTTGGCCTAACGTCGGCGATTCTGCAGATTTCCTACTATTTAATGCTGAGAGCACTGCTCACGTGATTGCACGCCAACAGCCAATCCAACAACTGATACTAAAAGGACAACTGGTTGAAGCCGTTCAAAAGGGGGAAAGAGAATGACAGCATCCATTGTTTATTTGAATAATGTTCGTTTAGAAACTGGTTTTGCTAAAGACCACCACGAATTAACGTATACTAAAACCGCACGCTATACTTTAGCGATTCAAGAAGGGAAAATCCAAGCGATTATTCCGCAAAATCAAGTCACTGAAGAGCAACAAGGCACTGATTTAAACGGACAACTGGCTATTCCCACTTTTCAAGAGAGCCATAATCACTTAGATAAAACCTACCTTTCATTAGGCTGGCGTGCTAGCCAACCTGTTAAGAATTTAAAAGAGCGTTTAGCAGACGAAGCCAGTGAACTTAAATTGTTAGCTCCGTCAACAGAACAACGAGCGACGGCCATGATTGAAAAATTGATTGGTTATGGAGTCTCTTATATTCGGACACATGTCAACATTGATCCTTATGTAGAACTAGAAAACTTCTGGGGCGTCAAAAGAGCCTTAGAAAAATATGCGCATGTGATTGATTATGATATTGTTGTCTTTCCACAGCATGGATTATTAAAAAATCCCCACACGGTTTTACTCATGAGAGAAGCCCTAAAAAATGGTGGAACAATGGTTGGCGGTTTAGATCCTGCAGGCATTGATTATGCAATTGAAGAATCTTTAGAAACCATTTTCGATCTGGCAGAAGAATTTCAAGTAGGAATCGATATCCACTTGCATGATACGGGGGAAGTTGGCGTTTATACAATTGATAAATTTTTAGACATTTTAGAAGAACGAAAATTTACTCAGCGAACCGCTATCAGTCACGCCTTTGCGCTGCTAGATGTACGACCAGCAGAAAAAGAAAAACTATACCAACGCTTGGCAACGCATCAAACGGCGATTATGTCTACAATTCCTTATGATCCTCGTTATTTATTGCCACCAATTGATGTGTTACGCCAAGCTGGTGTATCGGTTCATTTAGGTAGTGATGGCTTTTTTGACTCTTGGAGTTCTAATGTTTCAGGTGATTTATTTGAAAAATTACGTAATTTTTGTGAAATGACAGGAAAGATTACAGAAGAGCAACTTACTCAAGCTTACGTCCATGGCTGCGGCAAAGAAGCACCTTTTTCATTTGAAGAAGAACGCCTTTGGTTTACAGAAGGCGACGAAGCAAACTTTATTTTTACAGAAGCAACTTCTACAGCAGAAGTGATTGCTAGAAAACCACAGAAACGCCAGATTATGTTGAAAGGACAATGGATTTAACTTGCTTTAAAATTAGGTAGAAATAGAATGCTAAAAAGCCAAACAGAGGAAACAGGGTTCAGCTCTGAGCAACGCATAGTGTCAGTCCAGCGGTTACTCGTCACAGTTTAATCCTTATAAAGTGCTTCTGCTCACAACGTGTATCAGCGTTTCAAGTTTGTTTGACTCACTTTAACATAGCACTTTTGCGTATCTTCCTTTATAATAAGACAAAATGAAGGAGATGAACCAAGCATGACTGAACAAACGAGAGAAAACAAAAAAGCAGCCTACGAATTGTGCTTACAACAATTGAGCGGTTTGTTAGAAATAGAAACGGATGCTATTGCAAATTTAGCAAACTCGTCCGCGTTACTTGCACAAACGTTACCAGACACCGTTTTTGCTGGGTATTATTTATATAAAGATGAAGAATTAGTTTTGGGGCCTTTTCAAGGGAAAGTCTCTTGTACCAGAATTAAAATGGGCAAAGGTGTCTGTGGTGAGTCCGCGGAAAAACAAGCTACATTGATTGTTGATAACGTGAAGACACACGCCAATTATATTTCTTGTGACTCAGCTGCGATGTCTGAAATCGTTGTACCGATGGTAAAAAATCATCAATTGGTCGGTGTTTTAGATATTGATAGTGGTGTAACAAATAGCTATGATGCGGTTGACCAACTGTATTTGGAAAAATTTGTTACCTTGTTACTAGAAAAATCAGATTTTTAAGCAGACTATTTTTGCTTTCTGACAAATCATGAGAAAATAAAGTATAAAATTTGATCATGAAAGAAGGTGAGTCATTTGTTAGAGCTGTATATAAATTTTAAAGGTGAAGCAAAAGAAGCAATTGCGTTCTATGAAGATGTTTTTGATACAAAATGTCAAAATTTAATGACTTTTGGCGAAGCACCTGAAGATCCTGAGCATCCTATAAACGACGAGATAAAGGATTTAGTGATGAACGCAAGTATCATTATTGAAGGAACCTATGTAATGATTTCAGATGTTCCTGATATGTTTGGTTTTGAAGTTATGGAAGGAAATAACCTTTCGCTCGTGGTTAGCACAGATGATGATGAAAAAATTGATCGCTTATTTAAACGATTATCTGAAGGTGGCACTGTTACAATGCCGTTATCTGAAACTTTTTGGTCCAAAAAGTATGGTTCCCTAAAAGATCAGTTTGGCATCCATTGGATGTTTAATTATTATGAAGAAGATTAAAAAAATCCCCAATCCGTTATTTTCATTGGATTGGGGATTTTTTATTCATGAAAGAATTGCTTCTTAGCGATTTGATACTGCCGTTGCTTTTCTGTCCAAAATTGCTGATCGTTTTCATCAATTTTGCGAATGACTTTTGCTGGATTACCCCCAACAATCGTGTTGGCAGGAACGTCTTTTGTAACCACAGCACCAGCAGCGACAATAGCATTTTTTCCAATTGTAACGCCAGGTAAAATGGTGGCACTTCCGCCAATCCACACGTTATCTTCAACAATAATTGGCGTACCGAATTCTAATTCTGCAGTTCGAATCGTTGGATCAATTGGATGGCCGGCAGTATAAAAACTAGCACGAGGGCCAACCATGACATTATCACCGAAGATGATTTTGTTTACATCTAAAAAAATGCAATCCATATTTGCATAAAAATTTTCTCCTACCTCAATATGGCGACCGTAATCTACATAGAGGGGTGGGGTGATATATAACTCATTGCCAGTTTTTCCTAATAATTCTTTTTCTAGGGCCACAATTTCTTTCACATTATCGATAGGAAGTTGATTGATTTTTTGAGCTAACACCTTGCCTTTTGTTGATTTGTTTTCGGGTAAAATGGTGGGGGCGTAATATAATTCACCTTTTAACATTTGCATATAATCAAAGTCATTTTGTTTCATGTAAGCGCTCCTTTAGGCTTTTTCTCTATTGTATCAAATCAATACAATAAGTCGAGGAATATGTAAAATAAAAAAGGACAGATAGCAAAATAGCCTTGCTTATCTATCCTTTACCTAAGGTTATCCAATTTTTTTAACTCTCCCGCCAATTTTATCTGCTAATTTTTGTGCTTCTTTTTCAGAGTGGTAAACTAAACAACCTGATTTATCTCGCGTACGTTTACCATCTGCAGTTAAATAGCCATGAAAAAATTTGATTGCATACATAGACATCACCACCTTTCTAATTGAAAATAGTGTAAATGGAGCGTTTAAAAATGTCAAATAATAGAAGTGCTCTTAACCATTCTTATCTTTTTTAGTTCGAAGATAAGCTTGGTTAAGAGCATCATTTCACTTAATAAATTAGTTTGAAACGGGTCGTTGAGTGAAATTCCTGTTCAGGTGAGAGGGTGATAGAACCGAACAACGGAAATCTTTCAGCACCAGGACAGACTTGGGTTTCAAATGTGAGCGCTCCGTGATTGACTAATTTTTGCCCTTGAATATCGGGACCGTTATCAGCAAAATTTGCTGAAAAAATAACAACTGAAGGTTGATCAGTGAACATTTCTAAGGTGATATCTTTAGTAGGACTTTTTAAGATAACATCTGGGTTAATTAAATCATGATTGGTTAAGATGAAAGGGTGATCGAAGCCGTTCATCTTTTGGATTTGTTCATCGTTACTTGAAAAAACCTCAGCTAATTTTTTAGGTTTTTGTAAATCAAAAGCTGTCTGGTCGACGGAAGCTAATTCTCCAAGCGGTAAAACTCTTTCATCAAGCGGGACAAACTTTTGGGCATTTATTTGTAACTCATGCGCATCAATGGGGATTGCGGGATTTCCAGTTAAATTAAAGTAGACATGATTGGTTGGATTAAAAAGTGTTTGTTCATCTGTAGTTGCCTGATACTCAATTTGCCATTCATTTTCTTCAGTCAATGTATACGTGACTGAAACAGTGAGATTTCCAGGAAAACCATTTTCACCAGCAGGACTCTCTAGCCAAAATTTCACAGAAGGATTCACTTGTGCCTCTTGGATTTCGCTGTGCCATTTTTTACTTTCAAACCCAGGTGTGCCACCGTGAAGTGTTGTTTGAGTAGGAGTATTAATCATCGTTTGATACGTTTTACCCGCTAGTTCAAAGGAGCCATCGGCAATTCGGCCAGCTGTTCGACCAATTGTTGCACCAAAATATACGTCTTTAGACAAATATTCATCTGCTGAGGGAAAGCCTAGCACGAGTGATCGGGATTCATTTTTTGTAAGAGGAACGTCGAGCGCAACAATTCGCGCACCAAAATCTGTTACTTTTAAAGTCACACCATTTTTATTCGTCAGTGTGTAAAGAAGCATTCCTTGTCCAAATGATTCAGTTGAAATAGTCAAAATAATCAATCCTTCCTTCAAGTAAATATTTAGTAAATTTAACTTTGTTTTTTAGATTATTTAAATAGTCAAAAAGAAACGCTAAGAAAATAAATCTTTATTTAATTGTATTGTACACGTTTTCAATCAAAATGACAATCAAGAAAATGTTAAGTAAATATTTGCAAAAGTTTAGTAAATATTATACAATTTGTTTACTAGTGAAAGGAGCGATTAGTGATGGAAGAACTGTTAATGAATCGATTTGTAGAAATATTTGGTGAGAAAGGGACAGCCTGTTATTTTGCCCCTGGAAGAATTAATTTGATTGGTGAACATACAGATTACAATGGCGGTCATGTTTTCCCAGCGGCTATTACTTTAGGGACATTTGGTGTGGCAAGAAAAAGAGACGACCAAAAAATTCGGATGTTTTCTGATAATTTTAAAGAGGTTGGTCTCATCGAATTTACATTAGAAGATTTAACCTATTCAGATTCAGATGATTGGGCAAATTATCCTAAAGGCGTTTTAAATTACTTGATTGAAAGCGGACACAATATTGATTCTGGCTTAGATGTGCTCTTCTACGGTACGATTCCTAATGGTGCTGGATTGTCTTCTTCTGCTTCTATTGAACTTTTAATGGGGACGATCTGTAATGATTTATATGCTTTACACTGTCCAATGCTTGAATTGGTGCAAATCGGTAAAAAAGTGGAGAATGAATTTATTGGCGTTAATTCAGGAATTATGGACCAATTTGCCGTGGGGATGGGAGAAAAAGATCAAGCTATTCTACTAGATACCAATAATATGCACTATGAAATGGTTCCCGCCAAATTAGGTGAGTATACGATTGTTATTATGAATACTAACAAACGTCGTGAATTAGCAGATTCAAAATATAATGAACGCCGTGCAGAATGCGAAGAAGCCGTTCGTTTGCTTCAAAAAGAGTTATCTATTGAATTTTTAGGTGAATTAGACAGCGAGACATTTGAACAATATCAAGCATTGATTGGAGATCCAACGTTGATTAAACGAGCGCGTCATGCCGTCACAGAAAATGAACGAACTTTATTGGCAAAACAAGCGCTAACTGAAGGGGATTTGGAAGAATTTGGCTTATTATTAAATGCCTCACATCGTTCGCTAAAAAAAGATTACGAAGTAACCGGTATTGAGTTGGATACCTTAGTGGCTTGTGCGCAAGAACAACCAGGCGTTTTGGGCGCACGGATGACTGGTGCAGGGTTTGGCGGTTGTAGTATTGCTTTGGTACCAAAGAAAAATATAGATGCATTTATTGAGGCTGTTGGCCAGAGTTATCAAGATAAAATTGGCTATGCTGCTGATTTTTATCCTGCATCAATTGATGATGGTGCCAGAAAGTTATTTTAGAAAGGAAGGCTTTAAATGTCTATTTTAGTATTAGGTGGCGCAGGCTACATCGGCTCACATGCCGTCGATCAATTAATTTCAAAAGGATATGCCGTTGTGGTTGTTGATAATTTATTAACAGGGCATCGTTCAGCAGTTCATGAACAAGCGACTTTCTATGAAGGCGATATTCGTGATAAAGCTTTTTTACGTAGTATCTTTGAAAAGGAATCAATTGAAGGGGTGTTGCACTTTGCGGCCAATTCTTTAGTAGGAGAATCCGTGGAGAAACCGTTAATGTATTTCAATAACAATGTTCACGGCACTCAAATTGCCTTGGAAGTCATGCAAGAATTCGGGGTGAAACACATTGTTTTTTCTTCCACAGCGGCCACTTATGGCGAACCAAAAGCAATGCCTATTACAGAAGAAACCCCAACGAATCCTAAAAATCCGTATGGGGAAAGTAAATTAATGATGGAAAAAATCATGAAATGGTGCGACAACGCTTATGGAATGAAATATGTTGCTTTGCGTTATTTTAATGTTGCAGGAGCAAAAAAAGATGCCTCAATTGGTGAAGATCACACGCCAGAAACGCATATTGTGCCAATTATTTTACAAGTGGCATTAGGCCAACGAGCAGAGCTAAGTATTTTTGGGGATGATTATGATACACCAGATGGCACGTGCATTCGAGATTATGTTTATATTGAAGACTTGATTGCAGCACATATTTTGGCTTTAGAATACTTGAAAAATGGCGGCGAAAGTGACGTCTTTAACCTGGGTAGCAACAACGGCTATTCTGTTAAAGAAATGTTAGATGCTGCACGTGAAGTGACAGGTCAAGAAATTCCTGCGAGAATCGCGCCACGCCGAGCAGGGGATCCTAGTACGTTAATTGCTTCTAGTGAAAAAGCCAAACGAATTTTAGGCTGGCAACCAGAAGTAACTGAGGTCAAGGACATTATCGCCACCGCTTGGCAATGGCATGTGAAACATCCTCAAGGCTATAATGAATAGGAGAACATCAGATGATGAAAGAAAGTAGTAAATGGATTGCTGCATTTGTAGAGATAATCATAGAAAATGGCGATTGGACGGAAACAGACCGCTATTATTTGACGAATCGGATTGCCAAACTAGTTGGCTGTGATTTTTTTGAACAACCAGAAGCAGTTGCTTGTGAACAAGAACCGTTGCATGTGGTGGAACAGCTTTTAAACATTGCACAAGCCAATCACCAAATCGATGACTCAATTACGGAAGCAGAACAACTAGAAGCGGAGTTAATGGATTTTATTACGCCGACCCCAACCACTATTAATCGGAAGTTTATGGACTATTATCAAGAGTCTCCACGAAAAGCAACGGATTATTTTTATCAGTTATGTAAAACGAATAACTACATTAAAACGAAAGCAATCGCCAAAAATATTATTTTCCCAATGGACTCACCCTATGGTAAACTAGAAGTTACCATTAACTTATCGAAGCCAGAAAAGGATGCTCGAAAAATTTTGGCTGAAAAGAAAATGAGTCAAAAAAAATATCCAGCGTGTATGTTATGTATGGAGAATGAAGGCTATTATGGCCGTGTGAATTATCCAGCACGGACAAGCCATCGGATTATCCGACTAAATTTAGAGGACGAAGCTTGGGGCTTTCAATATTCGCCATATGCTTACTATAATGAGCATGCGATTTTCTTGGACCAACAACATCGAGAAATGAAAATCGAGAAAAAAACGTTCCAGCGGCTCCTTAAAATTACGGAGTTATTCCCTGAATATTTTGTGGGCTCTAATGCAGATTTGCCAATTGTTGGTGGTTCTATTTTATCTCATGATCATTACCAAGCAGGACGTCATACATTTCCAATGGATTTAGCACCAATGGAAACAAGATTTTCTTTGAAAAAATATCCTGAGATAACTGCTGGTATTTTAAAATGGCCGATGTCTGTGATTCGTCTTCAAAGTAATTATCAAGAGGAACTAGTTGAGGCAGCCGAATTAATTTTGACCAAATGGCGCAATTATTCTGATGAACGAGTCTCAGTTCGGGCCTATTCAGAAGATGGCACACCGCATCATACGATTACGCCAATTGCCCGACGCAAAGGGTCATTATTTGAATTGGATTTAGTTTTACGAGATAATAATGTTTCGGAGGAATTTCCAGATGGCATTTTTCATCCACATCCAGAAGTACAACATATTAAGAAAGAAAATATTGGCTTAATTGAAGTAATGGGACTAGCTATTTTGCCACCAAGGCTGGCACAAGAATTAAGAGAAGTCGAAAAGTATTTATTAAAGCAACCCAATCAAATTGCTGAAAGTCATCGAGCTTGGGCGGATGAACTCAGTCAGCAAACCATCACTGAAGCCAATGTCAAAGAAGTGATCCAACAAGGAATTGGGACAATTTTTGTTCAAATTTTAACAGATGCCGGCGTCTTTAAACGTGATGAAGAAGGCCGTCGTGCTTTTGAACGATTTATTCAATGTATTGAAAATGATTAATTTGAGGTGAGGAACATCGTAACCATTAAAGATATAGCAGAGCAAGTCGGTGTTTCTTCAGCGACAGTTTCGAGAGTTTTGAACTATGATGAAACATTATCAGTTAGTGATGAAACGAAGAAGAAAATATTTGAAACAGCAGAAACGTTAAATTATAAAAAGCGAGCCAGAAAAAAACAAGCAGGCAAAAAGAAAATTCGGTTTGTCCAATGGTTCAGCGATCCAGAAGAACTGGATGATATTTACTATTTATCGATTCGTTTAGGTGTTGAAAAGCGGGCAGAGGAATTGGGTTTTCTTTTAGTCAAAGAATCCCTGACAAACCTGTCTCAAAAAAGATTTGATGGGACAATTGCCCTAGGGAAATTTGATGAAAAGCAAGTGGCGGCCTTAGCCGCCTTAGGCGCACCTCTTCTATTTGTAGACTTTGATGCAATGGCTTTTGGCCAAAACTCCATTGTTGTTGATTTTGCTGGAAGTGTTAAAACAATTGTGCAAGAATTTTTGGCGCAAGGGCATCAGAAAATCGGTATGCTTTCTGGGCAAGAATATACGAAAGAGTCCCGCGTGGCATTGGTTGATCCACGTTTTGTCGCTTTTAAAGAAACCTTAAAAGATTTGGACCTTTATCATCAAGAATGGGTTGTCGAAGCAGCTTTTTCTGTTGAAGAAGGCTATCAAGCGATGAAAGACTTTATTGAAAAAGCGGACACTCGTCCAACCGCTTTTTTCGCTGCAAGTGATACGTTGGCCATTGGTGCGATGCGGGCGTTACAAGAAGCAGCAATTCGTGTGCCAGAAGATATTTCTATCATTGGTTTTAATGATATTAGTGTCGCAAAATATGTTTCACCAACATTAACAACAGTTAAAGTTCATACTGAATGGATGGGTGAGCTAGCCGTTGAGACAATGAAAGAGTTATGCTTGAATACCCCACCAGTTCCTAGAAAAATTATTGTCGGAACGGAATTCATTCAGCGAGATTCAACGAAACATTCATCAAAATAACAGCAAAACTTGGAGAGTTTTTTCCAAGTTTTTTGCTCTTTTCTGCTGGTTTTCAACAATCAAGAAAATGGAGGGAAACAGATGCAACCGAAATTAATTATTTTACGTGGTAATTCTGGTAGTGGTAAAACAACGATAGCTAAAGCGCTTCATCAGTGTCTTAAAGAACAATTGTTATTGATTTCTCAAGATGTGGTGCGCAGAGAAATGCTTCGTGTTAAAGATGAAACAGTCTTTTGGAGGTAAGTCGAAACGACTTACCTTCTTAGACTTGAATCTTGAGATAAACGGCGGGAGAGGAGCAGCTTCTTCGGAAATAAGCTGAAATTCCTCGAAAGACGAAAAGCATCTTTCGGAAATTCCTTCTTATTTCTTGAAGCTAAACACTCCTGTCCCGACCTCTGGCTTTTGGGTATCAAGAATGCCAGTATGTGATTGTTGAAGGGATTTTTCAAAAAGCCATTTATCATTCCTTTTTTCAGGAAATAATTCATCTCTTTGAAGGAAACGTTCAGGTTTATTATTTTGATCTTTCTTTTGAAGAAACGCTGAAAAGACATAGCCAGAGAAACAAGAATCAAGAATTTGGTGTCGTGGAAATGAAACGTTGGTGGCTACCAGAAGATTATTTAGGGTTTCCGGGAGAACAGCGGTTATCTGAACAACTGTCTGAAAAGCAGATTATCAGGCAAATTTTAGCAGATATTCAGTAGTAAGTGCTGCGCTTTTTAGAGAAATGGATGTTGTGGTATGATAAAAAAGAAGGAGTGGTTTCAATGGATTACCAAGAACGATTAAAAAATTTACCACCTGAAGTCATGACAGCTTTTTCAGAATCATTTATTTTTTTAATCAGTAACGATAAAGTTCAACATTTTCCTGCACGAGACTTAACGCAAACTGAAATGATTCAACGAGTGAAAGAGAAATTAGGTGAAGCGGTGACGTGGTCCTTATGGCAAGGGTTCGTTATTGCTGTTAATTCAGAAAAAACATGTGTTGCTGTTTTGCCCAAATATCATCAACTCGATGGTTTTTGAAAATGAATAAGGGAGCGAAGAATTATTCGCTTCGTTGTATAAAATGAAAACGTTTTTTGGGAGGGAAGGCTGATGTCTGAGCTAGTGGTTATTAGAGAAATGCAATAGAAAGATATCTTAGCGCTGGATACTCAAGGAGGTCGGGACAGAACTGTTTAACTCCGAGAAATAAGAAGAAATTTCCAGAAATTGTTCTTTAATTTTTGGAGAATTTTGCTTATTTCCGAAGGAGTTGGTTCTGTTTCCGCCGTTTATCAGGTTTTGCTCCACGCTCGCCAAGAGATTTTGATGAACTATTTAGAAGAACAATTAGTCAAGCAACGAACGGTTTTTGTAGCGGAGAAAAAGGCAACGCTGTTAGGGTATGTGACGTTACTGCCATTAGCTAAGGAAGGACCTTTTAAAAATTTATATCCTGAAATAGCTGATTTCAATGTATTCTTACCATTTCAAAAACAAGGAGTGGGGCGGTTATTATTAAATCGTGCAGAAAATGTTGCCAAAAGTTATGCAGATACTGTTTCTTTGGGAGTAGGCCTGCATCCTGGTTATGGTGCAGCGCAAAGATTATATATCAAACAAGGATATGTGCCAGATGGTTCAGGAGTCTGGTTTCAAAATAAGCAGCTGAAACCAAACGAACGGTGTGTTAATGATGATGAGTTAGTTCTTTATTTATCGAAAAAACTATAGAGTAGCCAAAGTAATACTCTATAAATATCATTTAGGAGGTTGTTACCCTTGATTAGAAAAATGAAGCCAACAGATGCAGCGGCGTTAACTATCATTAATAAAGAACAATTGGGCTATGAAGTTCCCGTTGACGTGACCTGTAAACAGATTGAGAAATTACTACTAGCCAGTGACAGAGAGTTTTTATATGTTTATGAAGAAACGAAGACAGGCAAGATTTTAGGCTATGTGCATGCGCAACTGTATGAAACAATTTATTCCCAAACGTTATTGAACGTTCTAGGGTTAGCAGTGGCAAAAGAAGCAGAAGGCCGTGGAATTGGCAAACAATTAATGACGAAACTAGAAACGGAAGCTAAAAAGTGTAACTTGTCTGCGATTCGCTTAAATTCAGGGGAACAGCGTACAGCAGCACATCAATTTTATGAACACATTGGCTATGTTTCTGATAAAAAACAAAAGCGATTCATTAAATACTTGGATACTTAAGTTATGTCTTTAAAAAATAACAATTTCCTTTAAAAAAATAAGTAAAAACTAGTGAAATTTTCAGCGAATTAGTGTAAAATGTATCTCAATGACTCAACGAGTGTTTCAGCCGAAACACTGTCAAAGAAAGTACATACAAAGAAACAGAAATAGCCATTTTTGATGGCTGTTTTTTTATGGAGGAGGCAAATTATGACGAAAAAAAATAGTATGATGTACTTAGCAATTTCTAACTTATTTCTTGTTTTTCTAGGCGTAGGCCTAGTCATTCCCGTAATTCCCCAATTAAAAGAAGAAATGCATTTTTCTGGTACCACAATGGGAATGATGATTTCTATTTTTGCGATTGCCCAATTAATCACATCGCCAATCGCAGGTGTCCTTTCGGATAAAATTGGACGGAAAAAAATGATTGCGACGGGTATGTTGGTTTTTTCAATTTCTGAGTTATTATTTGGTTTAGCCCAAGCGAAAAGCGGTTTTTATATTTCTCGTGGTTTAGGCGGGATTGCCGCCGCTTTATTAATGCCGTCAGTGACAGCCTTTGTGGCAGATATGACCACGATTTCTGAACGTCCGAAAGCGATGGGGCTTGTGTCAGCTGCAATTAGTGGTGGTTTTATTATCGGACCAGGAGTTGGTGGTTTTATTGCTTATTTAGGTATTCGCGCTCCATTTTTTGCGGCCGCATTTTTAGCATTTATTGGTTTTATTTTGACATTAACTGTTTTGAAGGAGCCGGAGAAACGAATTTTAGCCGCTGTTGAAGCGAAAAAAGGTTCATTTATGGATATTTTAAGAAATCCAATGTTTACCTCATTATTTGTGATTATCTTAATTTCCTCTTTTGGCCTGCAAGCGTTCGAATCTATTTATAGTATTATGGCGACTATTAATTTTGGCTTTACCACAAGTGAAATAGCAATCGTGATTACGGTTAGTGGTATTTTAGCGTTGATTTGTCAGTTGTTTTTCTTTGATGCAATCGTCCAAAAAATAGGTGAAATGGGTTTAATCCAATTAACCTTTTTTGCAAGTGCCATTTTTATTGCCGTGATTGCCTTTACAAAAAATAATTTAGTTGTTGTATTTTCAACGTTTATTGTCTTTTTAGCGTTTGACTTGTTTAGACCAGCAGTAACTACTTATTTATCCAAACATGCTGGAGATCAACAAGGAACCATCAACGGACTAAATTCGACATTTACAAGTTTTGGTAATATTTTAGGACCAATGGCAGCAGGAGCTTTATTTGATATCAATCACTTTTTCCCTTATTATGTTTCAGCAGTAATTCTGTTAGGAACGGGCTTTTTATCGTTATTTTTAAATCGAAATAAGATGTAAAAGAAAAAATAAGTATTTGGAATATAAAAATTCCGAATACTTATTTTTTTTGATCACCGACCGTTCTTGAAAAAAACAAAAAAATAAACAGTGTTCGCTTGATTAATCGAACGTTTGTTCGTATAATGGTTTTGCAAGTGAGGTGATGTTTATGAAATTTGATTATGAAAAAGAACCTAGTCGCGATATTCTTTGTATTGATTGCAAAAGTTTTTACGCTAGTGTAGAATGCGCAGAACGTGGGTTAGATCCGTTGAAAACGATGTTAGTAGTGATGAGTAATGCCGAAAATGCGGGGGGATTAGTTTTATCAGCATCGCCAATGGCAAAAAAAGTTTTAGGTGTTTCAAATGTTACGCGTAAAAATCAAGTGCCCGCTCATCCTGATTTATATGTGGTTCCGCCACGAATGAATTTGTACATGAAAAAAAATCAAGAAATCAATAATTTATATAAAAAGTTTGTCGCAGATGAAGATCACTCTGTGTTTAGTGTAGATGAATCATTTCTTGATGTAACGGCTTCTTTAAGTTATTTTCATTGTGAAACCGCCTATAAAATGGCTCGGATTATCCAAAAAGTCGTTTATAATCATGTGGGTATTTATGTGACCGTTGGGATAGGGGACAATCCGTTACTGGCTAAATTGGCGTTGGACAATGGCGCCAAACATTCGCCAGATTTTATTGCAGAATGGCGGTATGATCGTGTACCAGATACTGTCTGGCAGTTGCCTTCTTTGACAGATTTTTGTGGGATTGGTCGCAGAATGGCTAAACGATTGAATCGTTTAGGAATTGATTCTGTATATGAGTTAGCGCAAGCGAATCCGCATCTTTTACAAGAAACATTTGGCGTGATGGGGCTTCAATTGTATGCTCATTCATGGGGGATTGATCGTACCTTTTTAGGGAAAAAAGCACCACATAAAGCTGAAAAATCATTTGGGAATAGTCAGATTTTACCGAGAGATTATGCGCGAAGAGATCAGATTGAACTAGTCTTAAAGGAACTGACAGAACAAGTGGCTGCTCGTTTAAGAAAAGCGCATTGTCAAACGGAATGTATCACAGTCTACGTTGGTTATTCCAAAGGTCAAATTGACCGTGAAGGACGAACTGGTTGGCGAAAACAACAAACGATTCCTGCAACAAACAATACAAAAGTTTTGATTACCTATGTATTAGCCCTTTTTAGAGAACATTATCTAGCGGGGACCGATGTCCGGCAATTAGGGCTTTCATATGGGAAATTAGTTTGGAATGAATCTTTACAATTAGATTTATTTTCGGAACCAGAAGAGCAAATTAGTGAAATGGAGTTAAACTATCTGATTGATAAAATCCGACAAAAATTTGGCTTTCAAGCTTTAATCCACGCCTCTTCTTTGTTGGAAGGCGCGACGGCAATTCATCGTTCAGGATTAGTCGGTGGACATGCTGGAGGAAATGTCGGTTTAGGAGGATAACATCATGAAACGAACAAAAAAAGAATTTACACCTTATAATGAGTACCATGATCGGCCCTTTGAACTGAAATGGGCGACCGCTTTTGCATTGGGGGAGTTACAAGAAGGAATCGAAGCTTCTGACGAATATTCTAAGAGAGCGTTTGAACGCTTACCGCAACAGACAACAGAAGAAATTGAAGAATACTTAGAGCAGTCTTTAAAAAATAACCAGGTTTTAGAAATCCAATTGAATACATTGGATGATTTTGGCCGTGTTCAACCGCCAATTGTTGGTGTTTTTGAAGGGATGAGTTCAATGGAGTATGCAAAAGTTGGACATACACATATTTTATTTGAAGAGATTCGGCATATTAAAAGTCATGAGTTTACAAAGTGGTCGAGCCTTGATTAAAAAACTATTGTTATACGTGCGTTTTGTGAAAACATATGAGATAATGTTCATAGGTAATAGAAATAAAAATTATGGAGGTGGCTAGGATGGGACATCATTTAAAAGGACACCATGGCAAAAAAACAAACGCAAATGGCGGTTTTTTAACAAAGTTATTGGCAGGCGGCGCCTTAGTGGGCGTAGGAAAAAAGTTATACGACAATCGTGAAAAAATTAAAGAGCTGTTAAGTGACGACAAAGAAAAAAGCAACGACACTGAAAACAAATAAAGGACTGGATTGACGGAATGGTAAAAGATGCAGCGTATATTATTGAAGAGATTACCACGATTTTAGAGGGAACCTATTTTGTGATAACCAAGAAAGCGAATAAGCGCCGCATGTGTTTACATGTTTCGGATACCGCGAAAGAATTTTTACGTTGTCGACTGGAATATGAAACATTCTTAGAGCAACAGTTTGATTATGCCACAAGGTTTTTAGAAACATGTACGGAAGATGTTTCTGTTGAAATTCAAACGGGACTACTTGAAGAAACAAATTATCAAGCATTAACCGTGGAAAAATTACAACAAATAGCCACTAAAATGTAACACAGCTGTTGTGTTAGTTTTGATTCTTAATTTGGTTAAGGAGGCGGATAAAATGTCAGTATATCAACATATTTTGGTTGCTCTTGATGGCTCAGATCAATCTGAAAAAGCTTTTCATGAAGCTGTCAGGATTGCCAAAGAGGAACAAGCCACTCTTTATTTAGCTACAATTATTAATGATGCTGAATTTACGACGAGTCCATTTTCTTTTGAAGAATTGTATGATTTAGAAAAACACAAGTCAGAAGAGATGCTCACTGAAAAGGCAAAACAAGCGAGTGAAATTGGTGTAAAAACAGTCAAAAAAATTGTTGAGCTTGGGAGCCCAAAACGTTATCTTGCCAACACGATTTCTGAAAATTATGCCATAGATTTAATTGTGCTAGGTGCCACGGGAAGAGGTGCTATTCAACGAACCTTAATTGGTTCTACTACAGATTATGTGGTTAACCATGCTTTGTGCAATGTCTTAGTCGTTCGCTAATTGTGAGTAAATAATCAAGGGAACAATGTTTTATCGGGACGTTTTTTTAAATTAAACGAGAGGTGAGTTTATGAAAACAAAAATCGGAAAAACAGTTATCTTGTCAGCGTTTTTATTCACAAGTTTCTTTTTACTGAGTGGTTGTACCTCGGCTGGCGAAGAGATGGAAAAAACAATTGATCGACAGAAAGAAAAAGTCGATAAAACGGTCGATAAGCAGAAACATAAAAATGAAAATTCCATGGAAAGTTACGACGAAAAAGTTGACCGTTCTTTAGATAGTCAAGAAGACAAAATCGATACTACTGAGTAACGGGAAAGCTTTCAACTATCGGCTAGTAAATAAATAATATACAAAAGGGAGCATCCACTGCAGTTATTTCTCACAGCGGATCCTCTCTTTTGTGGTTAAAAAGAAAAAGTTAACTGCTCCCCAACAGTTAACTTTTAATCATGTTGCACATAGTTAAAACACTCTATATATCATTTATATCATTTGAAACGGGTAGTGTAAAAAGAAATCTCTTGAAAAGAGTCTCCATTTATAGGGAAGATTTCCCATAAAAAAGAGAAACGTATAATCACAGAGAGTTAGAGAAAGCAAAGGGAAATAAGTATGTTAAAATAAGAAGCAAGAAAGAATATAAGTATGCAGAAAATAACAACTAATTAGGTGAAAACAATGGAAATACATTTTGAAAAAGTAACAAGCGATAATCGTAAAGCAGTGGAAAACTTACAAGTTTTCGCTGAACAACAAACCTTCATTGAATCAATGGCAGAAAATCTAAAAGAATCGGACCAATTTCCAGAATGGGAATCGGCAGGTATTTATGACGGCAATCAATTAATCGGCTATGCCATGTATGGACGTTGGCAAGATGGGCGCGTTTGGCTAGACCGCTTTTTAATTGATCAACGGTTCCAAGGACAAGGTTATGGGAAAGCAGCCTGTCGACTTTTAATGTTAATGCTAATAGAAAAATACCAAACAAACAAGCTATACTTGAGTGTTTATGATACGAACAGCTCAGCAATTCGGTTGTATCAACAACTCGGTTTTGTATTTAATGGTGAATTAGATACGAATGGCGAGCGGGTAATGGAATGGACATATCAGAATAAGTAGATAGAACAGGTGAGACAAAAGCCATAGCGCATTTTGTTTCACCTTTTTCTTTTAATTGGCTTCATTTGTTTACTTTTAGTAAGTAAAATGGTAAATTTAGTTCAATCTGTTTTGAAAAAAGAGTTACTGGAGGGTAAGGATGAAAATAGAATTTTTCCATGATGTTATTTGTAGTTTTTGTTTTCCAATGTCTGACCGCATGCATGAGATTCAACAAGAATTTCCTGAAATTGAATTGATTCATCGGTCGTTTGCGTTGGGATGGTCAGCAAACGATTTTGAAACAATGTTTGGCTCACGAGCAGCAGTAAAAGAAGAAGTTTTGACGCATTGGGTGCATGCCAATCAAAACGATTCAAAGCATCGTTTTAATATTGAAGGGATGAGGAAGCAACGATTTGATTTTCCAACATCAAAGAATGCATTATTAGCAGCAAAAGCAGCTGGATACATTGGCAACCAAGACACCTATTGGTTACTGTTTGATAAGTTACAAGAAGGTTTATTTATGAGAAGTTTAAATATTGAAGAGCCAGAAGTAATTGAGGAGCTAGTAAAAGAGACAACGATTGATTTTGCTTTATGGAAAGAAGCTGTTGCTTCCGAGGCTGTTTGGACGGCGGTTCAAGAAGATTTCGCGCTAGCTTCTGCTTATGGTTTACAAGGAGTTCCCGCACTAATCATTAATCAAAAATATTTAATTAATGGTGCAGTACCGAAACAGCAAATCAGCCAAACTATTCAAAAAATTCTCGCAGAAGAAAAACAACAGCAACCGTTAGTTTCATTAACTCCTTCTTCTGAAGGGTCAGCTTCGTGTGAGTTTAAGGAAGGCACATGGACGTGTCATTAAGCGGCATAAAATAACGTTATTCTTTGACAAAACGAAAGACTTCTGTAATAGTTAATGCGGGGGTGATAATATGTTTAACGCGTATAGAGAATACTGGAATAATATTACAACAATGAATGCGTCAGCAACACGAGCACAATATTGGTGGCCACAATTAATTAATTATTTGGTGTTAGGGATTTATTCAGCAATTACGGGCGTTTACAGATATATTGAAGTAACACCCAATGATGGAACAATCATTAAAGAATGGAATACCGTGACCATTATCTTTTTCTTGCTGACTGCTTTAATTTGGTTGGCAAACTTTACTGTTCGAGCAAGAAGACTGCATGATCGCGACCACAGTAACTGGTGGATTTTATTCTATTTACTTCCTTTTATCGGTACTTTAGTGATCTTCATTACATTAATTTTGCCAAGTAAAAGTCACACAAGATGGCCAGTGAATCAATCAGAAATTTAATTTGCTGGTTTCGTTTAGCTGATTATCTTAAGAGTGAAAATAGGACATAAGTCATTTCGACTTATGTCCTATTTTCTTTTTTATTTCAGAAAAATATCTTCTGTATGATGGCACCTCACATTACGCGGTTCTTGCTAAAAGGGCTATCTTTTTGGTAGATAGGGAAAACCATTAAGACGTTAAAAGTTTAATAAATCGAGCAATTCTCTTTTGTTAGAAAATAAGATAGCATCATTAATTAAAATACTTGGAACGCTGGTTTCAATAATTGGTTGATTGGTAATAATCAAGTCAAATTCTTCGAGTCGATGGTCACCTAATTGTTCTTCCGTAATTGCTAACGTATTTGAACGAATCCGATGCAAAGCTAAAATATCGTGGACATAGTTTCCAATATATTGACTATGATTCAGGCCCATGTCGCTAATAATCAAAATCTTTTTTGAGTCGAAACTCTGGTTAATTTCTGGAAAAGTATTAAGCAACCAAAAAATATAAGAAGATGAATAGTTTAATAGATTTGTTTCTAAAAGAGCGGAAAAGAAATGCAATTCTGCTTTTAATCGTGCATATAAGTGAAGCTGAGTAAAATGAATTTGTCGAGTGAAAAAGGTGGCCCTTTGTGTCAATTCGGAGGTGTCAAAAGGCACTAATTGAGAAAACAAATAAAGACAGGTTAACAAGTGAACAGCGAAGTCGACGACTTCTTCTGTTAATTGTTCAATCTGTGAAAAAGCATTAAATTTTAAATTTTCACGTATTCTTTGACTGATGACTTCTTGGTCTTCGGAGTAGTATTGCTGAAAAGCGCCTCTTTGAAAATATCGGAGAACTTCCCGATAGGTTTCACGGCTGAGTCCAGTAAAATGACGACTGAGTAAAAGATAATCTTCCATTTTGATTGGACTCTTTTTATCTGTTTTTTTCTGGAAACGTTGTTGAAATCCTTGATGCTCTCTTAATAAATCAACAATAAAATACATAATAAAGAAATCGTGTTCATAACTGTTATCCATACTAATAATATTTAATTGGCATTGATTACGACGCATTAATTGTTTGATTTCCTGCTTATCTAATTGATAAGGCAATTCATAATGACCATAATACATTAAAAAGAAAAAGGTTGTAAAAATACGTAAAGGCAATTCTTCTGTTTGGCTAGTTAATTGATAGCCTTGATCAACGATAACGCGAAGAGAGTAAGTTTCCAAGACCTGATTACACTGCTTCAATTTTCGAGCAAAAGAAGAGCGACTAATATTGATGGTATCGCAATAATATTCGATGGTTTTGCCAGGATTTTGGATAAACTCATGGAGCAATTGGGTGGTCGTTGACGTTTTTGCCATATCCGTCAGTACGTTTAAATATAAGGACACATTAAAGTTTTCTAAACGATAGCCTAATTTATGCGATGTTTTAATGGTTAAACTTTCGCCCCAACGCTGTTTAATCTCCTCAATATAACGAATAAAAGTAGACTCAGAACTACCAATATATTTTGCAAGTTCTTTTTTAGTCATCCATTTATCAGAAATGGATAAGACACGAATGATTTCTTCCATTTTCCGATAATTTTTTTCTAAAAACCTAATCATATTGTTTCCTCCCAAGTCCTTTACTTTAATGAAACAATCATCGAAACAATAACGCAATTTCAGAAATGAAACCGCTTGGTATGAAAGCTGGTGTGATTTAATGAGCTCCTTCTCTGTATAATAATTATCAGATTAGAATAATGAAATTTTACGTGCTAGGCAATTCTAATTTAACTGTTAATTCATAAAAGAAAGGAGAGAACAGACATTAAATTACTAAAGAAATTTGGGGTTTTCGGCGTAGTCTTTTTACTTGTCTCATCCTATTTCATACCGCTCATTGGCTATGCAGAAACAGCCAAAGAAGTTGAAATTACATCCGCTCAAATGATAACAGATGAGAATGATAAAACGAATATTAATATCGAGTTAAATCTTCTCAACCAAACAGAGCAGCCATTACAACGAGAAATTCAATTGAAAAATGCACAGTTCATGGATACTGCTGTAATTGAAAAAGACGGATATTCTTACCAAGTGACTAATGGTACGCTTTATCTGACTTTGGACGCACAAGTAAAAAAGCCGGTACAGCTTTCGTTAGCTGTTGAGCAAAGTTCGCTTCAAACAGCTCAGCCACCTAAGTTATTGTATGAAAACAACGAATATGATGTTTCAGTTACTTCTGAAAAAATAACAGTAGAGGATTCTGCTAAAGAATCAACTGAACCAGAAAAAATAACTGTACCAGAAAATACGAAAGAAACTAACAAAAATGATTCGGCTCCAGAAAAAACAG
This sequence comes from Enterococcus sp. DIV1368f, assembly GCF_051712245.1. Lineage (NCBI taxonomy): Bacteria > Bacillati > Bacillota > Bacilli > Lactobacillales > Enterococcaceae > Enterococcus > Enterococcus sp. DIV1368f. Next base: position 975,687 of record NZ_JBIOON010000001.1, read on the forward strand.
AACAGCCGACCGCAACAGAAGAGGTAACCAATCCATTTGCAGAAGCAAGAATGGCGCCAGCTACTTTGAGAGCGAATCTGGCACTGCCTTTAATTGCACCACAATACACGACGGATAATTCTGGGACTTATCCGACAGCTAATTGGCAGCCCACAGGCAATCAAAATGTGTTAAACCATCAAGGGAATAAAGATGGTGGTGCCCAATGGGATGGCCAAACGAGTTGGAATGGGGACCCTACTAATCGCACAAATTCTTATATTGAGTATGGCGGTACAGGAGACCAAGCCGATTATGCCATCCGAAAATATGCTAGAGAAACAACAACACCAGGGCTTTTTGATGTATATCTTAATGTGCGTGGAAATGTTCAAAAAGAAATCACGCCATTGGATTTGGTCTTAGTCGTTGACTGGTCCGGAAGTATGAATGAAAACAATCGGATTGGTGAAGTTCAAAAAGGAGTGAACCGTTTTGTTGATACATTGGCAGATAGCGGTATTACCAATAACATCAACATGGGCTATGTTGGCTACTCAAGTGACGGTTATAATAACAACGCCATTCAAATGGGGCCGTTTGATACAGTCAAAAATCCAATTAAAAATATTACGCCAAGTAGCACTAGAGGAGGAACTTTCACTCAAAAAGCATTAAGAGATGCTGGTGATATGTTAGCAACGCCAAATGGACATAAGAAAGTTATTGTACTTTTAACGGATGGCGTCCCAACCTTCTCTTATAAAGTGAGTCGAGTTCAAACAGAGGCGGATGGTCGCTTTTACGGGACACAATTTACGAATCGACAAGATCAACCAGGTAGCACTTCTTATATCTCTGGTAGCTATAATGCGCCAGATCAAAACAATATCAATAAACGGATTAACAGTACGTTTATCGCCACGATAGGTGAGGCAATGGCCTTAAAGCAACGTGGGATTGAAATACATGGATTGGGCATTCAATTGCAAAGCGATCCACGAGCTAATTTATCTAAACAACAAGTTGAAGATAAAATGCGTGAGATGGTGTCAGCCGATGAAAATGGAGACCTTTATTATGAATCCGCGGATTATGCACCAGACATTTCTGATTATTTAGCGAAAAAAGCCGTTCAAATTTCAGGAACGGTTGTAAACGGAAAAGTAGTTGATCCAATTGCTGAACCTTTTAAATACGAGCCAAATACATTATCAATGAAAAGTGTGGGTCCTGTTCAGGTTCAAACATTACCAGAAGTGTCGCTAACAGGCGCTACAATTAATAGTAATGAGATTTATTTGGGTAAAGGGCAAGAAATTCAAATTCATTATCAAGTACGTATTCAAACAGAGTCAGAAAACTTCAAACCTGATTTTTGGTATCAAATGAATGGTCGGACAACGTTTCAGCCATTAGCCACGGCCCCTGAAAAAGTTGATTTTGGGGTTCCTTCGGGAAAAGCACCTGGCGTGAAGTTAAACGTGAAAAAAATCTGGGAAGAGTATGATCAAGACCCAACAAGTCGGCCAGATAATGTGATTTATGAAATTAGTAGAAAGCAAGTAACTGACACAGCCAACTGGCAAACTGGGTATATTAAATTATCAAAACCAGAAAATGATACCAGCAATAGTTGGGAGCGCAAAAATGTAACCCAACTTTCTAAAACCGCGGATGAAAGCTATCAAGAAGTTCTTGGACTTCCCCAATACAACAATCAAGGACAAGCTTTCAATTACCAAACAACCCGTGAATTAGCAGTTCCTGGTTACAGTCAAGAAAAAATCGACGATACTACTTGGAAAAACACGAAGCAGTTCAAGCCATTAGATTTAAAAGTAATCAAAAATTCTTCCTCAGGTGAGAAAAACTTAGTGGGAGCCGTCTTTGAATTGAGTGGTAAAAATGTTCAAACCACATTAGTGGACAATAAAGATGGTAGCTATTCCTTGCCAAAAGATGTGCGCCTACAAAAAGGGGAACGCTATACATTAACTGAAGTAAAAGCACCTGTAGGACATGAGTTAGGCAAGAAAACGACTTGGCAAATTGAGGTGAATGAGCAAGGCAAAGTAAGCATCGATGGACAAGAAGTGGCCACCACAAATCAAGTTATTCCATTGGAAATTGAAAATAAATTTTCTTCTTTGCCAATCAGAATTAGAAAATACACCATGCAAAACGGCAAACAAGTGAACTTAGCAGAGGCGACTTTTGCGTTGCAAAGAAAAAATGCTCAAGGAAGTTACCAAACTGTGGCAACTCAAAAAACAGATACTGCAGGATTGAGCTATTTTAAAATTAGTGAACCTGGTGAGTATCGAATGGTGGAACAATCAGGACCATTAGGATACGACACTCTTGCTGGAAATTATGAATTTACTGTTGATAAATATGGGGAAATTCACTATGCAGGCAAAAATATTGAAGAAAATGCGCCAGAATGGACACTGACACATCAAAATCATTTGAAACCTTTTGACTTAACGGTTCATAAAAAAGCCGATAATCAGACGCCACTTAAAGGAGCGAAATTCCGTTTAACAGGACCAGATACGGATATTGAATTACCAAAAGATGGCAAAGAAACGGATACTTTTGTTTTTGAAAACTTAAAACCAGGGAAATATGTCCTAACAGAAACCTTTACGCCAGAAGGATATCAGGGGTTAAAAGAACCAATCGAATTAATAATTCGCGAAGATGGTTCAGTCACGATAGATGGGGAAAAAGTAGCAGATGTTTTAATTTCTGGAGAGAAGAATAATCAAATTACTTTAGATGTTACTAACCAAGCAAAGGTTCCTTTACCTGAAACTGGTGGCATAGGACGCTTGTGGTTTTACTTGATAGCGATTAGTACATTCGTGATAGCGGGTGTTTATCTCTTTATTAGACGACCAGAAGGGAGTGTGTAATCAATGAAAAACGCACGTTGGTTAAGTATTTGCGTCATGCTACTCGCTCTTTTCGGGTTTTCACAGCAAGCATTAGCAGAAGCATCGCAAGCAAGCGTTCAAGTTACGTTGCACAAATTATTGTTCCCTGATGGTCAATTACCAGAACAGCAGCAAAACACAGGGGAAGAGGGAACGCTGCTTCAAAATTATCGGGGCTTAAATGACGTCACTTATCAAGTCTATGATGTGACGGATCCGTTTTATCAGCTTCGTTCTGAAGGAAAAACGGTCCAAGAGGCACAGCGTCAATTAGCAGAAACCGGTGCAACAAATAGAAAACCGATCGCAGAAAATAAAACACAGACAATAAATGGAGAAGATGGAGTGGTTTCTTTTTCATTAGCTAGCAAAGATTCGCAGCAACGAGATAAAGCCTATTTATTTGTTGAAGCGGAAGCACCAGAAGTGGTAAAGGAAAAAGCTAGCAACCTAGTAGTGATTTTGCCTGTTCAAGATCCACAAGGGCAATCGTTAACGCATATTCATTTATATCCAAAAAATGAAGAAAATGCCTATGACTTACCACCACTTGAAAAAACGGTACTCGATAAGCAACAAGGCTTTAATCAAGGAGAGCACATTAACTATCAGTTAACGACTCAGATTCCAGCGAATATTTTAGGATATCAGGAATTCCGTTTGTCAGATAAGGCGGATACAACGTTGACACTTTTACCAGAATCAATTGAGGTAAAAATGGCTGGAAAAACAGTTACTACAGGTTACACACTGACGACGCAAAAGCATGGATTTACGCTTGATTTTTCAATTAAAGACTTACAAAACTTTGCAAATCAAACAATGACTGTGTCGTATCAAATGCGTTTAGAAAAGACCGCTGAACCAGACACTGCGATTAACAACGAAGGACAATTAGTCACGGACAAGCATACCTTGACTAAAAGAGCCGCAGTTCGTACAGGCGGCAAGTCTTTTGTCAAAGTTGATAGTGAAAATGCGAAAATCACCTTGCCAGAGGCTGTTTTTATCGTCAAAAATCAAGCGAGGGAATACCTCAATGAAACAGCAAACGGGTATCGTTGGCAAAAAGAAAAAGCATTAGCTAAAAAATTCACGTCTAATCAAGCCGGTGAATTTTCAGTTAAAGGCTTAAAAGATGGCCAGTACTTCTTAGAAGAAATCTCTGCACCAAAAGGTTATCTTCTGAATCAAACAGAAATTCCTTTTACGGTGGAAAAAAATTCTTATGCAACGAACGGACAACGAACAGCACCGTTACATGTAATCAATAAAAAAGTAAAAGAGTCAGGCTTCTTACCAAAAACAAATGAAGAACGTTCTATTTGGTTGACGATTGCAGGCCTGCTAATCATTGGGATGGTAGTCATTTGGCTATTTTATCAAAAACAAAAAAGAGGAGAGAGAAAATGAAGCAATTAAAAAAAGTTTGGTACACCGTTAGTACCTTGTTACTAATTTTGCCACTTTTTACGAGTGTATTAGGGACAACAACTGCATTTGCAGAAGAAAATGGGGAGAGCGCACAGCTCGTGATTCACAAAAAGAAAATGACGGATTTACCAGATCCGCTTATTCAAAATAGCGGGAAAGAAATGAGCGAGTTTGATAAATATCAAGGACTGGCAGATGTGACGTTTAGTATTTATAACGTGACGAGCGAATTTTACGAGCAACGAGCGGCAGGCGCAAGCGTTGATGCAGCTAAACAAGCTGTCCAAAGTTTAACTCCTGGGAAACCTGTTGCTCAAGGAATCACCGATGCAAATGGGAATGTCACTGTTCAGTTACCTAAAAAACAAAATGGTAAAGATGCAGTGTATACCATTAAAGAAGAACCAAAAGAGGGTGTAGTTGCTGCTACGAATATGGTGGTGGCGTTCCCAGTTTACGAAATGATCAAGCAAACAGATGGTTCCTATAAATATGGAACAGAAGAATTAGCGGTTGTTCATATTTATCCTAAAAATGTGGTAGCCAATGATGGTAGTTTACATGTGAAAAAAGTAGGAACTGCTGAAAATGAAGGATTAAATGGCGCAGAATTTGTTATTTCCAAAAGCGAAGGCACACCAGGCACAGTAAAATATATCCAAGGAGTCAAAGATGGATTATATACATGGACAACGGATAAAGAACAAGCAAAACGCTTTATTACTGGGAAAAGTTATGAAATTGGCGAAAATGATTTCACAGAAGCAGAGAATGGAACGGGAGAATTAACAGTTAAAAATCTTGAGGTTGGTTCGTATATTTTAGAAGAAGTAAAAGCTCCAAATAATGCAGAATTAATTGAAAATCAAACAAAAACACCATTTACAATTGAAGCAAACAATCAAACACCTGTTGAAAAAACAGTCAAAAATGATACCTCTAAAGTTGATAAAACAACACCAAACTTAGATGGTAAAGATGTGGCAATTGGCGAAAAAATTAAATATCAAATTTCTGTAAATATTCCATTGGGGATTGCAGACAAAGAAGGCGACGCTAATAAATACGTCAAATTCAATTTAGTTGATAAACATGATGCAGCCTTAACTTTTGATAACGTGACTTCTGGAGAGTATGCCTATGCGTTATATGATGGGGATACAGTGATTGCTCCTGAAAATTATCAAGTGACTGAACAAGCAAATGGCTTCACTGTCGCCGTTAATCCAGCATATATTCCTACGTTAACGCCAGGCGGCACACTAAAATTCGTTTACTTTATGCATTTAAATGAAAAAGCAGATCCTACGAAAGGCTTTAAAAATGAGGCGAATGTTGATAACGGTCATACCGACGACCAAACACCACCAACTGTTGAAGTTGTGACAGGTGGGAAACGTTTCATTAAAGTCGATGGCGATGTGACAGCGACACAAGCCTTGGCGGGAGCTTCCTTTGTCGTTCGTGATCAAAACAGTGACACAGCAAATTATTTGAAAATCGATGAAACAACGAAAGCAGCAACTTGGGTGAAAACAAAAGCCGAAGCAACTACTTTTACAACAACGGCTGATGGATTAGTTGATATCACAGGGCTTAAATACGGTACCTATTATTTAGAAGAAACTGTAGCTCCTGATGATTATGTCTTGTTAACAAATCGGATTGAATTTGTGGTCAATGAACAATCATATGGCACAACAGAAAACCTAGTTTCACCAGAAAAAGTACCAAACAAACACAAAGGTACCTTACCTTCAACAGGTGGCAAAGGAATCTACGTTTACTTAGGAAGTGGCGCAGTCTTGCTACTTATTGCAGGAGTCTACTTTGCTAGACGTAGAAAAGAAAATGCTTAATTTCTAGCATCACCGAAGAAATTTTTAGAAAAACAAAGAGCCTGGGCCAATCACTGTCCCAGGCTCTCATGCTTTATTTTTAAGGAGGAAGCAATGAAGTCAAAAAAGAAACGTCGTATCATTGATGGTTTTATGATTCTTTTACTGATTATTGGAATAGGTGCATTTGCGTATCCTTTTGTTAGCGATGCATTAAATAACTATCTGGATCAACAAATTATCGCTCATTATCAAGCAAAAGCAAGCCAAGAAAACACCAAAGAAATGGCTGAACTTCAAGAAAAAATGGAAAAGAAAAACCAAGAATTAGCGAAAAAAGGCAGCAATCCTGGATTAGATCCTTTTTCTGAAACGCAAAAAACAACGAAAAAACCAGACAAATCCTATTTTGAAAGTCATACGATTGGTGTTTTAACCATTCCAAAAATAAATGTCCGTTTACCAATTTTTGATAAAACGAATGCATTACTATTGGAAAAAGGAAGCTCCTTGTTAGAAGGAACCTCCTATCCTACAGGTGGTGCGAATACACATGCGGTCATTTCAGGACATCGTGGTCTCCCTCAAGCCAAATTATTTACAGATTTGCCAGAATTAAAAAAAGGCGATGAATTTTATATCGAAGTCAATGGGAAGACGCTTGCTTATCAAGTAGATCAAATAAAAACCGTTGAACCAACTGATACAAAAGATTTACACATTGAGTCTGGCCAAGATCTCGTCACTTTATTAACTTGCACACCGTATATGATAAACAGTCATCGGTTATTAGTTCGAGGACATCGTATCCCATATCAACCAGAAAAAGCAGCAGCGGGGATGAAAAAAGTGGCACAACAACAAAATTTACTATTATGGACATTACTTTTAATTGCCTGTGCGTTAATTATTAGCGGCTTCATTATCTGGTACAAGCGGCGGAAAAAGACGACCAGAAAGCATGGAAATTAACGATTCGTATAATAAAAGTGACTATGTTTTTATTTTTTTAAACCCTTTACGTAGTAAATCAATGACCAAACCTAAGCAAAAATAAGTACAAAAATGAAGCCCAGAAGAAATCAACGTTCTGGTTGTTAAAGGCTGCTGGGAATAATAAGTATCCAGCACAGGCGTTTGGTGAATAATAGAAAAACCTAGAAAATCTGTAAGGGCCAATAGAAATCCCTTACTATCATATCCAGAAAACCAAAGTAGTATGACGAAAAGGCTAAACATACTAAAAAAAAGAGTAAAAAATAGCTTTTCAATTTTTAATCCTCCTTATCGTGCATAATTGAACCAGAGAAACAGAAGTATTAACGAAATAACTAAAAGAGCAAGCCCTGAATAAAAAGCGACAAAGGGCCAATCAATCGACTGTTTAAATTCCTGCCAAGTTTGGATTTTTCTGTTTTTTTTCGCGCTATCTTCAAGCGTGAGTAAATAATTCAATAGTAAGAGGAGCAGCAACACCGTGAAATCATTTGTGGTAAAAAACACATGTAAAAATAGAATGACAAAGACAACACGGGATAACACTCGATTCCGCAAAATTAAAAATAACTTAGCACGCATAATAAACCACCATTTCTTATCAGAGATAATGAATCTGTTTTTGTCTACTCTTTAGTTATATCATAAAATTCTTAATAATGAAAAAATGATTTGAGAAAATAATTGGAAAAAGTTTTTTTCTGAATCATTATTTTCGTAAATAAAGAATAAACGTGTTACTCTTGGCTTATCAAATTTGGAAGGAGTGTTAAAAATGAAATATCTGGATATTATTGCTTTAATTTTATTGATTGTCGGAGGCTTAAACTGGTTATTAGTTGGCGCATTTAATTTTGATTTAGTTGCAACAATTAGTGGCGGTGCAACCACACCATTAGCAAAAATTATCTATATTATTGTCGGAATTTGTGCGATTTATTCTATTAAGTTTTTAGCTCCTTTGTTCCGCGAACCATAGGATTGATTTAAAAGATTTAGATAACGTGAAGTTATTTTGACTTAGCAATTGAGAGTTTCCTTGAGAAAGGGGACTCTTTTTTTATTTTCTATATTCGTTTCAGAAGGTTTAGGTAAGCTCAAAAAATATTTCAAGAGAGCAGTGTTGTTTTCAAAATAGAACCTAGCACTACCTCAAATAACCTGTGTCTTTTTTTGAATCATTAGTTCAAATTGATGTGATCACTAGTGAGAAAAATCAACTCTAGGATATATAGGAAAATATAAGCATCAAATAGGGATTTTGATGATAAATTATCTTTTTCCTTGTTATGATTATAACAAGGAAAAAGAAAGTAGGGATTTATGTATGGAATTACAGGTGACAAAAAAGGCTAAATTTTTTTGTTTGGCGATGGCATTACTAATGACATTAGGTATTTTTATCAGCGCTGGTACAAGTGTTTATGCATCTGACCAGCTAGAGGATTCAGAAGTTGAGGCTGTAGCAAAGGGACTGGAAGAAATGTATGCGAATGGAGTGACGGAAGATAACTTTAAAAACTATGTCAAAAATAATTTTGCTCAGCAAGAGATTTCTTCAGTTGAGAAGGAGTTAAATGTAAATATTTCTGATGCTTCAACAGTAGTTCAAGCGCGTTTTAATTGGAATGCATTAGGAAGTTGCGTTGCTAACAAAATCAAAGATGAGTTTTTTGCAATGATTAGTATCAGCGCAATTGTAAAAGCTGCACAAAAGAAGGCTTGGAAAGAATTAGCAGTGACTGTATTACGCTTCGCTAAAGCCAATGGGTTAAAGACGAATGCTATTATTATAGCTGGACAACTAGCTTTATGGGCAGTTCAATGTGGGTTAAGTTAATGAATTTAAAAGATCATGTTACGGAAATAGTAATTACTTTTATCATCGCTTTTGTGTATACTTGGATAGATTCAGGAGAAATTGAAATCTTAAAGACTCTTTTGATAACAATAATATTTTTAGCCATGTTCTATGCAATACCCAAAATCACCAAGAGAAAAAGAAAATGAAGTGGTTTTAGAAAGATAATGTGATAGGAAGTGTAAGAGGAGGTAACGAGCCTTCTCTTTATTTTTTTATTGACCTGTTATGTAGATGGTTCACGACAACCACATTAACAGTTTAAGAGGTAATACTTATAAAAAAGCCATAGAAATTTCATTACACTTAAGGTGGAAATATAAGTATCCTATATAACATTCAGGTTTAAACTATTCAATGTTTCTTTGATAAGCTTAGCATAACTTGATTCCTACTTAGAATGGGTTCAGTAACTTTAATTCTACAGAATTTTTTGGGGTCTTTTTTTGTGAATCAAAAAAGATGTTGAAAAAAATATTGATATTAGAAATATAGAAGCTAAAAACTACATCATATCAAGATATGTTTTTTTCTAAATCATCAAAATACTTTACTAATATTTCCGCTTTTCCAAGTCCAATATTTTCAATAGCTGTTTTTCCACTTCTGATTTTGTCAATGTATTGCGTGCTGATACCAGTTTCTTTTGCAATACGATAGCTCGTTAAATCTAGGTCTATTAATTTTTCGATTTTTTCAGTGTAAGTCATTTAATCAACTACTTTCTTTTGCTTAATATGCCTACAATTAACAAGATCACTGAGTAAGTAATCCAATTAATTACAGTAAAAAGTGTCAGTACTAAACCGACTAACACGATAGTTAATAATAGTAATACATAATTTTTATTATTCATGTTATTCTTGCTAGAATTATTCTATAGAGAAGGGAATACTAGCAAGAATAATAGGGTTAGTTTATTTCTATACTATCTAGCTTTGATATAAAACATAGTTATTAGTAATTGAAAAGATGTCTAAAAAGATAAGTTTTGTAGCAGTCTTTTTCTTAATTCTTCCTTCCTATCTGTATACATTTGGATGAATTCATTCTTTTTATAAACTTTATTTAGTAAATTCCTATTTAGATAATAATCCAGTTCCTCGTTAGAATTATATCTTTTTAATATCCAATCATCGAAATACTTATTATTTTTTTCTGTATTAGGAATGCCTTCTAGTAATTGTAAATTTACAATTGTATCGATGTGTTCAACAATAAATGTTATTTCTTCTTCTGAATAACCTATTTCTCTTAAATTCTTTTTATTTTTATATTTGCTTGAAGGGAATATATGATCTTGGTGAAACTTATTTTTTAAATCTATGGCTGGAAAAATTACCGATAAAAGTGTGAAAGAGTACTTTCCAATTTTTGTATCTAGTAAATAATCAATGTCTTCATCCGTTATGATTAAAGATTTGTTTGTATCTCTAACTTTAAGAAGTTTTGACAATGGGAACCCTTCGGATAAATCCTGCATATTTTCTCTCATTTTAAGTAATATTGAGTCTGGAGTTCCTCCAAAGATTCTTTTTAACAAAGAAATCTGAACAAAATATTTTATTTTATTCCTATCATTTAAGTATCTATCAGCTTCTAAATAGTTATTTGGGCAATCAATTTTGTATAGGTAATAAACAACAGGGATGATTACACTATTAGCAATTAAAGTATCTCCATTAAACCCAAAATTTGAAAGTAAATTCACTGCTAAAGATATTGCTTTTTTTGTCTTTTCCCAGTTAGTTTCGATTAGGTTTGTGGTTTGTTTGTCAAAATTGGAAGCTCTAAATTTAATATTCTTTTTATCAGTTAACACTAAAGCAGCCTTTAAAATATTATCTTTGTTAAAATTGAAACCGTTTCCTATCATATTTAGTTCATCAACTAATGAATAAATTTCTTCTCGAGCATTCAGATTTTGCCATTTAGCAGTCGCTAAAGAAAGCAAAAGGTCAGAATAAGTTAGCGTAGTACCACCGCTATTCATTCTGATAAAGATATCTAAAACCTTATCAATTTCTTGTGAGTTTTCTTCATAATATGCCAATATATCTTTTTCCATCATTTGATGTAAAGTTCCTAAAGAATTCATAATATAACTTGTTTTTTCAACGGATTCATTAGGAAAATTTTTCCGATAAAGCTCTTGATATCTAGCAATCACAGTAAACATTTCACCTACTTCAAATTGCAAAATATCGGAGACAGGGTACCAAAGAGTATCTTCGGTAAAATCTTCTGCTTCCTCATTAGTTAAAAATCTAAAATCAAATTGAACATCTTTGTTGGTATCTAAATTTGGAGAAACGATATTTAAATAAAGCTGTCTCGAAGGATAAGCATTGTCATTATTTTTCCATGCTCCTTTTATTTTGTAGCTGTAGGTACCTTTCAAAGCTATATAGATAGATGTTATTCTTTGTTGCCCATCTAGTATTGCTGTAACACTATCTTTATGTGAAATATTGATTTTTGTATTATGTCTAGCATCTCTTTGATGGTATTCTTTTAATATGTTATAAAATTCATATTTATTTATATTTTCATTTTGGACGTTCCAAAATAAGAACGAGCCGATGGGATATCCTTTCATAATGGAATCGAATAATCTTTCAATTTGTTCTGGTTTCCATACAAATTCTCTTTGAAGCGCAGGTAGTACATATTCATTGTTATCTATTTTCTTAATTAAATTTTTTATAGTGAAATTTACGTAACCCATTTTGAGAATCTCCTTTGACATTATTTAATTAATTTTACCACATAAAATACAAAAATATTGAATCTATTTTTATTATACAAATTTGTTATCTGGATTCTATAAGGTAATATAAATCGAAATTTCTACAGGTTTATCCATTAGAATATCTATTCATAAATATGAAATAATTACAATGGAGATTCATTTTAGAAAAAGTGGATATCCATGTGAAGCTAATCGAATCAAGTATAATTTAAATAAATTGAAATTATTCAGCAGAAAATTGGTTCGTTATGTAAAAGATTACCTTTTTAATAATGTTTTCTTGAAAGTATTCACCAAATTTTGATTATTAGTTGATACCTTTTTCTATTTTCTTTATGATTTTTCTCAAAAGTCCGAGTTCAGTCCAACTCCCAAGAAAATAAGGAACTTACTAAATCGTTGATTTAACAACGTTTAGCAAGTTCCTTTTTAATGGAGACGGCGGGAGTCGAACCCGCGTCCAAACATATTGCCACTTAAATCTCTACGTTCATAGACACTCATTTAAAGGTTCGCTTTACAGCGTGCCGAGTGACAGGCATTCTGTATTGCTAGTCTGGTAAGCTCTTCTAAATTTTACAGACGGAAAAATTTAGCGTATCCCACTTCGATTAGGACCCTGACCCGAGCACATGGGCGATGCCGGGAGGATCTTCGCTAGCTGGTTTTTAGGCAGCTAAAGCGAAAGAATTGTTTTCGTTTTTAGCAGTTATATTTAACTGTAACGTTTTAACGTAGCCGTAACCTACGAAACGCAATTCAAGCTCAACTATGCCTGTCGAATCCGTAACGCCCCCGAAATAACATAAGTATCCCTTGATACTTATCAAAGTATAGCATAAATTCCTTGTTTTTTCAAAGAGTAGGATAACACTCTGTTAGATATTCATAAAAAGAGGAAGGATGGACCGTAACTCAGTTCATCCTTCCTCTTTTTATGAAAGTGTGTGGGTATGTTTTGTAATCCATTGTTGCAAACGGATATTCAACCAAAAACCATAAATTCCTAAAGTAATTATAGTTAATAAAAGCCATTTAATCCAATGACCGAATAATTGCATAGCTGTACCGTCAAAATAAAGGCGTTTACCATCAATAACGGTATGCTTGATTTTCCAGTTGTACATCATACAAATTCCCCAAGGTGCGCAAATGCCTAATGTAAAGACAGTAATCAAGGTTGCTAAAATTGAAGTCCCGATATACGTTGCTAAACCACCGTCAAAATATGAATTTTTCATTCTTTTCCTCCTTATCTCATAAACTTTATTATAACAAGAATAAATGGCCTGGGAAACAAAATGAGGATGAAATAAGTATTTTTATTCATTATTGATGTGAAATATGTTATTTATGCAACTCAAACTTGGCAGCATTAGATATTTTGTAACAAATGTTATCTAATGTAACTACCATAATAAAACGTTTTCCTTAGGAAGTGAATTAGAAATTTAAAAAAAGGCTACTTAAATGAGCATTAATATTGTACGAGACATATCTTTTTGTTATTGTCAACTTCTGAAAAAGACCACTAAGTGGAAAAAATAAGAGAAAAGAAGGGTGAATAATTTTTTATGACAAAAAGTGTAAAATTTTTAGTGTTACTGTTGGTAATGATTCTACCAATTGCGGGGGCGTTATTGATTGGTCCAATTTCGTTTGGCGCCGAATTGAGCAAAAGTTCAATCGTTGACAAAGTAGAATTAGATCACACTACTTTATATCAAGGAGAGATGACCTCAATTAAAGTATCTTTTAGTGACAAAGAGAATCAGAAAATAAAACCTGGAGATACTATTACTTTAACTTTACCAAATGCATTAGTTGGAATGACCGAGAACGATGGCTCACCACGAAAAATCAATTTAAATGGTTTAGGGGAAGTTTTTATCTATAAAGATCATGTTGTAGCAACATTTAACGAAAAAGTTGAATCTTTACATAATGTGAATGGGCATTTTTCTTTCGGGATTAAAACGCTTATCACCAATAGTTCGCAACCGAATGTGATAGAAACGGATTTCGGAACAGCAACGGCGACTCAACGTTTGACGATTGAAGGAGTGACTAACACAGAGACTGGCCAAATTGAGCAAGACTATCCGTTTTTTTATAAAGTAGGCGATTTGGCTGGAGAGTCAAATCAAGTACGTTGGTTTTTAAATGTGAACCTCAATAAATCCGATGTCACAGAAGATATTTCAATTGCGGATCGACAAGGAAGTGGTCAACAATTAAATAAAGAGAGTTTTACATTTGATATTGTGAATGACAAAGAAACTAAATATATTTCACTTGCCGAGTTTGAGCAACAGGGTTATGGCAAAATTGACTTCGTGACAGATAATGACTTTAATTTACGTTTTTATCGGGATAAAGCACGCTTTACTTCCTTTATCGTCCGTTACACTTCGACAATCACAGAAGCAGGCCAACATCAAGCAACATTTGAAAATAGTTATGACATCAATTATCAACTAAACAATCAAGACGCAATGAATGAAAAAAATACATCACAGGTTAAAAATGTTTTTGTAGAAGGCGAGGCAAGCGGCAATCAAAATGTGGAAATGCCAACAGAAGAAAGTCTAGACATTCCTTTAGAGACAATAGAAGAATGGGAACCAAAGACACCTACTTCGGAACAGGCAACAGAAACAAGTGAAAAGACAGACACAACAGAAACCGCAGAAAGCAGCCAACCAGAAGTTCATGTCTCACCAACAGAAGAAGAAAATCCAGATGAAAGTGAAACGTTAGGTACAATTGAACCAATCATACCTGAAAAACCAAGTGTGACAACTGAAGAGAATGGCGCAACAGAAACTGCAGAAAGCAGCCAACCAGAAGTTCATGTGTCGCCAACGGAAGAAGAAAATCCAGATGAAAGTGAAACGTTAGGTACGATTGAGTCAATCATACCTGAAAAACCAAGTGTGACAACTGAAGAGAACGGCGCAACAGAAACTGCAGAAAGCAGCCAACCAGAAGTTCATGTGTCGCCAACAGAAGAAGAAAATCCAGATGAAAGTGAAACACTAGGCACGATTGAGTCAATCATACCTGAAAAACCAAGTGTGACAACTGAAGAGAACGGCACAACAGAAACCGCAGAAAGCAGTCAACCAGAAGTCCATGTCTCACCAACAAAAGAAATTACTACAACTGAGAAAAAACAGCCATCCACAGAAACAACTGTGGAGACAAATAAAAATGTTACATCAAAAAATCAACCACAAATACTAAACGCTCCATTAAATACATTGAAAAATGAAGGAAGCCCACAATTGGTTCCCCAACTGCTTAGTGAACCAATTCAAAAATTAAATGAAGCAAACGGGCAACGAGAACTTCCCAAAACAGGCACAACAAAAACACCGTTTATGTTAATAGCAGGAATACTGGCAAGTACATTTGCCGTTTTAGGTATAAGTTATCTACAAATCAGAAAGAATTAACAATAGAAAAGCCATCCAGCTTTCGCTGGGGGGCTTTTCTATTATCTGGAGATAAATTGTTGATAGGCGCCAATCAAAAACTATGCTACAGTAAGGTATATAATGCTCGAAAAGGAGGGAGTAAATGACTAAAAAAATATGGTCGCACTTTCGGAAAAGCTTCACTTGGTACATTTTGATTGGCGTGATTGTTTCATTATGTAGTGCTTTAGCAATTTATTTTTTTCAACAGTTGTTAGATCATTATCAAAAAAGTTTCCAACTAGGGTTGTTAGTAGCGTATGGAACGACAATTATTTTAATTCCGCTATTGTCTTATTGTGAACAGAAACCAAAAGCTTACTTAACTAATGGCATCTATTTCTATTTGAAGAAATTAAGTTTAATAAAAATGAGCAAGATTTCCTATGAAGAATATCTAAAACTGGGAGCGGGAGCTTTACTACAAAAAGTAGAAGTTGGTGCAGCAGCTGGGAGAAATATCCACTTGAATTTTTATGGGCGCTTATTTCGAGAGCTAATTCCAGAGACGTTATTTAATTTATTTTTCATAGCATTGATTGATAAAAAATTACTACCAGCAATTCTAATTGGTTATGTGATTGTATTTATTTTAACCAAAATACTTTTGAAAACGCTACAAAACATGAAAGAAAAAACACTTATTTCTGAAGAAGCAATGAATGCTACTTTGATACGAGGGATGACCGAACTAGTAACTTTTAGAATTAATCGAAAATATAAAAAAGAGATTGAAAATTACGCGTTAATGGCAGAGGAAAATAGTCAAAATATAACAAAAATGACTATGATCCATGAATTTTTCTTTGGCTTTTTTGCCTTGTTAGTCGCACTTATCAAAGTAAGCATTGTCGTACTTAGTTTTACTAACGTTGTGACATTAAGTTTAGGTGGACTTGTAGCGATAGTGATGTATATCGATCGAATTTATACGCCGATAGCCATATTTAATGTTTTATTTGTTCAATATAATTTGGATAAAGTAGCCTATCAGCGCTTGGAAGATTTTTATAAAAAAGAAGATGATCCTGATTTAGCGGTTCCAGGCAAAGCGTTACCTGAAATTCAAACAATTTCATTAAAAGATGTGTGTTTTAGCGTAGATAGTCAAACGATTATGTCCCAACAAAATCGACAATTTTCAATGAATAAAACCTATGGCTTGATTGGAAAAAGTGGGACAGGCAAATCTACCCTGATTAAATTGATTTTAGGATTATTGAAGCCGACAGAGGGGACAATTTATGTGAATCAATTTCCTCTAACACAATTTAATTTGGAAGATTATTATGAAAAAGTTTTTTATTTATCTCAAGATGTGCCAATATTTCAAGGAACGTTGAAAGAAAATATTGTATTTAATCAAGAAATTTCTGATGAACAAGTAATTGAAGCTATGTATCGTTTTCAGTTGGGGGAACTTTATGAACGGTTACCGGAAGGCTTAAACACTATTGTGAGTGAAAAAGGAATGAATTTTTCTGGTGGCGAGAAACAACGGATTGCTTTTACACGCTTAGCATTTACACAAGCAGAGATACTTATTTTAGATGAGGCGACTTCCGCATTGGACGAAAAGACCGAAGAAAAAGTGTTACAAGAAGTACAAAAATTTACCCACAATAAGTTGACTATTTTGGTTACTCATCGACCTAAAACCCTGCGATTTGTAGATGAAATTATTGATTTAAATGAGTGAACTTGTTAGCTCTTTGGCGCTTCTTTTGCTACACTTTTTATAAGAATTGAGAGAAAGGGGCAACTGTTGATGAATAATAATGAGCAAGAATTAGCGGAATTTTGGGATGAATTTGCAGAAGAATATGAAGAAATTCAACAAGAATCGCCATTTCCAATTGCCCGAGAATTACGGGATTTCTTGGTCCAAGAAGGTCTTTTTCCGTGTCAGACATTTCTGGATATCGCAGGTGGGACAGGACGATATTTACCTTTTTTTCAAGAGCAAGTCACGGAGTATACGCTAGCCGATATTTCTCAGAGAATGTTGGAGATTGCGGAAGCAAAAGCACAAAGCAACGTTGTTTTTCTTCACCAAAGCCAAGAAAGACTGATTGAGACTGGGAAAAAATTTCAAGTCGTTTTTTCAGCGATGAACCCTGCTTTGGATACGCCGGAAAAAGTTAATGCATTGTGCCAATTAAGTGAAGAATGGTGTCTTATATTTCGGCTAGTGGAAGAGCAAGATTCGTTGTTTTCTCCTTTTGAGCAAGAGAGCAACCCGCAGTTAAATTGGATGGCACAATACAAAGCATTTCTAAAAAAAGAACAGCGACCTTTTTTCACAAAAAAATTTTTCTTTGAAGCATCAGAAGCTATTTCAAAAGACTTTTTCCGCAACTATTTTGAAGAACAATGGTCAGTTCCAATTTTAGAACAACGCGTACAAGAAATTTTTGGTTCTCATGAAATTAAGCAAAATCAGCATACCATTATTTATGAATTAATTGCGATTCCATGTAAAAAAACAACCAGCGATGACTAATTATCGCTGGTTGTTTTTCGGTTATTTAATTGTGCGAAAGCTTTTTCTGGAATCTCTTTTTTATCAATTTTAACAGGAGATTGGATGATTCTTTTTTTACTAATGGTTGCTTCTATGTAAGCATTTGGTTCCAAAGGTTGCGGATTTTTGTCTGTCCGTTCGTAATCCATGACTTGTGTTTTTCCATTACTTTTAACAAAAGTTAGTCGATAGTGTAAAGAATATTGGCCATCTATGCTTTTTTGATTGTCATCTACTGTTTGTTTTCGTTCAGGAATTTCTAGAGGAACTTGTGCATAGGCTTTTTCACCCTTATATGTATCTGCATAATAACGATAGCCTGTATAACCACCAACAATCAATAAGCCGATAAATAAAATAGCGCCGATTTTTTTCATTTTTTCTCCTCCTAACAATTTACAAAAATAGCATAGCAAAAGAAGAAGGAGATGGAACATCGAAAAAACGAACAGTTCTCTTACAAAACTGTTCGTTTTTTCAGTCTATTTAGCTTTCATCAGAGAGTAGAAAGGAATCATTTTTCTTACGATAACTAAAGAAAATAACAAAGTACAATAGGCCTGTTAAAAGAGTAACGCCTAACGAATTTGTAAATAAGATGCCAATAAAGATGAGGCCTAAAATGATTAAAGCAAGGAGATTAATACTTTTTTCAAAGAGAGACCCTCGTTTTAAAGACAGAACAAACGCCGCAGCGCTAATTAAAATCCAAATTAGCAAGACAGTGTAAGAGAGAGAACCGGCTAAGTAACCAAATAATTCATCGCCAACAAAATAAGAAAGAATAACGCCCAGATATAAAACACTTGCGCAGAAGAAAACTGAACGTTGAGGTACTTGGTGCTTGTTTAAAACCGCTAGTTTACTCATGGGTCCTTTTTTATCTTTTAAGCGAAAATATAAAAGGCGAGAAGAGGCGTATACCCCAGAATTAATAGAAGAAAACAAGGCTAAAATAATCACAAAATTTACGATGTCAGCAGCAAAAGGTATATTCATTTTTTCAAAAACCATAACAAATGGACTCACCGTTGTGCCTGCTAATGTATTCCAAGGGAAAATAATCAAAAGTAAGAATAATGGAATGATATAGAAGGAAATAATCCGTCCCATCACACCACGAATCGCTTTAGGAATGGCTTTTTTAGGATCATCTGCTTCACTGACAGTAATCGCGATTAATTCTGAACCGCCATAAGAATAAATAACTACTAATAAAGAATTAACAATACCTTTCATGCCATGTGGGGCGAAGCCACCATGATCGGTGATACTTTGTAAAGTAGGGAAGACACCACTGCCTAGCATTTGTTGTCCCACCAGATAAACACCAAAAATAATTAACAAAATGATGACACTAATTTTAGCAAACGCCAACCAATATTCTGTTTCTGCAAATAAACGAACCGAGTAAAGATTGATGAGCGTCGTTAAAATAGCTAAAATGAAAACAAAAAACCAAGCAGGAATATTAGGAAACCAAAGTTGTAAAAAGGAAGCTGCGGCAACCGCTTCTGCGATAATATTAATTGTCCACATGGAATAATAAACCCAATCAATAAAGTCAGCAGAATGTGCACCTAAAAATGGTCGAACTAAGCCAGACAAACCATGATGTGTGTCTCCGCCATCTAAAACGAGTTTTCCTAAACCACTCATGACGATGAAGAGAACAGCACCGCCAATTAGAAAGGCGATTAAAACAGAAGGACCAGCAATACCAATTGCTTCGCCACTTCCTTTAAAAAGACCTGCGCCAATCGCTCCCCCTAAGGCTAACATCGTAATGTGGCGCGAGCTTAATTGTTTTTTTAAGGTTGTTTGTTGTGTTTCACTCATAGGATTCTCCTTTAATTGAAAAAAATAATATGAAAATAACTTTCTTTATTATATACAATTTTCTGACAATTACAACTATTCTGTCAATGAAAATGAAAAAATAAGTGAAAAATATTATGAAAATAAAAAAATTGAGCAATTTAAGTGATTAAAATCGCTCAATTTTTTTATTAATTTTTATTTTTTAATAGAGTCATAATTGTTAATGGAACAGTAATGACTACATAGCCGATGATACTAGCCACTACTAAATAAGCTATAGGACTCGAGAAATTAAATAAGTCCGTTAAAAGTATTGCGACAATCATTGAAATAGCATAACAAATGAATAATTGAATAAACCGCTTTGCAGACAAAAAATCACCTCTTCCTAATTAGTTAAAGTCTCTTTTCAATCATTTAGTATACACCTGAAAAGAAGAATAAACTATCATTAATTAAAAGAAAAAGTGAAACAACTAGCGGATTTTTTGTTCAGCTGATTATCTTAAGAATTAGAAAATGGGACATAAGTCATCTCGACTTATGTCCCATTTTCATTTATGACGTTGGCTTCGTGTAAATTGAGAAGTCTCGTCTTCTCTAGTGGTTGGTTGCTGTGTTCGTTGTACGGCTTGCTTTTCCGGCTCGCTCTTTTTTGCAACATCAGTCACAACATTTGGCTTCTGAGAAGGGGGAACGGTTGTTTTTTTGTTTAAAGTTGGCGTAGTTCTTTTTGTTTCTTTCTTTTGTTTCTTTTTATTATTTTTATCATTTCCAGTGACTGTCAAATAGATAATCAGAAAAATCATTAGGATCGTTGCAACAATTAATAGAATAAACATGTTAAATGAAATGAACATGCATGGCCCTCGTTTCTCGTTTTTTCTTAGTTTACCAAAATTTCAAAATTTCGTCACTCTTTTCTTCAGAAAAAACGAATTTCAAAGGGGTTAAAAGAAACTTTTATAAAAAAGCCTCCTTTTTTGTGTGAAAATGCACAAAATTTCTGGAATCGTTTGCTGTTAAAACCAGATACTGGTAAAATAATTATTGTATAAGAATCATTTTAAAAAACGATTTTTGTTACAAATAACGTATTTGTTGAAAAGGCACTGTGAAGTAGTTAGAGACGACAGCCAAGTGACTTTTAATGACAGCCGCCCAATTAATTTCATGGAGCCTTTTCGTAGAAAACGAGGAGGTTATTTTGCGTGAAAGTGAGTATATTTTCGACATGCGTGGTGGATTTACTTTTTCCAAATGTAGGGCAAGCAATGGTAGAGGTTTTGGAACGGTATGGCTGTGAAACGGTTTTACCAACAAGCCAAACGTGTTGTGGTCAGCCAACGTATAATAGTGGCTATGTGACAGAGAGCACGACAACGCTTAAGAATCAAATTGATAGTTTTGACGGTGCCGATTATGTGGTGGGACCTGCGGGGTCTTGTGTCGGCATGATGAAAGAATACCACAAATTTTTAGCAGATGATCCTATTTATGGACCAAAAGCACAACGTTTAGCTGAGCGAACTTATGAGTTTAGTCAGTTTCTTTATCGTGTCTTAGGGGTCAAAGATGTTGGCGCAACGCTATATGGGAAAGCCACTTATCATCGTTCTTGTCATATGACGCGAATTTTAAATGAACGAGAATCGCCCTTTGTTTTGTTGGATCATGTGAAAGGATTAGAAATGATTCCTTTAGGACATCTTGAAAATTGTTGCGGATTTGGCGGAACGTTTTCAGTGAAAATGCCAGCTATTTCTGAACAAATGGTGACGGAAAAAATGAACGATGTGATTGATACAGGCGCAGAAATTTTAATTAGTGCGGACATGGGTTGCCTGATGAATATCGGGGGTAAATTCAATCGTGATGGGAAAAAGATTAAGATTATGCATATTGCAGAAGTCCTTAATCACGAAGTGGATGAAGCACGCATGGACCAACCACAAATCATATCGGTAGGGTAAGGGGGAAGAACTGTGGGATTATCAACGAGCAATAAGCCGTTAAGTGAACGAATTGAAGAAAGTAAAAAAGATGTGTTTATGCAAAAGGCTGTCGCCAAAGCACAAGATGCCCAATGGGAGAAACGAGAAGGTGCGCGGGAAGCTTTAGGCAATTGGCCACAATGGCGTGAACTGGGAGAACAAATTCGCCAACATACAATTCAGTATCTGCCTGATTATTTAGAAGAGTTCAGTGATAACGTCGCCAAACGAGGTGGCAAAGTCTTTTTTGCTCAAACCGCCGAAGAGGCCAATGAATATGTGAAACAAGTGGTTCTAGAAAAAAAGGCGAAAAAAATTGTGAAATCTAAATCAATGGTGACGACCGAAGTCGATATTGATCCAATGTTATTGGGATTAGACGATGTCAGTGTGATGGAAACAGATTTGGCGGAATTCATTTTACAAATGGATGACTGGGATGAGCCGTCACATATTGTTTTCCCAAGTATTCATAAAAATCGCGAACAGATTCGTCAGGTTTTTGCGAAAAAATTAGGGTATCAAGGAGATAATGACCCAGTAAATTTGGCACGCTGTGCACGAGAAGTGATGCGCAAATTCTTTTTGGAAGCGGAGATTGGCATTACAGGTTGTAATTTCGCTATTGCGGATAGCGGCTTAATTAACTTAAATACAAATGAAGGAAATGCTGATTTGACCATCAGTATTCCTAAGACACAAATCGTGTTAATGGGGATGGAAAGAATCGTACCAACAATGCGTGAAGCAGAGGTTTTAGATAACCTTTTAGCCAGAAGTGCCGTTGGTCAAAATTTAACAACGTATGTGACGTTTGCTGGGCAAAAAAATGCGGATGAATCCGATGGTCCAGAAGAATTTCACGTGGTCATTTTGGATAACGGGCGTTCAAAAGCGTTAGGAACAGCCTTTCAGCCAGTCTTACAGTGTATTCGTTGTGGGTCTTGTCTGAATGTTTGTCCGGTCTATCGCCATATTGGAGGGCACGGTTATGGCTCTATTTATCCAGGACCAATTGGTGCTGTGCTTTCTCCAATTTTAGGTGGATATAAACAGTTTGGGGAATTGCCTTATGCGTCTAGTCTTTGTGGGGCATGTACGGAAACGTGTCCTGTGAAAATTCCATTGCACGAATTATTAATTGAACATCGTAAAGTGATGACCGATGATCTGAAAATGAAACATGGATTTGAAGATTTCCAAATGCGTATGGTAGGTAAAGCCACTGGTTCACCAGCAATGTTTAAAGCAGCCATGAAAGTCGATCATGCTGCAGCGGGCATTTTAAGTAAACAAAAAGACATTACTGTTGAAAACATGTACAATCATGGGGGCTACCTTGATAAAGGACCAGGGTTAGTAAAAGGTTGGACCGATGTTCGTGATTTGCCAAGACCACCAAAATCTTCAGAAAACTTCAGAAGTTGGTTCAAAAAACATCAAGAAGGTGAAAAAAATGACTAACGAAGCGATTCAAAATCGAGAACCTTTTTTACAAAATCTACGAGAAAAATTAGGCGTAGAAAAACAGCCTGTTTCGGCCCATCCATTTGAGCCAATTAATCATTTACCAGAAGAACAGTTGGCAGATAAAACACCAGCAGAGCTATTAACAATTGTGAAAGAGCGTGTGGAAACGATTCACACGAACTTAGTGGAAACCACACAAGAAAATTTACTGACGACGATTCAGCAAATTGTTGCTGAGTTTGGTGGGGGCAATCTTTTATTGCCAACAGATGCACGTTTTGAAGCCTATGGATTAGCTGATTTAGCTAAGTCATTAGAGGCTGTTTCTGTTAAGCAATGGCAACCTGGAAGTGAGCAACGAGAAGCGAATATTCAAACAGCTGCTCAGGCAAATATTGCGATTGCCTTTGCTGAGTTTTTACTAGCTGAATCAGGAACGATTGTGGTGGAGTCCAATGCGGGACAAGGCAGAGCCTTACATTTTTTACCGAAGCATTACATTTCAATTATACCGTTTAGCAAACTCGTTCCACGTTCGACTCAGCCAGCAGCTTTTTATACAGAAAAAATAGAAAAAGGCGAAAAAATCGGCTCAGCGATTCACTTTATTTCAGGGCCTTCTAATTCAGGAGATATTGAAATGCAACTGGTTGTCGGGTTGCATGGTCCTTTAGAAGTTTGTTACGTGGTTGTGATGGATCGCTAAAACGCTAGAAGCATAATCAATTCAGCCCTTTTTAGAATTGATTATGCTTTTTTTATGAGCAGGATCAAAAAGTAAGAATCAAATTTGAAAGAAATACGTTTTTTTTCTGACCATTTTGTAAAAAAAGCGTACATAAAAATTAATTGAGTGTTAAGCACTATAGGATTGATTTACTTTGTGGTAGAATATGAGACATAAGATAATAAGGTTTTTGGAGGAATGAGTTTGAAATCAAAAGAATTAATTAAAACAGTCGTCTTTTTTGCCTGCTTAGCTTTGGGTCTGTTTTTACTGAGACAATTTGTATTTACGCCTGTCGTAGTGAGAGGTCATTCAATGGATCCAACGTTAGCAGATGGTGAACGGGTAATTACATTAAAAAACACAGAAATTAATCGTTTCGATATTATTACTTTTCCAGCGCCAGATGAACCAGATAAAAATTATATTAAACGTGTGATTGGTTTACCTGGAGATACAATTGCGTACAAGGATGATACGTTGTACATCAATGGAAAAGAAGTTGACGAACCCTATTTAGATGAATTTAAAAAAGCCTTAACAGATGGTCAACCTTTGACAGGCGATTTTTCATTAAAAGAAAAAGTACCAGCAGATAGCTACTTTGTTTTAGGTGATAATCGACGGAATTCAAGAGATGGTCGAATGATTGGTTTTATTCATAAAAAAGATATTTTGGGTGAAGTGAAATTTGTGATGTGGCCATTCTCACGGTTTGGTCCAATACCAGAAGTGTCAAAACAATAAAAGAGACAATGAGTAAAAGAGAAGGACGGAAATGTGTAAAAACAAACACATGTTTCCGTCCTTCTTTTGTGGTAAAATAAAGGCAGTGCAAAGGAAAAGGATGTGAAACCATGAGTGTGCAGTTTATTAGAGGAACCGCCGTGGCAGACTTAGAAGCGCCACTTATACAGGCGACAAAACAATGGCTAGAGGAAGACGCACAGCATGAAGTATTCTATTTAGTCCCGAACCATATTAAGTTTGAGCAAGAAATTCAAGTCTTGCAAAAGTTACGTCAACTACAGACAACTACGTCTGATTCAATAACCAGTACCCGTCTGCAGGTTTTTAGTTTTTATCGTTTGGCTTGGTACTATTTACAACATACACCTTTTTACTCGGCAGATGTTTTATCTGATGCAGGCGCTGCGATGATTTTCCGCAAAATTTTAGTAGAAGCAGAAGAAGAGTTACAAATTTTTAGAGGTGAAATTAACAAGCCCGGCTTTATTCAGCAACTATTTCAGCTTTATCAAGAAATGCGCGAAGGCAATATTGAGATTGCGGAGCTTTATCCATTTTTAGAAAAACAAACGGAGAACCCTAAAGGACAAGATTTACAACTTAAGTTTCAAGATTTAACGTTAATTTTTACGCGATTCCAATTACAAATGAGTCAGTATGGCTATGAATCAGCGGAGATTATTCAACATTTAAGCGAGTATTTACAAACGGTTGATTTGTCGAATGTTCAATTCGTTATTTCAGGCTATCAGCAGTTTACTGCCAGAGAATTAAAGTTGATTGAAGTGCTAATGGCGCAAGCAGGTTCTGTGAAAGTAGCCCTCGTATTGGACAAACAATATCCGCATGACTTACCTGATCCGCGGTCGTTATTTTATGAAGCGGGACAAACCTATCATCAGCTTTATCAACTAGCAAGACAGAAGCAAATCCCGATTCTTTCAGATTATGTAGAAAAGAAAGAGGTATTAATTACAAATCCAGACTTGCAAGGATTAAACGATTATTGGATTCAATCGCAAGAACACCTGCCTCCATTAAGCACAACTGACTGGAGTGGCGATGGCTTACTTCTGTGGCGTGCTGAAAACGTTAAAGAAGAATTAACACATGTTGCAACCGAAATTCGCCGTTTAGTGGTGGAAGAAGGGTATCGGTACAAAGAAATTCAGGTGTTGACTCGTGATTTAGATTGTTATGAAAATTTATTAGAACCGATTTTTGCGGAACACGAGATTCCTGTTTATGTCGACCGAGATATGGCTATGGATCGGCATCCTTTAGTCGAATGGATTGAATCTTTATTTGCTATTCATTCGTACAATTATCGTTATCGCGATGTGCTCCGTTTTTTGAGAACGGAATTATTTATGCCAATGAATCAACTCGCTACTTCTGAAGAAAGCTTGACTGATTGGTTAAACCAACGGAACGCTTGGCGCAGAAAAGTTGATATTACCGAAAATGTAGTCCTGGCATACGGCTATGAAGGTTATTATTGGTCGCAAGAAAAAGATTGGGAATTTATTCGGTATGATTTTGAAGCGGAAGAGCAAGAAGATGTCGCTACGATGGAAGAAGAGTCAAATGCGATTCGTCAATCGCTTCAACGGCTGTTACCTAGTTACTTTCAAGCAATGATAAGTGCCAAAACTGGTTTGGAAGCAGCGACCGTCTTCTATCACTTTTTACTGCAAAGTGGTGTGGCAACACAATTAAAAATGTGGCGCTTACAAGCTATCGAAGCAGGTCAACTAGAAACAGCTCGTAACCATGAACAGACTTGGGATGCATTGATGTCATTACTAGATGAATACGTCACTGTTTACGGAGAAAGTTCGTTTGATTTTACAACGTTTCAAGAAATATTTGTTAGTGGCTTGGAAGGTTTGCACTATAGTAAAGTGCCGACAGCGATTGACCAAGTACAAGTTCGCGCAATGGATTTAACTCGACCTGGCGCTGCCAAGGTTACTTTTGCTATTGGGATGACGGAAGAAATTTTTCCACAAAAGATTGAAAATAAAACACTATTGTCTGATGAAGAACGGCAGACAATCAATGATACTTTAACGGAAAACCAATATTTACGTGGGACAACCGGACGCAAAATTGCGCAAGAACCTTATGTTGCGTATCTTGTCTTTTCTTCTGCGCGAGAACGATTATATTTAACCTATCCAAGTGTTAAAGACACCGCTCAAGAAGTCAAACCGTCTCCTTATTTTAAAAATATCCAAAAAGATTTAAACTTGCCCGTTTTTGAAAAAAATGAAACAACCATTTTCGATGATGAAACGACCAGTTTAGCCCATATTAGTACGTATCGGACGTTAATCGGTGAATTAACGCGTTTGAAAAGACAACGGAAAGAAACGCAAGAAGGATTGTTGCCTTTCTGGTTAAATATGGAAAAAGCACTAATGAACCAACCAATTGCTCCGCTAGCCAAGCAAGTTTTCGAAAGTTTAACGCATCAAAATATTCCTGAAAAGATTGATGAGGTCTTAGCAGAACCTTTATATGGTAAAGATATTTATACATCTGTCTCTCGGATGGAGAGTTTTTATCGGTGTCAATATCAATACTTTTCTCGCTATGGCTTACGTTTGAAAGAAAGAGATGTCTTTGGGCTTTCACCAGCAGCTACAGGGGAATTTTTCCATGAAGCATTGGATCAGTTCTTTAAATTATTGATTATGAATCAACGGAACTTATCTGAATTAACCGATCAGGAAGTCAATTTATTGGCGGAGGAAGTACTAAATAGTATTTTAGGGGATGCACGTTTTTCTGTATTAACGACCTCTAGTCGCATGAACTATATTCGCTATCAATTGAGTCAAACAATTAAAAAAGTCAGTTGGGCGCTGAAACGCCAAAGCCAACGAAGTGGCATGACGACTGTTCAAACAGAAGTGTTATTTGGCCAAATTGCCGCTAAAAAAGGAATTTCTGGTTTGGAATTACCATTAAAAAATCAAGGGAAGATTCATGTTCGGGGAAAAATCGACCGGATTGATCAATTGGTTACACCCGAATCAACCTACTTAGGTGTGATTGATTATAAATCGAGTCACCGTAAATTTAATATGACAGAAGCGTATTACGGCTTAGCCATGCAAATGCTGACGTACTTGGATGTGGCTTTAATGGATGCTGTGCAATTAGTTGGTCAAGAAGCTAAACCTGCTGGCTCACTTTATCTGCATGTACACAATCCTACGTTATCTTATGAAGGCAAAGACGACATTGAACAACAAATGCTTAAAAAATATCAGTTTGATGGTCTTTTGATGAAAGACCCAGATTTATTGGATCATTTAGATACGAGTCTGCAAGCCAAACAAAGTTCGTTGCTGTTTCCAATTGAAGAATCCGCCAAAGAACAAATTAAACCTGGTCGTCGCCAAGAAGATAAATTTGTGACAGAACCAGAATTAGGCGCGTTGCTTTCCCATAACCGAAATAAATTTATTGAAGCGGGGAACCAAATTATTGGCGGCGAAGTTCAACTTAATCCCGCTTATCAAGGCAAGGAACGGATTGCTTGTCGCTATTGTCCGTTTCGAAGTGTCTGTGATTTTGATGTGATGTTAAAAGAAAATAATTATCATCGTATTGAGAATTTATCCAAAGAGGAAATTATGGCGCGCTTGTTAAACAAAGATGAGGAAGGAGCAACCGAAGATGAGTAAAACAATTCCACTACGTCCAGCCAATGAGCAATTCACCGACAGTCAATGGCAAGCGGTGTTTGATGGCGATGAAAATATCTTAGTTTCTGCTTCGGCTGGCTCAGGAAAAACCACTGTTTTAGTCCGCCGTGTCATTGAAAAAGTCAAAAGCGGCGTCGATATCGATCGTCTCTTGATTGTGACGTACACTGAAGCCGCCGCCCGTGAGATGAAAGAACGTATCCAAGTGGCTTTACAAAAGGCAATGAATGAAGAACAAGATCCAGAAAGAAGACGGCATTTTTCTCGTCAAATTGCTCTTTTGCC
The DNA here is from genome assembly GCF_051712245.1 of Enterococcus sp. DIV1368f. Classification (NCBI taxonomy): domain Bacteria; kingdom Bacillati; phylum Bacillota; class Bacilli; order Lactobacillales; family Enterococcaceae; genus Enterococcus; species Enterococcus sp. DIV1368f. The sequence continues at coordinate 1,004,258 of NZ_JBIOON010000001.1, forward strand.
AACAGCCAATATCAGCACGTTGCATGCCTTTTGTTTAACTGTTATTCGTCGTTTTTATTATTTAATTGACATAGATCCAGTTTTTCGGATGTTAACAGATGAAACAGAAACATTGTTATTAAAAGAAGATGTTTGGGATGCATTACGTGAACAATTTTATGCGGAAAATCAAGAAGAATTTTACCAATTAACAGCGAATTTTTCCAATGACCGTAGTGATGACGGACTCACTAACTTAATTTTTTCTTTTTATGAATTTGCCAAAGCCAATCCTGATCCAGAGGCGTGGATTAATGGCTTAACACAAGCCTACGAAGTAGGTGATCAGCTAGGCGAATCAACGTTATTTCAGACTTATTTAAAACCGCTAGCCGTTGAGACATTACAACGAACTCTTCAGCGTTACGAAGAAATGGTGACCTTAACAGAGGGCGAAGAGAAACTTCAAAAGATTTGGTATTTAGCTCAAAATGAAAAGGAACAAACAAAACAATTTTTACAATTTTTAGAGAGAAATGATTTAGAAAGCGCCTATAATTTGACTGAATTGTTGAGCTTTGACCGCTACCCAACGGTTCGTGCCGAAGAGTTGAAACCAACCGCGGAACAAGCCAAACAGTTACGAGAACAAAATAAAAAAGCGTTAAATGATTTGAAAAAGCAACTGTTTACACTTTCTCCAGATGCCATGAAACAAGTCTTGAAAGAGGCCACGCCCATTGTTCAAGAAATGGCTCACGTGGGGAAACAATTTATGGAGGCCTATGGCGCAGAAAAACGGCTTAAAAATTTAGTGGATTTTAACGATTTAGAACATTATACGTTAGCTATTTTAGCGAAAAATCAGGCAGATGGCTGGCAAGCATCAGAAGCCTCGGTTTACTATCGCGAAAAATTTGATGAAGTGTTAGTCGATGAATACCAAGATATCAATCAATTACAAGAATCTATTTTGTATTGGTTGCGCCGTCCGCTTAGCACAGAAGGAAACCTTTTTATGGTAGGAGATGTGAAACAGTCTATTTATTCTTTCCGCTTGGCAGATCCTACATTGTTTATTGAAAAATACAATCAGTATGGGCAAGGCAAAGAGGGCAAACGAATTATTCTAGCTGAAAATTTTCGTTCCCGCAAAGACGTTTTAGACTTTACGAATTTAGTATTTAGTCAATTAATGGATGAGCGAGTGGGCCAAATTGCTTACGATGAGTCAGCCGCTTTGGTTCATGGTTTTGATCAATTTTCGGAGGCGGCTGATTATTCAACTGAATTGCTAATTTATGAAAAAAAAGCAACAGAATCAGTTGAATTTCCAGAATTACAATCCCCTGAGTTGTTGATTGAAGATAAGACAGAAGGAGAACTTTACGTTACTGCTTTGAAAATTCGTGAATTAATTGACCAAAATTTCTTGATTTATGATAAAAAGCTGAAAACGGATCGACCGATTACTTATCAAGATATTGTCTTATTAACGCCTACGAAGAAAAATAATTTAACTATTTTAGATGTTTTTAAATCATTAGAAATTCCAGTTCAAGTCAATGATGCTCAAAATTATTTCCAAGCAACGGAAATTCGTACAATGATTGCCTTGCTTCAATTGATTGATAATCCCTATCAAGACATTCCTTTGGCAGCTGTGTTACGTTCACCAATTGTTGGATTAAAAGAAAACGAATTAGTACTTATTCGTTTGGCTAATAAGGAAACCAGTTACTACGAAGCATTTTTAACGTTTAATCAAAAGATGGAACCAACCATGGAGGAAGCAGTTGTTCAGGAAAAAACTATACGTTTTGCTGAATCATTAGAAAAATGGCGGGAACAGGCTCGACGCAACCAGATTAGCAACTTGCTGTGGACGATTTATCGGGAAACGGCCTACCTTGATTATGTTGGCGGGTTGCCTGTTGGCAAACAACGCCAAGCCAATTTATATGCGTTGGTCGATCGGGCCGCGGCGTATGAAAAAACCACCTTCCGCGGATTATTTCAATTTGTTCGCTTCATCGAAAAAATGCAAGAAAAAGACAAAGATTTAGCGGAACCAGTCGTTTTAAGTGAAGAGAATGCCGTACGCGTCATGACGATTCACGCTAGTAAAGGGTTAGAATTTCCGGTGGTATTCGTTTTAGATATGACCAAAGAATTTAATGTCAGTGATTTGAATGAACGCTATATCTTTGAAGAAAATTTAGGCGTAGGCATTCGTTATTTACAACCTGAAGAACGAGTTATGTACGACACTTTACCATTTTTGGCGATTAAACAAGTACGATTGAGAAAATTACTATCCGAAGAAATGCGGAAGTTATATGTGGCGTTGACACGCGCAGAACAGAAACTTTTTCTGGTGGGCTCCTATAAAGACCAAGCGGCGATGTGGAAAGAGTGGCTGAAAGTTGGCGATGTAGAAACACTGGTGCTACCAGCTGAAAATCGCTTGCAAAGTAAAAGTAGTTTAATGAATTGGGTTGGGATGACATTGGTACGCCATCAAAAAGCCGATGAATATCAGCAAGAAGTAGTAGTAAGTAACGTTCCGCAAGTCAAAAAGCACCCAGCTAACTTTCATATTCAGTGGTTCAACGAAGAACAACTACGAGCAGCCATTCAGCAATTACAATTGCCAGAAAGACAAGCAGAGGATTTAGCCGAAAAAGCGCAATTATCTGCTGACAAAATCAATCGTGGCCTCGCACGGTTAAGTTTCAATTATCCGTTTGAAGTGGCTACTCGGACCACCAGTTATCAGTCTGTTTCTGAAATCAAGCGAGTATTTGATGACCCCGATAACAAAGAAATTGGTAAAATTGAGGTTCGGGAAGACAATACTATTCAAGCGCAACCGTTGATTGTCAATCGAATGATTGAAGGAGATTTAAGTAAGCCTAAATTTTTAGATACGGTTCAAGCGCCCTCAGCAGCTGAAATTGGGACAGCAACCCATTATTTATTACAACTAATTGATTTAAGTACACAACCTTCTTACGAGGAAGTGCGAGCTGTTCAAGAACGCTTAGTGGAAAATAAATTGATTTTACCAGCAATTGCTGAAAAAATGAATCTGGAACAAATCGTGGCCTTCTTTGAGACCGCCTTAGGAAAACAATTGATTCAACACCATCAAACCGTTAGAAGGGAACAACCTTTTTCTATGCTGATTGAAGCAGAAGAGCTCATTCAAAATTATCCAGAAACGACACAAGATGATTTATTAATTCATGGGATTATTGATGGCTATATCGAATTAGACAATCAATGCATTTTGTATGACTATAAAACCGATCATGTAAAAGGCACCTCTCCCCAAGCAATTTCTGAAATTGTCGAACGGTATCGCGGACAGATGAATCTTTATCGTAGAGCGCTACAAGAAGCGACGCATAAAGAGGTGTCGCACGTCTATTTAATTTTATTAAATGGAGGAGTAATTATTGACATGCAGACAGGAAATGTTGTAGATTTTATAAAGTAGAAAAAATTAGAAGCAGAAACACTTACATTTTGTAAGGAATGTGCTATACTCATTGAAGAGGTGAGGAAGATGGAAAAAGTAAAAACAGAATCGTTTGTACTTTGTCCCAAATTTGAAAAATCATTTTCAATACTTGGTAAAAAATGGAATGGTTTAATTATTGATGTTTTATTAGAACGAGGTCCTCAACGTTTTGGCGAATTAAAAGAAAAAATTCCAATGTTAAGTGATCGTGTCTTAGTAGAGCGATTGAAGGAACTAGAAGCTGAAGGAATTATCACCAAAGCTGTTCGTTGCGGTGAAGGAAATCGCTTAGAATATTTCCTAACCGAAAAAGGCGAAGACTTGCAATTAGCAATGGAACAAATTCAACATTGGGCAGAAAAATGGGTAAAAGACGAAGAATGCAGTTGACCGCAAGCAAAACTTCTTGTAAACTAAACGTAATTAAATAACTAAAAAAACAGTGATGGAAACAAGTAGTTTGAATTGACGTGTTTTAGGGAGAGTCAGCCAGAGACTGGAAGCTGATTTACACAGTCACCAAGCGAAATTCACTTCCTGAGTTTGTTTGTTTTCAAGAAGAAAGCAAACCGGTAATTGCCGTTAAATGAAATGAGTGCATGACAACAATTTGTTATGAATTAGGATGGTAACACGATAGCTCGTTCCTTTGAAAGGAATGGGTTATCGTTTTTTTTAGTTTAAATAAAAGATAGAGGGGAACGCATAATGACATTACAAGCGCAATTAGAAGCTCTTAGAGACAATACGCTCAAAGAAATCGCACAAGTTGCTACTTTAAAAGAATTAAACCAAATTCGTGTAGAAACATTAGGGAAAAAAGGGCCAATCACCGAAGTATTAAGAGGCATGAAAAACCTTTCACCAGAAGAACGACCAATGGTGGGGGGCTTTGCAAATGAAATTCGTGATTTATTAACAGAAGCAATTGAAGCGCGCAAAGTTGTTTTAGAAAACGAAGCGTTAAATGCGGCACTAAAAGAAGAAAGTTTAGATGTAACTTTACCTGGAAAACAAATGCCTCAAGGCACACGTCATATTTTGACACAAGTTATGGAAGAGATTGAAGATATTTTCTTAGGCATGGGTTATCAAGTAGTGGAAGGATACGAAGTAGAATCCGATCATTATAATTTCGAACGCATGAATCTACCAAAAGATCATCCAGCACGCGACATGCAAGATACGTTTTATATTTCAGATGAGATGTTAATTCGTACGCATACTTCACCAGTTCAAGCTCGAACAATGGAAAAACACGATTTTTCAAAAGGTGCATTACGAATGATTTCTCCTGGGAAAGTATTCCGTCGTGATACAGATGATGCGACACATAGTCACCAATTCCATCAGATTGAAGGCCTTGTTGTCGATAAAAATGTCACAATGGGTGATTTAAAAGGGACGTTAGAAGTCATGATGAAAAAAATGTTTGGTGAAGATCGTAAAATTCGTTTACGTCCTAGCTATTTCCCTTTTACAGAACCTTCAGTCGAAGTAGATGTTAGCTGTTTTAAATGTGGCGGCGCAGGTTGTAACGTCTGCAAACATACAGGTTGGATTGAAATTTTAGGTGCGGGGATGGTTCATCCAGATGTGTTACAAATGTCAGGGATTGATCCAACAGAGTACTCAGGCTTTGCCTTTGGCTTAGGACCAGATCGCGTTGCTATGTTACGTTATGGTGTAAATGATATCCGTAATTTTTATCAAAATGATTTACGTTTCTTAAATCAATTCAAGGTAAAGGAGTAGTTGAAAAATGTTAGTTTCTTATAAATGGTTAAATGAATATGTTAATCTTTCAAACGTTACTCCGCAAGAATTAGCGGACAAAATGTCTGTGACAGGTATCGAAGTTGAGGGCGTTGCTGTACCTGAAGAAGGCTTAAAGAAAATTGTTGTCGGTGAAGTAAAAGAATGTGTTCCTCATCCAAACTCTGACCACTTATCAATTTGCCAAGTAGACATCGGTGAAGAAGAGTTGTCACAAATTGTTTGTGGAGCACCAAATGTGAAAGCCGGAATTAAAGTCATCGTAGCATTACCTGGTTCAAGAATTGCAGGAAATCAAAAAATTAAAAAAGGTAAAATGCGTGGCGAAGTCTCTAACGGAATGATTTGTTCGTTAGAAGAGCTAGGATATTCAGACAATGTCGTACCAAAAGCGTATGCTGAAGGGATTTATTATTTACCTCAAGAAGCAGTGAATGGGACACCTGTTTTCCCTTATTTAGACATGGATGATGCGATTATTGAATTATCAATTACACCAAACCGTGCAGATGCACTAAGTATGAGAGGGGTAGCCTATGAAGTTGGCGCAATTTATCGTCAAACACCTCAGTTTAATGATCCCGAACTCAAAGAAGATGCTTCAGATAACGTGGAAAATTACGTAACAGTGACTGTTGAAGATTCACAAGATGCGCCAGCGTATCAAATTCGTGTTATTAAAGATGTGACGATTGCAGAAAGTCCTCAGTGGTTGCAAAACCGATTGATGAATGAAGGAATCCGTCCGATTAACAATGTGGTGGACGTGACAAATTATATTTTATTATTATTTGGTCAACCATTGCATGCATTTGATTACCAAAAATTAGATAGTAAAGAAATCTTGGTTCGTCGAGCAACAGCAGCAGAAGAACTAATTACATTAGATGGTGAAACACGTCAATTAACAGAAGAAAATATCGTCATTACGAATGGAAAAACGCCTGTCGGTTTAGCTGGCGTAATGGGTGGGGCTAATTCTGAAATCAGTCAAGAAACAACAACTGTGGCTTTAGAAGCAGCATTGTTCAATCCATTGTCTATTCGCAAAACGTCTAAACAATTCAATTTACGGAGTGAATCTTCAAGTAGATTTGAAAAAGGCATCAACCAAGCGACAGTTGGGCTAGCTTGTGATGTGGCAGCCGCGATGATTGCAGAGTTAGCCGACGGAACAGTAGTCTCAGGCACTGCAATTGGTTCTGAAGTGGCCGTTAAAGAAGCGCAGGTAGCTGTGACTTTAGAACGAATCAACCAATATTTAGGCACTGCATTAGATGAAGCAACGGTGAATGAAATTTTTGAAGCACTCGGTTTTGCTTATGAAGTAAATCAAGGCGCATATGAAATTACGATTCCACCAAGACGTTGGGATATTGCGATTGAAGCAGATATTATTGAAGAAGTGGCGCGCATTTATGGATATGATCATTTACCTTCAACATTGCCAAGTGGAGAAACAGTTGCTGGAAGTCTAACCAAAGCACAACATGTTACGCGCCAATTAAAGAGCTTACTGGAAGGTCATGGTACGAGTGAAGCCATCAGCTATGCATTGACAACAGAAGAAAAATCCCGTCAATTTATGATGAAAGAAAGTCAAACAACACGTTTGCAATGGCCAATGAGTGAAGAGCGTTCTGTGTTACGTATGAACTTAATTTCTGGTTTATTAGATGATGTTGCATACAATGTGGCACGTAAAAATAATAATATCGCCTTCTACGAAGTAGGACGCGTTTTCTACCAAACAGAAGATCCAACAAAAAATTTACCTACAGAAGAAAATCACTTAGCACTTGCTTTAACTGGTAATACAATGGTTAAAGATTGGCAAACAAAAGCAACAGCCGTTGATTTTTATACAGTAAAAGGCTTAGTGGAAAGTATTGTAGCTGTTTTAGGATTAACAGAAAAAATCAGTTATCAAGCGACAACGGCGATTCCAGAAATGCATCCAGGCCGGACAGCATGGATTTATTTAGAAGATGAAGTGGTTGGTTTTGTCGGACAAGTTCACCCAACGACAGCGAAAGCGTACGATATTCCTGAAACATATGTTGCTGAATTAAACTTGCAACAATTAGTAGCCACAGAAGCAGGCGGGGTTACTTATGAAGCAGTTTCTAAATTCCCAGCAGTTTCTCGAGATATTGCTTTATTAGTCGATGAAACAGTTACCAATCAAGAACTAGTTAAAACTATTTCAGATAACGCAGGTAAATATTTGAAAGAGATTCATTTATTTGATGTATATCAAGGTGAAAAATTAGGCGCTGGCAAAAAATCAATGGCGTATAGTTTAACTTTTGTTAATGCAGAAGCGACATTAGTGGATGAAGAAATTAACCGTTCAATGGAAAAAGTTGAAAAAGCGCTAATTGAAAAACATCAAGTAGAAGTAAGATAAAATAAAAACAGGAAAGTGGGGCATAAGTCGAAATGACTTATGCCCCACTTTCTAAATCTTAAGATAATCAGCTGAACAAAAGCAGCTCCTTCGGAAATAAGCCGAAATTCTCCAAAAATTAAAGAACAATTTTCGGAAATTCCTTCTTATTTCTTGGAGCTAAACACTTTTGTCTCAGCCTCCTGTTTTTAACTACATTAATAACTTTTCGCCCAATTTCGTGAAAGCCAACGTGAAAATTGTGAGATACTAAAGTTAATAATGAAATAAATAAGGGCGACGATTCCGTAAATAGTGAATACTTGTCCTGTTTGTGCGTAGCGCCCCATTAAGATATAAGATTTGCCAAAGAGTTCTTGTAAAGCAATCACGGAATACAAGAAACTTGTATCCTTGATGACAGTAACAAACTGAGAAACGATCGCTGGTAAAACATTGCGAATGGCTTGAGGCAAAACAATATGATAAAGAATTTGCCAATTTGAAAAACCTTGAGAACGTGCCGCTTCAATTTGTCCTTTATCAACACCATTTAAACCACCACGAATAATTTCCGCTAAAGCAGCGGTGGTAAACACAGTAAAACTCACAATTCCAGCAGGAGTGGATTTGATTTTGAAAATCAAAAAAATAACATAAATCCACAATAAGTTTGGAATATTGCGCACCACTTCTACATAAATACTGGCAAGTAACTTCAGTGGTCCATGGGTTTGATTTCGCAAAACGGCTAGAATGGTGCCAAAAATCGTACTCAAAATAATTGAGACGAAAGAAATATAGAGTGTCAATTTTAAGCCGTTAAATAGAAATTGAAAATTATTTGCTGTCAGTAATTGACGCATTTCTTCTGAAAAAGGCATCTGTTTTCCTCCTATCTACTATATGCTTTCTTATTTTTTTCTTCCATTTTTCTAGCCAAATTCGCTAATGGGAAGCAAAGAATGAAATATAAGAAACCAGCAAGCGCAAAGGCGGGAATATAGTTCAAGTTGACAGACGACCAACTATTGGCAGCAAACATTACGTCAGCGCCAGAAATAATGGCAACTGTTGACGTATTTTTAATTAGATTCACGACTTGATTGGTTAAAGGCGGTAACATAATCCGCCATGCTTGTGGTAAAATCACATACCGCATCGTTTGACCATACGTTAATCCTTGGGAGTAAGCCGCTTCAAATTGCCCTCTTGGGACAGCTCCGATTCCTGAGCGAACCACTTCAGAAATGTAGGCGCCATGATAGAGGCCTACACACAGAATGGCAATCGTAGTAATAGAAAATGAAAGCAGCGGGCTTAGCAGAGGAAAGCCATAATAGACTACGATAAATTGAATCAACAAAGGTGTGTTTTGAAAAAATTCTACATAGACACGACTAATTGCGTGTAAAAGTTTACTTTTGGTCGCTGATAAACTGCCAAAGAAAATGCCTAAAGCAAAGGCGACTAAGATTGCTCCTAAAGAAAGCAGAATAGTATAGAGAAAAGCCTGACCAAAAATTCGCCAATCTTGAAATAAAGCTTCCCAACGATATAAGGCAAATGGCCCTTCTTCAAGCCAGGAAATATTGGCTAACAAAAACATAAAAATCCCTCCTAAAATTTTTGATTCTTCAAGTCTTAGGAATGATTAATTTTTTAAGCCCCAGTCTTGATAAATTTTTTCTAGTGTGCCATCTTTTTCCCATTTTTCAATTAAACCATTTAGATAATCATTTAATTCAGTATTTGCTTTCTTTGTGGTAATTCCATATTCTTGTGGCGAAAAACCATCTTTTAAAATTTCTGTCTTGCCATCCACATAGCCAGATAGGATTGATTTATCCACTGAAAATGCATCAATTCGTTTAGAAGTTAACGCTGTTTTTAATTCTGGATAGGAACCTAATTCTTGATAAGTAAATTTGATTCCTTCCTCTTGCGCTTTTTTCTCTAAGTTTTCTTTTGTCGTAGCAGATTGTGCAACGCCAATTGTTTTTCCGTCTAAATCTTTCATGCTGGAGAAGTTATCCTCTTTGCGCACAAGGAAACCAATCTCATCTGTATAATAAGGAGTTGTAAAATTATAAGTCTTTTTACGTTCATCAGTAATTGTAAATGTAGCAATTACCATATCTAGTTCACCATTGTCTAAAAGGGGACCGCGCGTTTTCGCTGTCACGCCCACAAATTCCACATTCTCTTTACTGCCGGTAATTTCTTTCGCAATCAAGCGTGCAATATCTGGTTCCATTCCTTCATTTTTGTTTGTATCAGGATTCATATAGCCAAAATTAGGAATGTCTTCTTTGACACCTACTTTAATTTTCCCTGCTTTTTTTAATTGTTCTACTGTGACCGTTTTGTTTGATGAAGCACTTTTGGAAGTTGAGTCATTGTTGCCGCTACCACAGCCCACAATGATGCCTGCTAATACAAGTAAGGAGAGTCCAGCCAGCCATTTATTTTGTTTTTTCATTGTTCATTCCTCCAATTTTTTGTTTTTTTATTCATTACCCGTTATGAATAATTTTGCTTAGAAATTCTTTTGCACGAGGGTTTTCAGTGCTTGTAAAGAAATGTTCAGGCGTTCCTTGTTCAATAATCTCTCCTTGGTCCATAAAGATTACACGGTCAGCCACTTGACGAGCAAAGCCCATTTCATGTGTGACACAAACCATGGTAATATTTTGTTTGGAAAGATCGACCATTACATCTAAAACTTCTTGAATCATTTCTGGATCAAGTGCCGAAGTCGGTTCATCAAAAAGGATAATCTCAGGATGCATATTTAAGGCACGAGCAATAGCGACCCGTTGTTGCTGCCCGCCAGAAAGCTGCGAAGGATAAGCAGAAGCTTTATCAGCTAAGCCGACTCGTTCTAAATACTCCATACCAGTACGAACCGCTTCTTCTTTGGAAACGCCCATCACTTTAATCGGTGCTAACGTTAAATTATCAATAATCGTTTTGTGAGCATATAAGTTAAAATTTTGAAAGACCATGGCAACTTTCTGGCGAACCTTTTGAATCGGTGCTTTCGGTTTGGTGATGTCAATGTTATCAATTACGACGGAACCATCATTGACTTTTTCCAATTGGTTCATACACCGAATTAATGTACTTTTGCCAGAGCCAGAGGGTCCGATAATGACAATTTTTTCTCCTTGCTCTACATTCAAAGTAATATCTTTTAAAACGTGATGCTCCCCAAAATACTTATTTACATGTTCTAAAGAAATCATAGGCAGTCTCCTTTGCAATCATTTGGTAGAAAAGATAACAGAGGATTCGGTGAGAAACGTGTTATTTAAATTAAATTAACCAAATGTATTTCTAATTGTATTCTTAATGTTAGGAATTATAACATACAAAAAAATGAATTACTAGTTTTTTAATCGAAAAAGATTTCCTTCAAAAAAAAAATAAATGAGAGCAAAACAGGAAAAATTGACAATAGTCCTTAAAAAGTAGAAAATAAAGGCAGTGAATAAAAGGCAAAGGTAGGATGAGAATGAGCAATCAAGAAGCCATTGGATTAATTGATTCTGGCGTTGGTGGATTAACTGTTTTAAAGGAAGCGCTAAAGCAATTACCAAATGAACGATTAATTTATTTAGGAGATACAGCCCGTTGCCCATATGGTCCACGACCAGCCGAACAAGTCGTTCAGTTTACTTGGGAAATGGCCGATTTTTTATTGAAAAAACGAATAAAAATGCTAGTAATCGCATGTAATACCGCGACGGCTGTCGCATTAGAAGAAATTAAAGCTGCCTTGCCAATTCCAGTTGTTGGTGTTATTTTACCTGGCGCACGAGCAGCCGTTAAAGTCACAAAAAATAACAAAATTGGTGTCATAGGTACCTTAGGGACAATCAAAAGTGCTTCCTATGAAATCGCCATTAAGAGTAAGGCACCAGCAATTGAGGTGACTAGTTTAGCTTGCCCTAAATTTGTCCCCATTGTTGAAAGTAATCAATATCGTTCTTCCGTAGCAAAAAAAATTGTGGCAGAAACACTTCAAGCATTACAATTAAAAGGACTTGATACGTTGATTTTAGGTTGTACCCATTACCCGTTGTTACGTCCGGTGATTCAAAATGTGATGGGAAGTCATGTGACATTAATTGACTCAGGAGCCGAAACAGTTGGCGAAGTTAGCATGCTTCTCGATTATTTTGACATTGCACATACGCCTGAAGCGCCTACACAGCCCCATGAATTTTATACAACTGGTTCTGCAAAAATGTTTGAAGAGATTGCAAGCAGTTGGCTTGGTATAGAGAACTTAAAAGCACAACAGATTCACTTAGGAGGAAACGAAAATGATTAGACATGATAGTCGTGCACCAAAAGAATTGCGAAAGATCACTATTGAAACCAATGTTTTTAAACATCCAGAAGGTTCGGTGGTTATTTCGTTTGGCGATACAAAAGTAATTTGCTCAGCCACTGTCGAAGAAAAGGTTCCCCCATTTTTACGAGGCGGGGGAACAGGTTGGGTAGCAGCTGAATATAGCATGCTCCCTCGCGCGACGAACACAAGAAATATTCGGGAAAGTGCGAAAGGAAAATTAACAGGGCGAACAATGGAGATTCAACGTTTGATTGGGCGGTCATTGCGAGCTGTTGTTGACTTAGAAAAGTTAGGGGAACGGAGCATTGTTGTCGATTGTGATGTGATTCAAGCAGATGGGGGAACCCGTACAGCTAGTATTACAGGCGCTTTTGTTGCTCTACGCTTAGCAGTCAATCATTTATTGATGACTGGTGCGCTAGCGGAAGACCCAATTAAAGAGCATTTAGCTGCTGTCAGCGTGGGTATTTTACCCGATGGTTATTGTGTGCTGGACTTAGATTACGCAGAGGACTCGAATGCTGCAGTGGATATGAACATCGTGATGACCGAGTCTGGTGAATTTGTGGAAATTCAAGGAACGGGTGAAGAAGCTACCTTCTCAGGAGATGAGTTAAATGCCATGCTCTTTTATGGAAAAACAGGGATTGAGGAATTAATTGCGTATCAGAAAGAAGCGCTTTATGCTTTAGCCTCTGAAGAAGTCCCTTCGCAAGATTCAGAAGAGAAAGTGATTGTCATTGCGACTAGAAATCCTGGTAAAGCGAAAGAGTTTAGTTCAATTTTTGGTGAAAAAGGATATACAGTTAAGACGTTATTAGATTATCCGAATTTGCCAGATGTAGAAGAAACTGGTCGAACATTTGAAGAAAATGCTCGTCTAAAAGCTGAAACAATTGCAGAAATTTTACAGAAACCAGTATTAGCAGATGATTCAGGATTAATTGTTGATGCGTTAGGGGGAATGCCAGGAATCTATTCTGCTCGTTTTGCTGGTGAACCAACTAACGATGCTTCAAATAATGCGAAACTATTGCACGAGTTAACGGGCGTGCCAAAAGAAAAAAGACAAGCGCGTTTCCATTGTACATTGGTTTTTGCTGAACCAAAGAAAGAAAGTCTGGTGGTCGAAGCTGAATGGCCAGGAGAAGTCGGTACGATTCCTCGTGGTGAAGGAGGCTTTGGGTACGATTCACTTTTCTATGTTCCAGAGTTTGGTAAGACGGCAGCTGAATTGTCTGGAGAAGAGAAAAATAAAGTCAGTCATCGTGGACAAGCAGTGGCAAAATTAAAAGAACAATGGGAAGAATGGCTAAAAAAATAGGAGTTGAAACGTATGAAAATCTTGGTAGTAAGCGATAACCATGGCGATCGCAACTGTTTGGTTGACTTAGTGAATCATTATGAAGGACAAGTCGATGCACTCTTTCACTGTGGTGATTCTGAATTAGAACCGACAGATGAACTTTGGCAAAAATTCATTGTAGTGCAAGGAAATTGTGATTTTTATGATGAATTTCCCAAAACTGTGACTAAAAAAGTGGGGGATCAAGTTATTTATATGACACATGGGCATTTGGCCAATGTTAGAATGGGTCTCACGACACTTGCTTTACAAGCGGAAGAAGCAGGAGCGACAATTGCCTTATTTGGTCACACTCATGTACTCGGTGCAGAGCGACACAATAACATTCTCTTTGTTAATCCGGGAAGTATTCGTTTACCTCGTGGACCAGTTCAAGAGAAAACATATGCCATAATTGAAAGTACACCTGAACAATATCTCGTTCAGTATTATAACAAAGAGCACCAACCGTTGGAACGATTAAAGGCAACGTTTACGAAGTAAGTGAATGTTAAGAAATAAGTGCTACTTTTTTATTTATCAGATTTTGAGCGTAGGACAAAAATCCAAAAGAGATTTTTGTCCTACGCTCTTTTTTTAGTCGACTTGGATAACCTTTAAGCCGGTCTTACGAAGTTCTGTAATTAAAGTTGATGAGCAATGTTTGTCTGTAATCAAACAATCAAAAGCGGTAATATCAGCAATTTTAAATTTAGATGTCAAGCCGATTTTTCGATGGTCCGCGACCAGAATTTTTACTTTTGTTGTTTGTTTTATCATAAGCTCATTAATTTTTGCTTCATTGAAAATTTTTGTAGTGACGCCATGTTCTAAACTGACCCCGCTACAGCCAATTACGCAAACATCGGCATGCGTTGCGGTGATTGTGTTAATGGCAATATCTCCTACCAGAACTTCTTTGGGAAAACGTAATTCGCCTCCGGTCAAAATATAATTGTATTGAGAAACATGAGGCTTGGTGGCAATTTTTAAATTATTCGTTACGATGGTCAGATGGTCGGCCTTTAAATAATGGAGAATATTCAAAGCAGTGGAACTTGAATTAATGAAAACGGTATCATAATCACTTAGATAGCTACAAGCAACACGAGCAATGGCTTGTTTTAATAACTCCGGTCCTGATTGATCAAAGTCTTTCTGATTTTGGTCGTTGTAAATACAATACCCATATTTTCGAATGATGTCATTCTTAGTTTCTAAGACATTTAAATCACGACGAATTGTGCTTAAGGAAACATTTAAAACATCTGCTAATTTATAGGTAGTCATTTGTTTGTTTTTTTGCAGCAGCGCGAGAATATTTTGTTGCCTTTTTTCAATGGTTTCTAATGAACTTTTCAAGTAATACAACCTCCTTTAGTTATTTCTTTGGACACGGTCTCCCATGAAATAGTATAACTCATAGGAAAACAAAACACGTAAAAGAATCATTAAAAGTGCAAACAATCATATAAAAGGGTTTTCATTGTGATTTTTTGCGGCTATGATTTTCTTATAAAGCATAACACAATCATTTGAGAAGAGGAGTGGTAGCATGAGCAAATCGATTCATGAAATTACAAAAGAAAGTTGGTTGAAGGCGACATTTCCAGAATGGGGCACTTATTTAAACGAAGAAATTAATCAGACAAATGTGCTTCAAGGAACGGTTGCACTCTGGTGGCTTGGTTGTACAGGCATTTGGCTGAAAACGCATGAGAACACGAATATTTTATGTGATTTATGGTGTGGAACAGGAAAACAAATGCACGGGAACGGCTTAATGAAAAATGGCCATCAAATGATGCGCATGAGTGGTTGCCAAAAAATGCAACCTAATTTAAGAACACAACCTTTTGTGATTGATCCTTTTGAAATAAAAGAGGTAGATGCTTTAGTTGTCACACATATTCATTCAGACCATTTGGATATTCACACAGCTGCTGCTGTTCATCAAAATTGTCCTAAGGCTCTATTTATTGGTCCAAAAGAAGTAGTGAAAACATGGCAGCGTTGGGGTGTTCCGGCAGAAAAAACACGGGTTATAGAGCCTGGTCAAGAAATAAAAGTGAATGATGTGAATGTAGTGGCCTTGGAAGCTTTTGATCGAACCGCGCTAATTACTTCTGATGATCCTGAAAATACATTTAAAGGTAAAATGCCTCAGGACATGAATGAACTAGCTGTCAATTATCTATTTGAAACCTCAGGTGGTACGGTATATCACGCCGGAGACTCTCATTATTCTAACTTGTTTGCGAAACATGGTAATCAATATGCAATTGATGTTTGCTTAGGAGCATATGGCGAAAATCCTCGCGGTATCACAGATAAAATAACTTCTGTTGATATGTTGAGAATGGCCGAATCTTTAAATGCGAAAGTAGTCATTCCCGTTCATTATGATATTTGGTCTAATTTTATGGCGGATCCAAAAGAAATCATGGAAATTTGGAAATTTAAAAAAGATCGTTTACATTATCAATTTAAACCATATATTTGGCAAGTGGGTGGCAAATTTGTTTATCCAGATGACAAAGACAACTTAGAATTTAACTTTGATCGTGGCTTTGATGATGTTTTTGTTAAAGAAAATGATACACCATTTCCTTCATTCTTGTAAGAAAGGCTGGATGTACAATGTTAACTTATTTTTGGGAGCAAGAGCTTATTCATTACCCTGATAAAGAACCGGTTAGTTGGCAAGAGGCGATTCAGGAAAGTTGTTTGATTTTACTCCAAAAACACATCATCGATCAGAGTTATGTCGATGAGATTATTCAGTGTGTCGAAACGTTTGGACCTTATATCATCATTGCTCCTGAAGTAGCCATGCCACATTCATCAGAGGAAAGCGCAGGTGTTTTTGGAACGGCCATTTCTTTTACAAAATTTAAGCAAGCAGTCACTTTTACTGGCGATCAAGAAGCAAAAACAGCAACATTATTTTTTACATTGGCAGCCCAAAATCCCGCCGAACATCTTGAAAATATCCAGCAATTGATGGATTTATTGATGACGGATGGCGTGATTGCTGACTTGTTAGAAACAAACACGCCAATGGATTTTAAAGAAGTTATGGAGAAATATCAATTATAGGGGGAAAAATCAATGGGGGAGTTCTTGTTAAATAGTTGGACTTATTTTGCTACGAACGTTTTAACACAGCCAGCATATTTGATTGGTTTCATCGTGTTATTAGGTTATCTCTTGTTACGGAGGCCCTTTTATGAATGCTTAGCAGGTTTTCTGAAAGCAACAGTTGGTTATTTTATTTTGAGTGTTGGTTCTGGTGGTTTGGTTAATAATTTTCGCCCTATTCTAGTAGGCTTGAAAGAGCGATTTAATTTACAGGCGATGGTTACCGATCCATATTTCGGGCAAAATGCAGTCGATGCAGGATTGATGAAAACCTTTGGACGAACCTTTGGTGATGTGATGATTTTGTTATTGATCGCATTTATTATGAATATTTTGTTGGTTCGTTTTCAAAAATATACAAAATTGAGAGCCGTTTTTACAACAGGGAATGTTCAGATTCAACAAGCAGCTACCGCTTTCTGGATTTTACTCTTTTGTTTTCCTAACTTAGGTAGAATCGAAGTACTAATTTTTATGGGCTTAATTCTCGGGTGTTATTGGGCAGTTGCTTCAAATTTAACGGTAGGGATTACGCAGGAACTAACAGAAGGTGCTGGTTTTGCGGTATCCCATCAACAAATGTTTGGCATATTTATTTTTGCAAAATTAGCAGAATGGTTGAAAAAACGTGATCAAAAAAAACATCGTTCAGAGAAGGTCGATAAAAAATTGGAAGATATCGAATTACCAGGATTTCTATCCATTTTTAATGAAAATATGGTTGCTACGTCCATTTTGATGCTCTTTTTCTTTGGCATTATCTTGCTTGTTTTGGGACAAGATTATTTAATTCAAGCTAAATTTATGCAAGAAGGGCAGAGTTTCTTCTTTTATATCATGACCACTTCATTAAATTTTGCTGTCTATTTAGCTATCTTACAATTAGGCGTTAGAACCTTTGTTGACGAGTTGACGCAGTCATTCCAAGGGATTTCAAATACCATTTTACCAGGCGCTGTTCCTGGGATTGACGTAGCAGCGACTTTCGGGTTTGGTTCGCCCAACGCAGTAACAATTGGGTTCCTCTTTGGCGCATTAGGCCAGTTTTTAATGATTGGCTTACTGATTCTATTAAAGTCTCCGACAATCGTTATTGCGGGTTTTATCCCATTGTTTTTTGATAACGCTGTCATAGCTGTTTATGCAAATAATCGTGGCGGAGTAAAAGCTGCTTGTTTATTCCCATTCCTTTCAGGTTTAATCCAAGTAGGTGGCTCAGCTTTATTTGCTACATGGATTGGATTATCTCAATATGGCGGTTATTTGGGCATGTTCGATTGGGCAACAGCTTGGCCGTTATTTACAATCATTATGAAAGTTCTAGGCTATGTTGGCGTAGCAGTGGTGGTGATTGGGTTACTAATAATTCCGCAACTTCAGTATCGGAGAAATCCAGAAGGTTACTTTATGATTGTCAATGATTATGAACAATATGCTAAAAAATTTCAAGAGAATTAAAGGAGGAATTTAAAATGAGAATACTTGTTTCCTGTGCCAATGGTTCTGGCACGAGTCTAATGATGATGCGGAGTGTTGAAAAAGCAATGAAAGAATTAGGTGTACCGATTACAAAAATTCATCATTGCGCCATTTCAGAAGGAAAAAGCTCTGCTAGCCAATACGACGTTGTTTTTACTCCAGTCAATTTTTTACAAATGTTTCAGCAAGCAGAAAAACGTGGAGTCACAGTGATTGGCATTAAAAATGTAATGTCTGCAAAAGAAATTCAAGAAAAATATATGGCTTCAGATCGTTATCAAAAATCTGAATAAAAGGATGGGAAAGATGAAAAGACCAAACTTACAAATCGCTTTAGATCATAATAGCTTAGAAGACGCTTTAGCAGATTGTATGAAAGTCGGAGAAATTGTCGATATTATCGAAGTTGGCACTATTTTGTGTTTACAAGAAGGCCAAAAAGCAATTCGTTGTTTAAAACGCATGTTTCCTAATAAAACAATTGTTGCTGATACAAAATGTGCTGATGCGGGCGGTACAGTTGCTCGTAATGTCGCACAAGCAGGCGCTGATTTCATGACGGTCATTTGTTGCGCCACCTTACCAACGATGGCTGCAGCTCAAAAAGAAGTCCGAGAATTACAAGTAGAACTATATGGAAATTGGACAATGCAACAAGCCCGACAATGGCGAGAATTAGGGATTAATCAGGTGATTTATCATCAAAGTAGAGATGCTCTTTTAGCTGGCGGCAGCTGGGGAGAGAAAGATTTGAATAAAGTTCAAGAACTAATTGACTTAGGCTTTGAAGTGTCCGTCACAGGTGGTTTAACTGTCGAAACGCTTGAATTGTTTCAAACAATGGCAGTTGCAACATTTATTGCGGGCCGTGGGATTACTGAATCAAAAAATCCTGAACAAGCAGCCAAAGATTTTCAAAAAAAAATCGATCAGATTTGGAAGTGATAAAATGGCACGAATTGGACTATATGAAAAAGCACTCCCGCAAAATTTAACTTGGGCAGAACGATTAACATGGGCCAAAAAGTTAGGGTTTGATTTTTTAGAAATGTCAATTGATGAATCCGATGAACGATTAGCACGATTGGCTTGGACACCAAGCCAGTTACAAGAACTTTTTCAATTAATGGTGAAAGAAGATTTTTTTATCCATTCTTTGTGTTTAAGTGGTCATCGGCGGTTCCCTTTAGGCTCTTTAAATAAAGAAACACGTGAAAAAGGGCGGAAAATTTTATCTCAAGCGATTCGTTTGGCTCATCAATTAAACATACGGGTAATTCAAATAGCTGGCTATGACGTCTTTTACGAAGAAAAAACTGCCGAAACAAGGGAATTTTTTCTTCAAGGTCTGAAAAAGGGCGTTGAGGAAGCTGCACAATACGGTGTCATTCTGGCTGTTGAGATTATGGATGACCCTTTTATGAATAGCATACAAAAATTTCTAGAAATTAAGGAACAAATTCCGTCTCCTTTTTTGCATGTCTATCCTGATTTAGGTAATTTGTCTGCTTGGCCGGAAAATAATCCGGCGGTTGAGCTTGAAAAGGGAATTGCTGAAATCGCTGCTATTCACTTAAAAGATACCTTCGCTGTAACAGACACATTTGAAGGGAAGTTTCGGGAAGTTACTTTTGGAGAAGGCTGTGTTGATTTTACAGGCTTATTGAAAACACTCAATCGGTTAAACTATAGTGGTCCTTTTTTAATTGAAATGTGGAATGAAACGGATTTGAATTTTCAAGAAAAAATTCAAGCCGCGCAGCAGTATCTCTATCCCAAATTAGCAGAGGTGGGTTATTATGAACAATAAAGCGATCATCCAAGCAATGAAACAACGTGTTTATGAAGCGAATCTGGCTTTGCCAAAACTGGGCTTAGTCAAATTAACGTGGGGCAATGTTAGTGAAATCAATCGGTCATTAGGGATTATCGTAATTAAACCAAGCGGCGTCAAATATCAAGAAATGACCAAGGAACAGATGGTAGTGACTGATTTAAAGGGACAACTATTGGAAACCAATGCATTAAAGCCGTCTTCTGATTTACCCACGCATCTTTATCTTTATCAAAAAATGCCAGAAATTGGAGCGATTGTGCACACGCACTCCCTGAATAGTGTTACATGGGCTCAAGCAGGGCGAGCCTTACCTCCTTACGGTACCACCCATGCGGATGCTTTTTATGGCGCTGTACCTTGCACAAGAGCGCTCTCTGAAAGTGAAATTAAAGAAAACTATGAAGAAGAGACTGGCAAAGTCATTGTTGAAACATTTCATGAACAAGAACTAGATCCTTTAGCAGTTCCAGGAGTGCTAGTTTATGGACATGGCCCATTTACTTGGGGAATGACTCCGGAAAAAGCAGTTGAAAACAGCTTGATTTTAGATGAAATCTGTTCAATGGCACGTTTGACGGAAATAATTAATCCAGCTGTTGAACCAATTGATCATTTTTTATTGGATAAACACTATTTTAGAAAACATGGGATTTCCGCTTATTATGGTCAGTGATGGCTGTGATGAAACGTGTGAAAAAGAAGGATAATTGACTGATTAATTGGTTTTTATTTTTTTAAGAAAGCGTTCTCTTTTTTTGGGGAGAATAGAACAAAACGTTAATTTTCGTTTGTTAAGTTATGAAGAATTTGCGAATTCCAAGACTTTTTCCGCAGAATTAGGTACAATAAGTTACGTGTTAAAGAATTAGAAATGGAGGCAACCCAATCATGATAGGGACTGCTGTAAAAGAATTATTATTAGAAAAACAAGAAACGTTTTTAGTACCTGCCGAAAATGTCGCCAATGTAATGTGTTTAAACCCTTTAAGTCACGCGGCATTAGTCTTATCGCAAGTTCGCTATTCCAAGATTCCTGTGTTAGATAAGGGAGATCGCTTTGTTGGCTTAATCGGCTTGACAGACGTTGTAGATAAAATGTTTGATTTGACTTCAGTGGATTTTGAAAAATTGAATGAATTTACTGTGGCCGATGTAATGGAAGTCAATGTTCCTGTAATTGGTGAATCGTGGGATTTAGAAGAAGTGTTACATTTATTAGTAGATGCTTCTTTTTTACCAGTGGTTGATGATAATCAACGCTTTAAAGGTATCATTACACGCAAAGAAATTTTAAAAGCGGTCAATCATATGGCGCATGAGTTAGAAAAACATCATCTTGTTCTGCCTAAATCAGAAGAAGAAATGAAAGTAATTTAAATAAAACGCAAGAAACTCTTTACTTTTTTCTCATAAATGCGTTATTCTGTATGATAACACGAAGTAAAGGAGTGCTGTGATTGGACGCATATGAGATTATTCAGTATATTGGCGATGCCAAAAAGCAAACGCCTGTTAAAGTAACACTGAAAGGGCAATTAAAAGAAGTCACGTTTCCGGAAACAATTAAGGTCTTTAATAATTGTAAAACTGGGACATTGTTTGGAGATTGGGCTGACGTAAAACCTTTTTTAGAAGCAAACAAAGAAAAAATTGAGGATTATGTTGTAGAAAACGATGCACGTAACTCAGCAATTCCTTTTCTTGATCTGAAAGACATTAATGCTCGGATTGAACCAGGTGCTTTGATTCGCGAAAAAGTTGAAATTGGCGATCAAGCGGTGATTATGATGGGGGCTATTCTAAATATTGGCGCCGTCGTTGGTGCAGGGACTATGATTGATATGGGCGCTGTTTTAGGCGGTCGTGCAACTGTAGGGAAGCATTGTCATATTGGCGCAGGAACGGTTTTAGCTGGTGTCATTGAACCACCAAGTGCCGCACCTGTGGTTATTGAAAACGAGGTTGTCATTGGAGCGAATGCGGTCGTACTAGAAGGGGTTCGTGTTGGTGAAGGTGCCGTTGTGGCTGCTGGGGCAGTAGTTGTGGAAGACGTTCCAGCGCATACCGTTGTCGCAGGCGTGCCAGCAAAAGTAATTAAACAAATTGATGATAAAACCAAGAGTAAAACAGAGATTTTAGAAGAATTACGTAAACTCTAAAAATAAATTAGTCAGTCGCGATGAAGAAACTTCTTCATGGCGGCTTTCGATTACCCAAAAATGAAGGAGTGGCTTTTGTGGAGCAAGAAGAATTAATTGCGATTAGACGGCAACTACATCAAATACCTGAAATCGGTTTAGAAGAAAAGGAAACACAAGCCTTTTTACTTAATGAAATTAATAAAATGAAGCAACCTTATCTGCAAGTTCGAACATGGCAAACGGGGATTTTAGTCTTCATAGAAGGCAAAAATCCTCAGAAAACCATCGGTTGGCGTGCTGATATTGATGGTTTGCCTATTCAAGAGGAAGTGGTTTCTGCTTTTCAATCAAAACGACCAGGGTTTATGCATGCCTGTGGGCACGATTTTCACATGACAATCGGTTTAGGGGTTTTGAAAGAATTAAGTCAACAGCAACCAGACAATAACTTTTTATTTTTATTTCAACCTGCTGAAGAAAATGAAGCAGGGGGGATGTTGATGTATGAAGATCACGCGTTTGGTGAGTGGTTACCTGATGAATTTTATGCGCTTCATGTTAATCCTGATTTGCCAGTCGGAACTATTAGTACCAGAGTAGGGACGTTGTTTGCTGCTACCTGTGAAGTGAACATTACCTTAAAAGGGAAAGGTGGACATGCGGCTTTTCCGCATCAAGCAAATGATATGGTCTTGGCGGCCACCAATTTAATTCAGCAAGCGCAAACGATTGTTAGTCGAAATGTTGATCCTGTGGTTGGGGCAGTCGTTACCTTTGGGACTTTTCATGCAGGGACTGCCTGCAATGTGATTGCCGAAGAAGCAACTTTATCTGGTACAATTCGCACATTGACAGCAGAAACTAATGAACAAACGCAGCGAAGAATTCGCGAAATTAGTGAAGGTATTGCGCAATCTTTTCAATGTGAAGT
Organism: Enterococcus sp. DIV1368f; assembly: GCF_051712245.1. Taxonomy (NCBI): domain Bacteria; kingdom Bacillati; phylum Bacillota; class Bacilli; order Lactobacillales; family Enterococcaceae; genus Enterococcus; species Enterococcus sp. DIV1368f. Next base: position 1,027,165 of record NZ_JBIOON010000001.1, read on the forward strand.
AACTGTTCATCTTGATCAGAAAGGGTATTTACCTGTAGTGAATGAGCCAGCATGTACCACGAATTTTATTGAATACATGAGCAAACAAGCAACAGTTCAATTTCAACAAGCGCCGGTTGCAATGACAGGTGAAGATTTTGGCTATCTATTGTCTAAAGTCCCAGGCACGATGTTTTGGTTAGGCGTGGCAAGTCCCTACAGCCTTCATTCTGCTAAGTTTGAACCGAACGAAGAGGCGTTATTGTTTGGAGTGGAGGCAGTTAGTGGGTTTTTAAAATCATTGGACAATTAGAAAAACAGCCACCAGATAACTAATAAGTATCTGGTGGCTGTTTTTTATTTTGCAATAATGGGCGTATTGGGAATCGTAAAGCCGGCCTCTGTTAATGCTTTGATATATTGAGCTAGAAATTCTTCTTTGACCGCAAATTGTTTGCCGTTTAGTACATACATGGTCGTTCGCACCGCAAAGTTGCCATTGCCTAAATCGACCATACCAAAAATATCTGGCCCAGTTTGAATACTTTCGATATACTTTTCTTTTAATGTTTCATTGACTTCTGTAATCACTTCACAAATTTTTTCATAACCTTCTTCAGGATTGATGCGGACATCAATTAACACTTGCATATTGGCACGAGACAGGTTACTGATTGTAGTGATGTTTCGGTTTGGAATAAAATGAACAGTTCCATCAACCGCTTTAATTTGAGTGGTTCGTAATCCGACAGAAGTAACTGTTCCTTCAATATTTAACGCCAATAAGCGAATATAATCGCCTACATCCATTTGTTGTTCTAAAATAATGAAAAATCCGGTAATTAAGTCATTCATGAATCCTTGAGCCCCTAAACCAATGGCAACACCGGCAATTCCCGCTCCGGCTAATAATGAGCCAACAGGCACACCGACAATGGTCAAAAGAGAATAGATGAAGAAAAAGAACAGCGTATATTGAAATGCATTAATGATTAAAGTGTGTAACGTTTTTAAACGGCTTTCACTAAAATGTTGCTTTTTACTATAATTTGCATAGGTGCGATCAATTAAATATTTCCCGATTCGCTGAATAATAAAAAATAGAAAAATTAAAAATAAAATTGATAAACTTTTTTCAATTAAGGTAGCGACAATGGCATCCCAATTAATATTGTTCCAAAAGCGTTGTAGCGCGCTCACTTTTTTTACGGTCGCTTCTGCTAAATCAGGAGCAGAAGAATCGACTGTTTCAGTACTGGCTAACCCAAGTATCAACATAAAAATCCAACTTTCTCTAAAATTTCTTCTTTTAGTATACTAAATCTCTCGGCGAAAGGGGAAGAAAATAGAAAGTTTTTTTAAAGACTTAACATGTTTTTTTAGGAATGTTATAATTTTGTAAATAAATAATATATTTTATAATTTTGTTAAAGGTTGTGAGTGCTGCGTGAAAGTTTCAATTGAATGGGCAAAAAATGATTTACTTTCTAAATTACCTGTAACAATTTTTATTGATGAACGATGTGCTACTCGCTTGACGGCTGACAAGCGACGAACATTCATCTTCCATAATCCAGTCGCTTTACGATTAGGGAGTCGTTTTTTTAGTAGTCAGATAATCGAAATTGCGGAATCATGTACATTGAAAGTTTCCTTTAATTGGTCCTGTGTTTATCTCTTTTGTATCTGGTTACTTGCAGTTAAACTGTGGATTGGAAGCGTTAGCGGTCGAACAATTGTAGTTGTGGCACTAATCGGAGTGCTGACCTATCGGCGTCGTTATTTATTAAAAATAAAGAAAATGACCTGACGAGTCGTGATTGTTTCGTGAAAGAAGAATGCGTAGTATACTAAAAGTAATGAAAATGAAGGGACTGAAGAAACACATGACTTTGGATAAAACAAAAAAATTAGCAAACGGCAATGAAATGCCACGCCTAGGTTTAGGTGTTTGGCGTGTAGAAGATGGCTCAGAAGCAACAAATTCAGTAAAATGGGCTTTAGAAGCGGGTTATCGCTTGATTGATACGGCAGCCGTTTATAAAAACGAAGTAGGGGTGGGCGAAGGCATTCGTCAATCGGGTATTCCCCGCGAAGAAATTTTCGTGACGACGAAATTATGGAATGAAGATCAAGGCTATGAAAATGCGATTAAAGCATTTGATAAAAGCTTAGAAAAATTAGGGCTAGACTATGTTGATTTATATTTAATTCACTGGCCTGTTGCTGGTAAATATAAAGAATCATGGAAAGCATTAGAAGAAATTTACGCAAGTGGTCGTGCCAAAGCAATTGGTGTTTCCAATTTTCATCAACATCATTTGGAAGATTTATTAACAGAAGCAAATGTTGTGCCAATGGTGGATCAAATTGAATTACATCCTACGTTAACACAAGAACCGCTACGAAAATATTTAGCCGAAAATAAGATTGCCGTGGAGGCTTGGTCTCCTCTAGGACAAGGTAATTTATTATCTGAGCCAGTACTAGTGAAAATTGGTGAAAAATATGGCAAATCAGCAGCCCAAGTGATTATTCGTTGGCACTTACAAAATGATATTATCGTGATTCCTAAATCTGTTCACGAAAAAAGAATTCAGGAAAATTTTGCTGTCTTTGATTTTGAATTAACACCAGAAGAAATAACCGCAATTAATCAGTTAAATAAGGATCATCGTTTTGGTGCAGATCCAGATAATTTTGATTTTTAAGTATGATAGCAAGTAAAAACGGAGGGGCGAAAGACGTCCCTCCGTTTTTACTATAATTTTTGAACAAAGTAGTTAAAGAGTGCTTGGGATTTGGCATCACGTGCGTACATTAGTTCAGGATGCCATTGAACAGCTAATAAAGGCTGCTGTTCATTTGTTGATTCCACTGCTTCTGCAAGGCCATCAGAGGACCAAGCAGTAACGCGTAAATCTTTTCCTAAAGTATGTAGTGCTTGGTGATGGTACGAGTTGACTTGACCAGTTGTACCATATATGTTTGATAATTGACTGTCTGGTTCAACATCAATACGATGCGTCGCAAAGATTGGTTGAGTGGGTTGTTGTCCGTGCTTAACTGACCATTGAGGATATATCGATAAATCTTGATATAATGTGCCACCTAAAGCAACATTGACTAATTGCATTCCACGACAAACCGCAAAAATAGGTTTGTTTTGTTTTAAGGCTTCTTCAATTAGGGCTAACTCAAACTCGTCACGATCACGATTCGTTTCTTCTAATTTTATATGGGGTTCTTGTCCGTAAAATTCAGGGGCAACATCTTGACCGCCTGCTAAAAGTAGTTTATCAATTTGTTGTATATACGTAGCGGCTAATTCTTTGGGGCCAATTGGCAAAACGAGAGGAACGCCACCTGCAGCTTGAACAGCGCTGACAAAACCTTGTGGGGTGTAAGTCACTTGGTTACCGTGAAACACTTCAGCTGCCTGCAAAAGTTGATTGCCAGCGATTCCAATAATTTTTTTTGTCATAATAACATCACATCCTCAATAAATTCATACGTTCTATTGTAGCACTTTTTTTGAAAAAAGTGTTTGAGAAGAAGTCGAGACAAGTTTTGTCTCGGACAGCTCTCAAACACAAAAAGCTCAGTAAGTGAACAAGTGAAACTTTTTAACGTTCACGAATAACTTCGATTTTATAACCATCTGGGTCGACAACAAAGTAATAAGATGGTGCAGTTCCTGGCAAGCCTTTTAAGTCAGTGACAGTTAAGCCAGCCGCTTGATGTTTTTCGTGTAATCCTTCTAAATCATCTGTACTGATGGCGATATGACCATAACCGTTTCCTAAATCGTATGCTTCATGATCATAATTATAAGTTAGTTCTAGTTCGTAGTCGTCTCCTGGTAAAGTTAGATAAACCAAAGTAAATTTATTTTCTGGAAAATCACGACGGCGACTTTCTTCAAAATTGAAGGCTTTTTGATAGAAATCTAATGATGCCTCTAAATCTTTTACACGCACACATGTATGAGCCATTTTCATAGTTAAAAACTCCCTTTCAAACTTAATTATATTTCCAACGTTAATAGTAGCATAGATAAACGTGAAATGTAGAGAAAAACGCTTGGTTTCTGACTTGTTCTAAAGGAATTTCTCAGGTAAAATAGATTAAAAGAGAAGAGGTGCGCCAATGAAAACGCCAACGTTTGGAAAAAGAGAAGAGACATTGACCTATCAAACAAGATATGCTGCATACATTATTGTTTCAAAGCCAGAAAATAACACAATGGTTCTGGTACAAGCGCCAAATGGAGCTTATTTTTTACCAGGAGGCGAAATTGAAGGCACCGAAACGAAAGAAGAAGCGATCCATCGAGAAGTGCTAGAAGAATTGGGAATTAGTGTAGAAATTGGCTGTTATTTAGGGGAAGCTGATGAATATTTTTATTCGAACCATCGCCAAACGGCCTATTATAATCCGGGATATTTTTATGTAGCGAATACTTGGCGGCAACTTAGCGAACCCTTAGAAAGGACCAATACTTTACACTGGGTTGCACCAGAAGAAGCAGTCCGTTTATTAAAAAGAGGAAGCCACCGCTGGGCCGTTGAAAAATGGCTAGCGGCAGCATCATAAAATAACGAATAACCCTCAATCTATGTTGATTAGATTGAGGGTTATTGTTATTGAAAAGAATGTTTAAATTAAAACCATTTTTTCAATAATTTGAGCGACACCATCTTCGTCATTACTAGTGGTATGCACATCGGCAATTGTTTTAACATTTTCTGTCGCATTGCCCATCGCAACACCAATCCCAGCGTAATCAATCATGGATAAGTCATTTTCATTGTCACCAATGGCCATCACTTCGTCTTTATTTAAGCCTAAATGGTCTGCCAATTTTGCTAGAGCATTGCCTTTGCTAGCATTTTTATTCATGATTTCATAGTAAAAAGGCGTACTTTTAACAGTCGTATATTTTTCGGTAAAATGTAATGGTAATTTTGCAATGGCAGGATCTAAAACTTCCGGCTCATCAATCATCATCATTTTAATAATGTTCATCTCTGGTGTCATTTCATCCACCGTACGATATTTTAAAGGCATGTTCACTAAAGATGCTTCGTGAATCGTATATTTACCAATATTGCGATTGGCAGTGTAAATAGCGGAATCATCAATTGTGTGCAAGTGAGCGCCGACTTTACGAGAATACATTTCAATTTCTAAAAAATCCTCATAACTCAAGGTATAGCGTGAAATAATCGCATTATCTTTGGTTGCTTGGACAAGCGAACCGTTGTAGGTAATCACGAAATCATTTTCACCATATAAGGCTAATTCATCCAATTGTTCTTTGACGCCTGGCAAAGGACGGCCTGTACATAAAACAATACGAACACCTTGCTCATTTGCTTTTTGGAGCGCTTCTTTGACCCGTGGGGTAATCTTGTGTTGTGAATTTAGCAATGTTCCGTCGATATCAATAGCAACTAACTTAATTGACATAGAATCCTCCTAGAAAACCTATTTTTTTAAAACTAACGCACCATTATGAATGTAACTTGAAAACTCACGATACGTCTCATCAAATAAATCGTAATGTTTTTTATTTCCTTGGTCAAGCATTTCTTTAGGGAAATAGAAACGTTCATCTCCTTGACTCTGACCAGCAAGTGCTGCAACTAGGGGACTGACCGTTGCCAATTCCACTAATGAGCCATCTTTTTGCATTAATTCAATTTGTGTACGATGACGGTCTTTATTTGGACGATAAAAATCGTAAGGTAAATCATAGCTTGAATTAATGGCAGTATAATATTTAGGGTTGAAACCAACTTTTTCAATCAATTCCCTTAAATAAGCAATCGTTGCTGCGCTCTCTTTTTCGTTCGTAAAGGTGGCTGACTTCAGAGGCTTACGCATAAGGAAACGTTTGGCTAAATCACCTAGAATTGAATCAGGCACATCCATCCATTGTGTAAAGTACGTAGAGAGGACGCCATCATCCAATTTTAAATATTCTTGTAAGGTGAAGTCCCCTTTAAAGAATGGTACAAGCAGAGAGGCTTGTAAATCATAGTCAAATTCAGGGTTTTCAAATAATTCTTTCGCCCGATGCAATAAATGATCAAGAATCACTTCCATCCCACGAGAAACAGGGTGGAAATAGACTTGGACATACATTTGGTAACGACTAACGATATAGTCTTCCACCGCATGCATCCCATTCATAGCAAAGGCAATGCCTCCTTTGTATGGTCGAATCACACGTAAGATTCTAGTTAAATCGAAGGTTCCGTATTCCGTCCCTGTAAAGTAAGCATCACGTAACAGATAGTCCATGCGATCGGCATCAATTTGACTAGAAATCATTTGCACCACTTGAGGATTTGGGTATTGTTTAGTAATAACGCTGGCGACTTTTTCAGGAAAATCTGCCGAAACACGATTTAAAATTTGATAGACTTCCGTTTCTGGTGAGGTGATGATTTGGACCGTGATTGCTTCATGGTTTGTATCAAAAATATGCTCGAATGTATGTGAATAAGGACCATGACCGACATCATGTAATAAAGCTGCGCAAAGTGTAATCAGGCGCTCGTCGTCATTCCAGCCGTTTTCACCTAATCGTTCCACAGAGTAGTTACGTTGGAAAATCTCACAAATCCGACGTGTAATTTCGTAAACACCCAAAGAATGGGAAAAACGACTATGTTCGGCACCGTGAAACGTAAAAGAAGAAGTGCCTAGTTGCTTAATGCGACGTAATCGTTGCACTTCAGCAGAATTAATAAGGTCTAAAATCACTTGATGTTGGACATGAATATAATTATGGACGGGATCACGAAAAACTTTTTCGATTGGTAATCGTTGCTCTTTATACGGAATCGTCATACGATCTCTCCTTTAATTAAGGCGTTTCGTTGCGCCATTTTTTCCAGCTGGACAGTTAAATTTGTTTGGAACCATTCTGAGGTTATAATTGGTTCGGTTAAGTTTGGATCAATAGATTTTTCAAATTGTTGAGGTAATGCTTCGATTAAACGGGTTTTTACGGCGTCTATTGTTAATGGAGTCTCAATCAGGGTTTCTAAATTTGCCATCACTGCTGGATCAACGGGTGGATAACCATTTTCACCAAATTGTTCTTGTAAGCCAGCAAGGTAAAAGTCTCGAACCACTTCTCCACGAGCAAGTTGATTGCCGTTAACGCTGATGTAAATCATGACAGAAATACCGTCTTTGACGCGTCGTTGGGCAATCCCTGCAAACTTTTGACCGCCAATACTTAAATCATAAGTACCGGGACAATAGGATGTAGTAATTTCAAAGGCGTCAATCTCTTTCTCTGGAAAACTCTGACGGAGCCAAGCCCACATTAATTCATAAGCCGCATCGATACTTAATTTGTGTTCAGAATTATTTGGTAAAATAAGTGAAACATTTAAAATACCCGAATCGGCAATCACCCCTAAACCGCCGGCATTGCGAACGACTACAGAATAATCGTTTTCTTGCAGAGAAGCGATGCCTTCTTTTAGATGTGGTACACGGGTATCTTTCATGCCAAGAATCATTGCTTGATCCAATTGCCAGAAATGAATGATTGGTTGGTGCTGCATTCCTGAAAAAGTGGTTAAAACATCGGTCAAGGCAAAAGGTAAAAAATAGTCACTGTTTGTTAAACAACCTGAATCAAGGAACATAAAGGATTCAGTGTGAAGGGGAAAAGTTGTGCTCATAAAAAACGTCCTGTCTATTTATAATTACGTCATTTAATACGTTTATTTTCTTACTCTCTCTTATATTATATACAAAAAACGCAAAAAAGCATGTTATATAAACGAATTCTGAAGGAATTCTCTAAAATAGTAAACGGTTTTCTTATTAAATAGATGAAACAAATGCTTGCAACCCGTGAAAAGAGCTTATACAATAAGAAAAGGTACATAAGCAAGGAAAAATTGACTTTAGTTGACAAATACATTGAAAAAGTCAACAATAAGAAAGTTATATTTTGGAAAAGGAGTGACCATTATGGATTTATCAACAGGCGTTCCTGTATCGATTCAACTAAAAACGATTGTCCAACAAGGCAACGAACAAAAAGATTTTTTCTTTGACTTAGAAGGTCAATTAGTAAAAATGGGTGATACATTATACATTCGTTACAAAGAAGAATTATTAGAGGATACAGAGCCGACCCCCGTAACCATTAAAATTGAACCAGACGGGCATGTTCAGCTGATTCGTGCCGGCGAATTACGGATGCGTTTAAGATTTGGCTATCAGGAAAAATTAGATACAAGTTATCGAACTCCTTATGGCTTGCTACAGATTAGTACGTTTACACATAATTTGCGTGTTAGTTTAAAAGACCAACCAATGTCTGGTAAGATTTTAGTTGATTATGATTTATACTCTCAAACAGAGCGAATCGGAGAATATCATTTAGAATTAGAATTTACTGCATAAATATTGCAGAATAGAATTGATTTTTTTTCAATGTTTTTGTATGATAAGGAGTAGACTGTGAAAGGACGTGTACCTCTTGGAAATTAATGTATTTGAAGGGTTAAACAAAAAAGAATTATCCATGATTGAAGTAGCACACGCTATTTTAGAACAACATGCAGATGTAATGGATTTTTCTGATTTAGTTAACCAAATCCAAAATTATCTTGGCAAGTCTGATAGTGAAATTCGTGACCAATTAGCACAATTTTATACAGATTTAAACATCGACGGTAGCTTTATCTCATTGGGAGACAATCGTTGGGGCTTACGTTCATGGTATCCAATCGATTCAATCGATGAAGAAGTTACACATGGCTTGGAAGAAGACGAAGAAGATGCACCACGTCGTAGAAAACGTAAAAAAGTAAATGCCTTCATCACTAATCCAAACGATGAAGATGTAATTGACTATAACGATGACGATCCAGAAGATGCTGAATTAACAAATGATGATGAAGAAGACATCTTGTACGATGATGAAGAAGATGAAGATGAAGAAATCAAAGCATACAACTCTGACTTACAAGAGATTGGTGCAGATTCAGACGATGATGAAGAAGACATTCCGCAAATCGAAGAAGATTTAACAATCATTGATGACGATGATGTTGAAGATGAAGACGATTTTGATGACGAATATTCTGAAGAGTAAGAAACAAAAAAGCTTGATTCCTAAGAAGGAGTCAAGCTTTTTAGTTGAATGCTTAAGAAAAATGAGAAAATAGAAAAAATTATTTTCTTGAATAGAAGTACTTGACCTGATGTCCGTTTGCTTGTATTATACTACTTGGGCACCTTTAAGAAGGTCAGAAGTTTGAACGAACTTACAAGCTCCCTATTCGTAATGGATAGGGAGCTTTTCTATTTTTGTTTCTTTTTTATTTGGAGAAACGTAAGAGTCTCAAAGTTGTTTTACTTCTCTCTACAAAATATTATCAAAGAAAGGGTTTTTAACTATTATGACAAAATACATCTTTGTTACAGGTGGCGTGGTTTCTTCTATCGGAAAAGGGATTGTCGCAGCATCTTTAGGACGATTATTAAAAAATCGTGGATTAAAAGTAACGATTCAAAAATTCGATCCATATATTAATGTGGATCCGGGGACAATGAGTCCTTACCAACATGGAGAGGTTTTTGTCACAGATGATGGTGCCGAAACAGATTTGGACTTAGGTCACTATGAACGTTTTATTGATATTAACTTAAATAAATACTCAAACGTAACCACTGGAAAAATTTATTCAGAAGTCTTACGTAAAGAACGTAAAGGGGAATACTTAGGTGCAACAGTGCAAGTCATTCCACACATTACCAATGAAATCAAAGAAAAAATCATGCGTGCAGCGAAAATGACAGATGCCGATGTGATTATCACAGAAGTAGGTGGTACTGTCGGCGACATCGAATCATTACCTTTCCTAGAAGCATTGCGTCAAATGAAAGCTGATATGGGTAGTGACAACGTAATGTACATCCATACAACCTTGATTCCTTACTTAAAAGCGGCTGGCGAAATGAAAACTAAACCAACACAACATAGTGTCAAAGAATTAAGAAGTTTAGGAATTCAACCAAATATTTTAGTGGTCCGTACGGAATTACCTGTTTCTCAAAACACTAAAAACAAATTAGCACAATTCTGTGATGTTAATCCAGAAGCGGTAATTGAATCTCGTGATGTTGAAACATTGTACTCCATTCCATTAGCACTTCAAGCACAAAACATGGATCAAATTGTTTGTGATCATTTAAAATTGGACGCACCGGCTGCAGACATGACTGAGTGGCGTGCATTAGAAGAAAAAGTTCTTAACTTGAAAAAGAAAACAAAAATTGCGCTGGTTGGTAAATATGTTGAATTACCAGATGCTTATATTTCTGTTGTAGAAGCATTAAAACATGCTGGATTTGATTTTGATTCAGATATCGAAATTGATTGGGTTGATTCACAAGAATTAACTGCTGAAAATGTCGCTGAAAGAATTGGTTCAGCAGATGGTATTTTGGTTCCTGGTGGTTTTGGTGATCGTGGAATTGAAGGAAAAATTGAAGCGATTCGTTTTGCTCGCGAAAATGACGTACCATTCCTTGGCATTTGCTTAGGTATGCAAATGGCCTGTGTAGAATTTGGTCGTAACGTTGTGGGCTTAGAAGATGCTGGTTCTGCAGAAACTAATCCTGACGTGACAAATAACATTATTGATTTAATGGCAGATCAAGAAAACATCGAGAATTTAGGTGGCACACTACGTTTAGGTTTATATCCATGTAAATTGAAAAAAGGAACGAAAACTGCGGCAGCATACGGAAATGAAGATGTTGTCCAAGAACGTCACCGTCATCGTTATGAATTTAACAACAAATATCGTCAATTATTTGAAGAAAATGGCTTAGTTTTCTCTGGAGTTTCACCAGATAATCGTTTAGTTGAGATTGTTGAAATTCCTGAAAAACAATTCTTTGTGGCTTGTCAATTCCACCCAGAATTAATTTCTCGTCCAAATCGCCCACAACGCTTAATCAAAGGATTTGTTGGTGCAGCTTTGGCAAATAAAGAAAGTAAATAAGCAAAAATGGACGAAGTGATTCAGTTCACTTCGTCCATTTTTACTCTAAAAAAGGTACGGGGCTCATCATGAGCCCCGTACTTTTTATGCAGCTTTATTTTCATCTGGTTTAGAACTACTCTCAGGTGGTTGCGGTGGTTCTTGTGAACTAGAACTTGAAGGTTCAGGTGGTTGTTCCGATGTTGCCGGTTGCTCTGCTGAGGAAGAGCTTGCCGGTTGTTCGGTTGATGGTGGCGCTTCAGAGGAAGAAGGCGCACTTTCTGAACTAGAACTTGATGAACTTTCCGCTTCTTTTGTGGAAGAGGATTCCACCGTACTGCTAGATTCCGGCTGTGGTGCTGAAGAGGTAGTACTTGGTAAAACTTGTACATTTGGTACCTCATAGGCATCTTTCACGTATAATTCATTACCTACCCGCACAACACTGTCTGGCTGCACCCAGTCATCGTTTGAAACATTTTGAGACAAGTAACTCATTATTTCACGATAAACATCCGAGGCAATCCCATAGTATTCTTGATAGATTGGTGTATTTCGATCATTGTATCCAGTCCAAACAGAAACGGCATAGTGTGTTGTATAACCAACAAAGGTACTATCAGGGGCAATTCCTTTTTCTGTTGTGCCCATTCGCGCTAAATCTTCATCAGTATAGTTAGAAGTCCCTGTTTTGGCCGCTTGGATTAAGCCTGGAATGGCGCCGTTAAATCCTGTTCCGCCGTTTAAAACATCTTTTAACATATCCGTCATCATATAGGCGGTAGAGTCTTTCATCGCACGTTTACCATCAGGTTGATAATCAACGCTAGTTCCATCATTGAAAACGACTTTGTTTACGTAATACGGTTTGTTGTAAATCCCGTTATTGGCGAAAGCCGCATAAGCTGCTGCTAATTTCAATGAGGAAATCCCGTATTTATCGCCATCTACATCGCTTGTGTTACTTGAAATGGCATTCGAGGCTTCTAAGTTTTTATAGTCAATTCCTAGCCCTTTAATGAAAGGCATGATGTTTTCTTTACCAACTTCATCAAACGTCTGGACCGCGGTTGTGTTACGAGAACCCATAATCGCACGGCGCATAGTAATGACGCCTTGATATGTTAAATCAGAGTTGAAGACATCAATGTCAGTACCAGGATATTTCGTTGGTTTATCCACCATGAGGCGACCCGTCGAATAATTTAAATTCTCAATTGCGGGACCATAATCCATGATTGGTTTCACGGTTGAACCAACATCACGTTGGGTGTTAACAGCTAAATTGTTTCCTAATTGTACATCATCAGGAATGTGACGACCACCAATCTGTGCTCGGACCTGTCCAGAGGCAACATCGATAACGGTTGAAGCCACTTGCATTTTATCATCTGGAAACGCAACGTATTGATCACTGTTGACAATATCGTAAAGTTGTTTTTGGGCATTCATATCTAAGTTTGTGTAGATATCTAGTCCGTCTGTGTAAACATTTTTACCAGTTTTTGCTTTCACTTCATTGATTACTTCTTTGACGTAATTATCTACGACTTTTCGATTGTCATCACTGGCTTTTAATGGAACTAAGCCTTCATTAATCGGGGTAGCTTTAGCTTTTTCGTACTCTGCTTTCGAGATTTTTTTATTGTCGTACATTGTGTAGAGTACGACATCCCGACGTTCTTTAGCAGTATCTGGTTTTGTATAGGGATCATATGAGTTTGGCGCTTGTGGCATTCCTGCCAGTAGGGCCGTTTGTGGTAAATCAAGTTCAGATAAATGTTTACCATAATAATTTTCAGCCGCTGTTTCCATTCCATAGAAACCATTCGCCATGTAGACTTTGTTAATGTAGTAAGTTAAAATTTCTTCTTTTGATTTTTCACGTTCTAAACGAACAGCCATCCATGCTTCTTGTGCTTTCCGTTTCAAGGTTTGGTCAGATTCTTTTGTAGAGAAGTAGGACAATTTAATTAATTGTTGGGTTAAGGTACTTCCGCCTTGTAATCCACCATTTTTGACATTTGAAAGGGCAGAACCGATAATCCGAATCGGATCCACACCAATGTGTTTATAGAAACGACGGTCCTCGACAGAAACAATGGCATCTTTTAATAATTGAGGCACATCATTTGGTTGAATTAATTCACGCTTTTCTGCGCCTAAATCCTCAAAAATTTCATTATTAATATCGTAAAGCTTCGATGAAACTGTCGCATTCAGTTTGTCATCTTCTAATTTTGGGGCTTGTCGTGCATAGAACCAAAAAAGACCAACGCCTGCTAAAAAAGCGACCATCCCAGCGATAAGTAAGCCAAGAAAGATTTTTAAAACAAGCCGTTTTTTCTTTTTCGGCGGTTGTGTCTTTTTCTTGTAACTCGACTTCGATGAGGTGTTGGATGCATGTCTAGCAGCTCGCGAGCCTGAATTTGCGGTTGGCATAAATAGCAACTCCTTTGTTATACTTTCAAAACTTTATGAATCTAGTGTGTCTGAATATATTGTTCCACTGCGTCGAGATAAGGGATTCGCGGTGCGATTCCAAAAGGTAATTCAATTCCTTCTTTCTCGATGAGTGCAAGCGGCATAGATTTTTTTCCAGTAACTGCTTGGTTTTTCCAATGCGTTATTAGATTTTCACCACTAAAAAAGAAGCAGCGTTTTAAGCTTGAAAACCATAATAGCACAAAACAAATCCCTTGTTGTGCTATACATTGTTCCATATGATCAATTTGATGTTGATGAAAATTTTTAAAGGGAAAGGACGTGGTATTTTTCGTTTCTTTCGCTTCAAAATCTATGTAACGGCCTTGATATACACCGTTATAATCAGTCGTTGAAGCTTGTCTAAAGTAGGCCTCCTTAATAACAGCCGCACTTCGTTTGGGATAATCTACTTTAACAATTTGAACAGGAGTGGGTTTCTTATGAACGACTGCTTGCTTATTCAATAGATAATATTGATTGCTTTGATTGATCGCTTCTTCGAAATCCATCCCGCGATTACCAAATTCAACGGGGCGTTTCTTTTTTACTTGTTTTTTTGGTGATTGTGCTTCATGATGATTATAAGGTATTCCGTTAGGATAATGGAACGTCACGTTTATCACACTCCTAGCCTGTATTATACCAAAAAAAAGACCTGAAAGAAAAGGGATGACTTATGGAAATGATAAAAACCCTCTATGTCACCGGTTATCGCAGCTTTGAATTGGGGATATTTCAAGGAAAAGACCCGAAAATCACAGTTATTAAAAATGTCTTAAAAAAAGAGTTAGCCAGTTATATTGAAGCAGGAGTAGAATGGATTTTGATTTCTGGCAATTTAGGTGTTGAACTTTGGACAGCTGAAGTAGTTGGGGAATTAAAAACGGAATATCCAGAAGTTCAGCTAGGTTTGCTTTATCCATTTAAAGACTTTGGCAATAATTGGAATGAACAAAATCGAGAACTGTTAACGAAAGCGGAAAGTTTGGCTGATTATATCAACTCAGTAAGTCACCAACCTTATCAATCGCCAGCACAATTAAAAATGCATACAAAATTTCTTTTGGAACATTCTGGGGGCAGCTTACTTATTTATGACAAAGAGTACCCTGGCAAAACGGAGTATTTTTTAAAGGACGCACAACATTTTTCGGAACGAGAACCCTATGATATTCGCTTAATTACAATGGATGATTTACAAAACTCGGTGATTGATTAGAGAATCTGTTTGATTTTCTAGCTATTTTTCGTTACAATAGTATTTGTGGAACTATGAAATTTTCTATCGTAAATAAACAAATGAGGTGTAAACATGGCAAATTTAGTATATAGTCCTAAAGACATTTTACAAAAAGAATTTAAAACGAAAATGATGAACGGGTATGACCCAATTGAAGTAGACGAATTTTTAGACAATGTTATTAAAGACTACGAAGCTTATAATAAAGAATTATTAAGCTTGCAAGAAGAAAACAGCCGCTTAATGGCAAAATTAGACCAATTATCAAAAGCCCAACCAACGCCTCGTGTTGCTCAAGAAGTACCAAAAAGTGCAGCAGTGACCAACTTTGATATTTTAAAACGTTTATCAAACTTAGAGCGTGAAGTTTTTGGTAAAAAGTTAGATGAAACACCTGTAACGCCTTCTGCACAGTCAATGCCTGCAGAACCAGCGAACCATGATGTTGATAATGCACAAACACGTCAATTTTAACAAGACAATTTAAGTCAAGTTTTCACGGAGAACAAAAAGCATTTGTTAGAATAGCGGACACTTGTTGTAGTGTGTAAATTTTTGCTGTTCGTTTAAACAGATTTGTAATTTTCGGGTGATCGCGGTTTGCTTTTGCAAGCTGAGGAAAGTCCATGCTCGCACAAGCTGAGATGCTTGTAGTGTTCGTGCTTAGCGAAATCATAAGCTAAGGTACTCTTTTAGAGTAACGGCAGGAAAAATGACTAAGGTTTCGACTATGTCAAAGTATCCTTGAAAGTGCCACAGTGACGAAGCGATGTGGGAAACTCCATCGGTGGAACGCGGTAAACCCCTCGAGCGAGCAACCCAAACAATGGTAGGGGCGCTCTTCTAAAGGAAATGAACGAGTAGAAGAGGCAGAGTTTACTCTGCAGATAGATGATGACCGTCACCAATTTTTCCTGAAGAATTGGTGATACAGAACATGGCTTATAGAAAATTACAAGTAATTCAGGAAGACCTTCCAACGTAGTTGTGAAGGCTTTTTTTACGAAAAGAATAAAAAAATGTTAAAATAAAGAAACTGAGATAAAAGTAGTAAGCTGTCTGTTCTAAAGAGGGCGGGACAGGGCCGTTTAGTTCAGAGAAAGCGGACAATTACAAAAAACAAGCGGAGCAGTAGTCGGCAGGACTGTTAGCTCCAGACAATAAAAAAGAGTCAAGAAGGAGTTTTTATGACGAAAGAAAAAACATTCAAACTTGTTGCAACGGCTGCTAGTGGCTTAGAAGCATTAGTTGGAAAAGAATTGCGTGATTTAGGGATTCCCTGTGAAGTAGAAAATGGCCGGGCCGTCTTTGAAGGCACTGTTGAAACAATTGCCACTGCCAATTTATGGCTACGAACAGCAGATCGGATTAAAATCGTCGTTGGCGAATTTAACGCCTATAGTTTTGATGAATTATTTGAAAAAGTTAAAGCACTTCCTTGGGAAGATTATTTGCCTTTAGATGCAGAATTTCCAGTTGCAGGTAAATCAATTAAGTCAAAATTGTATAGTGTTCCTGATTGCCAAGCCATCACCAAAAAAGCCATTGTTAACCGTTTAAGAGAAGTTTACCATCGTCCAGCGACGGTGCCTTTAACCGAAACAGGAGCTTTGTTTAAATTAGAAGTGGCTCTTCTAAAAGATAAAGTGACGTTGACGTTGGACACGACTGGACCAAGTTTATTTAAACGAGGCTATCGCATTGAAAAGGGGGGCGCACCTCTTAAGGAAAACATGGCAGCTGCTTTAGTGATGTTGACCAATTGGCGTAAAGATCGTCCTTTTTATGATCCAGTTTGTGGTTCTGGAACAATTTGTATTGAAGCAGCATTAATTGGCCATAACATTGCCCCTGGCTTTAATCGTAGTTTTACTTGTGAAACATGGGATTGGGTTGATCCAGCAATTTTTGAAAAAGTACGTAACGAAGCCGAGGCAAAGGCAGACTACGATGTTGAATTAGATATCTGTGGTTCAGATGTTGATGGGCGAATGATTGAAGTCGCACGAGCGAATGCTGAGGAAGTTGGTTTAGGTGATTCAATTACCTTTAAACAATTGGCCTTAAAAGATTTTACAACCGAGAAGGAATATGGTGTAATGGTAGCTAACCCGCCTTATGGTGAGCGTTTAGGAGAAGAGGAAAGTGTTCGCCGTTTGTATAAAGAAATGGGCCATGTTTTCCGTCCGTTAACTACTTGGAGCAAGTATATACTGACGAGTGATCTTGCTTTTGAAGAATATTATGGTGCCAAAGCTACTAAAAAACGGAAGCTTTACAACGGAGCCTTACGAACAGATTTATTCCAATACTGGGGAACACGTCCACCAAGAAAACCACGGGAAGACTAAGAAAGCTGGTGTAAAAAAATGAAGGAAGCTGTATTTTTACAAGAAGTGAAAGAAATTCAATTACTAAAAAATGCCTTGACATTATTAGACTGGGATTCATCAACTGGGATGCCAGAAAAAAGTAGTCCTTTTCGAGGAGAAGTAGAAGGGTATTTAACCGGATTATATTTTGAACGAAGTATTGGCCCAGTTATTCAAGAAGCATTGGCCTATTTTGAGACACGCCCTGAAGAATTATCTGAATTAGGGAAACTGGTTTTTGAAAAAGTAAAAGAAGAATATGCTTTGAATAAAAATGTTCCAGCTGAACGTATGCAAGAATATGTTAAAGTATTAAACCAAGCACATACAGATTGGCTAAAAGCACGCGCTGCACAAGATTTCGGCTTGTTAGAAGAAACCTTAACGAAGGTCGTTGCGTTCCAAAAAGAGTTCATTCCTTATTGGCAAAAAGAAGAAAAAACACCGTACGATGTGTTATTAAATCAATTTGAACCAGGGATGACGGTTGAGAAACTAGACCAAGTATTCGACCAAGTAAAACAAGGGATTCAAGAGATTCGGACCGTTTTAGAGGAAAAAGGTACGCCGCCTAGAACTGACTTTTTATCTAGAAAAATGACCAAAGAACAACAACGCCGTTTTGTGATTGGTGTGGTTGAACAATTAGGCTATGATTTTTCAAAAGGCCGATTAGATGATACAGTTCATCCATTTATGACAGCTCTAAATCGAAATGATGCGCGGATTACTACGCGCTGGGAAGAAAATAATTTCTCAATGGCAACATTTGGTGTGATTCATGAAGCGGGTCATGGGATGTACGAACAAAATTTTGATCCTAAATTTGACTTTACGCCGCTAAGCGAAGGTGCCTCTATGGGGATTCACGAATCACAATCGCTCTTTAATGAAATTATCATTGGTAGCAACCGGGCTTTTTGGCAAAAACAATACCCGTTTTTCCAAGAATGCGCAGAAGGCACTTTTGATGATATTGCTTTTGAAGATTTCTATGCTTCTTTAAAAGAAACGAAAGCAAGTTTGATACGGATTGATTCCGATAGTCTCACCTATCCTTTGCATATCATTATTCGTTATGAAATTGAGAAAATGTTGTTTAATGGTTCTTTGGAAGTCGCTGATTTGCCAAAAGTGTGGAACGAAAAATACCAAGAGTACTTAGGCATATCACCTGAAAATGACTTAGAAGGTGTCCTTCAAGATGTTCATTGGTCTGGAGGTAGCTTTGGTTATTTCCCATCTTATGCCTTGGGTTATATGTATGCCGCGCAACTATTTCACGCAATGAAACAAGAATTATCTGTTGATGAAATTTTAGCTTCGGAGGATTATTCTGATATCCGTAAATGGTTAACACAACATATTCATCAGTACGGCGCTTCACGTAAACCAAATCAATTAATTTATGATGCAACGGGAGAAGAATTGAATCCTAGTTATTTAATTGATTATATGAAAGCTATTTATTTTGATGTTTATCAAGTGCAATAAGTGAAACAAGCAAGGGGAAGTGGACAACAACAATGTTATCAATTCGTGAATATTTAGAAGCTGGTGAAACAACAATCTCAAACTTACTATTTGATCATTACCAAAAAATTGGTTTGAAAGATGATGAATTTCTCTTTTTACTGCAACTTTTTCGTTCGCAAAATGCAGGCGATTTATTTCCAGACTTAATGGCGATTGCAGAGACGATGGGTAAAACGCCAGATACGATTTATAAGTTATTAAATCAATTGGTTTCTCGCGGTTTTATTCGAATTGAAACACAACAAAACCAAAAAGGTCAAATGATGGATACGTATGATTTACTGCCTGTTTTTCAAAAGATTCAATTATTTTTACAAACGAGCAAAGAAAAACAAGTTGTCGCAAATCACGAAGATGAAATTAAACAGCTTTATCAAGGCTTTGAAAAAGAATTCGGACGTCCACTTTCACCCATTGAATTAGAAATGATTGGTCAGTGGTTGAACACGGACCATTATTCCCCTGAATTAATCCGTTTAGCGTTGCGAGAAGCCGTTTTAAATCAGGCCTATAGTTTGAAATATATTGATCGTATTTTACTTGCGTGGGAGCGTAAAAATATTACCACCAAAGAACAAGTGGCTGCTGATCAGAAAAAACGAAAAGATTCTATGATTCAAAATGAGATTGAACAACAAGGTCAGACACAAGAAGCGCTACCAAAGGTTACATTACACAATTGGTTAAATCCAGAAGACAGTGAATAAAAAGGAGGTGGGCCATGCTATCAAAAGAGAAAACGATGCAAGCTATTGAAATTATGTATGAGATGTTTCCAAATGCAGAATGTGAATTAAAACATAAGAATCCTTTTGAATTATTAATTGCTGTGATTTTAAGTGCGCAAGCAACCGATGTATCGGTAAATAAAGCGACTCCTGGTTTATTCGCAGCTTTTCCAACACCAGAAGCTTTAGCAGCTGCGCCGGTGGAGGAGATTATTGCTAAAATAAAAACCATTGGCTTATATCGCAATAAAGCAAAAAATATTAAAGCGTGTGCACAACAACTTTTAGAACGTTTCAATGGAGAAGTTCCGCAAACCAGAGATGAACTGGTCAGTTTACCTGGCGTGGGGAGAAAAACAGCCAATGTAGTAATGGGAGATGCTTTCGGCGAACCGGCTTTTGCAGTAGATACACATGTGGAACGAGTGTCCAAGCGCCTTAGAATTTGTAAGCTAAATGCGAATGTTACTGAAGTTGAGCAGACCTTAATGCGTAAAGTTCCAAAAGAACTCTGGGTGAAAACGCACCATACCATGATTTTCTTTGGGCGTTATCACTGCCTAGCAAGAGCGCCTAAATGTGAAGCCTGTCCGCTACTCTATATGTGTCAAGAAGGCAAAGAACGGATGAAAGGGAAATAACATATTTTTCCTAAAAAAGCGAGCCACAAGTCCAACCGACTTGTGGCTCGCTTTCTTTTTTGATTTTTAAGAAACGCAACAAATGATTGCGGTTTCTTAAAAATTGATTTAGTATAGACAGTGTGGTATATACTAGAAAATTTATTTTTTTGAAGAAAGATAGGCGATGAAATGACAGAAAATGCACCCAAATTTAAGCAAATTTCTGCAGAAATTGAAAAGAAGATTCGAGACGGTCTGTATGTAAGTGCACAAAAATTACCTTCAGAATATGATTTAGCTAAAGAATATAACTGCAGTCGCTTGACCATTCGTAAAGCGATTGATGATTTGATCCGCAAAAATATTTTGGTAAAACGACATGGTAAAGGTAGTTATGTGATGTCGCAAGCGAAAATTCAAAGTGGTCGCGCTGGCTTACAAGGTTTTACTGAGGCAGCCAAAGCTTACGGGAAAAAAAGCCAGACAGAAGTCATTTCCTTTGAAGAAGTAGTACATCCCGCTGAGAAAATTCGGGAGGCGCTCCAAGTGGGCAAAAATGAGGCAATTTATGAACTGATTCGCCGCCGAATGTTAGACGGCGAACCAATGACAGTTGAAAAAATTTATTTGCCACAGGCATACGTACAAGGCCATACGAAGCAAGACTTCGAGGGCTCTCTTTTCTGCTTAATCGAGAAGAACGTCGAGATTGCTTATTCGCATCAAGAAATTGAAGCAATTTTAGTTGAAGCGGAAATTTCAGAATTATTGAATGTTCCTGTGGGCCAGCCACTTTTACAAGTCCACTCTATCACCTATGCGCTTGATGCAACCCCCATTTTATATGATGTCTCTTTATATCGAGCAGATCGGTACACGTTTAAAAACACACTGACCCGCTATAGCCCGTCTGAAAACAACCAAGTGGAGCTAGGAGGTTCTTGGAACGAATGAAGATAAAAGAAGAAATAGACGCTCAAAAAGATTTATTTTATGAAGACTTAAACAAAATTATCGCGATTCGAAGTGTGAAAGGGTCGCCTAAAAAAGAGGCACCTTTTGGTGAAGGACCGAAAAGAGCCTTGGAAGAAACGCTGAAACTGGCAGAGCGTTATGGCTTTCAAACTGGGATTGTCAATGACGCAGTTGGCTATGCGCAATGGGGAACAGCGGAAGAATATCTGGGAATTATTGGTCATTTAGATGTAGTACCAGAAGGTTCTGGTTGGTCAGTGCCGCCCTTTCAATTAACGAAAAAAAATCAACGTTTGTATGGTAGAGGAATTCTAGATAATAAAGGTCCTATCTTGGCTTGCCTGTATGGAATGAAATTACTGAAAGAACTTGGTTACCAACCAAAGAAAACCATTCGCTTAATGTTTGGCACGGATGAAGAAAGTGGGAGTGGAGATATCCCCTTATATTTAGAGAAGGAAAACGCACCCGTTTTTGGATTTACTCCAGATTGTAAATATCCAGTAGTTTATGGGGAGCGAGGGATTGTTAATTATGAGATCACAACGACCATCCCAGATGATTCAAGTGAACAAATTGGTCAGATTATAGGTGATCAAGCAAAAGACCACGTACCTGATCAATTAAGTGTGGTGATTGCGGGAAAAACAACAGCAATCACGGGAAAACGTGCTCCTTCCAATGCGCCAGAACTAGGCAAGAACGCGATTACTTTATTGGCACAGAAAATTAGCGAGGAACAGTTAGTCAAAGGAAATTTATTACAGTATTTCGACTGGTTAACCGCTAGTTTTCACGAAAAGCACTATGGCGAAGGAGTAGCTCTGGACTTTAAGGATCAGGATAGTGGGCAATTGATTTTAACGCCCTATGCGTTGGAAAAAAGAGGACAGCAATTGGTGTTATCATTGGCCGTGCGTTATCCTGTTTCTATTACAGAAAACGAAGTAACCACGCAGCTAACGAAGGCACTATTTCCAGAAAGTGAAGTGACCGTCATCCGCCGCCTCCCTAGTACGCTGTTTCCAAAAGATGAGCGCAATGTTCAAAAATTAACCAAGGTTTATGAACAAATTACTGGCTTAGATGGGACGCCAGTCACAACTACAGGTGCTACGTATGCTCGCTTTATGCCGAATATCGTTGCTTTTGGTCCATCATTTCCTGGTCAAAAAGGCATTGCGCATAACCAAGATGAATATATGGATGAAAAAGATTTACTGCTTAATCTGGAAATCTATATGCAAGCGATGATTGCATTAACAGAAGCATAAAACCAATAGAAGATACACGTATGAGAAGAAGCCAATGTGTTTCGTAGAGGTCGCATACGTGTATCTTCTATTTTTCTGTATAAAATTTCATTTTCAGTATATACAAAACAGTATATACTAGTTTATAATGGTGGAGAAATGTAAGCGTTAACGAAAGGGCGGATGGAAAATGACTTGGGGTGCAATTGCGACATGGCGGATGGCACATGATGGGTTACTAAAAGCTACAGAAGAATTACAACAAGGAGGTGCTGCAGGCACGGCCGTGGAACAATTAATTAAAGAAGTAGAAGACTATCCTTTTTATAAGTCAGTGGGCTACGGCGGTTTACCTAATGAGGAAGGGATTTTAGAAATGGATGCTGCCTATATGGATGGAGACACATTTGCAATTGGTGCTGTGGCGGGAATTACAGATGTTAAAAATCCGATTTCAGTGGCTAAAGCATTAAGTAAAGAGAAGTTTAATAGTTTTCGTGTTGGCGCAGGTGCAACGAAATATTCAATGTTGCACGGTTTTGAAAGAAAGAATATGTTGACAGAACGCGCTAATCAATGGTGGCAAAAGCGTTTAAAAGAAATTCAGGAAAATCAGTTGAACCCCTATGATGGGCATGATACTGTCGGCGCTATTACGTTAGACCAAACAGGATCAATGGCAGCTGGCACTTCCAGTTCGGGACTCTTCATGAAAAAAGCAGGACGTGTTGGCGATTCACCACTGTCAGGTTCTGGTTTTTATGTTGATAGCGAAATTGGTGGTGCTGCGGCTACAGGATTAGGTGAAGATTTAATGAAAGGCTGTCTTTCTTATGAAATCGTCCGTTTAATGGGGGAAGGGTGCTCCCCACAACAAGCATGTGATCAAGCGGTCTATGCTTTTCACGAAAAATTGACCCAACGTTATGGGAAAGCAGGAGCTTTTTCATTAGTGGCCATGGACAAACAGGGAGACTGGGGCGTAGCTACGAATGTGGAATTTACTTTTACGGTTGGTACTGATATGCAGCAACCAGAAATCTATATTGCAAATCCAGGCAAGAATCATACCACAGAGATTCAGCCGATTTCACAAGAATGGTTAGCAGCCTATGAAAAAAGAATCAAAGCACCAATTGAATAAATGAGGAGAGTGAAGGAACATGAGTAAAAAACAAATTTATCTTTTTTGTGATGCAGGAATGTCTACAAGTATTATGGTGAATAAAATGATGGAAGTGGTGGAAAAACATCAAATGCCTTTAATGATTACTGCTTTTCCTATTGCAAGAGCACAGGAAGTGGTTGAAGCAGAGAAGCCTGTTGCTATTTTATTAGGACCACAAGTCCGTTTTTTATTAGAAAAAACAAAAGAACAATTTGCTCCTCAAGGGATTCCTGTCGCTGCAATTACGCCAGAAATTTATGGCATGATGGATGGCGAAAAAGCAATGAAAGAAGCGCTGCGGTTAATTAAGCAAAATAAAAAATAATAGATAGGAGTGACGACCGTGCAAAAATTTTTGGATTGGTTAGAGCGCGTATTGACCCCTTTGGCAAAAGTGATAGGAGAAAATAAGTATTTAGTAGCGATTCGTGATGGCTTCCTTTTATCAACGCCCTTGTTGATTGTTGGTTCGGTCTTCTTATTAATAGCTAATTTTCCTTTGCCGCAATGGGATACTTGGATGTCTCATTTGCTTGGTAAAGACTGGGCGACAATGATGTCTGTTCCAGCTAGTGCTAGTTTTGATGTAATGACCATTCTGGCCGTTGTCGGTATTGCCTATAGTTTAGGGAAACAATTCAATGTGGATGCAATGCAAGCAGGAATTATCGCATTGGTTTCATTTTTTATTGTAACGCCTTATCAAACATTATTTACACCGGAAAATAGTTCAAAGGTTTATGAAGTTACCAGTTTACCTTTAAAATGGATGGGTTCCAGTGGCTTGTTTTTAGGAATGATTGTCGCATTAATTGCGACTCGTTTATTTGTGGCCATTGTTCGTAAAGGGTGGACAATAAAAATGCCAGAAGGAGTACCACCAACAGTGGTTAAGTCTTTTGAGGCCCTGATCCCGAGCTTTTTAGTTGTTACTCTCATGTTTTTAGTCAATTGGCTGGCTGCTTTAACTCCTTATGGTAATTTACAAGATGTTATTTTTGAATTTCTACAAACGCCCTTATTGAGTCTTGGTAATACCTTAGGTGCAATGAGCATTGCTTATTTGTTTTTACACTTCTTTTGGTTCTTTGGCATTAACGGAGGTAGCGTGGTTGGCGCAGTCTTTAATCCTGTTTTGCGGGCATTGTCTGTTGAAAATTTACAAGCATTTAAAGACGGCCATGAAATTCCCAACATCATCACTGGGCAATTTCAAGATATGTTTGCAACATTTGGTGGCGCCGGTTCCACACTCTCATTAATCATTGTGATGGTCTTATTCTGTAAAAGTCAACGAATTAAAAAGCTTTCGCAACTTTCACTAATTCCTGGTGTTTTTGGGATTAACGAACCAATCATTTTTGGGTTGCCAATTGTTTTAAATCCAATCCTTTTAATTCCATTTGTCTTAGTACCTGCGATTAATATTATTATTGCCTATTTTGCTATGGATTGGGGCTTAGTTCCATTGACGAATGGTATTCAATTGCCGTGGACGACCCCGCCAATTATCTCAGGATTTTTAGTCAGCGGTTGGCAAGGATCAATTCTGCAAGCTCTCTTATTGGTACTAGGAATGTTCATTTATTATCCTTTTATTCGAGTTATGGATGACCAATATTTACGTGAAGAATGGAAAGCACAAGAAGAAGAGAGTGAAGAAATTGATTTTGATTCCTTTGACTTCGATGATTTATAAATAAGGAGGAAATAGGCGTGAAAAAAATCCTTTTAGTCTTAAACCACAGTTTAGCAGGATTTGGCAGTGATGAACAAGCTCAGCTGAAACCAAGTGGTAAAAAAGCTCCCTTAGGTCCAGGGGTAACATTGCTACCA
The DNA here is from genome assembly GCF_051712245.1 of Enterococcus sp. DIV1368f. Classification (NCBI taxonomy): domain Bacteria; kingdom Bacillati; phylum Bacillota; class Bacilli; order Lactobacillales; family Enterococcaceae; genus Enterococcus; species Enterococcus sp. DIV1368f. Next base: position 1,052,395 of record NZ_JBIOON010000001.1, read on the forward strand.
TTTTTACAGAAGCAAGGAGCGGAAATTGTTGCGACACTTTATTGTGGTGACCAATATTATTTGGAAAACGAGGAAGAGGTAGCAAAGAAATTTATTGGCTTTGCAAAAAAGTTTCATGCCGATACGGTTCTTTGCGGACCAGCCATGCATTATCCTAATTTTGGAGAAATGGCTGCTCGTCTAGCTTGTAAGTTTAATGCTGCGGGCATTCCTGCAATTGCAGCGATGGCAGAAGAAAATCCAGCAGTCAGTCACTATTATCAGCAAGTGCCAATTGTGAAGATGCCCAAAAAGGGTGGCATTGGTTTAAATAATTCGTTTAAACAAATGGCGCAATTGGTCGTGGCAAAAGCAAATGGAAAAGAAACCAAACAGTTAGAAGAAACGAGTTGTTTTTAATTGTTGATAATCTAAAGAGAAATCCAGAATGAACGCATGATTGTGTTCGTTTTGGATTTTTTGCTTTTGTTTAGCGAATGTATGTTCTATAATAGGAGGCAGATAGGTGGGATTACGTGAAATCAACGAGAAAAATTGCGGTTCGTCAAGTGGTCGAATTTATTTTAAGGCGGGGAAGTATCGATTCTCGCCATGTGAGTGAACATACACCACAAGAAGGTAGTCGCCTTCATCGAATGCTGCAAAAGGAAGCGGGGAGCCTTTATCAAAAGGAAGTATCTTTAAAAATTGAGGTGCCTTTAAATGGCCATAATTATTGTGTAGAAGGTCGTGCAGACGGCATTTTTGTGAAAGAAACTGGGCAAGTGGTCATTGATGAAATTAAAACATCCGAGCCAGCGTTTGAAGAATTGCCGCCAGAAAAGGTCGAATTGTTTTGGTATCAAGCGATGTGTTATGGTCACATGTATTGCCAGCAAGAACAACTTTCTGAAATAATGCTGCAACTCACTTATTATCAGACCACTACAAAACAAATCACACGACAAGAACGCCATTTTACAGAAGCTGCATTAGCGGAGTTTTTTACTGATTTGATGAGGCGCTATGAACAGTGGGTAATTTTTAAAGAAGAATGGCGTATTTTGAGAAATAAATCATTAAAAAATCTTAGTTTTCCTTACGGGGAGTATCGCAAAGGACAACGAGAATTGGCGGTAGCCGTCTATAAAACAATTCTTAGTAAACAGCGGCTCTTCGTGGAAGCACCAACTGGAACAGGCAAGACAATGTCCACTCTTTTCCCAGCAATGAAAGCAATTGGTGAAGAAGAAGGTGAACGGATTTTTTATTTAACAGCTAAGACCATCACGCGGCAAGTGGCTGAAGATGCTGTCAAAGCGCTGTCCGAAAAACAAGCGCAAACTAAGAGTATTACGTTAACAGCAAAAGATAAAATTTGTTTTTTAACTGAACGAAATTGTACACCAGAACATTGCCCGTTTGCTGACGGCTATTATGATCGTTTAAATGAGGGACTGTGGGATTTATTGCAACATGAAAATCATTTAACGAGAGAGGTTATTGAACGGTATGCACAAAAGCACCAATTGTGTCCATTCGAGTTGTCGCTAGATGCAAGTCTTTGGTGTGATTTAATTATTGGCGATTACAATTATCTATTTGATCCAACGGTTTATTTACGGCGCTTCTTTGAAGAACCCCAAAGTGCAGAAGAGAATATTTTTTTAGTGGATGAAACCCATAATTTGGTTAATCGTTCACGGGAGATGTATTCGGCCGCTATTTCTAGGAATGCGGTTTTGCAAATTCAAAAAAGATTGCAAAAAGAATCTGTTCAATTAAAAAGAGCTTGTCAAAAAGTCTTAACTACGTTTGATGATATTGAAGCAATCTGCGAAGAAAAAGACACGGATTTTTTTGCCCAACGCGCGCCAATTGATTCATTAGTTAAACAGATACATCGATTAACAGAAGTAATTGCAGAATGGTTGCCAGAAAATCAACACATTGAGGAATTGGCGTCGATTCTCAGTTTTTATTTTGATTGTTTAAGTTATCTTCGAATCAGCGAGTATTACGACAACGGCTTTTATACGTCTATTTCTTTGCGAAACTATGACTGCGTTGTGAAACAATTTTGTGTCGATCCGGCTTATTTATTGTCACAACGATTAGATAAAGGGAAAGCGAGTATCTTATTTTCAGCAAGTTTAACACCTCTGAATTATTATCAAGAAGTGCTTGGTGGAGGTGAAGAAAGCCTACGTTATCGGATTCCGTATCCTTTTCCAGAAGAAAATCAATTGTTGATGATTGGTAGTCATCTTCAAACAACCTATAAAAACCGTGAAAAAAGTTATCCACAGATTAGTGAACTTTTAGGGAAGTTAAGTGAAACAAAAACAGGTAATTATTTAATTTTCTTCCCTTCTTATGCCTATATGGATGATGTCTATCAAGTATTTAGCCAACGCTACCCGCAAGTAAAAACTCAAATTCAGGGAACGGACTTAAACGAAAAAGAGCGAGAAGCATTTTTAGCTGAATTTAAAGAGAATCCTCAAGAAACTTTCATCGGTTTTTGTGTTTTAGGTGGTATATTTTCAGAAGGAATTGACTTGAAAGGTACCCGATTGATTGGTACGATAATTGTTAGTGTCGGGCTACCACAAATGAATCCGGAGCAAGAACTGATTCGCACGTTTTATCAAGAAGAGCGAGGGCAAGGGTTTCAATTTGCGTATCAAATTCCTGGTATGAATAAAGTCTTGCAAGCGGCTGGACGTGTCATTCGAGATGCGCGAGATAAAGGCTTTGTGTTGTTATTAGACGAACGATTTGAATTACCAAGTGTCCAGCGTTTCTTTCCGCCGCATTGGTTGGCGCATCGAAAGGCAAACACCAATGAACAACTTATTCAACAAGTGAAACAATTTTGGTTAAAAAATAAAGAAAACAAAGGAGGAAACAAATGAAGACCATTTTAGTCCTTCATACAGGTGGAACCATTTCCATGTCGAAAGTAGCAGGAGGAAGTGTTGCCCCGAATGAAAAAAATCCGTTGATGGAACAAGAAGCATTATTTTCTGGCAAGGTTCATTTAGTTGTCGAAGATATTTTTAATATTCCCTCACCACACATGACCTTAGAACGGATGTTTCAATTAAAAGAACGGATTCAAAAAGCTTATTCTGAACCAATTGATGGCGTGGTTATTACGCATGGAACAGATACATTAGAAGAAACAGCTTATTTTTTAGATATAACCTTAGAGAAAAAAATCCCCATTGTTTTAACAGGAGCAATGCGGTCAAGTAATGAAATCGGTAGTGATGGCTTGTATAATTTCATCAGTGCTATTTGGACTGCTTGTTCAGACGAATCGTACGATAAAGGTGTTTTAGTCGTGATGAATGATGAAATTCATACGGCGCGTTATGTGACAAAAACACATACAACGAACGTAGCAACATTTCGGACGCCAACTTTTGGACCAATTGGAACCATTGCGAAAGAACGTGCTTTTTTTGCGAAAGAGGTCTTACCGCAAGAAGTCTGCGATGTTTCTTCTGTGAAAGGAAATGTCCACGTAGTGAAGGCCTATGCGGGGATGGGTGAACGGATGTTTGAATTATTAAACACCCCAGAAACGGATGGGTTAGTAATTGAAGCGCTAGGTGCGGGGAATTTACCGCCAGAAACGCTCCCAGCATTACAAAAGATGCTAGACAACGGGATTCCAGTCGTTTTAGTTTCTCGTTGTTCCAATGGCATTGCTGAAGATATCTATGATTATGCTGGTGGTGGCGTTGGCTTGAAAAAAATGGGGGTCGTTTTTGCCCGTGGTTTAAACGGACCGAAAGCGCGGATTCGTTTAATTGTTGGTTTAAACAGCGAAAAAAATCCTACAGAGTTAAAAGAATTTTTGGAACAGTAACTAATTTTAAGGAGAAAATAAATGAAGCTGTTTGAACGCATTCATCAAGATACTGAAATTCGACAAATTTATGATGCAATTGGTCAAATGGAAGATGAAGAAGCTGGGTGGGCATACCATAATTGGCTTCATGTAACCAATGTCGTAGCCATGACGGAAATGATTTTGAAACAACTTGCTGTTTCAGAGGAGTATTTAGAAGCGGCAAAAATTGCGGCACTGCTCCATGATGTGGGTGCGCTACAAGGAAAAGCAGGACATGCACTTCGGGGGAAACAATTTGCAGAAGCATATTTTCGTAAGCAAAAGATTTGTTTGCCTTATCAAGAAGAAATTTTATCTTCTATAGAAAATCATAGTAACGGCTTTGATTCGGAAGAGCTAATGACGCTAGCGCTAATCATTAGTGATAAATTAGATATTACAACCTCTCGTGTTGCAAAGGCTGGTTATTTCGTGCCGGGAATGCGGCAACTTCAATTTTTAAAGAAAATTGAAATTATGCTTTCAGAACAAGAGGTTTGTGTCTCGTTTACGGCAGAAGAAGAACTGGATTTAGAAGAATTAAATGCGTTTTATTTTATGCCAAAGGTCTTCAAAGCAATTGCCGCTTTTTCAGAAAAAATTCAACGCCGACCAATCGTTTTATTGAATAATCAAGAATGGCCGGTACCAAAACCAAAAAATCCTTCAACTGTTCATTAACAGTTGAAGGATTTTTTTAGCGATAATTATTAAACTCAAGAGCCATTGGTAAATCTAATTCTCGTAAAAGAGCCATGACTTTTTGTAAATCATCCCGACTTTTTCCAGTTACCCGAATTTTGTCTTCTTGGATTTGTGACTTAACTTTAATCCCAGAGTTTTTGATAGCTGTGTTGATTTTTTTTGCATTTTCTTTATCAATACCACTGATTAAATCACCATATTGGCGAGCAGTACCGCCTAAGGCTTTTTCACTTTCTGAGAAATGAATATTTTTAATCGGAACATTGCGTTTGACTAATTTTCCAAATAAAATATCCTTCACTTGCTCGACTTTATAATCATCTTCAGCTACGACTACTAGTTTATCGTTTTCCAATTTAATATCAGCAATTGACCCTTTAAAGTCAAAACGATTTTTCAATTCTTTCAAGGCAATTTGAATTGCGTTTTTGACTTCCTCCATATTGACCTCTGAAACTACATCAAAACTTGCTTCTTTTGCAGCCATGTAAAAACCTCCTAAAATATTCTTTGCTTCATCATATCATGAAATAGTAAAAAAGGTTAGGCTAGAATCATTTTGAATAGAGAAATAAGAAGATCAATTTTTAGGGATATCTTCCCGCATTCTTTCATGGAAACGTTGCAAAAAAAATTTTCAATGTTCGCTTTTAGCCCCTTTTCTTTTAGGATAGAACCTGTTATTCTAAGTCAGAAGAATAGCGAAGGAGCGAAGAAAAATGAGTCGATTGGTTAGTACTTACCAAAGAAATGAATCGATAAAAAAAATAGCAGTGATGGCGATAACCGCTTTGACTTCTGCGGTCGGTTTGAATTTCTTTTTGATTCCGGCAAAAGTTTTTTCGGCAGGGATGAACGGAATTGCGCAAATCATTGCTACATTATTATATACAAATTTAGGAATCCATATTAATACAGGAATCTTCATTTTATTTTTAAACATTCCCGTCTTCATTCTAGGGTTTGTAAAATTAGGGAAACAATCAACGATTCTTAGTTTCATCAATGTTATTGGCATTTCCGTTGTGACTATGTTTGTGCCAATCGTAACAGTCACTACGAATCCTTTGATGAACGCAATTATGGGTGGTGTCTTAGTCGGCGTTGGTGCAGGGCTTTCATTGAAAATGGGCTTTAACACTGGCGGCATGGACATTATTTCACTGATTCTTTCAAAAACAACAGGGAAAACAGTTGGTAATTTTATGTTCTTATTAAATGGTATTATTGTGCTGTTGGCTGGTTTTGTATTTAACTGGGAAAGTGCGTTGTATACTATTATTTCTATTTATTGTTTGAGTCAGGTGGTTGACATGATTCATACCAGTCACCAAAAAGTCACAGCAATGATTGTCACCACGAGACCAGAAGCCGTTGCCTTAGAAGTTTCTCAACAAATCGCTCGTGGCATGACCTTGTTGCCTTCAATCGGCGGCTATTCAGGTGCAGAAGGTCGGATGATTATGATGGTCATTACTCGCTACGAACTCTATGATTTAGAACAAGCAGTTTACAGTATCGATGAGAATGCCTTTGTAAATATTTTACCAACACAATCGGTTTTAGGGCGTTTTGCCAATGAAGATGAACAACGGATTTTTCATAGTACAGGAACATTTCCTGAGCTTCAATCTTACAAGGTGAAACGTTATCCACCAAAGAAAAAATTAAAATAGCAAGTCGGCCTTCAGATCCCAAAGTGATAACGGGAAAACTGGAGGTTTTTTTATAAAAATGAAGGTTATGTGAAAGAATAGACAAAAATTTTCTGAAAAAGGGAATTTTACTAGAAAAGTGTCAGGAATTCTGCTAAAATAGAACCGTTGGTTAGGGAACACCTAACAAATAAAGTTTTTAAAAACTTAGGAGGAATTTTTTATGCCAGTAGTATCAGGAGCAGAATTCTTAAAAGCAGCACGTAAAGGCGGCTATGCAGTAGGTGGCTATAACACAAATAACTTAGAATGGACACAAGCGATTTTAGAAGCAGCAGAAGCTAAAAAAGCACCAGTTCTAATCCAAACATCAATGGGCGCTGCTAAATACATGGGCGGCTACAAAGTAGCTAAAGACATGATTACTAATTTAGTAGACTCAATGAATATCACAGTTCCAGTAGCAATTCACTTAGACCACGGTGACTACGAAGCTGCTTTAGAATGTATCGAAGTTGGCTATACTTCAATCATGTTTGATGGTTCTCACTTACCATTCGAAGAAAACTTAAAATTAGCGAAAGATGTAGTTGAAAAAGCTCACGCTAAAGGTATTTCTGTCGAATGTGAAGTTGGTTCAATCGGTGGTGAAGAAGACGGAATCATCGGTACTGGTGAATTAGCTGATATCGAAGAATGTAAACAAATGGTTGCTACAGGTATTGACTACTTAGCATGTGGTATCGGTAACATCCATGGTCAATATCCAGAAAACTGGAAAGGTTTAGCATTTGATCACTTACAAGCGATTGCTGAAGCTGTCGGTTCTGATGTACCTCTAGTATTACACGGAGGTTCTGGTATTCCTCAAGAACAAATTGAAAAAGCAATTTCAATGGGTATCTCAAAAGTTAACGTAAATACAGAATTCCAATTATCATTCGCTAAAGCAACGCGCGAATATATTGAAGCTGGTAAAGATTTAGAAGGTAAAGGATTTGACCCTCGTAAATTATTAGCACCAGGTAAAGCTGCAATCATCAAAGATGCAGAAGAACACATTGATTGGTTCGGTTCAGCTAACAAAGCTTAATCAACTAGTTACGTTAAAGACAGCCACAGCACGTGGCTGTCTTTTTTATTTTTTGTTATTTTTTCATTCTATTAAAATACCTGAGAAGTTTTCTTTTTTCTTAAGCTTGATTATGATAGAATGATTGGGTAGTTTATTTAGAAAACGTATATTACAGATAGGTGAGAATATAAATGAAAAAAATCGTAATCAATGGAAATCGTCCATTAAAAGGCGAAGTAACCATTAGCGGCGCCAAAAATAGTGTGGTCGCTTTAATTCCAGCTGCTATTTTAGCAGATTCGCCCGTGACTTTAGATGGCGTTCCTGATATTCAGGACGTTCACTCATTAATTGAAATTTTAGAAATTATGGGTGCTAAAATTACTTTTGAAAATAATACATTAATTATTGACCCAACAGAAGTTGTTTCTGTGCCAATGCCAAAAGGAAAAATCAATAGCTTACGTGCGTCCTATTATTTTATGGGCTCACTTCTTGGTCGATTTGGAGAAGGCGTTGTCGGCTTACCTGGCGGTTGTTACTTAGGACCTCGTCCAATTGATTTACATATCAAAGGATTTGAAGCATTAGGCGCTCATGTAACCAACGAACATGGGGCGATGTACTTGAGAACAGACGAAGCTGGCTTACAAGGAACACGAATTTTTATGGATATGGTATCTATTGGCGCTACAATCAATGTCATGTTAGCCGCAGTTAAAGCCAAAGGCAAAACGATTATTGAAAATGCTGCGCGTGAGCCAGAAATTATTGATATTGCTACATTATTAAATAACATGGGTGCAAAAGTTCGAGGAGCTGGAACGGACGTTATTCGGATTGAAGGTGTCGAAGAATTACATGGTTGTCGTCACTCGATTATTCCAGATCGAATTGAAGCTGGGACTTATTTAGCTATGGCAGCAGCTATGGGTGAAGGAATCAAAGTTCGAAATGTTATTTATGAGCATTTAGAAAGCTTCATTGCGAAATTGCAAGAAATGGGCGTTAAGATGACAATTGAAGAAGACATGATTGAAGTTCATCCGTCACATGATCTGAAAATGACAACGGTGAAAACCTATCCGTATCCTGGGTTTGCCACAGACTTGCAACAACCGTTAACGCCATTACTTTTAAAAGCGCAAGGAACTGGTGAAATTATTGATACGATTTATGCTCAACGAAATAAGCATATCCCTGAGTTGGTGCGGATGGGGGCTGATGCTTCGGTTGAAGGCAATATGATTATCTTAAATGGCCCAAATCAATTGCACGGTGCAGAAGTAGTCGCCTCTGATTTACGGGCAGGCGCTTGCCTAGTCACTGCCGGCTTGATGGCTGAAGGTACGACCACGATTTATAATGTAGAATATATTTTACGTGGGTACGACCACATTATCGAAAAGTTAACTGCTTTGGGCGCTGATATTCAAATGCTAGAAACCGAAGAACAAGAAGGTCCGTTTGAGGTGGATCAATGAGCGACTATTTAACAATGGCTGAATTGGAAAACAGTACGTTAAAAGATATTTATGCGTACGCGAAAGAGTTTAAAATTCCTTATTATAGCCAAATGAACAAAAAAGAATTGTCTTTAGCTGTGATTCGTGCACAAGCTGAGAAGCAAGGGTTTTTCTTCATGGAAGGAATTTTAGATATTGTTTCTCAGGATGGTTATGGCTTTTTGCGGCCAATTAATTATGGACCAAGTGCAGAAGACATTTATATTTCTTCTTCTCAAATTCGTCGTTTCGGATTGAGAAATGGGGACAAAGTAGCTGGCAAGGCGCGTCCGCCAAAGGAATCAGAACGTTACTATGGACTCATGCATGTTGAAAGTGTCAATGGGAAAGATCCTGAAGAAGCGAAAGAGCGGCCACATTTTCCAGCGCTAACACCGTTGTATCCTGAAAAACAATTAACGTTAGAAACAACGGCTGGCAGATTATCAACACGAATGATTGATGTATTTGCCCCAATTGGTTTTGGGCAACGTGGTTTAATTGTAGCGCCGCCAAAAGCGGGAAAAACAAGTGTTTTAAAGGAAATTGCTAATGGGATTACAGAAAATCATCCTGATGTGGAATTGATTCTGTTGTTAATTGACGAGCGTCCTGAAGAAGTGACTGATTTAGAGCGAAGCGTTAAAGGAGATGTGGTTTCTTCAACTTTTGATCAACAACCACAAAATCATACGCGAGTTGCTGAATTGGTTCTGGATCGAGCAATGCGCTTAGTTGAAGACAAACGGGACGTAGTTATTTTAATGGACAGCATCACTCGTTTAGCAAGGGCCTATAATTTAGTGGTCCCGCCTAGTGGTCGAACCTTAAGTGGCGGAATAGATCCAGCTGCGTTTTTCAAACCTAAACGATTTTTTGGTGCTGCCAGAAATATCGAAGAAGGGGGCAGTTTAACTATTTTAGCCACGGCATTGGTGGATACAGGTAGCCGAATGGATGATGTCATCTATGAAGAATTCAAAGGCACAGGCAACATGGAGCTCCATTTATCTCGTGAATTAGCAGAGCGCCGTATTTTCCCAGCAATTGATATTAAAAAATCAAGTACGCGAAAAGAAGAGTTGTTAATGACACCAGAACAACTAGAAGAAACGTGGAAATTGAGAAATAATATGTCAGGAGACTCGCTGGAATATACGGATCAATTCATAAAAATGTTGAAACGGACCCAAAATAATCAACAATTATTTGAAGTTTTCCATGATGTTTCGTTTGGCAAACAAATTAAAAGAAATCCAAAAAGATAATTGCATACCAACTGAAAACATGGTAAGATAGCATTGTTGTATACCGACAAAATAACTCTGATACAGCAAATGGATCAGGGCAAAGGAGCGAAAAAAACGTATGAAACAAGATATCCATCCAAATTACCAACCAGTAGTATTCATGGATTCAACAACAGGTTTCAAATTCCTTTCAGGTTCAACTAAAGGATCTTCAGAAACTGTTGAATGGGAAGATGGCAACACTTATCCATTATTACGTGTTGAGGTTACTTCAGACTCACACCCATTCTACACTGGTCGTCAAAAATTCACACAAGCCGACGGACGTGTGGACCGTTTCAACAAAAAATACGGTCTCAAAGACGAAAACGCAAATCCAGACGCATAGTCTTTCAAAACATTGTTATGACAAGGTTTATAGAGGTTTTCCGCTGTGGTGGGAAACCTCTTTTTTTGTTGGGTAGGCAGTTTTAAATTCAGAGAAATTATTTAAATATTATTTTATTTAACTGAAAGTATAGATAGTCCGTATACCGTATAATTTAAATTATTCGGATAGTATACATATTGTAAAGTGTAATTGTCTTTTTAGAATCTTTAAGGTATAATTTGTTTTAATGAGTTTATATGTAAGCTTTTTCTTTTTAAAGACTTTGATCATATCTTTTTTATAAGAAAACTATTGTTTGTGAAAGGATGTAAAAGTGCTAAAACAATTGTACTTAACAGTATTAAGATGGAGACCGTACAATCATAAAAAAGTAAAAATTGTGTACATAATGAGTTTCCCAAGAAATGATGGACATTTAATTGAACAATTAGAACAACACTATCACGGAATGATAATAGTACTTTATACAAAAAATTGTCAATCATACGCAGCATCCTTAAATCAAAAAGGCATAAAGACGATACTTTTTGATAAGAAAACTTTGTTGATTACAACGGCGATTTCATACTTGAAGTCAGCGCCGTTAATTTTTGTAGATAATTATTTTCCAGAATTGGCAATTTTAAAAAAAAAGCAAGTAGTTATCCAATTATGGCATGCTAATGGGGCTTTAAAACAGTTTGGCTGGGGTGCTTATCATACGAATCAAAGAAGTCGCAAGGATCAAATCAGGTTTCAAAAAGTTTACGATAAAATGAATTATTTTATCGTTAATTCACTAAAAATGGAAGCAATTTTTAGAAACAATTATCGTCTCGAGAATGCTCAATTTTGTCATTTTGGTTCGCCACGTCTTGCTTATCTTGAAAAATTAGAGATAGGAGAAACAAATCAGAATAACAAAATTTTATATGCACCAACTTATCGAGAGGGATCGAACGAAATGATGCTTGTGATAAATCAAGCAATAAAGGCTTTTTCTGCTATGCCAAAGTTTCATTTTTATATGAAATTACATCCATCCATCCAGTTAGATGCCATTGAACTACCGAGAAATGTTTCTATTTGGGAAAAGCATATTTTTGAAAGCTTTAGTGAAATAGGCTGCTTGATTACTGATTATTCGAGTGTGGTCTTTGAATATATGCATGTTAAAGAGCAACCGAACATTTTATTTTTTTGCCCAGATTTAGAAAAATACGCATTAAATCCTGGAATTGAGCCTGATTTTTTTGAATATTTACCAGGACCGTTAGTTGAAAATGAAAAACAGTTGATTGTGGCATTGTCAAATTTTTCAATAAATAGTTATAAAGATAATATTGCTAGAATTAACGAAGAATGGAATCAATATCAGTCAAAAGAGACCATTAATAAAATAGTAGAGTTGGTAGAGAGAATCTTGGGGGGATTTTGTGAAAAGTAAGGTACGCACTGAATATATTGGGGGATTACCAGTTGACGTATTAACACATCAAGAAATTATGGATGACTTAGAAAGTTATCTCAAAGCTAAAGAGAAAATGATTGTAACTAGCGTTAATCCGCAAATTTCATTGTTAGCATTTGAACATCCAGAAGTTAAGTTATATTTGAAAAGAGCAACTCATCGGATTGCAGATGGGATAGGTGTGGTCAAGGCATCGAAGCTAATGGGTGGGTCTATTCGTGAAAGAGTTACAGGAATTGATGTCATGGATAATTTTTTAGAGTATGCAAATCAACATAAGGAACGAATCTTCTTGTATGGTGCAAAGCAAGAAGTAGTTGAAGCAGCAGCAAAAAATATTCAACAACAATATCCAGGGATTGTTATTAGCGGTATTTTACATGGCTACACGAAGAAAAAACAGCAGGAAATTGTGGAACAAATTAACAAAGCTGAACCAAGGTTTGTCTTTGTAGCATTAGGTTCACCGAAACAAGAGATTTTTTTAGAACAAACAATTGATCACCTGACAGCTGATGTATTTTTAGACGTAGGCGGTACTTTTGACGTATTAGCTGGATCCGTAAAAAGAGCGCCAGAATTTTATATAAATCACAATTTGGAATGGTTATATCGTTGTTTGACAATGAAGAGATACGATCGGTTAATGCAAATTCCTAAATATATTTATTTGACTATTAAGTATCGGAACAACAAGTCTAGGGGGCAGTAAATGATTATTTTGTTTATTTGGGAAAATGACGTAGACACAACTTTTTATATCGTGAAAATAGAGAAAGATGAGAAGTTCATTTTACGAGTACCACCTATTCACAAACTAAGTGAATTTGTTCAAAATAATCAATGGAATAGTTTGAGAGAAGAATTAAGAAAATTGTCTTCATATGAAGTAACTGAGTACATAATTATAAAAAAAGCATTGCTTTTTTCGTATCTTTTTGAAGACGATAAAGAAATTGTTATTTCAAATCAAAGCGAGTGGCATCTAATAGATCAAAATGGCAAAGAATGGTTTTTACCAAAAGGAAAAGTTGCTGTAAATCAAGAGGTGCTTTCAGAATATCTTCGTTTTAGTCATTCAGATGTTGAACGTTCATTTGAGCATCAGGAACACATTTTTCGTTTAACGAAAATTAAATTATTAAAAGATAAAAATCCGTTGAAATTGCAAAAGCAGTTAAAACAATTAAAAAAAGCTACAACAACGTCTTTCTCTATAAAATCTCTGAGTAAGTTATTACTAATCTATACTGCTACAGAAAATAAAAAATTTGACCGAAAAACTATCAAAGTCAATCAAGAGTAGCCTTTTTTCTATTCACAAAAATTGATAATTAACGAAGAAATATCAAAGTACAAATGGAGGTTTTTATGAAAAAAATACTTACTTACGGCACATTTGACCTCCTACACTATGGTCATATTAATTTGTTGAAAAAAGCGAAACAACAAGGAGACTACCTGATTGTTGGACTTTCAACAGATGCTTTTAATTTAGAAAAAAAGAAACAAAGTTATTTTTCATATGAAAAACGTAAACAATTATTAGAGGCAATTCGTTATGTTGATTTAGTTATTCCTGAAACTAGTTGGAAACAAAAAGTTTCCGATATTGCTGAATTTAAAATTGATACGTTAGTCATGGGCGACGATTGGCAAGGGGCTTTTGATTTTCTAGAAGTTGAAACACCCGCAAAGGTTCTTTATTTGCCACGAACGCCAGAAGTATCAACCACACAGATAAAAAAAGAATTATATTATAGTGAATAATAAAAAGTCTCCTTGGTATTTTTCAAGGAGACTTTTTTCAAGATTATCCTTCCCAAAAGTCAAAGATTGATCAGCATTGTTTCGCTGATTTGTTAGACTAGTAGGTACATTCAGCTTTATAAAGGAGATCTTGAAGAAATGAGTAGAAAAAAAGTCGGTGTTTTCTGTCTATTTCTGTTTTTCACATTTTTGATTATTGTTCCAAAAGTAGAAGCTACAGAAGAAATGAAGACTAAATTTACAGTGACGCCTGTTTTACCAGAAAATCAAGTGTCAGGAACATCAAGTTATTATGATTTAATTCTGGCACCAAAGCAATCTTCCACTATTGTCTTAGACATAAAAAATAAGACAGACGAAAAATTGTTCATCGTATTGACTCTAGCAAATGCATCAACAAATGATAATGGGTTGATTGTGTACAATGATTTTGATAAACCACTTGATTCATCGTTAAAGGTTCCGCTGACAGACTTGGTTACTTTAGAAAATGAGGAAGTGAGTGTGCCGCCTCATCAAACAGTATCAGCAAAGATGAAGGTGAAGGGACTTGATCAGCCTATCAAAGGAGTTGTTTTAGGCGGGGTTTATGCGCATCTCAAAGATGAAAAAACAGAGGAAGAGAACCAAACAACGGGATTAACCAGTCGCTACGGGTTTAATGTTGCGATTGCCATGAGGAGTGCTGAGAACGCTCCTTTAACAGAGGTGAACCAACTGAAATTAGCGAAAGTAACACCTACAATTGCTTTAGGGTCCAAATCGCTAAAGGCGGTCATTCAAAATCCGTATGCTGCTATTTTTCCAGAAGTTCGTTTAGAAGGTCAAGTGATAAAAAAAGGATCCTCTAAAAAAATTGCACAACGGACACTAAAAAATGTTCGCTTTGCCCCAAATAGTTCCATGAATTTTCATCTTGATTTGGGCAAACAGCCGCTAGATGCTGGGACTTATATATTTACAGGACGTGCTATTTTACAACAAGATGAACAACAGTCTTGGCCTTTTCAACAAGAATTTACGATTAACACTCGTGAAGCAAAAAAATTAAATCAAGAAGCTACGGTCAAATGGGTCCTACCTACATGGTGGTTACCGACTTTCTACACGTTGTTAGTAATCACAATCGGGGCAATTTGTAGTGTCATTTGGCGCAATAATTACCAAAAAACAAGCGAAAAGGAGAGTGAGAATAATGACTAGTTGGTTTTGGTTGTCTGGCGGTTTAGCATTCATTTGTTTTATGTTTTTCCTCTTTTCTTTGCTGACTAGTATGAGTTTTATTCAGCATGCAAAAGAACCCAGAAGTATTCTAAAAGAAACGCTTTTGAGTTGGTTAATGCTTTTACTTAGTGGTGGGTGGATTACAATCGGACTATTGTTATATTTTTCGCTAAAGAATCAATAAACAAAAAACGAGCATTCATTGTTAGATAACCGTGAATGCTCGTTTTTTTGTTTTAGAAAAATGCTCTTTAGCAACTTGCCAGATTTCATTGGGCAACCTGACTGAAATTGTTAAATTGTTCTGTCGAAACGACAAAAAAGTGGTAAACTAAACGTGTATGTTAGTTATTTAATCAAAAGTAATGTATCCGCTTACTTATAAAATGGAAACGAAGGAGCATATTGCAATGACAGAAAAACTTTTAGGAAGTATCGAAGCCGGTGGCACAAAATTTGTATGTGGCGTTGGGACAGATGATTTGACCATCGTAGAACGTGTCAGTTTTCCCACAACAACCCCAGAAGAAACAATGAAAAAGGTAATAGAATTTTTCCAACAATATCCTTTAAAAGCGATTGGGATTGGCTCGTTTGGTCCGATTGATATTCACGTTGATTCTCCTACGTATGGTTATATCACTTCTACACCAAAATTAGCTTGGCGTAACTTTGACTTGTTAGGAACTATGAAACAACATTTTGATGTGCCAATGGCTTGGACAACGGATGTGAATGCTGCGGCATATGGTGAGTATGTTGCTGGAAATGGGCAACATACATCTAGTTGTGTATATTATACAATTGGAACTGGTGTTGGCGCTGGAGCGATTCAAAACGGTGAGTTTATTGAAGGCTTTAGCCACCCAGAAATGGGGCATGCGTTAGTCCGTCGTCATCCTGAAGATACGTATGCAGGAAATTGTCCTTATCATGGAGATTGTTTAGAAGGGATTGCAGCAGGACCAGCAGTTGAAGGTCGTTCTGGTAAAAAAGGACATTTATTGGAAGAGGATCATAAAACTTGGGAACTAGAAGCTTATTATTTAGCGCAAGCAGCGTACAATACGACTTTATTATTAGCGCCAGAAGTGATCATTTTAGGCGGCGGCGTCATGAAACAACGTCATTTGATGCCGAAAGTTCGTGAAAAATTTGCTGAATTAGTCAATGGATACGTGGAAACACCACCTTTAGAAAAATACTTGGTGACGCCTCTTTTAGAAGATAATCCAGGAACAATTGGTTGCTTTGCCTTGGCAAAAAAAGCTTTAATGGCTCAAAATTAACCATTTATTCGCAGTTCATGCATTATATTTGAAGGAAATGGCTAAGAATGATACTCTTATTATGTAATTAATTATTTAGGAGGGATTAGCATGGCAGATTTAAAAGGACGTTTTGACGATGCAAAAGATAAAGTAGAAGGTACTGCAAAAGAAGCGCAAGGCAAAGTTACGGATGATAAAGGCAAAGAACTTGAAGGAAAAGCTCAATCAACCTTTGCTGACGTAAAAGACAAAGCACGTGATGCCGGCGACGACCTTAAAGAAGGCGCTGAAAAATTAACTGATAAAGTTAAAGAAGGCTTTGAAGACTTAAAAGACAAATTTAGTAAAGATAAATAAAAATTAACAAAAGAGCGTGGGCTTACGTTATTTCAACGTAAGCCCACGCTCTTTTGTTTAGACATCAAATCCTTGTTTTTGCAAGAAAATTTTTACTTCTGGGCGACGATTATAAGAAAAATAGGACAAAGACTTCTGTGACCAATCCGCTGTTTGGGCGTTACTTGAGCGGCTGGCATAATAATCTTTTAATAATTCATCATATGTGTGCATATCTGTCAATTTGTCTGATTGGTAGTGATTTTCGCTTAAAATATTTTCAAAAGGCATCCGTGGTTTTACACCATTTAACGTTTCTGGTACACCGATTGTTAATCCAAAAAGTGGTACAGTTAATTCAGGCAAAGATAAGCGTTGGGCTACTGTGTCTAAGTCATTTCGAATGCCGCCAATATAACAAATCCCTAAATCCATAGATTCAGCCGCAATGGCCATGTTTTGCGCAGCAATCGTTGTATCAACGGCAGCTACTAATAATGATTCTGGTGTCTTTAAGGGTTCTAATGATTGCCCCTCTTTTGACAAAATCGTTGCATGACGATACAAATCATCAACAAAAACATAGAACACACCAGTGTTAACAACATAGTCTTCACAATTCGCTAAACGTCCCAATTCTCTGCGTAGCTCAGGATCTTTGATTTCAATAATTGTATAAGCTTGTAAAAAATTGGAGCTTGATCCTGCTTGAGCTGCAGTAATTAACTGTTGTTTCTGCTTGTCCGTTAACGCTTGCTTTTTAAAATGACGAACGGAACGGTGACTTAGTAATTGTTCGATTGTTTGATTCATAAAAAACCTCCGTTTAAATTAAGAAAGAGAACAGAAAAACCCACAGCTTAATAGTGGGTTTCTCTGTCGTTAATTGCTAAAGGTTACAGAATACGTTCAAATGGATCTAAACTAATTCCTTGGTCTAAAACGATTTTTGCGTATTCTTTCGCTGCAAATAAAGAATGATCTTTGTAGTTTCCACACTCTTTTGCAGAGACTGCTGGAACAACTTCTGTATTGATTACTTTGTTTAAAACGTTGACTAATGCATCACGGATTTCTTGTGGTGAATGTTGATCCCACATAATCATATAAAAACCAGTGCGGCAACCCATTGGCGAAATGTCAATGATTCCTTTTAATTCATCACGCATGTTAACTGCTAATAAATGTTCCAACGTGTGTAATGCGCCTGTTGGTAGGGCATCTTTGTTTGGTTGTAAGAAACGTAAGTCATATTTTTCGACTAACGCATCACCATTTTGTTCTGTGCCAGCAAGGCGAACATATGGTGCTTTTACTGTGTTGTGATCTAATTCAAAACTTTCTACGCGTGCCATGAAATTTCGCTCCCTTTATAATTAAATTCGTTTTAACTATAACAAATTTAAGTCAAAAGTCAATGGATAGTCCTTTGATGGGTAATAGTTTTAAAATATCATGGGAAAATAAAAAAATCATTTTTTTGACTATGTAGGTTTTTTCAATACTATGGTAAAATAGGACAAGTAGCTTTTACAAGAAGGTAAGAGGGGAGTATGAAAATATGGGAAAAGAATATCATGTTGCCGTGGTAGGAGCAACAGGTGCTGTCGGGACAAGAATGATTGAATTGTTAGCAGAAACAAGTTTGCCAATTGCCAGTGTGAGGTTATTGGCGTCTAAGCGTTCTGCTGGACAAGAGATTCAGTTTAAAGGGCAACCTCTTATCGTGGAAGAATTAGTCCCGGAATCATTTGAAGGAATCGATTTAGCATTATTTAGTGCTGGTGGGAGTATTTCCGAAAAGTTTGCACCAGAAGCAGTTAAGCGCGGAGCTGTCGTTGTTGACAACACTAGCCATTTTAGAATGGCAAAAGATGTTCCTTTAGTTGTTCCAGAAGTGAACCCGGAAGCCTTGAAAAATCATCAGGGAATCATCGCAAATCCCAATTGTTCTACGATTCAAATGATGGTGGCCTTGGAACCAATTCGGCAAGCGTTTGGCTTAGAACGAATCATCGTTTCAACGTATCAAGCTGTGAGTGGCGCAGGTATCCGTGCAATTAATGAGCTAAAAGAACAAGCCGAAGATTTTTTAGAGGGAAAACCTGTCAGTGAATGGTCAGCTGAAATTTTACCAGCTGGCAGTGACGAAAAACATTATCCAATTGCTTTTAATGCGTTGCCTCAAATTGATGTTTTTTCAGAAGCAGGGTATACCTACGAAGAATGGAAAATGATGAATGAAACAAAAAAAATCATGGGAGACAACAAGCTAAAAGTCGTTGCCACCTGTGTCCGTATTCCGGTAATTTCAGGACATTCTGAATCTGTTTATATAGAAGTGAAACAAGCAGATGCATCGGTCTCAGCCATCCAAGAATTAATGGCGCAAGCTCCAGGTGTAATTTTGCAAGATGAGCCAAGTGAACAACTATATCCACAAGCGCTAAATAGCGTCAACCAGAAAGAAACATTTGTCGGCCGTATTCGTCAAGACGTTGACGTGAAGAACGGTTTCCATTTATGGATTGTGTCAGACAACCTATTAAAAGGAGCTGCTTGGAACTCGGTCCAAATTGCTGAAACGCTACACGAAATGAATTTGCTTCGTGTACCTGAAAACGACTAGAAGGTTTGTATTGTATACTCGGGAGGGAATAGGATGGATTTAACGAATGCAACAATTATTACGGCAATGGTTACGCCGTTTCAAGAATCGGGAGAAATAGATTTTGATAAACTGCCGCAATTGGTAGACTATTTATTGGCCAATCATACAGAAGGCGTTATTTTAGCAGGAACAACTGGTGAATCACCCACGTTGACTCATGAAGAAGAATTACAATTATTCCAGCGAATTATTGAACTGATCGATGGACGTATTCCGATTATTTGTGGTGTGGGTACGAATGATACACGTGACTCAGTCGCTTTTGTGAAAGAGTTAGCGACAATCGCTGGTATCGATGCTGTTTTGGCGGTTGTTCCTTATTATAATAAACCAAATCAAGAAGGTATGTATCAACATTTTAAAACCATCGCAGAAGCAAGTGAACTGCCAATTATTTTGTACAATGTTCCTGGTAGAACGGCTACATGTCTAGAAGTGGAAACTACTTTGCGCTTAGCACAATTGGAAAAAATTGTGGCGATTAAAGAATGTGCAGGGTTAGATGCAATTACTGAGTTGATTGAAAGAGCGCCAAAAGACTTTCTAGTGTATACTGGAGAAGACGGGTTGGCTTTTGCCACCAAGGCACTTGGCGGACAAGGGGTTATTTCGGTAGCCAGTCATGTCTTCGGTTCGTCAATGTATGAGATGTATCAAGCGCTGGAGCAGGGGAACTTGCCGGAAGCGGCTAAAATTCAACGACAGTTATTACCAAAAATGAACGCCTTGTTTTCAGTGCCTTCGCCGGCACCCGTGAAAGCGGCCTTAAATCATTTAGGTATTCCTGTTGGAAATTTACGTTTACCTCTAGTTGCTTGTACACCAGAAGAAGAGCAAAGAATTATTCGCACGTTAGAGATTTAAAGAACGTGTAATCATAGAGAGGTGAAAAGAGTGAGTACAATAAAAATCGTTCCATTAGGCGGCGTTCGTGAAAATGGAAAAAATATGTACGTTGCTGAAGTGGAAGATGAAATTTTTGTACTGGATTGTGGATTACAATATCCAGAGAACGAACTTTTAGGAATTGACGTTGTCATTCCGGATTTTACGTATTTAGAAGAAAATAGTGAACGAATTGCAGGGATCTTTTTAACACATGGCCATGCAGATGCAATTGGGGCCTTACCGTATTTGCTTTCAAAAATTCAAGTGCCTGTTTTTGGGACAGAATTAACGATTGAATTAGCAAAACTAAGTGTCAACAGTCATGCGGAAACGAAGAAATTTAAAGATTTCCATGTGATTGACCCGCATACAGAAATTGATTTTGGTCAAGCAACGGTGAGCTTCTTTAAAACAACGCACACCATTCCAGATTCGATTGGTGTTAGCATCAAAACAAAAGAAGGCAACATTGTTTATACTGGTGATTTTAAATTTGATCAAAGTGCGATTGAGATGTATCAAACCGATTATGGCCGCTTGGCTGAAATTGGGAAAGAAGGCGTCTTGGCGCTACTTAGTGATTCATCAAATGCTGAAAACCCAGTCCAAGTTGCTTCAGAAGCCCAAATCGCTGATGAAGTGTTCGACACGATTCGCTATTGGGAAGGACGAATCATCGTGGCATGTGTGGCAAGTAATTTGCAACGGGTCCAACAAGTATTGAATGCAGCGGATCGTTCTGGTCGTAAAGTCGTTTTGACAGGCCAAGATTTTGAACGGATTATTCGGACGGCGATGAAATTGGAAAAATTACAATTGCCAAGTGAAGATCTATTAGTGAAACCAAAAGAAATGAAAAAATATGCACCCGAACAGTTATTAATTTTAGAAACAGGCCGGATGGGAGAACCTATTAAGTCACTTCAAAAAATGGCTAATAATACACATGGTGTCGTTCGAATTGAAGAAGGCGATTTAGTTTATATTACGACAACGCCGACAACGGCCATGGAAACAACGGTTGCCAAAACAGAGGATATTGTCTATCGGGCCGGTGCTACGGTGAAGCAAATTTCCGACAATTTACGTGTGTCTGGTCACGCTAATCCGAATGACTTGCAATTGATGTTGAACTTAATGAAACCAAAATATTTCATTCCTGTCCAAGGTGAATACCGCCAGTTAGCTGCGCATGCGGACTTAGCACACGAAATTGGCATGCCTTATAAAGATATCTTTATTACAGGTCGTGGGGACATTCTAGAGTATACAAAAGGTAGAATGTCGGTAGCTGGCAGCACAACGGCCGAAAATATTATGATTGACGGAATTGGTGTCGGCGATATTGGTAATATCGTTTTACGAGATCGTCGTATTCTTTCCGAAGATGGTATTTTTGTGGCTGTTGTGACAATTAATCGCCGAGAAAAACGAATTGTTTCACCAGCTAAAATTACTTCTAGAGGTTTTGTTTACGTTAAAACAAGTAAAGACCTAATGAAAGAAAGTAGCAATATTGTCACAGAAATTGTTGAAAAGCATTTAGAAAGTGACGATTTTGAATGGAGCAAACTGAAACAAGAAATCCGCGAAAACTTAAGCCGTTATTTATTTGAACAAACCAAACGTCGTCCTGTGATCTTACCAGTTATCATGGAAGCGACGCAACGCAAGCGTCCCAAAAATAACGCATAGTTCGTCCTGATCAAAGCAGGTGATTTTAGGAGAAATTCTTCTAAAGTCATCTGTTCTTTTTTGTAACTTTCTTCTATAAATATGGTACTATTAATCAGAGCGCTGAATAAAGGAGGCGATTTTAGTGGAAGAGATTGTGTTGTTCCATACCAATGATCTTCATTCTCACTTTGAAAATTGGCCCAAAATACGGCGTCTGGTTAAAGCCAAACGTTCGCTGTACCAAAAAGAGGGCAAAACAGTCGTAACCATTGATTTAGGTGACTTTTCAGATCGGTGTCATCCTTTGACCGAAGCAACAGATGGTCGAGCAAATGTAGCTATAATGAATACATTAGCGTATGATCTGGTTACAATTGGAAATAATGAAGGAATCGGCAATTCAAAGAAACAATTAGAGCATTTATATGATCAGGCAACATTTGAAGTGGTCTTAGCTAATTTAGAAGATCCAAAAACCCAAACGTTACCAGATTTTTGTCAAGCATATAAAATTATGACAACTAAAGAAGGCACAAAGTTAGGGTTTATTGGCTTAACCGCACCATTTCCTTTAACGTATAATCCCAATGGCTGGACAATCAAACAAGTGGAAGCAGTCCTTCCTCAACTGATTACAGAAGTTGCGCCTCAATGTGATGTTCTCATTTTGCTTAGTCACTTGGGGATAGATACTGATTTTATGATTGCGGCGAATTATCCTGAAATTCAAGTGATTTTAGGTTCCCATACACATCATTTATTTAAAGATGGTGAAAAAATTAATCATGTGCAACTAGCAGCTGCTGGCAAATATGGACAGTATATTGGTGAAGTGCATCTGTTTGTGGATGCCGACACGAAGCAAGTCACAAGTTATGCAAAAACGATTGAAACAGCAAGTTTAGAAGAGCAAGCAACTGATGCCAAGGAAATTGCGGGTTACTTAACGGAAGGTCATCGACTATTGCAAGCGCAGCAAATTGCACAAATCCCTGAAACCTTGTCAACGGACTTACGGCAACCGCATGCCTTTATAACTGTTGCCTTGAAGGCGTTAAAAGAAGCGGGGCAGACCGAAGCGGCTGTGTTAAACAACGGGTTATTTTTAGCAGATTTACCAGAAGGAATAATCAATGCAGACCAATTACATGAGGCTTTGCCTCATCCAATGCATTTAATCAAGGTTACCTTGAAAGGGTCAGACATGAGCCGTTTGATTCGTGAAATGGAAAAAAGTCGTCAATTTCTGCGGAAATTTCCGATTCGCGGGATGGGCTTCCGCGGGAAAATTTTTGGCGAATTATGTTATGATGGGATTCGTTTTGAGCGAAATAGCCAGACCGTTTTTTGGCAAGGGAAACCTATTCAGCCAGAGCAGAAGTATACGCTGACAACAGTGGATCACTTTCAATTTGTTCCGTTTTTCCCAACGATTGAGTTAGTTGGAGAAGTCGAATTTTTATTTCCAGACGTTTTAAGAACTGTCGTGGCGAACTATCTGCATGCCCACTATCCAATCAAATAAAAACAAGGTATAATAAAAACTAGGTGGTGAAAAAATGACAGACAAAAAGACAACCGAAAAAAAAGAAACAGAAACTGCTGCAACCTTTACAGAAGAACTAACAGCAGTTCTTGAAGAAATAAAAGAAGAACCTGTAAAAGAAAAGAAAAAAGGGGAAATTGTCACCATTGTGAATGAAACAGATATTCAAATTGGTGAAAGAGAGTACCGAATTGTTAAAAATCATCGTGATGCCTTTGATCCTGAACGCTTAGGTGAACGGTTTAGTGAAGTATTAGCGCGTTATGATTATATTGTAGGAGACTGGGGCTATGAACAGTTACGCTTGCGTGGCTTTTTTGATACTTCTAATCGTCGGGCAGCGCCGGATCAACGCATTGATACACTAGAAGACTATTTGTATGAATATTGTAATTTTGGCTGTGCCTATTTTGTAATTGAACGAACAGGGGAACGTAAAGAAAAAACAACGCATCGTCGTCGTCGCCATAAAAAAAATAATCGTTCTAACGCGTTTGTCGAGGAAAAGAGTGCGCCCGCTAATAAAAATAGCAAGCCAGTGATTCGTACGCGAAAAGAAGAAAATAAAAAAACGACTACACCCAAACAGCCTAGTCCCAAAAAATCTGGCAAAGGCTTTACGATTCGTCAACGTGAGGAGTAAACAGAGTGAAAAAAGACTATCAAGGATATTTAATTGATTTAGATGGAACGATTTATTTAGGAAAAGAACCAATTCCAGCCGGAAAACGTTTTGTCGAGCAGTTACAGAAAAAAGATTTGCCTTTTTTATTTGTAACGAATAATACCACTAAATCTCCTGAAACAGTGGCACAACGTTTAGCAAATGAATTTGATATTCATGTCCCAGCATCCCTTGTTTATACAGCGACTTTAGCGACGATTGATTACATGAAAGAAGCCAATCGGGGCAAGAAAGTCTTTGTCATCGGCGAGGCTGGTTTAATTGACTTAATTTTAGAAGCAGGTTTTGAATGGGATGAAACAAACCCTGATTATGTTGTCGTGGGACTTGATACAGAATTATCTTACGAAAAAGTGGTTTTAGCTACCTTAGCCATTCAAAAAGGGGCGTTGTTTATTGGGACCAATCCAGATAAGAACATTCCGACAGAAAGAGGCTTATTACCTGGTGCAGGTTCAGTTGTGACGTTTGTGGAGACAGCTACTCAAACAAAACCAGTTTATATTGGCAAACCAAAAGCGATTATCATGGAACGAGCGATTGCGCATTTAGGCGTGGAAAAAGAGCAAGTGATTATGGTTGGAGATAATTATGAAACCGATATTCAATCAGGGATTCAAAATGGTATTGATAGCTTGTTAGTTACATCAGGTTTTACCCCTAAGTCAGCTGTTCCAACTTTACCAACGCCACCAACCTATGTTGTTGATTCCTTAGATGAATGGACTTTTTGAGTATGATGAGGTCGAAATTGCGTTTAAGGGAAACACTTGGACTCATTTGTTTGTTTTTAACGATTGTGGCTTTAAGTATCACGATCACGATTAATTTTCGTCCATTGTATCTTTTTGATATCCAACACTTAAATATTTTAAAAGACGTAGAGGTTGATCGTGTGACCTTGATTAAAAATTACGATCATTTAATGATGTACTTAAACAATCCTTTTGAAAAAACATTAGTATTTCCTGATTTCCCAATGTCTGATAGCGCGGCTTTTCATTTTTATGAAGTGAAAAAATTGTTTTTATTGTGCTACGGCGTATTACTAGTTACGTTGTTGCCTAGTGTCCTTTATTTAAAATATTTGGTAAAAAATCAGCGTTTATGGACATTGATACGGCCATTTCAGTGGGGAATGTTTTTGCCTGTGCTTTTTGGCTTTTTCATGCTGATTGGCTTTGATCAATTTTTTATTGCGTTTCATGGATTATTTTTTAACAACGATGCTTGGTTATTTAATCCGCTGACTGATCCGATTATCAATGCCTTACCTGAAGCCTACTTTATGCATTGTTTTATCTTGTTTTTTGTTTTATTAGAAGGCCTGTTTTTGATAGGTATTTTAATCGGAAAACGTTCTTTAAAAAAATAAAAAGAGAAAAGTGAACAATTCCAAAATTGCTCGCTTTTCTTTTTTATTCAATCTAGTTTTAAAAACTAGATTGAATAATTGTCAAAAGTATGATATTCTTTTTTAGAAATGGTTAGGAGGGTTTTTATGGACGAGATAGAAAAATCACTACAAAATTGGGGCCAACAATTGGAAAACGTTCATTTGCCAAGATGGCATGAGTTACCAGACATTGAATTATATATGGATCAAGTGATTACTCTGATAGAAAAATACTTATCCCCATTGATTACACTGGAAAAACATACTTTGTTAACGTCCTCAATGGTTAATAATTATGTCAAACACGGGTTAATCCCGGCCCCAGTGAAAAAGCGCTACAATCAAAAGCATTTAGCGTTTTTAATTGCGATTACGTTGTTGAAACAAGTGTTAACATTGCCAGAAATTAAGCAAGGCATTTTATTCCAAGGAGCCACGGTTGGTATTCGTGAAGCGTACAATTTATTTTGTCAAGAACAGGAACGAGCGATTTATGTGATTGCTGCTCAAGCGCAAGAAAAAGAAGTTCAGGCCAAATCACAAGAACCTATGGGGATTGAATATTTGGCTGTAAAAGCAGCGACAATGTCTTTTGCTACTAAAATGTTTAGTGAAAAAGTGATTGAATTGGAACAAGAATACTTAAAAGAAATGGATGAGATGACACATGAATAAAGAAAAGATCGCACTACTGGTTGATTCTGGGACAGATGTTCCAGAAGCATTAGTCAAACAATACGGCATGTATGTCTTGCCTTTACAGATTATTTATCCTGAAAAAACCTATACAGATAAGGTAGATATTACACCAGAAGAAGTGTATCAACGTTTAGAGAAAGAAATCCCTAGTACTTCATTACCAGATGGTGCGACAATCCAAGCTATTTTTGACAAAATTAAAGAAGCGGGTTACGAAAAAGTCTTAGCGGTGACCATTTCTAGTGGTTTAAGTGGAACCTATAATGTGGTTCGCTTGCTTGGAGAACAAACCGAAGGACTAGATGTATTTGTTTTAGATACAAAGAACATTGGTATCGGGGCTGGCATTCAGGCGATACGAGCAGCAGAATTAATTGAAACAGGATTAGGATGGCAAGAATTACAACAAAAATTAACAGAAGAAGTAGCCAACGCAAAAGTATTTTTTAATGTAGCCACTTTAGAATATCTACAAAAAGGTGGACGGATTGGTTTAGTTACTTCTATTTTAGGCAATGCGCTAAAATTAAACCCTATTATTTCTTGTAATGAAGAAGGCATTTATTATACGGTGGCTAAGTCTCGCGGCCGTAAAAAAAGTCTTGATAAAACGTTTGAGTTGGTGACGAACTTTATAGGTGAAGCGCCCCGTTTTCGTTTGGCAGTTGCTCACGGTGCGGCAGAGGAAGAAGCAAAAGCAATGATGGAACGCTTGAAAGCGGCTTTTCCACAAGCAGAAGAAATTTACTTTGGAACGATTAGTCCGGCATTAGTTGTTCATACAGGGCCAGGACTTTTAGGTGTTGGCATACAGTTATTAAATGATTAATTAAATGAAAAATCCCCTCAAATTTTTTTGAGGGGATTTTTCATTTAAGATTTCTCTTTTTCATAGAAATATCATTTTACTGAAAAAACAACGAAAATTATATTGAAAATTTCACGAATGTGTTACAATTTGTCTACAAAGGGGGAATTTTTTGTGAAAAAAGCAATAGCAGAATGTTTAGGAACATTTATTCTTGTCTTTTTTGGGACAGGAACAGCCGTTCTAGGAAATGGTATGGAAGGGATTGGAACAACGGGGATTGCCTTAGCATTTGGGTTAACAATCGTTGCTGCTGCCTATAGTATTGGCACAATTTCAGGTGCACATCTAAATCCAGCTGTTTCTCTAGGAATGTGGCTTAATAAACGAATGACAACAATGGAATTAATCTACTATGTAGTGGGACAAATTGTTGGTGGCTTGATTGCCTCATTTGCATTATTAAGCATTCTAAAAGGTGCTGGTAAAAGTATTGAGAACTTAGGTCAAAATGGCGTAGGGGAATTAAGTGTTGCTGGTGCATTGACAGTCGAAATTATTTTAACATTTATTTTTGTTTTAGTTGTCATGACAGTTACAAGTGCTAAGAAAGGCAATGCTTCATTAGCAGGAATCGTAATTGGGTTAACACTAACAATGATTCACTTAGTCGGTATTCCTTTGACAGGAACTTCTGTCAACCCAGCTCGTAGCATCGCGCCAGCCGTTTTTGCGGGTGGTTCAGCGTTATCTGAGTTGTGGATTTTTATCGTTGCGCCATTAGTTGGTGGATTATTAGCCGCTCTTGTAGCAAAATTCGTCTTAGATACGGAAGAATAGATTAGCGAAAGAAGAATCTTTGATAACAAGCGTCAATTGTTGTCAGAGATTCTTTTTTTGTTATACTAGGAGAACCTAAAGGCGCATTTTTAACCAAAGATGAAAACATCATCAAAATAAGGTATAATAGGAAAGTATCAAATAAGATTAGAAGGAAAAAGAGGTGTCTCTTTGTGAAGAAAATTTTAGTAGTTGATGACGAGAAGCCAATTTCAGAGATCGTTAAATATAATTTGGTTAAAGAAGGATATGAAGTATTTACTGCTTACGATGGAGAAGAAGCACTTGAAAAAGTGGAAGAAGTGGAACCAGACTTAATTATTTTAGACTTAATGCTCCCTAAAATGGATGGCTTAGAAGTCGCGCGAGAAGTGCGCAAAACACATGATATGCCAATCATTATGGTGACTGCCAAAGATTCTGAAATCGATAAGGTTTTAGGATTAGAATTAGGAGCCGATGACTATGTGACGAAACCATTTTCAAATCGTGAATTAGTTGCTCGTGTAAAAGCCAATTTACGGCGAGGTGCAACCAATGCGAAAGAAGCCGAGGTGACAACGCAATCTGAATTAACGATTGGTGATTTAACCATTCATCCTGATGCATACATGGTCTCAAAACGGGGTGAAAAAATTGAATTAACCCACCGTGAATTTGAGTTACTTTATTACTTAGCAAAACATATCGGACAAGTCATGACTCGTGAACATTTATTACAAACCGTTTGGGGTTATGATTATTTTGGTGATGTGCGGACAGTGGACGTAACCGTACGTCGTTTAAGAGAAAAAATTGAAGATAGTCCAAGTCATCCAACATATTTAGTTACTCGTCGTGGGGTTGGTTATTATCTAAGAAATCCTGAACAGGAGTAATCAGGTATGAAGAAAAAAGTTCACTTTTTTCAATCTGTTAATTTTAAGATTGCTTTATCATTTATTCTGCTGTTACTGATTGCGATTCAAATCATTGGTGGCTATTTCATTCGTGAATTGGAAGCCACTACAATTTCCGATTTTAAGAAAAATATGGATTCTCAGGTTGTCCAATTGTCAAATACGTTAAGTACGCAGATGAGCAACAAAGATCTCGAACGTAGTGACGTTGATGCAAATTTAAAAAAAGCGTTATCTGATTTTTCAAATGCAGACATTTCTGAAGCGAGAATTGTCGATGATAAAGGGATTATTCGGGCAACCAATGATTTAAATCAACAAAACATTATTGGGAAAAAGAATGATTATCGTGATTTAAATGACTTTACGAGTAAAAAATATCAAGCTTTAGATAATGATAAACGCGTGTATGTGAATGTCCAGCCGATTCAATCGCCTACTGGAGAAACAGTGATTGGTGTCCTTTATGTGAAAAGTAATTTAGAAAATAAATACCAAGAAATTACCAACACAGCAAGTATCTTTTTCACTGCTTCTATTATTGCCGCAGCAATCTCGATTATTGTGACCTTACTGATTGCACGATCAATCACGAAGCCGATTGGGGAAATGCGCGAGCAAGCCATTCGAATCGCTCGTGGTGATTACGCTGGAAAAGTAGAAGTCCATGGAAAAGATGAATTAGGCCAATTAGCAGAAACATTTAATCAATTATCAGAACGGATTGAAGAAGCACAAGAAACAATGGAAGCAGAAAGAAATCGTTTAGATAGTGTCTTAACGCATATGACAGATGGTGTCATTGCGACGGATCGCCGCGGAAAGGTAATTACGATTAATGAAATGGCCCTTTCATTATTAAATGTAAAAAATGAAAATGTGATTGGGACCTCGTTATTAGAGTTGTTAGATATTGAAGAAGATTACACATTGCGGAAGCTGTTAGAAGAGCCAGATGAACTGCTGATTGATCGCTCAACGTCTGATCGTGAAGAAGACCAAATGATTATCCGGGTAGACTTTACGATGATTCGTCGGGAATCAGGATTTATTACTGGCTTAGTTTGCGTACTTCATGACGTTACAGAACAGGAAAAAAACGAACGGGAAAGACGGGAATTTGTTTCCAATGTTTCTCATGAGTTGCGAACGCCTTTGACAAGTATGCGTAGTTATATAGAGGCTTTGAGTGAAGGAGCTTGGGAAAACCCTGAGATTGCGCCGAATTTCTTAAAAGTTACGTTAGAAGAAACCGACCGGATGATTCGTATGATTAATGATTTGTTGAATTTATCTCGGATGGACTCTGGGAATACACATCTTCAATTAGAGTATGTGAATTTTAACGAATTGATTAATTTTGTCTTGGATCGCTTTGATATGATGATTGAAAATGAGCAAAAAAATTACAAAATTCGCCGTGAATTTACTAAACGCGATTTATGGGTAGAGTTAGATACAGACAAAGTAATTCAGGTTTTAGACAACATTTTGAACAATGCGATTAAGTATTCGCCAGATGGCGGCGTCATTACCTGCCGACTAGTTGAAACACATAATAATGTCGTCTTTAGTATCTCGGACCAAGGTTTGGGCATCCCTAAAAAAGATCTCGGGAAAGTCTTCGAGCGTTTTTATCGTGTGGATAAAGCACGTGCGCGAGCACAAGGTGGGACTGGTTTAGGTTTAGCAATTTCTAAAGAAGTAATTCGGGCCCATAACGGGAGTATTTGGGTGGAAAGTACAGAAGGTGAAGGATCGACTTTCTATATTTCACTACCATATGAACCTTATGAAGAGGATTGGTGGGAATGATGAAATTATCAGAATGGATTACAAGAATTGGCTTGATTTTAATGGTCATTTTAAGTATATATTTTTCAGTCAATATCTGGCTGAATTCTGCCAAAAAAATACCAGAAATGAAGTCGGGAAGCCAAGTCACAACAGCTGTCAATGAAAAAGCCATTGGCGATGTCTATTTACCTTTGCAATTGATTCGAATAACTGATGGAAAAGCGATGCAAAGTAATCGTGAAACATTAATTAGTAATGTTCAAAATGATATTAAAATGGCTACTTTTGGTAAATTGACACAAGTTGTGACAAAAAATGCAGAGCAACTTAAGCGCTACAACCAAATGGAACAAGGCATTGAACTTCTTTATCAAGGTCCCTTTTTAATCTCGGACTATGCTTCGATTTATAATCTATCCATTAATTTTACTAACTTTAATGAGTTGACGGACCAGTATTTTACGAAAATTCAATTGGATTTTAACGAAAATAAGATACGTTTTTTAGATTATGACCAAGCCAACGTCTATGAAGCGCCCATGACTGTCAATAAGGCGCGCTTAATGGGAATTATCGATAAAGAGGGATTGCAATATCAAGATGTTTCCGAAAATACGCTAACCAAACAAGGGCAATGTTATTTAACCAATGATATGAAGTTGAAAAAGTACAGTTATATCTTAGCTTCGCAACCAGTTACTCGTTTTAGGAATGCTTTTTTCAATGAAACGGAAGATATCCAAACCAATGAAGACAGTCAAGACTTAACCTACACGAGTAAAGAGGAACGATTGTTTGCAGAAGAAAAACTGGGAAAAATCGATTTTAAAGGGACCTTGCCAGAAGAGAATAAACGGGATTCAATCTATAATCAAAGCTTTTCTTATGTAAAACGTTTAGGAACCAATATGGGGAATTTACGTTACTTTGATCGAACGAAAGATAGTGTCAATTATCGGACTTTTGTGGAAGGCTTCCCAGTGTTTAGTAATGATTTAAAAGGCCAAGTGGATATTCGCATCACGAACAACGATAGTGCTGCGCCAAGCGTAACCATTAACACAAGTGTGAATACGATCCAAGTGCCGATTCCTTCAGAAGAAGAAGTGACGCTGGAAAGCACGGAAAAATTGATTAAGCGTTTAGAAACGGCTGGTGCTAAAAAGGAAAAAATCCAATCGGCTGTTATTGGTTATACGTGGCAGACAATTGAAGAAGTCAAACAAGTCGTTGATTTAAGTCCGGAATGGTATGTCCTTTATAACAACAATTGGTACACTGCAACGGACTTGGTAAAACAATTACCAAGCTTGGAGGTGGGCTAATGGATTTTAAACGAATTGAGTGGATTTTCTTCTTAGCGTTTTTAGGATTAAATATCTTTTTATTTGGAATTTATCGGGAAGGTCAACAAGAAGAGAGCAACGTCTCTTCTTCCAGCCAAACAGAATCGATTGAAAGTCGGTTGGAAAAAGATAACATCTCGTATAAAGGGACACTTTCTTCAGAACGATTGGAAGGCTATTATTTAAGTGGCGAACAAACCAATTTTTCTGCTGCTTTAAAAATCCAACGTGAAAAGAATAAAAACTTTTTGAGAAATGGGCTGCAAATTGCGGATAATACTTTAACGAGTGTGCCTAGTAAAAACTATTTTATTGATCCTAAGAAAATTGATAAAGATTTAAGTACTTTTTTAAATGAAAAAAATGCTTTATTATTCGGAGACGAATATCAATACTTACCAGAATTTTCTCATTTAAAAGAGCCGACGGCAGAAATTGTGGCTGCACAATCGTATAAAGGAATTCCCTTTAGAGATGACACGGCAAAATTAAGTATTTTAGCAGATACGTCAGGTGAATTATGGAAAATTAGTAAATATTCGCAAACGCACATTGAAAATATTGAAGAATTACGAGACAAAACGGATTTATATTCCAATCGTGATGCGATAGACACGCTCTATATGAATAACCGCATTCCTAGTAATTCCAAAATAACATTCATTAAATTGGCCTATTCAAGAATTTATAAAATTCGTGAGAAAAATGTATACGTTCCAGTCTGGTTTGTAGGAATTTCTACTGGTGAAGATTCAGTTGAAATTGAACAGGTGAATGCCGTAAGTAATACCATCATCACAAATAATACTGTGCCAAAGGTGGAAAAACATTAAGGTCCGTTGTATAATGAAACACGTTAATGTTGTAATGTAGAAGGGAAGAGTTTTAAATGGATTCAGAGTTTGCTTTTAATATCAGTGTTCTTGCCAGTGGCAGTACAGGCAATTCCCTTTTTATTGAAACCAACCAAAAGAAAGTATTAGTAGATGCGGGTTTAAGTGGCAAAAAGATCACTTCACTGTTAGCAGAAGTCAATCGCAAACCAGAGGATTTAGATGCGATTTTAGTTACACATGAACATCGGGATCACATTCATGGCGTTGGCGTGTTAGCGCGAAAATATAAGTTAGATGTCTATGCCAATGAAAAAACGTGGCAAGCGATGGATCCCATGATTGGCAAAGTCGATGTCGCTCAAAAACATATTTTTGAAATGGGCAAAGTTTTGACCTTGGGAGATATGGACATTGAAAGTTTTGGTGTCTCACATGATGCGATTGCGCCTCAATTTTATCGTTTTCATCGCAATAATCGTTCCTTTGTTGTTCTAACGGATACAGGTTATTGTAGCGATCATATTCGTGGTACGATTGAAAATGCAGATGCTTATTTAGTCGAAAGCAATCATGAAATTGAAATTTTGCGAGCAGGACCTTATCCATGGAGTCTTAAACAACGGATTTTAGGAGATAAAGGCCATTTATCCAATGATGATGGTGCTCTTGTGATGGCGGATGTGTTAGGTGATAAAACAAAACGCATTTATTTAGGTCATCTTAGCAAAGAAAATAATACGAAACTTCATGCGCGAATGGCAATGGAGTCTACTTTGAAGCAAAAGGATTTAGGCGTCGGTGAAGCATTTAAGGTATATGATACAGACCCCGATTCAGCCTCAGAGTTATTTCAAATTTAGAATAATGGTGGTTTATCAGTTTTTGAGCGTGGAGCAAAAATCCAAAGTGATTTTTGTCCCATGCTCATTTTTTGTTCTTTTATCCAGCTGGTTTGACAGAGACATCGGTGATAATACTTTTAAACTCTTAGTTAATTTTTTGACAAATACTTGTGTTTGTCTGGTGTTAGGAGTATAGTTAACTAGATTTTTACTAGTGGGAGGTCTATAATGTTTCAATTTTTACCAAACTCTGTTTTACAGATGAGCACTATTTTTCTTTCGATTATTATCGAAGCATTGCCTTTTGTCATGTTAGGTTGCTTGATTTCAGGCGCTTTACATGTTTTTTTAACACCAGAACGAGTAAAAAAAGTGTTACCTAAAAATAAATTTTTATCAATTTGTGTAGGGAGTTTCCTAGGGTTTTTCTTCCCTTCTTGTGAATGTGGGATCGTACCCATTGTGCATCAATTTGTTAAAAAAGATGTACCAACACATACCGCTTTTGCTTTTATGTTAACGGCACCAATCATTAATCCAATTGTGCTATTCTCAACATACGTAGCCTTTAGTGGCGCAACAAAATTTGTGATTTGGCGAGTTTTAGGCAGTATGATTGTCGCGTGGGTTATCGGCATTTGGTTAGCTTATTTTCGAAAAGAATCAATTTTAACAGAAAAAGAGTTGGCGCAGATTAAAGAAGAGCAGGTTGCTCATACGCATGAACACGTTGATGAAGTTCGTTCATTTTGGAAAAACGGCTGGTCAGCGTTAACCCATAGTATTGATGAATTTTTTGATACGGGTCGGTATTTAATTTTTGGTTCTTTGTTAGCAGCAATCATGCAAACCTATATTCCAACTGGTGCGCTTATGCAATTGGGCCATTCAAAGATTTTAGCGATTCTAGTCATGCTAGTCATCGCTGCCACTCTATCACTTTGTTCAGAAGCAGATGCATTTATTGGTTCTTCTCTTTTGAGTTTGTTTGGAACAGGACCAATTGTCGCCTTCTTGGTTTTTGGTCCAATGGTAGATATTAAAAATTTATTGATGATGAAACGTTATTTTAAAATGTCATTCATTGTACAATTTGTTTTGATAGTGGCGCTTGTCGTAACTATTTATGCGGCAGTAGTTTAGAAAGGAGGCCTACAATCGATGATACGATTTATTATTTTAATTGGATATATGGGGTTGATGATGTATCTTCAAATTTCAGGTGAACTGAACCAATATATCAATATTCATTATAATTACTTAGCTGTTTTATCAATGGTTTTAGCTTTTATTATGGCGATTGTCCAATTGATTTTGTGGAACCAAGCAGATCCATCAATGCAAAAAAAACATGAAGACATGCACCAACATGGGGGACATGAACATCATGGCCATCAGCATAATTTGGAAAAACCCAGCCAAAGAGGGCTTGCCTATTTACTACTTTCTTTACCGTTGATTGTTGGCTTATTATTTCCGACAGTTAGTTTAGACACAACAATCGTTGAAGCAAAAGGATTTAACTTTCCAGTAAGTAAAGAATCAGTAGGGGATCCTGATATGCAAACGCAATATTTGAAACCTGATACAAGTATGTATTTCAATAAGACGGATTATGACAAACAGATGGCAAAAGCCATGAAACAATATGATGGCCAATCTGTGATTTCAATTACGGATGAAAACTATTTGGAAATTATGGAACTAATCTATAATTATCCAAGTCAGTTTGCAGGAAAAAGGATTTCTTATAAAGGCTTTGTCTATAATTCAAAACGAGAAGAAAGTGTTGACCAGTTTGTCTTCCGTTTTGGGATTATTCATTGTGTTGCTGATTCTGGCGTTTTTGGCTTGTTGGTTCATTTTCCTGAACATACTCAATTTCAAAACAATGATTGGGTAACGATTACCGGAACCGTTGAGTTGTCCTATTATCCACCATTTAAACGACAAATACCAACTGTGCAAGTGGAGAAAGTCAAAGCAGATCAAGCACCAAAAAATCAATATGTCTATCGTTCCTTTTAAAAAAAGTTGGTTGCTTCCTTATCAAATGGAAGCAACCAACTTTTTTGCTATCTATTTTTTTATTTTGTTGCGCTTACGACGAATAAAACCCAAAGATTCTCTTTTTTCTCGAAAGCTGCGGATATTCTGATTGAAAACCTCAGAAGCGACTAAGCCTAACGCAATTGCCCCAGCAATCATTACAGCTTGCACGGTAAAATAGGCACCTTTTTCATAATTGCCAATTACGATATTCCGAACAGCTTGATAAGCTAAGCCACCAGGTACCAATGGAACAATACCAGGAATATTAAAAATCGTGACAGGCATTTTCAATATTTTTGAGAATAGGTAGCTTACTGCCGCAACACCGACAGCACCGATGAGGGAACCTAATGCCGCATTTCCACTAAAAACTTCAACGATTACCCAATAAAGCATCCAGCTTACACTACCAGTGAGACCACAAGCCACCAGTGATCGTCGAGGAACATTAATAATAATCGCAAACGCCGCAGAAGCTAAAAAACTAAAGATAAATTGTACCAAAACGATTCCTAGCAAGTGAGTCACTCCTTTTAATAGAAAAGTTGAAAGACAAAAGCAATGCCAAAACCAATCATTCCTGAAGTCATTAATGCTTCAGTCCCACGAGAAACACCCGATAAGTAGTGTCCAGCTAGCAAATCGCGAAGAGCATTGGTAATTTGCACACCAGGCACTAAAGGCATGACACAACCAATGATGATTAAATCTTGTGATTGTCCGAGTCCCAATTTGACTGAAAGAATAGCGGCTGCACCAATGAACAGCGAAGCTAAAAATTCAGATAAAAATTTAATCTTGAGAAACTTTAAACTAAAATAATAAAGACTATAGCCGCAACCACCAATCAGAAAAGTCAAGAATAAATCGGACCAGACGCCACCAAAAAGAATCATAATCGTAGCGCTGACAACGGCCGCACTAACAATGCGTGCGCTAATTGGAAAATGTCGGTGTTCACTATCAATCACTTTTAGTTTATTCAGTAATTCCTCTAAAGAAAAATCACCAGCCACATAAGCACGAGACAGCTGATTCACACGAGAGATTTTTTCTAAATCAATGCCACGTTTCATTACTTGAACCATACGAATCGTGGAGGTTCCATCTATGCCAACAAATAACCCGGTTTGTGTCACATAGCTAACCATTCGATAGTTGCCAGAAGCAAGCGCAATTCGGCTCATTGTATCTTCAACACGGTACATTTCTGCATCGCTTTCTATCATAATTTTACCAGCTAACAAACAGGTTTCTAAAAGTAAATCCAAATGAGCAGGAGTCATTGAGCAAGCCTCACTTTATGTATTTTCTTCTAGTGTACTACAAACGAACCAAAAAGAGGAAATAAATAACAGCTGCAATCGAAAATTTACATCGTAAACAGATTGTTAGCGAATTGTAACATTAAAAGGCTGATATTATTTAATCATAGATATTTAAAAGTTTTCAAAAGAAAAACGTCGATTTTTTCGCAAAATGAATTGAAGGGAAAGGTGATATTCTGGCGATTTAGCAGAGCTTTATTCTTGTTTTATAAAGTTGTGTATTTGTTTTTATAATTTTAAAATTATCGATGGCTGTCATTTTTTTACGAAGCCTTTATTAATAAAAGACTAAGAAATAACAAAAAAGAGAGAAGGAGAAGAAATTTTGTTTGTAGTTTCGGTTCTTTTCTAGTAAAATGAAATTGTATAAAAGTAGAAGTGAGGTGTAGTAAAATGGGTTTTACAGACGAAACAGTACGCTTTGATTTTGATGATAATCGAAAAAAAGCAATCAGTGAAACGTTAGAAACCGTATATCGGGCATTAGAAGAAAAGGGATACAATCCTATTAACCAAATAGTAGGGTATTTACTTTCTGGGGACCCGGCTTACATTCCTCGTTATCAAGATGCTCGAAACTTAATTCGTCGTCATGAACGTGATGAAATCATGGAAGAATTAACCAAATATTACTTAGCGAACC
This sequence comes from Enterococcus sp. DIV1368f, assembly GCF_051712245.1. NCBI lineage: Bacteria > Bacillati > Bacillota > Bacilli > Lactobacillales > Enterococcaceae > Enterococcus > Enterococcus sp. DIV1368f. The sequence goes on from NZ_JBIOON010000001.1 coordinate 1,089,863, forward strand.
ACGGAATCGATATCAAATGAGGATCATGGGGCTAGATGTAGGTTCACGGACAGTCGGTGTGGCTGTTAGTGATTTATTAGGTTGGACAGCGCAAGGCATCGAAATTATTCGCATCAACGAAGAGGAAGAGAACTTCGGCTTTGAGCGATTAGGTGAATTGGTGAAAGAATACGAAGTCACGAAATTTGTCGTAGGTTTACCGAAAAACATGAATAATTCCATCGGTCCTAGAGCTGAAGCATCTATGGCATATGGTGATAAGATTCAAGAATTATTTCAATTACCTGTTGACTATCAAGATGAACGATTAACAACTGTCCAAGCAGAGCGTTTCTTGGTGGAGCAAGCAGATGCTTCCAGAGCCAAAAGAAAAAAAGTCATTGATAAACTAGCGGCAGTAATGATTCTACAAAATTATTTAGATGCACATAGCCGATAATTATCGAGCTTTGAATACATCAAGGGAGAGAAGAAGAATGACAGAACACAACCACGATCATGATCACGAAGGACATGAACACATTACTTTAGTAGACGAACAAGGAAATGAAACATTATACGAGATCTTACTAACTGTTGACGGTCAAGAAGAATTCGGTAAAAATTATGTTTTATTATATCCAGCAGGAATTCCTGAGGATGAAGATGTTGAATTGCAAGCTTACTCATATGTGGAAAACGCAGAAGGTACAGAAGGCGATTTACAGCAAATCGAAACAGACGCTGAATGGGATATGATTGAAGAAGTTTTCAATACATTCATGGCTGAAGAAGAAGAGTAAAACTGTAACGAGAGAAGCGCTACTTCTCCTATTGAGAAGTAGCTTTCTTAATAATAATTGTTATAATGTACATGTTGTTTCTATCATAAGATACTATCGCTATCATTGAGTGTGGTGGATAAAGAAGGACAGCATTATCTAGTTTTACAAGATGTTGTAAAAACGTAACATCCTTGTAATGACGTTAATTTGGTAACTATCTAGCATAATTTATAATTTGTGTTATACTAAGTGTGAGGTTTTAGAAATACTGTTAATTTTATAATATTAAATAAAAAAATGGCTCCACCTACTGGCATAGGTAGAGCCGTCAGAAATTCAGTTAAACAAACACGTAATTATTGGTGTGGTGCATTGCCACGAACTGAAATTCCAGTTAATAAAGCAAGTAAATCAAACATATATTTCACCTCCTTTATTATGATAGCTTCATTATAACATTATCTGTAAAATGATGGTATGTTTAATACAAAAAAAATAGAAAGATTGGAGTTTTGACTGTGAGAGTAGCGGGAGAAAAAATCAAAACAGCGCGTAAAAAGAAAAAATTATCGCAAGCTGAATTGGCAAAAGGAATTTGTACACAAGCAACAATTAGTAACATTGAAAACAAAAATGTGTGTGACAGTTTAGACATTTTCTCATCTGTATGTCTACGTTTAGACTTACAAGTGGAAGAATGTATCGAAGGTTCTAGTGAGAAAAAACTCGAAAGCTTATTAAATAAAGTAGAAGAATTATGCTTTTACTTTAAGCACGATGAAGCCTATGATTTGTTGAAAGACTATCCAGATGATATCGAAAGTTCAAACAGAATTTTAGAAACAAAATTTTTCTATTATAAAGGAATTACGAGTTTATTAGGTAAGAAAAATAATAGCGAAGCATTGTTCTATTTACATCGTGGTTCTGAAATTAGTCGTGATATTAATATTTATAATATTTTGAGTATGAATGCGATCGGTATTTTATATGAATTAGAAGATGATATTGAAAAAGCAAAAGTTTATTACGATAAATCTTTACAATTGCTAAGCGAATTCAAATTAGATTATCCATTAGAGCAATGCCGTATTTATTATAATACCGCAAAATTCTATTCATTAATTAAAGACTATGCCAAGAGTATTGAATTAAGTGATAAAGGAATCGAAATTAATCGGACACACAGTTCTATTTACTCTTTAGATTGCTTATTATACGAAAAAGCGTTTAATAAACAAATGCTAGGACTAGATGCTGTTGAAGATTATCGTATTGCGTACTACTTTACACGTTTCTTTGAAAATAAAAAATTACTTGCTTATATTGAAAAAGATATGCAAGAGTTTAATATCAGTTTTAAATAATAGATTATCGTTTCAAATTTAAAAAAAGGAACAACTTAACTCAAGAGGAGTTAAGTTGTTCCTTTTTTCTCTTTTTAATTTGTTTCTTTGACAGCGTTACGGACGCTTTCGGCGACGACTTTTGCGACTCCTTCTTGGAATGGATCGGGAATAATATTGGTCGGCGTGAGTTCATTATCGGGAATCAATTTTGCAATCCCTTTGGCAGCGGCAATTTGCATTTCAATCGTAATCTTTTTCGCACGAGCATCTAAGGCACCGCGGAAGATACCAGGGAAGGCCAACACATTATTAATTTGATTCGGAAAGTCACTACGACCAGTTCCGACAATATAAGCGCCTGCCGCTAAAGCTTCATCAGGAAAAATTTCAGGAACTGGGTTAGCCATTGCAAAAATAACTGGCTGCTCATTCATCTGTTGAATCCACTCGGGTTTTAAAACACCTGGTGCCGAAACACCAACAAAGACATCAGCGCCTTCAAGAGCAGTAGCTAAATCACCGGTACGATGTTCCCGATTGGTTAGCTTCGCAATTTCTGCGTGGTGTGGTGGCAGAGCTGTATCTGTTTCGTTCAGAATCCCTGTACGGTCAACAATGATAATATGTTTTACGCCAGCAGCTAAAAATTTTCTTGTGATTGAAAGACCAGCGGAGCCACCGCCGTTGATTACCACATGAATGTCCTCTATTTTCTTGTTGATTAATTTTAAGCTGTTGTACAAAGCCGCTAGAACAACAATCGCTGTCCCGTGTTGATCATCATGGAAAACGGGAATATCTAGTTCATCGATTAAACGCTGTTCAATTTCAAAACAACGAGGAGCGCTGATATCTTCCAAGTTAATCCCCCCAAAGGTTGGAGCCAAAAATTTCACCGTTTGAATAATTTCTTCGGTATCTTGTGTATCTAAAACAAGGGGAATCGAATCCACACCAGCAAAGCGTTTAAACAATGCAGCTTTTCCTTCCATGACAGGCATCGCTGCTTCAGGACCAATGTTACCTAAACCTAAAACTGCTGAACCATCACTGATAACGGCGACGGTGTTTTTCTTTGTTGTTAATTCGTAGGCGCGTTCTTTTTTTTCATGTATGGCAGAAGAAACAGCCGCAACACCTGGTGTGTAGGCAATTCCTAAGTCTGCTTTTGTTTCAATCGGAACTTTAGGACAGACTTCTAATTTTCCCCCAAATTTTTTTGCTTGCTCAATCGCTAATTCTTTTACATCTTTTGTTGACATATCATTTTCCTCCTAAATAATTCACTTATAGTTAAAAAAGCATTCTAAAAATAGCAGTCATTGTTATTACTGTAATGGCACCGCCTAAACGTGTCGCAACTTGTGCAAACGGCATTAAGTTCATTCGATTGGCTGTACTTAAAATAGCCACATCGCCAGTCCCACCCATACCACTCTGGCAAGCGGAGACAATGGCAGCCTCAACGGGATTCATATTCATGAAGCGTGAAACGAAAAATCCTGTAGCAATAACAGTGAAAACGACACTAATTACCACAACAAAATATTGCCAGCTAAGCATTCCTACGACATCTTTTAAAGGAATATATAACATACCTAAGCCGACCATTAACGGGAACGTAAAATTGCCAGAGATAAATTTATAAAGCTGTTTTGATCCGCGTTGGGTTTCTTTCGGTACTACGTTTAAGTATTTTAAAAAGGCTGCGACAACAATCATCAAAACAGGACCAGGAAAGCCTGTTAAGTGTTGCAATAAACCGCCTGTAATAAATAAGGTACACGCAATTAAAACACCAGCGCCCATTAATTTTACATCAATTGGTGCTTTGTCTTCTTCTAAAGCATCACTTAAATCATCTGAATTGGTAATTTTAATCAACTGACCTTGTCCAGAAAGTTCAGGGCGTTTTTCTCCTAAACGACTAAGTAAACCTGAACACATAATAGCAAAAAAATTACCAATAATGGTTGCGGGAATTAATTGCCCCACTAATTGTTCACTTGGCAATCCAGTAATGGCACCATAACCAAGGGATAAAGGAAGAATGCCTTCACCAATTCCACCAGCTAAAACAGGGGTGACAATATAGAAAAGGCTATGTTTCCAACCGAGACCTAACAGCGTTCCAACAAGGGTTCCAACGCCCATTGCTAAAATCATTCCTAATGCCATCGGGACAATCATGCGCATTAAACCTTGGACTAAAATTTTGCGGTTCATTCCAAGGATACTTCCACAAACTAAACAAGCAATATAGAAATAGAGAAAGTTTGCTTGTTTCATTAAAATATCTGTTGAGTCTAAGACATTTTGGTTGAGTAAATTGAAAAAGACCATAATTGATGGTACTAATAAAGATAAAATTGCAGGACCGCCAAAATGTTTCAAAATAGGAATATTTCCACCAATTGTTCCAAGTAACCAACCCATTGTTAAAATTACGGCAAAACCACCTAACATATTGACTGGTAGTTGTTCTAATAGAGCCGTAACAAGAATAATGCTAGCTGTTACAAGATAAACAGGTAACGTAACCGAACCAATCCTCGTTTTGGTTAATTTGTTGCGCCAATCTGTTTCGTTAGCAGCTGTTGCGTGCAATTTCTTTTCCATGCTATTTCCTCCTATAACTTTAATCTATATTCATCATAATGTAAACGTTTTCTGTAGAGTAGATTATTTAATTAATTTAACTAAAGAAAAGTTTTTTAACCAAATCTTCCTATGCTATACTTTATTTGAAGAGAAAAGAGGGATGGAATGAAGCGTGGCGGGAAATTATGGTGCTTCTTATCAGTGATTTTTATTGCAACATTAATTATTATGATTACTTTCTTTTACGGAGTAACGACGGTCCAAACAATTAAAGAAGTTCGTAAAAACCAAGAGCAAGCACTTTTAGCCGTCGGGGAACAGTTGGCTATTGAACCGAATGTTATTGAAGCCTTAAAGAATGATCACTATTCAGATGAATTGGAAGCGTATACGGTTCGTTTAGGTGAAATCCATCAGTTGGATTTTATCGTGATTATGAATATGCAGGGGATTCGTTTAACACATCCTGATCGCCAAAAAATAGGTAAGCATTTTGAAGGTGGCGATGAAGTGCGAGCATTAAAAGGGGAGGAACATTTATCTGTTAGTCAAGGGAGTTTAGGAGAATCATTACGAGGTTTTGTCCCAGTCTATGATCAAGGAAAACAAATTGGGGTTGTGGCAATGGGCATTAAAATGACCTCGCTTTCACAATTGATTGAACGAACAAAAAATGATTACACAGTGAGTGTCCTTTTAAGTGTTGGTTTTGGCTTTATATTAGCCATCGTGGTTTCTTATTATTTAAAAAAACAACTTCACGATTTAGAGCCAAGAGAAATTGCTCGTCTATTAGAAGAGCGAAACGCCATGCTTGAGGAAACGAAAGACGCAATCCTTGTGATTGATACCGATCAAAATATTTTATTAGCAAATATTGAAGCAACTAAAATGTATCATAATATAACAAATAGTGAAGAAAATTTACTAGGAAAGAAACTTTCAGCATTGGTTTTATCTCCTGAAAAATTAGTCGTACATTCAAAAACAGAGCAATTCTATCGTCAAAATGGCCAGGATTATTTCGTCTCAATCGCCCCGATTAATGTCCGTAAAAAAACAATTGGGCATGTTATCTTTCTGAAAAATGCGACGGAAACGTTTATTGTCGCAGAACAGCTTGTCAGCACAACGACATATGCTTCGGCATTACAAAGTCAATCACACGAATTTATGAATAAGATGCATGTTATTTATGGCTTAGTCGATTTAGAAGATTATGAGGCGCTAAAACATTATCTAGCCGATTTATTGAAACCAGAAAAGGAATTTGCACAGCGCTTAGCTATTTTGGTCAGAAATCCTATTCTAGCAGGTTTTTTAAGTGGGGAAAGAATCAAGTTTGCAGAAATTAAAACACAATTAGCTATTGAAATTTATCCAGAAATTCCACCAAATAAACGAGATGAAGATACACAAAATTTGATTGCTATCTACCGTTATATTCATCGTTTCCTGATGGAACAACCGTTACCAGAAGAGATCATTGAAACCATTGATTATCAGCCAGGAAGTTTGACGACGACTTATTCGTTTGCTTATCCAAAAGAACAACTGGAACGCTTTGAGCAAGAGTTTTTCACTTCTTATTTGGCAAGATTATTAGAGAATGCGCAAGCGACATTGACTTGGGAAAACCAACAAAACAATTGGCTTGTCATTCGCATAAATGTTCATTACGAAGGAGCAGAGGAAAATGAACCTATTGATTATTGAAGACGATCCTATGGTTGCATATATACATCAAAAATATCTTGAAAAATTAATTCACCAACCGACTATTTTTACGGCGGCAACAATTGCTGAAGGTCTACAACTAACGGAAGAAAAACAACCAGCACTTGTTTTATTAGACGTTCATTTGAAAGATGGCAACGGCTTGACCTATCTGGCAACAATTAGAGATGAAAAAATTGACACAGAAGTCATCCTGATTACGGCTGCCAACGAGTTGGAAAACGTTAAACGAAGCTTACATTTAGGCGTTTTAGACTATTTAGTTAAACCCTTCTCTTTTGAACGATTTCAACAAAGTATCGAAAACTATCAGAAAAAAACTGCTCAATTCACGCTGGAAACGAAGGAGCTTTCGCAAACAAAAGTGGACCAATTGTTTCATTCTTCACAGACAAACGCACGTAAAAATGAACAAGCTCTTCAAAACATGTCCTTAGAAAAAGGACTAACACAAGCAACATTACAATTATTGTTAAAAAAAATAGACGAATTTACTGACTATTTTACGATTCAAGAATTATCAGAAGCGAGTCAGCTTTCACATGTTTCTGTTCGCAAATATGTGTTGTTTCTAGAAAAAAATAACCTTTTAGAAAGTAAAAATAGCTATTTAAAAGTGGGGCGTCCCTATCAATCGTATCGGAGAATTTAGTATTTTTTATTTTTTAGTAAATAAAAAAGTAATTGAAAAGTGGCGAAATACAGAGGATACTCCTTTTTATTCTCATTTAAAGAACTTAATTGAGAATGGAAAAGAGGATATTATTTGTTATTTTTTGAGAATATATGATATTCTTTATTATGTAAGAAATAATATTATATGGGAGGAACGAGCGATGAAAGTTATTGTTTTAGGATCATCACATGGAGGTTATGAAGCGGTAGAAGAATTACTAAATCTTCATCCTGATGCAGAAATTCAATGGTATGAGAAAGGTGATTTTATCTCATTCTTGTCTTGTGGCATGCAGTTGTACCTAGAAGGAAAAGTGAAAGATGTTAATTCTGTTCGCTATATGACTGGCGAAAAAATGGAGAGCCGTGGTGTAAATGTCTTTTCTAATACTGAAATTACAGCGATTCAACCAAAAGAACATCAAGTGACAGTGAAAGATTTAGTGTCAGGTGAAGAACGTGTTGAAAATTATGATAAATTAATCATCAGTCCCGGAGCTGTCCCATTTGAATTAGATATTCCAGGTAAAGATTTGGATAATATTTACTTGATGCGTGGTCGTCAATGGGCCATTAAATTAAAACAAAAAACAGTAGATCCAGAAGTCAATAATGTGGTTGTGATTGGTAGTGGTTATATTGGGATTGAAGCTGCCGAAGCATTTGCAAAAGCCGGCAAAAAGGTTACTGTTATTGACATTTTAGATCGTCCATTAGGGGTATATCTAGATAAAGAATTTACAGATGTTTTAACAGAAGAGATGGAAGCTAATAATATTACAATTGCAACTGGTGAAACAGTTGAACGTTACGAAGGCGACGGTCGTGTGCAAAAAGTCGTTACAGATAAAAATGCGTACGATGCTGATTTGGTCGTTGTAGCGGTTGGCGTCCGTCCAAACACTGCTTGGTTAAAAGGTACCTTGGAATTACATCCGAATGGCCTAATCAAGACGGATGAATACATGCGGACAAGTGAGCCTGATGTATTTGCAGTAGGGGATGCTACGTTAATTAAATACAATCCTGCAGACACAGAAGTAAATATTGCCTTAGCAACGAATGCTCGTAAACAAGGTCGCTTTGCTGTGAAAAACCTAGAAGAACCAGTTAAACCTTTCCCTGGTGTTCAAGGATCTTCTGGCTTGGCTGTCTTTGATTATAAATTTGCTTCAACAGGGATTAATGAAGTCATGGCTCAAAAATTAGGAAAAGAAACAAAAGCGGTGACAGTAGTAGAAGACTACTTGATGGACTTCAATCCAGACAAACAAAAAGCTTGGTTTAAATTAGTGTATGATCCTGAAACAACACAAATTTTAGGCGCTCAATTAATGTCGAAAGCAGATTTAACTGCAAACATTAATGCTATTTCATTAGCGATTCAAGCCAAAATGACGATTGAAGACTTAGCCTATGCGGACTTCTTCTTCCAACCAGCGTTTGACAAACCTTGGAACATTATTAATACAGCGGCTTTAGAAGCGGTGAAACAAGAACGTTAATAAAACAAGACAAGAACGATGCTGAAAAATAGTATCGTTCTTTTTGTATATTTTCAAAAAAATAACAACGCACTTTTACTTTTTTTCTAAAACAAAGAATTTTTTTACTCTTACTAAAATTTCAAAATGATGTAAAAATAAAAGCAGGTCGCAAGTGACCAAGAAATTTTAGGAGGAATTTTAGAATGAAAAAACAAATTTTAGCAAGTGTTGCATTAAGTGCATTAACATTAAGTATTGCAGGACAAGCAGTTTATGCAAATGAAGCAAACTTACAAGACACGCAAGCTGATGTAACTTTAAAAGCAGGTTCTGGGAAAGATGTCAAACCTGTCGTTGATCCAACAGGCGATACAGATGAAGATCCAGCTACGGGCGCAGAAGGCGCGTTATCAATCCCGTACGCTTCAAGTATTAGCTTTGGTGAACAAGAAATCCAACAAGGGGATGCCACTTACTTTGCACAAAATGAAAAACCATTTGTCCAAGTTAATGATACTCGTGGAGGTGCAGAAGGCTGGGCATTATCCGCATCCATATCAGAATTTAAAGGTGTAACAAATCAAAACGTTTTAAAAGGTGCACAATTAACCTTGGCAAATGGTCAAGTAACTACAGAAAGTAACCAATCAGAAGCACCAACAATTGCATCAAATAGTTTAACACTAAATGATTCACTACAACCAGTAATGTCAGCTGAAAAAGGCAAAGGTGCAGGCACCTGGGCTGCCTTATTCCAAGGGGAAAAAGGTAAAAATGAAAATGTAAAACTTTTTGTACCACGTGCAGGTGTTGAAGCACAAGCCTACACAGCAACGATTACATGGGGTTTATCTGATGCGCCAGCGTAAGACTTTAAAAAGATGGGGAACTTTTATTCCCATCTTTTTTCTTAGTTTAGTTAGCTGGTTGGTTCTGTGGTCTGCACCGGCTTCTGCTGAGGAAAATCAGATTAATTTTGAAGCAGAAGCTATTTTACCAGAAAACCAGCAATCTTCCGTCAGTTATTACGATTTGAAAGTCTCCCCTGGAAGCACACAAGAGTTTAAATTACGCTTGAAAAATGTAAGTGATCAACCGATTAAAGTGCGTGTCGATGCAAATAATGGGCTGACCAATAAAAATGGCGCTTTAGACTATTCGCAACATGGAAAAAAATTATTAGGTAGTCCTACATTTGAAGAATTGATTTCGCCGTCACAAACAGTCGAATTACAAGGAAAAGAAACAAAAGAAGTTTCATTTCAATTAAATGTCCCTAAAAATGGTTTTGAAGGAACGATTTTAGGTGGATTTTATTGTTATGAATTAACAGATGGAAAAGAGAAGGAAATAAAAGGATTTAGTTTAACGAATAAATTTGCTTACACAATCGGAGCAAAACTTGTTGTTGAAAATAAAAAAATGGAACCAGCATTTCAGTTAACAAAGGTGAAACCAGGTTTAGAAAATGGTTATTTAACACTGTTCGCGACAATTGAAAATACAGAACCAGTTTTAATGAGCCAATTGAAAATGAACGCCTTTGTTACTAAAAAAGGAAAAAGTGAGAAAATTCGTGAGTTATCAAAACAAATTTCTGTGGCACCACGTAGTCAATTTGAACTTCCAATTAGTTGGAATGATGAAGCCTTAAAAAAAGGTTTATATGAGTTGACGATTCAGTTGGAAGATCAAAACAGTAAAAAGTGGACATTGAAAAAAGCGTTTGAAATTAAAGGTGAAGATGAAAAATTGAATGAGGAGGCAGTCAAAGTCACCCGACCTGCTTCGAATATTCTTCTGTATCTTGTGATAGGAAGCTGTATCTTAATTATTTTGGCGTTATTTATTTATATTTTAAAACTACGCCAAAATAAATCATAAATAGGGAGGCTTTAAAATGAAAAAAAGAAGTGGGTATCTTGTGTTCATGCTAGCACTCTTTTTTTTAGCAAGTGCTAATAGTGTACATGCGCAGCAAGTAGATTCAGAAGTAGGCATAACATTTTATCAGAAAAATTATAAGGATCAGGTAGTGCCTTTTGAAAAAATAACCCCAGTTAATGAAGCCAAACAACCCAATCGAGAAACGATTAACTCTGATAAAGGATTAATCAATCAACTTTTACCCAATACGGGAGAAAAACAGCAATTGGAATTACTAACTATCGGTTTACTTCTTATAAGCATCATCCTGTTTGTAGTGGCTCGAAGACGAAAGAAAGGATGGAAAGCAGATGAATAAGATTGCTAAAACCTCATTCGTTTTTATAATCACGTTGATTGGGTTTGCTTTAGGACCGCAAATTGGTGAAGCAACTGAGTTAGTCAAGAAAATTTCAAATCACACAAAATTGTCTGATTATGGTTACTTTAAGGCCTTGCCAGGTGTCTATACGCCAGCTTCCCATACTTTTGTCATGCAATCTGGGGCAGAAACAGAAGTCATTCCACTTGAAGGCAATGTGAACAGTAGTCAATTAACAGTTGATGAAAATTCTCCTGCAGGGAGTGCCATGATTCGTAATGTGGGATGGTATCAAGGGAAAAAGGTCAGCATTAAAGTTTCACTGTTGAAAAATTTGTCAAATCGAGCGGGGGGAACAATCTTTTTTGAAAAAGAACGTTTCTTAACACTATCTCTCCTTGGAGATGTGAAAGTGACATATGAATTTTTTGACGAAGAAAATCAACCGATACAAGTAACAACAGCAGTAAATACTTATGATTTGAGTAAAAAATACTATTTTGGCGTACAATTTCCTATTCAATCACTCTATTCATCTAATCCAACCAATATTTTTTCTAGAACATGGAATGATGAAAGTGGTGGTTATTGGGTAACTTATCATAACGAAACGGAAACCGATGCCATCAATAGTCAAAAGCAACAGCTACAAATTTTAACTCGACCAAAAGAAAAATTAACCTTTATTTATCGAAATTGGAATAACAATCAGCCATTAGAAATTCCTTATCGTACAGACTTTGTGGCAAAACCTGAGTTTGGCGGGGCCTTAGCAAATTCTTTAACGTTAGAGAAGCCGCAACCTGTTAGTGAATTAAAGGCCCAACAAATCATGCCGAATGTTGCAGAGGATCGTAAATTAAGTAATTTAGAAGTACGTTTTAACTTAACAAATCTCTTGCAATCACAGCAATACGAGCCAGGTAATATCAACATTCAAAACTTTAATGGTGAAGATGTAACGGCTTTGTTCTCACAAGAGATGCAAGGCGAAGAATTAGTATTGACTGCCTTACAACCACAAGATAGCCGGTTAACTGCCACGACTTTACTTTATACAGTCGCCGTGAAATGGCGTGAAGATGCCCCAGCAGTAGATAATCGTTTCATTGATACAGAAGGAAATCTGACATTACCTTATACAATCCAAACAAAGGCCACCAATAGAGATAAAGTGTTTAATCAAGCGACCGAAGGCATGTTGAAAGTGAATTATAACAGCAAAGTGAATCTTCTTTTTGTCGACGAAAATGATCTACCATTGAAAGAGCCAATGAGTCAGCCAGGTATTTTAACACAAGCATTTGATGTATCATCTGAGTATCCTGAAATCCCTGGATATTATCCAGTTAAAAATCCAGTGGAACAAGATCAAGGAACGTTTAAACAAGAAGAACAAACAATCGTTCATCGGTATCGTAAAAATTTGGAATTTCAATTGAAAAATTCAGGAGAGGCAATACCGGTTTCTCGCTTTACTAAAGAAGCTGAGGTGGCGTATTCTTTAAAACACGAAGCGGGAAAAACGATTCGCGTAATGGCACGTTTCGGTGGAGAGGAACAATTAGTAAAAGAGTATCCAACAGCACCAGAGACTGTTGACGATCAAGTGAAAATGAAGATACCAGATAATTGGCTTGACCAAGAAGTTGAATTTTACGCAATGAATGAAACTGGACAAGTTTCAAATAATGAAAAAAAGATAGTCAGTCTGGAAAAGGGGCCGCAATTAAAATTACCTGACGTTCTTTCTTTTGGACAACAAGAAATCCCTGTAAAAGATAGCTATGTCAAGTTGCCACAAGAAGCAGAACTGGCTATCACTGATGAAAGCCAGTTAGATAAAAGTCAATGGAAAGTCAAAGTTAAAATGCAACAAATGATGAAAAATCAAAATAATCAAACATTGTCAAAAGGTTTAAGCTTTATTAAAGAGGGCAAACGGACACCGATTAATGACGTCGAACAAACTATTGCTAGTGGCAGTGGAAGTCAAATGTTGAATTTAGCAAATACACTTGAATTAACTTTAGTTCCAAGCGATGTCGCGGGTAGCTATCAAGGTCAATTAGTTTGGAACTTAGAAGATGCCCCTATTTAAAGCTAGATAAAATTTCCGTTAAACATGACTTAATAATTGAATCAATTGAAATCAAGCACAGGTGCTAAGGAACTTCTTTAGCACCTGTTTTTTTGGGGGCAAAAATTTACCTCTTGCAAAAAGAAAGTCGTATAATTAATATGACTAAGTTATTTATAAAAATTTAGAAATACAGGAGGTTGATAAAGTGCATACATTTTTAACGAAATCTTCTCAAAAGAAAATTCGTCTATTTAACTATCTCTTAGAAAAAAACAAGTGGCGAACCATTGCAGATTTAAAAGACTTACTGAATGTTTCTTCAAAATCTATTCTATTGTATGTAGAAGAATTATCAGACATTTTTAAACAATTTAATGGGAAAATTGTACTGAAAAATGAAAATAATCAACGATTTTATATGTATAAAGATGCTAATTTTCCTATCTATAATGTTTACTTGCATTACTATCGTCAATCTTATAATTTCAATTTGATTGATTATATGTACAAATACCCAGACAGAAATTTAGAAGACTATGCAGATGCGCAATTTACAAGTGTTTCGACTGTTTTTCGGTATGCCAAATTATTAGTAAAATATTTTAAAAGATATCAAATGACCTTTCATACGTTCTCTTTAGAACTAGAGAATCAAGAAAGCATGAGTCGTTCTTTTTATTATTATTTTTATTGGCAATCTTCACGTACAGGTGACTGGCCATTTACGATTTCTGAAAAGTTGATTGAACAATATATTGAACAATTTGAAGAGGTATACGATATTGAATTGTTACGTTTGCCGAAACGAATTTTTTCTTATTGGCTAGCAATTGTATTAGAACGTGCACCACAAAAAAGAGTGGAACTTTTAGATGAAATTAAACAGGTAGCTGATTCTGATAAAGCTTTTCCTTTAGTAAAAATGTGGCTGAAGAAGTGTAACTTATCGCTGCCTGAAGAAGAGATCTATTTTATATATCGAATTATCTACTCGTTTGGAGTGATTGATGGTAATCCTCGCTATGAAGTTAGTCATGCATTAGCACATAAATTGCATCATACTACGTCTTACCAAGCTGTATTGCTATTAAATAACCTCACGCAAAAAGACTATCAATTTCAATTGGATTTGTCAGATTCTGAATTAATTTTTAACTTTGTGGCATTCCACGAGCGAAGTCAATTCTTTTTCGGTAATACTGATTTATTTTTCAATCAGTCTTATATTAATGAAATTAAAAGACAAAATACGGAAATAGCCCAACTGATGGAGAACTTTCATCGAGATTTGCAAGAGCAGGCAACAAAAGAGGTCAAAGAAATTTTAAAAAATTGGGAACAACTTTTCTTAAACTATTACTATGTTTTAGATTATTATGATTTGTTGTTAAAGAAATTGACGCCCATTAAGATTTTAATTGCAGACGATTTACATCATACTCATCGATTATGGTTGATGAATAAAATAAAAAATTATTTTGGTAAAGCTTATCCCTTGGCTTTTTATGATTATGAAGTAGATGCATCTGAAGTCGATTTAGTGATTTCTAACTATTATTTTGATACAAAAGGAACGACTTTACTACTGATGAAAAATATACCAACAGAACGCAACTGGCGGAATTTAGAGAAAATTCTTTATAAAATAACCCATTGCAATGATAAATAAAGCTACTTTTTTGCGAGCTTTACATTTTAAATTAATAACATATCGACTACTATTAATTTTGTTTACTTACAAAAGCAACATTGGCTAACAGACAATTTTAGTCAGTTTAGAAACAGCGCTGAAGGATAATTGCCGGCGCTGTTTCTTTTATTTTTTTTCCAAATAGCGGATTTTTTTACACTAAAAAATGATTATTTTTCTTGCTATGCTAGTAATTGAAAGTATAGAAAGGAGCGGGTAGTAATGGTTGCATTTGGTATGGTAGTAATTAGTGTTAAATTAATAGGGATTGGCTTGTTTTGCTATTACGAACTAAAGGCTGAAAAAAATTGTAGTTAAGGAGTGTTGCTAATGCAATTAGAAAATATTTCAAAAACCATTGATAAAAAAGAAATTCTAACAAATATTTCAATTACTGTAGAACCAGGTGAAATTGTAGGTTTAATTGGTCCAAATGGTGCAGGTAAAACGACTACAATGAAAATCATGAGTGGGTTAATTGTTAATTTTCAAGGTAAAGTCGTTGGACAAGAACGGATTGGTGTTTTAATTGATGGACCTAAATATTTTCCAAATAGAACAGCAAGAGAAAATCTTAATTATTTTCGTGCTCTTTCAAAAGAGAGTTATTCAGTTGATTACGTAGAATCACTATTTGATATGAAAAATTACGGGAAAAAGAAAGTCAAAGATTTTTCTTTAGGTATGAAGCAGCGCTTAGGAATGGCGTTAGCTTTAATTAACAAAAATGAGCTGCTTATTTTAGATGAACCAATGAACGGTTTAGATCCAGATGGCGTACAAGCGACCGTTCAGACACTAAAGCACTTAGCAAAAGAGTTACATATAGGGATTGTCATTTCCAGTCATATTTTAGGGGATCTAGATAAGTTGTGCGATCGAGCGTATTTTATTAAAAATGGAGCAATTATTCAAACAGTCACTTTAGGAAAAGAAGTATCAGTCTATCAATTTACCTTTGATGAAGAAAACGAAGACAAAGTGAGTGAAATTAGTGCTCTTTTTGATGGCGTAGAACAAAGACATCCTCTTTGGTTAATTTCGGAAGCAGATTATCCGTTGTTCTTGAAAGAGTTGGTTTTAAACGACATCATTCCATTAGAAATGAAAAAACATGCACTAAATTTAGAAGATGTTTATTTTTCATTAGTAGAAGGGGAGTAAGAGATGAAAGTAAAAGCTGTGTTAAAACAAGATATTCAGCGCAGAATTTTTTGGTTTTCTGGAAGCTATCTCATTATGTTTGCCATTTTAGGGTTAGTTCCACCATTTTTAAATTATTTTTTTGGCGATATGTTTGATGTAAATGATTATATCAGTGCGATGAATTTTATTAACAGCTTGCTATTACCGATTTTAGTAGTGTCCTTTGTTGTTGACGATCAAGGCTCACGAATTAGTGATTATTATTTTAAAACGAGGCAAGGTCGCCATCTTTATTTGTTCTCGCTGTTGATTTGTGGACTATGTTTGGGCTTGTTAGCAGGATTTTTATTAATCGGTGTTTGTGCTCTTTTAAGCATGGTTCTTTCAGTAGCTGTTTCATGGAAAGTGTTGACTGTCCTATTAGCTTCTTATATATTGTTGCCGTTATTCTACTTAGTTTTAGGTATAACAATGTATTTATTCTTTCATATACAGGGAGTGACTTTAACGATCTTTAATTTAGTTTTTGTGATGATTGTTCCTATTTTAATAAATATTGGAGCATCAACTATCGGATGGGTCGTTCTTTTGCAGTCTCCTTTTTACATTTTAATATTTTTAGGGATGGGTTCAGGAACGATGGATGAATTATTTTATTGTTTAGTAAGCATACTAGTGTTATACGGAATAAATCATTGGAAAATACTACGAATTGATTTTTGAGTAAGGATAGTTCGATTTAAGATTTTAAAAGCATGTATCAGACGTATTTTAATGTCTGGTACATGCTTTTACTTAGTTATTCAATTGATTTTTCAACTCTTGTTGGACACGATTTAATTCTTGTTCATCCACACGTTGGTAGGAAACTCCATATTGCATAAAACCAGTACCTTGAAGTTGGTCTTGTTTCACTTTACCAAAGGCACTACGATAATCTAAGGCAATTTTTTTCATGTCATCAAAACTTAAATCTGTCTTCATATTATCAGAAACAGCTGTTAAAATTTCTTGATAGTTGCTCACGCTATTAAGACTTAAGACTTTTTGGACGATGCCTTCAATCACTTTTCTTTGACGTTCTTGGCGGCCGTAGTCACCATTAGGATCTTCGTAACGCATTCTTGAATAGGAGAGTGCTTGTTCA
Source organism: Enterococcus sp. DIV1368f (assembly GCF_051712245.1). Taxonomy (NCBI): domain Bacteria; kingdom Bacillati; phylum Bacillota; class Bacilli; order Lactobacillales; family Enterococcaceae; genus Enterococcus; species Enterococcus sp. DIV1368f. Next base: position 1,106,790 of record NZ_JBIOON010000001.1, read on the forward strand.
CCATCCAATGAAATTTTACCAATCGTAAAATCATATCCGTCTTGAGAAAAAGTCAGATTATTGTTCACTTCGATTCCACCAACCGCGTTGACTAATTCTTTTAAACCAGCCATATTAATTGAAACATAATGATTAATAGGTATGTTTAAATAGTTTTCAACTGTGTCCATTGCTAAAGATGCCCCACCAAAAGCATAGGCGTGATTCAATTTATCTTGTTTTCCTTGACCTGGAATATCAACATAGGTATCGCGAGCAAGACTGACTAAGGTTGTTTGCTTGTCACGAGGATTAACTGTTGCAACAATTGTTGTATCCGAACGACCTTGCTCGACACGCCCATCATCGCCTGTATCAATCCCTAATAATAAAACAGAAAAAGGCTCCTTATTGTTTAAATTGACCTGACTTTTTTTAGATCGTTCTACTGTTTCATAGGTTTTATCCATTGATTTAGAAACATCCCAATAAAGTTTTGCTCCCATTCCAACAACTGCAAGAAATAGAACCAAGATAATTCCAAAGATAATGGCAAAAATTTTCTTCCCTTTTGACATATTTTTCCTCCAATAATTTATCACAGGTTGTGATTTTTTTCTTATAGGTTAATCTTACTAATTTTTAGTGAAGAAGTATATAATAATTGTTGAAAGACTATAAAACTTTAAGGTATTTTGCATTATTTTTGCTTAATCTTTTGAAATATCTCAATTCTATTAAAATATGCGAATTAGTATATCACACGTTTTCAAGGTGTTTCATTGTTGATTAATTAGAATTTTAGTGGTATTTTTGTATTTGTAATTAGTACAGATTTTAATTGGAGGTATAACAGTGAGTAAAAAAGGATCAGATATCATAGTAGAAAGTTTAATCAATCACGAAGTGCCCTATATTTTTGGGATTCCCGGTGCAAAAATTGATGGGGTTTTTGATGCATTAGTTGACAAAGGTCCAGAATTAATTTTAGCTCGACATGAACAAAACGCTGCCTTTATGGCACAAGGGATTGGTCGTTTGACGGGAGAGCCTGGCTTAGTTATTGCAACTAGTGGACCTGGTGCCAGCAATTTAGCCACTGGGTTAGTAACTGCGACTGCAGAAGGGGATCCTGTTTTAGCATTGGCTGGACAGGTGAAACGGTCCGATTTGTCAAAATTAACTCACCAAAGCATGAATAATGCTGCATTATTTAGCCCAATAACAAAATTCAGTACAGAAATTCAAGATCCAGAAACATTATCTGAAAATATTGCCAATGCTTACCGTATCGCCAAAACAGCGAAAAAAGGTGCAACATTCTTATCGATCCCACAAGATGTCACAGATAGTCCGGTGACAGGCGAAGCAATTAAGCCTTTGTCGGCTCCGAAACTGGGCCATGCATCAGCAGAAACAATCGCAGCTTTAGCTGAACGAATCAAGCAAGCGAAGTTACCTGTTTTACTTTTAGGAATGCGGGCCTCTGCACGAAAAGTTACCGCAGCCATTCGTGAATTGGTTGCTATAACTGGTTTGCCAGTCGTGGAAACGTTCCAAGGGGCAGGAATTATTTCAAAAGAATTAGAAGAACATTTCTTTGGGCGTGTTGGTTTATTTCGAAACCAACCTGGGGATCGTTTGTTAAAAAGAAGTGATTTAGTGATTGCGATTGGTTATGACCCAATTGAATATGAAGCACGTAATTGGAACGCAGAAAAAGATGCGCGCGTTATTGTCATTGATGAAGTTCAAATGGAAATTGACCAATATATGCAACCGGAAGAAGAGCTAATTGGTGATATGTCTAAAAATATTTTGAAATTATCAGAAGCATTTAGTGAACCAATACTAACAGAAGATGCGCAAGATTATTTAGAAACGCTTCAAGAAAAATTAACGATTAAAGAAGTAAAAACAAGTACAATTGAAAATCGATTACATCCATTAGAAATTGTTCAAACGCTTCAAGAAAAAACCACGAATGAAATGACAGTTACTGTTGATGTAGGGAGCCATTACATTTGGATGGCTCGCCACTTTAGAAGTTATGAACCGCGTCATTTATTATTTAGTAACGGTATGCAAACATTAGGTGTCGCTTTGCCTTGGGCAATCTCGGCTGCGCTGGTTCGTCCGAATACACAAATTATCTCTGTTTCTGGGGACGGCGGTTTCCTATTTTCAGCGCAAGAATTAGAAACAGCGGTTCGTTTAAAGCAAAATATCGTGCATATTATTTGGAATGATGGTAGTTATGATATGGTTAAATTCCAAGAAGAAATGAAATATAATCGATCCTCTGGCGTAGATTTTGGTCCAGTTGATTTTGTGAAGTATGCTGAAGCTTTTGGAGCCAAAGGGGTTCGAGTTCATTCACAAGCAGAATTTGCCGCAGCTTTAGAAGAAGGAATGCAAACAGAAGGCCCAGTGATTATTGATGTTCCTGTGGATTATTCAGATAATCAAGAATTAGGTAAAACATTGTTACCAGATCAACTTTATTAGGAGATGGAAAAATGAGCGAACAATATGTTTATCAACATGGTACGCTAGGCGGTTTAATGGAAAGTTTGATGGCAGGAACGGCAGAAATTGGTACGTTACTCACGCAAGGTGATTTTGGAATTGGGACATTAGAAGGCTCAAATGGCGAAATTATTTTATTGGACGGTACATTATATCATGCAAATCAAACTGGCGAAATTACTATTCTAGAAGGCGAAGAATTAACGCCATATGCCGCAGTTACTCGTTTTCAAGAAGATGGCGCATTCCCTGTATCAACGGAAACCGATGAAAATATTAAAGCACAAATTTTAGAAAAAATTAGTCCTAATTTTTTTGCGGCAATTAAAATTAGCGGTCTTTTTGCGAAGATGCATGTCCGTGTGGCACCTAAACAAGAAAAACCGTATCCACCATTTGTAGAAGCAGCACGCAATCAACCTGAATTTACAGCGGAGAATATTCAGGGAACAGTTGTAGGGTTCTTTACACCTAAATTATTTCATGGTGCCTCTGCCGCAGGGTTTCATTTGCACTTTATCAGTGAGGATCACCAATTTGGTGGGCACATTCTTGATTTTGGCATTAAACAAGGGACTGTTTCGTGGATGGAAACAGCTGAATTGCGGCAGCATTTTCCAGTTCATGATGCTGATTATCGGAATAAAGAAATTGATATTGCAAAAGCTTTGTCCGCAATTGAAGAAGCGGAATAACTGAATAACAAGGCACATTTCTCCACGCCCATTCAAGTTGACCTAGTTAGTCAACTTGAATGGGCTTATTGCTGTTCGTCGCTTTTTGTTGTTATTTTTCAAAAAAAAATAGTATCCTTTTTATAATAAGCAAATAACAATTGGAAAGGATGGCGTAATGGACACACTTTATAGAAGTTGGCAATTATCTGGTTGGCTCTATCATGATATTTTTGTCATCATTGTAGCAATTATTTTTATAGTAATTAGTGGTATTTTGGTTATTTCCTTAATAAGAAGGCGGAGTACAAGGAGACTGGTTCCCTATGCGTTAATTTTGTTGGTTTATCTTGCAGTGGTACATTTTGCTGGTTTAATCTTTTTCGGAATGTTTCGTTCAGTAACGATTGAAGAGAAAAGTGCGACGTTTTATTCTGAAAAAACGAAAGGCTTAACTTCTATCGAGCGAATGATTATCCCAAATGGACGAACGAATGGCATTAGCACTAGTAACTCATTGTTTCAAGTGATTTCTGTTAATAGTCAGACGGGCGAACGAATGTGGAGTAAACGTTTAGGCTGGCGTGATTATTTAATTGGTCAAACAGATCAATATGTGGTTTTGAATAATGCTGATAACGAGGCCATTTACTTACTAGATACAAAAACAGGGAAAAAACAGTTTTCTGAAGCGGATTTAGTGAAGAAATTCCCTGAATTAAAAGACTGTTTAAGCTCTGATTTCGTTGATTATCGTTTTATGGATAATCGCTATCTCTATATTTATGGATTAAACAATCGATATTATCAATTAGATTTGAAAAATTGGCAGTTAAAACAAGACCCAACTTTCAAAGAAGTCTTTCAAACACAAGAAGCGCCTAAATGGACGGTAGATTCAAATGAAAGTCAAATTGGTCAAGAGCTGTCATCGGAAGAGCGTACAACAGTGCAAGGAAAACTAGAAGAGCAACTAATAGCGCCAGTTTTACTAGGCAAGAAAGATGAAGCAAATTATTATGTTCTGTCATACAAGAAAAGACAAAGTAATCAAGCGATAGTTGGCTTATACAATTGGCAGAAAAAAACATACGAGTGGCAAACACCATTGCTTTTAACTAAAGAAAATGTACCTATTGAAGCTTTTCAAGTAGAGGATGGGTTATTCATTAAAGTCCCGCGTTATTTATACAAAATTAACTTGAATAATGGTAATCAAGAGTATCAGTTTGATTACCGTTGGGGCCAAGTGATTCGTTAAACGAAAAGCGGTAAAGCATACTTAGACAAATAGAAGGAGCAAATAGTCCTTATGATATAAAAAAACGCTTAGAAGAGTAGCGATTCCGCTAGTTTTCTAAGCGTTTTTTTTATTTTATGCAGGTCCAGAGATTAAATTCCAGATAAGCGAACCTGTATATGCGCCAGGAAATAATTGTGAAACAGGGGTTTGGATTGCAAGAGAAATATCGGTCATGCGGCCGCTCCACATTCCTTGTCCTTTTCTATCACCAGCGTTACTCATTAAAGTCGCACCGTTACCGATAATAATTGGGTTGGTCGGGAAGTCGGGTGCAGCAGGATCTTCTGAAAAATCCAGTCCATACATTGTATTTGTCATAAAGAAACGCCTTAACGTTTTGTCATAGCGGGCATAGCCGCCTGTTAATTGAAACGTAATGATGCCTAGTAAAGAATGAGCTTCGTTTCGCATGTGTGGGATTTCAGCAGTGACATGCCAACCAGTTAAGGCTCCGCGAACATCCCCCATCCCGAAGTGTCTCATTGTATGAGTATTACCTTCAGAAGGTCGTATAGGAACTGCTGTTAAATCACCAGAAATCGCTTGGGTTTCAAAAGTAAATTCTTTCGGAATAAAGAGCAAGTCAAAACTAGTGTTAGGATTTTCTAAATCAGGATCAATGGCATCGTTAACCGATTCATCGCCAGGCAACCCTCCAAGTTCTAGTTTAACTGAAACAGGCGTTTTTCCAGAACGGGTGGCAAAAGAAACCGATGGGTCAAAACTAAAGAGACTGAATACTAGCAACAAGACGGCAAGTGATTGATAAGTGAGTAGATTGTTTTGCTTCAAGAAAGTTCCTCCTTTAGGTGCTGATAATCTAAGTATACGCAAAAGGAGCTGTTTTTATTTATCAGTAATTTACAGGTAATTCGAAAATATTGAGATAGATAGTGTTTAATATTAGTAGAGAAAGATGAGTCGACAATTTTTACTTGTTGATTCTGTCTTTTTTGAGCACAATTCGTTATATCAAGCATGCTAAAATATAAAAGAAATCATCAAGTATCACTAATCAAAATGGAGAGGAGGAGAAAAATTGAGTAAGTGTTTCGGGTTGTTGATGATTTTATTTGTATTATCTGGCTGTTCAGGAAGTAGGAATTCGCAACAGGAAGTCGTTATAGAAAGGTCTGCTAATAATGACAAAGCAAGACAATTTGTTGATCAAAAAAATCCGCATTTAGGAACGCAATTAGAAGCAGAATCTTATACTAAACAGGAAGCGATTGAATTTTTACAAAATGGTTTAGGGATACCAACGAATGACTCGGCGTTTCATTATACGTTTAAGCAGTCAAATAAAGGAAGTTATGTTGTTCAAATTATATCTGAAAAGAATAGTGTCTCAAAAGAGAATGAATTGTTCGGATATTATCAGGTGTATCAAGATGGTATTATAGTGAAAATGATGGAAAAGGATCAAACGTTCCAAGAAAATTAAATGATAAATAAAAAAGTTGACAAAAAACACAAACAGTCTTGTTTGTGTTTTTTTGTTTAATGTTCGTGTTTTATTTTTTAATAACCTTTTCCGAAAAAATATACGAACGTTCGGGTTTAAAAACGAACAAAAAGATGAAAATGTGTTGAAATATACGTTTTCCTTGCGTATACTGATGAAGTGAAAAAACGAACGAGGAGTGTACGAATGAACAAGAAAGTTCCTTATTTAATTGTGGCACCGGGGCTAGTACTATTATTATTTTTCTTAATGATTCCATTAATTACTAGCATTTTGCCAACCATTTTTACTGATCATGGCTTGACACTAAATCAGTATGTTACTTTTTTTAAAGATGACTATAATGTTTCAATTTTCTGGCGAACGATAAGAGTTTCGTTAATTGTGACGGGTATTTCAATTGTGTTGGGCATTCCAACGGCATACTTTATTGCTGGAGTTTCCAAAAAATGGCGTGGCTTTTTAATGGCTATGACCTTGTTTCCACTATTAACCAATTCAGTTATTCGAAGTTTTGCTTGGATTAACATTTTAGGAAAAAACGGTGTAGTGAATACGTTGTTATTAAAAACAGGCTTAATTGAGCAACCGCTGAATTTATTGTATACAGAATTTGCAATTATTATCGGTTCAGTGTATTTATTTTTACCAACAATGATTATGACCTTAGTTGGGGTTATGGAAAACATTGAAGGAGAAATGCTAGAAGCGGCTGAGACGCTAGGCGCCAATCCAATGACGGCTTTTCGGAAAATTGTTTTACCTTTATCAATTCCAGGCACCATTGTAGGAAGTATATTAGTGTTTACAGGAACTTTAACGGCTTATACGACGCCACAGCTGTTAGGTGGTAACCAAAAAATGATGATGTCGACCTTCTTATATCAAAAGGCTAATACTTTAGGTGATTGGCAATCGGCAAGTGTTCTTGCATTTATTATGATTTTAACAACATTAATTGTGATGAAAGGCCTAGACATGGTCGCTAAGAAAGTAGATCGGAGAGAAGCAAATCATGCGTAAGCAAAAAGGACTATCTGTTATTGCAATTCTAGTTTTTCTGTTTTTATTTTTACCATTATGTTTGATTGTGGTGACTTCTTTTGGAACAGCCGCAGCGATTCAATTTCCGATTAAAGGATTTACTTTAGATTGGTACGCCAAAGCCTTACAATCGGAAACGTTTATGGACAGTTTTAAGTTAAGCTTGTTGATTGGGGTATTAGCGACTGTTTTAGCATTAATAGTAGGGATTCCGGCTTCCTATGCGCTGGCACGTTATTCCGTTCGCGGGCGCAACTTTATTAAAAGCTTTTTCTTATCCCCAACTGTGATTCCAGGAATTGTGGTCGGGTATACGTTATTTCAATATATTGTTATTAAATTAGGTTTGCCTGTCTTTCAAGGATTATTAATGGGGCATTTTTTAATTAGTTTGCCTTATATTATTCGAGTGGTTGGGTCAAGTATGGAACAACTAGATTATTCAATGGAAGAAGTAGCTTGGACATTAGGTTGTACAAGATTGCGAGCATTCATTCAAATTGTTTTACCCAATGTGTCTTCAGGAATTTTTGCTGCCTTTATGTTAGCATTTGTCAATTCGTTTAACAATGTTCCTGTATCGATGTTTTTATCAGGTCCCGGTGTGACGATGCTGCCTACTTCTTTATTAAGTTATATGGAATACAATTATGATCCAACTGTTTCAGCAATTTCTGTATTGTTGATGCTACTAACAATGGGCTTAATGTTTTTAATTGAAAAAACGTTGGGACTAGCTTCCATTGCCTAAAACATGGAAGAAGCACGAGATAGAAAGAGGAGAAAATTTTGACTTTTGTGGATTTAAAAGATATTCGCGTCAGCTATGACGGAAAACAAGATATTTTAAAAGATTTAAATATTTCAATGGAAAAAGGAGAGTTAGTTTCTTTATTAGGACCGAGTGGTTGTGGTAAAACGACTACGCTAAGAGTGATTGCTGGATTAATTAAGCCAAACGACGGACAGTTTTTCGTTGATCAAGAAGAACTAACAAAGGTTCCTGTCCATAAAAGAAACTTCGGGATGGTTTTTCAAAGTTATGCGTTATTCCCTCATTTAACGATTGCAGAAAATGTCGCTTTTGGGTTGAAATTACGCAAAGAAAGCAAACAAACCATGGACCAAAAAGTCACAGAAATGCTAAAAGTATGTGGTTTAGAAAGCTTAGGCGACCGTTATCCAAAACAATTATCTGGTGGTCAAAGACAGCGGGTTGCGCTAGCACGTGCTCTGATTATTGAACCTAAACTATTACTACTAGATGAACCGTTGAGTAATTTAGATGCAAAATTGCGAGTAGCGATGCGGATTGAAATCAAACGGATTCAACAACAATTAGGCATTACGACAGTTTTTGTCACACATGACCAAGAAGAATGTTTTTCTATTTCAGATAAAGTGGCCATTATGAATAATGGCGTGATTGAACAATATGATTCACCAGAAACGATTTATCGTTTGCCTCGTACTAAGTTTGTCGCTGAATTTATCGGTTTTGAAAACTTTTTCTCTGTCAAAAAAATGGAAGCTGGTCATTATCGGACACAAACAAATCAAATAGTGAAAACGACTAATCCTGAACCCAATGTTACAACGACGGTGGCAACGATTCGTCCAGAGGACATCGAGATTGTTTCAGAAGCTGCTACTAATACTGTAGCAGGTACTGTCGCTGTCCGAACATTTTTAGGGAAAAGCTATCAATATGAAGTGGAAACAGCGCTAGGTACATTGCTGGTTAATGGAACAAGTGAACAGTTATATGAAACAAACGAAACCATTCACTTGGCTTTTCCAGCTGAGAAATTAGTTATTTTAGAAAAATAAAAACCATTTTGGAGGAAGATTTAAAAATGAAAAAACGCGTAATTTTAGGGACATTAGTCGCTGCAACGTTATTAATGACTGCTTGTGGAAACAGCGAAGCAACTACGAAAAGCGAGAGCAAAGGTGGAAGTAATGCTTTAGTCGTTTCAACTTTCGGATTAAGTGAAGATATTGTCAAAAAAGATATTATCACTCCGTTTGAAAAAGAGAATGAAGCGAAAGTTACCTTAGAAGTAGGCAATAGCGCAGACCGCTTTACGAAATTAAAAAATAATCCCAATGCGGGAATTGATGTCATTGAATTAGCACAAGCAAATGCTGCACAAGGTGGAAAAGAAGGGTTATTTGAAAAAATTACAGAAAAAGAAGTACCTAATTTAAGTCAGTTAACACCAGGAGCAAAAGAGGTTTTTGAAAGTGGTGCTGGCGTACCAATCGCTGTAAACAGTATCGGGATTGTTTACAACAAAGAAAAATTAGGCAAAGAAATTAAGAACTGGGATGACTTATGGTCAGCTGATTTGAAAGGTAAAATTTCTGTTCCAGACGTTGCCACGACGGCAGGTCCTTTAATGTTATACGTTGCTAGTGAACATGCTGGTCAAGATATTACAAAAGATAACGGGAAGGCCGCTTTTGAAGCGATGAAAGAATTAAAACCAAACGTTGTTAAAACGTATTCAAAATCGTCAGACTTAGCTAATATGTTCCAATCTGGTGAAATTGAAGCAGCTGTGGTTGCTGATTTTGCGGTTGATATTATTCAAGGCGCAGCAGAAAACGTGACGTATGTCGTCCCAGAAAGCGGCACGTATGCCAACTATAATACAGTCAATATTCCTAAAAAAGCACAAAACAAAGAAACCGCCTTTAAATTTGTTAACACACGGATTAGTGAAGAATCACAAAAGGCCAAAGCGATTTCATTAAATGAAGGACCTACAAATCAACAAGTAACGCTAAGCGAAAAAGAAGCGAAAAATAAAACATATGGTGCCATTGCCGAACGTGCCAAAACAGTCGATTTTAATTTTATTAATAGTCAACTAGCGGATTGGATTGATCAATGGAACCGGACGATGAATCAATAGTTTTAGAAAAGAGGGACAAAATGAACGTCGATGTACTACTAAAAAATGTGTGGCTGTATCAAACAGTCACTCAAACATTCGTTCAGCGAAATGTTGCGATTAAAAATGATAAATTTTATTACATTTATGAAGAAGAGAACGTCAATTTGCAGCCCAAAAAAACAATTAATGCCGAGAATCAATGGATGATTCCCGGCTTAATTGATGCACACATGCATATTGAAAGTTCCATGACGACACCTACTATTTTTTCCAAAGCAGTAGTGCGTTACGGTGTGACAACGGTGATTGCCGATGCCCATGAAATGGCTAACGTATTTGGCTTAGAAGGCTTAAAAGTTTTTATGGCTGCTGAAACAGAACTAGATATCTTTCACGCAATTCCTTCCTCGGTTCCTTCGACCACTCCCGAATTAGAAACAACTGGTGGGATTATCGGCTTAGCAGAAGTAGCAGAATTACTCAAAGAGCCAAAAGTGATTTGTTTAGGGGAAGCCATGAATTTTAAAGGGATTTCCTATGAGCCAGATTCTTTAATTCGTCAAATTATCGATTTGTGTCAAAAACAACGACCAACCATGCCTTTAGAAGGCCACTGTCCTAAAATCGAAGATCAAGAGTTAGCAGATTTTCTATATAGTGGTATCACTTCAGATCATACCCATCAATTTCCTAAAACGTTAAAAGAAAAAATTGAAGCGGGTGTCTTTATTCAATTTCAAAATAAATCAATCACTCCTGAAAACATTCAGGTGATAGTAGACAATGACTTCTACAATTATGCAAGTATTATCACGGATGACGTGATGGCTGATGATTTGCTAAAAGGTCATCTAAATGAAAATGTCAAAAAAGCTGTTCATGCAGGGTTGCCTATCGAAAAAGCCATTTATATGGCAACTTATACGCCGGCCAAACGAATGGGTCTCCATGATCGTGGCGAAATTGCACCTGGTAAAAAAGCTGACTTTTTGTTATTAAATGACTTAGAAAGTTTTGATATTAATACGGTTTATAAATCTGGAAAGGTCGTTTTTGAAAAAGGCGAGCCCTTCCATTATCCAGAAAAAATCGAAGAGTTTCCAGCCACTTATCAACAAACCATCCAATGTAAAAAGTTAACAGAAGAAGATCTACTTTTAAAGGTGGCTACAACAAAAGAAACAGTTCGTTGTAATGTGATTCAAAAACAAGAAATTGGCACATTTACAGAGCGAATTACAAAAGAAATTCCTGTTGAAAATGGATTGTTGCAATGGCAAAAAGCCAACTGTGCCTTATTAATTGTGATGGAACGTTACGGAAAAAATGGCAATATTTCTTTTTCTTTAATGGATCAACCCCTTTCCGAGAAAGGAGCCATTGCGACAACCTGGGCCCATGATCATCATAATTTAATGGTGATGGGTAATACGATTGAGGATATTTTATTAGCGCAGAATGAATTATTAGCGATGCAAGGCGGCTATTTGGTTGTTTCGGATCAGCAAGTGATGGCAACTTGTCCTTTACCAATTGGTGGGATTTTATCGCAAGCACCGATTGAACAATTAGGCGCTTCTTTACAAAAAGTCCGACAAGCTATGCAAGCGTTAGGCTATCAAAATATGAATGAAATCATGTCCTTTTCTACACTATCATTGCCTGTCTCGCCAGCCATTAAAGTGACAGATTTTGGGATGATGGATACGAAGTCACAACGTTTCTATCCGTTAGTTTTTCCAGAGGATGGAGTCTTTTTGTATGAAAACACTCATTAAAAATGTGCATATACTAACAATGGATGAGCAATTTTCAGAAATCAAATCCGGCTATTTAGTGATTGAAGAAGACACAATTGTTGCATTAGCACCAATGACCACACTTGATGAAAAACAAATTGCTGCAAATCAAGTAATCGATGGCCAAAATGGAATTTTAATGCCTGGGATGATTAACACCCATACCCATGTAGGCATGATTCCGTTTCGTTCGTTAGGAGACGATGTGCCAGATCGACTCCGGCGTTTTCTTTTTCCATTAGAACAATTCATGACAAAAGAATTAGTAGGATGCAGTAGTGATTATGCAATTGCTGAAATGTTACTGAGTGGTATTACGAGCTTTTGTGATATGTATTATTTTGAAGATGAAATTGCTAAAAGTTGTGAAAAAATGAGTGTTCGTGCTTTGCTCGGAGAGACGATCATTGATATGCCCACTTGTGATAGTCCGGAGCCTTCAGGCGGTCTTTTTTACGCGGAAACCTTTATTCGCAAGTGGCAAGGCCATCCGTTGATTACGCCTATGCTTGCGCCGCATGCACCGAATACCAACTCACCAGAAGTGTTGGCAAAAATTATTGAACTTAGTCGGCGATACCAAGTTCCTGTGACCATGCACGTTGCTGAAATGACTTATGAAATGGCTGAGTTTGAAAAAGCCTATCAAAAAACACCAATTGCTTTCTTAGAAGAACTGGGTTATTTGAGCGAGCCGTTTATTTTAGCGCATTGTATTTTGGCAACAGATGAAGATCTTGCGAGTTTAGCTGCTACTAATGGAAAAGCGCGTGTCGCTCATTGTATCGGTGCGAATACTAAATCAGCCAAAGGCGTAGCGCCGATTAAGCAAATGCTTGATCAAGGGATTATTGTCGGTTTAGGCACGGATGGACCTAGTAGTGGGAATACATTAGATTTATTCACCCAAATGCGTATGGTTGCGAATTTTCATAAGACAGCACACCAAGATCGCTCCTTGTTTCCTACGAAAGAAATTGTTTATCTGGCAACGATGGGGGGCGCTAAAACGTTAGGCTTGGCGGAGCAAGTCGGCTCATTGGAAGTGGGCAAAAAAGCGGATATAACATTAATTGAAACGCAATCAGTTAATATGTTTCCGATTTTTGATGCCTATTCAGCGTTGGTTTATTCAGCAAATGCTAGCAATGTTGAAGCTGTTTGGGTGAACGGTCAACAGTTAGTTGCCAATAAAGAATTACAACAAGCTAATCTCAAAGAAATCAAGGAAAAATTGTATCAGGCCATGAATACGTTTGTGAAAGAAGCTAAAAAAAGAGCTGCTCTCTAAACAAAGCAAGTAGGACGTATCGGATTGATTAAATAACGCTGAATTGACGTTTAGTGATTCAGGTTCTAATAGAGCGCAGACAAACTTTTAATGAAAGAGTTGTCTGTGTTCTTTTTTGTTATAAACATTTTTCTTTTTCTATATATATTTTTAAGGTAAGTTGTATTATAGTAAGTTTGAGAAGATGAGAATGAGAGGAAAAGCAATGAATATACAACGGTTTATAGAAAAACGCAAAGCACGTGGTTTGTCGCAAAGTGAATTAGCTAAAGGGATTTGTACGCAAGTTACGGTTAGTCGCTTTGAAAAGAATGGTCAAGTCCCAACTTTAAAAATATTGATCCAACTATGTAATCGTTTAGAGCTACCTTTGGGGGAACTCTTCCCGCGCGTAGGGATTAAACAACCTGAAATTCTTGAAAAAATGGAAGAAGCAGAATTCTTCTTGATTACCAGCGAACATGACCAATTACAAACAATTTTAAAAAATATTCCTTTTGATGAAATCAAAGATTCCCAATTGTTATTAGAATATTATTATTTACAAGGCTTTGTCATGATTTTTCAAAATGCTTCGTTGATGGATTGCTTATTTACCTTTGAAAAACTTCTGTTTGAAGAGCAAAAATACACGAGCGATATTTACCGTTTGTTAGCTTTTACTGGAATTGGCATGGCCTATGCCAAAGAAGGCGAAATTGAGAAAGCCGAATTTTATTTCAATAAGGTCTTCAAGGAAATTTATCTTTATACTATTCAATCAATGGAAGATACTTGGCGAGTATTAAATGTTGTCTTTCACTGTGGTGTTTTTTATGCAGAAAAAGGCGATTTAGAAACAAGTGATGCTTTGTTAGAGTATGCGATTTCCATCTGTTCTGATAATCACGTCACGTATTACTTGGCAAGAGCAGCTTTCCAGCTTGCGAAAAATGCCTTAGCTGAAGAAAAGCCGCAAGAGCAAATTTTAGAACTACTACAAGATGCCCGCGCGTATGCAAAAATCAATAAAAATCGCATCTTGTTGGAAGCAATTCAAACATTGAAAGAAACAATTTTATCTAAGGGGAATTAGTTTATATAGAAAATTATATATTTATTTTCAAAATATAATAAAAAAAGCGTTTTTTAAAAGAGTTCAAGACACGTTACGACCTTAAATGAAAATTTTAAGGTCGTTATTTTATATAAAAAAATATATAAACGACTTGACTGGCATCAAATAAAGGCGTATGATTCATTTGTGAATAAATGTGAAATAAAACACAATCTTTCGTGGAGAGGAAGTCTTGAGGTGCAACAAAGTCAAACTATTTATTTGATGGGCACAGTAATAGATGTATTTGTAGACCATGAAGAACCTGAAAAAATTCTAGAAGAAGTGCATCAACGATTGATCACTTATGAACAACGCTTTAGTGCAAATGATTCAACTTCGGAACTGATGGCTGTCAATCAACAAGCTGGGCAAAAACCAGTCAGCGTTCATCCAGAGTTGTATCAATTAATTGCATTAGGGAAAAAACATAGTTGTGATCCAGCTAGTCATTTGAATGTTACCATTGGCCCGTTAGTTCAAACGTGGCGAATCGGTTTTAAAGATGCCCGTGTCCCGTCAGAAAAGGAGATTAAAGCCTGTTTGAAAAAAATTAATCCAGAAAAGATTCACTTAAATCCCTTAAAACAAACGGTTTTTTTGGAAGAAGAAGGAATGAAATTAGATCTGGGGGCTTTAGCAAAAGGCTATATCGCTGATTTACTAATTGTCTATTTGAAAGAAGTCCATGTGACGTCTGCTTTGATTAATCTGGGCGGCAATATTGTGACGTTGGGGCCCTCTACGCATCAAAACAAAAAATGGCGAATTGGTATTCGCAATCCGCAAGAATCCAGAGAAACAATCAGCTTACTTGTCGAAGTGGCTAATCAATCGGTTGTGACGTCGGGTATTTATGAAAGAAGTTTAACCGAAGCTGGGCGAGTCTATCACCATTTGTTGGATCCGACAACCGGTTACCCATTGGAAACTGAAATGGCCAGCCTCACAATTATCTCGGATGCTTCAGTGGATGGTGAGATTTGGACAACGCGTTTATTTGGTTATCCAATTCCAGCAGCGCTTGAAATCCTCAATCAACTAGATGGAATTGAAGGAGTCATCATTACACAAGACCAGCAAATTTTATATAGCAGAGGGTTAGCAGATACTCTTCACATTATCCATTCATAGAACCGAAAAAGAAAGGACAGCTCATTATGAAAAAAATTATCGGCTTAGTAGGAACGAACTCAGAGCAATCAACCAATCGTCAACTTTTGCAATTTATGCAACACTATTTTGCGCAGGAGGCTGACATTGAACTAGTTGAAATTGTTGACTTTCCTATGTTTAACAAGCCAGAAGACAAAGTTTTGCCAGAAATAGTTAAAACGGTTGCTGAAAAAATTGAAGCAGCAGATGGCGTCATTATCAGTACGCCTGAATATGACCATGCGGTGCCGGCTTCTTTGATGAATGCCCTAAGTTGGTTATCTTACGGGATTTTTCCGTTTGTTGATAAACCAGTTATGATTACTGGTGCATCCTATGGCACGTTAGGTTCCTCTAGAGCACAAGCGCATCTGCGTCAAATTTTAGATGCTCCTGAATTGAAAGCACGAATTATGCCAAGCTCTGAATTTCTATTAGCGCATTCCTTACAAGCTTTTGATGAAAACAATGCGTTAAAAGATTCAGAACAAATAGATAAACTAGCTGGTTTGTTTGCAGATTTTTGTGTATTTATTGAAATTACAGAACAGCTGAAACATGCGCATGCGCAAAATAAAAAAGAAGCAGAAAATTTCTCATGGGAAACGATTTAACGAAATGGAGTGAATAAAATGAAATTAATTGGGATCGTCGGATCAAACGCTGATTCTTCTTATAATCGGTTACTACTGCAATATATTGGCAAAGAGTTTTATAAAATGTTCGACTTGGAAATTTTAGAAATTAAAGATATTCCAATGTTTAATCAAAGTAAGGATCAAACGAACAGTGTCTTGATTCAGAATATGAATCGCAAAATTTTACAAGCAGACGGCGTAATTATTGCGACGCCCGAACATAACCATACCATTCCTGCCGGTTTGAAAAGTGTGTTAGAATGGTTATCTTTCAAAATTCATCCGCTGGAAAATAAACCAGTAATGATTGTTGGTTGCTCTTATTATGATCAAGGAACCTCACGTGCGCAATTACATCTCCGTCAAATTCTTGATGCACCTGGTGTCAATGCAATCGTGATGCCTGGAAACGAGTTTTTATTAGGAAAAGCTAAAGAAGCATTTGATGAAAACGGTAACTTAATTGCGGAGGGAACACGTCAATTTTTAGAAAGCACATTACAAAAATTCGTGGAATTCATTGATGTGATTTCAAAATTAGAAGGGGCTAAGCCAAAAGACTTACCTGAAGATTTACATGCAAAAGGAACCATTGAAACAACGATCGAAGGGGTTGATATGGCAGCAGATGATTGGGTAGAACAAGCAGCAGAAGCGGTTCAGGCTGTGGAAGGCGACACATACGTAAAATTAGATCGAGGCATTTTAACCGTAGATCAGCTAAATTATTTCTTAAAATCAATGCCAATGGAATTGACTTATGCAGACAGTAACAATCAATTTTTATATTACAATAAAAAAATGGCTGCTGAAGAAATGTTTGCTAAACGGCAACCAGGACAAGTTGGTAATCCATTAGCGAATTGCCATCCGCCAAAAGCATTGAAAAATGTAGAATGGGTGATTCAACAATTACGGTCAGGAAAAACAGATGCTATTCGCGTTCATGTTCCAATGCACGGACCAGATACCTATGTAGTGCATAACTATCAAGCGATGTATGATGATAATGGAAATTACGCGGGAATTAATGAGTATATTTTAGACTTTAAACCAATTGTTGATTGGTATTTAAAACAAACTGGGCAAGAATTAGTCGGTGGAAAAAACGTCGATGCAGTCAGTGGTGCCTCCAAAAAAGAAGCGCCAGAAACGGCAGATAGTGTCTCAAGTGCATCAGTCCATGAAGAAGAGTCAGCGACCGAAAAGCCAACAATTGACAGCGTTTCTAGCGCTTCAATTAAAGAGTAAAATAACAGCAAAAAATAGCGGCAACAAGTAGTCATACTGTATTCAGATTAGCAATGCCAAATGAGGACTTTTATTGACAGAAGCTGATACTTAAAAGAGTAAGAACTTTATAGGAAGATAGTATAGAAGACGAACCAAAAGTTTCAATCATTTTTGACGAATAGGCTAGAAAAGAAACAGAAAATTAGTCAAGCAAATCAGCTTTTCTTTAAATTTAAAGTAAAAAAATAACAAAAAAAGCCTCCTTGGTGACGCAAGGGGGCTTTTTTTGGTTAAAATAATACTTTTCTATGAAGATTCCTAAATATTGAAAGAATCATTTTTAAATTTGTGGAAAAAATAAGCAAGATTGACACTCACGTCTTGTTAAAAAAATAGATACTTAAGGCGTGATAGTTTGGAGTTGAAAATGTGACTACTTTGTTAGATGAATTATTAGACCAAGAATTCCGAGATAAATTACTTATTTATCAAACTTTTATGAATAGTGAAGGTCCATTATTAAAAGAAGAATTTTATGGATATTTTGATTTATCCACTCAAAAGTTAGAATCGTTGTGCCGTCAAATAAATTATGAATGTACACAGATTTCTTCAAGGAGTCAAATTCTTTTTCCAGCTAAAGGACTGATTAGTGCGCAAAAATTATCGCAAATTGATTACCAAGCCTTAAGAAAATATTATTTTGATCAATCACTAATGGCCAAGTTGCTTCTTGATGTGGGCCTCTATCAAAAGCACACGATTCAAGAATTTTCTCAAATCCATTTTATGAGCAAAAGCAAAATTTATGCCTTCTCGTATAAACTAAATCTGATTTTAGCTAATTGGCGTATTAAATTAAAGTCAACAGGCTTGGTTGGAGAAGAGAAAAATATCCGAAGTTTTTGTTTTCAATGCTTGTATTATTTTTATGGAAGTAATCAAGAAAGGCTGCCTAACATTTTGCTGGAAAATAGTCCTAGCATTAAACGATTTATAAACGATCTACAACTGATGTATCAAAAAACGTTTAGTCTTAATCAAAGCGCACAACTATTTATTCTTTTAACGATCCAACGTTTTCGTGTGTTTTCTGATCATGTAGTGGACTCTTTTACGGAAGTTCATGTGCCTAGCTGTTTACAGCATGCGTTTGAAAAAATTTATACAAGTGAAACACCTCTTTTTAAAGAGGATTTTGGCAAAGAGACTTCATATATTTTTCTTTTTTTAAGTTTAAATGAATACATTGATAGTCCGATTGTTTTTCCAGATAAGTTAACCATGTTAGACGAATTTATTGATCATATGAATAGTGTTATTCCTTTCTTTGAAAAGCGAATTACGGTGGAAACAAAAGAAAAATTAAAGTTGATTTGTTATCGCTGGGACCGCCTATACTTTTCGGTGGCTGCATTTATTCCCGCCAAGCAGAGCAGTTTCTTTGAAGAGCGGTTTCCTCAAATTCATCGCGCCTTAGATGGTTTTATACAAAAGACAGAGTCGCTGCATCAAAAACGATTTTTAATGTATGAACGTGTGCATCTATATTATGATTTTATGTTTTGTTTGTTAAATGATCGGTCTTTTTGCGCAATTGAAAAAACGATTCATGTATTTGTTGATTTTTCTGGTGGGGAGGATTATAACCGCTTTATTGCAAAAATTATTGCTTCTTTCAATTATATGGATGTCATGATTGATCACAAATTAACCTTAGAAACCGATTTGTATTTGTCCGATTTTTATAGTTCGAAAGTACGGTGTCGTCAATTGACATGGCGTCATTTGCCGGAAACAAAAGATTGGCAAGTATTTGCTGAGGTGGTCAGAGAACTAAGAAAGGGAGAGACTCAGAAAAATGAGCACTATGAGAGAAACCCAATCGAGATGTGGCGAGAACAAGAATACGAAGGATAGTCAATTGAGACAAGCAGGTAACTATAAAGACTTAACTGGTCAAAAGTTTGGTGAGTTGACAGTAGTAGCACCAACGGCAAAAAGAAAAGAAGGGCTAATTGTTTGGGCCTGTCGCTGTTCTTGTGGGAGCTATACAGAAGCTTCAAGAAGACAACTAATTCGTGGATATCGAACCAAATGTGCGCACCATCGCTATCAAACAATGTTGAAAAAAAACTATCATGAATTAGTCGTGGTACGGATCGAAAGTATTCATCAGACAATGAAAGCGTATTGTCTGTGTTCGTGCGGACAATCTTGCTGGGTTCGCTGTGAAAATTTGTTGAATGGTCATACCAAAAGTTGTGGTCATCGTAAAAAGAAGGATTACCGACAAAGAGTTGCTGGCGTAATTCCAGGGAAGTTGCAAAGTAAACGCCCTAAAAATAATAGCAGCGGACACAAAGGAGTGAGCCAGACCGCTTCTGGGAAATGGCTGGCTTATATCTCTTTGAAAGGCAAGCGCCATAACTTAGGTATCTTTACGGAAAAAAGTGAAGCAATTTTAGCAAGAAAATTAGCAGAACGTCGTCTATTTCAACCAATTTTAAAACAAGAAATAGTGACTACAAATAAGGAAGTTTAGCAACAGAGAGGATGCGAAAGATGTTAGCAGGCTTATTTTCAGTAACTGGAATGATTTTATTGGGGATTTTATTTTGCTTAATTGGTTATCAAACGTTTCGAAAACATCATCATTAAGAGAAGAATGTTCTAGCTAGATAATTTCATCGACAGATGAAATTATCTAGCTTTTTTTTATAAAAAAGCTAAGAAAAGGATAAGAGATTGTGGAAATTCTTTAGGTTGTTTAACAAAGCCTTAATTTCCTTTGTTTTAGATTGTGGTTAAGAAGATTTTTCTCTATACTAAGTTTTCGGAAATCAAAGAAAAGAAAGGAGCGAGTGATGTGGTTAAAAAAATTGGTTTAAGTATAATGCTCTTATTTTTTTTCTTAATTATCGCACTCCCAATCTATGCGTGGAAGATTGAGCCGAATTTAGTTCACGTTAATCAGGTGACTTTGGGAAAGAAAAATCAACGAGAACCATTGAATGTTGTTCAACTTTCGGATATACAAGTTTCAGAATTTTATGAGACGAAGCGGTTAGATAAAGTCATAAAAAAAGTCAATCGTGAAAAACCAGATATTATCGTTTTTACAGGTGATTTATTTGACAATTATGCCAAAAATCCGCAACAAAAAGAACCGATGATTGAAAAATTAAAACAGTTGCAAGCGACAATTGGAAAATATGCAGTTTGGGGAAATCATGATTATGGTGGCGGTGCTTCTGTGGTGTATGATGAAGTCATGGAGGCCAGTGGCTTTACCGTTATGAAAAACCAAGGAGAAACAGTAACCTTAGCAGATGGACGCCGTCTTTTTATTGGTGGTTTAGATGACTCGTTATTAGGAAATCCTTCCGTTTCAGAAACATTATCCTATCGAGAAACGTATGACTATGCGTTATTAATGACCCATGAACCAGATGTCGCGGATGCATTTGTTGGTACGGGTACACAGTTAGTTTTAGCAGGACATAGCCATGGTGGACAAATTTGGATTCCTTTTTATCCAATCACAAATGTTTTAGCAGAAAAATATACCAGAGGATTGTATCAGTTGGACCAAGAAACACAACTATATGTTAATACAGGCTTAGGAACGACCGCCATTCATGCCCGTTTTGGGGTGATCCCTGAAATTACACATTTTACTATCTATATTTAAAAAGTCTGGTCAATCCGACCAGACTTTTTTCTGTTATTTAACAGAATTATTTTTAAGAAAAAGATGTTCATATTTTGGTGAAACGTTTCTATAAAATGCTTTAAAATATCTAGAAAAGAGTATTTTTATGGAAAAAGAAGCAGGGAAAATAATTTCTTTATAAATGGTCTATAGCGCTTTTTAATGCTGTTATTTTTAAACAAAACCATAATGTAAGGGTTTACAACCGTTTGAAGTGAATGTATAATCTGTTTGTAGAAACGTTTCACTAAAAAGAAAGGAACCCTGCTTATGAAAAAACTAAAAAAGTTTTATGATCAGCGGCAATTGCATTGGATGGTACTTCCGGGTGTAGCATTCATGATTGTCTTTAACTACATTCCAATTTATGGAATTATCATTGCTTTTAAAAATTATACGATTGTTGATACGGTTTCTTCTGCACCATGGGTTGGACTTGAAAATTTTCGAATCATTATGGAAGATAGTTTTTTTTGGGAAGCAGTTCGTAATACCTTAGCGATTAGTTTAATGAAACTTTTTTTAGGATTCGCTATTCCGATTATCTTAGCGGTAATGATTTTTGAAATGAGAGATGGACATTTGAAAAAAGTGATTCAGACGATTTCTTATATTCCGCACTTTTTTTCTTGGATCGTTTTAGGTGGGATGTTGATTTCGTGGCTTTCAACAAATGGCTTTATCAACCAAGTCATGATGTCGTTAGGCTTAATGAATCAGGGCGTCAATCATTTGTTAGATCCTGATAAGTATTGGTGGATTGCTGTTCTTTCTGATTTGTGGAAAGAAGTAGGTTGGGGCACGATTCTCTATCTTGCTGGCATGTCTCGTATTGATCCAACGTTTTATGAAGCGGCGAGAATTGATGGTGCTTCAAAATTAACACAAATCCGAACGATTACTTTGCCCTTATTAGCGCCGATTATTTCGTTGAACTTAATTCTAAATGTTAGCGGTTTATTGGGATCGAACTTAGATCAAACGTTGGTTTTAATGAATGCTCAAAACCAAAACAAATCAGAAGTAATTAATTCATTTGTTTATCGTATGGGGCTAACGCAAGGGGACTTTTCTTATGCGACGGCAGTTGGTTTAGGGATTTCTGTTATTTCAATTGTTTTATTAGTCATTACAGATCGCATTACTAGAAAAATGAACAATGGTCGGTCGGTTATTTTATAAAGGAGGCAACAGCTGTGATTAAAAGAAAATCAAAAGAAAACAAATGGTTTTACTTTTTCAATACGTTAATTCTTGTGTTGTTTTCTTTATTAATTATCGTGCCAATTTGGAATATTTTAGTTTCCTCAGTTTCGTCAAGTTCGGGTTTAGCCGGTAAAGGCTTGGTTTTATGGCCGAAAGGATTTACGCTAGAAAATTATCGGAAAGTTTTTTCGGATAGTAGCATTCCGCGAGCGTTTTTGATTTCTGTTTTAAAAACAGTTATTGGTGCGTCGACGCATACACTGTTCTGTGCGATTGTCGCCTATGGACTTAGTAAATCTAGACTAGTCGGTCGTAACATTTATACAACGATGGGTGTCATTACAATGTACTTTGGTGGGGGCATGATTCCCACGTATCTTTTGATTAAGTCATTAGGACTCTTAGATACCTTCTGGGTATATATCATTCCAGCTTTATTTAGCTATTATGATGTAGTTATCTTAATGAACTTTTTCCGAGAAATTCCACCATCTTTAGAAGAATCCGCCAAAATAGACGGCGCCAGTGAGTTTCAAATTTTTTATAAAATCTTTTTACCTTTAACAAAACCGGCATTAGCCACCATCATTTTATTTAATGGGGTTGGTCAATGGAATGACTTTATGACCACAAAATTATATATTACCAAAGAATATCTGTATCCATTGCAGATGAAAATTTATGAAATTATTGTTCAATCAAACTTGAGTACCATGACAGAGAGCGGCAGTACAGATATGGTGGTGCAGGCAACGACACGTGGTGTTCAGCTGGCAACAATTGTCATTACAACGATACCAATTTTAATCATTTATCCATTACTACAAAAACACTTTATCGGCGGTATGATGGCCGGTGCAGTAAAAGAATAAAGAAAGTAGGGAACAATATGAAAAAAGTTTTAGGCGGTTTATTGGTGGCAACGGCGGTCGTTAGTTTAGCGGCCTGTAGCGGTGGGGAAAAGAAAGCTAGCTCAGATGTCTCAATTAAGGATCGGTATGAATTAGATGAAAAGACGCCTGCTTGGAAGTTAGATAAGAAGAAAGAACCGACCAAGATTAAATGGTATATTAACTCAGATTGGACGGCATTGCCTTTTGGAAAAGATGTGACCACTGCGCAGATTAAAAAAGATTTAAATGTGGATATTGAATTTATTTCCGGCGATGATTCAAAATTAAATGCCATGATTTCAAGTGGAGATATGCCTGATATCGTGACATTAACTGAAAAAACTGGACAAGCAGCATTGAAAGCAGATTCTTGGGCCTATTCTTTAAACGATTTAGCTAAAAAATATGACCCCTATTTAATGAAAGTTGTTAACCAAGATACGTTTAAATGGTATGCCTTAGAGGATGGAAAAACATATGGTTATCCTAATTACTCTAATACAAAAGCGGATTATGAAAGTGGAAATATCCCAGTAAATGATAATTTTGTTATTCGTGAAGATGTCTATAATGCATTAGGCAAGCCAGACGTTTCAACACCAGAAAATTTTGAAAAAGTCATGCAACAGATTAAAGAAAAATATCCTGAGATGACCCCAATGGGCTTCACCACAGTGGGCGATGGTGCAGGACCATTTTTAGACAAATTACAAGACTTCTTAGGTGTTCCTTTAGAGGATAAAAATGGTAAATACTATGATCGAAATTTAGATAAAGAATACTTAGAATGGTTAAAAACATTTAATGATGTTTACCGAGCAGGCAATATTAGTGATGATAGCTTCACAGATGATGGGGCGACGTTTGATGAAAAAGTGAAACAAGGAAATTATGCAACCATGCTCGTTGCTGGAACCAGTGGTCAAGGTGGGAACTTTACAGAATTTATGAAAAAATCTGGCACACGTTATATAGCCATTGATGGACCAAGTAGCACTTCTGGCCGAAAACCAACATTAAATCAAACCGGCATTTCAGGTTGGTTAAGTAATTACATTACGAAAGATGCGAAAGATCCAGCGAAAGTCACTCAACTATTCACATATTTAATTGATGAACCGGGACAAATTTTAACAAAATATGGCGTTGAAGGAGTTACTTATGCGTACAATGATCAAGGAAAAATTGATTATTTACCAGAAGTGAAAAAATTAGAACAAACAGACAATGATGCCTACAACAAAAAATATGGCATTAGTCGTTTCCTATACTTTAACAATGACCGTGTTAATAAACTAAAAGTGCCAATGGAAAGTGCTTTAACGCAAATGCAAGAATGGGGCAAAGGAAAATTGGTCCCACATTTCGTAATTGAAAATATTAATCCAGATGCAGGAACGCCGGAAGCTCGTGCGAATGAAGCGATTGAAACCAAACTAAATACAACCGTTATTTCAATGATTCGTGCGAAAGATGATAAAGCCTTTGACAAATCTTTAGAAGACTACAAAGCATTCTTAAAATCAAATAAATGGGATGCAATTGAAAAAATAAAATCTGAGAAAATGGCAGAAAACAGAGACAAACTTAAGTAAGAGAGGAGGAGAGAAAAGCGGATAAAGCAACGAGAAATCCGCTTTTCTCTTTTAATATGAATAAGCTATTTGCATATGAAGGTTGGTATTATCGGATTTTTTCTTTTATTGCCAACTTGATCATTATTAATTTTCTCTTTTTAATTACCTGTATAACAGGCATCTTTAGCGGTGTCGGCTTAATTGCGTTGTATCGAACGATCTATCGTTTGTATCGTGAAAAAGATATTCCTGTTTTGCGAACGTTTTGGATAGCATTAAAAAATAATATCATGCGAGGTTTTATTTTAACAGGTGTCTTGTTCGTTGCTTTTTTACTGGGCGGTATTGTCGTAACAAGTTTATTTAAAATAGCCACTAGTTTAGGTTTCTTAGCTATTTTTCTATTAAGTTTTGTTGCATTATTTTTGACGAGTTTTCTTTTTCTCTTTTCCGTTTTTAATTGGTCCGTTAAAAAGACACTAGGTGAGACGGTTTATGTGGTCTTAAGTAATAGTGCCAATGCGATTATTTTGTTTATTTTACCTCTTTTAACGTTTGTTTTTTTCTATAAGCTTAATTTGTTTTTATATATTGCGTTAGGATTCGGGACAACGGCTTTTCTTCAAGTTGCGTTTTTTCAGAAAGTGTTAGGTGTGGAACATGAATGAGTATTTTGAGTTTTGGGAAAAGACTAAGGAAGAACTTCAAAAAATACCGCTAGATATACATCGGCGGGTCATTGACTATCCATTGGAGAATGTTCAAGTGGAACAGGTCGACTTTTTAAGTTTCCTAGGTGAGCGCATCTTTGGCTATTTGTTACTTCCTAAAACGGCGGGAAAACAGCCAATAGTGATTGACTGTTTAGGCTATATGAATCATATTCAAGAACCTTGGCAATTTGCTCATTGGACACAAATTGGTTGTGCTTGTTTTGTCATTGATAATCGAGGTCAAGGGGGATTAACCAAAGATCGCGTGCCATATCAAACAATTTGGCATGAAGCACCAATGGGACGAGGATTTCTAGACAAAGAAGATTGGTACCAACGCCGCTTGTTTGCCGACCATTTACGTAGCGTAGAAGTGGTGCGGACCTTTACTGAAATTAATCAGGACCAAATCATTCTTCGTGGTGGTTCCCAAGGGGGTGGCGTAGTGTTAATGGTGAACAGTTTAGTCGACTTCCCGATTTTAGCTACTTTTGCAGATGTTCCAAGTCATTCTTGTTTAGAAAATCGAGTAGCAGAAGGAACGGGTTCGTATCAAATTATTCATCAGTACTTACAAGAGCATCCTCAAGCGCATGAAAAAATTGCCGCGGTTCTTCCTTATTTTGATAGTCGCCACTTTGTTTCGCAAATTAAAAATCCAGTCTTTGCTTCTGTTGGGAGTCACGATCCGATATGTCCAATGAAAGATTTTTTCCCTTCTTATCATCAGATAAAGGCAAGAAAAGCAGTCAGAGTGTATTGGAAAAAAGGCCATGGTGGCGGTGAAACAACCCAGATCCGTCGTGAGATGAGTCAAATTCAACAACTATTGCAGGAGGTTAAAAATGAAAATAGCTACGTATAATGTCCGGGTAGATACAGAGTATGACCAAGATTGGCAATGGTCTTTTCGTAAAGAGGCTGTTTGTCAGTTAATCAATTTTCATGATTGGAGCCTTTGTTGTATTCAAGAAGTACGACCGAATCAAGTCAGGGATTTAAAGGCGTATACAACATTCACCTGTCTTTCTGCGGAAAGAGAAGGGGATGGTCAAGGAGAAGGACTAGCGATTCTCTATAACGAACAAAAAGTTCAGGCTATTGATACAGGGTATTTTTGGTTATCTGAAACACCTCAGCAGCCAAGTATCCATCCTGAAGCTGGCTGTCCAAGAATTGCTTTGTGGGGACTATTTAAGGAAACGACTCAAAATACGCCTTTTTTAGTCATCAATGTTCATTTGGATCATATTTCAGCTCATGCTCGTTTAGCAGGAATGACCGTTATCTTAGAGGAGTTACATGACAAAATTGCACAGTATCCAACTTTATTAATGGGCGATTTTAATGCAGAGTCGGGGGAAGCGGTGCATCAACTTGTTCAAAAAAAATTTCAAGATAGCAAAAATTTAGCTACTCATTATGGCCCAAGAGGAACATTTCAAAATTTTACTTACACAAAGCCTTGGGCGGAATTAGAAGAAATTGATTATATTTATGTAAAAGGTTGGCAAGTACAGCAAACCGCAAGTTTAACAGATAGTATCGATGGACGTTTTCCCTCCGACCATTTTCCTTTAGAAGCAGAAGTATGTATTGAAGAAAGGTGAGAGTATGAAAGAAAATCAACTGATTCAATTAGTCGAAGAAATGACAATTGATGAGAAAATTAATCAATTATTACAATTAGCAGCAGCGTTTTATTCAGATAAAGCAGAAGAAAAGACCGGCCCTATGTCAGAGCTAGGACTAAGTCAAGAAACGATTGATACGGCGGGGACAACACTGGGTGTTTCCGGTGCAAATGAAGCGAAACGTGTTCAAAAAGAATATATGCAAAATCATCGCTTAAATATTCCAACACTTTTAATGGCGGATATTATTCATGGTTTCAGAACCATCTTTCCGATTCCTTTGGCTTTAGGAAGCACTTGGGATGAAGCAGCAGTTGAAAAAATGGCGGAGATTTCAGCAAAAGAAGCTGCTGTTTCAGGATTACATGTAACCTTTTCGCCAATGGTTGATTTAGTGCGCGATCCACGTTGGGGACGTGTCATGGAGTCAACAGGTGAAGATCCATTACTCAACAGCCGCTTAGCTGCTGCAATGGTTAGAGGTTACCAAGGAGAAAATTTAAAAGAAGACAATTGGCGAGTAGCCGCGTGCGTGAAGCATTTTGCGGCATATGGTGGTGCCTTAGCTGGTCGGGATTATAATACGGTAGATATGTCTGAACGGCAGCTAAGAGAAATGTATTTACCTGGCTATAAAGCTGGATTAGATGCGGGTGCAAAACTTGTCATGACGTCCTTCAATACAGTGGATGGGATTCCTGCTACAGGCAACCAATGGCTGTTTAGAGACGTATTACGAAATGAATTTGGCTTTGAAGGAGTTGTGATTTCAGACTGGGGAGCGATTAAAGAATTAATTCCTCATGGTGTTGCCAAAGATGAAAAACAGGCAGCAGAATTGGCTATCAAAGCTGGTGTAGATATTGAAATGATGACCACGTGTTATCCAGATTATTTAAAAGAATTACTTGAAGAAGGCCGGATTGCTGAAACACTTATTGATGAAGCAGTTATGCGAATTTTAAAACTAAAAAATGAGCTAGGCTTATTTGAAAATCCCTATCGTGGTGCGGATGAACAAGCGGAAGCAGAAGTGATTTTAAGCAAAGAACATCGAGAAATAGCTAAAAAGATTGCTCAAAAATCAATGGTTCTTTTAAAAAATGAAAATATTTTGCCTTTTACACCGCAAGAAAAAATCGCGCTTGTCGGCCCAGGGGCCCAATCACAAGATATTTTAGGGGCTTGGTCATGGCAAGGAAAGAAAGAAGAAGCCATTTCCCTCGTGGCTGGGGCCCAAAAATTAACCACAAATCTTCTAGTTGCCCAAGAACCCTTTGATTACTTTGAACCGACCGCGGCGGCCATTGAAGAGGCTCTAACGTTAGCTAGTCAAGCAGATAAAGTAGTAGTGGCACTAGGCGAAACAGATTGGATGAGTGGGGAAGCTGCCAGTCGCAGTGATATTCGTCTACCCGAAAAACAATTAGCAGTAGTGGCACAAATTATTGAGAAAAATCCCAATGTTGTTGTCACGGTCTACAGTGGCCGGCCCTTAGATTTACAAGGGATAGATGTTGCAAAAGGAATTGTGCAAGCTTGGCAACCTGGAACAGAAGGGGGCAATGCGCTAGCAGAAATTTTGTGGGGACAGTACAATCCAAGTGGTCGTTTAAGTATGTCGTTTCCAGAAACGGTTGGTCAAGTGCCAATTTTTTACAATGTCGACAATACTGGGCGTCCTTATGAGTCAGCACCAGAAGAAAAATATGTTTCTAAATATTTAGATGTCTCTAATTACGCTAAATATCCCTTTGGATTTGGCTTAAGTTATAGTCATTTCTCTTATCAACCAATTCAACTAAGTGCATTAACATTTACCAAAGAACAACCAGTCACGGTCTCTGTTTTAGTAAGAAATGACAGTCCAATCGCTGGAGAGGAAACCGTGCAATTTTATGTACGTGATTTGGTGGGACAAGTGGTTCGCCCAATTAAAGAGTTAAAAGATTTCCAAAAAGTTTGGCTGGAACCAAAGGAAGAAAAAGAAGTTCAGTTTCTTCTTTCAGAGGATATGGTGCGCTATGTTCATTCAGACAATCAGGTAACCAGTGATGCAGGTGAATTTATCGTAATGATTGGTGGAAATAGTCGCGATGTACAAACCGCAACAGTCACGTTAAATGAATAAGATGGGAAGGATAAGTTATGCAGATAAAGAAGCTTAAGCAAGCAGACACAGTCGCTACATTTCTAGAGACAGGTGATTTAAAAGAATTGAATAGCTGTGGCATGATGATTAATCAATTAGAAGGTAATCCTTTAGACGGCAGTATGAACCAACTCTATTTGCGGATAATTACAGGGGACACAATTAATTATCGACCAATGATTGGTTCCAACAGTCAAAGTGATTTTTATCTTTCAGATAATCAATTGACATGGCGGGGTGAATTTGAAGCGGTTCGTTACCAAGTTGACTTTCGTTTGGGGCCAAGCAATCAATGGTTCTGGCGGGTTAATGTCACTGGAACTGGCTTAGTAGATATTGTTTATGGTCAAGATATTGGCTTAGCGACAAAAGGAGCCGTTCAGTCAAATGAAGCGTATGTGTCGCAGTATCTTGATCATCACATTTGGCAAGAGGGCGAAGAGCTTGTTGTTTTATCAAGACAAAATCAACCGCAAAATGAGAAGTTTCCAGCCCTTATTCAAGGGAGTTTTCAAAAATTAGCAGGCTACTCAACGGACGGCTATCAATTTTTTGGACGTTCATTTAAACAAACGAACACACCAGAAGCATTGAGGAAAAGATATTTAGCAAATGAAGTCTATCAATATGAATTTGCTTACACCGCTTTACAAACGGAAGCCGTCCAATTAACGAATGAAAGTAAGGAATTTGTTTTTTATGGTGCGGTAACAGAAACACATCCGCAAGCATTAGCTGAACCTTTTTTATCGAAAGAAGACTTACAAGCTATTTATGAAACTGTGACATTCGATTCATTAGAAGGAACACAGGACTATCCTCCGAAACTTTTAGGAGAACCTATCACAGGAAATCCATTAACGGAAGAAGAGTTGGCCGCACTTTATCCCCTTCAGACACAAATTGAAAAAGTAGCAGGTCAGACGTATTCCTTTTTCACGGAAAATTACCATCACGTTGTTCTTCAAGAAAAAGAAATTGCCATGGAAAGAGCGCATGGCCACATTTTATTAAGTGGTAAAGGCTTAACGGTTGACGAACCTTTGCTTAGTACGACAGTGTATATGTATGGCATTTTCAATTCACAAGTAGTTTTAGGAAATACGACCATGAATAAATTAATGAGTAATAGCCGAAACGCATTAAACGTTATGAAACGCTCTGGTCAACGAATCTACATTTTAGAGAATGGCTTATGGCGCTTACTAACAATGCCTTCTGCTTTTGAAATGGGGTTGAACTCTGCTACGTGGTATTATAAGTTGCCAAAGGATACAATTCGAGTACGCACCTTCACTTCGCCTGATTCAAGAGTGATTCAATTGGAAGTGACCAGTCAAAAGGATGCATATATGTGGGCTGTTTCTAACCATTTGTTATTAGGACCGGAAGAAGTCCCAACCTATCAATTAGAACAAACTGGCAAAACGCTTCGAGTGACGGGAAATCATTCTGCTACAGAAAATTATTACCCAGAACTAACCTATGCATTGACAGTTGATAAATCATTTCAAGTAACCGATAGCACATTATTTGGTGGAGCTGAAGCGGACTTATTAGTCTTGGCAATCGAAAAGACCCAAAAATTTTCACTACTTATTACGGGCAGTATAGAGGACCAATCATTAGTCAATACACCATTAGATTTTGAAAAAGCAGAAAGTCAATATTTGGCATTCATTAATGGCTTGTTGCATCATTTTGAGTTAACACACACAGACTCAAGTGTGCAGCAAATGAATCAATTAACTCGTTGGTATACTCATAATATGCTCGTTCATTATTTGTCGCCACATGGCTTAGAACAGTATGGTGGAGCAGCTTGGGGCACACGAGATGTGTCGCAAGGACCGACAGAATTTTTCTTTGCGACGCAACAGCCTAAGATCGTGGCCTCCATTATTCAGCATCTATTTGAAAATCAATTTGAGGACGATGGCAACTGGCCGCAATGGTTTATGTTTGACCGATACGAAGAACAAAAAGCCAGTGAAAGCCATGGCGATATTATCGTCTGGCCATTGAAAGTAGTGACTGATTATTTGGAACAAACCGCAGATTATTCAATCTTAGCTACGGAAATCCCTTATACAAGTCGCAAAGATAATCACAAAACAAAAGAAACAGCATCTTTATTTGAACATTTGAAAAAAGAAATAAATTATATTGAACAACATTTTTTACCAGAAACTTTTCTATCCTGTTACGGTGACGGCGATTGGGATGACACGTTACAACCTTATGATAATCGTCTTAAAGAGCAAATGGCTAGTAGTTGGACCGTTGCCTTAACGTATCAAGTATTGAAAAAATTTGCGGCTTTAATTACGGAAATCGATGCTACTTATAGTCAGCACTTAGCAATTTTAGTCGCAGGAATAAAGAACGATTTTCAAAAATATATGTTGGCGGATGAAACGATTCCAGGGTTTATTTATATGGAAACGCCAGAAACTTTTGAACAAATGATTCACCCAAATGACCAAAAAACAGGGATTCAATATCGGTTATTGCCAATGACTCGTAGTATGTTAGCTGAATTATTAACACCGGAACAAGTAAGTCATCATTTAGAAATTATTGAAAAAGAATTAACGTTTCCTGATGGCGTGCGTTTAATGAACAAACCAGCGAACTATCGAGGCGGTGTGAGCACTAATTTTAAACGAGCAGAACAGGCGGCTAATTTTGGTCGCGAAATTGGCTTACAGTATGTTCATGCGCACATTCGCTATACAGAAGCGATGGCGAAAATTGGTCAGCGAGACAAAACCTGGCAAGCATTAATGCAAATCAATCCAGTTCAATTAAAAGAAGTGGTTCACAATGCAGAGTTACGCCAAGCCAATGCCTATTTTAGTAGTTCCGATGGCGATTTTAAAACAAGGTATGAATCACAAGAAAATTTTGGTAAACTAAAAGATGGAAGTATTGGGGTAAAAGGTGGTTGGCGAATTTATTCAAGCGGGCCGGGAATTTATTTAAATCAATTAATTACAGCTGTTTTAGGGATTCGGCAAAAGGCCCAAAGTGTGGTTTTTGATCCCATGTTACCAGAAAAATTGTCTGGTTTAACACTAACTTACCAATTGTTTGATAAACCTGTCACATATAAATTTTATCCAAATCAGTCAGCGAAAATAGTTATCGATGGTCAAGAAGTTCCGTTTAAGTTTGAAGAAAACCCTTATCGAGAAGGGGGAATGGAAGTTCAAAAAGACGAGGTGCTTTCATTATTAAATGAAGCAAGTGTTATTGAAATTTACCATTAGAAAGGAGAGTAGTCCATGGTAGGAATTAAAGATATTGCAAAAAAAGCAGGCGTATCAATCTCGACCGTTTCTTACGCATTGAATGGTAGTTCAAAGGTAACTGAAGAAACACGAACGCGCATCCAAGCAATTGCTGAAGAGCTAAACTATGTTCCTAACATGGCCGCTCGCACATTAAAACGTCGTCAAACCAATATTATTGGTGTCTATTTGGCCGATTATGGCGGTAGTTTTTATGGTGAATTGTTGGAGGGAATTAAGAAAGGCTTAGCACTGTTTGATTATGAGATGATTGTCTGCAGCGGTAAAAAGTCACATCTTTTCATTCCTGAAAAAATGGTGGATGGGGCAATTATTTTAGATTGGACATTTCCAACAAAAGAAATTGAAAAGTTTGCTGAACGAGGCCATTCGATCGTTGTCCTTGATCGAACCACTGAGCATAGGAATATTCGGCAAGTTCTCTTGGATAATCGTGGCGGTGCCACGCAGGCAATTGAGCAATTTGTCAATGTGGGTTCAAAAAAAGTTCTTCTGCTTTCTGGACCAGAAAAAGGTTATGATAGCCAAGAACGATTGGCTGTTAGTACACGAGAATTAACTCGTTTTGGGATACCTTATGAAATTATCCAAGGCGATTTTACCGAACCTTCTGGCTATGCGGCTGCTAAAAAAATTTTGAGTCAACCACAGACAGAACCAGTCGATGTTTTTGCTTTTAATGATGAAATGGCGATCGGTGTCTATAAATATGTTGCAGAAACAAATTACCAAATGGGGAAAGACATTCGGATGATTGGTTTTGATAATTCTGAACTAGGTGCGTTTGTGCAACCGCGATTAGCAACAATTGCCTATTCTAAACATCGATGGGGCATGGTGGCTGCAGAGAAAATTATTCATTTAATGCGGGGAGAAGCTGCTGAGAGCGAACACATTTACACACGTTTTATAGAAGGAGAATCTTTTCCGTCTGAATAATAAATAAAAAGTTTGGTCCAATGCTAGCTAAGCTAGCGGACCAAACTTTTTTCTGTAATGGTAATTTCTTCTGATGCAATGGGTTCATCCAGACTGAGAAGGCGATCTCTAAATTTAAAATGGACCGGCTTGTTCTCATTAATAAATTCATACGGGTAAGCGCCTTGGATTGTTTCACCAGGATTGATTTCATCTGCTAAACGATCTAATTTGTCTTGGAAAGGTGAATCTGTTAAGACTGCATATTGTAAATTTTGGGCTTTTCCGTGGACAGTTTGACTAACTTCCATAAAACTTTGAATCATTAGCTGAATATTTTGTGTTTTTTCGGTTGTATTGGTTAATTCAAACAGGACATAAAACATTGGTTTGCCTTGATAATCTTTTCCTTTATGCAAGGCAGTTAAGGCTAAACGCCCATCTGGAACCAACAATGTTCGATTTTCATACGTCCCAATACTTGTCGCCAACACTTCATCAGGTGCGGGCGCACTTTGACTTGCTGGGCTGCCACTTACAGTTGAACAAGCACTTAATAAGGTACTTAGAACGAGTAAGCTCATTAAAATGTAGGGTTTCCTCATATAAAGTCCTCACTTTGGTTGATTGACTATGTAAAAAACAAATTGCTTGTATCTATATAAAAAAGAGTGCTACAAGCAATATTTTAATCGTAGTTCTAGTAAATAGCAATACTTTTATCAAAATTCATGTTTGGAAATATAATTTGAAAAATATTTTTAACTAGTAGAAAAACATTTCTAACAAAAAGTATTGGCTCAAAGTAAAGAGATCGTTTTGTTAGAAATGAGAAATGGTAACATAAAAGTTTTCTATTTTTCTGCAATTAAGACAGTTTCAAAAGTGAATTCACTAGGAATATGATTCGCAATTGAGTATTCAAAAATATGCCCGTTGCCTAGGTACGCAATTTGTTCTGCACGCATCAGGAAATCATTATCGGTTAAGTTTAAATATTTTTTTTCCAACGCAGAAGGACGGATCCCAGAAATGCTGACCCGCGCACTTTGAATTTTTTGATGCAATTGTTCCGAAATATATTGATAAATGGAGACTTTCAATTCTTTCATTGTCAAGTTCGGAATTAAAGCAACGGGCATCCAAGTGTATTCAATAATTGAGGGCACATCTTCGATAATCCGTAAGCGAATAATTTTGTAGACTAACTCTTCTTCTGTAATACTTAATTTTTCAGTCACCCAAGGCTCAGGTACTTCTGTTGCAAAGCCTAAAACCACGGATTCAACTTTTCCATCGTAGGTTGAGTAAGTGCCGGTTAACGGAGAAAATTTAGTAATAGTTCGATTTTGAAAGTCTTGAACAAAGCTGCCCGAGCCACGTCGTCTGACAACATAACCTTCTTGCACAAGCAAATGTAAGGCTTTTGTAATGGTTAGTTCGCTGACCTGATATTTTTCTGCAAGAAGACGACCTTGGGGTAACTTTTGATTAATTGGATAAACACCTGCTTCGATATCCTGTTTTATAGCTGCATAAATTTCTTT
The DNA here is from genome assembly GCF_051712245.1 of Enterococcus sp. DIV1368f. Lineage (NCBI taxonomy): Bacteria > Bacillati > Bacillota > Bacilli > Lactobacillales > Enterococcaceae > Enterococcus > Enterococcus sp. DIV1368f. Next base: position 1,141,568 of record NZ_JBIOON010000001.1, read on the forward strand.
ATAACGTGTATTTGTCCGCATCAGAGTACTCCTTTATCACCAGTATTTCTCTCATTATACCATGAATTTAACTTGTTAAAACTATATATTTATTTTTAACGTAACCACTTAATAATCAAGTACTTAAATAAAAGTAGTTGACTTATTACTTTTAAAACTATATAGTTTTAAAAGTAAACAGAAGAACTTATTGATCTGATTGGTACTTTTTGTGAAAACCTTTTACAATAAAAGGGCAGCACAGAAAAGAGGGAGGTATGACAATGGAACATCACCAACTAAAAGCATTTCCGCAAGATTTTTTATGGGGCTCTGCTTCGGCAGCTTATCAAGTAGAAGGTGCTTGGAATGAAGACGGCAAAGGCGCATCTGTTTGGGATGAATTTGTTCGGCTACCAGGAAAAACGTTCAAAGAGACAACTGGCGATTTAGCCGTCGATCATTATCATCGTTTTAAAGAAGATGTGGCTTTAATGAAACAACAAGGTTTAAAAGCATATCGTTTCTCGATTGCATGGACACGAATTTTACCTGAAGGGCGTGGTCAAGTAAATCAAGCGGGACTGAAATTTTATTCAGATTTAATTGATGAGTTATTAGCGGCAGGAATTGAACCAATGGTAACTTTATATCATTGGGATTTGCCAGCTGTTTTGCAAAAAGAATATGGTGGCTGGGAATCAAGAAAAATTATTGCTGATTTTGTGGCCTACGCGAAAATTTTATTTGACGCTTTCCGTGGCAAAGTTCGCTATTGGATTAGTTTAAATGAACAAAATGTGTTTACTTCGTTAGGTTATCAATTAGCCGTGCATCCTCCCGGCGTAACAGACAATAAACGGATGTATGAGGCCAATCATATTGCTAATTTAGCCAATGCAGCAGTGATTAATGCGTTTCATGAATTAGAAATGCCTGGCAAAATTGGCCCTAGCTTTGCTTATACGCCTGTTTATGCCGTTGATGCGCATCCTGCCAATGTTTTAGCGGCTGAAAATGCAGAAGATTTGCTGTCGCATTTTTGGTTAGATGTCTATCTTTGGGGAGAATACCCAGTTGCCGCATTAAATTACTTACAGGAGCAAGGTGTGGCCCCAACGATAAAAGAGGGCGATTTAGCGTTACTACGTTCAGCCAAACCTGATTTTCTAGGTATTAATTATTATCGGACGGATACGGTTGCTGCTAATCCATTAGATGGCGTTGGAATAGGGAAGATGAATACAACGGGTGAAAAGGGTTCTGAAACGGAATCTGGGGTACCGGGTTTATTTAAAAAAGTAAATAATCCATATGTTGAACGAACGAACTGGGATTGGGCCATTGACCCGCAAGGTTTGAGAATTGCCTTACGACGATTAGCTAGTCGCTATCAAGTGCCTATTTTAATTACTGAAAATGGGTTAGGCGAATATGATACCTTAACAGAAGATAAACAAATTCATGATACGTATCGCATTGATTATTTGCGAAGCCATATCCAAGCGATTCAAGAGGCGATTACGGATGGCGTTTCAGTTATTGGTTATTGTACATGGAGTTACACCGATTTACTGTCGTGGCTTAACGGCTATCAAAAGCGTTATGGCTTTGTCTATGTGGATCAAGATGAAACACAAAAAGGTTCCTTAGAAAGAATCCCGAAAGACAGTTATTATTGGTATCAAAAAGTCATTGAAACAAATGGACTTATCTAATTATAAGAAAAGAGTGTGGAAAATATGACAGTAAAAATGGGGTTTATTGGATTTGGTAAAAGTGCCAACCGCTACCATTTACCTTATGTAATGATTCGAGAAACACTAGAAGTGAAAACGATTTTCGATTTACATGTTAATGAAAAAGCAGCAGCGCCCTTTAAAGAAAAAGGCGTAAATTTTACCACTGACCTTAATGAATTATTGACGGATCCAGAAATTGAATTGATCACAATCTGTACGCCGGCGCATACACATTATGATTTAGCCAAACAAGCCATTTTGGCTGGTAAATCAGTGATTGTGGAAAAACCATTTTGTGATACGTTAGAACACGCAGAGGAATTATTTGCTTTAGGGCAAGAAAAAGGGGTAGTAGTGATGCCTTATCAAAATCGACGTTTCGACGGCGATTACCTAGCGATGAAGCAAGTAGTAGAGCAAGGCTTTTTAGGAGAAATCAATGAAGTGGAAACACATATTGATTATTATCGACCAGGAAGTATCACGGAACAAGGACCTAAAGAAAATGGTTCGTTTTACGGACTAGGCATTCATTTAATGGATCGCATGATTGCTCTTTTCGGGCGTCCAGATCAAGTCACTTATGATATTCGTAATAATGAAGTGAGTGAGGCAGTCGATAATTATTTTGACGTTGATTTACATTATGGTTCAAAATTAAAAGTAAAAGTTAAAACGAATCATTCTGTCGCTAGTCCGTATCCACGTTTTATTGTTCATGGTAGCAATGGTTCGTTCATCAAATATGGCGAAGATCAACAAGAAAATGATTTAAAAGCCGGAATCATGCCGGATGCACCAGGCTTTGGAGAAGATTCACCAATGTATTATGGAGAAGTGACCTACCGTAATGGCAATGGCGACTGGATTAAAAAACAAATTAAAACGCCTGTAGGTGATTACGGTCGTTATTATGATGCCGTCTATGAAACGTTGAAAAATGGTGCACCGCAACTAGTAACTGAAGAGCAAGCATTAACTAACATCGAAATTTTAGAAGCAGGTTTTCTTAACCCAAGTCCAAGTGTTTATCGTTTGAAAGAAAACTAAAGCGTGTTTAAATGACTTGAAAAGCGCCTGCCCGACAGTCCAGACAACTGTAGGGCAGGCGCTTTTATTTATAAAGAGTTGTGAATTTTAATATAAGAAACGTATATTGTTAGTGAAAATAAAAAAAGGAAAGACATCTTAGTAGCACTACTTCCCCAAGAATTGCTACTAAAATGTCTTTTGTGATGCTCGCTCAATTGAAGAGCCTTAAATAGGATATCGAATATCCAGTATAAATGCAAGTAAACTACTTTATAGTTAATATTAGTATACTTCATAAAATAATTTTTCAAAGAGAAAAAGGCTTGTTATGAGAAAAAATTAATTTTTAACTCGTTTTTTCTAAGCAAGATTCGTGTGAAAAAGACAATAATTACTGAAGCTGAATGGTAATTAAAGAGGTTCTTTGCTAAAATAGGAAAGACAAGAAAGTTTGGTTAACGAAAGAACCAAATCAGAAAGGAGGACAACCAGTGGAAAGTTGGCTTTTTTTACTACTGATTGCCTTGATTGCGTTTGTTGCAAAAAATCAAAGTTTATTAATTGCGTCAGTTGTTGTGCTTGCTTTAAAGGCTTTACCAAATAGTGCGAAAATCATGTCGTGGTTGTCAGATAAAGGCATTAATTTAGGCGTCACAATTATTTCAATTACCATTTTAGTCCCGATTGCTACAGGACAAATTGGCTTAAAGGATTTAATCCAATCATTCAAAACACCGATGGGGTGGCTGGGGATACTTTGTGGAATTCTGGTGGCTGTTTTATCCTCAAAAGGAGTAGGTTTAATTAATCAATCGCCAGAGATTACGGTGGCCTTAGTTTTTGGAACGATTCTTGGCGTCGTTTTTTTAAAAGGAATTGCAGCTGGTCCGATTATTGCATCGGGGATGATGTACGTAATCATTACTACCTTTCAAGCCTTTCAACACTAAAAAAGCAAACAAAACGCGTAAACGTTTTGTTTGCTTTTTTAGTGTTGATAAATGTCCACATTACTATCTAATATGCCACTTTCATTTTTTAAAGTAATGGTTCCCGCATTCGGATGAATCACTAGCTGTAAATGCCCTGTTAAAAACATTTGGTCATACGTCGAAGTATAGACGTGAAAAGAATCATTAGCAATTGTTTCGGTATAAGGCGCTTCTGCTTGATCAACAGGAACGATAATGAAACGATCGCCAATCATACAACAACCTTCTGCGGAAGAATAAGGATTAGAGCCGTCATTTGCTACCAATAAGAAGGTGTTCGTTTCAGTTAAGAAAGGGGCTAAACGTTGTTTTACTTCTTCAGAAATAGTCAGAGACATTTGCCTCACTTCTTTAAATAGTATGTAAAAGGAAGAGGGTAGCTTGTCGCTATGCCGCTCTTCAAAGGTTTTGTTATTTGCTTGTTTCTTTACTGCTTTTTTTGAAAAGAGCAATAGAAAAGGCGACAACTAAGACAACTGTTGCAGCTAAAACAAATGGATTTTTTGTTGCTGATGTGAACCCTAGGACTGTTGAACCAATCGCACCTACGTAAGATAAAATAATCGCTGCTTTCTTTGGTGTTGAAAGTTCTGTAAAGCTATCGCGGAAGGCGACACCTAAACCTAAAGCGCCAATAAAGGCAAACATCCCAAAAATAATGTGTAAAAAGACCATGAATTTCACCTCCAACAGTCAGTATAGAGAGAAATAGCTGGTTTGTAAACTAATTGAGCTTACTTGTGTTATTTATCACTTGATAAATGTTTTTACCAATGCAAAAAAACAACGTACGATCAATCGGCAGTACGTTGTTTTTTAGTTTAATATAATTAGGAAGCAGAAGCCTTATTTTGCTGGATTTTTTTGATTGATTCTTCTGTTGGCGTCACATATAACGTTCGTTGGTTTTCATAAATCACATAACCTGGTTTTGCTCCATTGGGTTTATGCACATGTTTTACTTGGACATAGTCAACAGGCACTTGTGAAGAAAGTCGATATTTTGAAAAATAAGCTGCTAGAAGTGCGGCTTCAGTAAGGGTTTCTTCGCTAGGATGTGCGTCACGAATAATTACATGAGATCCAGGAATATCTTTGGCATGGAGCCAATAATCAGTTTTTTTAGCGGTTCGTAAAGTCAATTGATCATTTTGCAAATTGTTTTTTCCAACGAGAATAGGTGTGCTATCTGTGGCATAAAAAAGATCGGGTTGGCTTTTTTTCGGCTGTTTTTGTTTTTTATTTTTTTTACGTTTTAAATAGCCTTGCTCAATCAGTTCTTCACGAATCACTTCAATGTCCATTGGTGTCGCAATTTCAAGTTGTGCCACAACTGACTCTAAATAAGAAATTTCTTGTTGTGTTTGCTGAATTTGTGTCTTAACAACTCGGACAGCATTTTTCAATTTTTGGTATTTTTGAAAATATTTTTGTGCATTTTGATTAGGTGAAAGTGCAGGATTTAGCGAGATACGCAATGGTGCATTTTCTTCATAATAATTTGGTAATTCCACCTCGGTGGCTCCTTTTGGGACTTGTGCCATGAAGGTTGTTAATAGTTCTCCGTCGCGACGGTAATTTTCAGCGTTTTCTGTATCGGCTAAGGTTTGTTGTAATTTTTTAAGTTTCTTTTGATTTCTTTTTAGTTCATTTTCAATTTTGCGAATTAGTTCGCCGCCTTGTTGTTTGACACGGTCTTTCTCTGCTTTACCAGAATAAAAGGCATCTAGTAATTCACTGAGTGTCGCATACGTTGTTTGTTCACCAACTAATGATTGATAAGGAATGGGCGTAAAATATTCTTTTTTTTCAGTGACTGTTAATGTCGGTACAACAGCTTCAGTGACTGAGGACCAAAATTCCGTCCAGATGGCCATTTTTTCATTTGGTTGTGCAAGTAAACGGGCACTTAATTCGTCTGCTGTATCTTTGCCTAGACCTTGGAAATGTTGTTGTAAATAGCGTCCGTTTAATTCAGGAGCTGTAGAAAGAAGCGCAAAGACTTCTTCTTTTGAGGCCGTGAGCGGATTAAGTCCTATTGGTTTTGGCGGTTCAATATAAGTTGCTCCAGGAAGCAACGAACGATAACTATTTTGGCTCATTCCAATGTGTTTTATCGCATCTAAGATTTTTCCAGAAGATTGGTTAACTAAAACGATTGTACTGTGACGTCCCATTAATTCAACAATCAAAACAATATTTTGTAAGTCACCTAGTTCATCTCTTTTTGAAAAGGTGAAGTGAATCACGCGATCATTTTCTATTTGTTGAATCGTTTCTAAAATGGCACCGTCCAGAAATTTTCGTAACATCATCACAAAATTAGGAGGTGTTTCCGGATTGCTATAGGTAATTGTAGATAGTTGTATGCGCGCATAACTAGGATGTGCTGATAATAATAATTTATGGTTTTTACCTTTCGCACGAATGACTAAAACGACTTCGTTTTCATAAGGCTGATGGATTTTTGAAATCCGGCCACTTACGAGTGTTTCTGTCAACTCATGAACCATGCTATGAGTAAATACGCCATCAAATGACATAATAAATCCCTCGTTTCTTTCCGACTAATAGCTTTATTATAGCGGAGTTTTTGAATTTAAGAAAGAAGCTTGTTAAAAAGGAGTTGGGTTTTCCTTAGAAAGCTGGGGAAGTTTGCTGGTTTTTTTAGTAATTAAAGCACAAGGGTAGGCAAGAAAGAAAATGATTAGTATAATAGATAAGAACTAAAAGCGAGGAGCGATTAGAAGTTGAATAATTTTATGGAAGAACTAAAAGAGGCACTTTATGAATTAAGACAAAGAAAACTGTTAATGATTACCGCTATTGTAGCATTAGTATTAATAATTGGCTCAATCATTTTTATTCCAACGATGCAAAAAAATATTCGAGCTGCTCAAGTTGAATCGTTAGTCGCAGGACCCATCAAATCAGAGAAAGTCAGTGTCTTAGATTACAAAACAGCAGACAAGAAAATCCAAGAAACAGGAGCCATGTCAGTCATGTTTGCTAAACCATCTGGCAAGCAATACGATCAAATGGTGAAGCTGTTTAATTCAGATAAAATGAATGAATTTCATCGTTCGCTGTATATCTATCCGTTAATTTATAATGCTGGCAAAGCACAAGAGCAATACAATGTTAGCGGCGATGAGATTACGCTTGTTTTCTTTGAAAACGGCAAAGAAAAGACACGGACGGTTGTCGAAAAATCTATGGATTTAAAAACGCAATTAATACCAGAATTAAATCGATTACCGATGGCTGGCGTTTTGAAAGACCAACAAAAGGCAGCCCAAGAAGCTGAAAAAGAAGCAGCAAAGACCGCTGAAACACAGACGACGACCAGCACGACTGGCGTTGCTCAATCTACTGAAACGACGACAGAAAGCACTGATACAGTACCAGAAACTGGTGAATAATAGCTAGCTATGTTAAACTTAGATTGTAGAAAGTTTTAAGGAATTAGAAAGAGGGGATTTTCGATGGCATTAGTAATTTCAATGACGATTTTAGTAAGTTTATGGCTGATTCAATCGCAAAAACAAGCAGTTAAAGTTCCCGTGAAAATTGAAAGAAACCGAAACAATTAAGTGGTAAATATGCTGAAATAAAGAAAAAAGAGCCTCTCATAAGAGTGGCTCTTTTTTTAGAAGTAAAAGAAATGCAAGAAAATAAAAACTTTTTCTTGACGAACAAAATCAATATAGTGTAGACTACCTTTAACAACATAACTAGGAGGGAAAATACATGACACAATTATCTAACGTAAAAGAAATGCACCAATCATGGCAAAACTGGCGTAGATAGTTGTATGTATGATTCTTTCATAGATACAACTTTAGAAGACTTATTCTAAAAAGTGTATCTATGCTGGTTATATTCAAGAAGAAAAAACGACCACATAGAGGACCCATCTATGTGGTTTTTGTTTTGCATAAAAACAACGACCACTCCTAAACACTTAGGATAAGTCGTTGTTTTTTTGCTACGAATCACTACGATTGGCACGAAGTGACAGAGTAGATGCAGGCTACGTATACTCGCCGCAGTTTGGCCTTTAAGAGTGATGAGTAGTACAAGGTGAACGAAGAGAACGTTGTCCCATTCGTAGAAAAGTGCTCCTGCGATTCTCACCAAAGTTGCGATCCTCGTCGCAGTTAAATCCTGACAAGCACTACGATTGGCACAAAGTGACAGAGTAGATGCAGGCTGCGTATACTCGCCGCAGTTTGGCCTTCAAGAGTGATGAGTAGTACAAGGTGAGCGAAGAGAACGTTGTCACAATCGTAGAAAAGTGCTCCTGCGATTCTCACCAAAATTGCGATCCTCGTCGCAGCTAAATCCTGACATTTGTAAAAAAGTGTTCCTAGGATTTTGACTAAGCAGAGGATTATGAATCTCAGTTTCACTTTCAACGGAAGAAACGCCCTATAGATAATGGTTTTATTATTAAAAAGAAAAAGTTGCCAAACAAAAGGGCAGTTAGGAGAATGCAAAATGAAAAATAAACGTTTAACGTTTGTCGTGTCTTTATTAGCTATTTATTTAATTGGTGCTTTTTTTGTGAATCAAAAAGTGACGAATTCAAAGAAAGACATAGTTACTGTAGGGGTTTTGCAGTTTGTCAGTCACCCCGCATTGGATGAAATTTATAAAGGTGTTGAGGAAGGGTTAAAGGAAAATGGCTATGACAAAGGCAAAAACTTAGAAATTATTTTTCAAAATGGTCAAGCCGACCAGAGTAAGTTAGCAATCATGAGTCAACAATTAGTACAAAAAAAGGCAGACGTTTTAATTGGCATCGCCACGCCAGCTGCGCAAGCGTTAGCCAACACTACCCAAGAAATCCCGATCATTTTAGGCGCCATTACGGACCCTGTTAGTGCAGGATTGGTGAAAGACAATCAAAAGCCAGGCGGTAATATTACGGGTGTTAGTGATCAATCTCCTTTGTCAGCCCAGATGGATTTACTAAAAGAATTGATACCAGCTGCCAAAAAAATAGGTATTCTCTATGCTTCCTCAGAAGAAAACTCTCGATACCAAGTAGCTGAAGCGCAGAAAGCAGCTGAAGCCAAAGGATTGACAGTGAAAACATATGCTGTGCCATCAAGTAATGAAATTGCACAAACGGTTCAAGTGATGACTAAGGAAACAGATGTGATTTATATACCAACTGATAATACGATTGCTAACGCCATGCAAACGGTAGTCGGAGAAGCAAACCGAACCAAGACGCCGATTATTCCTTCGGTGGATACGATGGTAGAACAAGGCGGTTTAGCAACTGTAGGGATTAATCAACATGCGTTGGGGGTACAAGCCGGAAAAATGGCAGCAGAGGTTCTGTCTGGAAAAAGTCAACCAGCAACTACCCCCATTTATACCTTTAATACAGGCGACACAATTATCAATGAAAAACAAGCGCAAAAGTTAGGAATTACGATTCCCGCAGAGTTAGCAAAAAAATCGAAATTGATTAACTAATTATCAAAGAAAGTAGGAGAAGCGATGATTGTTTCAGCAATTGGACAAGGAATGTTATGGGCCTTGTTAGGACTAGGTATCTTTATGACTTATCGTATTTTAAATTTTCCAGATATGACCACAGAAGGTTCATTTCCGTTAGGGGGGGCGGTTTGTGTAACTGCCATTACAACAGGGGTTTCACCATTTGTAGCGACTCTTTTAGGGGTCGGAGCAGGAATGCTTGCCGGTTTAGTGACTGGTTTACTGTTTACAAAAGGAAAAATTCCAATTATTTTAGCAGGAATTTTAGTGATGTCTGGTTTAAATTCCGTGATTTTATTTGTGATGAAATCGCCAAATAAGTCTTTATTAAACCAACCGAAGATTCAAGATGTTTTTCAAAAAATGGCCTTACCAGATTATTATGATACTATTTTTTTAGGGATTAGCGTTTTGGCTGTGGTAATGATTTTACTGTTATTTTTCTTTAATACTAGTTTGGGACAAGCCTATATTGCGACAGGCGACAATGAAGAAATGGCTCGTTCGATTGGCATTCAAACGGATCGCATGAAAATTTTAGGATTGGTTTTATCGAATGGCTTGATTGGCTTATCTGGCGCTTTGATTGCCCAAAATGATGGATATGCGGATGTAAGTAAAGGAACAGGTGTCATTGTGATTGGCTTGGCTTCACTTATTATTGGTGAAGTACTGTTTGGAGAATTAACATTTGGTGAACGGCTGATGGCGATTGTTGTAGGGAGTATTATTTATCAACTATTGATTTTATTAGTGATTAAATTAGGCTTTGATACGACGTATTTGAAAATCTTCTCAGCAGTGATTTTAGCAATCTGTTTAATGATCCCACAATTGAAAAAAGCATTACACCTACACGGCTTTTCTGATAAGGGGGAAACGAAATGAAACCAGTTGTTGAATTAAAAAATGCGACAAAAATCATTGATAATGGGATGAACGAAAAAAAAGTGATTTTGGATCATGTGAACTTAGCCATTTATCCTGGGGACTTCATTACTGTTTTAGGTGGAAATGGCGCAGGCAAGAGTACGCTGTTCAATAGTTTAGCAGGAACTTTGACACTAACAGAGGGACAATTTTTAATTGAAGGAGTCAATCGCACCAATCTTTCTGAAGTCAAACGGGCTAAATCTTTAGCGCGTGTTTTTCAAGATCCTAAAATGGGGACAGCACCAAGAATGACTGTGGCAGAAAATTTATTGCTTGCCATGAAACGCGGACAAAAACGTCCCTTAACATTACGGAAGATAAATGAGCAACGCGCCTTGTTTACAAAAATCTGTCAAGAAGTTGGCAATGGCTTGGAAAATCATTTGGATACACCGACAGGTAACCTTTCTGGCGGTCAACGCCAAGCCTTAAGTTTATTAATGGCCACTATCACAAAACCAGAATTATTACTTTTAGATGAACATACTGCTGCCTTAGATCCCAAAACATCCAAGCAGTTGATGCACTTAACGGAACAACGGATTGAAGAAGGGAACTTAACTTGTTTGATGATTACCCATCGAATGGAAGATGCTTTACGATATGGCAATCGTTTAATTGTTTTACAAAAAGGTAAAATTGTTCAAGATTTAAACGCTGCTGAAAAAGCACAATTAACGCTACAAGATTTGTTGCTGTTCTTTGAAGAAGTAGAGTAAAAAAACAAGCTCAGAAAATGAGCTTGTTTTTTTATTTTTTGACCAATCGGAAGAGACGCTTGGGGAAAAAACGTTTGACAATTCGTTCCAGTAATGATGTCACCATAAAGCCCGCTGCGATGGCTGCAGCAGTAAAGACAACTTTTAAAATCAACTGCAACCCGTCATCAATATTTCCTAATAAAATGCTCCGAACTGCTTGATAGGCAGGGCCTCCTGGCACTAAAGGAACCAAACTTGGAATATAAAAAATAATCATCGGCATTTTTTTGTAACGGGAAAAAAAGATACTAGCGATTCCTAACCCGACCGTTCCTAAAAAGTTTGCAAAGGTTTGACTAGCATCAAAAGTTTGCGTTAAGACATAATAAATCATCCAACCTGTCATGCCAGTAATGCCACAAGCCACCAGTGCTTTACGAGGAATGTTCGTAATAATACCAAACGTCACAGTCGCTAAAAAACTAAAGAGAAGATGAAAAATTAGTTCCATTTGAACACTCCTTACATAAATAATTTAAAAATCAAGGCAATTCCCAGGCCAACAGACCCAGCAATAAAAATAGCTTCTGTCCCTCGCGCCGTCCCGCTGATGAGGTGGCCGGCTAAAATGTCGCGAAAAGAGTTCGTAATCGCCACACCTGGAACTAACGGCATTACCGCACCAATAATAATATTATCGATGTTGACTGCTAAACGAAAATGCACAGCCAAATAGGCCAACAAACCAATGACAAAAGCGGCTGCGAATGAATCGAGGTAAGGAACTTGGAATAACTTTTGGGTAAAAAGATAACTAGCATACCCAATCACGCCAACAAAAAAAGTTGCAATAAAATCTTGCCAAGTGCCACCAAAAATGTACATTAACGTACAACTAACAATTCCGGCTGCTAACAAGCGTAACGAAATTGAAAAAGTGGGGGTATCTGTTTCTAATAGAGTTAAGCGCTGATAAAGCTCTGGTAGAGTAATCTCTTTTTGCGCAAATTCTCTTGATAACTGATTGACAAGGCTAACTTTTTCCAAATTAATCGAGCGCTGGGGGATGTTTTCTAATTGCGTATAATTACTGGAACGAAAACCCACGAAAATCCCTGTAGCCGTCGTGTAACAAACGCTCTCTGGCTCACCAGCATTTGCTGCAATCCGAGTAATTGTATCTTCGGTTCTATATACTTCAGATCCGCTTTCCAGCATAATTTTTCCAGCTAAAATGCATGTATCAATAATTAATTGTTTTCTTTTTTCGCTATTAACCAAAGGAATGGCTCCTTTCATTTCGAGTTCACTTTTAGTGTATCATTTTTTTTAAGAACTGTACGCAATTTAAAACAGAGATAGAAAAAAAGTGTGATTTTTTACAAAAATGAAACGAATCTTAAGAATAAATGAAAACAAATAAGGAATTAGTAAAAATTATGGGTTAGTTGTAAGAATCTAGGATCTTTCCTTGCATTTTAGTAGGAAACATCCTATCCTAAACATAGAAAAACAAAGGGGTCAATAAAAATGGACAACCAATGGTTACTCTACGGAATTAGCAGTGTTGTATTAATTATTTTAATCAGAAGAACAATCCTATCAGGAAACATCGTATTAAGTTGTTTGTTGGGAGCGATTTTGCTGATTCAAGTAGTGGGAGTAGCTCTCTGTGCACAGCAGAAAAAGAAAAATGAACATACAAAAGAACTACCTTCTTCTAAAGTACATCAATAGAAGAAGGTAGTTTTCTCTTATAGTAAATCAAATTTTTTCAAGCCATTAACAATGCCATTCTCAGTATTTTTAGTTGAAATAAAGGTGGCTTTTTCTTTTAGTTCTTCTCGCGCATTACCCATGGCAATTCCATAATCACAGGCCTCAAACAGCGCCAAATCATTGATGCCATCACCAAAGGCATAAGTGGGAATGCCGTTTAATCCCAAGGTGTTAAAAAGATTTTTGACACCAGAGCCTTTAGAGACCCCTTTACGAACAATATCAATTGAAAAAGGACCATTGCGATAAAAGGTCAATTCAGGAAACCGCTCATAGTAATATTCATCATCATCGCCATGTTGACTTAAGACCAACATCATGTTGACGGCATCATTCTCATAACCTGTGGGATCAATTTCTGGAACAGCTGAATGAATATAATCATAGGCTTGTTTCACTGTGCCAGTATGCCCTGTACAAAAAATACGTCGCTCATTGTAAAAAGCCAATTCATGACCACGATGTTTGACATGTTCATGCAGTGAAACACATTCCTCTGTTGTAAATTCATCTGAATAAATCGTTTTTCCTTCATAATGAATAAATTGCCCGTTCATTACAATCGCTGAGTCAATACCACTGGCTTTCATGATTGGCTGAATCTCACACAAGGTCCGTCCTGTCGCAATTAAAGGTAAAATTTGATTGTCTTTCAAGGCCGCCACTGCTGCGGTAATCTCAGGAGTAATTTGCGATGTTCCATCTAACAAAGTTCCATCTAAATCAAAAAAAGTAATAGCTTTCATTTTATCCATACCCTAACATCCTCTCTACGCTTGTTATTTTAACAAACTTTTCTGAAAAGACAATGGGTTCCCTTCGTTTTCTTTAAAAGAGCAGGAAAAAAAGTGATTTTTGATGGTTCTGTAAAGGATTTTTGAAGAAATATAGAATCGGTTGGTACAAATTCAATTTTAGAGTATACTACAATAGAGCAGTTTTATGAAAAGTGAATAAGGAGTGAATGAAATGAATATATTAATGATTGAAGACAATGAATCCGTCTCAGAAATGATGCAAATGTTTTTCTTAAATGAAGGGTGGGAAGCTACCTTTAAAGATGATGGCAAAGAAGGATTGGCGACTTTTCTTGCTTCGCCAGAAAAATGGGACATGATTACGTTAGACTTAAACTTACCTAGTATGGATGGGATGGCTGTTTGTCGTGAAATTCGCAAAGTTTCAGCCAATGTTCCCATTATTATGTTGACCGCTCGTGATTCTGAAAGTGACCAAGTAATTGGCCTTGAAATGGGTGCGGATGATTATGTGACAAAACCATTTAGTCCATTAACTTTGATTGCACGGATGAAAGCTCTACATCGTCGTGCCGAGGTGGCAGAGGCTGCGCATGATACGTCCGAGAATACAGATGAAACGTTTGATGTGATTACGGATCATTTTAAAATGAATACGAAAACACGAGAAACATATTTAGATAATCAATTAATTGAAGGCTTAACACCTAAAGAATTTGATTTGCTATACACTTTAGCAAAAAAACCACGCCAAGTCTTTTCACGCGAACAACTACTAGAATTGGTTTGGGACTATCAATACTTTGGCGATGAACGGACAGTTGATGCCCATATCAAAAAATTACGACAAAAAATTGAAAAAGTGGGTCCTCAAGTCATCCAAACGGTTTGGGGCGTAGGGTATAAATTCGACGATTCAGGTGTTGCTTAATGAAGTATTTGTATCAACAATTACTTGCTTTTATAGGTGTGATCGCTCTGATTATTCTCATTGTCGGAACGTCTTTCACACAATTGACCAAGCGCACAATGCAAGAAAATAACTATGAACAGCTGTATGGTTATGCAGAATCGGCTTTAGAAACACGTGACTTTTTTATTAATGTTGCAGGTGTTTCAGATCGAGATGTTTTATCCTATTCATTTCAGTTGACTGAGCGCGTACTCCAGAAGCAAGATGTGCAATTTGTGTTTATTAACAAGGACCGCGAAGTGCAGTACCCACCAGTTGATAGCACGAAAAAATTAGACTTTTCCTTAATCGATAAAAATTGGGATCAAATCATGAAAGGCAATCGTGTTTATGCAACAGAAAACATTGATATTTACGGGGCCCGAAATACTTCGTCCTATGTAATGTTACCGGTGTATGCATCAAATCAGTCTTCTGATAAAAAAGTGATTATTGGTTCACTCGTTATTACACAACCTGCCAAAAACGTTGACCGAAGTGTCCAGTCCGTGACACAAAACTTGATTAAAGGCTTTATTTTTTCTGGTGTGATTGCCTTGTTACTAAGTTATCTATTTGCGACTTTCCAAGTGAAACGAATAAATCGGATGCGTAAAGCCACCAAAGAAATCACTAGTGGAAATTTTGATATTCAATTACCAGTCCATGACAAAGATGAATTTGATGACCTAGCAGAAGATTTTAATAAAATGGCTGCGTCTTTAAAAGAATCACAAGAAGAAATCAATCGTCAAGAAGAGCGCCGTCGTCAATTTATGGCGGATGCCTCTCATGAAATGCGGACGCCTTTAACAACTATTAATGGCTTGTTAGAGGGATTGCAGTATAATGCTATTCCTGAAAATCAAAAAGAGAATGCGATTAAACTGATGCAAAATGAGACCGCTCGCTTGATTCGCTTAGTCAATGAAAATCTTGATTATGAAAAAATTCGGACCAACCAGATTCAAATTGTCGTGAAGAAGTTCAACGGAACAGAAGCTTTAGAAAATATTGTGACTCAACTAACGGCCAAAGCTGAAGCCGCCGGTAATCAATTGTATTTAGACACCACCGAACCAATTGATGTGTATGCCGATTATGATCGTTTCGTTCAAGTAGTTGTCAATATTGTTCAAAATGCTATCCAATTTACTGAAAATGGCGAAATTCATATTGCTTTAGAAAAAGGCTATTTAGAAACTATTGTCCGTATTTCTGATACAGGAATCGGCATGACGGAAGAACAAATTTTGAATATCTGGGATCGTTATTACAAAGTAGATCCATCCCGTAAAAATACTAAATATGGAGAATCAGGATTAGGCTTACCAATCGTTCAACAATTGGTCCGCTTGCATAAAGGAAAAATCAATGTTGAGAGTGAACTTGGTAAAGGCACCACGTTTATTATTTCATTTCCTGATGTTGAAATTACTGAAAACTAAAGAAAACGTCTGGTCACAATCAGTGCCAGACGTTTTCTTTAGTTTAATAACGCATGTAGAGACAGGGGGTGCACATAGGGACTATCAATAATTTGTGGATCTTTTGTCAGAAATAGCAAGCGCTTGTTTCTTTTTTGAACTGCTATTTTTAATTGAGGTAAAATTTCTTGACGTTGTCCAATCGTTAATGAAGAAAAGATGTCATCAATCACTAACGTACTTGTTTTTGAAAGCAAAAGTTGTATTATGCGCATTTTAATTTTTTCAAAAGTCGTAAAAGAAGTAAAGGAACGACCAAGTAAGGCAGGTTCTAATTGGAACACCTGGAAAGCTTCGGCTAGAACTACTTTTCGATCCCGTTCTTTGATTGTACTAGCGATAAATAAATTTTCTTCTAATGGCAAGTAGGGCAGAAAGGTTTCACTAGAAGAAAGCCTAGTAATGGTTAGTTGATTTGTTTGGAAAAAATCGGCCAATGCGAGTTCTTGTTCTGGAGCAGAATAAATGATTCCATAAACTTCTCGCAAAGCTAACGCGTCGAATGAGGATTTTTTTTCGGTTGTTTTTTTGAATGATGGTGTGACATTCATAGAAAATCCCTCCCTTATTTCTTATGTGTGCGTAAATAAATCAACGTGAAAGGAGTCCCGCAAACAAGAGGAATGCCAAGCAAGATTAAGCAGTTAACAAAGCAATTACGGATTGTATAAAGCGACTGCATACTTTTAAAATCAAAAGAAAATGCTTGGATCGTTTGAATCCCTAAATGCTGGATATTTGTAATCGTGACATCCTGGTCGGTACTTTTAGCTAAAAATGCTGGAGTTTCCAAATGAGACCACTGTAAAATAGCATCACGAGCAGCCCAAAGAACAGTATTATACGTTTCTTGAAACATTAAAGTGAAAAGTAAAAAACTGAAAATTCCTAATAGAGCCGGTAAACATAACTCTAGTAAGAGCTGTTTGGTGACATACATATTTGAAAAGTGCATGTGATACCATGTATGTATTTCTTCCTTTTTTATGCGTAATGTCACATACATCAACAGAAGGAAAGTAACACCAAAGAAAATGACACTACCTAGATAGAGGTGCCAATAGTATTGAATCAGTTGGTAATGGTAACTAGTTTGTTTTTCAATATCGACAAAGTCTGGCATCGTTCGTAAAAACTCTTTTTCAAAATCAATTAAGTTAAACAGCCCAGTCAATAAGAAAGAGAACAGGAAGAAGAAGAGTGCAGTGATTAACGTGATTTTTTTATGATAAAAACTACTAGCTGTAGCGTAACGGACACTTCTCATCAACTTTCACCTCTCTAAACTATCTTTAGTATAGTGAAATAATATGAATTAATTATGAAAAAGTAGCAAAAAAGCTTGAGCAAATTGCTCAAGCTTTTTGAAGATTTATTTACCAGTTTTTTGATAGCCTTGATAACTGTCAGTGTGATATTCATCAACGGTTGATTTATTATTGTTTTTACTGTAAACACTCGTTGATTTTTCACCTTTTTCTTTTTCAATTGCTTCCAGTTGTTGCAATTGGTTCTTGTAATCATAGTCTTCTGGGTTAACTGGTTTTAAGCCGCTATTGGTATAGAAACGAAGCAAGTCACCGTTAGTAATTTGGTCAGATGTTTCTAATTGTTTCGTCGCCTTGGCTTTTAAATCAGCGACTTCTTTCTTAACTTCTTCGGTTGGCTCTGTAATTAAAGTGCCTGTTTTAGTATCGTAAATGCTAGAACCTAAAATAGTATATTTAGGTGTTACAACATTGCCGTTGCGGAAAGCAACGATTTGATTGTGTTGTTTAGAGAATAAATCTTGGCCTAACTGAATGTAGTTTTTCGTATCAACACCAAGCAAGTGTAGAAGGGTTGGTAAGGCATCAACTTGGCCGCCATACGTATGGTTCACACCGCCATTTTCTTGACCAGGAACGTGAATCATATAAGGAACACGTTGCATATTGGCGTTGTCAAAATCGTTCCAATCTGCTTTGGTTTTACCTACTAATTCTGCTAAGTTTTGGTTTCTTGAATTAGAAACCCCATAGTGATCGCCATAAAGAACAATGACTGAGTTTTCATAGAGACCTGAAGATTTCAAGTAGTTAAAGAATTCTTCTACCGCTTTATCTAAATAATTCGCTGTTGCAAAGTAACCATTAATTGTTTCGTCAGAGGTTTTTGCAATTGGGAATCCTGCTTCATCGTTTGTAAATTGAGAATAAGGATAATGATTGGATACAGCAATAAATTTAGAATAGAACGGTTGTTGTAAATGTTCTAAATATTGAACGGATTGATTAAAGAATGGTTTATCGTGTAACCCATATTGGAATGAGTTATCTGAATTAACATCATAATAACTAGCATCAAAGAAATAGTCATAGCCTAAACGTTTATAGGTTTCATTTCGATTCCAGAAGTTACCGGCATTTCCGTGGAAAGCAGCGCTAGTGTATCCTTGCGTTTGTTTTAAAATATCGGGTGCTGCTTCAAACGTATTTTTCCCACCAACTTGTGTAAAGAGTGAACCTTGGTCTAAACCAAATAGTGAATTTTCAAGTAACGTTTCGGCATCACTTGTTTTTCCTTGACCAACTTGGTGGAAGAAGTTATCAAAGCTAAAGGTACTTTTACTATTGTAAAGACTATTGATAAATGGTGTGACTTCGTGTTCTACGCCATTTTCATCTTTTAATTTGTAATTAACTAAAAATTGTTGGAAACTTTCTAAATGGATATAAATTACAT
Source organism: Enterococcus sp. DIV1368f (assembly GCF_051712245.1). Lineage (NCBI taxonomy): Bacteria > Bacillati > Bacillota > Bacilli > Lactobacillales > Enterococcaceae > Enterococcus > Enterococcus sp. DIV1368f. Next base: position 1,160,161 of record NZ_JBIOON010000001.1, read on the forward strand.
TTTTGCCTTTTGCAATACCAAACTTACTATCATCTGGTGCCGCATATTGTTGTTTCACGTAATCTTCAACTTGTTTCATATCGTTAGCACTAGCTTCGGCACGGACTTGGTTTGTTTGGTAAGTTGTAATGCCATCGTATACGGTAAAGGCATTTAAGCCTAAGAATTTCACGATATAGTCACGAGAGAATTGGCGTCCTAATAATTGGGGACGTTCTGTTTCAGCCATAAATAGATTGAATAAGAAAAAGACAACAGAAAGGAGTGTGACAGAGACTGCTACACGTGCGCGGACTGGACGCGCATCTGTTTTAATTTTTTTCGTTAATAATAATACGCCAATAATAATGAAGTCTAAGAAATAAATGACGTCATAAGGTCTAAAGAGACGTAAGGCACTTTCGCCAAGACCGCTAGCTACTTTGCCAGCACCAAGCATCGTATTAACTGTGATGAAGTCAGTAAATTCTCGATAATACACGACATTTGAGAAGAGCAGTAAACTCATCAAGAAGTAAATAATCATCATTGTAATATAAGAAGCTTTTTTACGGCGAACATACAAAGCGATGGCTAATAAAAAGACCGTTGTGGCAATTGGATTAATTAAGAGTATGAAATACTCGTTAATATTTTCCAAACGTAAATGGAAATCAACGGCGTACGCAAAGAGGTTTTTTAGCCACAGTAAGATGGCGATTAGCGAGAATAACCCCAGTCGCGTGTTCAAAATATTTGTTTTAAATAATTTTTTCAAAATAAACGTCCTTTCTAAACGATGATTCTATAAAAGTAAAATTAGGTAAATTTCGTATTTTACAATATCGCTTTAATTTTACTCTTTCACAAATTTTATGTCAATTCTTACCGAAGTGAGGAATGGTGATGTTAAAGAAAACTTACTATTTCCTTAAACTTTTTAGTTCGTTAAATGACGTGAAGCTTGAATCCTTTAAAGACAGATGGGTCTTTTTTTGCTATACTAGATAGGACTTTGAAAAGTAGGTGTACAGAATGAAACTTCAAGTAACTAAAAAAGCAGAACATAAATTTAAAAAAGGATATCCTTTAATTCAAAAAGAAGATTTGCAACAAGTGCCGGCGCCGTTGCCAACAGATTGGCTTACTTTGATTGATAGTAAAGGCCAGCGCTTAGCTGAAGGATATTTAGGCGAACAAAATAAAGGCATTGGTTGGTTGCTGTCATGGCATGGACCAATTAATCAATCTTTTTTTCAACAACTCTTTGAAATAAGTCGTGAGAAGCGGACGTCTTTTGAAAAGGATTCGCTGACAACCGCTTATCGATTATTTAATGGAGAAGGAGATGGCATTGGGGGTCTAATCATCGATCGCTATGCAGATTACGCCGTTTTTTCATGGTATAATGAAACCCTTTATCAGAAAAAAACCGAACTTTTGACGGCGTTTCGCACAGTTTACCCTGACATTATTGGTGCCTACGAAAAGATTCGCTTTTCCACAAAAGATTTACCAGAATCACAGTTTTTATATGGTGAACAAGCACCCGAGCCATTACTTGTCACTGAAAATGGCGTTCAATTTGCTACCTATTTAAACGAAGGATTAATGACAGGCATCTTTTTAGATCAAAAAGAAGTTCGTGGTCGATTAGTAGATGGTTTTGCAGTAGGTAAAACAGTCTTAAATATGTTTAGTTATACAGGTGCTTTTTCAGTAGCTGCCGCTATGGGAGGTGCCGTGGCCACCACTAGTGTGGATTTAGCTAAACGAAGCTTACCGAAAACGACTGAGCAATTTGAAGTCAATCATTTAAATCTTGCCGCGCAAAAGATTATTGTTATGGATGTTTTTGACTACTTTAAATATGCTTCACGTAAAGGCTTGAGTTATGACATGATCATTTTGGATCCGCCAAGTTTTGCTCGCAACAAAAAGAAAGTTTTTTCCGTTGCTAAAAATTATGGGGAGTTAGTGAAAGATTCTATTGATATTTTAACGGATAAGGGAACGCTTATTGCCTCAACCAATGCGGCAAATTTATCCTTAGCCAAATATCAAAAAATGGTGATTACTGCCTTGCAAGAGAAAAATGTCCGTTACAAGATTACGGACACGTATCAATTACCGGCAGACTTTCAAGTGAATCCTAATTTTCCAGAAGGTAATTACTTAAAAGTCCTGTTTATAGAAATTGAAAAATAATTTTTTACACTAAGCAAAAGTCCCAGCGCCGCTAATCGGCATTGGGACTTTTGCTTGGTGTTTATTTTATAGTAACTTTTGGGCTTTTTGGGTGTTTGCAAAATGCAGCTTCGCGTAGTTCGCTAATAAGTCCAGGCCGCCTTTTTTCAAAATACGGGCGGCTATTTGGTCTGATTTGCTGCCAGCACCAGAGGGCACAGAGAAACCCAATTCTGCAGATTCTTTGTCTAACTCTTCTAAAAAAGCAGCGCGGCTAATAATAGAGGCGGCAGCAACAGCAACATGATATTGCTCTCCTTTAGTGACGAAGAACAATTTTTCAGTGACTTGATTTTTTTCATTACGAACATATTTCCGATAGTTATTTTCAGGGGTGAACTGGTCAATCAAAATCCCTTCTGGCTTTGTGGGAGCCAATTCTTGTAGCAACAGATAAATCGCTTGGTTATGCAAAGCGACTTTCATGTGTACAGCATTGTAGTTTGGTTGGATCTCATTGTATTTTTTTGGTTCAACGATTAATAACTTGTAAGGAATCAGTTCTTTAATGACATGTGACAATTGAATAATTTGTGGGTCGGTTAATTCTTTGGAATCACGAACACCTAATGATTTTAGTTTGCTAATCATGCTTTTGTCAACATAGGCAGCACAGACAGTTACTGGACCAAAATAGCTACCATTACCGACTTCATCGGAACCTATCACAGACCAGTTGCCAAAATCAGCAGGCAGTGTAGTAGTCTGGGGAGAAATTTTTTTCTGTGGTGTGGTACTCGTTCCTTCCCAACGAGCGGCCTCTTTTTCAGCTTGAGGTCCCTGAAACATGACTTTACCTGATTGATAAGCGGTGATAGTAGTGGTGCCAACCTTGGCCACAAAGACAGTATAAGGGACCGTTTTATTTAAACGATTGGGTTGATAAACAGTGGTCATCTCTGCTAATGTTTTTTTACTAACTTTAATTACGTGATTCTGTGCCATCAATTGTTCCTCATTTCTTGATATTTCTTCCTTACTATAGTAAAGGAAAAACAAGTAAATGAAAAGGTTTTGCGTTAGCTTGTTCCTGAAAATGACAATGTTTAGGAAATGTATAATTTTTTTCTATAGTTGGACGCTAGTTGTTATCTAAATTTTTATTCAGTGCTATACTGTGGGAGAGAAGGAGACGATGAAAGAGTCGACTAGAACAAGGGGTGATGTGTTTGAGAAGAAAAAAAGAAATGCAAGAAAATGAACCAATAGCAGTGACTGCTAACGCGGAACGCTATTATCCAGAAGATAAACAAGGCTTGACGGCCGCACAAGTTGAAGAAAGACAGCGAAAAGGCTTAGTCAATGCCGCCGTCGATACAGAGTTTATCACAACAAAACAGATTGTTATTAATAACGTATTTACGTATTTCAACTTAATTTTTGTGGTACTAGGTGTGTTATTAATGCTGGTACAATCTTATAAAAATATGACCTTTTTGCCAGTAGTAATCATTAATACGGTCATTGGAATTTACCAAGAAATTAAGTCGAAGAAAGTATTAGATAGCTTAAATATTCTAAACGCTACAAAAGTAACCGTTGTAAGGGATGGCCAAGAACAAGAAATTTCGCCAGATGAACTGGTTTTGGATGATGTGGTGCTCTTTAAATCGGGTGAACAGATTTCTGGGGATGCAATTGTCTTATCTGGTGAAGTCCGTGTGAATGAATCCTTGTTAACTGGGGAATCTGATGAGATTACCAAAGTAGCAGATAGTCAACTTTTGTCAGGTAGCTTTATTGTGTCAGGTTCTTGTTATGCAAGAATTGATAAAATTGGCGCTGAGGCCTATGTTCATCAATTAACGCTTGAAGCGAAGTCAATTAAAAAAGGGGAACAATCAGAGATGGTCGGTTCCATTAACCGTTTGGTGAAATGGGTAGGAATTATTATTATCCCAATCGGCTGTGTTCTATTTTTCCAAAGTTATTTCATCAACCATCAAGGGCTTCATGACAGCATTGTCTCCATGGAAGCTGCCTTGATTGGGATGATTCCGGAAGGGTTGTACCTTTTAACAACCGTTGCATTAGCTGCCAGCACAATGCGCTTAGCGAAGCGCGGCGTTTTATTGCACAACATGAAAAGTATCGAATCCTTAGCACGTGTTGATGTGTTATGTGTAGATAAAACAGGAACAATTACTGAAAACACGATGGAAGTCCAAGAGTTGGTTCCTGTGGTGAGTATCGAAAATGATGGTACAGACTTAACCAATGTCGAAAAATTAATTGGCGATTTTTGCCGAACAATGTCAGCTGACAACGATACGATGAAAGCGATGAAAGAATTTTTTGTTACTAATAATCAGAGGGAAGCCGTTAGCTATACCTCGTTTTCGTCTGTCGAAAAATTTAGTAGCGTGACTTTCCCAGAAGCGACGTATATTCTTGGGGCGCCAGAGATGATTTTGAGAGACAATTATGAAATGTATCAATCTGAAGTGGAACATTATACAAGTCAAGGCTATCGCTTATTGGTGTTCGGAAAGTATTTAGGAGAATTTCAAGAAACGTTGACAGCAGAGGTTCAACCTCTAGGCTACATTCTTCTTTGGAATCCGATTCGTAAAGAAGCCAAAGCAACTTTTGAATATTTCGCTGAACAAAATGTGGCCATTAAGGTCATTTCTGGCGATAATCCTTTAACAGTATCCAATGTAGCACAAGCGGCAGGCATTATTGGTGCTGAAAATTATGTGGACGCGCGAACATTAACTACAATGGAAGCCCAGACAGAAGCTTTAGAAAAATACACCGTTTTTGGTCGTGTCACGCCAGAACAAAAGAAACAATTTGTGCTATTGTTGAAAAAATTAGATCATACAGTGGCGATGACAGGGGATGGAGTCAATGATATTTTAGCCATGAAAGAAGCAGATTGTAGTATTGCCATGGCTTCAGGAAATCAAGCTACAGCACAAGCCTCGCAAGTTGTGTTGTTGGATTCTGATTTTTCAACGATGCCGGAGGTTGTCTTTGAAGGCCGCCAAGTAGTTAATAACATTGAACGCTCTTCAAGTTTATTCCTTGTAAAAAATATTTTCTCCTTGCTAATGTCTGTCTTTGCTATGATTTTTGCCGTGACATATCCTTTACAACCGACACAAGTCACATTGATTAGTTTATTTACAATTGGGATTCCTTCGACATTTCTAGCTTTGGAACCAAATCATCGCCGCATTGAAGGGAAATTTCTTTTCAATGTGTTATCAAAAGCAATTCCTGGTGGGTTAACGGATATGTTAGTAGTCGGTGCCTTACTAATTTGTGGTGATATTCTTGCACTTCAAAAAACGGACATTTCAACGACTGCAACATTGTTGCTAGTTTCAGTCGGCTTTATGGTTCTTTATAAAATTAGTTCACCAATGAATCGTTACCGCAAGCGCGTAATGATTGGCTGTTTAATCGGAATGGTTATTACAAGTATTTCCATGAAAAACTTGTTCTCGTTAACTTCGGTATCGCCAACAGCCTTGTTACTTTTAGCCATTCTTTTCTTTGCAGCAGACTCAACTTTCCAACATTTATCAACCATTTCTGAAAAAGTTCAATTATGGTTTTATAAGAAAAGACATTAGGAGCAAAACACCGAGCCAAAATTATTTTGGTTCGGTGTTTTTTGTTTTTTATTGTTGAGAAAAATAAAAACACTTGTACCTAGTTAATCCTTGATAGTATAAACCTAACCAATTATTTTAGGTAGGAAGGATTGAATAAAAATGAAAAAAAGAAGTTTTGTCTATTGGGGAATGTTTTTCATTCTTTTGTCGACGCTGATAACGCCTTTTCTGAAACTTGAAACAGGATATGCGCAAACGGAACCAACTAGTACCAGTGAAACCAATCAAATTTCTGCTACGCCAAATGTAGTGCCGCGTAAACAAGTGGGCAACATTGTGTCAGCGATTCAACTAACGGACAAAGAGGGAAACCCGCTTGGGACCATTAATCAATATACAGACATCTACCTCCGAATTGAGTTCAACTTACCGGATAATACCGTTAATAGTGGGGATACGAGTGTGATTACTTTACCCGAAGAGCTACGTCTCGAGAAAAATATGACCTTTAATGTAGTAGATGATACAGGTGCTGTGGTTGCAATCGCACAGACCGATGTAGCAAATAAAACGGTCACGTTAACGTATACAGATTACGTAGAAAACCATGCCAATATTAGTGGGTCTTTATATTTTACAAGTTTGATTGATTTCGAAAATGTCGAAAATGAATCCAAGATTCCTATTTACGTCACGGTTGAAGGGGAAAAAATATTTGCTGGCGATCTTGATTACCAAGGTGAAGGCGATGATGTTAACGAAAAATTTAGCAAGTATTCGTGGTTTATCGAAGACGATCCAACCGAAATTTACAATGTACTACGGATTAATCCAACAGGGCAAACATATACTGATTTAGAAGTGGAAGATGTGCTAAAAACAGCAAGTTTAAGTTATATCAAAGACACTATGAAAATTGAACGAGGACAATGGACACTGGATGGAAATGCTATTTGGCAGTTCACGCCAGAGGAAGATATAACTGATCAGTTGGCTGTCCAGTATGGTCCTGGTGACCGCAATTTTTCGGTGCATTTTGGCAATATTGGGACTAACGAATATCGTATCACCTATAAAACCAAAATCGATCATCTTCCCGAAAAAGGTGAAACCTTCACAAATTATGCAAAATTAACAGAAAATCAAACGGTGGTGGAAGAAGTCGAAGTGAGTCGTGTCTCACAAACGGGTGGTGGAGAAGCCAATGGTGAACAATATGTTGTTGAAATTCATAAAGAAGATGAAGCGGGCCAGCGTTTAGCAGGTGCAGAATTTGAACTCATTCGTAACTCAACCAATCAAACAGTGGCCAAAATCACAACAGATCAAAACGGAACAGCGATTGTTAAAGGCTTGTTAAAAGATAACTATACTTTAGTAGAAACCAAAGCACCTATTGGTTACCAACTTTCGCAAAACAAGATTCCAATAACGCCTGAAGACTTTGGTAAAAACTTAGTTGCACTGAAAACTGTTGTGAATCATAAGATTTCATATCAACCAGTCGCTGCTTCATTTTTAGCTGGAAAAGTTCTTTTAGGAAAACCACTGAAGGATGCTGAATTTCAATTTGAATTGTTAGATGAGAAAGGCACAGTACTAGAAACAGTTAGTAACGATACTTTAGGGAAAATTCAATTTTCACCATTAACCTTTGAAACTCCCGGAAACTATCAATACACCATTCGGGAAGTAAACACGCAACAGGCAGGTGTTTCCTACGATACGCACAACCTTCAAGTCCAAGTAACCGTCGAGGCGCTTTTAGGAAATCTCGTGGCGACTATTCAGTATGATGGAGGTCAAGTATTTACTAATCACTATACGCCAGAAAAACCAATAGAAAGTACCACACCACCAACGAGTGGGACAACAGATACTACTACGAATTCAACCACAGAAACTACTTCAATAACTATTGAAAAACAGTCGATTCGTAATAAGGAATTGCCAAAAACAGGAGAAACAAAAGAAAACGCGTTTCTTTTCTTAGGTAGCCTTCTTTTGATTCAAGGATTATTTATCTATTTTAAAACGAAAAAATAATCGCTTAGATAGTTTCAGTAATCGAGACAAAATGTGCAAATTTCGAGAGATTTAGTTTGTTCATTTGAGTTTGGAGAGGTTCTGTGCTATACTATCTTTAGCGTAATGATACTAGTTGGGAGTGAGCGGATTTCTGCTCACTCTTTTTGATGGAAAAGTCATCAGGACACGGTTCGTTACATCAATCTCGAAGGAGGCGAAAATTTTGAGTAGTGCTGTGGAAACTGTAACAAAGTTAGTCACACCAATCTTAGAAGAACAAAATTTTGAACTTGTGGAAGTAGAGTTTGTTAAGGAAGGAAAAAATTGGTTTTTACGAGTATTTATCGATAAAGAAGGTGGCATTGATATTGAGGAATGTGCCTTTGTCAGCGAAAAATTAAGTGAAAAACTAGATGCAATGGATCCAGATCCAATTCCGCAAGCGTACTTTCTGGAAGTTTCTTCTCCGGGAGCAGAACGTCCGTTAAAGAAAGAAAGCGATTATGAACAAGCGGTAGGTAAGTACATTCATATTTCTCTTTATCAAGCAGTTGATGGAGAAAAACAGATTGAGGGTACCTTAGTCCATCTTGATTCAGAACAATTAACATTAAGTGTAAAAATTAAAACCAGAGTGAAGGAAATGACTTTTGAACGTAAAAATATCGCAAAAGCTCGTTTAGCCATTCAATTTTAATCAACAGACTCGAATGTAAAAAAGGGTCCACTAAAAGTTTTACTTTTAGCTAGGCCTGTGACAAGTTTTAACGAGAAGTTTTTCCCTTGGAAGAAGAACCACTCGTTCAGCTTTAACGAATCCATAGGAGGAAAAGAAAAACAATGAGCAAAGAAATGTTAAATGCATTAGACGTATTAGAAGCTGAAAAAGGGATTCCTAAAGATACGGTGATTGAAGCGTTACAAGCAGCTTTAGTTTCTGCATATAAAAGACATTATGGACAAGCAAGCAACGTCGAAGTTGAATTTGAACCAAAAAAAGGCAATATTCACGTGTATGCTGTCAAAGAAGTAACAGAAGAAGTATTTGATTCACAATTGGAAGTTTCATTAAAAGATGCCGTTGCATTAAATGGTGCATATGAAATCGGCGACAAAATTCGTTTTGAAGTTACACCAAAAGACTTTGGCCGCATTGCTGCCCAAACAGCAAAGCAAGTAATTTTACAACGTGTCCGTGAAGCAGAAAGAACAATTATTTATAATGAATTTAGCGAATATGAAAATGACATCATGCAAGGAATTGTTGAACGTCAAGATCGTCGTTATATTTATGTAAACTTAGGTAAAATCGAAGCAGTCTTATCAAAACAAGATCAAATGCCAAATGAATTTTACCAACCGCATGATCGGATTAAAGTTTACGTATCACGTGTTGAAAACACATCAAAAGGCCCACAAGTTTTTGTAAGCCGTAGTCATTCAGATTTACTAAAACGTCTTTTTGAACAAGAAATTCCAGAAGTTTATGATGGAATTGTTGAAATCGTAAGCGTCGCTCGTGAAGCTGGCGATCGTTCAAAAGTAGCCGTTCGTTCAACAGATCCTAATATTGACCCAGTGGGTACCTGTGTTGGTCCAAAAGGCCAACGTGTCCAAGCGATTGTGAATGAATTAAAAGGCGAAAATATGGATATTGTGGAATGGAACGAAGATCCAGCTATTTATATTAGTAATGCCTTGAATCCAGCTCAAGTATTAGATGTTATTTTTGATCCAGAAAATAGCAAAGCATGTACAGTTGTTGTACCTGATTATCAATTGTCATTAGCAATTGGTAAACGTGGTCAAAATGCGCGCTTAGCTGCTAAATTAACGGGCCATAAAATTGATATCAAATCAGAATCTGATATGGCTGAATTTTATGAACAACAAGCCAATCAAGAAGTTGCCGAAGTGGCAGAAGAAATGGATGAAGCAATTATCCATTCAGATATGACGGCAGATGATTACGAAAACTTGGCTGCTGAAGAAGCAGTTGTTGAAGCAGTTGTTGAAGCAGAAATTACAGAAGAATTACCTGAACAAGAATAACGTTTTTGGAGGGTGAAAAAATGAAAAAGAGAAAAATTCCAATGCGTAAATCGGTTGTTTCAGGCGAAATGAAACCGAAAAAAGAATTAGTCAGAATTACTCGCTCCAAAGAAGGCGAAGTGGCCTTAGATCCAACTGGTAAATTACCTGGACGTGGCGCTTACGTTGATTTGGATCCTGCGGAAGTCCAAAAAGCTTGGGATAAAAAAATTCTTGATCGTGTCTTAGAAACAAAATTAAGTGATGAATTTTATCAAGAACTATTGGATTATGTAACGCACCAAAAAGCCCGCAAAGAGTTGTTTGGCGATGGAAAATAAAACCAAAATTTTGAACCTTTTAGGTTTAGCAATGCGCGCCGGTAAATTAGTCACAGGCGAGGAATTAACCCTTAAATATATTCGTGCAAACAAAGCGAAATTTGTGTTTGTTGCGCAAGATGCCAGTGAGAATACTAGAAAGAAAATCAAGGACAAAAGTTCTTATTATAATGTTCCTGTTAGCGAACTGTTCAGTCAATTCGAGCTCAGCCAAGCGATTGGGCGACCACGAATGGTTATCGGAGTAACTGATGCAGGATTTGCCACCAAAATCAAGGAATTACTAAAAGGTTAGGAAGGTGATTGCATGGGAAAAAAAAGAATTTATGAACTAGCAAAAGAAATGAATAAAGCAAGCAAAGACGTTGTCGATAAAGCGCATCAATTAGGTATGGATGTTAAAAACCATATGGGCGCAATTAGTTCCGAGCAAGAAACAAAGCTTCGTCAAGCATTCGGAGGAGGAAGTACCGTAAATACTCAATCAAAAGCAACAAACAACCAAAAGCAACAAACAACACAAAATAAACCAGCCAATAAGAAACCAATGAACAATAAACCTGGTGAACAAAGAAATAACCAAAATCGTCCAAACAATCAATCAACGAATGGACAACAAAGAAACAACAACAACCAAAATCGTCACGGCCAAAGCAACACACAAAACCGTAGCAATCAAACAAATACAAACAATCAAAACCGCAATACCCAAAACAATAACGGTTCTACAACGAATCAAAATCGGACCAGCCAAAATAACAATGGCGGGAACAACCAAAACCGTGGCGGCCAAAACCGTAACAACAATTTTGGTGGCGGTCAAAATCGTAATAACCGGAATAACTTTAATAACCAAAACCGCAATCGTTTCAATAAAAAAGGGAAAAAAGGCAAACATCAACAAGAATCAGCGAAGCCAGCAGTACCAGCACGTAAATTCCGTGAATTACCAGATGTTTTAGAATATACAGAAGGTATGAACGTGGCGGATATTGCGAAAAAAATCCACCGCGAACCAGCGGAAATCATCAAAAAATTATTTATGATGGGTGTCATGGTTAACCAAAACCAAGCCTTAGATAAAGATACAATTGAATTATTAGCTGTGGACTATGGCATGGAACCGCAAGAAAAAGTTCAAGTTGATATTGCGGACATTGATAAATTCTTCGAACCAGAAGCAGTTGTTGAAGAAAACTTAACTACACGTCCCCCTGTTGTCACAATCATGGGACACGTAGACCACGGGAAAACAACATTATTAGATACATTGCGCCATTCTCGTGTGACTTCAGGTGAAGCAGGCGGTATCACGCAGCATATTGGTGCCTATCAGTTAGATATTGATGGCAAACCAATTACGTTCTTAGATACACCAGGACATGCGGCCTTTACAAGTATGCGCGCGCGTGGTGCCAGCATCACTGATATTACCATCTTAGTTGTTGCAGCGGACGATGGAGTAATGCCACAAACAATCGAGGCGATTAACCATGCGAAAGCGGCAAAAGTGCCGATTATTGTAGCAGTTAACAAAATTGATAAGCCTGGTGCGAACCCTGATCATGTGAAACAAGAATTAAGTGAACATGAATTAATTCCTGAAGAATGGGGCGGAGATACGATTTTCGTCAATATTTCAGCGAAATTCAATCAAAACATTGATGAACTATTGGAAAATATTTTACTGATTGCTGAAGTAGAAGACTTAAAAGCTGATCCAACGCAAAAAGCAATTGGAACAGTGATTGAAGCACGCTTAGATAAAGGTAAAGGTCCGGTTGCGACATTACTCGTTCAACAAGGAACTTTACATGTTGGTGATCCAATCGTTGTTGGTAATACTTACGGACGTGTTCGTGTGATGACCAATGACATGGGCCGCCGTGATAAAGAAGCAGGACCAGCAACTCCTGTGGAAATTACCGGATTAAATGATGTTCCTCAAGCGGGTGATCGTTTTGTAGTCTTTGAAGATGAAAAAACAGCACGTCAAGCAGGGGAAGAACGAGCTAAACGTGCGTTACTTGAACAACGTTCAGCAAGTAGCCGTGTGACATTGGATAACTTATTTGAAAGTCTAAAAGAAGGCGAATTAAAAGAAGTTAATATTATTGTCAAAGCAGACGTACAAGGATCTGCCGAAGCCGTTTCAGCAAGTTTACAAAAAATTGATGTAGAAGGTGTTCGTGTGAAAATTGTTCACGCGGCAGTTGGGGCCATCAATGAAAGCGACGTAACTTTAGCCGCAGCAAGTAATGCGATTATTATCGGCTTTAACGTTCGCCCAACACCACAAGCAAAACAACAAGCAGAACAAGAAGAAGTTGATATTCGTTTACACCGTATTATCTATAAAGCTCTAGAAGAAATCGAAACAGCGATGAAAGGGTTATTAGATCCAGAATTTGAAGAAAAAATTACTGGTCAAATGACGGTTCGTGAATTGTACAAAGTATCTAAAGTTGGCACAATCGCTGGCTGTTATGTTACAGAAGGCTTTATTCGCCGCGATAGTGGCGTGCGTGTCATTCGTGATGGTATTGTTATTTATGAAGGTAAATTAGCAAGCTTGAAACGCTTTAAAGATGACGTGAAAGAAGTTAAACTTGGTTTTGAATGTGGTGCTATGATTGAAAACTTCAATGATTTACGTGTAGATGATGCGATTGAAGGCTTCATTATGGAAGAAATCAAACAATAATTTTAGTAATTGGAGGAAGACACTATGGCAAATTATCGTGACCGTCGTGTAGGTCAAGAAATCATGCGTGAAGTGAATGATATCTTGAACAAACGCATCAGAGATCCACGCGTCCAAGGCATCACTATTACAGATGTTCGTGTGACCGGTGATTTACAACAAGCAACGATTTATTACAGCTTGTTATCTGATTTAGCTTCCGAACAACAAAAAGCTCAACAAGGCTTAGACAAAGCCAAAGGACTGATTCGTAAAGAATTAGGACAACGGTTAACCTTGTATAAAACACCAGAGTTGATTTTTGAAAGAGACGAATCTGTCCAATACGGAAATCACATTGATGAGTTGATTCGTAAGTTGAATCAAGGTGAATAATTAAAAAGAAAAAGCACACCAGACGAATGGTGTGCTTTTTCTTTTCATGATTTCTTGATAAAATAGTCATGGAGGTGCAAAGATGAAAAGAATTGTTGCTTTCTATAAAAATGGAGATCGTTATTTAAAAGAAATGGGTTCAGGCAAGAGTTCCCTGTACTTTTTTCTTTTCTTATTTGTACTACATAGTATGCGGGAACATATTATTCAGTTCATCGGATTTTGGCCGTCATTTATATTCGTCCTCATACTTGTCCCAAATCTTATGCTTGGCGTCGGACATATTAACCATTGGTACAAAAACCGCTCTTGAATTTTCCAGAATACTTTTAAGCATGGAACAAAATCAATAAGGATTTTGTTCCATGCTTTTTAAGTTAACCCGGTATTTAATACCATCACAGAATAATCCCTAAATTCAAAAATTCGTCCTTTATAAAGATAAGTGGCGCCATACTTTTGTCGATAGTACGTAATCACATTTTTTAATGTTTCAACATCGATTTCCAAAAATTCAGCACAAGAATAATGGTTACTTAAGCCAGCTTCAGAGCAACGAATTAAATCGTCTAATGTAACTAATTGCTCTAAGGCCACATTGCGGGCTTTCAACTCTTGCTTCCGATTTTCTGTACAATTTTGATTTAAAATAGTGCCAACGGATGTTTGATAATGCCCGTATTCCTCGGCTAAAATATTCTTCTTTTGACGGGTACTCAATGTTTTTTCAATATAAATTTTGCCATTTCGATACAACCCATAACAACCTGTTTGATTGTATAAATCAATTTCTAAAACCGTCACATCCTTTTGAATGGAACTGACGAGTTTTTCATAATCATTCACTTTACCATTCACCTGCCATTACTTAATAAAAAGAGTAGATGGGAAGTTAATCCTCTTTTTTGTCAGAAGAAATCGATTGTTGATATTTGGCATCAATTTCATCCAAGTAATCGTGAATTTTCTCGATTTCTTCTTTTGAAAATATCTTTTCTGGATCCCCAGCGTGGGCAGCCAGTGTCATTTCGTCACGGCGAGGGAATGAGAGAATTTCTGCTTGCGTTTGTTGTTCGTGTAATTGTTGTTCGGCAAATTGATAAACGATGGCTTGTCGTTGGGGTTCTAATTTTTTATAAATGCGGTCGATAGTTGAGGCATTTTTTTCCATGGGAACCTCTTGTCCCATCAACCAGGCCTCATTAATGTCTAATGCATCTGCAATGCGATAAACTTTGTCTTGTTTTGCTTCGTAACGACCAGCTAGCCAATCGCTGATCGAAGATTTACCGATGCCAGTTTTTTTCGCTAAATCACTAGGTTTGATGTTCTTGGCTGTTAAAGCCTCTTTTAAACGGACAGCAAAAATGTTCATATTTCCGAACCTCCTATTGCCTCAAAGTATACTATATCTGTTTAGAGAAGGCAAGTAACAATCGCAATTAAAATTAGAGGTTCATAAAACCGAACTTATGAGTTGACAGTGAAAATATTTGATGCTAAGATAGAGCCATTCAAATGTTCGGTTAACTGAACTATTTTTTTGAACACTTTGTTCGGAAAACCGTATTTTTTGTAGAAAGGGTGAAGAAATGAGTCAGAACTATAAAAAAACGTTGTCGGATATGTTACTTTTAGCAATTATTTTATTAATAAGCAGTGTCTCAATAAAAATTGGGGCCATCGTGATTGGTATGATTGGCCTCATGGAATTACTAACAGAGTAACAATAATTTAGTCAAAAGGAGAGAAGAGGATTGGCAGAACGACGCATGTTTGCAAAAACGATTATTGATAGTGATGCATTTTTAGATATGCCCTTATCAAGTCAGGCTCTGTATTTTCATTTAGCGATGCGTGCCGATGATGATGGATTTATCAATAATCCCAAAAAATTGCAGCGAATGGTTGGTTGTGGGGAAGACGATCTAAAATTGCTAATGGTTAAAAAATTTATTCTAGTATTTGAAAGTGGTGTGATCGTTATCAAACATTGGAAAATTCATAATTATATTCGCAGTGATCGTTACAAACCAACCTTGTATCAAGAAGAGAAAAATCAGATTGTTGAAAAAAATAGCAAAGCTTATACGTTTAAAGCAGAATCGTCTGTCGGTGGTCAACCAGCTGACTACCAACGGTTACCACAGGAAAGCATAGGCCAGTCTAATTTAGGTCAGAGTCAAGGTAGTAGTTCAGAAAACGATTGTTTAAAGATGATTTATCATTTTTATGAGGAAAACGGCTTTGGTACACTGGCCTCAAAAACAAGCCAAGATTTTAAGTATTGGTTGCAAGATTTTATACAAAAAGGGGCTAGCCAAGAGGAAGCATGCCAATTAATCTTGCATGCTTTAGGAATTGCCGTCGATCGAAATAAACGGAATTACGGCTATGTAAATGCTATTTTGAAAAGTTGGGAGCAACAAAATTATTTATCCGTACATGAAGTTCTGGTAAATGATAAAAAACAAGTGTTGGAGCATACGCCGCAAATGACAGAAGAATATCAAGAGTTAGGTTTTTAAAGAAAGGAGGAAATCAGTATGCATGCGACAGATCAAACTTTTCAAATACTATTGAGTCAATTGTTAGAAAAAGTTGAAGACCGTTGTCCTGAATGTGGCAGTGAACAATATGTTTGGCAACAAAAAAATAAAGATGGCACAGAACGTTGTGCCCCAACTTGTTGGTCGTGTGGGTATAAAATGCTAAAAAAACATGAACAAGAAGCCACTCAACAACGTTCTCAAGAGAGTTTTATGGCACGTACACAAAAATTTTTTCATCAAGGGTCCTTAATTGCTGATGATGCGCTACGGCAATGTCGTTTAACCAATTACCAAACCACTGAATTAGAAACAAGACAAGCAAAAGAACGGGCCTTAGCAGCAGTTTCAGCGATTGTTGAAGGAAAGCCAATTCACGTTATTTTTTCAGGGAAACCTGGTGTCGGTAAAAGTCATTTGGCTATCAGTATTTTAGTTGAAGTCATAGAACGCTCTGCATATCAAAAGTATTGTTTATTTGTCAGCTACTCTGAGTTATTAGAAAAACTAAAAATGTCCATGAATGAATCGGCCAAAAGCCAAGCAAAGGCTCAAGCGTATATTACTAGAATGAAAAAAGCAGACGTTTTGGTCTTAGATGATTTAGGTGCTGAATTAGGAATTAAAAATAAAGTTAGTACGGATTTTAATAATGACATCTTAAATCGAATTTTAGAAGCTAGACAGAATAAAGCAACTATTTTTACTACTAATTTTTCTGGGAAACAACTGGTGGAGGCCTATGGAACACGCATTATTTCTCGTCTAATGAAGCACGCCAGTGGCTATGTTTTCCAATATAAAGACACAACAGACAAACGAATGAGGAGTGTGAAATAAATATGTTAACAATTATTATTGGGTTTATCTTTTGGACAATGACACTGATGTTAGGTTATCTAATTGGTGAAAGAGAAGGCCGTAAACATGAGTAATTTAACAAAACGTAAAAAAGATTTATTTGAAATGAAAAGCGTTGTATTTAAAGATATTTCAAAGCAACAAAGCGAAAAAGCACAAAAAAGAAAACGACTCTTACAACTAATGAATCAATATCCCGATTGGACAAGTCAGAAAAATAAACCTATTATGCAGGAAATTCAAGAATTAGGACAAGCAATCGGTAATTGGTCGATGGATCAATCAAGACCCATCCAATCCATCAAGGCCGCATCGTTTACAAAAAGCGAGTATCTCTATTTAATTTGGCTCGGTTATTCAGATGAAGCGATTCGTCACGGCTTAGACATGTCGAAAGAGTGTTATTTTATTTATCGATTAACACTTTTAAATGAATAAAAGTAAAGGAGATTAACCAATGCGTACGTCAACATTTAATTATATCAAAGATATTTTAGCAGACTTTTATAAAACAGATGAGTATATCCGGCAACGGGAAGAAGAATTACGGCACCCTTATCAAGAAGCAGATTTAAATGCTGGTATTAGAGGACAAGGACTTCACTCTGTAGTGACCGAACGAATGGCGATTACGATAGCTATGGATCGTCGTCTGTGGAACTTAGAGAGAAATCGAGACATTATCAAAAATTGTTTAGCTGAAGCGGATGAACAAACGCGCGTGATTATTGAAGAACTATATATGAAAAAACGGCCCTCTTTAACATTAATTGGACTTGCCCAGCAATTATTTATTAGTAAAAGCCAAGCCTATAAATTAAGAAATCATTTCTTTGAAGCGGTGGCGGATGAACTAGGGATGTAAACATGGAAAAAGCGTGGAATTTTTTCAGGTGTCAACATGGTAAATTAATAGTGTCGAAAGAGATAGATAAACGTGAGGCAACCAAAAAAATGAAGACACGGAATTCTATAATTTTGACTGCTTTCTTGTGTCAGCTATGAAGGAGCAGAAAATGCCGGCTACTTTCAAAATCCTTCATTTTGACTAGAAGAGAGCCAATTTGTTAACCAATCCTGAATTTTTTGAATGGAAAGGTGGCGCTAAAAATGAATGAAGCGGAACAAGAGTTATATGAAGCCCTTGTTGCAATCTGCCAGACGTCAGGATTTTTGTTGCTAGAGGAACTGCCGACAGATTTACCAGATCAGCCATTTGTTTATTTAGGTGATAGTAAAGAATTACCTAAGCCAACTAAATCAGCTATTTTGGGAGAAATTGAATTAATAATGCATGTTTATGGTGCGTTATCTGAACGACAACAAATTTCTACAATTAAAGGAACGATTTTACGGCAGGCAACCAGTAACTTAAAACGAACGGCTCATTTTAATTGGGGTATCAAACATCAAGAAGTCAAAGCACAAATGGTAAAAGATACCAAACAAATGAAAAAAACAATTTGGCATGCTGTACTACCATTACACATGCAATTTTACTAGGAGGAATTATCAATGGGAGAAGTTATGCAAGGAAAAGACCGTATTTTATTAGTTCGTCGCTTGGATGAAGCAGCGACAAAGAAAGCAATGAAACCCTTATTTCAAATTGAACATGAATGGGAATTCTCACGTGAATCGAGCGGTACGCAAACAAAAGATGGCGTTGCGAATGCTGTTTCTGGTTTAGAAGTTACGTTATCGTTAAGCGGTTTAGCCTCTCGAGATGATGAAAATTTATACATGAAAGACGCAGTTGAAGATGGCATCTTAATGGAATTTTGGGATGTTGATTTAAAAGGTGAAAAAAATGCGGAAGGTAAATATCCAGCAATTTATGCCCAAGGTTATGTAAATTCATGGAGTTTACCAGCCAATGTAGAAGAATTAGTAGAAATTGAAACAGAAGCCTCTATTAATGGCAAACCACAAGATGGTTTTGCAACAGTAGAAGCAGATATTATTGCAGAAGCACAATATGCGTTCCAAGATACCGTTCCAGATAAAGCACCACAACCTGGCGAATAATCAAAAAGTGTTGAATTTTAGGAGGATAAAAAATGAATTTAGAGATTAACGGAAAAACAATTGAAGTGAAATTTACGATTGGCGCGATTCGCGAATTAGATAAACGTTACCAAATTGAAAATGGCGCTGCCAAATTCGGCATGGGCATCAGTTCAGCAATGATTTATTTACGCCAATACAATCCAGTAATCTTAGTTGACATCATGGAAGCTTTACAAAGTGGGCAATTAAAAATAGGTAAGTCGGAAATTGAAGCATGGTTAATGACCCAAGATGTCAAAAAACTTTCAGATGATTTGCTTAAAGAAATGGGAAAGCAACCTCTTACAAAACCAATGATCGATCAGTTCAGCAAAGAAGCGAAGAAAGCAGAAGCGCAAGCGACCAACTAATTAAAACGAGCGATGACGTGTATCACGACATCGCTCTTTCTGCTTTTCGCTACTTGGGCTGTCGTTCATTTGAAGAAGTGGATCGGATGACCATGTCTGAATTTGAATTACGAATGATTGCTTTTAATTTAGCAGAAGTAGATGAAGAGCGGAAAAGGCACGAGCTTGCCTACTTAAATGTTAAAGCGCAAGCGACAAATAAAAAAGGAAAACCCGTTTTTGAAAGCTTTAAAAGTTTCTATGATTATGAAAAACGAGTTGCTGAAGTTCTGGCAGCTAACCAGCCACAACGAACGAAATTAAATGAGCGGAAAAAAACGCAACTTGCCACTGTGGCAGAGCGTCTACGCCGCTATCGAGAAGGGAGGAGAGTAGATGGAGAATGACAAAGAAAAAACGCCGTTGTCGGAGGCAAAGAAAAGCCTTGCAGGCGTCCAACAAGCATTAAAAAGTATGAGCGGTGAGTATGCCTTATTAAGTGGATATTTAGGGAAAATTAGTGCGGGTGTCAATCAGTCAGCCACGGTCATGAACACATTTAAAACCGTCATGCAACAATCTGGAGAAACAGTGAAAAAAACAGGAGACGAAACAGCAAAGGCAGCAGATCAAATGAACACAGCGTTAACAGATTCTGCTGAACAAGCCGGTGAAGCAGCTAAAAAAGCGGGGAAAGAAACCTCTGATGGCTTTACTAATGCACAAAATAATATGCTGAGCTTTGGGACGGCCATGACTAGTGCCGTTTCCTTACCTATGCTGAACGTTTTAAAAACAGCTATGGGCGTCGGTGCTGGGGTCAGTGGCGAATTTCAAGGAATGCAAGGACTGATTATGGCCAGTGCAGGAGGGATTTCTGATTCATTGCAAGGCGAGTTGCAAGGGGCATTGACTCAGATGAATCAATCATTTGAAGCGGCGGCACAAGTGATTCAAAGCGTGATGGCTCCAGGAATGGAAATTTTGGTTCAAGTGGTTATCACAGTCGTCAAAGGCATTACAGCTTTGGTGAATTTATTTATCAAATTACCAAAACCCGTCCAAGTTTTTATTGTTGCCATTATGGGCATTTTAGCCGCCATTGGGCCCATGTTGATTATGGTAACGATGGCTCAGCAAAAATTTCAACAGTTTAGTGATGGTTTGGTTCTTGTAAAAGGAAACATTGGGAAGTTAGGTGGTGGCTTATCAAAACTAAGTGCTAGTTTTAGTGCCTTAAGTGGAGGACCATTAATTTTAATTGTAGCAGCCGTTTTAGCAGCGGTAGCAGCGTTTGTTTATTTCTATAAAACCAATGAAACATTTAGAAATAGTATCAATAGCTTAGCTAGTGCCATTCAAGGAGCTGTTTCAGCGGCGTTTGGCAAATTGGTAGGACTGCTACAACAGATCCAGCCGGCCTTTCAGCAAGTAATGGCAGTTTTTAAACAATTTTTTGCAGTAGGCTTAGAGAAAATGGCGACTATTTTTTCAACAATTGGTCGTGTGCTAGCAGGCGTTTTTGCCAGTGGTTTGCAATTAGGTAGTAACTTATTAGGGCAATTTGGTGGCACCTTTGACAAAGCTGGTTTAGCGGTTGGTCTTTTGGTAAAAGTTCTGACAAAAGTTGCACTGGCTGCATTAGGAATTTCTGGGCCGTTTGGTCTAATTATTTCCTTGATTGTTTCATTCGTGACGGCCTGGATGAAAACCGGTGATTTGAGTGCGGGTGGTATTACCCAAGTCTTTGATAATTTAGGTAACACGATTACATCGGTTACAACAATGCTTGCGGCTAATCTACCGAAAGTTATACAACTTTTTACAACCGTCTTAACCAGTATTCTCGGGAAAATAACAGAAGCTATTCCAAGCATCGTAACCGCGTTATCTAGTTTAATTACGTTAATTGTTGGTGCGATCGTTGCCAATTTGCCAGTCTTAATTGAAGCGGCAACACAAATTATTACTACGTTGATTCAGGGGATTACAACAGTCTTACCAATGTTGATAGAAGTTGGTTTGAGCTTATTAATGACTTTAGTTAATGCGATTGTCACCGCCTTGCCAACAATTACAACTGCAGCGATTAATATTATCACTACATTAGTGACAGCTTTTGTCACAGCGTTACCAATGCTAGTTACAGCAGGTGTTTCAATTATCACGGCCTTAGTCAATGCATTTGTTACTATGTTACCGTTGATTTTGACTGCTGGTTTACAAATTTTGATGGCATTAATCACTGGGATTATGACGATTTTACCTCAGTTAATTCAATCAGCGCTGACGATTATTCTAGCGTTAGTGACTGCGTTGGTAGGTGCCTTGCCACAGATTATCAGCGCAGGTGTCAAATTGTTAATGGCGTTAATTCAAGGGATTATTTCGATTTTACCAACCTTAGTTGCGGCAGCTATTACCTTAATTTTGACATTGGTAAATGCCTTAATTGGTGCGTTACCACAAATCATCAGCGCAGGCGTCAAATTGCTAATGGCCTTGATCCAAGGGATTATTTCAATTTTACCGCAACTGGTTACTGCAGCAATTACGCTCATTACCGCTTTAATGGGTGCGTTAATCAATGCGTTGCCACAGTTGTTAAGTGCTGGGATTCAACTGATTCAAGCCTTAATTAATGGTGTACTCAGTCTATTGGGTGCCTTGCTGTCCGCAGCAGGAACATTAATCTCACAAATGATCACGAAGATTGGTTCTTATTTTGGTCAACTGTTAGCTTCGGGCGGACAGTTAGTTGAAAATATCAAAAATGGGGTTACCAATGCAGCCGATCAGGTAAAAAATGCCATTGGTTCTGTAATTGAAGGTGCTTGGCAAGCAATCCAAGGTTGGTTTTCAAAATTCACCGATGCCGGTGCGAATATTGTCGGCATGATTGCTGATGGAATTACAGGCGCAATTGGAAAAGCCAAAGAAGCAATCGATGGGGTCGTCAGTAAAATTCGTAACTTTTTACCATTTTCACCAGCAAAAGAAGGTCCCTTATCTGATTTGCATAAATTGAATTTCGGCGGCACGATTGCCACGGGGATTTATGCAGGTGAAACAGCCGTTAGTAGAGCAATGGCTTCTATTTTAGACTTACCGCTGTTAAATGATTTTGCCTTGGACTTAGCTGGTCGAGGAAACTTCACGGCAACGATTGACCATCGTTTAGAAAATGATGCATACAATCGACCATTATTTGTGACAGTAGAGTCAACGTTAGATGGAAAAGTTGTCGCAGCTACTACGGCGCCTTATTTAGCAACGGAGTTACAACGACAACAAGTGAAACAAAATAACCGCTTAGGAAGGAGAGGATAACATGTATAAATTTGTTGATACCAATCAAGCAACTCATTCAACGCCTCTTCCTTCAGAAGCGTTGAATTTTAACGGCCAATTTTTAGAAAAAGTCATCCCTGGCTATCAAACATTATCAGTTTCAGGACGAGAATTAGTTCCAAGCGAAATTGAAAGCTATCAATTAGGGATTCGTGATGGTAAACGTCACGTTTATGCGCGAATTCCAGAACGAGAATTAACAGTCAAATATCGCCTTTCAGCTGTGAATAATGAAGCGTTTCGAGATGCATTTAATCATTTAAATGTTGCTTTGTTTACGGAAAAAGACGTTTCTATTTGGTTTAACGATGAACCGGAAATGCTGTGGTTTGGCAGTAAGTCTTCAGTGAGTGATGTACCCGAAGGTGTTAATCAAGTAACAGGCACCTTTACTTTATTGCTTTCTGATCCGTATAAATATACACGGAGTGATGCGACTAGTGTGATGTGGGGTTCGCCAACCATTACATTTCAAGCGAATTACTTAATGGGGAATACAGGCTCAGGTGCAGTTGATTTTCCAATTTTAATTGAAGGCGGGGCTTATTGGGGATCAACCATGATTACCTTTCAAAATCGGGCCTACACGATGGGGGATTTAGGCAAAGAAGTTCGGCCAATTGAAATTTATCCTACGGTCGAAGGATTAAAAGTCAAACCGACCATTATTTTATCAGGAACCGGACGTGGTGTTTGGATTAAAACACGGAACGATACAATTAACTTAGGAGACTTTGATCGTTCGGAAATTATCATTGATACTGAAAATTTTTATCTGACAAAAAATGGTGCACCGATGATTCGACCAATGAACGATTTTTATCTATATCCCAATGAACCGCTGTATATTCAAGCCAAAGATAGCGACTTCCGCTTGACGATTCGCTATCCTAACCGATTTGTGTAGGAGGGTGATTAAATGTTAATGGCGCTGGATTTGAAAAGAACATATACGGCAATCTTGGATAATGCCTATCAAGTCAGTTATGAAAAAATAGAGAACAAAATTGGCAGTTTAGATTTTACCATGCCGCTAGATGATCCTAAAAATGAATTTATTGCAGAAATGCAATGGGTGGAACTGACCGACAATGAGAATGAATATATTGGTTTATATCGCGTGATGCCAACCACAATTAAGAAAGATGCGAACAATAATCAAATTCACTACTCTGCCACAGAAGCATTATGTACCTTAGGCGATACTGTCCTATTTGGTTGTCACGAAATTAAAAACAAAACAACGAAAGAAGCCATTCAATTTCTATTGAATAAACAAAAAACAAAGCATTGGGTCCTGAAAAAATGTGATTTTTCAAGGAAATTAACCTATAAATGGGAGAATGAAAATGGGCTAGTCGAGCCTTTATTTAGCATCCCAGCCGATTTCGAAGAGGAATATCTTTGGCAATGGAATACAGAGGTCTATCCTTTTGAACTTTCATTAGTCAAACCGCCAACAGAACCAGTTGCGCGAATTCAAGAAGGTTACAACATGCAAGGATTTGAAATAGAACGTAATCCCAAGATGCTAATCAATCGGATTTATCCATTAGGTTCAGGCGAAGGTGTTAACAAAGTCAATATTCGCTCGGTCAATCAAGGGGTTCCGTATTTAGAGAACAAGGCCGCAATTGACCGCTATGGTTTATTGGAGTCAATTTGGGTGGAACAGCGTTTTTCTGATCCCAAGGCATTGAAGGAAAATGCTTTGCGAATGTTAGAAGAATGGACCAAGCCACAAGTTTCTTGGGTAGTGACTGCAGCTGATTTAATTAAATTAACAGATCAACCTTTAGCAATCGATCGTTTGCGGTTGGGCACGGTTATCATGATTAATACGAATGAGTTTGGGAGTGTCAACCTTCGTATCAAAAAAGAAAGTAAAAAAGATGTCTTTGGTGCCCCCCAAGACATTCAGCTAGAGTTGGGAAATCTGCAAGAAACAATTCATAGTACCATGACAGCTTTCAGTCGGAAACAAGAGATTAGCGAAACTTACGCACAAGGGGCGACGACACTTTTAAATCGTTCAATACAAGGAGAACTTAGCAAGACACAGCCAGTGGAGCTGAATTTATACTTTGACGAGGACATTCTTTATATAAACACCGCAGAATTAACGTTCAAGGCAACTGCTAAAGGACCTTCGCATTCTGTAACGAACATTGATTTGGTAGTGGATGGCAAAAAATTACCCCAACGATCATTGCAACAACAACGGCTAAACATTTTGAGTTATTTACGAAAAACAACAGATGGAAAAATCGAACGCGGCAATCACACGCTTCAATTTTTCTCTCATCAGCCACTATGGTTGGATGCTTCGGTCATCTGTCGTGTGTATATTCAATCCCAATTGGGCGGTCAGTTTTAATAAAATAATGAAAACTAGAGGAGTGTGACGAAATGTCAGTAGAACATATTGAAGAATTAGATACCCTGAATCAAGGTCGCCTTAAAATCAATGCAATCTTGGATCAGTCGAATGCATCAGCTGAGAAAGTAGATGCTTACCAAGTCCAGTTAACGAATGGAATTTCTGAAGCGAAAAACATCGCAGATGAAGCTGGCAAAGAAGCCGTACAAATTGCCACCGATGCAGGCAATCAAGCAAATGAAACAGCCAACCAAGCGATGAATAATGCCAAAACAGCCATCACGATTGCAGGAAACGCAGTTTCAACGGCAAATAATAATAAACAAGAATTTGATACTTTACGAAATGATTTCGATCAATTAGTAGCAGAAGCGGGTGATAGTAATCCAGAAATTGTTCAAGCACGCACAGATACACAAGGCATCAAACAAGCTACTCTGGCGAATCGTCTTCAAATTGATTTGAATGACCGCATGACAAAAGCAGATGGCATTTCTTTATTGGCTAAGCCAACTACTGTCAAAATGAAGTTAGACTTTAATGGTAAAACGGCCGGCAATACAGCCACCAATGCAAACAGTTATTCCACTGATTTTACGGCTAAAATTCTTAAGAAGCCAACAGACGTTTGGGAGGAAGTTTCCCAAGCGGACTACAATAAAATGGCCAGCCGTGATGATGAGGGTGTGAAAACAGGTTCCACCCAAAGTGGTGTGATTCCACAACAATTAGCGGCCTTAAATCTCGTTGAAGCCGCAAAAAAATTAATTCCACAAATGTTTGAAACATTCACAACTGACGAGGCGGTAGCATTTATTCGCCAGAACGTTCAATTTTTTACGATTAATCAACGTGTGAAAGCCGCTGCGCCCAATAATCAAACGATTAAAATCGCTACGTATTTACCAACTACGGATAATTGGGTAACTCAAATCCAAGAATCAGCAAAAGAGTTCGGCGATTTTTCAATTCAAATCAATGATCAGAATTTTATCACAGATGAAGGTTTCATTTATTTAATGAGCTATACAGATTCATCGAATGGGGTAACGCCAGCTAGCTTAGAAGTTGATTACGTGGGGCTTCATATTGGTCTGTCTGTTGATGCCCAGGCGGTTTTAGCGAAGAGTGGTTTTGTTCAAGCAGAGCAACTCAATACCCATGTGGAAAATCAGGATAATCCGCACCAAGTAACCGCTGAACAAGTAGGGCTAGGCAATGTAGAAAATTATGGCTTCGCATCAGACAGCGAAGCAGTCGCGGGAACTTTAATGAGTAAATATATGCACCCGAAAAACGTTGCGGAAGCGATTAAAGGTCAAGCTGTGACCCAAACAGGTGATCAAGAGATTGCTGGGGTGAAGAATTTTGTGACTATGCCAACCGTCAATGGTGTGCCTTTGGAATCCTCTAAAATGGCCATTTATGAAGCTAGTGGAGTCGGTGAAGTCGAGGCAAAATATCAGGCGGCCTTTAATAAGGATAATATGAAATTTGTATTAATTAGGGTAGGAAATCGTGTCGATGCATTCGTAAGATGTAATTTGAGTGATCCAACGAAATTGAATAACCACATGCCCAAAGTATTTAACATACCAACTGGGTACAAAATGTCCTCAAAAATAAGTGCTAGTGTCTGGAATATTCCGCTCTCAGTTGCACCTTACGTTTTTCCGTATCCTAATTGTAATGCACTATATGAAATCGGAAATCAAGGGATAATTTTTGCCTCAAGCAGAGCCGGAAATGTTTACCTACAAGGAAGTTGGTACACGGACGATCCGTTTCCGACAAAATAACAAGCTAGTTTAGGAGACTTTTTATGGAACGTTATCTCAACACAATAACAATGCTTTTAAGCATTTTCGGTGGGATTGTCGTACGTTTATTAGGTGGATTAGATCAATTGTTGGATGTCTTCCTCTTTTTAATTATTGTCGATTTCATCACAGGTTGGATTAAGGCAATCGCCACAAAAGAATTGTCCAGTCGGATTGGTATGCTCGGAATTGCGAAAAAAGTGACGATGTTATTTGTGGTTGCCGTAGCGGTTCGTGTTGAAAAAGTTGTGGGGAACAATTTGCCAATTCGGGAAATGGTTCTGATTTTTTACATTGCGAACGAAGGACTTTCTTTTTTTGAAAACATTGCGACCTTTATTCCTATGCCGAAAAAGTTAAAAGAGTTATTTATTCAGTTAAAAAATAAAGATGATTAAGTAGAAGTGGTCGGGACAAACGTAGAACTTTCGGCTGATTGCCGAAGAAATTACTTCTGTCCCGCCATTTATCTGCGGGTTTAAGCCGTGAAAGGGAAGTTATTTTGACCTTCCTTTCATGGCTTTTTTTAGAAAGGAGTATGCTATGTTTAAAAAATTAATGATTCAACTTGCTTTAGTGATTGGCTTAAGTCTAACGATTCCGATGACAGCTTGCGCTTACACCATCGAAGCGGATCCAATCAACTTTACTTATTTTCCAGGCTCTGCAACCAATGAATTAATTGTTTTACATGAATCAGGAAACGAGCGGAACCTAGGACCACACAGTTTAGACAATGAAGTAGCCTATATGAAACGAAATTGGTCAAATGCTTATGTCTCATATTTTGTCGGATCTGGTGGACGAGTGAAACAATTAGCTCCTGCTGGTCAAATTCAATATGGCGCAGGTTCTTTAGCTAATCAAAAAGCCTATGCGCAAATCGAATTGGCTCGAACGAATAATGCGACGACATTTAAAAAAGATTATGCTGCCTATGTTAATTTGGCCCGTGATTTGGCTCAGAACATTGGTGCTGATTTTTCGCTAGACGATGGAACAGGTTATGGAATAGTCACTCATGATTGGATTACAAAAAATTGGTGGGGAGATCATACAGATCCTTATGGTTATTTAGCGCGTTGGGGGATTAGTAAA
Source organism: Enterococcus sp. DIV1368f (assembly GCF_051712245.1). Taxonomy (NCBI): domain Bacteria; kingdom Bacillati; phylum Bacillota; class Bacilli; order Lactobacillales; family Enterococcaceae; genus Enterococcus; species Enterococcus sp. DIV1368f. The sequence continues at coordinate 1,187,890 of NZ_JBIOON010000001.1, forward strand.
GCGCAGTTGGCACAAGATTTACAAACGGGCGTTTCTGAAACAGGTGAGACTGTCATTGTTCAGCCAGGTAAACCTAATGCACCAAAATATCAAGTAGGACAAGCAATTCGTTTCACTTCAATCTATCCAACACCAGATGCTTTAATCAATGAACATCTATCAGCAGAGGCACTTTGGACACAGGTAGGAACAATTACAGCGAAATTACCGGACCGACAAAACCTTTACCGTATTGAAAATAGCGGACATTTGTTAGGTTATGTGAACGACGGCGACATTGCTGAACTTTGGCGCCCGCAAACGAAGAAATCATTTCTAATTGGTGTGGACGAAGGCATTGTTTTAAGAGCAGGACAACCTAGTTTGTCAGCACCCATTTATGGTATTTGGCCTAAAAATACTCGCTTTTATTACGATGCGTTTTATATTGCAGATGGGTATGTTTTTATTGGTGGAACAGATACGACAGGCGCGAGAATTTATTTGCCAATCGGACCAAACGATGGCAACGCACAGAATACATGGGGATCATTTGCTAGCTAAAAAAAGCCACAAACTCTGCTTTTATCAGAGTTTGTGGCTTTTTTTGCATTTAGCAGAGATTTTGCCAAAGGGAATAAGCAACGGAGACTGCGAAGCTAGGTACTTTTATGCTATAATGACAAAGTTAGTATTATCGGAACTGGAGGAACTATAATGGACGGCATTTTACCGTTATGGAAAGAACGTGGCATGACAAGTCATGACTGCGTATTTAAATTGAGAAAAATTTTACATACCAAAAAAATTGGTCATGGTGGTACGCTAGATCCAGATGTCGAAGGGGTCTTACCCATCTGCGTTGGCAAAGGAACGAAAGTGATTGAATACATGGTAGATTCTGGCAAAACCTATGAAGGTGAAATTACACTTGGATTTGCTACGACAACCGAAGATGTTAGTGGCGAAATTGTTGAAAAAAAACCAGTTACAACACCTCTGTCAACTGAACAAATTGATCAAGCAATGGCCGAAATGACAGGTGAAATCACACAAATCCCACCGATGTTTTCTGCGGTGAAAGTCAATGGTAAACGTTTATATGAATATGCGCGGAACGGGGAAGAAGTTGAACGGCCCCAACGAAAAGCAATGATTTATTCATTTGAACGCACTAGTGAACCAATTTTTAATGAATCTGCTCAAACACAAAGTTGGCGGTTTAAAGTGGTCTGTGGCAAAGGAACCTATGTGCGGACACTATCCGTGGATACTGGCAAAAAATTAGGCTATCCTGCCCATATGTCGGATTTAACGAGAACGGCAAGTGGCGGTTTGCAAGCTGCGCAATGCTTAACGTTAGAAGAAGTAGCCAAACAAATGGCTGCTGAAACAATCGATCAATGCCTGTTGCCCATTGAGACAGCAGTAGAACAATTCCCACGAATTGATTTATCAGATGAATTGTATCAAAAAGTAAAAAATGGCATGCGTTTGCACAAAAAAGAACTAGGAATAAAGGCAATGCCAGAATCCTTAGTTGCTTTATTTTACCAAAATCAAGTGGTTAGTTTATACATGCCACACCCAACGCATGATAAATTATTGAAACCAAGTAAAGTTCTACGGAACAATTAAATAAAAAAGAAGGAAGTTTTTGCACATGCAAGTTATTCAACTACATCATCCCTATGAACCCAATCAAATTCCTAATGAAGAAGTCGTGATGGTCCTAGGCTTCTTTGACGGTGTTCACAAAGGCCACCAAAAAGTAATTGAAACAGGCAAAAAGATTGCTGAGGAAAAAGGCTTGAAGTTAGCTGTGATGACCTTCAACCAACACCCATCAATCGTTTTTCAAAAAGTTTTACCAGAAAATATGAAATATTTAACTAGCTTGGAACAAAAAGAACGCCTAATGGCCAACTTGGGCGTTGATATTTTATATATTGTCGAATTTACTTCAGCGTTTGCTCAATTAAAACCGCAAGATTTTGTCGATCAGTATATCGTTAATTTAAATAGTGCAGTGGCAGTCTCTGGGTTTGATTATACGTATGGTCCTAAAGAAATCGCTGGAGTCAAACAGTTACCAACTTATGCGCAAGGCCGTTTTGAAGTGGTGACAGTACCAAAAGAAGAAATGACTGGTGCCAAAATTAGCTCAACAAGAATTCGCGAAAAAATGGAAGCCGGCGAAATGGAGGAGGTCACGGAGTTGTTAGGATATATTTATGAAACAGAAGGAACAGTTGTCCATGGCGATGCTCGTGGCCGTTTATTAGGTTTCCCGACCGCTAATGTCAAAGTGAAAAGCACCGTGCGCTTACCAAGAATTGGCGTCTATGCTGTACAAATCGAAGTCGGTGGCAAATGGTATGTCGGCATGGGCTCAATCGGTCATAATGACACCTTTGGAGAAGGACGCGATTTAACCGTGGAAGTCTATATTTTGGACTTCCATCAAGACATCTATGGTGAACAAGTGGTGGTTCGTTGGAATCATTATTTACGTGACCAAGTGAAATTTAATGGGGCTGAAGCCTTGATCGACCAATTAAAACAAGATGAACGAGATACGGCTGACTATTTCCAACAATCTGAGGACAAATAATGAAGATTCGTCAAGAAAGACCTGCAGAGTATCAAGCTGTAGAACGTTTAACGTATCAAGCGTTTAAGGAATTAAACTTGACCGAAAACTGGTGTCCCACAGAGCATTTTATCGTGCATTTATTAAGAGAAAGTGCCGACTTTATTCCGGAGTTGTCCTTAGTTTCAGAAACTGATCAAGGAAATTTAACGGGTCATATTATGTCTTCAAAAGCCAAACTACGATTACCTGATCATACAGAAAAGGCTGTTTTGACCGTTGGGCCGTTAAGTGTCCATCCAGAAGCTCAGAACAAGGGCGTAGGCTCAGCATTAATTAAGCATTCTGTGCAGAAGGCCAAAGAATTAGGGATCGGTGGATTGATTATCCTGGGCCATCCAACTTACTATACGAAGTTCGGTTTTGTTCCAGCGACTACTTTTCAGATTACGTTACCTGAAAAAGAAACATCAGAAGCATTATTGGCTTTGGAATTACTGCCAGGTTATTTTGGCACAAGTGGTGGGGAGTGGCATTTTTCAACATGCTTTGCTTATCCAGAAACACACCTTGCAGAATTAGAAGCCTTTGAAGCAGACCTCGGAATAAATGAATAAAGAATAATAAGACACGACAACCACTAGTTAAGTACTGGTAGTTGTCGTGTCTTTACTACTTTTTATTACAAAGTAGTTGACAGAACCGGTACTTAGTATTATTATGTAGTGGTACATAGTACTAAAGAGTAGTTTGGGGAGGAAAAGCAGTGAAGCAGACAGAGTTGCTAAAAGGCATTTTAGAAGGTTTAGTTTTAGCCATCATCCAAAGGAAAGAAACATATGGTTATGAAATTACAAAAATTTTAAATGACCAAGGGTTTACTGAAATTGTTGAAGGAACCGTTTATACGATTTTACTGCGTTTAGAAAAAAATCAATGGGTTATAGCTGAAAAAAAGCCTTCAGAAAAAGGGCCAATGCGGAAGTTCTATCGCTTAACCTCATCAGGAGAAGCAGAACTCGCTGATTTTTGGCAGCGTTGGACGTTGCTTTCAAAACAAGTAAACAAGATGAAAAAAATGGAGGGATAGAGCATGTCAGATTTTAAAGCGTTGATCAAAAAAGTTGTTGGGGATAAAAAAGAGTACAAAGAATATAAACGACGGATTGCAGCATTACCAGCAGAGTATCGACAAGTATTTCAAGAAATTGAAAAATATGCATGGCATTTTTCAGATCATAGCGGAGCCAATATGTTCAATGCGTTGACTGATTTACTTGATCTGTTTGAAGAAGGAGCTGCTAACGGAACACCTATCAAAAATATTACGGGAGAAAAAGTAGGTGATTTTGCTGAAACAATTGTCAATGAAGTCGCTGGCAAATGGACTGATAAACAGAAAGAAAAACTGAATCATCAATTTTCTAAACAATAGTCAAAACAAAAAAAGGAGAATAAACATGGTTGAAAATTTTTTTAAAGAAGGAAAGTTGCTGGTTATTCCCAAGAAAAATGCGAAAAAAGTCCAAGTGTTTCAACGTGTGGCCAACCAATTTGAATTTGGGAAAGAATATACGGAAAAAGAAGTCAATCAGCGACTTAGAGAAATCTATGAAGATTATGCACTTTTGAGACGGTATTTAGTAGATTATCAGTATTTAGAAAGAGATAAGTTTGGAAAAATTTATCAGAAATGTGAGCAACACACAAAAATTATATAAATGTCTTTTTTTAAAAGTAGCGAAACTAGGTGAAATGAACCAAGTCTAGCTACTTTTTGTTATGTAAGCTTAGTAATAGTTCTATAAAAAACTCTCTATTTGTTTTCTAACTCAGACTGGTAAGATTGATTTAATTAGAAAAAGATAGAGGTGAGAGAATGAATCTACGTACTTTAGGTCTAACAAAAATTCTTTTGACCTTTATTATATTAAGTATTATTGGCGCGTTAATGATTTATAGCGCCAGTAGCTATGACTTGCTGATGCAAGGTGTGAAGCCCACTGCTGTGTTTATTAAACAAGGCATTATTATGTGTCTCAGCTGGGTGCTAATGTTCGTGATCTACAAAGTTCGATTAGAAGTGTTATTTAATAAGAAAATTGCGATTGGACTGCTTTTAGTTTCGGTACTATTACTGCTAATGGTTCGACTACCTTTTTTTGGTGTAGCAGCGAATGGCGCACAACGTTGGATTTCTCTCTTTGGAATCCAATTTCAGCCATCAGAACTTTGTAATTTTGCGATTATTTATTACTTGAGCTGTTATTTAGGTGAAAAAGAAAATGGCTTGACAACGAAGCAGTTAAGGAAACAATGGCTGTTTGTTTTGGTCGTTGCATTTTTAGTTTTGATTCAACCCAAAGTTGGCGGGGCTATTCTTATTTTAGTTATTGGCAGTGTCTTAATTTTCTCAGCAAGTATTCATGCAAAATTTAGTGTAATTGCTGCGGGGATTGTCGTTGCTAGCGCGGCGCTTCTTTCTAAAATAATTATTTTTCTAGGCGATCACCGCTACTTACCACATTTTTTTGCGCATGTGTATGACCGCTTAGTTGTTTTGAAAAATCCGTTTTTATCCTTTCATGATCGCGGATTTCAGCCTTCAATGGCCTATTTAGCGATGTATAACGGTGGGTTTTGGGGCACTGGATTAGCCAATGGTATGGTAAAAAAAGGTGGCTTGCCAGAAGGTCAAACCGATTTTATCTTTGCGGTGATTGTGGAAGAACTTGGTTTGATTGGCGGCTTACTATTGCTATTTCTTTTGTTATTTTTAGCGGCCTCGATTTTGCGGAGTAGTTGTGTAATAAAAAATCATTGTTACGGCTTGTTTTTGTTAGGGGTCGGGACCTTGATTTTAGCTCAAACGGCGATTAACATTGGTGGCGTTTTGGGTTTGATTCCAATGACGGGAATTCCTTTACCGTTTGTTAGTTACGGTGGGACAAGTTATTTAATCTTTTCAGTGGCATTAGGAATCGTCATTAAAATTATTGCAAACGAAAGGCGGCAGTTAAATGGTCAATACAAAAAAATTCAACTTACATCTTAATTATGATTTATTATTGCCCATTTTTTTACTCACACTTTTATCTTCTGGTGTGCAATATTGGATTGCCGTTAATGAAGGAAAAGACGGAACTGTGCCAGCATTAAAACAACTCTTCTTTATTTTTGTTGGCTATGCAGGCATGTTTTTAGCTAGTCGGCTGTCACAGAAGTTTATTTGGAAAGTAGCTCCTTTTTTCTATGGGTTTTCATTAATCTTAATGAGTGCTTTGTATTTTTCCTATGACAAAGGAATGTATTTATTGACGGGCACAAAGCGCTGGTTAGATTTAGGGTTTATTAAATTTCAGCCATCAGAAATTGCGAAAATTGCGTTTATTTTAATGTTGGCAAAAATTATTGTCCAACATGAGCAACAAGACTGGTCTGATAAATGGCGTTCAGACAAGCAACTTCTAAAAAAAATCGTTGCGGTTAGTGTCCCTGTTTTTTTCTTGATGGCGGTACAAAAAGATTTTGGGACATCCCTTGTTTTCGTAACGATTATCCTATCTCTTTTAGTTATTTCAGGAATTGATCGTAAAATTTTAATCATTATTTTCAGTGCTTTAGCAACGTTAGGCGTGGTCTTGATTCTGTTAGTCTTTACAGAGTGGGGGCACAAAGTACTCTTCTTTTTACATTTTAAACAATATCAATTGGATCGAATTTTAGCATGGATTCATCCCTATGATTATGTCGATAAAATCTCCTATCAACAAGTACAAGGCTTATTGGCAATTGGTTCGGGTGGTTTATTTGGCAAGGGTGTGCATGGGATTGAAGTGTATGTTCCTGTTCGTGAGTCTGATATGGTTTTTACTTTTATCGGGGAAGCCTGGGGCTTTGTGGGCAGTGCCACTGTTGTTTTTCTCTATTTTTACTTGTTTTATCAAGTTTTAGTAGCTGGCTTGCGGAGCAATTCGCGTTTTTGTATGTACATCTGTGTCGCCCTCATTTTTTCGCTGGTTTTTCAAACGGTGGAGAATATCGGTGCGGTGATTGGACTGTTGCCGTTAAAAGGTATTCCGCTTCCGTTTTTAAGTCAAGGAGGCACTTCGTTAGTGATGGCTATCACTTCTTTAGGATTTGTTAAAGGAAGAGAAGTCACTACCTGAAAACACAAATAAAAACCAAGACTGGAACTCGCTTGCCGACAAGCTCTAGTCTTGGTTTTTACTATTGAAATTGTTTTTGGCATTCAGCCAAAAGTTGTTGAAGTTGTCGACTCATGTAACGTTCTTTTAAATAATAAACTGCCATGTTTCGTTTAGGTAGTTCTTGGTAAGTCAGTGTATGAATCGAATTGTCTAAAAGTTGAATATTTGTGTATTCGGGGACAATAGCGAAACTATCGGAATGAGACACCAAGTGAGTAATAAGTGAAAGAGTATCCACTTGAATGACTTTCTCTGGAGAAAAATTAGAAAACGTAGTATCTAGCCAATTGGTTAATTTGTTTTGCTCGGAAAATTCGGTATTTAAACGGACGAAGGGGTACATTGTTAGTTCTTTTAAAATTTCTTCCGTCGTGGCTTTTGCCAAAGCTGGATGATCGTTTCTTAAAATGAATTGATAATTTGCTGTAAATAAATCAATTTTACCAATATGTTCAGGTAATGGTAAGTCAGCAAAGGAAATACCAAAATCTGCATCCATTGTTTCCAAGGATTGAAGAATATTTTCTGTAATAATAGTGTGGACTTGTAAGTTGGATGAACGATCCGTTAATGTTGTCATTAGTAAGTCATTCAATTTATATTCTAAATCACAGAGATAAGTGGCTACATAAATATGGTTGGAAGAATGATTAATTTCTTTTAGCTCTTCTTCAATCGAGACCAACTCATTGGTGATGCGCCAACAATATTTTTCTAAAATTAATCCAGCCGGCGTTAAGGTGGTAGTTTGACCTTGGCGATTAAAAAGTTCCGCGCCTAACGTTGCTTCAAGAATTTTTATTTGCTTACTTAATGCAGCTTGAGAAATTGCTAAATTTTCGGCTGCTTTAGTAAATTGTTTCACTTTGCATAACTCTAAAAAATAATGTAAACGAAATAGTTCCATGGGAATTCCTCCTTTTTCTATTCCTAGAATAAATAACGTAATTGTTCGAATAAATAACGGTGCGCTTCACAATGTCCGTGATGATTATTCTGAACTAAATAGATGGCTCGTTCTGGACTATCTTCCAGAGGAATACCAACTAAGTTACGTCTGTTTAGTTCATCAGTGAGTGAATAGGGAAGGATGCTACAGGCTTTTTCTCGTTGGACCATGTCTAAGACTAAATGAAGAGAAGGGAGTTCGATGACGATTTGCCGATTTTCCCAATTGATTTTACGTTCCCAACGTTTAAACACTTTTTTTTCATATACTTGATCGGAATATGCAGCAAAAGGTAAAGAACGAATTTCGTCAATCGTTACGCTATCGGCATGGGCTAAAGGATGATTTTTATTGACACAAAGGAGATAGCTTTCTGTATAAATTAATTCTTTCTCTAATGGAATCGAGGTATCCAAAAATATCCCAATCCCAATGTCAATTAAATCTGTTTCCAGGGCTGTTTCAAGATCGTAATAATACTTAAAATCAATACTTACATACGGATAGGATTGATTAAATAACAACAAGACTTCTCCAAATGCTTTATCTATATCAATTAAGTTTGTTCCAATCCGAATGGTCGTTGTCGATCCTTGGGTCACTAATTCATTAATCTCTTCTTGCGCTTCCTTAATGAGTGCAAAAATCATTTCTGTTCGCTTGGCGACGACTTCGCCTGCTGGAGAAAGCCGACAATGTTTTTTGTCTCTTAAAATTAATGAAGCACCTAATTCACGTTCCAACTCCTTGAGCTGGGTACTTAAATAAGGTTGACTCGTATGGAGCTTTTGAGAAGCTAAAGTAAAACTCGCATACTTTGAAACTGCCATAAAATATTCTAGTTGTTGTAATTTCATTTTCCTCACCGCCGTTTCTTTAACTATACAAAAAATAGCAGAAGAAAAGCTTCTCGACAAGGCTATCTGACGGTCTTTAGATTAATTTAACCAGTTATGATTCTATGAATAAATACGAATCATACCAGAAAACCATAGTAAATAAGCGGATTATTTTTCTTTTTGTTACTGAAGGGACAAAAAGTTATCTGCTAAAAACTTTTTCTATATCGTTATTTTTTCAAGGAAGAATTATACTTGCTGTTGTAATTAAATAAGATTTGTTAGGTGAGGCTCCTATACAAACATAGGCTACTGCCCAAAAATGTCGAGAGACGCCAATGGGTAGAACAGGAACTGTCGAATGAAGGCTTTTCTTAAGGTAGCTAAAAGCAATCGCTTTTTACGTTGTATAGTGCTAAAGCTCAACGATAAGAACGATTATTCTTTGACACGTTGAGTTTTCAGCGTGTCTTTTTTTGTGGAAAGGGTGAGGAAAATGGAAGATGAACCGATCGTCAATTCAAGTCAACAACAGATAAATGAGGTGAAAGAAAATGGAAAAGAAAATGCGTCACTTGGGCCATGACTATAGTTACAAAAAGTTTGCCCATTCAGAAGTAGAAAAAGTTTTACAACGTTTTGGCTCAACTTGGGATGGCATTAAACACCAAGATATTGAAGAATTACAAGAACGTTATGGCCGCAACAAAATTATGAATGAAAAAAAAGCTTCACGGCTGCGACTTTTTATAAAATCGTATATCACGCCGTTTACTTTGGTGTTATTAGCACTAGCAACGATTTCATTTTTTACAGAATATGTCTATGCTGCGCCAGAGGAAAAAGATGTTACTGGCGTGTTAATCATGTTAGCGATGGTCATCTTAAGTGGCACGATGAGTTTTGTCCAATCAGTCAAATCAAGCAATGCAGTTGAAAAATTACAAAATATGATTAAAGTTACAGCGACAGTCATTCGTGACAAGAAGCAAATGGAAATTCCTATTGAGGAAGTTGTGTGTGGCGACTTAGTCCAACTATCCGCTGGCGATATGATTCCAGCCGATTTACGTTTAATCCAATCTAAAGACTTATTTGTTTCCCAATCATCCTTGACTGGAGAGAGTTTTCCCATTGAAAAACACGCGACTCATCAAAAAGATAGTGATCAAATTGATACAGAATACGACAATCTTTTGTTTTTAGGAACAAATGTCATTAGTGGCACTGGTTTGGGCATTGTCATTAAAGTTGGTAATCAAACATTATTTGGGCGGATGGCTTCTGATAACGGAGAAGAGCAGCAGCAGACAAGTTTTGAAACAGGAATTAATAAAACAACCTGGGTGCTGATTCGCTTTATGTTGGTCATTACGCCAACTGTTTTTCTAATTAATGGGTTAACAAAAGGCGATTGGGTGGAAGCGTTAATGTTTGCGATTGCCACAGCTGTCGGCTTGACACCAGAAATGTTACCTATGATTGTAACAACCAATTTAGTCAAAGGTTCTCGAGAAATGGCTAAAGAAGGCACGATTATGAAAAATGTCAATGCCATTCAAAATTTTGGCGGGATGGATGTACTTTGTACGGATAAAACAGGTACCTTAACACAAGATAAAGTAATTTTAGAATACCACTATAATATTGGTTGCCAAGAAGATCAAAAAGTCTTGGATTTAGCATTTCTAAACAGTTATTTTCAAACGGGCTTGCGTAATTTAATGGATAACGCCGTTATTCAAGCGGCGACGCAAGAAAGTGATATACAATCAGATGATTTTTATAAAGTAGATGAAATTCCTTTCGATTTCAATCGACGTCGAATGAGTGTGATTATCAAAGAGTTTAAAACACGAGAAACACGCTTAATTACCAAAGGGGCGGTTGAAGAAATGCTCTTGGTCTGCACACAGGTACTTTTAGATGGCGAAATTGTGCCTTTAACAGAGACGCTACGTCAAAAAATTACCAAAGACGTTGAAGCTTTAAATCGAGATGGTTTGCGCGTTCTAGCAATTGCCGATAAAAAAGTCGAAGCGGCTGAATGGGAGTATACAACTAAAGATGAATCAGAGTTGATTTTACAAGGTTATCTTGCTTTCTTAGATCCGCCAAAAGAAACAGCAGCGGCAGCTATTCACGCCTTGCATCAACATAATGTAGCTGTGAAAGTATTAACGGGGGACAATCAGTATGTGACGCATTCTGTTTGTAAAGAAGTTGGTCTGGCTGGCGAAAAAATTATTACAGGAAATGAACTTCAACAATTAAACCAAGAAGAATTAAGAAAAACCGTTCAAGCGTATAATATTTTCGCCAAAATTACGCCTGACCAAAAAGTTCGTATTGTAAATGCGTTAACTGAAAATGGTCAAACTGTTGGCTTTTTAGGTGATGGAATAAATGATGCTGGAGCAATGCGTGCTGCTGATGTAGGAATCTCTGTTGATACAGCTGTCGATGTGGCGAAAGAATCGGCGGATGTAATTTTATTGAGAAAAGATTTAATGGTTTTGGAAAAAGGAATTTTATCTGGACGGCGCGTGTTTACGAACACGATGAAGTACGTCAAATTAACAGCAAGTTCTAATTTTGGCAATGTTTTTTCCGTGATCCCGGCAAGTATCTTTTTACCATTTTTACCGATTGCTCCGATTCAATCGCTATTATTAAATCTTATTTACGATACTTCGTGTATGTCAGTTCCTTGGGACAAAGTAGATGAAGAATACGTAGAAAAACCAAAAAAATGGGAACCAAAATCAATTGGTAATTTTATGCGTTGGTTTGGTCCAACGAGTTCTATTTTTGATATTGTTACCTATTTATTTATGTATTTCATTGTGTGTCCGGCTATCCTAGGTGGCTCATTCTTTGAATTAAATGGAGCAGATCAATTGCTCTTTATCGGTATTTTCCATGCAGGGTGGTTCATTGAGTCCTTATGGTCCCAAATGCTCGTCTTGCATTTCCTACGAACAGAAAAAATGCCTTTCCTTCAAAGTAGTGCTTCTGGAATTATGACGTTAGTCACTACAGCAGGGATTGTTCTCGGAACTGTTTTACCCTTTACCGCTTTCGGTGCAGAACTAGGATTTGTCGGTTTATCACCAAGCTATTTCTTGTATTTAATCCCGACAATTGTTGCTTATTTAGCACTGGTTGCGTTCATTAAAGTTTTATACGTCAAACGTTACGGTCAATTACTGTAACTGATTTGTACTATTATATATAGAAAAATTTTTTTACTTTTCTTTCAAGGTTGAGGAGGTGTCGGTTTTTATGACAGCTCCTCGTTGTTGTTTTAAGTGGCTGCGCGAATTTTTTTATGGATTTATTTGTCATTTACAGTTAGTATGGCTAGTAGAGACTTTCCAAAAAGAACGAGCTTTTTGGTAATAAGGAGATAAAACGAGCTAATGACCAAAACAAACCAACTTTCAACTTCAACGCCGATGTTCGATCGGTCGGCCTATATTCATATTCCATTTTGTGAGCATATTTGTTATTATTGCGATTTTAACAAGGTCTTTTTAGAAGGACAACCAGTTGATGAATATATTCAGAGTTTATTAAAAGAAATTCAACTTACGCAAGCATTGTATCCAGAACAAGAAATGAAAACCATCTATATTGGCGGAGGCACGCCAACTTCATTATCAGCGAAACAGTTAGACGTGCTACTAAAAGGGGTTCGCGAACAGCTAACGTTTGATGACCGAAATGAATTTACGGTGGAAGCAAACCCTGGTGATTTAACCCAAGAAAAATTACGAGTCATGAAAAACTATGGCGTCAATCGTCTTTCGATGGGCGTTCAGACATTTGATGATCGCTTGCTCAAAAAAATCGGTCGCAAGCACACCGCCGCAGATGTTTATGAAACAATGAAATTTTTAGAGAAAGAAAATTTTACCAATGTCAGTATTGACTTAATCTATGCTTTACCTGGACAAACATTGGAAAGTTTTCGCGATACTTTGACAAGAGCCTTAGCATTGGACTTGCCACACTATTCGCTTTATTCATTAATTCTTGAAAATAAAACAATGTTCATGAACTGGGTTCGTCAAGGACGGTTACAGCTGCCTGAAGAAGAAATCGAAGCACAGATGTTTGACGAAACGATTGAAGCAATGGAGAAAAAAGGACGTCATCAATATGAAGTCAGTAATTTTGCTTTAACAGGAAAAGAAAGCCAGCATAATCTAGCTTATTGGAATAATGACCACTACTATGGATTTGGCGCAGGTGCCAGCGGCTATCTTGGACAAAATCGTTACAAAAATCACGGCCCAATCCAACATTATTTGAAACCCTTGCGAGAAAATCAATTGCCAATTGTGGAGACTGAAGAATTAACTCGTCTAAATCAAATAGAAGAGGAGCTATTTTTAGGCTTACGTAAAAAAGTAGGTATTTCTAAACAAAAATTCCAACAAAAATTTCATGAACCAATTGAAGCAATTTATGGAGAGGTCATTCAACGCTTAATCAAAGAAGAATTATTAATTGAAGAAGCAGATATCTTACGTTTAACGAAAAAAGGACTATTTGTGGGGAATAATGTTTTTGAAGCATTTTTGTTAAGTGAAAAAGAGTAAAAAAATAAAAAAATCATCGAAGTATGACAAAGCATTTCGATGATTTTTTTATCACAAAGGCTGGTATTAGTGGGTTTTGAAGGTGATTTGCAGCGATTAGCACTCTTGCGTTAAGAGTGCTAAAAAGTTGCGTATTTCCCTTGACAAAAAGGTAAGGACTTGTTATATTAGTATATGTAGTTAGCACTTAGATGTTAAGAGTGCTAATGAAGGGTGGTAATAACGATGATTACAGAAAGACAACAAAATATCTTGAGACTTATCATCCAAAATTACACGAACACGGGCTTACCTGTCGGTTCTAAGAAATTGATGGAGGATGGCATTGCCTCTAGTTCTGCCACAATTCGTAATGATATGAAAGCATTAGAAGAATACGGCTTATTAGCTAAGACCCATTCTTCTTCAGGGCGAATCCCCTCAATGGCTGGATATCGTTACTACGTGGATCATCTTTTACAGCCAACACAAGTAGAAGAGAACGAACTTAGAAGGATCCGTCAATCTTTTGGAAAAGAATTTCATGAGATTAATGATATTATTCGACAATCAGCTGAAATTCTATCAGAATTGACAAGTTATACTGCTTTTTCATTAGGACCTGAAGTGAAAGAACGGAAATTAACCGGCTTTCGAATGGTTCCTTTGAATGATCGGCAAGTCCTTGCTATTATAGTGACAGATAAAGGCAATGTTGAAAACCAAGTATTTGCCATTCCTGCCGCTGTTTCTAGCCAAGATCTTGAAAAAATGACACAAATCATCAATGATAAGTTGGTTGGACAACCTTTGTTGACCGTTTATCATCGTTTGCGGACGGAGATTCCGATGATTTTACATCGCTATTTCCAAACGCCAGAAGGAATGATGAACTTATTCGATGAGATGTTAGGACATGCCTTTGAAGAAAAAGTCTTTGTCGGTGGTCGCATGAATTTGTTAGATTTTGGCATCAAACAAGATATTGAACAATTGAAATCTGTCTATTCCTTTATGCAAAATTCTGATGAGCTGACGCATTTATTAAATGGTTCTGCAACAACAGAAAATCCAATTGTTTTTCGTATCGGCTCAGAAATTGGCAACAATCTCTTAGAAGATATGAGCATGATCACTGCTACGTATGAAGTATCAGGACATGGCAAAGGAACAATTGCCCTGCTAGGACCAACCAGTATGCCGTATTCAAAAATATTCGGTTTGGTAGACACGTTTCGACATGAGCTAGCTTCACAACTAGGTGACTATTACCGTTTTTTAGGTAATTAAGCAAACCTTGTTAGGATAAGAAGTAGATGCATAAAGAGAAAGGAAGTTGCTGAAGTGAGTAAAAAAGAAGAGAAGCAAGAAGAATTACAAGAAGAAATGGAAGCTGTTGATGCTGCTGGCGTTTCTGAAGTAGAAGTTGAAGCAACAGAGATTGAAAATCTTAAAGCAGAGCTTTCCGAAATGGAAGACAAGTTCTTGCGGGCAAGAGCCGAAATTGCTAATATGAGCAATCGAAATAAAAACGAACGAGAATTATTAGTTCGTTACCGCTCACAAGATTTAGGTAAAAAGATTTTACCATCCATTGATAATTTAGAACGAGCAATGGCTATTGAAGTATCAGATGAACAAGGCGAAAGCTTGAAAAAAGGTATTTCGATGGTGCTAGAAAGTATTACTGTGGCTTTAAAAGAAGAAGGAATTGAAGAAATCCCAGCAATGGGTGAAACCTTTGATCCAAATTTACATCAAGCCGTTCAAACAGTCCCTGCTTCTGAAGAAACCCCAGCAGATACCATTGTTGAAGTTCTACAAAAAGGGTACAAATTACAAGATCGTGTGTTGCGACCATCAATGGTCATTGTTGCACAATAACAAACGTTAATTAAAAATATATTATTATAGAAAACTAATACAGATTGGAGATATTCACTATGAGTAAAATTATTGGTATTGACTTAGGAACAACAAACTCAGCTGTCGCAGTGCTAGAAGGCGGCGAAGCGAAAATTATTGCAAACCCAGAAGGTAACCGCACAACTCCTTCGGTCGTTTCATTCAAAAACGGTGAAATTCAAGTGGGCGAAGTAGCAAAACGTCAAGCTGTTACAAATCCTAACACGATTTCATCTATTAAACGTCACATGGGTGAAGCTGGCTACAAAGTTGATGTTGAAGGAAAATCATATACACCACAAGAAGTTTCTGCAATGATCTTACAATATTTAAAAGGTTTTGCTGAAGACTATTTAGGTGAAAAAGTTGAAAAAGCAGTTATTACAGTTCCTGCATATTTCAACGATGCGCAACGTCAAGCAACAAAAGATGCTGGTAAAATTGCTGGTTTAGAAGTAGAACGGATCGTTAACGAACCAACAGCAGCAGCTTTAGCTTATGGCTTAGATAAAACAGACAAAGATGAAAAAATTCTTGTCTTTGACCTTGGTGGTGGTACATTCGACGTGTCAATCCTTGAATTAGGCGATGGCGTTTTCGATGTATTATCAACAGCCGGTGATAACAACCTAGGTGGGGATGACTTTGATAATAAAATCATTGACTACATGGTTGCAGAATTTAAAAAAGAAAATGGCATTGACTTAGCTAACGATAAAATGGCATTACAACGTTTGAAAGATGCTGCTGAAAAAGCGAAAAAAGACTTATCAGGTGTAACAAGCACACAAATCAGCTTGCCATTTATTACTGCTGGCGAAGCAGGACCATTGCACTTAGAAATGAACTTAACTCGTGCAAAATTTGATGAATTAACAAGTGATTTAGTTGAACGTACAAAAGTACCAGTACGTCAAGCCTTGAAAGATGCTGGTTTAAATCCTTCTGAAATCGACGAAGTTATCCTAGTTGGTGGTTCAACACGTATTCCAGCTGTAGTTGAAGCTGTTCGCAAAGAAACAAACAAAGAACCAAACAAATCAGTTAACCCTGACGAAGTAGTAGCAATGGGTGCTGCAATCCAAGGTGGCGTAATCACTGGTGATGTTAAAGACGTTGTCTTATTAGACGTAACACCGTTGTCATTAGGGATTGAAACAATGGGTGGCGTATTTACAAAATTAATTGATCGTAACACTACGATTCCAACAAGTAAATCACAAGTCTTCTCAACTGCTGCTGACAATCAACCAGCTGTTGATATTCACGTTTTACAAGGTGAACGTCCAATGGCCGCTGATAATAAAACATTAGGTCGTTTCCAATTAACAGATATTCCTGCGGCTCCTCGTGGTGTGCCACAAATTGAAGTAAGCTTTGACATTGATAAAAACGGGATTGTAAATGTTCGTGCGAAAGACTTAGGCACTCAAAAAGAACAAACAATCACGATTAAATCTTCTTCAGGTTTATCTGATGATGAAATCGAACGTATGGTAAAAGATGCTGAAGCAAACGCTGAAGCAGATAAACAACGTAAAGAAGAAGTTGACTTACGTAACGATGCAGATGCTTTATTATTCACTGTTGATAAAACATTGAAAGAATTAGAAGGAAAAGTAGACGCTGAAGAAGTGAAAAAAGCAGAAGATGCGCGTGATGAATTAAAAGCAGCCATCGAAGCAAACGATATCGAACAAATGAAAGCAAAACGTGATTCATTGAATGAAATCGTCCAAAACTTAACAGTAAAACTTTACGAACAAGCTGCGCAACAACAAGCACAAGAAAATCCTGAAGCTGCTCAAGGTGGCGCTGATGATGTTGTTGATGCTGATTTTGAAGAAGTAAATGGTGATGACAAATAATCAATAACAATTGATTTTAGGGACTGGATCATTAGTACAATGACTAATGTCCCAGTCCCTTGTCTTTTGTGAGAAAATCAACCACAATCAAGTTAGCAAGAAACTATTTAGGTTTTGAAAGAACTGTGGTATGATTACAACGATGTTAAACAAGCTGAAAATACCTATTCACAGCTAGTAACACTGATTCAAGGTGTGACAGATAATCCAACCAGAGAGACCGAAAGCAATCGATGAATTTGGCTGGTTCTAAACACATTGTAAAGTTTGAAGAAAGTTGGAGGGAAGTCAATGGCGACGAAACGAGATTATTATGAAGTGCTAGGATTAGCAAAAGGTGCTTCAGATGATGAAATTAAAAAAGCATACCGCAAACTTTCCAAAAAGTACCATCCAGATATTAACAAAGAAGCCGATGCGGAAGAAAAATTTAAAGAAGTTTCTGAAGCGTATGAAGTATTAAGTGATCCACAGAAAAAAGCGGCCTATGACCAATATGGCCATGCAGGAACTGATCCTAATTACGGTGGCGGCGCTGGTGGCTTTGGCGGTTTCGGTGGCGGCGGATTTAGCAGTAGTGGTTTTGGTGGATTCGAAGATATTTTCGATTCATTCTTTGGTGGCGGCGGTGGCCGTTCTGTTGATCCAAATGCACCAAGACAAGGCGCCGATTTACAATATACAATTCAATTGAAATTTGAAGAAGCTATTTTCGGTGTCGAAAAAGAGATTAAGTACAATCGAGAAGATACTTGTGCAACCTGTGGCGGTAATGGCGCCAAACCAGGCACACACCCAGAAACTTGTCATAAATGTCATGGCTCTGGAACAATCAATGTTGAACGTCAAACGCCATTAGGTCGTATGATGAGTCGTCAAACTTGTGATGTGTGTCATGGCACAGGGAAAGAAATTAAAGAACCATGTCCAACTTGTCATGGCACAGGTCATGAGAAAAAAGCACATACTGTCAAAGTAAATGTGCCTGCTGGAGTAGAAGACGGTCAACAAATGCGCTTAGCTAACCAAGGAGAAGCGGGTACCAATGGTGGACCATATGGTGATTTATATGTAGTCTTTCGTGTTGAAGATAGTGATATTTTCGATCGAGATGGCTCAGAAATCTACTACGATTTACCAGTAAGTTTTGTCCAAGCGGCTCTAGGGGACGAAGTAACTGTACCAACTGTTCATGGTGACGTGAAATTAAAAATTCCGGCTGGAACACAAACTGGCACAAACTTCCGCTTAAGAGGCAAAGGTGCGCCACGTTTACGTGGTGGGGGCAATGGTGATCAACACGTGAAAGTGAAATTAATAACACCAAAAAATCTTAATGAAGAACAAAAGGATGCCCTACGAGCTTTTGCAAAAGCTGGCGGACAGAATGTAACTGAACAACAAGAAGAAGGCTTCTTTGATAAAATGAAAGATGCGTTTGGCGGTAAGAAGAAAAAATAAACCAAACGAGTCAGAGACAAAAGCAGTTAGCTCCAAGTGTTCATCACTCTCGAAGGCTAAATTGCAACGAGTAATTGTAGGTGCTGCTTTTGTTCAACTGATTATTTTAAGATTTAGAGAGTGGGACATAAGTCGTTTTGACTTATGTCCTATTTTCGTTTTTTATTTCCAAACATTTTACGAGAATATTTTAAAATTTAGCGTATACTTAATATAAGCAAGTTAGGAGGGCTTATTTATGAAACCATATGTTTATGTAATCAGTGATATTCATGGACAAGCAGATTTGTTTGATGCCTTACTTACAGACTATGACCCAGTTGAGCATCAGCTAGTTTTAATTGGTGATTTAAACGACCGTGGTCCACATTCTAAAGCCTGTTTTCTCAAAGGAAAAGAACTTGTCGAGCAACACGGCGCTGTTTATTTACGAGGCAATCATGAAGAATATTTTTTGCAGTTTCTTCAAAATCCAGAGGACTGGTTTGCAGGATATATTCGCAATGGTGGCAAGGAAACAATTGAAAGCCTCTTGCATCCAGGAGCTACTGCAGAATACTCACCAACAGAAATGGCCTTAATGATCCGTAGTCGCTATCCAGAGTTAATTGATTTTTTAACAAAACGACCACTTTATTTTGAATGGCAGCATTACTTATTTGTGCATGCTGGGGTTGATTTAACGATGGAAGATTGGCGGCAAACAGCACCTAAGGATTTTTTGTGGATTCGCGAACCCTTTCATCAAGGGAAAAATAATACAGGCAAGACCATTGTTTTTGGTCATACCATTACTCCGATGTTACATGGTGATATGCAGACCACGGACCTTTGGCAAAGTGATGGAAAAATTGGGATAGATGGTGGTGCTATTTTTGGCGGCTCTGTACATGGTGTGATTTTTAATGAAAAAGGCATTGTCCAAGATATCGAATATCAAAAACGCACCCCTGCGTGGCAACCAGAATTTTGATTCCTTAATCGTATGAATCAGTTACCTCACTTCTATATTTAGAAGCAAAAATATGCTAAAATAGATAAGTATGCATAAGAAAAGAGGTATCTAGTTAATGGCAGAAGCTTATAACGAAGAAGTAGTAGCGCTACTTCAAAAAGAATTGACAACGTATCGTTCAAAACAAATAACAACGGTTTTAACTTTATTAAATGAAGGAAATACAGTTCCTTTTATTGCCCGTTACCGGAAAGAAATGACTGGAAGTTTAGATGAAGTCCAAATCCGTGAAATAGAAGAACGTTATCATTATTTACAAAACTTGAAAAAGCGGAAAGAAGAAGTTCTCCGTTTAATTGAAGAGCAAGGAAAACTAACAAAAGAACTCAAAACAGATATTCAAAAAGCAGTAAAAATGCAACAAGTGGAAGATTTATATCGACCATATAAACAAAAACGTCGGACTAAAGCGACTATCGCGAAAGAAAAAGGGTTGGAACCATTAGCAGATTGGTTGCTCTCTTTACCTGAAAACGCGGATATCTTAGCTAAAGCGGCTACTTTTATTAATGAAGAAAAAGAAGTTGCAACCGCCGAGATAGCCTTGCAAGGTGCTCATGAAATTTTAGCAGAACGTATTAGCGATGAACCAAAATACCGAACATGGTTACGTGATTATATGGTTAAACATGCGCAATACGTTAGCGTAGTTAAGGATGAAGAAAAAGACGAAAAGCGGACCTATGAAATGTATTACGATTTTGCAGAACCAGTTAGCAAAATGGTGCCGCACCGTGTCTTAGCAACGAATCGTGGTGAAAAAGAAGACATTTTAAAGGTTTCCCTTGTCGCTGATGAAACAAAAATTAATGATTATTTCCAACGTCAACTAATCGGCAAACAAGCAACAAGTTTTGCTGCTCCATACATTGAGGCTGCTTATTTAGATAGCTATAAACGATTTATTGGGCCAGCGATTGAACGGGAGATCCGCAATGAATTAACAGAAAAAGCTGATGAACAAGCGATTGCAATTTTCGGTGAAAATTTACGTAATTTATTATTACAGTCACCACTTAAAGGAAAAGTTGTTCTAGGATTTGACCCGGCTTATCGGACAGGCTGTAAATTAGCAGTTGTCGATGAAACTGGTAAAGTTTTAGCAATTCAAGTGATTTATCCACATAAACCAGCGACTGCTGCGAAACGTGAAGCCGCTGGTCCAGCCTTTAAAAAGATCATTGAAGACTATCAAGTGGACATGGTAGCTATTGGAAACGGAACGGCAAGTCGTGAATCTGAATTGTTTGTGGCAGAGCAATTAAAAGCGGTGAAACGGGACGTCTTTTACGTGATTGTTAATGAAGCAGGGGCTTCCGTTTACTCTGCGAGTGAAGTGGCTCGTAAAGAGTTTCCTGATTTACAAGTCGAAGAACGAAGTGCGGTCAGCATTGCACGTCGTTTGCAAGATCCGTTGGCAGAATTAGTAAAAATTGATCCCAAAGCAGTCGGGGTCGGTCAATATCAGCATGACGTATCGCAAAAACGTCTTGCCGAGCAATTGGATTTTGTTGTGGAAACTGCAGTAAACCAAGTTGGTGTTGATGTGAATACAGCGAGTGCTCAACTTTTACAACATATTTCTGGCTTAAATAAAACAACGGCGCAAAACTTAGTCACTTATCGTGATGAAAATGGTGTCTTTACAGCACGAAATCAAGTCAAAAAAGTACCTCGTTTAGGACCAAAAGCATTTGAACAAGCAATTGGCTTTTTGCGAATTCCTAATGGCAAAAATGTGTTAGATAACACTGGCATTCACCCAGAAAGTTATCCAGTAGCACAAGCAATTTTAGAAAAAGCAGGGATTGCTTCTAAAGAATTAGGGACAGCAGAAGCTATCGAAAAATTGAAACAGTTACCAGTGAATCAATTAGCTACTGAGTTAGAAGTAGGTTCAGAAACACTCACGGATATTATTGCTAGTTTAATCCAACCAGGTCGTGATATGCGTGATGAGATGTCAGCACCACTTTTACGTAAAGACGTGTTGACGATGGAAGATTTGAAACCAGGAATGGAAATGCAAGGGACTGTTCGAAACGTAATTGACTTTGGTGCGTTTGTCGATATTGGTGTGAAGCAAGATGGCTTAGTCCACATTTCTAAGTTAAGTCCTAAATTTGTTAAGCACCCAACGGATATTGTTGCGGTGGGTGATGTAGTCACAGTTTGGGTAGAAGATGTTGACTTGAAAAAGGGGCGTATTAGTTTAACCATGTTGCCTCGTGCTGATAGAAAAGAGTAACAATGAAAGAGTCTCAACCAGTCTTGATGACAGATCAAACGCTTCAAACGCTAGTGGAAAAAATTTCAATCGTATTTTTTCAGAAACCTTTTCTGCATCAAGCTACATTTAATCAGCGGTTAAAAACTACGGGCGGTCGCTATCATTTAGCTTCGCATCACCTGGATTTTAATCCAACTGTCTTTTTAAAGTATGGACAAGAGGAACTGGAAAAAGTCATTAAGCATGAGTTATGTCACTATCATTTACATTTAGCTGGCAAAGGCTATCAGCATAAAGATAAGGACTTTAAAGAGTTATTGGCTAAGACTGGCGGTGCCCGTTACGCACCGCCTCTGGTAGAACGGAAAAAAGCAGTTTTCCATCAGTACCAATGTCAGTCTTGTGGAGAAGTCATCCTCAGAAAACGACGAATTGATACGACACGATATGTCTGCGGAAAATGTCATGGGCGTTTGTCCTGGCAAGCGAAAAAAGAACAAATCTAACGATTCTGGTCTTTGTTATCTTGACAAAGACCAGTAATTATTTTAGGATAAATAAGTGCTCTTAAAATGCAGATGTGTTGGAATTGGCAGACAAGCATGATTGAGGGTCATGTGGACAGATGTCCGTGTGGGTTCGAGTCCCATCATCTGCATCAACTAGTATAACAAGAGGTCGGGACAGAAGTGTTTAACTCCGAGAAATAAGAAGGAGTTGCTTCTGTTCCCGCCGTTTATCAGTTTTTGAGCGTGGAGCAAAAATCCAAAGTGATTTTTGTCCCACGCTCTTGTTTATTACGGAAAAACCATCAATTTTTTATTAAATTCTGATATTTATTATTGCTTTTTCATTATAGTTGGCGTAACTTTAGAGTATAAATTTGTGAAGCGAGGGAGTCCGTGTGAGAAATTTTAAAAAATCCGATAAATTAAATAACGTAAGTTACGATGTCCGTGGTCCTGTTTTAGAAGAAGCAGAACGCATGCAAGAAGAGGGCATACGTATTTTGAAATTAAATACAGGGAATCCAGCGCCATTTGGTTTTGATGCCCCAAATGAAATTGTGCGCGACATGATTGTGAATGTTCGCGATTCAGAAGGTTATTCCGATTCAAAAGGTATTTTTTCTGCAAGAAAAGCGATTGAACAATATTGCCAATTAAAAAAATTTCCTAATGTAACGATTAATGATATTTACACTGGTAATGGCGTGAGTGAATTAATTACCATGTGTATGCAAGGCTTGTTAAATAACGGCGATGAAGTACTTGTGCCAATGCCAGACTATCCTTTATGGACTGCGTCTGTTTCTTTGGCAGGCGGTACGCCCGTCCATTATATTTGTGATGAGCAAGCAGAATGGTATCCAGACATTGATGATATAAAATCAAAAATAACTTCGAATACAAAAGCAATCGTTATTATAAATCCCAATAATCCGACTGGTGCTTTATATCCGAAAGAGTTATTACTAGAAATTGTCGAAGTGGCACGTCAAAATGATTTAATTATTTACTCCGATGAAATTTATGATCGCTTGGTCATGGACGGTTTGGTTCATGTACCGATTGCTACATTAGCACCTGATTTATTTGTCGTAACATTGAATGGTTTGTCAAAATCACATCGAGTGGCAGGCTTCCGATGCGGTTGGATGGTGTTAAGTGGAGATAAATCACGAGTAAAAGGGTATATCGAAGGGCTAAATATGCTTGCTTCCATGCGGTTATGTTCGAATGTGTTGTCACAACAAATCATTCAAACCGCATTAGGCGGCTATCAAAGTGTCGATGATTTACTTTTACCAGGTGGCAGAATTTACGAACAACGAGAATTTATTTACAATGCGATAAATGATATTCCTGGTTTATCAGCCGTGAAGCCTAAAGCAGCTTTCTATATTTTCCCGAAAATTGATACGGCCAAATTTGACATTTATGATGATGAAAAATTTGTTTTAGATTTCTTACACAAACATCATATTTTATTAGTCCATGGTGGTGGGTTCAACTGGCAACAACCCGATCACTTCCGTATTGTTTATTTACCGAAGATGGAAGACTTAAAAACTACAGCAGATAAAATGCGTGAATTTTTAAGTACCTACAAACAAAAATAAAAGAACTACCAAAAAATAGCCTCTAACGAAGCTATTTTTTGGTAGTTCTTGTTTTATCAACAATACTATTCTGCGGTTTCACATGCTTTTTTACTAATAATCATTCGGTTGGTATATTTTTCTTCCATATCAGGACTAGGATTTGCTACTACGATGAGATAAGAATTTTCATACTCCTTCTCCACAAAGCCTGAATAATTTGTTTTTTCCCAAATGAAGTGAACCTTTTTCTCTTCGGCCATACAATAACACTCCTTTTTAATAAAAATGAACCTATTTATTTTCTAAGAAAACCTTAGATAATGTTCTTGCAGTATATTATGCAATAAAGTACAATAAAAGCATAATGCGAATTCGCATATTTTGACAAAATCCCCATTTTGCAAGGAAAATGGCCGATATAAATAGGAGCTATTGTGATGAATTCTTTAGGTGCAGTTATTAAAGAAATTAGAAAAAATAGAAAATTGACACAGAAAATGTTATCAGAAGACATCTGTTCGCAAAGTGTTTTAAGTCGCATTGAAAACAATGAAGAGTTGCCAAACGTTCTCGTAATGCAACAACTTTGTGATCGTTTAGGTGTGACTGTTGACCAGATTATGCGTTATAAATCTGGTGATGTGCACGTTGTTACGTATTCATTTGAAAAAATGGCTGAATATTTTCGCCATAAAAAATATCAATTATTATTAAATTATTTAAAGGAAAATCGTATTGAAGAACAATTGTATTTAGATACGGACTGGCAAAAATATTATTATTATTTAGGTAGTTGTGAATTGTTTGTTCTAAATGATTACGAAAAAGCTATTGCTAGTTTGCGTAAAGGGTTATCTTTCACCTATAAAGCCGATAAGTTAAATGTTTCTGATTTAGAGATTCAATTAATTAGTTGTCTAGGTGCCACTTATGGTTACATGGGCAATCGAGTAGAAGCAGAACGATTTTTAAGTTTGAGTATTCATTATTTTAATCAATTGCCAAATGAACGCAGTAATGCAGAGTTAACGAAAATATTTTTTAATTATGCTGATTTCTTATTTAAAAATTATACAGAAAAAGATGCCGAAATTTATGTGGATCAAGGAATTACTTGGGCCCGCAAAAAAAATAGTTATTATTATTTAAGTGAATTATTAAATCTAAAATATTTAGTTTTAATGAGAAAGAATAAACATGAAGAAGCAGAACGTTATCTGAACTTAGCACAACAAATGAAAAATGTGGAAAGTGGCAATCTTTAAAAAATCCTCAGAATTGCTTAAAAGGTCTACACCATTTCTTGACTTTTGTACTGATTAAGAGTACTTTTGAAGTAAGTAAAATAAAGAAAGAAGGATGAAGATGAAAACATTTATCTTTGCAGACAAGTTCTTTTTAAAAAGCGATGTTAAAGGACCTGGTTATTTAGAAATCACGGATGGTATCTTTGGTAATTATACAAAAGATGAACCGCAAGGGGACGTAAAAATTATTCGTGAGGAAGGCAAATGGATTGCCCCAGGTTTAGTGGATACTCATATTCATGGTTACATGAATCATGACGTAATGGATAACGATGCAGAAGGCATTAAAGTGATGTCTGAAGGCTTATTATCTTGTGGTGTAACTTCATTTTTACCAACAACGTTAACTTCAAGTAAAGAACGTTTAACAGATGTTGCACGTACGATTGGTCAAGTCTACCAAGAAGTACCTGGTGCAAAAATTCAAGGGATTTACTTTGAAGGACCTTTCTTTACTGAAGAACATAAAGGCGCACAAAATCCAAGTTATTTTGGAGATCCAGACCTTGATACATTCCACGAATGGCAAGAAGCTTCAGGCGGAATTATTAAGAAAATTGCGTTGGCACCAGAACGTAATGGTGTGAAAGAATTTGTTGAAACCGTTACAGATGAAGGTGTCGTTGTTGCTTTAGGCCATAGTAATGCGACCTTAGAAGAAGCTGATGTGGCAGTTGAAGCAGGCGCTAGCGTTTTTGTTCATGCATATAATGGGATGCGTGGCTTAAATCACCGTGAACCAGGGATGGTTGGTGCATTGTTAACGTTACAACACGTTTTCTCTGAATTAATTTGTGATGGACACCATGTACATCCGCAAGCGGCTGAAGTATTGATGGAAAAAGCGGGCCATGATCACGTTGCGTTAATTACAGACTGCATGATGGCTGGCGGTATGCCAGATGGCAACTACAATTTAGGTGAATTTCCTGTTGTGGTAGCAGAAGGAACGGCTCGTTTGGATACTGGGAACTTAGCAGGTAGTATTTTAAAACTAAAAGAAGCAATTAAAAATGTAGTTGATTGGGGTATTGCAACACCTGCACAAGCAATTATGATGGCTTCATTAGTTCCTGCGATTAGCTGTAAAATTGATGATCAATGTGGCATGATTGCAAATGGTCGCGATGCTGACTTTATCGTATTAGAACCAACCATGGAATTAGCAGCCACTTATTTAGATGGCGTAGAACGTTATCGAGCATAAGACACAAGAAAAAGAGGTCGGGACAGAAGTGTTTAACTCCGAGAAATAAGAAGGAATTTCCGAAAATTTTTCTTTAATTTTTGGAGAATTTCGGCTTATTTCCGAAGGGGTTGCTTCTGTTCCCGCCGTTTATCAGTTTTTGAGCGTGGGACAAAAATCCAAAGTGATTTTTGTCCCACGCTCTTTTTATAATTCTTTTGGTAAAATCGCAGAAGTGATTTCTTTGTTCTCGTAGGCAATAAAAAAATCGATTAATTGCTTGTCAAATTGCTCAATATCCTCTTTGTAAAGGGAGCTAGGAATCACAAAGGTTTGCTCTAGGGTGCCTGCTAGATAATCGCCATCTAAACTTTGGGCGACAACTAAAAATTCTTGTTCGCGCCAATGTTCCACATCTGTTTCAGAAATGGTTTCCGGAGAGGCTAAAAATTTACAATTTTCGACAAACTGTTCATCAATTTCTTCACTGAAAGTTAATTCAGCATCCTCTTCTTGAGGTTGAGAGAGGATTGCTTGCAAAAATGTTTGTGGTTTTGCATCGGGTAATGTTTCTTTTAGCTGTTCAAAATCCAATGAAAGTTCCTCCTTATTGTTTGTTTAAAATAGTTACTGAAAAATCAATGGGTGAATTTGTTTTAAGGCTTTTGGCTTCTAAGATAATTTTTTCAGCCAACAAATCGTTTCCGTTATATACAGGTGTCACGCGATAGCGAACGGTTTCGCCGCGATCAAGAGCTGCCCGAATCTGATTTTCATATTTCGTCATATAAGGAGTGTTGACAGGATTCTGATACAAGGTGGTTAAGTTACGTGGATCATCACCACTGCCTCCCATTTGACGGCCGATTAGGTGGCCACGCGAATGATTAGCTTTTCCTGAAATGAAACCAGCTGGTCGAATATCTTTATTAGCGGAAGTTCCTGTATTGACCATTGCGGGTTTTAATAGCGCATCAGCGCCTGTCGCTCGTTTTAGACGATCTAGAGAATGATAAGTAATCCAGCCGTTTGAGTTATCCTTTAGTTCCTCTGCTGAAAATGTGGCTTTACCATTTTCAATGGGTCCGGGATTATCTCCTTTAGGTGCTGGTGTGCTTGAAGGGGTGGTTGTTTGTGGTTGAACATTAAATAAATCTTGTAAAGCATCAGGAACTTTAACGCCAACCGCGCCTAAAATTAAAATGATTAATGCGCCAATTAGCATGATGGTTGAATTAAATGGTGGTTTCTTCTTTCTGTTTGCCATAACGTGCTCCTCTAATTTTATACTTGCAATAGTCCAAATTTAAGTGGACCATCTTTTCTATTATACGTAAATTTGCTAAAAAATCAAAAAAGGCTTTTCTTTGAAAGACTTGTTTTCTCAGATATGTTACTATTTTAATGTAGAAGGGAAGGGATAGTGGATGGCCTATATTGAAGTCAAAAATGAATACAAGCGTTACCAAATGGGAGAGACAACTATTACTGCGAATGACGGCATTTCTTTTGAAGTGGAAAAAGGAGAAGTAGCGGTTATTTTAGGCCCCAGCGGTGCTGGGAAATCAACTGTTTTAAATATTCTTGGTGGAATGGACAGCTGTGATGAAGGGGAAATTATTATTGATGGCACAGATATCGCTCAGTTTTCAGAGAAACAATTAACCACTTATCGACGAAATGATGTCGGGTTTGTTTTCCAATTTTACAATTTAGTCCCAAATTTAACGGCAAAAGAAAATGTTGAATTGGCTTCGCAAATCGTTGCGGATGCGTTGGATTCGACCACTGTTTTACAATCGGTGGGTTTAGGGGAACGTTTAGATAATTTTCCAGCGCAACTTTCTGGTGGTGAACAACAACGAGTAACCATCGCCCGTGCGATTGCTAAAAAGCCCAAGTTACTTTTATGTGATGAACCGACAGGAGCGCTGGATTATGAAACAGGGAAACAAATTTTAACCATTTTGCAAAACACTGCTCGTGAAACTGGAACGACCGTCTTAATTATTACCCACAATTCAGCCATTGCAGAAATGGCCGATCGGGTAATTCGAATTAATGATGCAAAAGTTCGCGAAATGACTGTGAATGATCAGCCTAAATTGGTTGCTGAAATTGAATGGTAGGTGCCTAAAATGAAGAAAACAGCGCTAATTAAAACAAGCTTACGTGAAATTAGACAATCTACTACACGATTTTTATCGATTATGGGGATTATTTTCCTTGGTGTAATGGTTTTTGTTGGTTTGAAAGCTACTGGACCAGATATGATTAAAACCGCGAATAATTATTACCAGAAAGAGCAGCTTCCAGATGCGCGAATAATTTCTACAATGGGACTGGAAAAGAAAGATTTAACAACACTACAGTCTTTAAAAGATGTCGAAACAGTTGTGCCGCGGTATACAATAGATGCCACGATTGGGCCGCAAAATAATGCAGTAAAATTGTTTGGCTATCGAAAAAATCAAGCAGGATCGGTTAACTATCAAGTAGTTGACGGTCGGTTACCTAAACAAACAAATGAAATTGCATTAGATACATTAGCGAAAACTAGATATGACTATAAAATGGGTGATAAAATCACTTTAAACGATGCAGCGATTAAAGAAAAAGGGCTGACGCAAACCCATTTTACTGTTGTTGGATTTATCAATTCACCAGAATATATTGATAATACATCCAGGGGAACCACAACGGTCGGGTCTGGAACGTTAAACTTTTTTGGCGTGGTTTCGGAAAAAGCCTTTGACAGTCAACGGTATCCAGAATTGCTAATCTCATTTCGTTCATTAAAACATCAAAATACGTATTCCTCTGATTATGAAAAGAAAAGAGAGCAGGCCTTAAATCAAGTAAAAGAGGCACTGAAAAATCGGCCAGAAGAACAGGTTGCGGCTCTGCGTGATTCGGCTCAGCCGGACATTAACCAAGGTCGGCAAGCGCTGGAAACGGGAAAACAAGCACTTGCGCAGTTGGAGCAACAACCAGGAATTCCATCTGAGATGCTTGAAAAGCAAAAAGACGAATTGGCTAAACAAGAACAACTGTTGGCTGAAAAAGAAACAGAGCTAGCCAATTTGAAAGCCCCAACGTATTATTATTTTACTAGGGAAGACAATCCAGGATTTTCTGAATATCAAGATAACGCTGATCGGATTTCTTCTTTAGCCACGCTGTTCCCGTTGTTCTTTTTCCTAATTGCGGCATTAGTCAGCTTAACTACCATGACACGTATGGTGGAAGAAAAAAGAATGGAAATTGGTAGTTTGAAAGCTTTAGGTTATCGTAATCGTGAAATTGCTTCGATTTTTATTACCTATGCAACGGTTGCTAGCCTAACAGGTGCATTATTAGGATTGGCAGTTGGCTATTATCTATTCCCTAAAATAATTTTTGATGCCTACGGTCAAATGTACAATATTCCTGATTTAGTTACACCGTGGTACTTAAATTACAGTTTATGGGGCATCATTGTAGCCTTAGCTTGTACTGTGGGAGCGGCCTTAGTGACATTAAGAATCGATTTATTAAGTACCCCAGCTACCTTGCTAAGACCCAAAGCGCCGAAAGCAGGCCAACGTATTTTACTAGAACGAATCCGCCCTTTATGGCAACGCATGAGCTTTATTCAAAAAGTGACCGCTAGAAATCTGTTCCGCTATAAACGACGGATGCTGATGACCGTTATCGGAATAGCTGGTTGTATGGGGCTGTTAATTGTTGGTTTTGGTTTACGCGATTCAATTGTGGATGTCGCTACAATTCAATTCAATAAAATCTGGCATTACCAAGCAGTCGTGACTTTTAAAGAGCAAACAACAGCTGAAGAGACAAAAGAGTATCAAGAAACGTTGCGCAAACTGGATGGTTTGAATAAAACAATTCCGTTATATTCAGAAATCTTTAAAACGAAGGGCAAAGGCGCACCAACTCAAAATATTACTCTTTATGTGCCACAAGATCCTTCGAAAATGGCTGATTTTCAATTATTTAATGATCGAGTCACTGGAGAAAAATATTCCCTCAACGATGACGGTGTCATCATTAATGAAAAATTAGCTAAATTATTTGGCTATAAAGTCGGAGATCAATTAAATTTAGAAAATAGTGATAATCAAACCTATCACGTGAAAATTGCCGCGATTGCAGAGAACTACACGGGTCATTTTGTCTATATGACGCCGAAACTCTACCAGACGATGACGAAACAGAAGCCGGAGTATAATACAGAATTCCTACTTTTTGACAAAAAGTTATCCTCAAAACAAGAAACCTCAATCGGAGAGGCGTTGACAAAACAGCCGAAAGTGTTGAACATTACGTTTTTAACTGCGATGAAAGGTTCGTTTGATGATATGCTGAAAAGCCTTGATATTGTCATTTGGGTACTAATTGCTGTTTCTGGTTCTTTAGCGTTAATTGTGTTATATAATTTAACCAACATTAATGTTTCTGAACGGATTCGAGAACTTTCCACGATTAAGGTTTTAGGATTTTACGATCGTGAAGTCACCACCTATGTTTACCGTGAAAACATTATTTTAACGTTCATTGGTATTATTGTTGGCTGCTTCTTTGGGAAAATTTTGCATCAATATATTTTAGCAACCGTTGAAGTTGATTTAATTATGTTTTCGCCAATTATTCATTGGCCAAGTTATCTGTATTCCGCAGTCATCACCATGTGTTTCACGTTGTTTGTGATGGTCATTATGCATCGGAAATTGAAGAAAATCAATATGATTGAAGCGTTAAAATCAAATGAATAGCACATTTTAAAAAACGAGGAGTCCGTAGAAGTTCAATAATTCTAGGGCTGCTCGTTTATTGTTGCTTCTTTTATTAAGAAAAAATAGGTCTTAAGATGTATCTTTTGAGATTTATTTGGAAATTACTACTCTTTTTATTTAAAAATTGGTACACTATTACTAGGTTATAGCACAGAAAGGAGTGTGGGAAAAGTGTTAGAAGGTCTACCATTGGAAACGGTTTATTTTTATGCATTAGTGGGGAGCGCGGTCCTCGCTTTTTTACTAATTATTTTTGGGGATGTTTTTAATTTTGATGGACCGGTGGACCCAATGCTGATTATTCCATGGATTGCTTTTACCTCGCTGTTTGGGTACCTTGGGGAAGAATTAACAGCGGTGAATAGTTGGCTTATTTTAATTGTCAGTGGTATTCTTTCAACCATTATTGTTTTCTTCCTAAATTTTTATGTGTTGGTCCCTTTGAAAAATTCGGAGGCCACAATTTCTATTTCGGAAAAAGACATGGAGGGTCGTGTTGCTACTGTGATTACCCCAATTCCTGTCCGGGGAATGGGCGAGATTCAATTGAAGAGTGTCACAGGTTCGTTAAGTCGACCAGCAGCATTTTATGTGCCACAAGAAGTGGCTGCGCCAAGAGGTAGTGAGGTATTGATTATTGAATTGAAAGAACGGGTTTGTTATGTCATTCCTTACGAAGGCAGTCTAAAAATATAGAGTAGGAGAGAAGAAAATGGGGATTTTGTTACCGATTATTATTGCAGTTTTAGTATTATTAATGTTATTAATTGTGTTTGTTTCTAAATATCAGACAGCCAAACCTGATGAAGCGTTAATTATCAGCGGGAGCTATCTAGGCTCTAAAAATGTTCATGTAGACGAAGGTGGCAACAAAATTAAAATCGTTCGTGGCGGTGGTGCGTTTGTCTTACCAGTGTTCCAACGTTCAAATCGAATT
Organism: Enterococcus sp. DIV1368f; assembly: GCF_051712245.1. Taxonomy (NCBI): domain Bacteria; kingdom Bacillati; phylum Bacillota; class Bacilli; order Lactobacillales; family Enterococcaceae; genus Enterococcus; species Enterococcus sp. DIV1368f. The sequence goes on from NZ_JBIOON010000001.1 coordinate 1,219,856, forward strand.
AGTTTGCTTTCAAGTAAATTAGATGTTTCTACACCAGAAGTGTACACAGAACAAGGGGTTCCTGTAATGTGTGATGGGACATCAATCATTAAAATTGGTTCGTCAGTTGAAGAAATTGCGACAGCAGCGGAACAATTTTTAGGAAAAACAACGGAAGAATTAGAAAATGAAGCACGTGAAGTATTAGAAGGACATTTACGTTCGATTTTAGGTTCAATGACAGTGGAAGAAATTTACCAAAATCGTGATAAATTTAGCCAAAGTGTACAAGAAGTTGCCAGTGTTGATTTAGCTAAAATGGGCTTAGTTATTGTGTCGTTCACAATTAAAGAAGTTCGTGATAAAAATGGATACTTGGATTCATTAGGGAAACCAAGAATCGCTCAAGTTAAACGTGATGCAGATATTGCTGAAGCAGAAGCTTTGAAAGAAACTCGCATCAAAAAAGCGGAAGCAGAAAAAGAATCACAACAAGCGGAATTGCAACGTCAAACAGAAATTGCAGAAGCTTCAAAAGAAAAAGAATTGAAATTAGCGTTATACAAACAAGAACAAGACATTGCCAAAGCCAAAGCAGACCAAGCCTATAACTTGGAAAGCGCGCGTGCACAACAACACGTGGTGGAACAAGAAATGGAAGTCAAAGTCGTTGAACGTCAAAAACAAATTGAGTTAGAAGAAAAAGAAATTACGCGTCGTGAAAAACAATACGACTCAGAAGTGAAGAAAAAAGCCGATGCAGATCGTTATGCACGCGAACAAGAAGCTCTTGCTCAAAAAGCACGCGAAGTGGCAGAAGCCGAAGCAGAACGTTTCAAAGTTGAAGCATTAGCCGAAGCGGAAGCCAACAAAACGCGTTTAACAGGTCAAGCGCAAGCCGAAGCTATTTTAGCTCGTGGTGCAGCGGAAGCCGAAGCCAAACAAAAGATTGCTGATGCCTTTAAAGAATATGGTGAAGCAGCTGTGTTAAGTATGGTGATGGAAATGTTACCACAATTAATGAAAGAAGCAGCACAACCATTGGGCAACATTGACAAGATTTCAGTGGTAGATACAGGCGCAGGTGGCGAAAATTCTGGCGCCAACCGTATTACCAATTATGCAACAAACTTGTTGGCTGGTACACAAGAAACACTAAAAGAAACAACGGGCCTCGACGTGAAAGAGCTAATTGAAAACTTTTCTAAAAAAGGTACCTCAAATAGCGTGAACTATCATGCAACAGAAGGTTCAGAAAAAGAATAGAAATCAGCCTTTAAGGAGTAGCGAATCGCATTTCGTTACTCCTTAATGCTGCATTGAAACGATAAACAAACAATCTGACAGAGAAATAGCGGGTGCTTGTTTTGTTTCAAAGATTCTGATAACATAGAGTTCTTGGAGGGATAGAGATGTCAAAAAAGAATAAAGATATTGAAGTACGTGTTGAAGAAGAAAAAGCCCAATACAATGGAGCAAATGTTTTAATGAACAAATTATTTATTGGTAAAAAAGAAATCGGTCGTGTCATTCCGCAAAATGATAAAAAATTCATCATTGAAATTGATGGCAAGCAAGAAGGTACAGCAAAAAATCTGGACGAAGCCTTTGAAACAATTATTCGTCAATGGAATTTAAGTGAATAAAAAATAAATAACAATTTTTTTAAAAAAAGGGTTGCTTTTTTCTGGAAAAGATTGTATTATAACTAAGTCAGGTCGTTACAGCGACAATGACTTTTTGGAGGAATAGCGAAGTGGCTAAACGCGACGGACTGTAAATCCGTTCCTTAGGGTTCAGTGGTTCGAATCCACTTTCCTCCATTTTCTTTTTGGGGTATAGCCAAGCGGTAAGGCAACGGACTTTGACTCCGTCATGCGTTGGTTCGAATCCAGCTACCCCAGTTTTCAGAACATTTCTGGTAGAGAGATGTTCTTTTTTTGTATAATTATATAACAAAAATGAGGTAAGATTTTCCTCATGTACAGGCTAGAAAAGTTTTCATTTATATAAGAATATGCTAAAGTATTAAGAAAGAATAGTCTGGAGTTGATAAGAATGAACTTTAAAGAAAAAATTACAGAAATGGTTGAAAATGTTTACGATTTAGCACGCGATGGTAAGTATGATGTCAAAGTTGACTTAATTCCTCGTAAAAAAGGCAACATCAAAAGTGGTGTTAAAGTCACTTCTTCAAGAAATACAGCCCACAATATCAAATGGCGTTCAAAAAACTAACTCGTCTTTAACAGAAACACCGGGGCAGACAAAATTATTGTCTACTCCGGTGTTTTTATTTTTCTAATTCGATGCCTAAGACAGTTAAATGCCCATTACCAACTAATTTGATAACTAATTGGGCTAAGTGGTTGGGTGTCATATCCGTTTCGCTAGTAATCCACCAATGAAGGGTACCGATGAAGATAGAGGTCATGTATTCAATAACAAAATCTATCGGTACATCAATATCATTTTCGGTAATACGCAACTGCGAAAAAATCGTCGCATATTTTTCTTCGATAATCTCAGCTAAGCGTTTTCGAAAGTGTTCGTCGAAATTATTGTCCATGATAGTTAAGAAGAAAGATTTGTTCTCTTGAATGTTGATGTAGAGTTGCGTCAGAAGTTCTTCAATGTGCTTCACGCGGACACGGTTGCCATTAACCAGTTGTTGCGAATCAAGAATAGCGGTAAAAGCACTAAGCGTAAAGGTGAAGATTGCATCATATAAATGCTGTTTGTCTTTAAAATGAGCATAAAAAGTCGCACGATTAATCATAGCTTCATCAGCAATATCCTGAATCGTCACCGCTTCGTAGCCTTTCGTTTCTACAAGTTTAAAAAAAGCTTCAATAATCATTTTTCTGGTTCGTTGTACTCTAAGGTCTGTTTTCTTTGCCATCATAAATTCCTTTCGAGATAGTCAACATTCGCGGAAACTTTGTTGTTTATCTCACAAAATAGGGTAAATTGCTTGTTGCAAATCATTTAGAACCTTTCTAAAATAGGTATATCTATTATAACAAACAGTTTGTATAATAATCAACAAACTGTTGGGAAATGAAGGGGTATTTTAATTGATGGTTATGAGAGCAGGGATTGATGTTGGGTCAACGACAGTAAAATTAGTATTTTTAAATAAACAAAATCAGCCTATTTTTACAAAATATGAACGCCATTTTTCAGATGTCAAAGCAGCAACGGAACGCATTTTAAAAGAAGGACTATCAAGGATCGGTGCAGACCAACCTTTGACAATGAGCATAACTGGCTCTGGTGGTATGGGGCTGGCTGAGGTATTAGGGATTCCCTTTGTTCAAGAAGTTATCGCGTGTACACGAACTGTTGAAACAATAATCCCAGAAACGGATGTTGCTATTGAACTTGGCGGAGAAGATGCAAAAATCACTTTTTTTGATGGTGCTTTAGAGCAACGAATGAATGGTAGTTGTGCAGGTGGGACAGGCGCCTTCATCGATCAAATGGCTGTTTTACTTAAAACGGATGCCAATGGAGTGAATGAATTGGCGAAGAATTATCAAACTATTTATCCGATTGCTTCCCGCTGTGGGGTTTTTGCCAAAACGGATGTTCAACCTTTAATCAATGAAGGAGCAGCGAAAGAAGATATCGCGGCGAGTATTTTTCAAGCGGTAGTTAATCAAACAATCGCTGGGTTAGCTGCTGGTCGCAAAATTAAAGGTAAAGTAGCGTTTTTAGGGGGACCCTTATTTTTCATGTCAGAATTGAGAAAACGGTTTATTGAAACCTTAGCAATTCAGCCAGAAGATGTTATTTTTCCAGAACAACCGCAACTGTTTGTAGCAATGGGTGCAGCACTTTATTCAGAAGATGCAGCCGAATGTACATTGGAAGAATTAATTCAGCGCTTAGTGAACAGCCAGGCTACTGATTTACAGCCGAGCGACACGTTACCACCGTTATTTAACAGCGCAGAAGATTTAGCAGATTTTCGAGAAAGACACGCGCAAGCCCAAGCAAAGGAGAAACCTTTATCTCAACATACTGGCGTGACCTTTTTAGGGATTGATGCAGGCTCCACAACGACAAAAGTCGCATTGATTGATGAAGATGGTCATTTGTTGTTTTCTTTTTATGGTAATAACCAAGGGCAACCTTTAGAAACCACGATGACAGTACTGAAATCACTTTATCAACAACTGCCTGAAGAAGTTTTTATCGGAAAAGCGGCTGTTACAGGATATGGAGAACAGCTAATAAAAAATGCGTTAAAAGTCGATATTGGTGAAGTTGAAACGATGGCCCATTACAAAGCAGCCAACCATTTTCAGCCAGGTGTGGATTTTATTTTGGATATCGGAGGACAAGATATGAAAGCGATGACCATTAAAAATGGCGTGCTTTCCTCCATTCAATTAAATGAAGCTTGTTCTTCTGGGTGCGGTTCTTTTATCGAAACCTTTGCGCAATCTTTAAAATATAATGTGAAGGATTTTGCTTTGGCGGCTTTAGAATCGCAAGCGCCTGTTGATTTAGGTTCTCGGTGTACTGTTTTTATGAACTCAAAAGTGAAACAAGTTCAAAAAGAAGGGGCCTCTGTCGGCGATATTTCTGCTGGACTATCTTATTCAGTCATCAAAAATGCCATTTATAAAGTCATTAAGGTTCGCCGACCTGAAGAGTTGGGAGAAAAGATTGTCTGCCAGGGAGGAACATTTTACAATGAAGCGGTCTTGAGAGCTTTTGAAAAAATTAGCGGTCGTGAAGTGGTTCGTCCATCTATTGCTGGTTTGATGGGGGCCTATGGAGCAGCGCTGATTGCTTTGGACGCTTATGAAATTGGGGAAGAAACCACGCTTCTTTCTTTAGAAGAGTTAGCGGCATTTACCTCTGAAAAGGAATTTACTCATTGCGGCTTGTGTGAAAACAATTGTCAATTAACGGTCACAGTGTTTTCGGACGGGCGCCAATTTATTACGGGAAATCGCTGTGAACGTGGTGCACGAATTAAAATTAAACGAGAAGAACGCAAAGTAAATTTGGTTGATTATAAGTACCGCAAGTTATTTAAGTACCGACCTTTGCGGGAAAATAAAGCGTTTCGTGGGCGCTTGGGTATCCCTAGAGTCCTAAACATGTATGAAAATTATCCTTTGTGGCATACATTTTTTACTGACTTAGGCTTTCGGGTCGAATTATCGCCACGTTCTAATAAACAAATCTATGAACAAGGCCTTGAAACGATTCCCAGTGATACGGTTTGTTACCCAGCGAAAATGGCACATGGACATATTCAAGCATTAATTGATGCGCAAGTGCCAATTATCTTTTATCCTGGTGTCGTTTTTGAACAGCAAGAAACATTGGAAGCGGATAATCATTTTAATTGTCCAATTGTGCAAAGCTACCCAGATGTCATTCGAAATAATGTGGATGCCATCAGAGAGGGCCAAGTGGATTATCGAAATCCCTATCTTAATTTAGCGAATGAAGCTGCAGTTGCCAAAGTTTTAGCTGAAAATTTTGCTGATTTAGGGATTTCCTTAGAAGAAATTCAAACAGCGCTGCATCATGGTTATCAAGAATTAGCAGCTTTTAAAAAAGAAATTCAAGAAAAAGGCGAAGAAACGTTAGCCATGTTAACTGAAAAAGGCCAGAGAGGGATTGTCTTATCGGGGCGACCGTATCACTTGGATCCAGAGATTAATCACGGCATTGCCGAAGTCATTACACAGGAAGGATTCCATGTCTTGACAGAAGACAGTATCTCGCATCTTGGAGACGTGCAGAATTTACGTGTGGTGAATCAATGGGTCTATCATTCTCGCTTATATGCCGCGGCTAAAGTAGTGGCTAAGACGAAAAATTTAGAACTTGTCCAACTGAATTCCTTTGGTTGCGGCTTAGATGCTGTGACAACCGATCAAGTAGAAGAAATCATGGATCGGTCTGGCAAAATTTATACAGTCCTCAAAATCGATGAAGGTGCGAATTTGGGCGCAATTCGTATTCGGTTGCGCTCCTTGAAAGCGGCTGTCAATGAGCGGGAGAAGCAACAGTTTGTTCCGCATATGCAAATGGAAGAGCCAGAGAAAATTGTGTTTACAAAACAAATGAAAAAAACACATACCTTACTGTTACCAATGCTTAGCCCGATTCATCAATCTGGATTAGTCGATGTAGCATTACAAGCTTCGGGCTATCATGTCGTCTGTTTGCCTGCGCAAGACAAAGAAGCTGTGAATGTCGGGTTAAAATATGTCAATAATGATGCGTGTTACCCAGCAATTATTTCCATCGGACAACTAGTTGAAGCTTTGGAAAGTGGTCAATATGATTTGGATAATGTCAGTGTCTTAATGACGCAAACAGGGGGCGGTTGTCGCGCGACGAATTACATTCCCTTATTACGAAAAGCCTTAAATGATGCTGGTTTTTCTCAAGTTCCTGTAGTTTCAGTTTCGATGGGCAATAAAGGAGTCGAATCCAATCCAGGATTTAAATTTACGTTGCCAATGATCAAACGCTTAGTAGTTGCCTTTTTATATGGTGACTTATTCGAACGAGTAGTTTATCGAACAAGACCTTATGAAACAGAAAAAGGAGTGGTGGATCAACTGCACCAAGATTGGCTAAAAAGAGTGGAAGCCAATGTCCGGAATGGTTCGCTGACACAATTTAATCACTTCATGAAAAAAATTATTCGGACGTTTGATGAAATTCCTTTACAAGAGATAAAAAAACCAAAAGTCGGTGTGGTCGGGGAAATTTTAGTGAAATATTCGCCGACAGCGAATAATGATATTGTGCGTTTGTTAGAAGAAGAAGGTGCTGAAGCAGTTGTGCCAGATATTGTTGGCTTTATGAACTATTCTTTGTACAATCAAATTTGGAAATACGAAAATATGGGCATGTCAAAACAAAGCAAACGTTTAGCAGAATTTACGATAAAAATCATTGAATTGGTAGAAAAACCAATGGATAAGGCATTGAGAAAATCGGTCCGTTTTGATGGCATTCATTCTATTTATGATATGGCAGCAGAAGCAAGTAAAATTTTATCAATTGGCAATCATACGGGTGAAGGTTGGTTTTTAACAGCTGAAATGATTGAGCTCTTAAAACATGAGGTGAATAACATCGTTTGTATGCAGCCGTTTGGATGTTTACCAAACCATATTGTTGGAAAAGGGGTCGTGAAAGAGCTACGACGTCAATATCCGCAAGCAAACATTGCGGCGGTGGATTATGATCCTGGGGTATCTTTGGTCAATCAGTTGAACCGAATCCGTTTGATGATGGCCACAGCGAACAAGTTGATGAAAGAAGAAAATGTAAAAAGATAATAACTAATAGAAATTCGTTTAAAAACATTTGACTTGGTCACTTTTTACTGACCAAGCCAAATGTTTTTGTTATAAAAAAAAGTATGCAACTAGACCAACTTTGATAAAAATTCCAATTCCTCTTTTATTTATCATTTTTTGGTTGTTTACACGGTCTATACCAGTTATAATAGAAGAGGAGATGAACGAAGAGGAGGAAGCGTAAATGGTTCAAAATATACCAATTTATATTCAAATTCACGATAAAATCAAAGAAGATATTGAAAAAGGTGTCTGGAGTATCGGGGATCGTTTGCCCTCTGAGCGAGAATTAGCCTTGAAATTTGATGTTAGTCGAATGACCTTACGCCAAGCCATTCAGACTTTAGCAGACGAAGGGATTTTAGAACGAAAAATTGGTTCAGGAACGTATGTAGCACGTAAGAAAGTTCAAGAAACAATGACAGGTACCACTAGTTTTACAGAAATTACCTTGTCTCAAAATCGCGTTCCTTCTAGTCGGACGGTGTCTTATTTTGTAGCGAAACCTAGTTCTAGTGAGATGGAAAAATTACAACTAGGTCCAGAAGATTCAATTTTACGAATGGAAAGAATTCGTTTTGCGGATGACATTCCGATTTGTTTTGAGGTGGCGAGCATTCCTTATTCATTGGTCTCGCAATATGGCAAATCTGAAATCACGAACTCTTTTTATAAAACACTTGAAGCTAAATCTGGCCACAAAATTGGCCACTCTAACCAAACAATCTCTGCTGTTCAAGCATCGGAGCAGATTGCAGAATATTTAGAGATTAAACGAGGCGATGCGATTCTGCGCGTGCGCCAAGTATCCTATTTTGAAAACGGACTACCTTTTGAATATGTTCGTACGCAGTATGCAGGAAGTCGATTTGAGTTTTATTTAGAGAAGTAGAGAAATGATAAGTATGGAAAAATGCCGAGGAATAGGCTGAGGTAAGATATTTTAACCCCCAAAAGTTGTATCTGAAAAATACAATTTTTGGAGGTTATTTTTTATGAACTTATCAGGTAGAATTCAAATTAAAATTAGTGAAAGCATCTCAATTCAAATAAATATTGAATAGAGTAGCAAGTCTGAATACCAGAAAAGTGAGATGGTTTGTCCCGCTATAAATATTGTTAAAAATAAACTTATAATAGCTGCTAGTTTATTTGCTTCTGTTCTTTTTTTGGCTGTAGTTCGTTCTTGTCCATTTTTTACATTTCTTTTTTAAACTGTAATCTAATATAAGATATACCCGTTCAACGCTTTAATCAAATAGTTGCAAAATCAGCAGTTGTTTTGCAAATTGTTACATTGAAATTGTTAGTTATTACCAATCAATAATACTTATGATTGTCAAAGTTATTATATAGATATACTGAAAGAGAAATTTATTTTCTTTTTCAATAAAAAGTTTAGCGGAAGGAGTGATGCGGAATGAAAAAAATTAACGTACGTAAAGCCGATACAGTTGATGCAACAGCATGGTGGATTATTATCTAATTTGATAACCAAATAACGGTTAGACGAGATAGAAATATCTCGTCATTTTTTTAATAAGGAGTGAAAAAAATGAAGTATAAATATCCCAGAATAAAACCAATCTATCCATTATATCAATTAAATAAAGAGAGATTTAGAGTTGGGGCCCAATTAGGAATCACTATTGAATTTGATGATGATGAAGGTCAATTTTGGACATTATCTAATTTACTCGATGGAGTTAGATCGTTTGATGAAGTTGTCACAGAAATGAAGAGGAAATATCCGGAATTAACAGTAAAAGATATCGAAGAAGGGATAGATTTTTTAAATGATGAAGGTCTAATCGAGGAGACGTTTCCTGGTAGAATGATTGAAGATAGATACTTAGCTAATGTGAATTACTTTAGTAGGTACTGTAAAGCTGATGATGATAGATTTGAAATACAGGAAAAGATAAATAACTTGAAAATACTATTATTAGGTCTTGGTGGAGGAGGATCAAATATTCTAACGTTACTAGCGGGTCTTGGCCCCAAGATGATCAGAATGGTGGACTATGACCGAGTTGAAGCAAGTAATTTAGGTCGTCAATTACTATATAGAGAAGCAGATATTGGTGAGAAGAAAACTGTAGTTGCTAAAAGAGCCATTAATGAAATGAACTCAAATATTAACGTTGAAACTGTAGATAAAAAAATAATAGATGTGAATGATGTTGTTGAATTGACAGAAGGAATAGATATCATTGTTTGCGCTATTGATGAACCCCCTTTCCTTATACATAGAATTGTGAATGAAGCTATTGTAAAAGTTGGTTTGCCGTGCGTGTTTGGTGCCTCACAAGTTAGCCGAGGAAGAGTATACACTGTAATACCCCAGGAAACAGGATGCTTTGATTGCATGAATTTGAACTTCAGTAAAAATGACCCTAAATTTGTTGAACAATTTGTAGGTTTTAGAAATATTCAATTTGCTCCCCCATCCATAGCTTATGGTCCTGGTATCTTTCAATTAACGGCATCAATTGTAGATGAGTTAATAAGAGTGGTAACAAGATATGCTGAGCCCAAAAGTTTGGGAACGCAATATGAAATTAACTATGAGGACGGAAACTCGTTCATGCATAAAACTTGGCCAAGGTTTGAGAGTGAATGTCCAACTTGTGGTAAAGGAGATGTCTCCCAATGGGAAATATTTCAATATTATCAAGAGAAGAAATAGGCCGAGACTATACCGAAGCTCGTACGTTAAAACGTAAGCTAAACAATGGCGATTGGGTTTATGTATCAGAAGAAAATCAACTATTAGTGTTGAGTGATGAAGTGGCGAGACAAATTAATTCATCCGAACTAATCGAAGAAGAGGTACTTAATGAATTAGTTGAAAATAAAATTATGATAAAAAAAGCCGATCAGAGAGATGATTATAAGCCGCTATTTGTCGTCGAGCCTAAGAATATCTTATTTAAAAGCTCCTCTTTCCTGATTGATGTTAACGGTATTGTTGCGTTTACGATTAGCATATTTTTATTCATAATCGAGGGATCTCCTTTTGGAAGTGCAGTAAATGTTTTGTTTACAAATCCTTTAAAATTTCTTCTAATTGCTATTCTTGTCTCAATCGTATCTACAACTTTTCATGAATTTATGCACATTATATTTTCAAGGAATTCAAGGAAAATCAATTTAAACATAGTTAAAGCCGTTGCTACGATACCTATGACTCATGTATGGACGTGGAGTAGGTTTGGTAGAATCACGGCGATCACCTCTGGAATGTCGTCGGACGCAATATTCTTGTTAGTTTTTTTGATTATGAATAATAAAAGTGTTGGAGTTAATTCTATTGCGGCATCAATACTTATAACAAGGATATTGTGGCAATTTATCATTATACAAAAAACAGATATTAACATTTTGATTTCTTTTGTGGTTGATAATCCTTTCTACTTTGAAGAGGTCGCAATTATGAAATTAATCATTATTAAAGTAATAAGCATAAGTGTGCTAGCAATGATAATTTGGTTATGGTTCCAACCTGTTATCAATCAATTTAATTAAGTCTAAATATAGGAGGTTTGCTTTGAATCAACAGTTAGAATTACATTCGCTAAGTAAAAAGTACAAGAAATCAGAGAGCTATGCAAATGATAATATAAATTTGCGCTTTAATAAAGGTGAAATAACTGCCATAGCTGGACATAACGGCGCTGGTAAAACAACAATGTTGAATCAGATTATAGGTATAACGAAATCAACAAAGGGTTCTATAACATTTAATGGTATATCATTTGCGAGAGATAGTAAAATTGCAAGAGAATATGTTTCTATGATGCCTCAACTACATGCTCCCTTGGCAGGTATAACGATGGCTCAATCTGTCGAGTCAATAATAAGAATAAGAGGAGGCAGTCAGAAAATAGCTGAAGAAGAGTGTATTAAAATTTTAAAAGAATTACAAATAGATGGATGGAAAGATATACCAGGACAGAAACTTTCAGGCGGACTTAGAAGGCTAACTTCATTTGCAATGGCCGTTGTATATCCTTCTCCAATAATAGTCCTTGACGAACCTACTAATGATGTGGATCCTATTAGACGGCAAAAAATATGGAGATATCTGAAAGAATTATCTAATAAGGGGCATATAATCATCGTGGTCACACACAATATTTTAGAAGTTGAAAAATATGCTGATAGATATATTTTAATGAATCATGGAAAGGTTCTTGAGGATAAGAACTTAAAAAAACAGTCTATAAAAATAAACGATCGAAATTATATGACTGTTAACTTTCTTAATCTAAGTGATTTGAAGAGTGTAATAGTACCGAGTGCAATTCAGACTAACATAAACGATGAGGAATTAATGATAGAAATGGAATTAGAGAACAGTCAAGTGTTAGAAGCAGTTGACTGGGTCATGAAATTAGTAATAGAAAGAAAAGTCCAAAATTATAAAGTTTCCCCAAAATCCTTAAATGAAACCTATGGAGAGTTAATAGATGAAAATGATAAAAAATTATAGAAGAAAATCAATGATTAAGGAATTATTTGCTTTAGTAGGGTGGAGTTTATTAAGACATAAATACTTATTGCCTGTTTTTACATTAACTCAAGTATTTCTATCATTAGCAATTGTCTACGGGTTAGCACTTCTAATACCAGATGTGAATAATCAGACAGCTATCTATCTGTCATCTGGAGCAACTACTCTTGGGATTATTGCGGTAGGGTGCGTTCTTGCTGCTCAAATAGTAAGTACAGCAAAACAGGAGGGCATTGTGGACTATCAAAGGACATTGCCAGTTTCTCGGTTGAACATATTAATTTCCGACTTTATAATTTGGGGAATGGCCTCACTACCTGGGGTGTTTATGTCATTTTTAGCGGCATATTTAAGATTCGATGTCCAAATTAGATTCTCAATAAAGGCCCTAGCTATTCTTAGTCTAATTCAATTATGTATGATCTCTATAGGTTTTGCTTTGGCATATTGGTTAACACCCAATGTAGTAGGATTAGCAACTCAGATAATTATGATAGGTGGACTTTTATTCTCGCCTATTACTTATCCAACAGATAGATTGCCTTCTGCTTTAGTGAACTTTTTTGAATTTTTACCATTTGTTCCATCGAGTAATTTGATAAGATCACTGTTTTATGAACAAAATGCTGTTAATGTTTCTAATATTATTATAGTTTATTTTTGGTTCGTGTTAACTACATTACTTTCACTTATTTCGTTGTCAAGAAGGGACTGAATTGCAAAGTGCAAACAATAAAGATAGATAATTTATATAAAAAAGTAAGTGATACATTCAATTTAAAGGTTGATCAATTAGATTTAGAAGTAGGGAAAATTTATGGATTAGTTGGTCCGAATGGTGCAGGTAAGACAACTTTGATGAAATGTCTATGCAGTTTGCTTAGACCTGATAGCGGAATACTTAAAATAGACAATCTACAAGTAGAAATAGCAGACCCTAAAATATTATTGCAGGTGGGTACTAACTTTGTTAACTCAGATAGTTTAAATGGATTTATGCTTGAAGATATATACAATGACCATGCTTTTTATTACAAGTTAAAAAATTTGTTAATGATAGAGACTCTATTAATGGATGTTGGTTTAAATGTAAATAAAAAAAGAAAGTTTAATACGATGTCTTTAGGAATGAAACAAAGGTTTTTGCTAGGTCTTGCTACAGCTCACAACCCTTCATTAGTATTATTAGATGAGCCATTTAACGGTTTAGATCCTGATGGTGCAGAGTTATTTATAGAGAATGTTAAGACCTTGTCCGAAAATAGAGTGTTGATAATTAGTAGTCATATATTGAGAGATATGGAAACATTTCTTGATGACGTTATATTTATAGAGAAAGGCAATGTACAAAAACCAAAATCAATGGTTGAGATTCGAGAAGAGTATAGAGAGGGGTTGAAAGAGTATTATGATGAACAAAAGAGAAAACATGATTAGTGACTCAAAATTGAATGTTTATAGATATGAATTAGATAAAATTAAAAATGTTTGGTTTAAAGTTTTCTTAATTACACTGGTAATCCAAATGTTATTTTTTATGTTTTTCTCATTTGTGGGAATATTTGATGAAAGTGCTGATACGATCTCGTCATTTCAAGGAATTATAGCATTATCGAACACTGTTTCTATGTGCGGCATATCAATTTATGGAGCTGTATTACTAAGGAAAGAGCTTGTACGATTTTATGTTGGCAATCATCGGAATAGAACGTTTCTTTTTCCGATTGATCGAAAAGAGCTTCTCGTAAAAAAAACAAGTTCTTTTTACGTGATAATCTTATCTAGCTTTGGAAGTGCGCTTCTTATTTCATTTGTGACTGAGGTTTTGCTTAACTTAATTTTGAAGTTTCATAGTTCAAATTTATTTTTTGAAATTTACCTTGGTCTTATTACCATAGTTACAAGTTGTAGTCTACTATTCGTAATTTTGATATTGTCAGAAATAATTTCAATTTGGAAACAATCGGAAATTGCTTCAATAATAACGTCAGTGGTACTAATGCTAATATATTCGAATTTTTCTGCTATGGGTCTTATGAATTTTCCAACTATAACATTCCTATTTTCAACGATTATGGGATTGACGCTTGCTTGGTTATTTTTGAAATTTTCTGATAAATTATGCGACATGGAAGTATACTAAAAAATGCGGTGATTTACTTGATTAGTTATCACCGCATTTGTTTCCTTTGTATACATTAAATATAACTATAGTTACAAAATATCTACGTTCTTTCGTCCAGTGACGTTGAATACCACCTAATTGTTGTAAGAGATCACCAATGTTTTTCATTCCTAAACCTTTATCTTTTCTATGTTTTCTTGTAAAAATCTCTTCAGAATTATAGTTATTCGATACTTCAATAAATAAATCATTATTGACTTGCTTGATAATTATATTGACATATCTGTCAATCGGTTTGATTCTCTTCGATGCTTGTATGGCGTTATCAATTATATTTCCAATTACAATAGTTAGAACGTCATTATTAATTTTTATATTTTTAGAGACAAATATCTGATGATCAACATTAATTTGATTCTTTCTTGCTTCAGCAAGCTTTTCATTCAATAGGTAGTTTAATACTCCATCGGCAGCATAAGTTTTTGTTGGTGGTTCTAAAATATCAAAACTACTCTTAATATAATCGATAGCTTCATTAACTTCTTCATTTTCGATAAGTCCGAGGATTGTTAAGTATTGATTCTTCAAATCATGTTTTAATTTTAAAACGTTAGTTCTGTTTCTCTTTATTTCATTTAAAATTCTATACTCCACTTCGATATTTTTTTTTCTCAAAGTAAGATCATATTGATTTTTTTGATATTCTATAGTGATTTTATAAAGAAAAATTACACAGATGTTTAAAAATATGACACTAATCGTAATAGTAATCTCAGAAATTTTGTCATTGTTGTTTCCTATTAAAAGCCCAAATAAAATGATTATTGATAGTATGGGAATAGGTAATAAAATCACAATAAATGATAAGTTTGTCGATAATTCAGACTTTGCTTCCTTAACTATTGAAAATTTAAGTATGACTATCCAGGCTACCCCAATCAAAGTTGTAATTGTTATTGAAGTTATGAAAAAAGTAGGGCTACCATAGGATGTTAATTCTGCATTTAAAATTATTTTCGTAAAGTGTAACGACAATACTTCACAGATTAAATTTATTGATATAAGTGTCATTGTCCATACGGCCGAGTCGAGATAAGGGACCGAGTGTAGCATAGCAATAGTGTAAGTTAAAATGAAACTTAGTAATAAGTTAAGATACGGTAAATAAATGTTCGGTATGTAAACATTGGATAATATAATCGTAACCATGGCTGATATGATTATAACAATCCAGATGACATTATAAAATTCCCTATGATTTTTAATAGCTGTTGACCAATTAGAAAAAAAATAAGAGATAAGAAATAAATAAACTAACAAACTTAGGCTTCGTAATGTTATATCAAGCATTATATCTTTCCTCTCATGGACATAACTATACTTTTATGAGCGGCGGCTTTGAAGCGCCTACTTATTGGTATTTCAATACATTTTTCTTTAGAATCCATTAATAGGAAATTTTTTCCTAACTCTTTTATATAAGCGTAATTTATTATGAAAGAAGAGTGGACTTGCACAAAATTCGTATCAAGTTGTTCGTTTATCTGATTCGTTGACATATAGGGTTTGTAGATTTCTCCAACTGTATGAATCAATACTTGTCTTTTATCTTTTTCGAAATAAATGATATCTTTGGTTGGTATTTTATAAGTAACTTTGTTACTAGAAAATACAAAGTAATTTCTTTTTTTTTCTAGCTGTTGTCTCAGTTTTTCCAAAACTTGGTGCAACCGATCTTTCGTAGGCGGTTTCAATAAATAATCAAAAGTTTGTACTTGGAAGACTTCTTCCATGTATTCTTTGTAACTCGTCAAAAAAACGATAGGTGATAAAATATCACGTTCTCGGATTTTTTTTGCCAAGTCTATTCCGCTCATTTCACTCATTTCTATATCTAAAATAAAAAAGTCAAAATTTTCTTGTTCAAGTTGATTGACTAACTTGATAGGATTGTAGTAGGTATAGGTTTCAAATATATTTGGGTTATAATTAAATAGCATCGTGTTTATTTTTTCGGTTAACGTTGGATTGTCATCACAAATAGCAACTTTCAACAATAAAACCTCCTTTTTTTCATTCTATATATATTATGAATTAAATTATCTTTAAAAACAATCATTTTTTGTTAGCACAACTGATAAACCGACATAAGTAATCTGGATAAAAATATCAAAAATTTAGGTTACTGACAAACATTTAATTAGTATTTAAAAAATAATTTTGAAAATTAAATGAACGACGAAAACGTCAGTTCGAGTGCTATCAATTTTTTTAATCTACATATGATTAAAACTTGATGCTATAATGCTAGTAGTAAGGTTAATGTATGCCATCGCGGTAATTGAGAAGAGTAGAAGTGTTTCTGGTGTTAGGTATGTCGGCTGTGTATGGACTGATTTTCCTTTGAAGTTGGATAATAAGCACGCGGATAATCGAAAATACTATATTTTTTCTGGTGAACAGATGGATTAGTGAAGATTGATGCTGAACAGTCAATTGTTTTAAAAAAAGTGATTTTCAAATGGTGATAAAAGTATATTTAAAGGAACTCGAATTTTCAGAAAGTAGCTTCAAACTTAGTTTGAAAGAATAGCTTTCGGCTATAAAAAAAGTTAAAAGGAGCCTGCCATGTTACAGAAATATATAGAAATTTTAACAAGAGACGAGGCCATCTTTCGTAAAAAGCCAGATGGAACAGAAGTAAATTATTTTCTATTTCCAGAGTTTGAAATACATATAAATAGCTTGCCAGGAAAAACTGTGCAAGGTTGGCATAAACATCACGAAATCGAAGAAGTTTTACTTGTGCAGTCGGGAAAAGTGAAAGTAGAAGAGGTAGAAAATCAGCAAATTGTTTCAAGAATTTGTGCAGAAGGAGAACTTATTCGGATGCATAATAGTCTTCATCGGATTAGTAATCCTGATACGTTATCTGCATCATTCACTGTATTTCGTTTTGTTCCACAAGGGCAAAACCAACAGGAATGCTAAAAAAATGATAAAGAAGAATTCTCTGATGCGACAGTACAATGGCTTCTAAAAAATAAATGATTCGTGGTGATCGTTATTTTTAAACTTTTCTTTTCCCCCTCCTAGAAAACACAAAACCGTGGTACAATAACTTACGTAATAGACACGCCTACTCCGAATGTCAAAAAAGGGCAGAAAAGTAGACAAGAAATTGTTTAAGGAGTAAAGTAAACTTACTTAAAATTTTGGGGGAAATAAAATGTATGATGTAATTATCATTGGTGCCGGTCCTGCTGGGATGACGGCAGCACTTTATGCATCACGGTCCAATCTTTCTGTATTGATGATTGAACGCGGTGCGCCTGGTGGGCAAATGAACAACACTGCTGAGGTAGAGAATTACCCAGGCTTTGATTCTATTATGGGTCCAGAATTGGCCTATAAAATGTATGAAAATGTAGAGAAATTTGGTACGGAAAATGCGTATGGCATTGTGATGGGCATTGAAGACCACGGATCTTATAAAGAAGTGATTTGTGATGACAAATCTTATGAAACTAAAGCGGTAATTATTGCAACAGGCTGTGAACACCGAAAATTGGGTGTAAAAGGCGAAGAAGAATTTGCTGGCCGTGGTGTTTCTTATTGTGCTGTTTGTGACGGTGCCTTCTTTAAAAATAAACGCTTAGTAGTTGTTGGTGGCGGCGATTCTGCAGTTGAAGAAGCAATCTATTTAACACAATTTGCTTCTGAAGTAGTGATTGTTCACCGTCGTGATGAATTGCGTGCGCAAAAAATCATTCAAGATCGTGCCTTTGCAAATGAAAAGATTTCCTTTGTTTGGGATACAGTTGTCGAAGAAATTGTTGGCAATGAAATGGTCGTGACAGGTGTGAAAGCACGGAATGTCAAAACAGATGAAGTTTCTGAAATTGAAGCAAACGGCGTGTTCATTTACGTGGGGCTAGATCCATTAACAGAACCATTTAAAAAAGCTGGTATTACGAATGAGGCTGGTTGGATTGAAACAGACCAAGAGATGAGAACAAAAATTCCTGGTGTTTATGCCATTGGTGATGTCCGTGAAAAAACATTGCGTCAAATCACGACAGCGGTCGGTGAAGGCGGTATTGCTGGACAACAAGTATTTAACTATATTGAAGAATTAAAATAAAAAAATGCTTTTGCCTTTAATAATAAGGGCAAAAGCATTTTTTTAATAGGTTCCTTTAATGACAAAATAAGAGCCACGAATGGTTCCAGCTAATTTTGATTTTTGACGAGCAAATTTGAATTTTCCTTCAAATTCTGCAGGGATTGCCATACCATCTGAAAGTTTAAACCCAACGGCGCGTTTGCCTTCCTCAGCTAATGTGTACATCACGTTAACTGCTAAGCCGTTTTCATAAAATACATAGGCCATTTTTATGCCATCTAAAGTGAAAGAAGAAATTTCAAGTGGCTTGTAAGGGAAATGTAATTCTCGTTCTAATAAAATTTTTTCAATCCAGGCCAATGTTTCTGGAGCTTCAGAGGCAGGGACGGTCGTAAAGCGATGTTTGTATTTATTCCAAAAATAGCGAGCTTCATTCGCTCTTAGTCCAGCCAGAGCAGGTGCCACTGGTGAACTTTCTAAACCAATAGTGGATACTTCTTTAAAATCAACTGTATAAACCATGATTTGATACTCCCATCTTTTCTTTTAAACTAAGTATAACGGTAGCAGGGGTAACGAACAATTATTATTACTTAAAAGAATGAAATTGGGACAGAACGATTGGCTTCGGAAAATGTTAAGCTTTCCGAAAGCGTAGGTTCTGTCCCGAAGAGTATTTTAAGATTTGGTTATTTCGTGATAAGTTATATGCTTGTACTTATTTATTGGCATCTAAGGTAACTTTTTCATCTGCTGTAGTCGTTTTAACATCTACTGTATAAACAAGTTTATTGTTATTTTTGGTTAACTTCCAAGTCAAAATACGTGGAGAAAGTCCTCCAACTTCTTTTTTTGCTTTGGCTAAGACGTCGTTAACAGCGCCTAATTCTTTGACTTCAGCAGCTGAAAAGGCTGTCTCGTTTTCGCCAAGTTGATTTGCTTCAGTATTTTTGGTGACTTTTCCTGTTTCAGGATTCACGTAAAGTGTTTCTGTATCGTTGGTAAAGATATAGCTGTAGTCACTTTCTGGTTTTGTATCAAATTGGACATTTACTAATGGTTTGCTGTTGCCGGCTTCTTTTTCGTAGATTTCAGCAGCTTGCTGCAAACTAACTTTGTACTTTGTATCCGTGACGGCATCTTTTCCTATACCACAACTAGCTAAAATAAAAATAGCTCCTAAAAGTGAAAAAAATAGTAAAAATGGTTTTTTTAACATGAAATTACCTCGTTTCCTTTTATTAAGTATTCACAATCATTTAGTATACGGAGGTTTTATAAGAAATACAAATAAAAAACAATCCTTTAAGAGAAATTAAAGGATTGCTTTTTGTTATTTATTCTGCACGTAAAGCAACTGCCGCATCTTTTTTGGCTGCCATTCGGGCAGGAATATGGCCACCAATCATGGTTAAGATTGTGCTAATTACAATCAAAATAATCCCGTGAATTGGATTTAAGGTGGCAACATTTTCTAAATCAGTCAGGTTATAGAGTACTGCGTTGATTGGAAATGTTGCGAGAAAGGCAATCACAACACCAAGAATGCCAGAGGCAACGCCTAAAATAGCAGTTTCGGCATCAAACACCCGGGTAATATCTTTTTTACGAGCTCCTAACGCTTTCAGGATACCGATTTCTTTGGTCCGCTCAATGACAGAAGTATAGGTGATGATTCCAATCATAATCATACTTGTAACAAGGGAAATCCCAGCAAATGCAATCAGCACATAGGTGATGGCATCCATTAAACCACCTGTTAAGCGGGTCATTGTTCCAGCTAAATCAGAATAGATGATTTGGTCTTTTTTATCTTTTCCTTTGTTATAAGCATCTAAATAATCAAGAATTTTATCTTTTGATTTGAAGTCGTTTGGATAAATCATAATACTTGAAGGGATTTCATTCGCTCCTAAATAAGACAACAGGTTTTCTTTCGCGGAAGCATCTAATGTTTCGTTAGTCATAACGTTAGTGTTGCTGGCTTCTTGCGCTTTAACAATATCAGAGGTTTTGTTTTTGGCAATCATATTAGTTGAAAGTGCATCGCTATAAGCAATTCCAGGTGCTAATAGATTCATTGTTGAAGAATCTTTAATTCGCAAAATCCCTGAAATTGTTAATTCAGTATTTTCTGGGTTATCGTAAACAGCTTGCAAATCTTGGTTAGGAATGAAGTTGCCTGTCGGTAATTTGGTGTAAAATGCATTATTATTGGCTAATTTCATTTTTGTGCCAACAATGTCTGAAAAGGCAATCTTTTGATTATCTTTCACATCAAAGCCAAGATTTTTTAAGGCATTAATATTGGTGGTATTGTTACTATCGACGATTAAAACGACATCGGTTTCTTTTTCTGGATAATTTCCTTCAAGCAACGAGTAATTGTCTTTTAAGAAATTGTTTTTTCCATTTTCTAGTTGTTTAGGAAAAGCAGAAACGCCGACGCCAGTTTGGGCAGCCATCATGGAAGCCATCGCGTTTGATTGACCATCAGGTGCATCGTTTGAAAATTTGACAGCTTGTGCTTTCCCGTTGATTTCTCTTAATAAGTTCATATTGACTAGACGAGTATAGCCGATATTATTACTTAATTCAGGATCAATGTGATTGACATAGTCAATAAATTTTTGATCAATTAAATTCGTGTGTTGCGCACGGTCCGCATCGCTAATTTTAGCAGTCACTTCTTTTTCTTTCGGGAAGGTGCCTTTTTTGTCCTGATTATTGAAACTTTCTGGATCTTGATCTGTCGCTATTTTAGAAATGGTAATCGGAAATTGCGCTAACGTTTCCGACTGAGTTTTATCAATTTGTTTCTGGAATCCTGTTGAAAGAGAAAGGACAATCGCGATACTGATAATTCCGATACTTGAAGCAAAGGCGGTTAAAAAAGTTCGCCCTTTTTTAGTGCGGATATTATTAAAAGATAAACGCAGCGCAGTCGTGAATTTCATTTTGGTGCGTTTCAATTCGAAAGGTTCTTTTTTTTCATGTTCAATATGAGGACGCGAGTCATGCCGAATTTGGCCATCTGAAAATTCAATAATTCGATCAGCGTATTCATGAGCTAATTCAGGATTGTGGGTCACCATAATGACTAATTTTTCTTTCGAAAGTTCTTGGATAAGTGCCATAATTTGCAGACTGGTTTCTGAATCCAATGCACCAGTTGGTTCATCACAAAGTAAAATATCGGGATCATTAGCTAAAGCGCGAGCAATGGCAACCCGTTGCATTTGACCGCCAGATAATTGGGAAGGTTTTTTATGGATATGGTCCTTCAAACCGACACGGATGAGTGCATCTTCGGCTTTTTGGCGTCTTTCTGCTTTTGAAATACCACTCAGTGTCATACCAAGCTCGACATTATCCAAAATCCCTTGATGACTAATTAAGTTGTAACTTTGAAAAATAAAACCAATTGAGTTATTCCGATAAGCATCCCAGTCGGCTTCTTTAAAATTTTTTGTTGATTTGCCGTTAATGATTAAGTCACCAGAATCGTAATTGTCCAATCCGCCAATCACATTCAACATCGTCGTTTTACCAGAGCCGCTGGGACCCAGAATGGCTACAAATTCTTGTTTTCGAAAAGCGACAGAGACGCCATCTAAAGCTTTAGTGGTCGTTCCGCCGACAGTATAATATTTTTTTATCTCTTTGAGTTCTAGCATATTTTTCGCATCCTTCTTCCAATTTATCAACAACACAACCTTAAGTTAGTGTATAACGTAACATAATAGTTAACAAAAATCAATCATTACCATTTGATAATCAAGTGAATTTAGTATACACTAGGTGGGAAACGAGGGAGAACATATGGATAAAGAGAAGCATTCATCAAATTTAGATATTAGTGTCTTTACTGAAATTTTTTCATATATGAGCCAATTGCTTTTTAAAGACCTAGACTTGGAGGATCTAAAATTAACAAAGTTAGACATGTTAATTTTATTAATTGTGGCAACGAATGAAGGAATTAGTATGACGGAGTTAGCCAACCAAGTAGGAACGTCGAAAGTTCAAGTGAGTCGCTCTATTGCGGGGTTAGAAGAACGAGCGATTGTTCAACGTCGCCATAATCAAGAAAATCGCCGCGTGGTTAATGTTTATACGACAAAAGAAGGCGAGAAGCTCTTTAAGCAAAAAGAAAATCAAGTAAAACAGCAACTATCTGAAACGCTTAGTGTTCTTTCCTTAGAGGATTATCAAGAGGTCAATCAACACTTTTTGGCGGTCATGAAAATTTTGTCCAATTATCAAGCGCTACGAAGAAAAACGTGTAAGGAAAACAACGCCAAAAAATAAAAAACATCGTTTGGCTATAAACCAAACGATGTTTTTTTCTAGCCTTTGACAGAGCCGGAAGTCACGCCTTCTACATAGAAACGTTGCATTAATATAAATAAAATAGTAATTGGAATGGCAATTAGCACACATCCTGCTGTAAAAGCCATGAATAGTGAATTGGCTGTTGATTTGGTCATCATCGAAAAGAGACCAATCGCAACGGTGTAATTTTCAACTTTATCACCCATAATAACTTTTGCGAAAATAAAATCCATCCAAGGGCCCATGAAGGCGGTTAAAGAAGTATAGACAATAATTGGTTTCGACAATGGCAACGTAATTTTTGTGAAAATTTGCCACTTGTTGGCACCGTCAATCATAGCCGATTCGTCTAAAGCCATCGGAATGGTGTCGAAGAACCCTTTGGCGATGTAAAAACCTAGCGCCGAGCCTGCAGAGTAAACCAGAATTAAAGCGAATAAACTTTCAGTTAAATTTAAGGCTTTTAAAATATAGTAAACGGCAATCATACTCATAAAACCAGGGAACATATTTAAAACGAGCGCCACTTTTAAAAATGGTTTTCTTAAGCGGAAACGCAACCGTGACAGCGCATAAGCCATTGCGATTGTAATAAAAGTTGATAACAGACAGCTTGCGATGGAAACGAACAAGGTGTTCAAAAACCAACGGACAAAGGGGAAGTTGCCAGTCTGATTTGTTAATAATACTTTATAGTTTTCTAAAGTGAATGTTTTGGGAATGATATAGGGAACAAATGCACCGCCTTCGCCACGAAAACTTGTTAAGATAATCCACACAATGGGGAACATCCAAAAAACTGCTAAAATGGTTAGAATGATGTAAACGCTGGTAAGTGCAGTGCGTTGTTTTTTCTGGTAACTTTTTGCTTTAGCCATAAGTTACGCCTCCTTAAATGAATTCGTCCGTGTATAGGCAATTAAACTGAAGACTGCGGAGAGAATGAAGATTAAAATACCAATCACAGAGGCTAAATTGTAATCCATTGTATCGACAGTCAATTTGTATAACCAGGTAACTAAAAGGTCAGTTGAGCCTGCACCGTAGAAGTTAGAATTGGCTGGCCCACCACCTGTTAATAGATAAATGACATTGAAGTTATTGATGTTGCCAATAAACTGTTGAATCAGCGCCGGGGTCATCACAAATAGAATTTGTGGAAACGTAATACTTTTAAAAATTTGCCATTTATTGGCACCGTCAATTCTAGCTGCTTCGATTTGATCTTCAGGAAGGTTTTGGATAATCCCTGTAGAGATTAACATCGTAGCAGGAATACCAATCCACATATTGACAACAATAATGGTTAATTTTGCCCAATTCGGATCTGTTAAGAAGGGGATAGAAGAATCGATTAAGCCCCAATTTAACAACAGAGCATTGATAGGTCCAGAACCATTTAAGAGGTTTCGCATAATTAAAAGTGAAACAAACGGAGGTACGGCCATCGTGATAACAAAAATAGTCCGCCAAAACGCTTTATATTTTAAGCCTTTTGTATTGATAAGCAAGGCTAAAATGATTCCAAAAAAGAAACAAGTTGCGGTTGCGAAAACAGCCCAAATCAAGGTCCAGCCAAGTACTGGAAAGAACGTTGAAGCCATATCGCCTGTGATTACATTACCTAGATTTGCCAATCCAACCCAAGTAAAAAGGTTTTTCGGTGGCAGATGGTTATGGTCGTAGTTGGTAAAGGCAATTGAAATCATATATAACAACGGCAAGATGGTAAAGAAAAGAACGCCTAGTAAGGGGATCGTCATTAAAGTTGCATGGAAACGTTCGTTTAACAAGCTACGTAAATCATCCATAGTTGTTGGAATTTTTTTGCCGGCTGTCTTTAATTCATATAGGTGACGGGCGCTTTTTAAATTGATTACATATAAAATGATTAGCGATAAACAGACTAAAATTGCTGCAATTCCGAATAATAATAAGAGCATTGAATTATCGCCTTCTTTTAGAACTTCAATCCCTAAAGAATCATCATATACTAATCCTTGCTGTTGGGTCCCTAGTGTTCCTAGCATCATTAATGCGTGGAAACCATTACGGATTAACCAATAGATAAAGCCAATTTCAGCTGTTAAAAAGATGATTCCCTTTAACCACTGCTTGTTGGCGAAGTTTGCAGCACCCATAACTAAAAAAGATAGTTTTGTAGCGAAGTCGCCTTTTTTAAAGACCTCTCGAAATGACGTCTGGGCTTTCTTTTTCTTGAACATCTTCGTTCACTCACTTTCTACTTAAATAAAAAAGATAGAGGAAATGGGACAGCAGATTGAAGCTCGTCCCATTTCTTTACTCTTTTTATTCTTTTGCTTCTTTTGATGTGTCTTGGACTAATTTATCTAATTTTGCTTGATAATCCGCAGGTTTGATATTGCCTTTGTACGTATCATTGATCACTGCATCCATCGCAGGCCAGAATGAAACGATTTCTGGGATTTTTGGCATTACCACAGAGTGGGTTGGTTGCGCCATTTCTAAGATAGCTTTTGCAACAGTATCTTGTGTAATTTCTTCGTTTGTTTGTAATTTTTTGTTTGAAGGGACAAAGCCGATTTCTTTGAAGTAAGTCATTTGTGCTTTTTCACTGGTTAAATAGTTTGCTAATGTCATTGCGGCCAATGGTGCTTGTGTTTGTTGGTTGACAGCAAAACTACGAACGCCCAAGAAAGCTTTCATTTGTTTTTCTCCATTGCCAAAATCAATGGTTGGATAGGCAGCAGCCCCCATTTTGTCGCCAAGAGCTTTTTCTACATCGTTTTTAGACCAAGGACCAGAAAGGAAGGCATCCGTTTTGCCAGAACCTAGATTAGACAATGCTTCTGTATTTGATTGGATCACACCAGGATTATTTTTTTGATCGGCAATCCATTGTAATACCTCAATGCCTTGTTGATTATTAAAGTTGGTACCTTTTGGATCTTCGCCATTTTCACCATATAAGTAATCGCCGTTACTCATAAATAGAGGACCGAAGATATAATTTGCGC
Source organism: Enterococcus sp. DIV1368f (assembly GCF_051712245.1). Lineage (NCBI taxonomy): Bacteria > Bacillati > Bacillota > Bacilli > Lactobacillales > Enterococcaceae > Enterococcus > Enterococcus sp. DIV1368f. The sequence continues at coordinate 1,245,285 of NZ_JBIOON010000001.1, forward strand.
CATCTTCGCCAAAATTGGTACCGATTTTGCCTTTTTCAGTTAAAGACTTCCAAGTTTTGATTTCCTCTGGAGAATACGTATCTTTGTTATAATAAAGAACTTGTGACTCTACGGCATAAGGGTAGGCATAGACTTTGTCTTTCCAAGTGACTCCTGCGACTGCCGAGTCGATATTGTTTTCTTTGACTTCTTTTTCATATTTTGTGTTAGGGTAAATCAGACCAGCTTCTGCCATTTGACCAATTTGATCATGTGGCATCATGAAAACATCTGCGGCAGCTTTAGGATCTTTTGCAATGTCTTTTTTAGCATCTGCCGAATTTCCAGCAGTTAAGTTAACTTTAATATCGGGGTTTTCTTTTTCAAAATCGGCGACAACTTTTTTAAAGACGCCCATATATTCAGTATCAACCCATAATTTTACGTCACCAGCTGCTTTATTTGCTGAACCGCTTTCATTTTCAGCTTTCGTTTTTTCTGCGCCACCACAGGCAGTAAGTAAAACCGCGGAAGCACTTAAAAGGATACCGCCCATTAAAATCTTTTTCCAATTCGCTTTCATTTTTGAACCCTCCAAAAATTATTTTTTACAAGTCTTATTATGCAACCGATTGCGGAAATAATCAAGTGTTTTTCATCGAGAAAGTTAAAAAAGTTTTTTTGTTATAAATAACATACTGTTTATTTAAAGTGGTGTATACCACTAATTGAGCATTTTAAATAAAAAAATAAAAAAAGGTATACAAATGCAATCGTTTGCGCTAAAATGTGTTCGAGTATTAGAAAATACACGAAAAGCGACAATTAAAGGAGAGAATTAAATGAACACTGCTGCAATCTACCATCGTCCAGAAAGTGAATTTGCTTATCTTTATACAGAAGAAACAATGCATATTCGTTTGCGTACGGCAAAAGGCGACATTGCCTCTGTCCAATTAGTGCAAGGAGATCCTTATCTTTTAGGGAAAGAAAAGTGGTACCAACAGTCGTTAACCATGGAGAAGTTAGTATCTACGGAGTTATATGATTACTGGTTTATTGCATTAAGTGCAAAATTTAAACGCCTTTCATATGCTTTTACTTTAGTAGGGACGGATGGTTTGACGGCGTTTTATGGCGAACACGGCATTTATCCTTTAGAAGAAAAGTATTTAGCGATGGCGAATAATTATTTTCGGATGCCGTATTTTCATGAAATCGATCGTTTTAAAGCACCTGAATGGGTGAAAGAAACGGTTTGGTATCAAATATTTCCAGAGCGTTTTGCAAATGGTGATCCTGCCAATGATCCTGAAGGGACGTTGCCTTGGGGATCTAAAAGACCAGATCGACAAGATTTTTTTGGTGGGGATTTGCAAGGGGTGCTAGATCATCTTGATTACATTGAAGATTTAGGTGTTAACGGCTTATATTTTTGCCCAATTTTTGAAGCGTTTTCTAATCACAAATATGATACGATTGATTATTTAAAAATTGACCCAGCTTTTGGTGATGGCGCTACCTTTAAGCGTTTAGTCGAAGAGTGTCATCGACGGGGCATTAAGATTATGTTGGACGCCGTTTTTAATCATATGGGGGACACTTCGCCTCAATGGCAAGATGTGTTAAAAAATGGCCAGGACTCAATTTATGCCGATTGGTTCCACGTAAATGAGTTTCCAGCTAGCTATGAAGAAAGTGCTGATTTTGAAGAAGCAAGCAACATTACCTATGATACTTTTGCATTCACTCCGCATATGCCTAAATTAAATACAGCAAATCCAGAAGTGCAAGCCTATCTTTTAGAAATTGCTCGTTATTGGATTGAGGAATATGATATTGATGCCTGGCGTTTAGATGTGGCAAACGAAGTGGATCATGCGTTCTGGAAAAAATTCCGGCAAACATGTGATGACGCAAAAGAAGATTTTTATATTTTAGGAGAAATTTGGCACTCGTCGCAAAGCTGGCTCCAAGGAGACGAATTTCATGCAGTGATGAATTATGCATACACAGATGCGATTATGGGCTACTTTGTCAAGCAAGAACTGTCCTTGGAAAAGATGCTTTCTGAAATGAACAACCAGTTAATGCTCTATCGACAACAAACGAATCAAATGCAGTTTAATGTTTTAGATTCCCACGATACACCACGCTTATTGCATGAAACGAAAGAGGATAAAGAGTTGATGCGCCAAGTATTAGCGTTTACGTATATTCAACCAGGCGTCCCTTGTCTTTACTATGGTGATGAAATTGGTATGACAGGTGATATGGATCCTGATTGTCGTCGTTGTATGGTTTGGGAGGAAAATCAGCAAGATTTGGATTTGAAGGGATTTGTAAAATCATTGATTGCCCTTCGCAAAAAGTATGCAGCTGTTTTTTCTGGTGGAACAATCGATTGGACAGGCACTTCTTTTGAAACGGGGTTGATTAGACTCGCTTGTCGTTTGGAGGAACAGACGATCTATGGGATTTTTAATACTGGCCAAGAGACACAATTTGTCGATAGAACTGATCGAGAAGTTTTGCTAAGTTCTTCTATCGAAATTGCTTCAGAACAGATAATGGTTTTACCAAAAGGTTTTCTTTTATATGAAGCATAATAATTAAGCAAAGGAATGTGAAGAAGAATGGAAAAACATTGGTGGCAAGAAGTCGTGGTTTATCAGATTTATCCTCGCAGTTTTAAGGATAGCAATGGAGATGGCATTGGAGATTTACCAGGAATTATTGAAAAATTGGATTATTTGGAAACGTTAGGCATTGGGGCTATTTGGTTATCACCAGTTTATCAATCACCCAATGATGACAATGGTTATGACATTTCTGATTATGAAGCGATTATGACAGAGTTTGGGACGATGGCGGATATGGATCGTCTAATTGAGGAAGCGAAAAAGCGAAAGATTGAAATTATTATGGATTTAGTGGTTAACCATACGTCAGATGAACATCGTTGGTTTATTGAAGCGAAAAAAAGCAAGGAGAACCCCTACCGAGACTATTATGTATGGGCTGATCCTGCTTCAGATGGCGGTGTGCCTAACCGATTGAAATCTGCCTTTTCGGGTTCGGCGTGGACGTTTGATGAAGCGAGTGGGCAATACTATTTGCATTTGTTTAGTAAAAAACAACCAGATTTAAATTGGGAAAACCAACAAATGCGTCAGTCGGTTTACGAGATGATGAATTTTTGGATTGATAAAGGAATTGGCGGTTTCCGTTTAGATGTAATTGACTTAGTGGGTAAAATTCCAGGAGAAGAGATCACCGCGAATGGCCCTCATTTACATCGTTATTTACAAGAAATGAACGCCGCGACATTTGGCGGCAAAGAGCTGTTAACTGTAGGTGAAACATGGGGGGCCACACCTGAGATTGCAAAAATGTACTCTAGTCCAGAGCGTCATGAATTATCCATGATTTTTCAGTTTGAACATATGAGCTTGGATCAACAACCAGGTAAAGAAAAATGGGACCTTCAGCCAATGGAAGTTGCCAAGTTGAAACAGGTTTTTGCAAAATGGCAAACAGAATTAGGAAATGATGGCTGGAATTCTTTATTTTGGAATAACCATGATTTACCGAGAATGATTTCACGTTGGGGAAATGATCAGGAACATTGGTTGGAAAGTAGTAAGTTATTCGCTATTTTACTGCACATGATGAAAGGCACACCTTATATTTATCAAGGGGAAGAAATTGGTATGACCAATACGCCGATTACAGATATTCGTGAAGCACGGGATATCGAAACAATTAACATGTACCATGAGTATCTAGAAAAAGGATATTCTAAAGAAGAAATTTTGCTGAAAATTAATACTAAAGGTCGCGACAATGCACGCCGGCCTATGCAGTGGACCGCTGAAAAAAATGCGGGCTTTACGACTGGTACACCTTGGATTGATGTTAATCCCAATTATCAAACGATTAACGTCGCTGCTGCTTTGGCAGATAAAAATTCACTATTCTATACGTACCAAGAAATGATTCGTTTGAGAAAAGAACATCCTTTAATTGTTTGGGGCGACTTTGAATTGCTGGAAACAGTGGACGAAGTGATTAGTTTTTATCGTACCTATGGTGAGGAACGCTGGCTTGTTGTAACGAACTTTTCTGACAAAGTTCAGCCATTTTCTGCAGACGTTCATGTAGAACAAGTAATGATTGAAAATATGCCGACAGATGTCACTGCTTTAGTAGACTATTCGTTAGCGCCTTGGCAAGCATTTGTTGTGAAAGTGAGTCAATAAGATGGACCAATGGTGGAAAAATGCTGTCGGTTATCAAATTTATCCTCGGAGTTTTAAAGATAGCAACGGGGATGGCATTGGTGATTTGCAGGGAATTATTGAGAAATTACCGTATTTAAAAGAACTAGGGGTCGATTTTTTATGGTTAAATCCGATTTACACTTCGCCGAACGTTGACAATGGTTATGATATTGCGGATTATCAAGGGATTCAGCCAGAATTTGGTACGATGGAAGATTTTCAAGAACTTTTGGACCAAGCGCATCAATTAGGTTTGAAGATTATTCTTGATTTAGTGGTCAATCATACAAGTGATCAACATCCGTGGTTTGTTGAAGCGAAAAAAAGTTTAGATAATCCGTATCGTGAGTATTATTTATGGGCCGATGCGACACCAGATCGTATGCCGAATGAATGGCAAAGCTTTTTTGGTGGCTCGACTTGGACGTATGACGAGGGTACAAAACAAGCATATTTTCATGTGTTTGCAAAAGAGCAACCTGATTTGAACTGGAAAAATCCTAAAGTTCGTGAAGAGATTTATGCGATGATTCGCTGGTGGTTAGATTTGGGAATTGATGGTTTCCGATTGGATGCGATTAGTCATATCCAAAAAGAACCTTGGGATTTTAAAATTACCACGAATCCGTGGGCTCCATTTATGAATGTAAAAGGCATTGAAGACTATATGCTAGATTTGAAAGCTATTTTTGCTGAGTATGACATCATGACAGTGGGGGAAGCTAGTGGCGTTTCAAGTAAAAAAGCGGTGGAATGGACCAATGATGCGGGCTATCTGAATATGATTTTTGAATTAGAGCACAATGTTCGAGAAGGAAAGCCAGGAGAAGAACGGTTAAATATTTTAGGCTATAAAAAAGTAATGGCTCGCTGGCAAAAGCATTTAGGGACAGAAGGCTGGAATGCATTATATGTAGAAAATCATGATAATCCCAGAATCAATTCGATTTTAGGCAATGAAACCTCTCATTCTGCTAAGGCGATTGGAACAATCGCCTTGCTCTTGCGAGGAACGCCGTTTATTTATCAAGGACAGGAAATCGGCATGGTTAATTATCCATTTCAACAGATTGACGAGTTAGATGCTAAAGATTCCCATAACCATTATCGTTTGCTTATAGAAAATGGCTACGATGCGAAACAAGCATTAAAAGAAGTGGCGCATTGGACGCGGGACCATTCGCGTACGCCTATGCAGTGGACGAGTCAAGAGGCAAGTTCATTCACCTCGGGGCATCCGTGGTTAGCAATTCATCCCAATTTCAAAGAAATAAATGTGGCTGACCAAGAAAAGGATGCGCAATCCGTGTTGAATTATTACAAAAAGTTAATTGCGTTGCGGAAAGACAATCCGGTCTTTACAGATGGACAGTTTGAACTATTAGCACCCAATCATCCGTCTGTTTTTGCTTTTTTAAGAAAAACAACTGAGGCAACAGCGTTAGTGATTGTCAATTTAAGTGGAGAAAAGTGCCAATTTGACTTGCCGAATAAATTACTAGGCAGAAAGTGGCAACAATTGTTAGGGAATCAAGACTTTACAGTGAAGAAACGGATGCAGTTAGCACCTTATCAGGCAGGGGTCTTCCAATAACTGATTTGTTCTATAATGAGTGCAAGAGACTTACTTTTAAGTAGGACTCTTGCACTCATTTTTAGGAACTTCAACAACCGAGAGACTTCATAAATAATTGAATTTTTGCAGAAATGCGTTATACTTACTTTGGGTAAGTTATTTAATTTTATGAAAGTAGGGGGAAATGATGCCGAAAACACGTGTAGAAGCATTTACAGATGCAGTCATTGCGATTATTTTAACGTTGTTAATTTTAGAATTAAAAATACCTGAAAAAGCAGATTGGTCTGCTCTGACCCAATCTGGACACAAAATCATTATTTATTTAATTAGTTTTGTTACTTTATTAATTTATTGGAACAATCATCATCATTTATTTCAAAGTGTCCGTAAAATTGATGGACGTGTCCTTTGGATGAATAATTTATTAATTTTGACGTTGACGTTTTTCCCGTTTGTTACTGGTTGGGTAGGTGAACATCCATTTTCTTGGCCGCCACAAGCTTTGTATGGCTTAGTAGTATTAGGAGCTGATGTTGCTTATTATCTAGTGGTGCGGGCATTGATTCAGGCAAATGGGCCCAAATCCGAAGTACAACGTTTGTTTGGCCACTATCCAAAATTAACGCTTTCGATTGTGTTGAATATTATTGCGTTGATTGTGGGTAAACTGGTAGCGCCAATCGCTGTTCTGATTATTGATACGATTGTTTTAGTCATGTGGTTTATTCCTGAGCGAAAAGCAGAAATAAAGGAAACTTTAAAGTAGTCATTTTTTATTTATAACAAAAAAGTCATAAATCTTTTGACAAGAATGTCAAACTCCTCTATTATAAGAAGTGGATAAAAACTGAATAATTGTTAGGTGAGGCTCCTATTTGGACAAATGCTGCTGCCGCGAAAGGATCGAGAGACCCTTAGTTGGTTGAACAGGAATAATCGTGAAGGTTATTCATAATGTAGCTGATACATGTTATCTACGCCCTATAGTGCTAAAGCTCAACGATAGAGAATCTTATTTAAAGATGGTATTTTGGGACGTACTCTATTGTTGAGTAGGTCCTTTTTTGTGTGTTTGGCAAAAAAGCAATTATTCACTGGAAGTATAAATAAGAAAAAGAAAGGATGACTGTCATGGAAGACCCTGGAAGTGAACAGAGAAACAAAATACAGTCACCAACGAAAGGAGAAGATTTTAGCACTCTTTTCGGCAGGTGACCACAACCTTGGAGGAAAAGAAAATGATGAACAAAAAAACAATGGATATGAGAAAAGCAACCAAAGATCAAGAATTACGTAAATTGGCGTTGCTTTCTGAACGGGAATTAATGATGGAATTACGGACATCTGAAAAAGGACTCTCGAATGAAGATGCCGAAAAAAGATTAGAGGAATTTGGACCAAACGAAGTTTCTGCACAAAAGCCAACCCCAGCAATTATTTTATTTTTAAGTGCATTCAAAGATCCGTTTGTCTATGTCTTAGCCTTATTGATGGTCGTTTCAACTTTAACGAAAGATTTCGAAGCCGCTATCGTGATGGGCGTGATGATTTTAGCCAGTGTCTTGATTGCTTTTATACAAGAGTATCGTTCTCAGAAAGCGAGTTTGGATTTAAAAGAATTAATTGAAAACACCGCTGCAGTGACACGGGAAGGGATTACGAAAGAAATTCCAATGGACGAAATTGTTCCAGGAGACATTGTAACTTTAGCTACAGGAGACATGATTCCTGCAGATGCCGTGTTGATTTGGACCAAAGATTTATTCGTTAATCAATCGTCGCTAACAGGCGAATCCATGCCTGTCGAAAAATTTGTGGATGCAGGTGTGGATCGTCAACAAACAGAGGTTTCTGCATTAGATATGCAAGACCTAGTGTTTATGGGCACAGATGTCTTGAGTGGACAAGGAAAAGCGATTATTTTAAAAACTGGGCAACATACATTTTTTGGTGATATTGCTAAAAATGCTACAACACAACGAGGAAAAACTAGTTTTGACTTAGGCTTAGCAAAAGTCAGTAAGTTTTTATTACGAATGGTAATGATTTTGTTTCCAATCGTTTTCTTGATTAATGGTTTAACTAAAGGTGCTTGGGGCGAAGCGTTTTTCTTCGCGATTGCCGTTGCAGTTGGTTTGACACCAGAAATGTTGCCAATGATTGTTACGAGTAACTTAGCCAAGGGTGCATTATCCTTATCGAAACATAAAGTCATTGTTAAAGAATTAGCGGCTATCCAAAATTTGGGTGGTATGGATGTGCTCTGTACAGATAAGACTGGAACGATTACCGAAGATCGTGTAGTTTTGGTTCAACATTTGAATCCATTAGGTGATTTGAGTGACGAGGTTCTAAATTTAGCCTACTTAAATTCTTCTTATCAAACAGGTTGGAAAAATTTAATGGATATTGCCGTTATTAATTTTTATGAAGAGCATCAATGGAAAACGCCGTTTAAAAATGTCACTAAAATTGATGAAATTCCTTTTGATTTTTCCAGACGCCGCTTAACGGTTGTCGTGAATGCAGATGATCATCAATTGATGATCACGAAAGGCGCCGTGGAAGAAATGGAAGAAGTGTGCACGCATGCGCAAATTAATGGCGAAATTGTACCATTAAGCACTGCTGTACGAGAAGAACTACGCCGAGTGAATGTTCAAATGAACAAACAAGGGATGCGTGTGTTAGCGGTAGCTGTTAAAAAAGATGTCCATAAAGAAGCAGTTTATTCAGTTGAAGATGAAAAAGAGATGACATTGATTGGGTTTATGGGTTTTCTTGATCCAGCAAAAGAGTCAGCTGTCAGCGCTATCCGCTCCTTACATGAACATGGTGTCAACGTGAAAGTGCTAACGGGCGATAATGACATTGTCGCCAAAAAAGTCTGTAAAGATGTAGGTATTGAAGTTTCCCATGTGTTATTAGGTTCTCAAATTGAAGCAATGACAGATGAAGAGTTGCGGGCGCAAGTAGAAGAAACTAATTTATTTGCCAAATTAAATCCGATGCAAAAATCTAAAATTATTGAATTGCTACAAGCAAAAGGTCATACGGTTGGTTTTATGGGGGATGGCATTAATGATGCACCGGCATTACGAAAAGCTGATGTGGGCATTTCAGTAGATACTGCAGCTGATATTACTAAAGATGCTAGTTCGATTATTTTACTGGAAAAAAGTTTAAATGTACTGGAATCTGGTGTGATTGAAGGACGAAAAGTATTTAGCAATATGATGAAATATATTAAAATTACCATCAGTTCTAATTTTGGGAATGTCTTTTCAATTTTAGTAGCCAGTGCCTTTTTACCATTCCTACCAATGCTTTCTTTACAACTCTTGATTCAAAATTTAATTTATGATGTGGCTCAGTTGACAATTCCTTGGGATAATGTCGATGAAGAAGAGTTATTAAGCCCTGTTCGTTGGGAAACGAACGGACTAGCGAAATTTACGGTATGTATTGGCCCGGTAAGTAGTATTTTCGATATTCTAACGTATCTTGTCATGTGGTTTGTGTTTAGCGCCAATAGTTTGGCAACTCAACATTTATTCCAAACAGGTTGGTTTATGGTGGGACTTGTTAGTCAAACGTTAGTTGTTCATATGGTCCGGACGCGGAAAATACCATTCATTCAAAGTCGTGCGTCAATGCCTGTGATGTTAAGTAGTTTAGGCGCAATTTTACTCGGTTTCCTGATTGTAGCAACGCCTATAAGAGAGGTTTTTGACTTTGTGAAACTTCCGGCTAACTACTGGCCATGGTTCTTTGGAATCATCATTGCGTACATGTTAACTGTTGAAGTAGCTAAACGTTTATATATTAAAATTACCAAGGAATGGATTTAGTAAAATCTACTGAAAGAGAAAAGAATTTGCTAAGCTGTATTACTCGTTTTGCGAAAATTTGGTGATTTTAAGCAATGAATGTTCGTGATAAAACCTAAGGTAAAGTATTTGGCAAAAAAACGAGCCCCAAAAAATAAAAATTAACGAAAAAAACTTTGTTCTCTAAAAAATAAAAAACCGCATGCTGAGTAGGTTACTCGGCTGACGGTTTTTATTTTTTGGTTTTTTCAAGATAATTTTCATGAAAACGCAAAGTTCGGAAATCAGATTACTAGCCAGCTCGGGGATAAGGGGGCTCAAATTAATAGAACTGTTATATAATATTTTCAAAATAGAATATAACAGTTAGGAGAAAAATAGTACAGAAGAAGTGTAGAACGGAAACCGTTTTCTTGTTTGTGAAAATTATCACTAAACCGCAAAAACATGCGGTTTTGCTCTTTTGTGAAAAAATGAAGAAATTAGAGTTTTTTTCTTGCGCTTTTTCGAATTTAGTGATAATTTGTTAAGTGTAGTCGATAAAAAGTAATACAGTTTCGCACTCTGTTTTACTTTTATCGAAATTAAAGAAACGTAATAGAGAGGATTGTGTGACAAAATGGCAAAGGCTAAGAAACAAAAACCTATTGACTTTAAAGAGCTAATGGCTAAAGTCGACGCTGATTTCCCAACTTTCCAAATCTTGGATCAAGATGGAAAAATTGTGAATGAAGATTTAGTACCTGATTTATCGGATGAGGAATTAGTTGAATTAATGACACGCATGGTTTGGTCTCGTGTGTTAGACCAACGTTCTACTGCATTAAACCGTCAAGGACGCTTAGGATTCTTCGCGCCAACAGCTGGACAAGAAGCAAGCCAATTGGCAAGTCAATTTGCAATGGAAAAAGAAGACTACTTACTACCAGGTTACCGTGATGTACCTCAATTAGTACAACATGGTTTACCATTAAGAGAAGCTTTCTTATGGTCTCGTGGTCACGTAGCAGGGAACTACTACGCGGAAGATTTAAATGCATTACCACCACAAATTATCATTGGTGCTCAATACATCCAAGCAGCTGGTGTTGCTTTAGGATTGAAAAAACGTGGAAAAGAAAATGTTGTCTTCACTTATACTGGTGACGGCGGTTCTTCACAAGGGGACTTCTATGAAGCAATTAACTTTGCTGGTGCTTACCAAGCAAACGGTGTCTTCATTATCCAAAACAATGGTTTTGCGATTTCTACACCTCGTGAAAAACAAACAGCGGCTAAAACTTTAGCTCAAAAAGCTGTTGCAGCAGGAATTCCTGGTATTCAAGTTGATGGTATGGATCCATTAGCAGTTTACGCAATTGCAAAAGAAGCACGCGATTGGTCAGCTGCAGGAAACGGTCCAGTTTTAATTGAAACATTAACCTATCGTTATGGTCCACATACTTTATCTGGAGACGATCCAACACGTTACCGTTCAAAAGAAATGGATGACGAATGGGTACAAAAAGATCCATTGACTCGTTTCCGTAAATATCTAACAGATAAAGGCTTATGGTCTGAAGCAAAAGAAGAAGAAATTATTGAAAAAACAAAAGAAGAAATCAAAGTAGCGATTGCAGAAGCGGATAAAGCGCCAAAACAAAAAGTTTCTGATTTCTTGAAAAATATGTTTGAAGTTCAACCTCAAACAATTAAAGAACAAATTGCATTTTATGAAGCGAAGGAGTCGAAATAAAAATGGCACAAAAAACTATGATCCAAGCAATTACAGATGCCTTAGCTCTTGAATTAGAGAAAGACGAAAATGTCTTAATCTTCGGTGAAGACGTTGGTAACAACGGTGGGGTTTTCCGTGCAACTGAAGGTTTACAAGAAAAATTTGGTGAAGACCGCGTCTTCGATACACCTTTAGCTGAATCTGGTATCGGTGGATTGGCTTTCGGTCTTGCCTTGCAAGGTTACCGTCCAGTTCCTGAAATCCAATTCTTTGGTTTCGTTTTTGAAGTATTTGACGAAATCGTTGGTCAAATGGCTCGTACGCGTTACCGTATGGGTGGAACTCGTAATATGCCAATTACTGTTCGTGCCCCATTTGGTGGTGGTGTTCATACACCAGAACTTCACTCAGATAACTTAGAAGGATTAATCGCACAATCACCAGGTGTTCGTGTTGTTATTCCATCAAACCCTTACGATGCAAAAGGACTATTAATTTCATCTATTCGCAGCAACGATCCAGTTGTCTACTTAGAGCACATGAAATTATACCGTTCATTCCGTGAGGAAGTGCCAGACGAAGCTTATGAAGTGCCTTTAGATAAAGCGGCTGTAACTCGTGAAGGAACAGACGTATCAATCATCACTTACGGCGCTATGGTTCGTGAAGCGATTAAAGCAGCTGATAGCTTAGCGAAAGACAATATTTCAGCAGAAATCATTGATTTACGTACAGTGGCTCCTTTAGATGTGGAAACAATTATTAACTCTGTTGAAAAAACTGGCCGTGTGGTTGTCGTTCAAGAAGCACAAAAACAAGCTGGCGTTGGCGCTATGGTTGTTTCTGAAATTTCTGAACGTGCCGTATTATCATTAGAAGCACCAATCGGACGTGTATCTGCTCCAGATACAATCTTCCCATTCGGACAAGCAGAAAATATCTGGTTACCAAATGCGAAAGATATCGAAGCAAAAGCTAGAGAAATCGTCGAATTTTAATAGTTATTCGAAGTAGATAAACGAAGAATTAAACAGGTGGAATACGGCTATAGGCATGAGATGTTCAGCTACTATAGTCGTTTCCCCGCGTTTTGCTCCTAAGAAAATAGACAGATCCAACGAAGAAGGGAAGACTTAAAAAATGGCTTATCAGTTTAAATTACCGGATATCGGTGAAGGGATTGCCGAAGGCGAAATCGTTAAATGGTTTGTAAAACCTGGCGATACAATCAACGAAGACGATACGTTATTAGAAGTACAAAATGACAAATCAGTGGAAGAAATTCCATCACCAGTAACAGGTACTGTAAAAAATATCGTTGTACCAGAAGGAACAGTTGCAAACGTTGGTGACGTGTTAATCGAAATCGACGCACCTGGTCACGAAGATAACGATGCAGCACCGGCAGCTCCTGCACAAGAACAAACACCAGCACAACCTGCTGCTGTACCAACAACCGAAGCAGCTGGCGGATTTTTCCAATTTAAATTACCAGACATCGGTGAAGGAATTGCCGAAGGCGAAATCGTTAAATGGTTCGTTAAAGCTGGCGATACAATTAATGAAGATGATTCATTATTAGAAGTACAAAATGACAAATCAGTAGAAGAAATTCCATCACCAGTAACAGGTACTGTAAAAAATATCGTTGTACCAGAAGGAACAGTTGCCAATGTTGGTGACGTGTTAGTTGAAATTGACGCACCTGGTCATAATTCAGCAGCACCGGCAGCCGCAGCACCAGCTACTGACGCTCCTAAAGCGGAAGCATCAGCTCCAGCCGCTTCAACAGGCGTAGTTGCAGCCGCTGATCCAAACAAACGCGTTTTAGCAATGCCATCTGTTCGTCAGTATGCGCGTGAAAAAGACGTTGATATTACACAAGTAACTGCAACTGGTAAAGGTGGCCGTGTCATTAAAGCGGATATTGATGCCTTTGTTTCTGGTGGTTCTCAAGCAGCACCAGCTACTGAAGCTGCCGCAACAGAAGCAGCACCTAAAGCGGAAGCAGCAGCACCTAAAGCAGCGCCAAAAGCCTTTACTTCTGATTTAGGCGAAATGGAAACACGTGAAAAAATGACACCAACACGTAAAGCAATTGCTAAAGCAATGGTTAACAGCAAACACACTGCTCCTCACGTAACATTACATGATGAAGTAGAAGTTTCTAAATTATGGGATCACCGTAAGAAATTTAAAGATGTTGCTGCTGCAAATGGTACAAAATTAACATTCTTACCATACGTTGTAAAAGCATTGACTTCAACTGTTCAAAAATTCCCAATCTTGAATGCATCAATCGATGACGCAGCACAAGAAATTGTTTACAAAAATTACTTTAACATTGGTATCGCTACTGATACAGATCATGGTTTATATGTACCAAATGTTAAAAATGCTAATACGAAGAGCATGTTTGCTATCGCTGATGAAATCAACGAAAAAGCAGCATTGGCTATCGAAGGCAAATTAACTGCACAAGATATGCGTGATGGTACAATCACAATTAGTAACATTGGTTCAGTCGGTGGCGGCTGGTTTACACCAGTAATCAACTACCCTGAAGTTGCTATTTTAGGCGTTGGTACAATTGCACAAGAACCAGTTGTTAATGCAGACGGCGAAATCGTTGTGGGACGCATGATGAAATTATCATTAAGCTTTGACCACCGTATCGTTGACGGCGCAACTGCTCAAAAAGCAATGAACAACATTAAACGCTTATTAGCTGATCCAGAATTACTATTAATGGAAGGATGATTAACAAATGGTAGTAGGAGATTTCGCCATTGAACTAGATACAGTCGTAATCGGAGCTGGACCTGGAGGATACGTTGCTGCAATTCGTGCCGCAGAAATGGGTCAAAAAGTTGCGATTATCGAACGTGAATACATCGGAGGCGTTTGTTTAAACGTTGGATGTATTCCTTCAAAAGCTTTAATTGCTGCTGGACATCATTACCAAGAAGCACAAGATTCTTCAACTTTTGGTGTAACAGCTAAAGGAGTCGAATTAGACTTTGCAAAAACACAAGACTGGAAAGATAACACAGTTGTTAAATCATTAACAGGCGGCGTTGGCATGTTATTGAAAAAACACAAAGTGGAAATTATTGAAGGCGAAGCATTCTTCGTTGACGAAAATACATTGCGTGTTATTCACCCAGACTCAGCACAAACTTACTCATTCAATAATGCTATTGTAGCAACAGGTTCTCGTCCAATTGAAATCCCAGGATTCAAATTTGGCGGACGCGTGTTAGATTCTACAGGCGGTTTAAACTTAAAAGAAGTTCCTAAAAAATTCGTTATTATCGGTGGCGGTGTCATCGGTGCTGAATTAGGTGGCGCTTATGCTAACTTAGGTTCAGAAGTAACAATTTTAGAAGGTAGCCCATCAATTTTACCAACTTATGAAAAAGATATGGTTAAAGTTGTCACAGACGACTTCAAGAAGAAAAACGTAACAATCGTGACTTCTGCAATGGCTAAAGAAGCTGTTGACAATGGCGATAGCGTCACTGTTAAATATGAAGTTAACGGAAAAGAAGAAAGTGTTGAAGCAGATTACGTAATGGTCACTGTTGGACGTCGTCCAAACACAGACGACTTAGGCTTAGAACAAGCGGGCGTTGAAATTGGCGAACGTGGTTTAATCCCAGTTGACAACCAAGGACGTACTAACGTGAAAAACATCTTCGCAATCGGCGACATCGTACCAGGTGCTGCGTTAGCGCATAAAGCAAGCTACGAAGCAAAAATTGCTGCTGAAGCAATTTCTGGTAAGAAAGTTGCAGTTGATTACAAAGCAATGCCAGCTGTTGCCTTTACTGATCCAGAATTGGCAAGCGTTGGTATGACTGTTGCAGAAGCAAAAGAAGCGGGAATCGAAGCAAAAGGCTACAAATTCCCATTTGCTGGTAACGGCCGTGCAATCTCTTTAGATAAAACTGAAGGATTCATGCGTTTAGTTACAACTGTAGAAGACAATGTCATCATCGGTGCACAAATTGCCGGTGTCGGTGCAAGTGACATGATTTCTGAATTAGCTTTAGCTATTGAATCTGGCATGAATGCAGAAGACATTGCTTTAACAATCCACCCACACCCATCATTGGGCGAAATTACTATGGATACAGCTGAATTGGCTTTAGGTTTACCAATTCATATTTAATAGTATCACTTTGTCGCACGACAGATATAATGCGCCTTTTGCACTTGTTGCATTAGCCACAGCAAGAGCAAAAGGTGTAAAAAAACAACGACTTCTCGGAGTCGTTGTTTTTTTATGCTCTGTTCTTTCTTTTACGGTATTTAAGAGGTGTTTCACCCGTTTCTTGTTTAAAGATCCGGACAAAATAGCTATCTTCAACAAACCCTAAATCTTCACTGATTTGGGCAATTGTTTTATCTGTCTCCAAAAGAAGCTGTTTAGCCCATGTGATTTTTAATTGTCGATAAAATTGACTAAAGGGAATACCAAACTCCTCTTTTAATAAACGACTTAAATACGTCGGTGTCAAATGAACAAGGTCTGCCAGTTCTTGTAAATTTAAACGCAGCGCTTTGTTTTCCCAAAGGGCATCTAAAACCGGTTGTAATTGCTTATTTTTAGTTTGATAGGCACTTGAAGGAGTTAATTGAGCAGTTAATAAAGTTTGTTGAATATCTTTTTGGATCATAGTCAATGGCTCCAGCTCTTCTTTTCGCGAACTAATCTGTAAGGATTGTTTGTACGTATTGATTAAATAATCTTTTTTGATGGCTTCAGAAATAATATATTGGCTTAAATCTGCGATTAATGTCGCGCTCTTTTCTAAGTCTGCTAGTTCTAAAACAGGGTATTGTTGATACAGCTCTTGGTGTGTTACTAAAAATTCTTGAATGAAGGCATCATTCATGGTTAAAACCTGTTCTAACTCTTCTTGGTGATCTTCGAGCAAAACTTCACCAGCCATAATGGCTCCTACATACTGGTCATCAACAATAATGGGAATGGCCATATCAACGATATTAAAGTGACAACGGTAGATAAAAGGCTGACCAGTGCGAACGGCTTCCAAGCCACCACGAGCATCACATTTTTCACAAAGTTTCGAGAGCTCAGGGGAGTGACGTACCAGTTGGCAAAAGGGTTGAACTTGACTATGTTTCGTCACAGGACGACCTTTATAATCGACTAAAATAATGGCTAAACGAGTGCTTAAGGCTAATGATTCTTGCAATTTTTCCCACTTTTCTAAATCTAAAATATTTTTTAATTCTACAGTCATAAGGCAATCCTTCAATCTAAAGTTTAAAAATCATAATATTTTATTATTTCACAAAATAATTCTATCATTTTTTGCAAGAAAACGATACCAAAAGTTCAATGCTTTTTGGATGAAAGCGTTTTATACTATGTATGTAAACAAAATATAGGAGGCTATCAACATGAGAAAAGCATTGATTTTACCAACGAAATATGTTCAAGGGGAAGATGAATTACTAAACTTAGGTTACTTCGTTTCAACTTTTGGAAAAAAAGCGTTACTAATTGCAAATCCTGCTGACGTTGATCGTGTACGTCCGCAATTGGAAGAAACAGCGAAAAAGTTTGACATTACCTTCGTAGAGGGCGGCTTTAGTGGAGAAGTAACGCGTGAAGAAACAAAGCGCTTGCAAAACGTTGGACAAAAAGAACAAGCAGACTGTATCATTGGTTTAGGTGGCGGTAAAGCAATCGATGCTTCAAAAGTCGTAGCAGAAGGTGAAAACTTAATTATTGTACCAACGATTGCGGCTCAAGATGCACCAACTTCGCATTCAGCTGTACTATATCATGAAGATGGCTCATTTGATGATTATGCTTACTTTAAACAAAGTCCAAGCGTCGTGATGGTTGATACAAAAGTGGTTGCCAAAGCGCCAACTAGATTTTTAGTTGCTGGAATGGGGGATGCCTTATCCACATATTTTGAAGCACGCGCAACACACAATTCATATTCTCGGGTTAATGCTAGTTTGCCCATGGGTTCAAGAGAAGGCTTAACGCCCGCTGCTAGCGGCACATATGCAGCTTTGGCCATGGCAAAACTTTGCTGGGAAAACCTACAGGAAGATGGGTTAAAAGCGAAATTAGCTTGTGATGCAAACGTGGTTACTGAATCATTGAATAAGATTATCGAAACAAATATCTTACTTTCAGGCTTAGGTTTTGAAAGTGGCGGTTTAGCTGCAGCGCATGCGATTCATAACGGTATGACAGTCTTACCTGGTGCGCACAGTTATTTACATGGTGAAAAAGTAGCCTTTGCAACAATTGCACAACTTGTATTAGAAGATGCAGCAAAAGACGAATTAGAAGCTGTTTTAGACTTTAGCGCTTCTGTAGGTTTACCATTAACGCTTTCAGATATTGGTGTCGATGAAATCACTTATGAAGAAGCGTTAGAAGTAGCCAAAATTGCTTGCATTCCAGAAGAATCAATTCATTCAATGCCATTCCCAATTGTCGTTGAAGAAGTAGCGAATGCAATCATTGTTGCAGATAAAGTCGGACAAGAATATAAAACAAGACATAAATTAGATTAAGGAAGTGTCCACATGAAAGCAGATATTTTACTCGTTTCACATAGCAAAATGATTACAGATGGTATTAAAGAGATGATTGAACAGATGAACGCCAGTGAAGAAATTACAATTCATTCACTTGGTGGCACATCAGATGGTTCATTAGGTTCAGATCCAATGAAAATCATTGACACGATTAACGAAGCGGACTCTGACCGAGAATTTTTAATTTTTGCCGATTTAGGCAGTGCCGTTTTAAGTTCAGAATTAGCTTTTGATATGCTAGAAGAAGACCAACAGAAACATTATCATTTAGTCGATGCCCCATTGGTTGAAGGTGCCTTTGCGGCAGCAATTACTGCAGGTGTCTCAGATGATTTGACGCAAATTTTAGCAGAAGCTCAAAATGCTGGTAAGAAAGGGTGGAACTAAATGAAAAAAATTATTAATGAACCTGGTAAAATTGTTGAAGAAATGCTCCAAGGAATTGTGAAAAGCTATGGAAACCTTGTTCATCAAGTCGAAGATTCTCGCGTGATTGCTCGCAACGACTCAAACAAACAAGTTGGGTTAGTATCTGGTGGTGGAAGTGGTCATGAGCCTGCACATGCTGGGTTTGTTGGTGATGGAATGTTAAATGCCGCAGTTTTAGGTGATGTCTTTACTTCACCAACACCAGATCAAATTTTAACAGGGATCCAAGCGGCAGACCAAGGGGCCGGTGTTCTGTTAATCGTAAAAAATTATACAGGCGATATTTTGAACTTTGAAATGGCCAAAGATATGGCTGATATGGAAGACATTCATGTAGAAATGGTCGTTGTCGATGACGATATTGCTGTCGAAGATAGCACCTATACCGCTGGAAAACGCGGCGTTGCCGGGACTGTTCTTGTCCATAAAATTTTAGGACATCATGCCCGCCAAGGTGCTTCTTTAGAAGAGCTCGTTTCTTTAGGAGAAAAGATTGTAGCAGCCACGAAAACAATTGGAGTGGCTTTAAAAGCAGCCACTGTGCCTGAAGTTGGCAAACCAGGTTTTACTTTACCAGAAGATGAAATTGAATTTGGCGTAGGGATTCACGGAGAACCAGGCTATCGTCGTGAAAAAATCCAACCATCGAAAGAGTTAGCGAAAGAATTAGTTGAAAAAACATTAAGTAGCTATGAACAACAACCACAAACAGTGGGGGTACTTGTCAATGGCATGGGCGGCACGCCATTAATGGAACAATTTGTATTTATGAACGACGTGCTAACATTATTAGAAGATAAAGGTGTTCAAGTGACCTTCCATAAAGTGGGTAACTATATGACGTCTATTGACATGCAAGGTTTATCTTTAACGATGATTGATTTGGCGACAAAAGACTGGCAAACAGCGCTAGAAAGCAATGTAACAACAATTTCTTGGTAAGGGTGATAAAAGATGGAATTAACAGTAAAAGACATTCAAACATGGTTAGATAATTATTCAAAAGTTATTGAAGAAAAAAAAGACTATCTAAGTGAGTTAGACACGCCGATTGGTGATGGGGATCATGGCAACAATATGGCTCGTGGTATGGCTGAATACAAAATTGCGTTTGACAAAAAAGTACCAACAACAATCACGGAGACATTTAAAGTCCTATCCATGGCCTTGATTTCAAAAGTTGGCGGAGCTTCTGGTCCTTTATATGGTACTGCGTTTATGAATATGACTAAAGCGACAAAAGATTTGGAAACCATCAGTTCGCCAGAGCAATTAAAAGAAATTGTTCAGCAAGGTCTAGCTGGGATTCAGATGCGCGGCAAAGCTGAACCAGGAGATAAAACGATGGTTGATGTCTGGGCACCTGTTGCTGAAGTAATTGGAGCGGAACAATTTAATGAAGAAAAAATTGAACAATTTGCTGAAGCAACAAAAGATTGGGTGGCGAAAAAAGGACGTGCCTCTTATTTAGGGGAACGAGCAATTGGTCATATTGATCCAGGAGCAGCATCTAGTGCATTATTATTTGAAGAACTAGTCAAAGTAATCAATCAATAACAGTGAGAAAAAAGTTTAGCAAGTGCCTCTCTTGAAGCGCTTGCTAAACTTTTTTATAAATAATGGTTTCTTTTGTTTATCTATGGGATAATTTAAGTAACAAAAAATAACAAAGATAGACCAATGGGGGATTTAAAGATGAAAAAGCATGTGATTGTGGGATGTTTATTAATCGTTAGCTCAATGTTTGTAAGTGCTTGTGGAAATTCGTCAGACGTGACCACGGAAAAAACCAGTGTCACAAAACAAGTCGAAGCTACGGGACAAAGCACATCCTCTTCTGTAGACCAAACCAAGTATGATGCCATTATTACAGAAGCTAAAAAGTTAACGGCAGAGGGGCAATATAAAGAATCAGAAGAAAAATTAGCTACGATCCCTATTAGCGATTTAGGGAAACCACACTATTCGATCGTTAAAGAAACGGTTGAGAAACTAAATAATCAAAATAATGAAGGCTTAAAAAGACAAGAAGAAGTCGCGGTTGAAAAGCAAACGAAGTCGAGTCCGGCACCAACGGAATCACTTAAACCAATTCCAGATGAATTTGCTAAATGGGCAACCACGTATCTTTTTTATTATCCACGAGGAGATCAAAAGCAAGCGGGTTTAATCATTGAAGCGAATGGAGCGGTCACGCAGACGAATACGAATGGCGAAATTTACACAGGAAAAGCCGAAATAAGTGGAGCTTCGGGCACTATTTTAAGTTATGATACGACTAGTTATCGCCCGACGACCCAACCAGCTACAAAATCGATTACTCCAAATGTTAAAATCACTGTTACTTGGAACAATGGCGGCGGTGTTGATGTTTATTATGGCTACGTTTCTTATTCACAACGTTTAGCTTTGACAGATGGTATCGCCGTGACAGACGGGGTCAAAGAAGTTTGGCTTTCATAAAAAGAGCTAGACATTCAAGCAAAAACTTGAATGTCTAGCTCTTTTGTTGATTGAATCGGGGGATATAAATACTTAGTTTCGATAAGAACGAACGGTATTGTTAATAGCGGAAATACTATATTTTAATTCATCTTCTAACGTTTGATCAATGTCTGTGTCTAAAGTTGCTGCAAACATGGCTTCATATTCAGCGATAGAAAGTTCTGTCCGATTATCCAGCAGTGCTAAATGAGTTTCTTTTTGTAAATGATTTTGATAACCAGCTACTAATTCACCAGTGAAAAATTCAGCGACAGCACCAGAACCATAACTGAATAACCCAATTTGATTGCCTGCGGTTAAAGTCGTTGCATTTTCTAAAAGGGAAATGAGTCCCAGATAAAGTGAACCCGTATACAAGTTTCCTACGCGACGACTATAGATGATGCTTTCTTCATAACGAGCTAAAATTCGTTCCTGTTCTGCTTCAGTTTGGTCGGAGATTTTTGCTAATAAGGCTTTTTTGCCCATTTTTGTGTAAGGAATATGGAACGCTAAAGCATCATAATCTGCAAAATCAAGACCGGTCCGTTTTTTATGTTCATCCCAGACTTGGGCAAAAGATTGGATGTAGGTTTCGTTTGACAAAGGACCATCGACCATAGGATACGGATGGCCTGTTGGACGCCAAAAGTCATAGATATCTTGCGTCAGCATCACATTATCCTCTTTTAAAGCCAAGATGCGCGGTTCACTAGCAACTAACATTGCAACCGCCCCAGCTCCTTGTGTAGGCTCACCGCCAGAATTTAAGCCATATTTTGCAATATCTGCCGCTACGACCAAGACTTTTTTATCTGGATGTAAGGCTACGTGATTCTTAGCTAACTGTAAGCCTGCTGTTGCTCCGTAACAAGCTTCCTTGATTTCGAAAGAGCGAGCGAAAGGTTGAATCCCCATTAAACGATGTAGGACAACTGCGGCCGCTTTTGACTCATCGATACTGGACTCAGTCCCGACAATCACCATATCAATGGCCTCTTTATCTTCTTTGGTCAAGATCGCTTCTGCGGCATTGGCTGCAAATGTCACAATATCTTGGCTGATTGGGTTCACCGCCATTTGGTCTTGCCCAATACCAATATGAAATTTTCCAGGGTCTACATTTCTGGCTTCAGCCAGTGCCGTCATATCAATATAATAAGGGGGCACAAAAAAACTAATTTTATCAATCCCAATTGTCATTTCTTTAACTCCTTTACGATAAATAGATTCATTATATAAAATAGCACGAAATGAACCAAAATGGGGAATTTTTGTATTAACTTCATAGATTATTAAAAAATATCTTATAAGTCTGTTAACATTCAGTAATTGGCACTTGTGATTCTGGGATTTTATGATATATTTCAAGATGGAGGTGCATTTAGTTGAAAACAGTAGTTATTATTGATGCATTACGAACACCAATTGGAAAATATAAAGGCAGCTTAAGTCAAGTAAGTGCCGTAGACTTAGGAACACATGTTACAACACAACTTTTAAAAAGACATTCCACTATTTCTGAAGAAATTGATCAAGTAATCTTTGGAAATGTTTTACAAGCTGGAAATGGCCAAAATCCCGCACGACAAATAGCTATAAACAGCGGTTTGTCTCATGAAATTCCCGCCATGACGGTTAATGAGGTCTGCGGATCAGGCATGAAGGCCGTTATTTTGGCGAAACAATTGATTCAATTAGGAGAAGCGGAAGTTTTAATTGCTGGTGGGATTGAGAATATGTCCCAAGCACCTAAATTACAACGATTTAATTACGAAACAGAAAGCTACGATGCGCCTTTTTCTAGTATGATGTACGATGGGTTAACAGATGCCTTTAGCGGTCAAGCAATGGGCTTAACTGCTGAAAATGTTGCCGAAAAGTATCATGTAACCAGAGAAGAGCAAGATCAATTTTCTGTACATTCACAATTAAAAGCAGCTCGAGCACAAGCAGAAGGGATATTCGCTGACGAAATAGCCCCCTTAGAAGTATCAGGAACGCTTGTGGAGAAAGATGAGGGGATTCGCCCTAATTCGAGCGTCGAGAAGCTAGGAACGCTTAAAACTGTTTTTAAAGAAGACGGTACTGTAACAGCAGGGAATGCATCAACCATTAATGATGGGGCTTCTGCTTTGATTATTGCTTCACAAGAATATGCCGAAGCACACGGTCTTCCTTATTTAGCTATTATTCGAGACAGTGTGGAAGTCGGTATTGATCCAGCCTATATGGGAATTTCGCCGATTAAAGCCATTCAAAAACTGTTAGCGCGCAATCAACTTACTACGGAAGAAATTGATCTGTATGAAATCAACGAAGCATTTGCAGCAACTTCAATTGTGGTCCAAAGAGAACTGGCTTTACCAGAGGAAAAGGTTAACATTTATGGTGGCGGTATTTCATTAGGTCATGCGATTGGTGCCACAGGTGCTCGTTTATTAACGAGTTTAAGTTATCAATTAAATCAAAAAGAAAAGAAATATGGCGTGGCTTCTTTATGTATCGGCGGTGGCTTAGGACTCGCTATGCTACTAGAGAGACCTCAGCAAAAAAAAAACAGCCGATTTTATCAAATGAGTCCTGAGGAACGCCTGGCTTCTCTTCTTAATGAAGGCCAGATTTCTGCTGATACAAAAAAAGAATTTGAAAATACGGCTTTATCTTCGCAGATTGCTAATCATATGATTGAAAATCAAATCAGTGAAACAGAAGTGCCGATGGGCGTTGGCTTACATTTAACAGTGGACGAAACTGATTATTTGGTACCAATGGCGACAGAAGAGCCCTCAGTGATTGCGGCTTTGAGTAATGGTGCAAAAATAGCACAAGGATTTAAAACAGTGAGTCAACAACGCTTAATGCGTGGACAAATCGTTTTTTACGATGTTGCAGACCCCGAGTCATTGATTGATAAACTACAAGTAAGAGAAGCGGAAATTTTTCAACAAGCAGAGTTAAGTTATCCATCTATCGTTAAACGGGGCGGCGGCTTAAGAGATTTGCAATATCGTGCTTTTGATGAATCATTTGTATCTGTCGACTTTTTAGTAGATGTTAAGGATGCAATGGGGGCAAATATCGTTAACGCTATGTTGGAAGGTGTGGCCGAGTTGTTCCGTGAATGGTTTGCGGAGCAAAAGATTTTATTCAGTATTTTAAGTAATTATGCCACGGAGTCGGTTGTTACGATGAAAACGGCTATTCCAGTTTCACGTTTAAGTAAGGGGATCAATGGCCGGGAAATTGCTGAAAAAATTGTTTTAGCTTCACGCTATGCTTCATTAGATCCCTATCGGGCAGTCACGCATAACAAAGGGATCATGAATGGCATTGAAGCTGTAGTTTTAGCTACAGGAAATGATACACGCGCTGTTAGCGCTTCTTGTCATGCTTTTGCGGTGAAAGAAGGTCGCTACCAAGGCTTGACTAGTTGGACGCTGGATGGCGAACAACTAATTGGTGAAATTTCAGTTCCGCTTGCTTTAGCCACGGTTGGCGGTGCCACAAAAGTCTTACCTAAATCTCAAGCAGCCGCTGATTTGTTAGCAGTGACGGATGCAAAAGAACTAAGTCGAGTAGTAGCGGCTGTTGGTTTGGCACAAAATTTAGCGGCGTTACGGGCCTTAGTCTCTGAAGGAATTCAAAAAGGACACATGGCTCTACAAGCACGTTCTTTAGCGATGACGGTCGGAGCTACTGGTAAAGAAGTTGAGGCAGTCGCTCAACAATTAAAACGTCAAAAAACGATGAACCAAGACCGAGCCTTGGCTATTTTAAATGATTTAAGAAAACAATAAAAAAACAGTTCAGCAGAAATTATTCTGCTGAACTGTTTTTTTTCACATTAGGTAGCCGTTTCAGGCCACGAATCGGTTTTACTTTTAAGACATCTAAGAAGAAAGTGAACACAGGGATTCCTACAATAAGTCCCCATACACCAAAGAGACGCTCGCTAACTAATAAAATGACAAACGTATAAAAGATTGGTAACTCTGTTTTACTAGACATGAATTTAGGATTTAGCACGTAAGATTCAAATAAATGGACGATTGTAATTAAAGCTAAGATATAAATCACATCGTTCAAGCCACCTTGGGAATAAGCGATGAAACTTAGCGGAATGCAGGAAATAATCACACCAGCAACTGGGACTAAGCTCAAAATGAAGATCATAATGGCTAAACTAGGTAACTGAGTAAAGCCGATTATCGCCAAGGCCAAAGTAGTAATGACTGTGTTCACCACAGCAATGAAAAACTGAGCTTCCATTACGACACCAAATGTGTTGACGAACTTGTTGGCGAAATAATAGATATCCTGAAAAAACCAATCAAAATCACTTTTTAAAAATAACTTAGAAAAATCGGCCATTTGCTTCTTCTCAATCATAAAGAAGAAACTTAAAATAAAGGACATGACAAATGATAAGCCGACAGCGCCAATATCTTGAATGTAGCGTAAAATCATTGAAGCGCCATTCTGGAGTTGAGAGAGTAAGTTAGATTTTTCCAAGTATTGATCAATAAATTGCAATACTTGATTTGTATCTGTATGTGGACTTTGATAAAAATCAACTACAGAATTAATCATTTGAGTCGTTTGGTTAACTAGAACGGGAACATATTTAGTAATCGCTAGATAGATTAGAAAAACAACCAATGCATAGGTTAAGAGAACGATGACAATCGTCGGGATTTTCATATAGCGTTGAACAAAATGGACCAAACGAACAGCTAAATAGGTAAAGATAAATGTTAAAAGAATGGTTGTAATCATACTTCTGGATAAATAAAGCACAAAAATAATCAAAGCAAGGACGCAAAAACGTCGCAAACGTTCATTTTGAATAAATTTTTGATACAAACTCATAGGGGAAACTCCTTCTTTACTGAATAATCAATCCTGTTAAGAATAACATAACCATACCGATGGCAGCTAGGCCGCAAACAATAATATGGCGGCGTTTGTACATCACTACAATGGCGATGAACTCTCGAATAAACGCGTTAGGTAAAAAATAAAAAGCGGTTTTTGCACCAATGCCATCAGCTTTTAAGCCAGCCATTCGAGCGAAAAGACCCGCTCGGAAAAGGTGATAATTGTTTGTAGTAAAAATGGCTTGGAAATTAGCATTTCCAAAATCCTCAATCATTGTTTCTTTGGAAAAACGCATATTTTCTAGTGTGTTTTTTGAATGAGCTTCTACTAAAATATCATCATCAGGAATACCTTGTGTCAAAGCATACATTTTCATCGCGACACTTTCAGGAAGTAATTCATCGGGACCTTGGCCACCAGACATGACGATTTTTGGTGGATTTAACGTTGCGCGATTTTGAGCCTTGTAAAATTGAATGGCTTTGTTGATGCGGGCTTGCAATAACGGCGGCACAATCTCACCATTGATTAACCCCGAACCTAACACAACAATATAATCCTGTGTATATTTTGGCTGATTAAATTGATACAACGTAGAAACAGTTAAAAAATTATAAAAAACAAACGCGAAATAAGTCAAAATAAATGGCGCAATAGTTAAGGGTAAGGAGAGCCAAGTTGGTAACAACGATTGAAAAAAGAAATTATAAATTAATAGTAATGTTAAGCCAATTGCCAGCAACAACGTCAACAAGTTCCCTAGAGACCGACCTTCTTTTCTCATAACAACGACCGCATTCCAATAGAGGAAAATAATTAAAGCATAGATTCCTAGAGCCAAAGCAATTAAAATAGCTAGAATTGCAATAATTGCTAAGGTTATTAAAAAGTAGTTGTTTGTACGAATCGCAGTAATCCCTAAATAAGTCGCTAGAACCACAAGAAAAATATTAAATAATGTTCCATTCAGTAAACGCCTTTTTTCTTTGAAATAGAAGAGCGCAAACAAGCCAAAAAAAGCAATGGGGATTAAAAAGAAGGCTGTACCACGAATGATTTCTAAATATAAAACATATGAGAAGAACATAAAGACAGTCCAGCCAAACATCCACGGCAACCAATCGTGTTCTTTTTTCTTTTTCCGCCACGAGGGAATGAAAAAGAGACCCAATAAATAAACACCTAAAAAGGTTAAATCACCATAAAATTGCATAAATAAACTCCTTTAAAACATTTTTCCTCTTCAGTATAACGAAAACTCTTCAAAAAAAATAGAGGAAGCACTTAGTTTCAGAAAGTTTTCTTGTTCTTTTTTTTATAAAAAAAACCTGACGATTAACGTCAGGTTTTTGAGTCAGTATTGTTTAATTAAGCTTTAGTAACGTTAGTTGCTTGAGGGCCACGTTGACCTTCTTCGATTTCGAAAGTTACTGCTTGACCTTCTTCTAAAGTTTTGAAGCCGTCACCTTGGATAGCTGAGAAATGTACGAATACATCGTTTCCGTTTTCTGCAGTGATGAAGCCAAAGCCTTTGTCTGAGTTAAACCATTTTACTGTACCTGTTTCCATAATAAATATCCTCCTAGATGTGTGTTATAACACATTCATATTTTGCAATTACTTGAAAGGTGAAAAATGTGGAAGATGTTTATTTGAAACAGCTACCCATATTACCGAACAAAAACTACATCTATTACTATAGCATACTAACTGGTTTTTGTATAGCGATAACCTTATTTTCTTTTTTATCGGATGTTTTTTAAAAACTAGAAAGTGAAGATAAGGCTGTTATAGTGCTGTTTCAATAAGACTCAGAAAAAAAGCCCATTGTAAGGCGCTTTCTTACAATGGGCTTTTTGCCTGTTTTTAATAACGGAGGATAGCCGCTAAAGATTTTTCATCTGGTGCAGCTTTTTGGTCTAAAACAAAAACTTGACCGCCGTTTTGAATGACTTGGTAAGCAATGGTGTTTAAAAGTTTGCGACGATCGTACTCTTCAGATGACATTTCATTGTTTTCAGTAACAAAGAGTGACGTTGCAATAAAAAGATGGGAAATTTTGCCGTCAGCTGCCGCTGGCGAAATATCTGTAAATTGATCTAAGAATTTACGATCTAGTAAATTGTTATAAGAAGCTGTTTCTTTTTCTGTTAACTCTGCAGCTATTTTTTCACTAGCGCTGCGGATATCTTGAATGGTTGCTTGTGCAGGTGAAGCAGCAACTGAAATTGAGCAATCATAATAAGGGTTTTTAGCAATCTTTTTAAAGAGTGTTTGGTTTTCTGGTAAAGCATAAAGATAAAGCGGTAATTTTTCAGGATTATCCAGTTGATCTTTTAAGAAAGTATCGACTGCTTGATAGTAGTTCACCCAATCAATTTCAACTTCTTTATCTTTAGTATTGATGCTATGATAAGCGACACCTTCTTTAGAACCGTTAGAACTACCTTGAGTTGAAAAGTTTAAATTACCCCCCGTTAATTCATCACCTAAAGCTGTAACCACGTCTGTTGGTGCATCTTTAGGCAATTCAACAGGAGTCACAGTCGTATGATCGACCTTGTAAAGTTTCATTGAATCGCGATTTAGAGCAAGTAGGTAATAATGGTAGTTAAATTGTTTGTCTTTGACTAGTCCAAGTAAATAAGGAATCGTGTCCACGTAATATTGATCGTCAACGGGCACATCTAATCGTTGAACAAAGGTGTTTTCTGGAGATAAGATGATTGAAACACTTGCTGTGCCGTTGCGCCAGAAGGAAGCATCAGCTAGAAGTGCGTCAATTTTTTCTTGAAAAACGGCCCATTTTTCCTCAGGAAATTTTTTTTCAAAGCGTGTTTTTGCCGCTTTTGCAAAATTTTTCAAAACAAGCGAATCTTTTTCTACGTTTTGATGAGCGACATGGGTGTTAAACAAGAAAGTAACAAACGGTCCATGAACTTCTTCAGAAAATAATGTTGATAAGCTATCTTTTTTTTGATTTGCCATAATAAAATCCCCCTTCTAAAAGTAAGTGTAGCACAGGAAATCGAATGTTTAAAACAATATGTTCAATAAAAGAAAACGCTTTAAAGAATCTAAATAAAGGACTGTTAATGGTGCTCTAATAAAAGTTTTATAAAAAATATAGCTGAAACTCATGATAAAAAAGGCACAAACCACTATACTTACGTTATGCCAATTATCCCGAATTGGTTTTTTCATACTTACTCCTACCAAGAGTAAATAACAACCTTCATTTCCACCACAGACGACGGTCGTGGTGGTTTTTTTGTTTAGGTTCTAGTTTTTGCTATTAATTGACTAGGAGTAGTGAACGCTCTTTAAGAATTTGTCATTTCAAATTTACGGAACCGCAAGAAACGATTTGCTTCTTCCTCTAACTGAGTAATTTCTTCTTCTGTTAACTCTTCCGTAGTAATCTGAATATGTAACTCTTTTTGTGTGCTTGTCATAGGTGCCTGATGATTGATCTCTGTTTGTTGGGTGCGGCCCATTAAATAGTCCAAGGAAACAGAAAAATAGTCTGCTATTTTTAAAAGATTCTCTACTTTAGGCGAAGAGGTATCCCAACGACGAATTTGTCCATTGGAAATGCCGACGTTTCTTTCTAATTGGGCGAGGGTTAATTGCTTTGACTGAGCTAATTGTTTAATGCGAGAAATTAAGGTCATTTCAAGTCCTCCTTGCGTTTTCCGTTTGCTAATTTTAAATTAGCGTAAAAGCGAATGGTTGTCAATTGCGAGCGTGTAATAAGAAGGTGAACATCTCATGAGTGATTTTTTAGAAAATTTCCGATGAAAAAAAGAAGAAATAGAGTTATTATTAGTAAGTAAACTGTTTTGGAGCGAGAGGGGATGAATCAATGGAGAAAATTAAAAGTTACCAAGAGGATTCTGAAGTGCAGAAAAATCGTTGGTGGATCTTAGTTTCTGTGGCTATGTTTACCTTCATGTCTACATTAGATTCCAGCATTGTAAATATTGCTTTACCGACTATTTCAAAAGAAATGTCCGTACCCATGAATCAAGCGGAATGGGTCGTATCTATTTATTTAATGGTTGTCTGTGCTTGTTTATTATTATTTGGAAAAATTGGCGACAGTTTTGGAAAAATAAAAGTTTATCGAATTGGCACGGTTATTTTTACGATTGGTTCGTTACTTTGTGGCTTTAATCAATCGCTGAGCTTTCTATTATTTGCGCGAGTCGTTCAAAGTATTGGTGCTAGCATGACCATGGCGACCAATTCAGGAATTATTACGGAAGTATTCCCTTTAAATGAAAGAGGGCGGGCGCTTGGTGCAGTAGGTGCCTTTGTCTCTTTAGGCGCGATTGCTGGTCCTGGGATTGGTGGATTGATCTTATCAAACTTTTCTTGGTCGTATATTTTTTGGATTAATGTTCCCGTGGGGCTAGTTACAATTTTAATTGGCGAAAAGTTTCTACCAAAAGATATTACAAAAACAAAAGAAAAAATCGATTTTCCTGGATTTGCTTGTATTGCCATTGCAATTATGACGTTCTTCGGCGGGATTTTCCTCGGGCAAGAGAGTGGGTTTGGCTCGTTACAGTCCTATTTATTGTTCATTATTGCAGTAATCGCACTAGGATTATTTATCATGGTTGAACGAAAACGAAAAAGTCCACTTATCAAGTTCGCAATTTTTAAAAACAAAATTTTTACTTTAAGTTTATTGTCCGCCGTTTTAATTTTTGCCTCAAACTTTTTTGTAAATGTTGTCATTCCATTTTATTTGCAGGATGCACGCAAACTAAGTGCTAGTTATGCTGGTCTATTAATGATGGTATTTCCGTTATTAATGGTGGTTGGGGCTCCTCTGAGTGGCTATTTGACGGATAAAATTGGCCCAGGTATTTTAACATTTGGCGGATTGTTGCTCTTGTGCTGTACGTCGTTAATGTATATGTTTTTAGATATGAATTCGCCCATCTGGTATTATGTCATTGCAACAGCCATTATGGGCTTGGGAAATGCACTTTTCCAGTCTCCAAACAATACAATGGTTATGAGCAGTGTTGAAAAGCAAGATTTAGGTGTAGCAGGAAGTATGAATTCTTTTGCTAGAAACTTAGGAATGGTTATTGGGATTGCGTTGTCAACGACCATTTTATATCGTGGCATGAGCGAAGCCTATGGTGAACGAGTAACCACGTATCTGGCTAATCGCCCAGATATATTTATTGTGGGAATGCGTGAAACCTTTTTTGTCGCCTTTCTATTATGTGTGGCGGCCTTTATATTAACGATTTTACGTTTTCGGAAAACAACCAAATAAGTAAAAAGAAACAGACGAGAAAGATCCATGATTTTTCTCGTCTGTTTCTTTACTAGCTAAGAAAATAAGCAAATGCGATTGTATATTTCTAATTCTCTGTTACAATAAAGAAAGTAAACTGTACTAAACTGTACTACTTTTAAGAATGGATTTGACGATTAATTATCATAAGAGTGTGTAGAAAATACCGTAGGAGGAATACAAATGGAACTGATAGGACATGGACATTCATGTATTGAAATTCGTCTAAACGACGGCACGAACCTTTTATTTGATCCTTTTATTAATGGCAACCCTTTAGCGGACGTTTCACTTGCAGATTTACACCCTGATTACATCTTAATCACCCACGGACACAGCGATCATATTGGCGATATGCTAGCAATTGCTCAAGCCAACAAGGCAACGATTATTGCGATAGCTGAAGTGGCTACGTATGCGCAGTCGCAAGGGGTAAAAGCGCATGGAATGAATCTAGGTGGGCGTTATGTCTTTCCTTTTGGTTCGGTTAAATTTGTGCCAGCTTTGCATAGTTCCGGTTATGAAATAGACGGCGTAATGACCTACATGGGCGAAGCAAGTGGGATTATTTTAGAAGCAGAAGATAAAAAAATTTATCACGCTGGTGATACGGCGTTGTTTTCAGATATGCGCCTTTTTGCAAAAGACAAATCCATTGATGTAGCGTTCTTACCAATTGGCGATAATTATACGATGGGACCAGAGGATGCGCTAGAAGCAGTCTCTTACTTAAATCCCAAAATAACCATTCCAATTCATTACAATACCTTTCCTGTTATCCAACAAAATCCAGCAATATTCGTAGAGCAAGTAGTTGGCGGGAAAGTATTAAACCCAGGAGAGACGATCCTAGTTTAGGAGGAAATTATGGCGACGAAACATGATCAAATTTTAAAACATATTGAAGAATTACCGATTGGCGATCGAATCTCTGTTCGAAGCATTGCCAAAAGTTTAAGTGTTAGTGAAGGAACAGCGTATCGGGCCATCAAAGATGCAGAAAATATTGGGCTTGTTTCCACCATTCAACGTGTTGGTACGATACGAATTGAGCGTAAGTTAAAAAAACATATTGAAAAATTAACATTTGGTGAAGTGGTCCGGATTATTGAAGGGGATGTGTTAGGCGGTAGCTCTGGTCTAGACAAAGTCCTTAATAAATTTGTAATTGGTGCGATGACAGAAACCGCAATGACGCGATATATTACTCCAGGCTCCTTAATGATTGTTGGTAACCGTCAAGGCGTGCAAAAGCTTGCTTTAGAAAATGGGGCAGCCGTTTTAATTACAGGTGGATTTGAAACATCTGAAGAGATTGCGCAGTTAGCAGATCGTCTGGGTATGCCTGTCTTGAGAACCACATATGATACATTTACTGTGGCTACTATGATTAACCGTGCTTTAAGTGATCAGCTGATTAAAAAAGACATTTTACTCGTCAGTGATATTTATACAGCGCTTGAAAAAACCAATTATTTATTGACAACTCAGACGATTGCAGATTATCAGGCATTATCTGAAAGTACCCATCATTCTCGTTTCCCAGTAGTAAATAAGAAATTACGTTTAGTGGGGATTGTCACAGCCAAAGATGTCATTGGTAAAAGTGAACATTTAACCGTGGATAAAGTCATGACAAAGGATCCCAATGTTGTGAAAAAGATGATGAGTGTAGCGAGTGTCAGTCACCAAATGATTTGGGATGGTCTAGAAGTCATGCCGGTGGTGGAAGATGATTTAGCGCTTGTTGGAATTGTTTCTCGCCAAGATGTGATGAAAGCCATGCAATTGGTGCAACGACAACCACAAATTGCAGATACAATTTCAGATCAAATTTCCGGGGAAGTGATGCCTGTTGAAGAAAATGGCAAAGAAACAACCCGTTTTCGTTTTTCGGTTGCGCCCCAAATGGTTAACAGTGTTGGTACCATCTCGTTCGGTGTCCTAAGTGAAATTATTTCTAACGTGACACAACGAACAATGTTGATGAATCAAAAAAGAAATGTACTAATTGAACAAGTGAATCTACATTATTTGCGGCTAATCCAGTTGGAAAGTGAATTGGACATTCGTCCACGTATTTTAGAAATTGGTCGTCGCTCTGCAAAATTAGATATCGAAGTTTATTTAGAAAATGTCATTGTGGCAAAAGCAATTGTTGTTTGCCAAGTGATGGAGAGAACGTAGGAGGCTACAAAGAATGGACGTAGTAAAAGAAATTATGGCAGCAATTAAACAATATGAAACAATTATTATTCATAGACATCAAAGGCCCGACCCAGATGCGATTGGCTCACAGGTTGGGTTAGCAGAACTCTTAAGAGCGAGCTTTCCTGAAAAAAATATTTATCAAGTAGGCGGACCAGTGGAAGGCTTAGAGTTTTTAGCTGAAATGGACGTTATTACTGACGATGTCTATCGAGGTGCATTAGTCATTGTAACAGATACTGCAAATGCTCCACGAATTAGTGATGCGCGTTTTTCTTTAGGCGATCAATTAATTAAAATCGATCATCATCCGAATGATGAACCTTATGGAGATTTAGTTTGGGTGAATACAAATGCAAGTAGTTGTAGTGAAATTATTGTTGATTTTTGGCAACAGCATTTAGCAGAATTAACGATGACAGATAATGCAGCTCGTTTATTGTATGCTGGGATTGTGGGGGATACAGGACGTTTTCTTTATCCTTCCACTTCGGCGCATACACTCGCTGTCGCTGCGCAATTGCGTACGTTTAACTTTAATGCCGCAGACTTAAATCGTGAGTTAGACCAAATGCCTTTAAAGGTTGCTAAATTAGCGGGTTATATTTATCAAAATTTAGAAATCGACGCAAATGGCGCTGCTCGTGTCGTTTTACCACAAAGTATTTTAAACAGTTATGATATTGTCGATTCTGAAACGGCAGCTATTGTTTCAATGCCAGGAAAAATTGAAGATGTTCTCTCATGGGCAATCTTTGTTGAACAGCCGGAAGGTTATTATCGCGTTCGGTTACGTTCCAAAGGACCCATCATTAATACAATTGCTAAAAACCATCATGGCGGCGGCCATCCTTTGGCAAGTGGCGCTAATGCACGTGATGCGGCTGAAATTGAAGTGATTTACCAAGAAATCCAAGCAGCTTGCCAAGAGTGGGCTCAAAAATAAATAAGTAATTAGAAAGTAGTTATCGGTCGTTGATAAATCATTCGGACTACTTTTCATTCACTAGAAAATAAGGTAAAATGAAAAAGAATTATTTTTTACAAAGGAGAACGTTAATGACAGAGCAATTACCAAACTGCCCTGAATGTGGGTCGGCATATGCCTATGAAGATCGCGGATTATTTATTTGTCCAGAATGCGGTCATGAATGGTCACCAACAGAAGAAGTTGCAGAAGAAGGCTTAGTAGTCAAGGACTCAAATGGCAATCTTTTAGCGGATGGTGACCGTGTTACTGTAATCAAAGATTTGAAAGTTAAAGGTGCCAGTGGCGCAATTAAACAAGGCACAAAAGTGAAAAACATTCGTTTAGTGGAAGGCGATCATAACATCGACTGTAAGGTAGATGGCTTTGGTCCAATGAAGTTAAAATCAGAGTTTGTTAAGAAAAATTAAATTTCATTTGAATGATGAGACAGTAAGAGTCTAGGACACAACCATCGTCCTAGACTCTTACTAATGTTTATCGGTCTTGTATTTTATCATTGTACGAAGGCCGTGCCAAGCGTTGTAAAGTGTGAGGATTAACCCGATACCTAAAGGAATCCATAACCATTGCGGAGAATAAGCGGCATCTTTTAACGTTTCAGGGTTGATGGTCCATGATTCTTGCAATACTTGGAAACTAAAAACCATGAGAAATGTTGAAATAAGTAACAAAATAAACCGTAAATAATGAATCGTTGTTTGACGGTGAATCAGTGCAAAGAGTAAGTAGAGCACAAGTAAGAATAGCGGCACTCCAAACGCAAAATATGGCTGTAACATGAGAACGTCCTCCTTTTTCTTAATGATACTGCAAAGGAGAGGATTTGCAAAATAAAATTTATTGTTGGTACATTTTTTTAGAAACAAGTATAGTGTTATTGAGGCATTCATACTTGAAATTGTTTATCTTGGAGGAATTTTTATGGCAGTATATAGCGAACCAATTAAATGGGCAATCATTATTTTCCCGTTTCTAGCATTTTTTATTTCTGGGGCATTATTAATCTATGAATACCGCAAATATGGTTCATTTGTTTGGACACGAGCAATGATTTTGTATTCATTTGTTTTTTATTTATTATGTGCCTATTTCTTGGTGATTTTACCTTTGCCATCTCGGGCAGAAGTGGCTCAATACACAGGACCAACAATGGAACTGCGGCCTTTTCATTTTATTTCAGGGATTTTAAACGAAACTGTTTTTTCGCTCAAAGATCCTAGTACGTATTTGCCAGCATTAAAACAGCATGCCGTTTTAGAACCACTGTTTAATGTTTTATTAGTTTTACCTTTTGGTGTGTATTTACGGTATTATTTCAAATGTTCATTTTTAAAAACAGTTCTTGCGAGTTTTTTATTGTCATTATTTTTTGAATTAACACAGTTATCTGGCCTTTATTTTATTTATCCACGTTCGTATCGCCTGGCGGATGTCAATGATTTAATTAATAATACCGTCGGAGGCATGGTCGGTTATTGGTTGACGCCACTCTTTACCTTTTTATTGCCAACAAGAGAAGAAATTGATGCCACCTCTTATGAAAAAGGTCAGACAGTTAGCCTGTTAAGACGTTTCTTTGCATGGGGGATTGATTGGTTGGTGATTGGCTTTGTGCAAGGCCTGCTCGTTTTTGGACTAAATTTCATTCCAGCTTATAAAAATTGGGCAACCAATTATCCGATTTTTTCAGATCGGATGTGGTTCTTTATCATGGTGTTTGCGGTCTTTATCGTCATGATGAAACTGACAAATGGTCAAACGTTAGGTAAAAAAGTTGTTCGCATTCGGGTGGTTGAAACAGGACATGAAAAAATTCGTTTAAAAGCCTTGTTTGTTCGCTATGGTTATTTGTATTTTGTGTATGGTTTAATTAGTATTTATCTAGCTAATGCCACTGATTTATTGAATTCTTCTAATCGGATGTTGCAAATGGTGTCGTTGCTTCTGTATTTGTTCTGTTTAATTTTATATTTACTATTTTTGATCAACGTTTTGTTAACCTTGATTCGTAAAAAACGGCGTTTGTTTTATGAAAAAGCCAGCCATACTTATACAGTCAGTACATTAGAAGTTGCGAAAACAAAGGAATCAGCAGGTGAGTAAAAGTTGTTTTTGTGTTATAATGCCAAAGTGCATAAAGAATTTAACGAGAAGAGGTGAGGCAAGTGCCTTCATTTAAACAATTTCAATTTCAACCTTTTATCAACGAAGCACTCGCAGAAAAAGGGTTTGAAGAACCAACAGAAGTCCAAGAAAAATTAATCCCAATCATTAAGAAAGGGAAAAGTGTTATTGGACAATCGCAAACAGGAAGTGGAAAGACGCATACTTTTTTACTTCCATTAATGGATAAAGTTAAGCCAACTATCGACGAAGTACAAATTGTGATTACTGCGCCTAGTCGTGAATTAGCCAATCAAATTTATCAAGAAGCGCAGCAACTGGCTCGTTTCAGTCAACCAGAAATTCGAGTGTCAAATTTTGTTGGCGGAACAGATAAACAACGTCAATTAAATAAATTAAAGCATCAGCAACCTCATGTGGTGATTGGTACACCAGGGCGTATTTTAGATATGATGAATGAACAAGCCTTGAAAGTGCATACGGCTTTTGCCTTTGTTGTCGATGAAGCAGACATGACATTAGATATGGGCTTTTTAGCAGAAGTCGATCAAATTGCTGGTCGTTTGCCAGAAAAATTACAAATGCTCGTTTTTTCTGCAACCATTCCAGAAAAATTACGACCATTTTTAAAAAAATATTTAGAAAATCCAGTGATTGAACATATCAAACCAAAAGCAGTTATTTCAGAAACAATTGACAATTGGTTGATTTCCACCAAAGGAAAAAACAGCAATCAAATAATTTATCAATTATTGACTATCGGGCATCCTTATTTAGCGATTGTTTTTGCAAATACTAAACAAAGAGTTGATGAAATCACCGATTACTTAAAAGATCAGGGCCTAAAAGTTGCCAAAATTCATGGAGACATTACACCACGCGAAAGAAAACGTGTGATGCGTCAAGTTCAAAATCTTGACTACCAATATGTGGTAGCTACTGATTTAGCCGCACGTGGGATTGATATTGAAGGGGTTTCACATGTCATCAATGCAGAAGTTCCACATGAATTGGACTTCTTTATCCATCGGGTTGGCCGCACAGGACGTAATGGATTGAATGGAACTGCCATAACATTATATTCACCAGCGGATGATGAAGCGATTACTCAGATTGAGCAGTTAGGTGTTTCTTTCAAACCAAAAGAAATTAAAAATGGTGAGATTGTAGAAACGTATGATCGCAATCGTCGAACAAAACGAGAAAAATCTCGAGAAGAATTAGACCCAACGTTAATTGGTTTAGTGAAAAAGAAAAAGAAAAAAATTAAACCAGGATACAAGAAAAAAATTAATTGGGCAATTGAAGACAGCAATAAGAAAAAACGTAAAATTGAACGTCGTCAAAAAGATCGTTCTGCTAGAAAAGCAAAAAAGAATTCTTCTAACTAACATTGTTGTGGATTATTTAAAGTAAGGGACGAGAATCGTGAAGATTCTCGTCCCTTACTTTTTTATATGATAAATATTTAAGTCACTTTTAAAATAATCCTTTTTTTAAAGTGACTATTGCTAAAAGTAGAGAAATTTACCAATTAATTGTAAAGATTTTTGTTAAAAAACATCAAAATGTTGGTGTTTAGAACCAACATTTTGATGTTTTCTCGAGAAAAAAATAATAAAATTACAGATTTTTTGGCGAGTTTTAGCAAAAAGTAGGAAGTTTCGGCACTTTTTTTGTTAAAAAATCAGCTTTATTAGTTGATATTAAAGGAAATTCATTTTTTTTTACGGAGGATAAAAAAATTTTACACACAAAAAAAATCATTTTCTAATATAATATAAATAACCACCAAAATAAAGAATAAAGGAGCGAAGAGAGATGAAGATAAAAAGGTGTTTATTAACCAATCGATGGAGAAAACACGCGATTTGGTAACGTAGTTTGATTGGTGCGTTTAGTTATTGGTAGCAGAAAGAGTTCTAGGAGGAAAGAAGAAATGAGAAGGATTTTGGTATTAACAAAGAACATTTTAGTTGAGCAAACATTTCAGCAGCAATTACAACATTTAAATTATGAAGTCTTTTGTACGAACTGCTGTGAAGAAACTATAGAACATGAGTTAACTTTTTTTAATTATTTTGATGCAATTGTATTAAGCGAAACACTTTCTCAGAACGATTGCTTGAGATTATTAGGAAGTCTTTCCTCGTTAGAGAAGCCGATTTATCGACGTTCACAATCGATGTGCAATAAACGTGAAGCGGAGATTTGGCAGGAAAGAGGTATTATCCGGTGGTTAGGCCTCAAAGATTCATTGGAAGATATTCGTGAAAAAATTGACACGGTCGATCAAAGTTTTGCCGAAGTAACAGCCGAGCTACTTGATGACCAAGTAAAAAAGATTCGCTTTACAAAAAACGAGCAACGCTTTTTAAAAATCTTGTATCAGCATGCCCACGAAGGGTTGGATCGTGATCAAATTTGTCGCTTGCTTTGGCAGAAAGAACCAGATGCTTCTACAAAATCGCAGCTGTCTTTCGTATGTAAACGAGTGAAACAAAAATTTAGTGATGCAGGCATGAATGAAGAGATTATTACAACCTCTTGGGGAAAAGGGTATCAAATAAATGAACAAATTTTGCCTTATTTAGAGCAAACGTTGTTTGAAACAGCTTAGTAAGGAAAGATTCCTACGAAAACAATTGACTTTTTAGCAGATCTTTCTTATACTTTTGACTATAAGCTAAAGGATATGAGGAATCTTATTTTGATCACAGAAAGCCGTTCATTGCTGAGAGAAGGGCATCAGATAAATTTACTTGCTCCCTTTAGATGGACTTGATAGAAATATCAACGCGACTCTGCGTTATAGAGCTTAAGAGGTAATGATCCAACATCATTGCAATCAAGGTGGTACCGCGAGCAATCGTCCTTGACTGCAATGGTGTTTTTTGTGTTCACAATCTGCCACTTAAGAGGGTACAAAATATAAATAGTTAATTATTAATAGAAAGTAGGAAAATCAATGAAAGAATTAACAAGTAGTCAAGTTCGCCAAATGTATTTAGACTTCTTTAAGTCTAAAGGACATTCAGTAGAACCAAGCGCTTCTTTAGTACCAGTAAACGATCCAACATTATTATGGATTAACTCTGGTGTTGCAACCTTGAAAAAATATTTTGATGGCTCTGTTGTGCCAGAAAATCCAAGAATTACGAATGCTCAAAAATCTATTCGTACAAATGATATTGAGAATGTTGGGAAAACGGCTCGTCATCATACAATGTTTGAAATGTTAGGGAACTTCTCAATTGGAGATTATTTTAAAAATGAAGCGATTCACTGGGCTTGGGAATTTTTAACTGGTGCTGAATGGCTTGCTTTTGATCCAGAAAAATTATATGTGACTGTTTATCCGAAAGATACAGAAGCAAAACGCATTTGGCGTGATGAAGTTGGTTTATCTGAAGATCATATTATTGATGTAGAAGATAACTTCTGGGATATCGGTGCTGGTCCAAGTGGTCCGGATACGGAAATCTTTTATGATCGCGGCGAAGAATTTTTAGATATTCCAGAAGATGATCCAGAAAATTATCCTGGTGGCGAAAATGAACGTTATTTAGAAATTTGGAACTTAGTGTTCTCTGAATTTAACCATACACCAGAAGATACGTATGAACCATTACCACATAAAAACATTGATACGGGCATGGGCTTGGAACGTGTTGTATCTATTATTCAAGATGCACCAACAAATTTTGAAACTGATTTATTTATGCCAATCATTCATGCGGTAGAAGCTTTAGGAACCAACGTAAAATATGGAGATGCACCACAAACGGATGTTTCCTTTAAAGTGATTGCTGACCATATTCGTGCTTTATCCTTTGCAATTGGTGATGGTGCGCTTCCTTCAAATGAAGGTCGTGGCTATGTGTTACGTCGTTTATTACGTCGTGCGGTAATGCACGGGAAAAAATTAGGCATTAATGAAGCCTTTTTATACAAATTAGTGCCTGTTGTTGGCGAAATCATGGTAAGTTACTATCCAGAAGTATTACAACAAAAAGACTTCATCGAAAAAGTGGTTCGGACAGAGGAAGAACGTTTCCATGAAACCATCAATGAAGGTTTAAGCATGTTAAATGAGGTTATTAAAGAAGTTAAAGATGCAAAAGGCGATACATTAGATGGAAAAATTATCTTCAAACTTTATGATACTTTTGGCTTCCCAGTAGAATTAACGGAAGAAGTTGCAGAAGATGAAGGCTTGAAAGTCGACCATGCTGGGTTTGAAACAGAAATGGAAGCACAGCGTGAACGTGCTCGTTCTGCCCGCAGTAAAGAAACTTCAATGGGTGTTCAATCTGCTTTATTAACAGATATTAAAGTAGAAAGTAAATTTGTTGGCTATACAGAATTAACACATGATAGTGAATTATTTGTTATTATTCAAGGTGACGCACTAGTAAATGAAGCATCTGCAGGAACAGCCGAATTAATTTTTGCTGAAACACCATTTTATGCGGAAATGGGTGGACAAATTGCTGACCGCGGCTATGTAAAAAATACCGCAGGGGAAGTCGTTGCCAACGTGGTGGATGTGAAAAAAGCACCAAACGGTCAATTTTTACACAAAGTAGAAGTTTTGGCGCCATTAGCTGAAGGCCAAATTTATCAATTGCAAGTGGACGAACGGATGCGGACACGTATTTTGAAAAACCATACGGCAACCCATTTATTGCATCGTGCTTTAAAAGATGTGTTAGGGGAGCATGCCAACCAAGCAGGCTCATTAGTTGCACCAGGACATCTACGTTTTGACTTTACTCATTTTGGGCAAGTTACATCAGAAGAACTAGCGCGGATGGAAGCCATCGTTAACGAAAAAATCTGGGAAGCTATTCCTGTTGTCACAATTGAAACAGATATTGATACAGCGAAAAACATGGGCGCAATGGCGTTATTTGGTGAAAAATATGGCAAAGAAGTCCGTGTAGTTAATATTGGGGATTACTCTATCGAATTATGTGGTGGAACACACGTTGCTAATACAGAAGATATCGGGATTTTCAAAATTGTTTCTGAATCTGGGATTGGTGCAGGAGTACGCCGTATTGAAGCAGTGACGAGTAAAGAAGCGTATCAACTTTTACAAGAAGAAGAACGTCAATTGAAAGAGATTGCTACATTAGTTAAATCACCTCAATTAAAAGAAGTGGTTACGAAAACAGAGCAATTGCAACAACAATTACGTGATCTACAAAAAGAAAACGAACAATTGGCTGGCAAATTAGCGAATCAACAAGCTGGTGACATTTTTAAAGATGTCAAAGACGTCAACGGTGTTCGTTATATTGCCGCTCAAGTCAATGTTAAAGACATGAATCAATTACGCCAATTGGCCGACCAATGGAAACAAAAAGAATTGTCTGATGTACTAGTTCTGGCAACTGCACAAGATGAAAAAGTAAGCTTGTTAGCGGCTATGACAAAAGACATGAACGGGAAAGGCTTAAAAGCCGGTGACTTAATCAAAGCAATTGCGCCAAAAGTTGGCGGTGGCGGCGGTGGTCGTCCTGATATGGCTCAAGCTGGTGGGAAAAATCCAGCAGGGATTGCGGATGCCTTAGCAGAAGTTGAAAACTGGTTGGCAAAGGCCTAATTAAAAATGTTTTCCCTATTATTAATATAAGGAGAATGCTCTTTATAGCAATAATGACAGCCC
The DNA here is from genome assembly GCF_051712245.1 of Enterococcus sp. DIV1368f. Taxonomy (NCBI): domain Bacteria; kingdom Bacillati; phylum Bacillota; class Bacilli; order Lactobacillales; family Enterococcaceae; genus Enterococcus; species Enterococcus sp. DIV1368f. The sequence goes on from NZ_JBIOON010000001.1 coordinate 1,287,381, forward strand.
TCTTCAAAGTTATGAAATTGATTTTGAAGGGGGTTCTTTTTTATAAATGATTAAGGAGAGGAAACAGTAGATTGCACGAATGTGTAAGTTTTCATCTTCAATTGACAATGGTATAATAAGCAACGGAGGAATCAAAAATATGAATGAAAATCAATTATCAAAACGTCTCGCAACGGTTGGTGATTTAATCCCTAGAGGAAGTCGCTTAGCAGACATTGGTTCAGACCATGCTTATTTACCAGTTGCTTTAATGTTAGAAAATAAACTGTCTTTTGCTGTGGCTGGGGAAGTGGTAGAAGGCCCTTATCAATCTGCCAAAACCCAAGTCAGTAAATCCAATTTGACGGATAAAATTATCGTACGTTTAGCGAACGGGCTAGATGCAATTGAACCTGAAGATCAAATAGACGTCATTAGTATTTGTGGAATGGGCGGCACATTAATCCGAGATATTTTAGAAGTAGGACGCAAAAAAAATCGTTTAACAGGGAAGGAACGCCTTGTTTTACAACCGAATATTGGTGAACCAACTTTACGCCGCTGGTTAATGGCAAATGACTACAGTATTATTGATGAAACAATCGTGGAAGAAAACCGTAAGTTGTATGAAATTATCGTAGCCGAAAAAACAGAGCAATCCGTTTCTTATACGGACCGAGAATTACTATTTGGGCCAGTTTTAATTAAAAAACAAGGACCGGTTTTTACCAAAAAATGGCATCGAGAATTAAAACAGCGCAAAACTGTTCTTGCACAACTAGCAAAAGCAAGTGGAGAACATATTGAAAAACAAGCGAAACTACAGCAAGACCAACAATTAATTGAGGAGGTGCTGGCCAATGGCTGTGAACGGTAAGACATTGATTCGACGCTTCAATGACTATTGTCCCGAGTGGTTAGCTGAAACGGGAGATCCTGTGGGCTTGCACATTGGTACGTTAGATAAACCAATTGAAAATGTGATGGTTACCTTAGATGTTCGTCCTGAGGTCGTTGCAGAAGCAATTGAGAAGCAGGTTGATTTAATTATTGCGAAACACCCACCTATTTTCCGCCCAGTTAAGCGATTAACCACAGATAATTTTCAAGAAAAAATGTACGCTGATTTATTAAAACACGATATTGCTGTTTACGCAGCGCATACTAATATGGATATTATTGACAATGGCTTAAACGATTGGTTTTGTGAATTATTGGGAATTAAACAGACCACCTTTTTAACTAAAACACATACTGTTCCTTATAAAAAATTAGCCGTTTTTGTGCCAATTGATGAAGCTCCGCAAATGAGAGAAGCTTTAGGTCTAGCTGGCGCTGGAGCTCAAGGTGATTATTCTAAAACAAGTTACTCTTTAATTGGAACAGGACGTTTTACACCAACACAAGGAGCAAATCCCACGATTGGCGAAATTGGTCAAGAAAGTGTCGTCCAAGAAGCAAAAATCGAAGTGATTTTCCCTGAAACTAAGCAAGAACAAGTTCTTGCAGCTATGTTACAGGCGCATCCTTATGAAGAACCGGCGTATGATGTTTATACCATTGAAAATCAATCAAAAGAATTTGGTTTAGGTCGGGTTGGAGTATTAGACAAGCCTGTGAGATTTTCTGATTTTGTACAGCAAGTCAAGGAAGCTTTCCAATTGGATGGCTTGCGGGTCATTGCAAAAGATGACACTAAAATGATTCAACGGGTAGCCATTTGTGGTGGAAGTGGTGAAAAATTCTATCATGATGCATTACGTAAACAAGCCGATGTCTATATTACTGGTGATGTGTATTATCATACGGCACATGACATGATTGCTGAAGATTTACCAGTCATCGATCCTGGTCATTACATTGAAGCGCTTTGTAAGCCGAAACTTGTGGAATTAATGAATCAATGGAAACAAGAAAATGAGTGGGATGTATCCATTTTTGAATCAGAAGCGAATACCAACCCATTTCGTTTTAAATAAAAAATGAAGATTAAAGGAGTGTTCTTTTATGTATGAAAATTTATTACCTCGTTTTTTACGCTATGTGAAAACAGAAACACGCTCAGATGCAACAAGCACAACGACACCATCAACACAAACACAAGTAGCCTTTGCACAAACCTTAAAAAAAGAATTAGAAGAATTAGGGATGAGCGATGTTATTTATAACGAAACAAATGGTTTTGTGATTGCTACGTTACCTAGTAACGTGGAGAAAGATGTTCGTTCAATCGGCTTTATTGCCCATATGGATACCGCTGATTTTAATGCAGTGAATGTTTCTCCGCAAATTGTTGAGAACTATGACGGAGAATCAACGATTCCTTTAGATAAAGAAGGCAAATTCACTTTAAATACGAAAGACTTTCCTAACTTAAAAAATTATCGTGGTGAAACACTTATCACAACCGATGGTACCACTTTATTAGGAGCTGATGATAAATCAGGTATTGCGGAAATAATGACAGCCATGGAATATTTAATTAATCACCCAGAAGTTAAACATGGCACCATTCGTGTGGCTTTCGGTCCTGACGAAGAAATTGGTGTAGGTGCCGACAAATTTGATGTCGCTCAATTTAACGTGGATTTTGCTTATACAATGGATGGCGGACCAGTAGGTGAATTACAATTTGAAACGTTTAATGCGGCGCAAGCAGAAATTACAATTCAAGGGAAAAACGTTCATCCAGGAACAGCAAAAAATACAATGATTAATGCGTTACAATTAGGAATTGATTTCCATAATGCCTTACCTGCTGACGAAGTTCCAGAAAAAACAGAAGGTGAAGAAGGCTTTTATCATTTAGCAGCGTTTGCTGGAACGCCAGAAGAAGCTACAATGACGTATATTATTCGCGATCACAATCGCGAGATTTTTGAAGCACGTAAAGCTAAAATTAAAGAAATTCAGCAAACATTGAATGCACCATTTGATGAAGAACGAATCAAAGTTGATTTATTTGATCAATACTATAATATGCGAGAAGTGATTGAAAAAGATATGTCCATTGTCGAAATTGCTAAACAAGCAATGGAAGAATTGTCAATTCAACCAATTATTGAACCTGTTCGCGGTGGAACGGATGGCTCAAAAATTTCTTATTTAGGGATTCCAACACCAAATATCTTTGCTGGTGGCGAAAATATGCATGGCCGTTTTGAATTTGTTTCATTACAAGCCATGGAAAAAGCGACCAATGTGATTATTAAAATTGCTGAATTAAATGCAAAATAAATGAGGTACTCAATAGGAAAGTAAGAAAACGGGCAACCGAGAGCTTACTTTCCTGTTGTAGTTTCATGAGTCATTGAAAATTTTTTTGCAATTAGAATCAGAACAAGGTATCCTAGTACAGTAACTAGTTAGGAGGCCAGAAAGAATGCTTCAGTGGATAGTAATCATTTATTTCCTCGTCATTAATTTAGTATTGTTTAGTATGATGGGTTATGATAAAAAACAAGCAAAACGTGGGAACTGGCGTATGCCGGAACGCCGCTTATTGATGATAGGACTTGTCGGTGGCGGTCTAGGTGGGCTAATGGGACAAAAGAAATTTCATCATAAAACCCAAAAACCAGTTTTTGCATTGTGTTATTCAATTGGCGTAATCGCGATGATTAGTTGCATCTATCTAACATTTAAGTAAGAACAAAAAAGGAGAAGCGATGAAAGGAAAAGTAAAAATTGGCTTAAATATGTTGTTAATGATTATCGTTTTAGGCGTAATCTTTTATGTCATGGATAATTCATTAAGTGATATTTTTGCTCAACTGATGGAAACGAGTTGGCTGGTGCTGATTGCTGTTATTTTTTTTGGTGTAGTTTATCAATTTGCAGAAGGGCGCTCAATCAAGGAAATAGCTCGTTATTTTAACAAAGACTTTACAACAGTGGATGGTTTTTTTACTTCTTGTTATGTAGCATTTTATCGGATTATTTCATTTGGCACGGGAACCTTGCTTTCAGAAATTTATTTTTATAAGAAAAAGGGAATTCCTGTTTCTAAAAGTGTAGGGATAACGGCATTACATATGATTATGTACAAAGCAGCCGTGATTTTTTTAGCAATTATTGGTTTGATTATTCAATTTTCCCTGTTTTATGAAAATGCGCCTAAGATGATTCCATTCATTTTAGCAGGTGTTATTTTAACATTAGTAATAATTGCAGCATTGCTTATTTTATCTAGTAGCTTAAAGTTGCAAGTTTTATTGGTTAAGTTTGCCAATCGTTGGTTTAAACGACCAAAACTAAGAGATTGGGTGGATAATTGTAATTTACAAATCTATTCCTTGCGGGCGGCTGTCCAAACAATTACACAAGATCGCTCAGCGTTGCTTCGAATCTTTTCATGGAATGTATTTAAATTATTATTTTGGTACATTATTCCTTACATTGTTTTAGTAGAAAATCACCCGAATATTGATTTATTATTAGTGATGTCCTTTACCAGTTTTGCTGTTATTCTTTCAGGAGTTATTCCAACACCTGCTGGCATTGGTCCATTTGAATTTGTTTACTTATTGTTGTTTAAACCATTGGTCGGCAATGTTGATGCTGTAGCATCTGTTTTACTGTATCGATTTGGTAGCTTTGTGTTACCCTTTTTGATTGGCTTGGTTTATGTCGCCATTGAGAAACGAAAATCATTACGCATTGAGATTGAAGAAATAAAACGTCAAACAGATGAATAAGGTAGAACGAGAAAAAGAGCGACTCTTTTTCTCGTTCTTTTTTTTTAAAAGGAATTGACTTGTACGAGGGATGTCTTATAATAGACTTAATACATGACTAAAAAATATTTTTTTGAACTAATAAAAATTATGGTAAAGGGGTGGCGAAAATTATTGCTGATTGTACAGCAGTGCTGTTATGCGGCGGGAAAAGTTCACGGATGGGATTTGATAAAGCATTATTGAAAATTCAAGGCCAATACGTGATCTTGCAAACAGCTGAAAAGTTAATGGAACTGTTCGAAGAGGTTATTTTAGTAACGAATGATAGTCAAAAATTTCCTAAGGCGTTTAGAAAATGCACAATCATTCAAGATATGTATCTTGGAAAGGGGCCATTAGGTGGGATTGTGACAGCAATGAACTATACTCAGAAAGCTGAAGTGTTTGTAATTGCCTGTGATATACCAACTTTTTCTCCTAAACTTGTGTATCAGTTAGCCTCTAAGCGTGGACAAAATCAAGTAACAATCTTTGACTTTGAAGGTCGTCAAGAACCATTATTTGGCTTTTATCGATGTTCTTGTTTACCAACATTTCAAAAACAGCTTGCGCAAAATAACTATCAGATTCGGCAAGAATTTGAGCATCTATCTGTAAAAACGGTGCAACTATCAAAAGAGAATCAACTTAAAAATGTCAATCGAAAAGAAGAATTGTCTCAGTGGTATCGATAAAAAGGAGGAATCGTAATGGATTTTTTCAGTAGTGAAGAAATAGTTGCAAGCTTAGGTGATAAGGCAGAAATGAAAGGGAAATTATCGTTTGTTCGACTCTGTATTTTAGGCATCATGGCTGGTTTTTGTATTGCACTGGGTTACTTGGCGTTTATTCGTATCACTGGAACCGCCCCCACAGAATGGGGAAGTTTTAACAATTTTCTGGGTGGAGCTTTATTTCCAGTTGGATTGATAGCGCTTACTTTTGTTGGTGGTGAGTTAGCAACAGGCAATATGATGGTAATGACATTAGGCGTATTACAAAAAAAGGTTCGAGTGGGCGCTCTTTGTTATAACTGGATAGTTGTTTTATTGACCAATTGTCTAGGCGGATTTCTTGTGGCGTATTTATTTGGCCATATTGTTGGGTTAACTGAAGGTGCGTTTCTGGATAAAACAGTCGCAGTTGCTCAGGCGAAAATTGCTGATCCACCGCTAGTTGCTTTTGTTTCAGGGATTGGCTGTAATATTTTTGTTTGTTTAGCGGTTTATCTCGGAGCGTTGGCAAAATCATATTTAGGTAAAATGTTTGGCTTGTGGTTTCCTGTCATGGTTTTCGTTGTTTGTGGGTTTCAACACGTGGTCGCCAATGCGTTTATTATTCCAGCGGCAATTTTTTCACAAAGCACCACAATTAGTTGGTGGGATTATTTGCAAAATACACTATGGGTATTTTTAGGCAATGCGGTAGGGGGCAGTCTTTTTATGGCTGTACCATTGATCTTTATGACAAAACCAGCAACTGTCAAACCAAGAGTTGAGAAAACGATTCAGACGGAGGAGCTCTATGGCAATTGAGGTACCAAATATGATTCAAATTGGATCTACTGGTCGGAATAGTGGCAAAACGACATTAGCCGAAGCTCTTATTAAACAGTACCAAGAAGTCTATCCAATTTATGGCTTGAAGATTATTACGATTAGTGGTCAACGAGGGGTGTGTCAACGAGGCACAAAAGGGTGCGGAATTTGTACCAGTATTACAGCTGGTTATGAATTAGTAGAAGAGCAAGAGACGATTGGCAATAAAGATACCATGAAATTATTAGCTGCAGGCTGTCAAAAAGTTTTTCTATTGAAAGTTTTTCAAGAAAATTTGGTGGAAGCCATTCAGCAATTTCTGAAAGCTGTGCCGGCCCAAGCATTAATCATTTGTGAATCAAATTCATTACGTAATGTTGTGCAGCCAGGACTATTTCTTATGATGAATAACCAGAATCGCCAAAAAGAATCAGCAAAAAAAGTCATAGATAAAGCCGATTTTTGTTTACTATCTGCTGAAATACCAAAAGAATTGCGTATCTATTATCAAGGAGAACAACTTCAAGTTTCACTAAAAAGGGGGAATAAAAAGGAATGTGTGCATTAAGCTTAATTGAAAAAGAAGCGATTATTCTAGAAAACGATGCTGATCCACAACGAATTTTAAATATTTTAATTGAATTACAATTTGCTTCAGAGGAAGGGTATATCGATCAGGAGACAGCTCAATTAGTTGCAGAGCATCTACATTTAACGGAAGCGCGAGTCTATGAAATCGTCAGTTTTTATGCCATTTTAAAGACGGAACCGCAAGCGAAGTATGTCTTGAAGATTTGTAACAGCACACCGTGTCATTATACTGGTGGGGCGATGGTTGCCGAAGTTTTAGAAACTATTTTAGAAGTGCCAGAGAATCAGCCGACACCAGATGGCTTATTTATGTATCACAGTATTCCTTGTATCGGGGCTTGTGATTTGGGTCCAGTAATTAAAATTAAGGACACCGTTTTTAGTCAACTAACAGAAGAGAAAATTTATCAATTAATTCAACATTTACAAAATGATTGCTATGAAGGATTGTAGGAGGTGAGTCAATGCTTAAAAGAAACCAACCAATGTTATTAGAGAGAATGGGGAAAATGCAATCTGCGACCGATGTTGCTGAATATTGTAAATACGATGGATTTGATGGTTTAAAAAGAGCAATTTCACTATCGGATGAAGAAATTTTAAACGAATTGGATGTTGCTCACTTAAGAGGTCGCGGTGGAGCAGCCTATCCCTTAGGAAAAAAATGGCGCCATCTTTATCATGCAAAAGGAACCACAAAGTACATTGTTTGTAATGCTGATGAAGGCGAACCAGGGACCTTTAAGGATAAAGTACTTTTATCTGAAGATCCATTGAGTGTGATTGAAGGAATGATCATTGCTGGCTATTTATTTTCAGCAAAAGCAGGTTATATTTATATGCGAGGAGAATATCGCAGAATCCAAAAAACATTTCAAGAAGCACTCGATAATGCACGACAAGCTGGCTTTTTAGGGGAAAACATTTTAGGAATTGAAGGATTCAATTATGATATTACGATTATTTCTGGTGCTGGTGCCTATATTTGTGGGGAAAATTCAGCACTTTTAAATTCAATTGAAGGAAAAACGGGGCGGCCGCGTGTCAAACCACCACACTTAGCAGATGTTGGTTTATATTTGCAACCAACATTAGTAAATAATGTTGAATCATTTGCAAGTGTTCCTGTAATTTTACGAGAAGGTGGACAAGCCTTTTTAGAGATGGGTACTGCCGATGGTGGCGGAACAAAGCTAATTTGTTTGTCTGGACATATTAAAAATCGGGGTTTATACGAGGTCAACCTTGGAACACCATTAGAAGAAATAATTTATGGCGAGCAATACGGCGGAGGCTCTGCAACTGGTCGAGCATTGAAATTTATTCACTTCGGTGGACAATCCGGTCCAATTGGTGCTGTCGCAACGTTAACGGATTGTTTGTATTCTTACGAAGATTTATGGGCCCATGACTTATCTGTCGGCTCTGGCGCAATTGTAGTAATGGATGATTCAGTCAATGTTGTGGACTATTTAGTACACGTGGCGGCCTTTTTTGCTCATGAGTCCTGTGGTAAATGCACCCCTTGTCGATTGGGAACAACTAGGATTTTGGAATTATTGAGTAAATTCAATCGGAACGAGGCAACAGCTAGTGATTTGCCGCGATTGGAAAAGATGCTCACGCATGTCACGCGATTATCAGCTTGTGGTTTGGGCCAATCCGTCGCAAATCCAATGAAGAGTGCATTGGCTTTGTTTCCAGAAGAATTTGAAACGACTGCTGAAACAGAAATCTATGCCACCAGCAAAGGAGGTTGGTAAAAATGAAAACAAAGTTGCATACGCAAACAGTTACGTTGTCTATTGATAACCAAGAAGTAACTGTGCCTAAAGGGACTACTATTCTCGAAGCAGCGAAAGCGCTAGGTGTTGAAATTCCAACGCTCTGTCATTTAAAGGAATTAGCACCTGATGGTTCTTGTCGGATGTGCGTGGTTGAGGTGGAAGGCGGCCGACGTGGTGGCTTAACAACTGCTTGTACGGCACATTGTCAAGAGGACATGGTTGTGTCAACACATTCTGAAAAAGTTGCTGATTCCAGACGTTTTATTCTTGATTTATTATTGAGTAATCATAAATTAGAATGTTTTTCTTGTGGAAAAAACGGGGATTGTCAATTACAACAGTATGCGCTAGATTATGGGATTGATGCCACTAGCTTTACCGAGGGAAAAAGAATGCCTTGCCATCAAGAAGATACCAGTAATCCATTTTTCTCTTATGATCCAGAAAAGTGTATCATGTGTCGTCGTTGTGCCCGTGTCTGTCAATTGCGGCAGGGAAGAGATGTACTCAGTATTGCTAATCGTGGCTTTGAAACAAAAATGATGCCAAGTTATGGGCAGGCGTTTGATCAATCTATCTGTGAATCATGTGGCAATTGTGTCTCTTCCTGTCCTACAGGAGCGTTAACAGCAAAAGATACGAAAGAGTACCGCAAATGGGAAACCCAGAAAATTCCTACAACTTGTCCGCATTGTGGGACAGGCTGTCAGATGAATTTACTCGTTAAAAATAATCGTTTGGTGGGTGTTGAACCCCTAGATGGACCAGCTAATAAAAATTTACTTTGTGTGAAAGGAAAATTTGCTTCATATAAATTTGTTGGGTCAGGAGATCGCTTGACGGAGCCATTAATTAAACGGAATGGGATTTTTGAACCTGCTTCTTGGGAAGAAGCCTTAACGCTTGTTTCGTCAAAATTTAACGAAATTAAAGCAGAAAACGGCGCGGATGCTCTTGCTGGTTTTTCGTGCTCTAGAGCGACAAATGAAGATAATTATGTCTTTCAAAAAATGGTGCGTGCTGCTTTTGGGACCAATAATGTTGATAACTGTGCCCGTGTTTGTCATTCGGCTTCGGTCCATGGTTTAGCCCAAACCTTAGGATCTGGTGCGATGACCAATCCTATTGCTGATATCACTGAAGATGTCGACATGATTTTATTAGTAGGTTCCAATCCAGAGGAAGCTCATCCAGTTATTGGTGCGCAAATTCGCCAAGCCATCCAAACAGGAACGCAAGTTGTTGTTGTTGATCCGCGGAAAATTAACTTAGTGAAGGATAGTGCACTGCATTTACAAGTTCAGGCGGGAACGAATGTCGCATTTGCTAATGGCATGATGCATGTGATTTTGAAAGAAGGTTTAGCAGATCGCCATTTTATTGAAGAACGGACAGAAGGATTTTCAGATTTAGAAAAAATGGTGGCTGATTATACGCCGGAAAAAGTCGCAGAAATTTGTCATATTCATCCAGAAGATTTAATTCAAGCAGCACGCATGTATGCAAAAGCAGAGAAAGCACCAATCATTTATTGTTTAGGCGTAACGGAACATTCGACAGGAACTGAGGGTGTTATGAGTATGTCTAATTTGGCAATGTTGGTTGGTAAAGTTGGAAAACCAGGCTGTGGTGTCAATCCTTTGCGAGGTCAAAATAATGTTCAAGGTGCTTGCGATATGGGCTGTATGCCTTATGATTTCCCAGGTTATCAAAAAGTCAACAATCCAGAAGTAATCGACAAATTTGAAAAAGCTTGGCATGTGCCGTTAAATCGAAACACAGGTTTAACTTCTACTAAAGTCTTACCAGCAGCAACGGCAGGAAACGTCAAAGGCCTTTATATTTTTGGAGAAGATCCAATTGTTACGGATCCAGACACAGGACATGTTCGCCAAGCTTTAGAAAGTTTAGACTTTTTAGTCGTTCAAGAATTATTTATGACCGAAACGGCCGCTTATGCGGATGTCGTTTTACCTGGCATCAGTTATGCAGAAAAAGACGGGACATTTACAAATACAGAACGGCGCGTGCAAAGAGTCCGTAAAGCTGTTGAACCAAGAGGACAAGCACGAGAAGACTATGAAATTTTTTGTGAAGTCATGACACGGATGGGCTATCCTTGTGCGTATGAATCTGCAAAAGAAATTATGGAAGAAATTTCAGCTTTGACGCCTTCGTTTGGTGGAATTAATTATGAACGATTAGAGAAGGAGAGCTTACAATGGCCTTGTCGGAGCTTGACAGATCCAGGCACGCCGATTATGCATGTGGGCAGTTTTGCTCGTGGGAAAGGTTTATTTAAAGCAATTCCGTATAAGCAAGCACAAGAATTACCAGATGAAGAGTACCCGTATTTAATGTCGACAGGCCGAATGCTTTACCATTACAATACCCGAGCAATGACAGGACGAACGGAAGGGATTAACCAAATAGCGAATCACTCTTATATTGAGATAAATGCAGTCGATGCACAAGCTCTGGGAATCCAAGAAGGTGACAAAGTGGAAGTTCATTCTCGACGTGGCAAAATTGAAACCTATGCGGCTGTCGGAAATCGAGTATTTCCGCAAGAAGTCTTTATGACATTCCACTTTCCAGATGGGAATGTTAACGAAATCACTAATGCTGTATTTGATGATATCGCCACAATTCCTGAATATAAAGTTTGTGCCGTTGCGATTAAACCAGTGAATAAATAAAAAAGGATGGTTAAAACATGATCGAGTTGGAAGAAGCACGAGAGAAAATGACCCAACATATGAAGAGTCAATGTGAAACAGAAGAAGTGGCGCTGCTTGATTCCTTGGGACGGATTAGCGGAGAAACCATTTTTGCAGAGACAGCGATTCCTCATTTTCCTCGTGCCGGGATGGATGGGTATGCCGTTCGTGCAGTAGAAACACGAGGTGCGACTGCTGAAAGCCCAAGTTGTTTAAAAGTCGTCGGTTCTTTAGTGGCAGGGGATTCCATGTTTTATTGTAATCAGACGAATAACTGTGCGATTAAAATAACAACAGGTGCTTTTATTCCAACCGATTTTGATGCTGTAGTGCCACAAGAATGGACGGATTTTGGGCAAGACCATGTTAAAATTTTTCGCTCTGTCACAGCGGGCCAAAACTATGCGGAAATTGGAGAAGATATTGCTTTTCAGCAAAAAATTTTAGCAAAACATCAACAGATTAATAGTCGTATGATTGGTTTGTTGGCAATGCAAGGGATTGATAAAGTTGTTGTTTTGAAGCGCATGAAAGTGGGGATTTTAGCGACCGGTAGTGAGTTAGTTTCTTTGGAAGAACCGCTGTCAGTTGGGAAAATTTATAATAGTAATCTCTACATGTTAGCAGCTTTTGTCAAAGCGAGTGGTAATGAAGTAATCCACCTAGACCATTGTTCAGATGACCCTGAAGAATTAGCGAATAGGCTGATTGAGATTTCACCAAAACTTGATTTATTAATTACTTGTGGTGGTGTTTCGGTAGGTGAAAAGGACAATTTACCTTTGGCGATTAAACGTATCGGAGGAACAGAGTTGTTTCATTTTGTAAATATGAAACCTGGAACCCCAGTTATGGGAAGTAAATTTCAAGAAACACTCATTTTAAGCGTTTCAGGCAATCCGTTTGCGGCAATGGTTAATTTACATCTTTTTTACTGGACATTATTAGCTACTTTTTTTAATTGTGTCGAGTTAAATCTCAAGGAACGAACAGTAATTTTAGCGCATGAATTAGCCCCCAGTAGACTACGTCGATTTTACCGAGCGAAAGAAATAGATGGCAAAGTAAATTTAGTGACAAAAAGTCATCTTTCATCCAATTTATCAAATACTTTAGAAACAAATTGCCTACTAGAACAACCAGCTGGTGTGTTACTCAAAAAAGGCGCGCTTGTAAAAGTCTATTATTGGCAAACTTGATGACAACCTGACCTAAGATTAGTATGAAAGTAAGAGCCTGGAACAAAAATCACTTTGGATTTTTGTTCCAGGCTTAAAAATTGATAAACGGCGGGAGCAGAAGCAACACTACGCGTTGCTCCGATCTCAACAACTTCTAAGGTGTTTTCTCGACATGCGTCTCGTCACAGTACAGCCTTCAAAAGAGCTACAGCTCTAAGAGTTGCGATGTTTCACTGTGAAGCATGAACAGATGAAATCATCGTACCTACTTGGTGAAGGTCCTTCGGAAATAAGCCGAAATTGACTTTCTCACACAAGTGTTCGGCGTATCTTAATCCTTCCAAGTGTTGAGAATCACGAAGAACGTAGTGATTCGATGATGAACAATACCTACTTGGTCTCCAAAAATTAAAGAACACCGGATAGGTATCATGCAACATCAATTCGTTCCTCGTTGTGTTTTATGACAATTTTCGGAAATTCCTTCTTATTGCTGAGAAACACTATTTGCAAAGCAAATAGATGTTGAACAGTACCTACTTGGTTCTCGGAGTTAAGCACTTCTGTCCCGACCTCTTATTGCTTATCAAGTTTTAAAACTTAGACAAAAGTTTGGTCAGACTAAGCGAAGCACGTAATTTTTGACGCTTAACGTTTTTTTACTTCGATTTCTCGCTAAAAAAAATTGTGGATGCCAGATTGTTTTTTTGATGCAAGAGTGATACACTTGAAAAAGAAGTATTGTGTAAACGTTAACAAATGTCAAATGTGAGGTGGAGAAATGGTTCAAAGTAAGGAATTTACGCACTTGAATACACAAGGAGAAGTGCATATGGTTGATATTTCGGAAAAAAATGACACTCAAAGAACAGCCCTCGCTTATGGAGAAATTCACATGTTGGAAGCGACAGCAGAAGCGATCCAGACCCAAATGATTAAAAAAGGTGAAGTATTACAGGTAGCAAGAGTAGCTGGGATTACCGCCGCAAAACGAACGTTTGAATGGATTCCTTTGTGTCATTTAGTTGCTTTAACAAAGTGTGAAATTCAGTTTGATTGGCGCAATCAAACTTGTTTAGAAGTACGTTGCTTTACAAAAACAGTGGGTTCAACTGGTGTTGAAATGGAAGCGCTAACAGGTGTGCAGGCAGCACTCTTAACAATTTATGACATGTGTAAAGCAATTGATCGAGGAATGACAATGACAAACATTGGTTTATTAGAGAAAAATGGTGGACGTAGTGGTCATTTCATTCGTTCTTCAATTAAATCAAAGGAAAGTGATGAGTGAACAGCATGAAAGATGCATTTAACCGTGAAATTGATTATGTTCGTTTGTCTTTAACAGATCGTTGTGACTTACGTTGCACGTATTGCATGCCAGCAACAGGTCTTTGCTTTTTAAAAAAAGAGCAGCTTCTAACAGATGATGAGATTATTTTTTTATTGAGGATATTAGCGAAAGAAGGCATCAAAAAAGTTAAATTAACAGGTGGTGAACCGCTTGTTAGACCAAATTTACTCTCTTTAATTAAAAGGATAAAGCAAATCTCAGGCATCGAAAAAGTAACCCTAACGACTAATGGCATGAAGTTAGCTCGTGAGGCTCAAGGATTAAAAGAGGTGGGCTTGGACGGCGTTAATATTAGCTTAGACACTTTGGATCCAGAAGAATTTCGAGAAATAACAAGAGTTGGTCAGTTAAGGAATGTTCTGGCGGGCTTAGAACAAGCGATTGATGTGGGACTACCTAATATCAAGATTAATACTGTAGCTAGGAAAGAGCTAAGTGAAGCAACAATTGTAGAACTGGCTGAAATCGCTAAGAAAGAGACTGTGCACCTTCGTTTCATTGAAATGATGCCAATTGGATTAGGGAAGGCGCATCCAGGTAAGCAACAAGAAGAAGTAGAAGCTATTTTAACCAAACATTATGGAACGTTGCAACCATACAAAAAAACATTGGGCAATGGCCCTGCTAGATATTACGCCTTAAAAGATTTTAAAGGAAAAATAGGTTTTATTAGTGCATTAGGGCATTGTTTTTGCGAGACGTGCAATCGAATCCGAATTACTGCAGACGGCCATTTAAAAACGTGCCTGCATTCTGCAGACGGCTACTCGTTAAAGGAAGCTTTAGCTAAGGAACAAACAGCAGAATTGTTAGGGATTATCAAGAGTGGCATTGCCTGTAAGCCTGAAAAACATCTTTTCTTGGAACAACAAGGAGAACAACGATTTATGTCACAAATAGGAGGGTAAGTATGAAAACAGGAGAAATTATTGCAATAAATATTAGCCCACGAAGAGGCACACAGAAAAAGGAAATTCCTGAAGTCAACTTAATTAAAGGCTTTGGATTAGAAAATGATGCGCACGGCGGGAATTGGCATCGACAAGTCAGTTTGTTATCTTTTGAAGAAATAACGGCTTTCAATGAAAAAGGAGCTCGGGTTGGCAATGGTGCTTTTGGGGAAAACATAATCGTCTCAGGGATTGATTTACGTCAATTACCCGTTGGAACGAAAATGAAAATAGGCGATTCCGAATTGGTGGTTACTCAAATTGGGAAAGAGTGCCATAAACACTGTCAGATTTACGCGCGAGTGGGCGATTGCATCATGCCTAGAGAAGGAATTTTTGCAGTTGTTGTGACAGAAGGTCATATTAAAAAAGGAGACCAGTTAGACGTTGTTTAAAGTGGGCATTGTAACATTAAGTGATCGTTGCTTTCAAGGGCTTGCTGTCGATCAATCGGGTCCCTTGATTCGTGAACAGTTACCTGTGCTCTACCAGGTAACCAAACAAACCATTTTACCAGATGAAGAAAATCAATTAGTAGAGCTATTGCAAGAGTGGTCTAAGACCTGTGATTTGATTTTAACGACAGGCGGCACAGGGTTGAGTGAACGGGATCGGACCCCAGAAGCTACCTTACGTGTAGCAGAGCGAATCATTCCTGGGATTAGTGAGGGCTTACGTCAACTTAGCTTGGAAAAAACACCATTTGCTATGTTAAGTCGAGGCGTTTCTGTTCAAAGAGGACGCACGCTCATTGTTAATTTGCCTGGTAGCCCAAAAAGTGTAACAGAACATTTGCATTTTTTGTTGCCTGTTTTGTCCCACGCTTTGGATTTAATCACAAATAAAAAAATCATACATGATGAGGAATAAACCATGAAAACAATTCGAACAGAAGAGGCAGTTGGCCTTCCATTGAGTCATGATATTACGCGAATTGACTATGGGAAAACCAAGGAAGTGTGTTTTAAAAAAGGACATATAGTTGTTCAAGAAGATATTCCAATTCTTTTATCATTAGGGAAAAAACATCTGTTTGTTGCCTTGGATCCAGCAGAAATACATGAAGAAGAGGCAGCGACATTTTTGTATAACCTGTTAACAGATGACTCATGTCAGCCGAGTGAAGTCCATGAAGGAAAAATTGTTGCTAAAGCTAGCACGAGAGGCCTTTTAAAAGTCAATCGAGAAAAATTAATTGCTTTAAATGAAATTGAAGGTCTTGCCTTGTCAACTAAAATTACCAATATAGAAGTTCAGAAAGATGAAAAAGTTGCAGCCTTTCGAGTGATTCCACTAACAATTTCTAGAGGGCAATTAGAAAAGGCACGCCAGCTCAGCACGTCTGAGCCACTAATCTCTGTGAAACCTTTCAAAAAAATAAGGGTCGGGATTGTAACTACTGGCAGTGAAGTTTACACAGGATTGGTTGAGGATGCTTTTTACCCTGTGTTAAAAGCCAAGTTCTCCGCGTATCCTTTAGTTACGATTGTCAATCAAGAAATTGTCGATGATCAGCCGCAAAAAATTACTGTTGCGATCAAAAAGATGTTAGCACAAGGTCTTGATCTGATTGTTTGTACAGGTGGTATGAGTGTAGATCCTGATGATTTGACACCGTTAGCAATTAAGCAGACAGGTGCTGAAATCGTCACCCATGGGACACCAGTCTTACCAGGCTCAATGTTTTTGCTAGCTTATAAAGGAGAGCAAACGATCATTGGCTTACCAGGTGGTGTTTTATTTTCAGAAAAAACGGTTTTTGATTTGTTGTTACCAAGATTAATGGCCAAAGAAGTGATTAAAAAATCTGAAATTATTGACTTGAGTTATGGCGGGTATTTATAAAAGAAAAGAGGCGTTCAAATGTCTAAACAAAAAAAGGCTGTGTTCTTGCTTAGTTTATTCAGTTTAGTTGCCCTAATTGCTGCATGTACAAATCAGCCGCAAAAAGAAATAGTTTCAACAAAAAAAGAAGAAATAACCCTTGCGGCAGCAGCTAGCTTAGAATCAGTCATGGAGAAGAAAATTATTCCAGCCTTTGAAAAAGAGCATCCAGATATTCAGGTAACTGGAACCTATGATAGTTCTGGAAAATTACAGATGCAAATTGAAAAAGGCCTAAAAGCCGATGTATTTTTCTCGGCTTCGACAAAACAAATGAATGCATTGGTTGCAGAAAAACTAATTAATAAGAAAAGTGTCGTTCCTTTATTGGAAAACCAGCTCGTTCTTATCGTGCCTAACCAAGATCAAGCAAAGTGGCATGATTTTTCTGATTTAAAAAAGGCCCAAATGATAGCAATTGGTGATCCTGCGAGTGTTCCAGCTGGTCAATATGCCGAAGAAGGCTTAAAAGCTTTAGACGCTTGGTCTTATGTAGAAAAACACGCAAGCTTTGGCACGAATGTAACAGAAGTCCTTGAATGGGTGGCTAATGCAAGTGCAGAAGCTGGCTTAGTTTATGCGACAGATGCAGCAACCAATTCAAAAGTAGCGATTGTTGCGACCATGCCTGAAGCTGCTTTGAAGAAGCCAATCATCTATCCAGTTGGTAAAGTTGCCGCCTCTAAGAAACAAAAATCAGCGGATGCTTTTTTAAATTTTTTACAGAGTCAACAATGCAGAAAATATTTTGAAAATATTGGCTTTAAGTTAACAAAGTAGGTGGGAAAATGGATGTTCGACCAATTCTTTTATCTTTTCAGACAGCAATAATCGCCATTTTATTTACTTTTGTTTTAGGAACAGGCGTTGCGTATATTGTTTTTCGTTTGAAAAATCGTAAATTAAAAATTCTTTTGAATAGTTTATTTACGTTGCCATTAGTTTTACCGCCGACGGTTTTTGGTTTTTTTCTCTTAACTATTTTTGGTGTTCAGCAACCAGTGGGCCAGTTTTTACTTGATTTTTTTGCCATTCAAGTTGTTTTTTCATGGCCAGCTACGGTTATTGCTGCCGTTGCTGTTTCATTTCCTTTAATGTATCGTTCAGCCTTAACGGCGTTTGAACAAATGGATAGTGAATTGTTGGCTGTGGCCCAGACACTCGGATTTTCGGAAAGTCGATATTTTAGAAAAATTGCGTTACCTTTGTCGATGAACGGTCTCTTGGCCGGTGGCGTGTTAGCCTTTGCCCGCGGGTTAGGCGAATTTGGAGCGACGACAATGTTAGCAGGGAATATTGCTGGCAAAACAAGAACGCTTCCTTTAGCTATCTACTCTGCTGTAGCAAGTGGGGATTGGCGCTTAGCCAATCAATATGTTGTGATTATGTTATTACTTTGCCTGATTATTTTATTTTTTACGGAATTTTTTAGTCAGCGCGCTTGGAGAAGATCGGAATGAGATTAATTGTTGATATTCAAAAAGAATTGAAAAGTCATACTTTGCAAATTCAGTTTGAAACAAAGACTCAAACAACAGGAATTTTAGGAGCTTCTGGTTGTGGCAAGAGTATGTTATTAAAATGTATTGCAGGTGTTGAGACTGCGGATAAAGGTCAGATTGTTTTAAATGATCAAGTCTTATTCGATGCTGAACAAAAGATCAATTTGTCGCCGCAACAACGAAAAATTGGTCTTTTGTTTCAACAGTATGCGTTGTTCCCTCATTTATCGGTAGTAGAAAATCTGACGTGCGTGACAAAAGATTTACAATTGGTCACTCAATTGCTTGCGTCTTTTCACTTAACTAAAGTCCAACAACAATATCCTAGTCAACTTTCTGGAGGACAAAGACAGCGAGTGGCTTTTGCACGAATGCTAGCGGCTCAGCCGGCTTACCTATTATTAGATGAGCCATTTTCCGCATTAGATGCACCCTTAAAGGAAGAGCTGCAAATTGAACTTCAACAGCGATTAAGTAATTTAAATCAACATGCCTTAATTGTGAGTCATAGTTTAGATGAACTGTATAAGTTATGTCAGAGTTTAGTGATAATCACAAAAAACCAAACACTTTTTGATGCAACAAATCAATTATTTAACCAACCTCAAACGATTGAAGCAGCTAAACTCACTGGTTGTAAAAATATTTGGCCTGTCAAACGCATAGATGCGCACAGAGTCCAAGTGATTGGCTGGCAACAAACACTAATGGTTACACAAGAAGTTCCTATTTCTTGTCATTCTATAGGTATTCGGGCCCATGATTTCACAACAGAACCGCAGGCAACCAATCAAATCGAAGTGCATCACTTACAAACATTGTCAGCACCTTTTGAACAAAGTGCTTGGTTTCAACACCAACAAACCAAAATTTGGTGGAAAGGCAGCAATAGACTCAATCCGAAAGTTATTACTCAGTTATCCATTCCACCTACAGCAATTATGCCATTATGTCTATAAAATAGAAAAAGATTACGTGAAGCGGTTGACATATGATTGCATCTTCATTTATAATAGATTCATGAAAGGTTATTCATGTAAACGGAATAATCGCTATTATATAGGGAGTGAAGGTGTTTAAATGCAAAAGAGTTATAAACTAGAAGGACTTGATTGTGCAAGTTGCGCAGACAAAATTGAAAAATCTGTCCAAAAAATTCACGGAGTAGAAAAAGCGCGTGTGGACTTCATGGCTGAAAAGATGACACTGGAAGTTGAATCAGGACATGATTTAGAAGTCGAAAATGAAGCGCGTGCAGTGATTGGTAAGTTAGAACCAGATGTCAAAGTTATTTCTTTAAAAGATGTCAAAGAAGAAGAGGGACGTAATCCAAATAAGAATCGCTTAATTCGTATCATTATTGCATTTGTTTTATTTTTAGCACTTATTATCATTAAGCCAAGTAATAATTGGGTTGCTTTGGCGTCTTATTTAGTCGTTTATGTCTTAATTGGTGGCGACATTGTCAAACGAGCGGTAACGAATATTTTTCGTGGGGAAGTGTTTGATGAAAATTTCTTAATGTCTGTGGCAACGATTGGGGCATTCTTTATTGGGGAATATCCCGAAGCTGTGGCAGTAATGTTGTTCTACCAGGTCGGCGAATGGTTCCAAAGTGCTGCGGTTGATCAATCCAGAAAATCAATTGCCAAATTAATGGATATTCGTCCGGATTCAGCAAATCTTTTAGTAAATGGACAAATAAAAGCGGTCGCTCCAGATACAATTGAAATTGGGCAACAAATATTAGTGAAACCAGGTGAAAAAGTTCCATTAGATGGTCAAATTATTGATGGATCAAGTATGGTAGATACCTCTGCGTTAACTGGTGAATCCGTTCCAAGAACGGTCAAAGTCGGCGATGAAATCTTAGGTGGTTTTATCAATAAAAATGGGGCCTTGACCATTAATGTTACGAAAAAATTTGGGGATTCAACAGTTAGCAAAATTTTAGATTTAGTTGAAAATGCTAGCAGTAAAAAAGCCCCTGCAGAAAACTTTATTTCTAAATTTGCTCGTTACTATACACCAGTTGTCGTTGTTTTAGCTGTCTTATTGGCAGTGATTCCACCATTTATTTTCCCTGATACTTCTATTAATGAATGGGTTTATCGGGCATTAACGTTCTTGGTTATTTCTTGTCCATGTGCCTTAGTCATTTCTGTTCCTTTAAGTTTCTTCGGTGGAATTGGCGGAGCCAGCAAACTAGGTGTTTTAATTAAAGGAAGCAACTATTTAGAAATTTTAGCGAATACGGAAACGATTGTTTTTGATAAAACTGGTACGCTAACAAAAGGAAATTTTGTGGTTCAAAACATAACTAGTGTTGTTTTACCTGAAGAAGAGTTGTTACGTTTAACAGCAACAGCAGAACAATTATCCACTCATCCTATTGCTATTTCTATTAAAGAAAGCTATGGCAAAGAAACTGTTCCAGCAACAGCAATTGAAGAGGTTGCCGGACACGGTATCAAAGCCACAATTGAAGGTAAAACAGTTTTAGTCGGTAATGCGAAGTTAATGAAACAATTTGGTATCGAAGCACCAGAAGTGAAGGAAGCGGGAACTTTAATTTTTGTCGCTATTGATAATCAATTTGCAGGCTACTTAGTGATTGCGGATCAATTGAAACCAGACGCCATTTCAGCAATAAAAGAATTAAAAGCTGAAGGGGTCAAACAAACTGTTATGCTGACTGGAGACAATCAACAAGTTGCAGAAGCTATTGCAAAAGAAGTTGGTGTTGACAAAGTTTATGCAGAACTTTTACCAGATGGCAAAGTGGATCGTTTAGAAGAGTTGTTAAAAGCATCTTCACCTAAAAACAAAGTTGCCTTTGTTGGTGACGGCATGAATGATGCACCTGTTTTAGCCCGGGCTGATGTTGGGATTGCCATGGGTGGTTTAGGAAGTGACGCGGCAATTGAAGCAGCTGATGTGGTGATTATGAATGATGAACCAAGTCGTATCGCCTCTGCAATTAAATTATCAAGAAAAACATTGAGAATTGTTAAACAAAACATTATCTTTGCGATTGCTGTTAAAATCATTGTCTTGGTACTAGGTGCATTAGGCTTGGCTTCAATGCAAGCAGCAGTCTTTGCTGATGTTGGTGTAACTATTATCGCTGTTTTAAATGCTATGCGTTGTTTACGTGTAGAAAAGATGCAAGATAATAACTAAGCCTTAAAAAGTACAGCTGAAACAAACATTTTTAGCTGATTATCAGGTTTTGAGCGTGGGACAAAAATCACTTTGACTTTTTGTTCCACGCTTTTTCTCCTACACAATTTCTATTCGTTCTTAAATTGCCAGAGTTCTTGTAAAGAAATCTTTAAATTTTTCGCTTTGTGGCATATAATAAGAGAGAATTTGTACGAAAATTGCGCTTCGCTTTTTTTTCATGGTACAATAAGCAAGAATGGATTGATTTACAGGAGGGAACCTCAACATGGCATCAAATGAAAAAACACGATATAAAGCAATCATTGCAGACCATACGTATACAATTATTGGCCAAGAGTCAAAACAACATATGGATTTAGTCACAAAAATTGTCAACGAACAACTGGCGGAAATTAAACATCTTTCTCCGCAAACTGATACGGAACAAGCTTCTGTTTTATTAGCAATTAATGCAATTTCAGATCAACTAAAAAAACAAGAATATGCTTTAAAATTGGAAAAACAAGTAGCAGACTTAAAACAGAAAACCATTCGTTTGGCTGAATTAGAGAATCGTGTGCGCCGAATGGAAATTATCGAAGAAGAAGCACGAGATGTTTTGAAAAAGAATGGACAAGAAGATGTAGAAATTCATAATCATGTGGAAGCCCAACAAATTTTGAATGAAAATCGAAAACAGCAGATTCAAAATAAAGGTGTTTCGGAGTAGTTCCTGAAAGGATGACAAGATGTTAACAATACTTATTTTATTACTTTTAGCCTTTGGATTTTATACAGGAGCTAAACGAGGCTTGATTTTACAAGTGCTCTATTCGGTGGGTTACTTAATTTCATATTTTGTTGCTCGAACCTATTACAAAGAGGTCGCTTCTCATTTAGAATTGTATATTCCATATCCATCGGTTACGCCAACGTCAAAGCTTGTCTTTTTTAATCAAGAGATTTCTTTAGACTTGGACAAAGCCTTTTATTCAGCGGTTGCGTTTCTATTATTGCTGTTTGCAGGCTGGTTAGTCGTTCGTTTTTTAGCTATCTTTTTACATGGATTAACATTTATTCCAGTTTTGAAACAGGTAAATGGACTATTAGGTGGCGTATTAAGTGTTCTTGTATTATACGTGGGTCTTTTTCTAGTGTTAGCTACGGCGTCAATGATTCCGTCAGATATTGTCCAAAATCAGTTTCGGTCAAGTGGCTTGGCACGAGGCATTGTAAAAAATACCCCAATTCTAACAAAACAAGCATATGAATTATGGGTTGAACCAATTACGAAATAAAGCTGAATGGGACTGAGATAGAGATAAGAAGTAAGTGAGCAAAGCGAAACTTCTTATGTTATGTCTCAGTCTTTTCAACAAATGAAAAAGTTAGAAAAGTAGGTGGAAAAATGAATCAGCGTATTCTATCAACATTAGGGTTTGATAAAGTAAAACAACAGTTGTTGCAATTTATTGTGACAGCTCAGGGGACAAACGAAGTTTCGGAATTATTACCGATTGCTGATGAAAATAAAATTCAAGCATGGCTAAATGAAACACAGGATG
This sequence comes from Enterococcus sp. DIV1368f, assembly GCF_051712245.1. NCBI lineage: Bacteria > Bacillati > Bacillota > Bacilli > Lactobacillales > Enterococcaceae > Enterococcus > Enterococcus sp. DIV1368f. The sequence continues at coordinate 1,310,315 of NZ_JBIOON010000001.1, forward strand.
GTTTAAAAGTTCAACGATTACGTGGTGGAATCCCCATTCCCAAATTAGAAAATATCCAACCACACATGAAACGGATTGAAATTGGTGCGGATTTAAATGGTGTAGAATTAGCACAAGTAGGTCGTGTCTTATCGACTACTTCAGAACTGACTCGTTTTTTTGATGAGTTAAGTGAAAATGAAGTGGATTTTGAACGTTTATATATGTGGCGAGAGCAACTAGAAGTTTTGCCTGAATTAAATCGCCAACTCAAGCATGCCATTGATGATGATGGCTACGTCACAGATGAAGCTTCGCCAGCCTTAAAGGCAATTCGGCAAAATATTCGTCGTAGTGAGCAGACCATTCGAGAAGAACTAGATAGTATTATTCGTGGGAAAAACGCACGTTACCTAAGTGATGCCCTTGTTACTATGCGAAATGAACGCTACGTGATTCCAGTCAAACAAGAATATAAAAATATTTTTGGTGGCGTGGTTCACGACCAAAGTGCTTCAGGTCAAACCTTATTTATTGAACCTAAACAAATTTTAGAAATGAATAATCGCTTGCGACAACAACAAATTGCCGAAAGAAATGAGATTACTCGCATCTTGGCAGAACTGTCGGCCGAGTTGGTCCCTTATCGCCGTGAAATTACGCATAATGCTTATGTCATCGGTAAACTTGATTTTATTAATGCTAAGGCGCGACTTGGAAAAGAACTAAAAGCAGTTGTTCCAGAAATTAGTCAAGCAAATCATGTAGTTTTTAAACAAGCCCGGCACCCACTATTGGATCCAGAAAAAGCTGTAGCCAATGACATTGTGATTGGAGAAGAATATCAAGCAATTGTGATTACAGGGCCTAATACCGGCGGGAAAACCATTACTCTGAAAACGTTAGGTCTTTTACAATTAATGGGTCAAGCTGGATTACCTATTCCAGTTGAAGAAGAGAGTAAAATGGGGATTTTTACAGAAGTATTTGCGGATATCGGGGATGAACAATCGATTGAACAAAGTTTAAGTACTTTCTCTTCACATATGACGAATATCGTGTCTGTCTTAAAGAAAGTCGATCATCAAAGTTTAGTACTATTTGATGAATTAGGTGCTGGGACAGATCCGCAAGAAGGAGCCGCTTTAGCGATTGCCATTTTAGATTCATTGGGTGCTAAAGGAGCCTATGTGATGGCAACAACCCATTATCCTGAATTAAAAGTGTATGGCTATAATCGAGCTGGAACAATCAATGCCAGTATGGAATTTGATGTAGATACTTTGAGTCCAACCTATCGTTTATTAATTGGCGTGCCTGGCCGAAGTAATGCTTTTGAAATTTCGAAACGTCTTGGATTAGACAACAGTATTATTGAAGCTGCAAAACAAATAATGGACGGTGAAAGTCAAGATTTAAACGAAATGATTGAAGATTTGGAAAACCGTCGCAAAATGGCCGAAACTGAATATTTAGAAGCTCGCCACTATGTCGATGAATCGGCCGCTTTGCATAAAGAACTGAAAGAAGCCTATCAAGTATTTTTTGAAGAACGAGAAAAAGAATTACAAAAAGCGCGGAAAGAAGCGAATAAAATTATTGCAGAAGCGGAAGAAAACGCAGAAACCATTATTTCTGATATTCGCAAAATGCAATTGGAAAGTGGCCAACAAGGTGGTGTCAAAGAACATCAGTTAATTGATGCGAAAACACAACTTTCTCAATTACACCACGAAGAAACCAAGCTTGCTAAAAACAAAGTGCTGAAGAAGGCGAAAGAGCAGAAAAAATTAAAAGCTGGCGATGAAGTAATTGTCAATACCTACGGCCAACGAGGGACCTTATTAAAAGACAACGGCAAAGGACAATGGCAAGTCCAATTAGGCATTTTAAAAATGAACGTATCTGAAGAGGATATGACGCCTGTCGCTCCACAAAAAGAAGCAAAACCAAGAGTTACAACGGTTCGTTCTGCAGAAAGCAGTCATGTTAGCACACAACTAGACTTACGTGGCAAACGCTACGAAGAAGCATTGGCAGAAGTTGACCAATACATTGATGCTGCGATTCTAGCGGGCTATCCACAAGTAACCATTGTTCACGGCAAAGGAACAGGTGCATTAAGAACCGGAATAACGGAATTTTTAAAAAACCACCGTAGTGTGAAAAGCTATGAATTTGCGCCACAAAACCAAGGTGGTAATGGTGCGACTGTCGTGAAATTCCAATAAATAAAGACTTACAATAAGTAAGCAGAACACTCGCTATCTTAGAGATGACGTGTTATACTAAGCATGTAATAAGAGTAAAGAGTAGGAGGTTTGTGAAATGACACAAGCAATTACCGATAAAGATTTTGCAACAGAAACAGATGAAGGATTAGTCTTAATCGACTTTTGGGCAACTTGGTGTGGCCCTTGTCGTATGCAAGCACCCATCTTAGAACAATTATCTGAAGAATATGATGAAGACGAAGTGAAAATCGTCAAAATGGATGTGGATGAAAATCCTGCAACACCAGCAAGTTTTGGAATCATGAGCATCCCAACATTGCTATTGAAAAAAGATGGCGAAGTTGTTGAAAAAGCAGTCGGTGTTCATACAAAAGACCAATTGCAAGCAATGATTGCCAAACACTTATAAACGTTGATTAGTCATTACGAATAGTCTGATTCAGTCTGAAGAGAAATCATTAGCGATTGTCTTTTCGGGCTGTTTCTTTCGTACATAAAGTAGCGGCTTTTTTTGTTTAATTACAAAAAGAGGTGTATAATAGATGAAGCATTTTGTTAGAAAGGAAGTATCGTATGAACGAACGAATAAAAAATAAATTAGCACTGCTTCCTGATCAACCTGGTTGTTATTTAATGAAAGATAAAAACGGCACGATTATCTATGTTGGGAAAGCCAAAATTTTGAAAAACCGTGTCCGGTCTTATTTTCGTGGTAGCCATGATACTAAGACAGAACGATTAGTCAGTGAAATCGATGATTTTGAATATATTGTGACAGAATCGAATATTGAAGCACTTTTATTAGAAATTAATTTAATCCATAAAAATAATCCCAAATATAACATCATGTTAAAAGACGATAAAACCTATCCTTTTATTAAAATCACAAACGAAAAATATCCTCGTTTAATGATTACTCGAAAGGTTTTAAAAGACAAAGCGTTATATTTTGGACCATATCCAGATGTAAATGCAGCGAATGAAACAAAGAAACTGTTAGATCGGCTTTTTCCTTTGCGAAAATGTAATCCGTCGCAAAAAACACCTTGTTTGTATTATCATTTAGGACAATGTCTGTGTCCCTATGCTTTTGATGTGGATCCGCAAGTCTACAAAGATATGGTGGAAGAGATTAAAGGGTTTCTCTCTGGTGGACATACAGAAATTCAAGACCGCTTACAAGAAAAAATGGCTTATGCAGCTGCGCATATGGAATTTGAAAAAGCTGCAGAATTTCGCGATCAAATTAAAGCGATTGAAACAGTTATGACCCGCCAAAAAATGACGAATGTAGATTTAATTGATCGTGATGTGTTTGGTTATGCTGTTGATAAAGGCTGGATGTGTGTCCAAGTATTCTTTGTCAGACAAGGAAAATTAATCGAACGTGATGTATCGATTTTTCCATTTTATGATGATGCCAGTGAAGCATTTTTAACTTTTATTGGACAATTTTATCAAGAGAATGAGCATTTTGTGCCAAAAGAAGTCTTGATTCCTGATGACATTGATAAAGAAAGCGTTGAAGCTTTATTAGCTACGAAAATCTTGCAGCCGCAACGGGGAGAAAAGAAAAAACTGGTTAAATTAGCCAGTAAAAATGCTGCAGTTGCTCTAAATGAAAAATTCGATTTGATTGTACGGAAACAAGAACGAACAATTGGCGCAGTTGAAAAATTAGGCAATGCGATGAACATACCTGCGCCCATTCGAATTGAAGCATTTGATAATTCAAATATTATGGGAACAAACCCTGTTTCTGCGATGGTTGTGTTTATTGACGGACGGCCAGCTAAAAATGAGTATCGAAAATATAAAATAAAAACCGTCCAAGGTCCTGATGATTACGCTTCTATGAGAGAAGTCATTTATCGCAGATATTCACGAGTTTTAAAAGAAGGCTTGCCTTTTCCTGATTTAATTTTAATCGATGGTGGTAAAGGTCAAGTCGATGTTGCTAAAGATGTGTTAGCCAATCAACTAGGAGTCGATATTCCTGTAGCTGGATTAGCCAAGAACGACAAGCACAAAACGAGTGAACTTTTATTTGGTCCAAACTTAGAAGTTGTACCATTGGAAAGAAACTCACAAGAATTTTTCTTGTTGCAACGAATCCAAGATGAAGTCCATCGTTTCGCCATCACATTCCATCGTCAATTACGTAGTAAAAATAGTTTTGCTTCCAAATTAGATAACATTGAAGGTTTGGGACCAAAACGCAAAAAAAATCTTTTAAAAGAATTTAAATCGCTTAAAAATATTACGGCAGCCAGTGTTGAAGAATTAAGAAAAGCTGGGTTACCTGAAACTGTCGCAAAGAATGTGTATCGTCATTTGCACCAAGAAACAACCTCTGAGATAGAAAAATAAATGAAAATGAACCAGACAAATTAGGTGCTTTTCCTAATTTGTCTGTTTTTTTTATTCAATTTTTTCATGAAAAGTTGAACTCTCAAGAAAATATGATAACGATTTCTTTCGTGATATACTAATACTAACTTAAAAGAGAGGACGTCTGATCATGAAAATACTAACACCCGTTTATCAAATAAAATTTAAAAAAGTACCAAATCAATTACTGATTGATGAGCGTTTAATGAATGAATTGGGGACGTGGCTGAATCGTACAGGTCGAATTTGGGTCTGTCAATCATCAAAATCGGCAAAGGAATTTAAAAATAAATTTTATGAAAGCACAGGCTTGTCCGCCAATGAAGTGTATATTTCTGCCGAGACGGATGGTCTTTTTCGCTTAGCAGAAAATAAAGCGTCTGATTAAAGTGCAACATCTTTCCATAACAATTGTCATTGACAAGCCAACACAGGAAAGATACGATATGAGTAACTAAACAGCGGTTTAGAAAAAGTGAAGGGGGCGTTTATGTGTTAGAGGTAAAAGAGTTAGTCAAAACCTTTGGGGATTTTAAAGCAGTTGATCATGTATCCTTTACGATACCGGACGGGAAAATTTTAGGATTAATTGGCCAAAATGGTGCCGGGAAAACAACTACATTTCGCTTGATTTTAAATTTTTTAACACAAGATAGCGGGTCGGTTTTATGGAATGGTCAACCATTAAATGAAAAAGAGTACAATATTATTGGTTATTTACCAGAAGAACGGGGTTTATATCCTAAAATTACGATTGAAGACCAACTAATTTATTTCGCTTCATTGCGGGGGAAAACTAAAAAAGAAATTGAACCTAAAATTGACTTTTGGATGGAAAAATTTCAAGTTAAAGGCAAAAAAACAGATAAAGTTAAATCTTTATCAAAAGGAAATCAACAAAAAGTTCAATTGATTGCGACACTTATTCATGAACCGAAGTTAATTATTTTAGATGAACCATTCAGCGGCTTGGATCCAGTTAATGCAGAATTATTAAAAGACGGCATTATTGAATTGAAAAATCAAGGTTCTTGTGTCATTTTTTCCAGTCATAATATGGACAATGTGGAGAAAATCTGTGACCATTTAGTCATGTTAAAAAATGGACGCATGGTTTTAGATGGTCAGGTTCATGAAATTCGACAACAATTTGGTCGAACAAAATTATTCTTAGAATCACCGTTATCTGTTGAGGAAGTTGCTGCTACAGTAGGTGTGAAAGAAGCACACTTGCGACAAGATGGCGTCTTAGAAGCGACATTAGAAAACGCTGAAGTAGGCAAAGTGTTGTTTGATAAAGCGACAGCCAACGGCTACATTCCAATGTTTAATCAACAACCACCAACATTGGAAGAAATTTTCAAAATGAAAGTAGGTGGGCAAGATGAGTAAATTTTGGATTATTGCGACTGATGTCTATAAGAAAAATGTGAAGTCGCTGTCTTTCTTAATCATGATTTTAGCGCCATTTCTTCTTGTAGGAATTGTTTACTTAGCGGGCTCTCTAGCTAGCGGTTTTTCAGGAGATACTACCATTGGTCTGGTTTCGGAAAACCAAGCGTTGGTTAAAGAGTTGACAAAGAATAAAACAGAGGACTTTTCTTTCAAAGCTGTTTCTTCTGAGAAAAAGGCCCAAGAACAATTAAAAGACGAGAAAATTGATGCCTATTTACTTTTGGACACTACAGATAATCAGATTTCTGGTCAGCTTTACTCTGAACGCTCTTTAGGAAATGCAACCGAGATGCTAATTCCTCAAATGTTAAACCAATTACAAACAATGGCGAATGCCAATCGTTTAAACCTAACAGCTGAGCAAGTTGCCATGTTGAATCAACAAGCAACATTTAAAAAAGCCAAAATTAGTTTTGATGAAAATGGCAAAATAAAAACAGGAGAAGATAACACAGGGATTCAAATGGCGTTAGCAATGGGGATAACAATTTTGTTATTTGTCTTCATCAGCAGTTATTCTTCAATTATTGCCCAAGAGATTGCTTCTGAAAAAGGCACTAGAATCATGGAAGTTATTCTCTCTAGTACAAAAGCGCAAACCCATTTTTATGGCAAATTAACTGGGGTTATTCTAGTAGCTTTAACACAAATTTTCATTTACGGAGTGGCGTTTGTTCTCGGCTATTCTCAATTGAAAAATCTTGATTTTATGAAAAGTCTATTAAGTGGTATTTCACCACAAAGTATTTTTTCATCAACCTTTATTTTTACATTAGGCTTTTTCATTATTGGTATTCTCGTTTTTGCTGTTTTGGCAGCACTTTGTGGTTCTCTTGTTTCCAAACCAGAGGATACAGCAAAAGCAGTTCAGCCCATCATGTATATTGGTTTAATCGGTTATATGATTGGCATTACGTTTGGGACGAATGATCCACAAAATATCGTGGTGAAAGTGACTTCCTTTATTCCGCTGATTTCGTCATACATTATGCCAGTACGCTTGGCGACCGAAACGGCATCAACAATGGAAGCAATTGTCTCATTAGTGATTTTGGCAGTTTTTGGAATTATTTTAACAATCTTCTCTGCTCGTTTATACAAATCAAACGTTCTTGTATACAGCGAAGGCGGCATGATTCAATCCTTAAAACAGTCAATTTCTATTTTAAAAAATGAACAAAAGCATAAATAATTTTTGTTTAACTCTAAAAGGACCCGGTAAATCAGTCAAAGTGACTGATCTGCCGGGTCTTTTTTAGGCACCGTTCGTCGTTCAACTAGACGAACGGTTAATTTTTTTTCAGGAATCTTCGTCTGATTTAATTGGTTGTATAGGTAAATAAATGAGTTTTCGGCTTGATACTGAATGGCATAATCAACAGTCGTAATATGCATCAACTCACTGACATAACTATTATCAAAGCCAATGACAGCGACATCGCGAGGAACGGCATAATTTAGATTTTCAAGTTCTGAAATAAACTCAGCTGCTACGTGATCATTATAAAAGGCCAAAGCTTCCGGCTTGTCGGTTAATTGTTGCCAGTAATGGGCAATTTTACGACCAGAATGGTTAGTATACTGATCATTAATCAGCCATTCAGCTTGCCAAGGTGCCTGAGTGTTTTCATAAAAATCTTTCATTGCACGTTTTCGTGCGTGCGTGTTTAAATTTTCGGGATTACCGAGGACATGACCAATTTTTTGGTATCCTTGTTGTTGTAAATATTCTAAGGAACGATAATAACCAGAGTAATGATCAATGTAGGAAGAATATATATTGGGTGAATCGATACGATGCCAGGTTGCTAAAGGGCCATACGCGCTGTAAGGCTCAATCACCGACCATTCATTTGTTCGTGTCAATAAAAACAAGCCATCTAATTGTTTGTATTTTAATTGGTTCAAGGCATCAATTTCTTTCTGCTGATCGCCATCTGTAAAAAATAAGGTTACGGAATAATTGTATTTTTTGGCAATTGAAATAAAGCGATTCAAGAAAATACCTAAGGAACCTAAATAGCTAGGGGCTAAAAAGCCAATGGTTTTTGTGGCACCTGCTCGTAAATTCCGCGCCACATAATTCGGGGTATAATTTAATTCTTTCATTGCTTTGAGAATTTTTTCTTGACTATCGGCACTCACATATCCTTTTCCAGAAATTAAGCGAGAAACAGTCGATTTCGAGACACCGGCAACTTTTGCTACATCAATGATAGACGTCATTTTTTACCTCCAAAGTGGAATGTATTCTTATAAGAAGTATAGCATACATTTTTTTGAAAATAGTGCTTGACATGGGAACATTCCCATAATTTATCCTAAATATGTAAACGATAACAATTTAATCAAGGAGGAAGAAGACGGATGACAAGAGGAGCATTAAAAATTGCAACAATTGGTGGCGGTTCTAGTTATACACCTGAATTAATTGAAGGATACATTAAAAGAAAAGATGAACTGCCAATTAAGGAAATTTGGTTAGTCGATATTGAAGCTGGTAAAGAAAAATTGGAAATCGTTGGTGCAATGGCGAAGCGCATGATTAAAGCTGCTGGTTTAGATTGGGAAGTTCATTTAACATTGGACCGTGAAGCAGCCTTAAAAGGGGCGGATTTTGTTTCAACACAGTTTCGTGTAGGATTATTAGATGCTCGCATTAAAGATGAACGGATTCCTTTGTCCCATGGGGTATTAGGCCAAGAAACAAATGGCGCTGGAGGAATGTTTAAAGCATTTCGAACAATTCCTGTCATTTTAGCTATTATTGACGATATGAAACGTCTTTGCCCAGATGCTTGGTTAGTGAATTTTACCAATCCAGCTGGAATGGTTACGGAAGCCGCAATTAAACATGGCGGTTGGAAAAAAACAGTTGGCTTATGTAATGTGCCGATTGGTCATAGAAAACAAGCGGCCGAAATGCTGGGAATTCCAGAAGAAGACTTATTCTTTAAATTTGCTGGAATTAATCATTTCCATTGGCACCGCGTTTGGGACAAAGAAGGACAAGAGCGAACACAAGAACTCATTGATTTAATTTACGGGCCTAAGCAAGAGCAAGAAAGTCATTTGAAAAATATTTTTGATGCGCCGTTCCATTATGAACAGTTGAAAGATTTAGGAATGTTACCATGTGGTTATCATCGCTATTATTATATTGAAGATGAGATGTTGAAGCATTCCATCGAAGAGTATGAACGGGGCGAAACAAGAGCACAAGTGGTTAAAGAAACGGAAAGTCGTCTGTTTGAACTATACAAAGATCCCAAACTAGATTACAAACCAAAAGAATTAGAAGAACGGGGCGGCACACACTATAGCGATGCAGCTTGTGAAATGATTGCATCAATTTATAATGATAAACGAACGGATATGGTTGTTTCTACTGAAAACAATGGGACAATTACTGATTTACCGTATGATTGTGTTGTAGAAGTGTCTGGTCCTGTGACAGCACATGGCCATGAACCTTACAACTGGGGAGCCTTTCCGCCAGCAGCACGAGGAATTATTCAAAATATGAAAGCTATGGAAGAAACGGTTATTCGAGCAGCCATAAATGGTGATTACGGCGCAGCATTGCATGCTTTCACTATTAATCCATTAGTTCCTGGCGGCGTCATGGCGAAGACCTTGTTGGACGAATTATTAATTGCCCACAAAGCGCATTTACCGAATTTTGCAGATGCGATTAATAAAATTGAAGAAACACAACCAGAAACAGTCACATATGTGGCCGAATTAATGAAAAGTAATTAAAAAATATCGCACGCTAAAGATTCGTTTAGTGTGCGATACTTTTTTTAGAATAGGAAGCAAAGGATTCCGTTTTTTTCTTGACAGTAAAATGATAGGTTTGTTGGCGGAACAGCCACTGAATACCAGAGTAAATTAAAATTTCAGCAATAATAAATGTCGAAAGTTTCTGTGCGGAAAGGAATAATAGCGTTAAAATTAAAAATAAGACGACACAGGTATAAAAAACGTGTTGCAATTTTTTAGAATTGATAATCGTGATTTCTTTGGTATCTTCAGTAACTTCAATGCGCCGATAAAACTGGAACCAGCCTTCATAGAACGTTAAAACATCCCCAGGATCAGCCTCAATTTCAATAGGTACATTAGTAAAAAGTTTCCCTTGATGCACACCATTTTTATAAAATGTAAAATAGCGTAACGCGCCCCAAGCTGATGTTTTTCGTGTCAATGTAATCTTCATGGTTTTCACCTCCGTCTTTATTTTGCCATAGTTTCGGTAAAATTGTATCCTACTAAAGTCCGATTCTCTGATTTTAGGGTCAGAATTGACAAAAGAAAGCAGAGGTGTTAGTGTGGGAGTAATTAAACGAGGAGGTATAATTGTATGTTGGCATCTATCAGAATTTGGATTGACTTTTTGACAAAATAAATTGAATAAATCTTATCAAAAAGTCTGAAATTAAAATTCATGGGTGGCGTGTGTACTTTTATACGAAACTACAAGGATAGCGATTAGGCTGTCCTTTTTTGCGTACCCAAGATTCTTTCGTTTCAGAAATGAAAGAAGAGGGCAAAATGAAAAAATTAAGTATTCATCTGAAAGAAGTAAGTATTCACTTTTCGGGAAAACCAATTCTAGAAATTGATGAATTATTTGTATATGAAAATGAAAAAATTGGGATTATTGGTAAAAATGGCGCAGGAAAATCAACACTGCTCAATTTAATTATGGGTAAGATTCAATCAGACAAAGGAAAAGTTCAAAGATTGAACGATTTTCATTACTTGGCACAAGTAGCTGAAGAAATAACGAATGAACCAGAGAAAACTGACAAAAACTGTTTGCTAAATCAGAAAAATCAAAAACTAAGTGGTGGCGAAAAAGTCCAAAAACGCTTAGCAACATTATTTTCAGAGTATCCAACCGGGGTTATTTTAGATGAACCAACCACACATTTAGATAAAGAACATCGTCAGTTGTTAGTGGCGGATTTAACGTATTATTATGGGACCGTTTTGTTTGTTAGTCATGATCGCTTTTTCTTGAATCAATTAGCAGAGAAAATTTGGGAAGTTTCGGATGGACATGTCAAAGAATATTTAGGAAACTACGATGCGTATTGTCGTCAAAAAGAATTGGAACAGCAAACACAATATAATGTCTATCATCAATATCAAAAGGAAAAGAAAAAATTACAGGAATCTTACGCAAAGAAACAAGCACAAGCGCAAAAATCTAGTCATGTTTCAAAAAAACAAAAACAAAAGCAAATTAAACCTAGTCGTTTAGCTGGTTCTAAACAAAAAGATACCGTACAAAAAGCACTCCAAAAACAAGCGAAAGCGATTAATGCCAGAATTGACAGATTACCCGATGTTGCGCAAGCAAAACAAGAGCGAAAAATTATTTTTCCTACTAATAATCAGTTCTCTTTATACAATCCATATCCAATTAGAATTGAAAATTTAACTTTCGCTTATGAGAATCGAACAATTCTTAACCAAGTGAACGTTCAAATTCCTTTAAACGAAAAAATAGCACTTTGTGGAAAAAATGGTGCTGGGAAGAGTACCTTCCTTCAACAAATTGAAGCTCGTCACCCGGCCATTTACTTTTCTCCCAAAGTCCGGTTAGGAACGTATCATCAATTAGATTATCGATTAAAAAATGATGAACCACTGTTGACTTATTTATTGAAGCGGACAAATTATTCTGAAAAGATTGTGCGTTCACTTTTATATCGGCTAGGTTTTCAACAAGAAAATTTACAGACAAAGATATCTTCTCTAAGTGGTGGCGAAGCCATAAAAATTACTTTGGCGCAACTGTTTATAGAACCAAATAATATTATCTTATTGGATGAACCCACCAATTTTCTTGATTTAGAGACAATCCAAGCACTTGAAGAATTTATAAGTGCCTATCAAGGAACAGTAATTTTCACCTCGCATGATGAAACGTTTGTGGAAAAAGTAGCCACCCGCACTATTTATTTAGAAAACGGGGAATTTATTGATAAATAAAAAAAGTAAACAAAAAGTCGCTATTTTAGCGACTTTTTGTTTAGACTTCTTCAATTGGTAAATAGGTGTATTCTGCAATTTCTGCGGCATGGGAGCCAGCAACATGTCCAGTGACAAATGCAGCTGTAACATTGTAGCCTCCAGTATAGCCATTAATATCTAAAAGTTCACCAGCAAAAAATAAACCATTGACTAATTTGCTCTCCATTGTTTTAGGGGTCACTTCTTTGAGGGAAATCCCACCGCCTGTGACAAAAGATTTTTCCAAAGGCAATGTTTTCGTAACAGTGAACTGAAAGTCTTTCAGTAGTTCCACAAAGGAAAGACGTTGCTTTTCTGTTAGTTGTTTGGCAGGCACTTCTTCAATTGCTAGTTTCTCTAGATAAAAAGTGAGCAGCCGTTCTGGTATTAAAGAATGAAAGGCATTTTTTGCCACTTTATTTGGCTGTTCCTCAATCATGTAATCAACATTTTTCAGCACTTCTTCAAAAGATTTTGTCGGAAACACATCCAAGGCTACCGTGACAGGTTGATTGCCGTTGCGAGTTAATTCTTGGTTAATAAAACTAGAACAGCGGAGCGCGGCAGGTCCTGAAATGCCAAAATGTGTAAACAGCATATCCATTTGATGATTAACTAAAGGTTTTCCTTTTTGGTTCAAAACAGTTAAATTAACATCTTGTAAAGAGAGACCTTGCAACGTTTTATCAAGGATAAAAGGTTCTTCAGAAATAATAGGCGATTCGGTAGGGTAGAGCGAGCTGATGGTATGCCCCATTTTTTTGGCTAGTTTATAGCCATCACCAGTTGCTCCCGTGGAAGGATAAGTGCGGCCGCCAGTTGTTAATACAACACACGGTGCATAAATTTTTTCCAGTTCGGTTTCAACGCCAATTATTTGATCGTCTTTTCGTAGTAATTTTGTGACCTGTGTTTTTGTAAAAACAGTAACTCCTAATTCGTTAATGCGGTTAAATAGCGCATCAACAATTGACTTCGATTTATCTGTAACAGGGAACATGCGTCCGTGATCTTCTTCTTTTAAGTGAATACCATTGGATTCAAAAAAGTTCATGATATCATAGTTATCAAATTGTGAAAATGCGCTGTATAAAAATTTTCCATTCCCAGGAATAAATGAAATGATTTCTTCTGCGGGCCGATTATTGGTTACATTACAGCGGCCGCCACCAGTCATTAATAATTTTTTCCCAACACGGCGATTTTTTTCAATCAATAATACTTGAGCACCAGCTTCTGCGGCCGCAATCGTGGCCATCATACCACTCGTCCCAGCACCGACAATAATTACATCAAATTTCTTCATAGTTCTCCTCCAATTCAATAGGTAGTGTACCATAATTACGGGATTTTTTCTGGATTTAAGGAAAAAATAAACGTTTGACTATGGTAATTTTTGAATTTTCAGTTAAAATAAACCTATAACAATGAGAGGATGATTAAATGGACGCAAAACAATATGTTAAAAATATTCAAGAAAAGATTCACCAATTAGACCAAGGTCAAACAGAATATTTACAAGCAGTCGATGAGTTTTTACCAACCGTAGAAGGTTTTTTAGAAAAAAATCCTCAATACATTGAAGCAAATGTTTTAGGTGTCTTGATTGAACCTGAACGTATTTTTCAATTTCGTGTGCCGTGGCAAGATGACCAGGGCAACTGGCATGTGAACAGAGGCTATCGTGTCCAATATAATTCAGCGATTGGACCATACAAAGGTGGTTTGCGGTTTCATCCAAGTGTGAATTTAAGTGTGATGAAGTTTTTGGCCTTTGAACAAATTTTTAAAAATAGTTTAACTGGTTTGCCAATCGGTGGCGGCAAAGGTGGTAGTGATTTTGATCCAAAAGGTAAGTCAGATGCTGAAGTGATGCGCTTTTGTCAAAGTTTCATGACCGAACTTCAAAAACATATTGGTCCAAGTACAGATGTTCCAGCAGGCGATATTGGCGTAGGCGCTCGTGAAATTGGTTATTTGTTTGGCATGTATAAACGCTTGCGCAACTATGATGCAGGAGTGTTGACTGGCAAACCTTTAGGATACTGGGGAAGCCAAGCAAGAACAGAAGCGACGGGTTATGGAACGGTTTATTTTGTTAAACATTTATTAGCAGATAAAAACGATACGTTTGAAGGCAAAAAAGTCGCTGTTTCTGGTAGCGGGAATGTCGCAATTTATGCCATGGAAAAAGCAACTGAGCTAGGCGCCACAGTAATCACATGTTCCGATTCGTCTGGTTTTGTCTATGATCCAGAAGGAATTGATGTGGCGTTAGTAAAAGAACTAAAAGAAAAAAATCGTGAACGCATTTCAAAATATGTTGAAACACGTAAAGGCGCAACTTATTATGATAAAGAATCTGTTTGGGATTTCGAAACAGCGTATGACATTGCGTTACCATGTGCAACACAAAATGAAATCAACGAAAAGCAAGCCGCTATTTTAGTGAAAAACGGAGTGAAAGTCGTGGCAGAAGGCGCAAATATGCCTTGTACACTAGAAGCAGTCGCCGTTTTTGCTAAATCAGCTGTAATTTATTGTCCAGGCAAAGCCGCTAATGCAGGTGGTGTTGCGGTTTCTGCCTTAGAGATGAGCCAAAATGCTGAACGTTTAGCTTGGTCCTTTGAAAAAGTTGACGGTATGCTAGATCAAATTATGCAAAACATTTATGAGACTTGTCGTGATACAGCTAACGAATATCAGGAACGAGATAACTTTGTTTTAGGTGCGAATATTGCTGGCTTTGAAAAAGTAGCGGCAGCGATGCTAAGTCAAGGACTCGTTTAATAACAAAAAATGCTAGGATTTCCTAGCATTTTTTATTGGTTTGTTTGATTAAGAGAATAAATATCTCTAATTAAATAGTTAAAATTAAACAATTGGTCTATCCAAAAGAATTTGCTTGAAAAAATGTCTAAAAACACGTAAAGTATACATGTAGTAAGTTTACTTTCGAGGAGGAAAAGGAATGTCACACATTCAATTAGATTATTCCAAATTAGCACCATTTGTTGCTGACCATGAATTGGAATACATGCAAACACAAGTCACTGCAGTGGACAAAGCATTACGTGAAGGTACAGGAGCTGGTAATGATTTTACTGGCTGGATTGATTTACCAGAAAACTATGACAAAGAAGAATTCGCGCGTATTAAAAAAGCAGCAGCAAAAATTCAATCTGACTCTGAGGTATTAGTAGTCATTGGTATCGGTGGTTCATATTTAGGTGCCCGTGCAGCAATTGAATTTTTGACACATTCATTTAATAATCTATTATCAAAAGAAGAACGGAAAGCGCCACAAATCTTCTTTGCTGGAAATAGCATCAGCTCAACTTATTTAGCTGATTTAATCAATGTGATTGGTGATCGTGATTTTTCTGTCAACGTTATTTCAAAATCTGGAACGACAACAGAACCAGCGATTGCTTTCCGCGTCTTTAAAGAGTTATTAATTAATAAATATGGCAAAGAAGAAGCCAATAAACGTATTTATGCGACAACTGACCGTGCTAAAGGAGCAGTAAAAGTTGAAGCTGATGCGGAAGGTTGGGAAACATTTGTGATTCCTGATGATGTAGGCGGACGTTTCACTGTTTTAACGCCAGTAGGTCTTTTACCAATCGCTGTTAGCGGTGCGGATATTGATCGTTTAATGGAAGGTGCAAATGATGCACGTAAAGAATACGGCGCTACGAGCGACTTAAAAGAAAACCAAGCCTATCAATATGCTGCGTTACGTAACATTTTATATCGTAAAGGCAAAACAACTGAAATGTTAATTAACTATGAGCCTGGCATGCACTATTTCTCTGAATGGTGGAAACAATTATACGGTGAATCAGAAGGAAAAGATGGCAAAGGTATTTTCCCAGCAGCCGCAGACTTTTCAACTGACTTACATTCTATGGGTCAATATGTTCAAGAAGGGATGCGTAACTTATTTGAAACAGTGGTTAAAATTGAAAATCCACGCCATAGCATTTCAATTCCAGAACAAAATGAAGATCTAGATGGCCTAGGCTATTTACAAGGAAAAGAAATTGACTTCGTCAATACAAAAGCGTTCGAAGGTACGTTGCTTGCTCACACAGATGGTGGTGTGCCAAACATGATCGTTAAAGTGCCAACAATGGATGCTTATTCATTAGGTTATGTTATGTACTTCTTCGAAATTGCGGTGGGTATCTCAGGTTACTTAAATGGGGTTAATCCATTTGATCAACCAGGTGTTGAAGCTTACAAACGCAACATGTTCGCTTTATTAGGTAAACCAGGATTTGAAGAATTAGCAAAAGATTTAAATGCACGCCTATAATTTGTAAATAACAGAAGAAAAGAGCCAGAAACGTAAGTGTTTCTGGCTCTTTTCTTCTGTTTAAATTATTTTTCCAATGGTTCGTTCCATTTTTTAGGACTCCAAATGGTTCCTTCCAATGCAACTTGAAGACTTTCATTATCATCTTCTAATTGTTCAATATATTTGATGGTTTCCTCGATAATAAAAGAATTGGGTTCTTCACTGATTGACTGAAGTTGTTCTGCTAACCATGTATTTCTCATTTTTCTTCACCTCAAAATGTAGTCTATCATAGGTGAGCTTTTTAGTAATGAAACTTGCTTATTGGTTTTCCTTTAAAATAGCATAAACTCGTTCAATATCCGCTTGGGTACCTCTTAATTCATAGTCAGCTAAGAAGGGGAAGTTAAATTGTTCCGCATACTGTTTAGCTGTCAGGCAGTATTGGTGGTTAAAGTTTTTATTGCCGCTGCCCACCACGCCAGAGCAATAACGATAATTATTTTCAAAAGCAAGATATTCACGCATGACTTCTGTTAAAATTTCGGTATTGCCGTTATTAATGCCATCGCCACCATCTAAATAGGTAGGCACAAAAGTAAAAAATGGTTCTGTTTCTACTTCTAACGGAGAATTTTCCGAAATTTCTTTGAAAGTAATCGTAGGATTTTTTTCATTTTGCTGATGTTGCTCTTCGGCATAAACTGTTAAACGTTGAACAAATGAGCGTGTATTACCAGAGATTGAAATATATCGTATATTCATCAGAGATCCCTCCAAATAAATTTAATTGTTTACGTAAGTATAGCACATCTATGTGAAAAAAATTCAAGATCAATAATTATAAAGCGAAAAAAATAATGCCTTTTTATTACCCATTATAAAAGTGAAAATTTGTTATTTTAATTCATTTGGGTAAGTATTGAATTTTGCGAAAAACTTTGCTAAGATGGTAGAGTATTGAATAAAGAATGGTTGGGCGAAAGCTTCAAGGATTCAGTTCTTCAAGGGGTGAGAAGAACAATTTTTGAGTTTGCGCCTTTTTGCATACCTAAAACAAAAGGGCTGAGCGTATCTCTATTTCGCTAGTCCTTTTTCTTATATGCTAAAGGTGTAAAAACTAAGGAGGTGGAGACAATGGTACAAGAAGTACTAGAGCAAATCAAGGCAGCGGAAGATGCGGTGGAAGAGCATCGGCAACAAGCTAAGATGAATTGTCGTTTATATGAAGAACAGAAGCAAGAACGTTTAGCTGAACTACGTCAAGAGAGTGAAGAAGCCGTTGAAAAAGTGCTGACGGATTCACTAGCAACGCAAGAAAAGATGTTACAACTTGAAAAAGAACAACTTTTAGATGAAACAAAGCGCACTGAACAAGCGCTTCACGAACGTTACGAAGCGAACAAAGAACAAGTCATTGATTCAATTATTGAGAGGGTGAAAGACGTTTATGGCAGTTAGTAAAATGGAAAAAATGACAATAATTGCCGCTGCCGAAAAAGAAGCAGCAATTCTACAAGCCATTCAAGGCTTGCAAATTGTCGAAGTAAAACGGATTTTTCATTCGCCTGAAGAAGAACAAGCCTTAAAGAGTCAATATTCTTTTTTACAAGCAGAACAGTCAACTGAACAGCTACGTAAATATGAAACGATGCTACAACAATTGCAAGAGCTTCTTTTATTTTTGACACGCTATTCAGGAAAAGGTTTAAAGATAAAAAGAAAAGTCTATACCTTAGAAGAGCTGGAACAAACCTTTGATGAAGAAACATTACAAAGCTATTTGACGGAATTAAAGAATATTCAAGAATCTTTGAAACAAATTCAAACGGATCGTCAAGGATTAGAAGCCGAAGAAGAATTATTAGGCCGCTGGCAATATCTGGATGTTCTACCGCACAAACAGCAGTTAAAAAGTAGTTATGTCGTTCATGGTTCGATAAATCTAGCCAATAAAGCCAGTTTCTTGAGCGCTTTGTCTCAATGGCCAACGGTTTATTTTGAAGAAATTTATCAAAGTATGCATCATAGTTACTTTACACTCGTTTACCTGAAGGAACATCAGCAGAGTGTAACCGAGTTATTAAACCAATATAGTTTTGAACCACTCCAATACCGTTATGATGTTCCGCCTAAAGAGGCATATCAACAAGTCAAAGAACGATATGAAGTTTTACAAAAAGAAGAAAAAGCCTTAAAGCAACAGCTGGCTTCTTATCATGATTTTTATGAAACGTTTTGCTTGGCTGAAGAAGTCTTATTGGCGGTTATCCAAAGAGAACAAGCACGTCAACATTTGTTAAATGCTTCGTCATTTTTCATCTTGCAAACGTGGATTCCACTCGAAGAAAAAGCCGGTATTTTGACAGCGATTGAAGAAAAAGTTCCTAAGGACGAAATAGCTCTTACTTTTGAAAATCCTACGAAGGCGGAAATTGAGACAGATATACCGGTTAAACTAGCGAATAATAAACTGGTGCAGCCGTTTGAAATGTTAACAGAGATGTATAGCTTACCAAAATATGAAGAAGTTGATCCGACACCTGCGATGATGCCGTTTTATCTAGTCTTTTTTGGCATGATGGTAGCGGATATTGGCTATGGCTTACTGATGCTACTCTTGTCTATTATTGCGTTGAAAGCATTTGTCTTACCGAGAGGCATGAAGCGTTTTGCCGACTTTTTCTTGATTTTATCATTTCCAACAATTATTTGGGGCTTCATTTACGGTTCGTTTTTCGGTGCAGCATTACCGCCAACAATGTTTGGAATCAAATCACCATTTCCGATTTTATCAACGACCGAAGATGTAAATACGATTCTTATTTTATCGGTTATTTTTGGGTTTATCCAATTGGTTGTCGGTTTAATGATTAATGGGATTCAGTTATCAAAACAAAAGCGCTATTTAGATAGTATTAACGAAAGTTACGCTTGGTTAGGGATTTTGTTTGGTTTAGCATTGTTAGTCGTTGGTAAATTAGTGGTTAAAAATGAAGGCTTATTTACAGCAGGTGCGATTTTAGCAAGCCTTTCTGCCATTGCAATTATTGTGATTCCAATGATTCAATCGAAGGCCAAATTAAAAGGCTTAGCCAAAGGACTGTATGGACTATACGGTGTGACAGGTTATGTCGGTGATTTAGTTAGTTATACACGTTTGATGGCGTTAGGAATTGCTGGGGGAAGTATTGCTTCAGCGTTTAATATGCTCGTAGAGTTCATGCCGCCAGTTGCCCGTTTTAGCGTGGGCATCTTGCTGTTAATTGTTTTACATGCGTTAAACATATTCTTATCGTTATTAGGTGCGTATGTTCATGGCGCACGTTTGCAATATGTTGAGTTCTTTGGAAAATTTTACACAGGCGGTGGCCGGGCGTTTAATCCGCTAAAAACAAAAGAAAAGTATGTCAATGTTGAGAAAAAATAGAAAATTATTTATTGGAGGAAAATAGAGATGATGGATTACTTAATTAATAATAATGGTGGAATTGTTTTTGCAGTATTAGGAATGGCAATGGCGACAATTTTTGCTGGGATTGGATCAGCCAAAGGGGTTGGCTTTACTGGGGAAGCAGCAGCAGCTTTAACGACGGAGCAGCCAGAAAAATTTGGTCAAGCGTTAATTTTACAGTTATTACCAGGTACACAAGGACTATACGGTTTCGTTATTGCTTTCTTAATTTATATTAACTTAGGAAACGATATGAGTATGGTTCAAGGATTGAACTATTTTGTAGCAGCTTTACCAATTGCTTTTGCAGGATTGTTCTCTGGGATTGCCCAAGGTCGTGTAGCCGCTGCGGGGATCCAAATTTTAGCGAAGAAACCAGAACATGCAACAAAAGGAATTATCTATGCTGCCATGGTTGAAACTTATGCCATCTTAGGGTTCGTAATTTCCTTCTTACTTGTATTGAACGTCAAATAATTGAGGAGGCAGATGGATGGATGCCATTGAAAAAATCATCAGTGAAATTAAGCAGCAAGGAAAGCAAGAAGTCGAAGCCTATGTCACCAGTGAACAAACGCGCATCGATCAAGAATTCCAAGCAGCACAACAAGAAATTTTGCTGAAGCAAGAACATGAAATAGAAAAACGACAACAACAATTATTAAAAGAATTTAAACAACGCCAACAACGGCAAACACTAGAAATTCGTCAGGATGCATTAAATAAAAAACAAGCATATCTTAACCAATTATTTGATGAAGTGGTCTTAAAGATGAATGAATGGTCAGCGGAAGAATTTCAACAATTTATGAAAGCACAATTAGGTTCACTTGAATTAACAGGAAAAGCGACCATTCTTTTAGGCGAGTATTCTCAAACGAAAGTGACGCAAGAATGGCTGACCGCTCTTTCTGATGCTACTGTTCAATGGGAGCTTTCAGAGGAAGTTGTTCCAAAAGAAAGTGGCTTTATCGTTGCAAAAGACGGTTTGGATTATAATTTTCTCTTTTCAGCATTAGTTGAAGAGATTCAAAAAACAGAAGGCTTTAAAGTAGCAGAAAAACTTTTCAGTTAAGAAGGGAGGACGTAGAATGAGAAAACCAACGTATCATCAAATTAATCCGCTGATTCGTTTAAAAGAAACGGAGCTGCTTTCTGAGCAACAGTTTCAACAACTTTTAGAAGCGGAAACAGTTGAAGACGTTAAAAATATGTTAAAAAGTACGGTTTATCAACCTTATTTAACCGAAACTTTTGAAGAAAAATTTGACTACCATTCTTCTGAAGCGCTGGGAAGTCTTTATCGCTGGTTATATGAAATGGCTCCAGAACCAGCTGTAGTAACGTTGTATACGATGCGTTTTACCTTCCATAACTTGAAAATTTTGACGAAAGCTGAGCAAACAGGTAAAGATTTTGATTATCTTTATTTAGAAGATGGTCGTTATTCTCTAAACACAGTCAAAAGTGCCATTCATACAAAAAACTCTTCCGAACTTGAGCCAGCATTATTAGAAGTGATCCGTGATGTTTTTGCCTATCTGGAAGAAGGCGGTTTGCCGCAAGCAATTGATATCCTTTATGATCGAGCATTTTTACAGCAACAGCGAAAATTAGCGGATGAATTGGGCTATGAAGAGTTAACGAAGGAAGTCATCGCTTTTATTGATTTAACCAATCTATCAACGATGGCTAGAGGGATTGTTCAACATCAAAACAGTAACTTTTTATCAACCGTGCTTTCTAGCGCTGGCAGTCTCTCAAAGAAAGAGCTGTTGACCTATGCGGAAAAGTCACTTGTAGAATTTACAGCATTTGTCAGAACAACGAATTACGGACAACTATTAGAAAAGATTATCAATAAAGAAACCAATGAATTAAATTTATTGGCTTTTGAAAAACTCAAAGATGACTACCTGACCTCAATGTATGAAAACGGTCGAACGGTTGCTTTTGGGCCGCTCCCATTACTAGCCTTTTTGAATGCGAAAGAGGTTGAATGGAAAAATCTACGTTTAATTTTGGTCGGAAAACATAGTGGGTTTTCAAATGAAAAAATTCGAGAAAGGATGCGAAAAGTCAATGGGGTATAAAATTGGTGTCATTGGAGACAAAAATTCAATCTTACCATTTAAACTGTTTGGCTTTGAGGTCCATCATGCCATTTCAGAAATGCAAGTTAGAGAAGCCATTGAAACTATGGCAAAAAATAAGTTTGGGGTCATTTTCATAACGGAAGAAGCCTCTACTTTAGCAGAAGAAACGATTGAACGATACAAAGAACAAGTGACACCAGCGATTATTTTAATCCCAAGTCATAATGGTACAATCGGAATCGGTTTAAGTGAGATTGAAAAAAATGTTGAAAAAGCAATTGGACAAAATATTTTATAATGCAAAGGAGAATGAGCGTGCAAATTGGAAAAATTGTCAAAGTTTCAGGTCCTTTGATTTTAGCTGAAAACATGTCAGATGCTAGTATCCAAGACATTTGTCATGTAGGAGATTTAGGCGTTATCGGAGAGATTATTGAAATGCGAGGCGACGTCGCTTCGATTCAAGTATATGAAGAAACAACA
The DNA here is from genome assembly GCF_051712245.1 of Enterococcus sp. DIV1368f. Classification (NCBI taxonomy): domain Bacteria; kingdom Bacillati; phylum Bacillota; class Bacilli; order Lactobacillales; family Enterococcaceae; genus Enterococcus; species Enterococcus sp. DIV1368f. Next base: position 1,332,737 of record NZ_JBIOON010000001.1, read on the forward strand.
GGCATTGGACCAGGAGAACCAGTTATTTCAACAGGAGAACCATTATCTGTTGAATTAGCCCCAGGTTTAATTGCCGAAATGTTTGATGGTATTCAACGACCATTGGATACATTTCAAGAAGTAACCCACAGTAACTTTTTAGGCCGTGGCGTTAAAATTGATGCATTAGATCGTGAGAAAAAATGGACGTTTGAACCGACTGTGGCAGTGGGTGAAGAAGTGTCGGCAGGTGACATCGTCGGTGTGGTTCAAGAAACAGCGATTATTCAACATAAAATTATGGTGCCTTTCGGCGTTTCAGGAACGATTGTCGAAATTAAAGCAGGTGACTTTGTCATTGATGAAACAGTTTACTCAGTGAAAACGGCTAAAGGAACGGAAAGTTTTAGCATGATGCAAAAATGGCCCGTTCGGCGGGGACGTCCCATTTTAGAAAAACTAAGTCCCAAAGTACCAATGGTGACCGGACAACGCGTAATTGATACCTTTTTCCCAATTACGAAAGGCGGAGCGGCAGCAGTTCCAGGACCATTTGGCGCTGGAAAAACAGTCGTTCAGCACCAAATTGCTAAGTGGGCCGATGTCGACTTAGTCGTTTACGTTGGTTGTGGGGAACGCGGGAATGAAATGACAGATGTTTTAAATGAATTTCCAGAATTAATTGATCCAACAACTGGTGAGTCTTTGATGAATCGGACGATTTTAATTGCGAATACGTCAAATATGCCGGTGGCGGCACGGGAAGCCTCGATTTATACAGGGATTACCATTGCAGAATATTTCCGTGATATGGGTTACTCAGTCGCAATTATGGCGGATTCTACTTCTCGTTGGGCAGAAGCGTTACGAGAAATGAGTGGCCGGTTAGAAGAAATGCCTGGTGATGAAGGCTATCCAGCCTATTTAGGTAGCCGCTTAGCTGAATATTATGAACGAGCAGGACAAGTCATCGCGTTAGGAAAAGATCATCGTGAAGGAAGCATTACAGCGATTAGTGCGGTTTCGCCATCTGGTGGGGACATATCAGAACCTGTCACCCAAAATACGTTACGCGTTGTTAAAGTATTCTGGGGCTTAGATTCTCAATTAGCACAAAAACGTCATTTTCCTTCTATTAACTGGTTGCAAAGTTATTCTCTTTACTCCACAGAAGTAGGGCAATATTTAGACTTGGAATTGCAAGGAAACTGGGCCGCTATGGTAGCTGAAGGGATGCGGATTTTACAAGAGGAATCTCAACTGGAAGAAATTGTTCGCTTGGTTGGGATTGATTCCTTGTCGGATAAAGACCGTTTAACGTTGGAAACAGCCAAATCATTACGGGAAGACTATTTGCAACAAAATGCTTTTGATGACGTGGATACGTTCACTTCTCGAACAAAACAAGCGAAAATGTTGCAATTGATTCTAACTTTTGGTGAAGAAGGTCAAAAAGCCTTAAGTTTAGGCACTTATTTCTCTGAGTTAATGGCGGGAACAGTTGAAATCCGTGATCGCATTGCTCGTAGCAAGTATTTACCAGAAGAAGAATTAGAGAAATTGGATCGTTTACAAGCAGAAATTAAAACAACGATAAAAGAAATCATTGCTGAAGGAGGAATGACGAATGATTAAAGAATATCGCACAATCAATGAAGTCGTTGGTCCTCTGATGATTGTTGAAAAAGTGGCAGGCGTAAAGTACGAAGAATTAATTGAAGTACGCATGCAAAATGGCGAAATTCGCCAAGGGCAAGTTTTAGAAATCAATGGAGATAAAGCGATGGTCCAAATATTTGAAGGAACGAGTAACATCAATATTCGTGATTCAAAAGTTCGCTTTCTGGGACATCCTTTAGAATTAGGGGTTTCACCAGATATGATGGGGCGCGTTTTTGACGGCTTAGGTCGCTTAAAAGATAATGGACCAGAATTATTACCTGAAAAAAAATTAGATATTAACGGCGAAGTTATCAATCCAGTCGCTCGTGATTATCCCGATGAGTTCATCCAAACAGGGATTTCAGCGATTGACCATTTAAATACCTTAGTTCGTGGTCAAAAATTACCTGTTTTTTCAGCATCTGGCTTACCTCATAAAGAATTAGCGGCACAAATTGCCAGACAAGCCAACGTGTTAAATAGTGAAGAAGAATTTGCCGTAGTTTTTGCGGCCATTGGGATTACCTTTGAAGAAGCGGAATATTTTATGGAAGATTTCCGTCAAACAGGCGCAATTGATCGTTCAGTCTTATTTATGAACTTAGCGAATGATCCAGCCATTGAACGGATTGCAACGCCTAGAATGGCTTTGACAGCCGCTGAATATTTAGCTTATGAAAAGGGCATGCATGTCTTAGTTATCATGACGGATATGACCAATTATTGCGAAGCGTTACGAGAAATTTCAGCAGCACGCCGTGAAGTTCCAGGACGTCGTGGTTACCCAGGTTATCTTTATACGAACTTAGCAACGTTGTATGAACGGGCAGGCCGAATTCGTGGTTCAAAAGGCTCCGTAACACAGATTCCTATTTTAACGATGCCAGAGGAGGATAAAACACATCCAATTCCCGATTTAACTGGCTATATTACAGAAGGGCAAATTATCTTGTCCCGGGAACTATATAAGAGCGGTATCCAACCACCAATTGATGTATTGCCATCACTTTCCCGTCTTAAAGACAAAGGAACTGGCGAAGGCAAAACGCGCGGGGATCATGCAGCGACGATGAATCAATTGTTCTCAGCCTATGCACAAGGCAAACAAGCCAAAGAATTAGCTGTCATTTTAGGAGAATCAGCTCTTTCCGATGTCGATAAAATTTACGCAGCTTTTGCCCAACGTTTTGAAGAAGAATATGTCAATCAAGGATTCGATACAAACCGTTCGATTGAAGAAACGTTAGATCTTGGGTGGGAACTATTAAGCATGCTACCGAGAACAGAACTAAAACGAATTAAAGAGGATATGCTCGATCAATATTTAACTGAAGGGAAGTAGAAAAATGGCTCGATTAAATGTTAATCCAACCCGTATGGAACTTTCCCGATTAAAAAAACAGTTAACTACGGCCACGAGAGGCCATAAGTTGCTGAAAGACAAACAAGATGAATTGATGCGACGGTTTATTGCGCTAGTCAAAGAAAACAATGAGTTACGTATTCAGGTTGAACAAGAAGTGACGGATGCGTTATCAAATTTTGTATTGGCAAACGCAACTTTGAACGAAGCCTTTATTGAAGAGTTAGTGGCAATTCCAGCCGAAAAAGTTGAATTAGAAATTATTGAGCAGAACATCTTAAGTGTGCCAGTTCCTAAAATGATTTTTGATTACGATGAATCGGTTCAAGAAGCCCCCTTAGACTATGGTTACGTGAATTCAAACAGCGAGCTTGATCAAGCTTTTGCTAAAATTTCAAGCATTTTACCGAAATTATTAGCACTTGCAAATGTTGAAAAGACGTGCCAATTATTATCAAAAGAAATTGAAAAAACGCGTCGTCGTGTCAACGCCTTAGAGTACATGACGATTCCACAATTAGAAGAAACAATTTACTACATTCAAATGAAATTAGAAGAAAATGAACGTGGCGAAATTACACGTCTAATTAAAATTAAAAGCATGAACAAAGACAATTAGTTGTTAGAAAGAACGAGTACGAAGCCAGTTGGTAGCTTTCGTACTCGTTTTTAATAAAAAGGAGTGGAAAAAATGAAAAATAAAGAACGCCGTAAAGCGATTGCACTGAATTGTCAAAAATACGAAAGTGACTATGCTCGCTTGGTGGAACCAATTAATGAGCTACTGTTAAACTTGGGAGCAGCTATTTCAGAAGAAGCCGCGAAGCAAATCATTCTGAATGTAAAACGTTATCATCACGGCGTGAAATATCTTCCTGAGTGTCATTTAGATGAAAGTAACCAGTTTATCGAAGATGGGCTTGAAGCCCTTAAAAAGGGAGATTTAGGCAACGGTGCATTACAACTATTTGGGGCTGGCTTAAACTTTGCTAGTTTTGCAGCAAAAGCACAAGGAACCAAAAAAATTGATGCCCACCAAATGTTGGCAGAACGTTTTACGAAGTTGTTGTCTGTACAAATGGATAATGATAACAAACAATAAAAAAATACCCTTGGTTTATTAAGTCGTCTTAATAAACCAAGGGTATTTTCTTAACTGTTATTGATTAGGATATTCAGACACCTGTAATTGCCATAACTTATCTGTCACTGAAGCAATAAACGCAGCACTCTTAGCATTATCAGGTCCTTTAGTAAAAATTGCTAAAGCAAAGGGGTGAGGTGTTTCTAAAATCCCCATATCATGAATAAATTCATCATAGGAACCAATTTTATGAGCAACTTTTCCTTGAGTTGTGGGAGTTTCCATTCTTTCATGGAAAACACTTTGTTTCATAGAATCATAAATCGCTTGGTAATCTGGTTTTGTTGCTTTTTCAGTATATAATCTTTGTAGAATAACTAGCGCATCTTCCGAAGAAAATTGTGGTTCTTCAATCGAAGGTGACTTGTGCAAATAACGCTGATACATTTCTCGTTTTGCTTTTTCATCACCACCCAATGTATCATAGAGCATATTTTTAGCGATATTATCAGAATAGGTGATGGCATATTCTTGTAACGTTTTTAATGGATATTCTGGTTGGATATTATAGGCAATGATCCCAGTTCCTTCTTCATAATCTTCTTCGGCGTTGTAGGGAATCAGGTCTGTCCATTTTTTTTGACCAGAAGCAACCGTGTCGGCGACTAGCATCGTCAGCGGCACTTTAATAGTACTAGCTGTATAAAATTCATGTTGGCCATTCACAGAACGCTGTTCGCCAGTTTCCAAATCTAAATAACTAATCCCGACCGTTCCTTCAAATTCTTTGACAGAAGCGACGAGCAGGTCATTTATTTTATCAAAAAATACTGTATTTGCTGAATTATTTTCTTCCTTGTCTTTCGTATGCTTCTCATGTTTGGCGGAATCAATTGTAACTTTTTGTTCAGATTCTTTGGCATAATCTTCGCCACGACTTGAGAAGAAGAAGCCCACAATTAGGAAAAAGCAAAGAAAGAAAATGATGCCGTATAGTGAGAGTTGCTGTTTCTTCAATGTAAAACCCTTTCCGTTTCTCTAATAGATATTTTTCTCAACTCCTCCATTTAATCATTTTTCGGATAAGAGCGCAAGCGTCTTTTTAACGGCACTACTGGTTTTGTTTCATTTGTTTTTGGAGTGCTTGCGATTGCTTTAATAGCTCTTTGCCGATAGTGGTATCTTTCACCAATAGCCGCTGTAAGGGGCGATCGATGACTTGTTTGATGGAATGAATGTCTTGATTATTTAAAATGGCTGTTTCTTTACTAGAAAAAGATTTATGCGCGGTCAGTTGTAACCCAAACGAGTTGTACAACAATGTATAACCAGCAATTCCAGTAATTGTCTGATAAGATTTTGAAAAGCCGCCGTCAATTACGAGAAGCGTGCCATTTGCTTTGATTGGCGATTCGCCTTTTGTTCGTTTAACTGGTGTATGGCCATTAATGATATGTCGATTTTCACCAGTCACTTCAAATTCATCTAGGATTCTTTCACAAACTTCAACCGTATCACGCAAAGAGTAGTAAGGATTTTTTTCTTCATGGTGTGTTTCTTTTTCAGCGAGAAAATAACGCTCAAAGGTTTTCATAGCTCGTTTGCCAAATAATGAGGAGCCTTCGCCGCACCAAAGATACCATAAACAATCTGTCGCATAGTCATCTGTAATAGCAGGCTGAGCGTAAGCTTCTTCTAACATTTTCTGAAAGAAGTCAACTAAAGCTTTTCCTGAATAGGAGTGGCCTTTAAATGTATAAGCTTGAAAAGTACCGTCCGCATTCAGAGGCAGACAGCCATGGATCAATAAATTTTGATTATACACAAGGTAAAGAGAAGCTTTTTCCATTAGAAAGCGCATGTGTTTTGTTAACCGCGGCGAAGACTGAAATTGCGTTAATAAGTCATCAATTATCTGTTTTTCCTCACGTGTTAATTGGTAAGGCTGCTCTTCAGAAACGGTTTGAAAACAGCTGTTAATTAATGTATAACGACATTCGTCAAAAGTAATAGTTTCCCCTTGAATCTTATCTAAGCGTAGCCGATGTGCCAAGTTAAAATCAGGGCGTCGACCAATAATTTGCCCTTCTAGTTTTTCTTGAATAATGGCAATGGCTTGTTGCACACGCATCGCTACTTGTTTTTCATCTTCAGTTAACGCACGATAGGGATTTTTCTTGGGTGCAAAAGCAGGATTTTCTTTATACGTTTCTAAACTAAATTTTTTTAAGGCGGTTAAATCGATAGCATAACGTTCTTCTAACAAATCTAAATTTCCATAGCGAGCACAAATACGTACTACATTGGCTAAACAAGCCAGTGAACCACTATAAGCAGCCAGCCAAATCATATCGTGATTGCCTAGTTGAATATCCAAGGAGTGATAGGACATTAATCGGTCCATAATTTTATCTGGTGCTGGCCCCCGATCATAGATATCACCAATAACATGTAGGTGATCAATAATCAGACGTTGGATTAGATAAGCTAATTCTGTCACGAAACGTTTGGCTTCACCTAGTAAAATAATTTTTTCAATAATTTGTTGATAGTAACCGTTTTTGGTTGTTGTTTCATCATATTGATAAATCAATTCTTCGAGAATATACCCATAGGTTTCAGGAAGGGCTTTGCGAACTTTAGAACGTGTGTACTTCATCGAAGAAGAACGGACGATTTCAACCAGACGGCGAATCGTTAATAGCCACCATTCATAAGAGAGGGCGCTTTCATTTTCTAAAAGTGTTAATTTTTCTTCTGGATAGTAGATAATAAAACAAAGCTCGTCCATCTGATGAGCATTTAATTCTTGTTTAAATAAAAATTGAACTTTTTCTCTGATTCGCCCAGAACCATTTCTTAAAATATGGTCAAAAGCTTCAAATTCACCATGTAAATCACTGACAAAATGTTCTGTTCCTTTCGGTAAATTCAAAATTGCTTCCAAATTAATAATTTCTTCAATTTGTTGATCGCGGTTCAGTGTAGCCAAGTCATCTGCCTTCTTTCTTTTTCGTATATACCAATTTTTGTTTAAAAGATTAAAGTCTTGATAATAAAGGTTTTTTATTCGTATGCCAATTATTGTAGGCTATTTGGCGAAAAAAAGCAACAGGAGAAAGTCAGAGAAAAATGTGGAAAATTATAGGAAGCTACTGGGTTTTATGCTATGATTTTTAATAAAACAAAATGAAGGGGCGGGAAAACATGTTATTTGGTACAGCAAAAATGAATCGGGAAGATCATTTAGAAATCGGTGGTTGTGACACCGTAAAGTTGGCGCAAAAATTCGGGACGCCGTTATTTGTCTATGATGTCGCTCATATTCGCGCACAAGCACGTGGTTTTAAACAAACGTTAAATCAATTAGGTATCAAAAATAAAGTGGTTTATGCAAGTAAAGCATTTAGTTGTTTAGCTATTTATCAAGTGTTAAAGGAAGAAGATATTGCTTGTGATGTTGTCTCTGGTGGAGAACTATTCACAGCTTTAAAAGGGGGCATGGAGCCAGCGGAAATTGAATTCCATGGAAATAACAAAACCCCTGAAGAATTACGTTACGCCTTGGATAACAAAATAGGTACAATTGTCATTGATAATTTTTACGAAATTGACTTGTTGGAAGAATTATTAGCTACACGAAACCAAACACAAAAAGTTCTTTTTCGGGTGAGTCCTGGCGTGGATGCAGAAACACATGATTACATTTTGACAGGCCAAGAAGATTCAAAATTTGGTTTTGATGTTGCAAGTGGCCAGGCGACAGAAGCACTCGTTCGCCTTTTATCAAATCCCTCTTTTGATGTACAAGGGGTCCATTGCCATATTGGCTCGCAAATTTTTGCTGTGGAAGGCTTTTTAGCTGCTGTTGAAAAAATGTTCACTATTTTAGAAGACTGGCGGCAAGTCCATCAATTTACAGCACATGTTTTAAATATGGGTGGTGGTTTTGGTGTGCAGTACACGCAGCAAGATGAGCCATTAGCACCAGCAACATTTGTTGAAAAAATTGTTTATTCCTTGAAAGGTCATTGTGAACAATTAGGGTATCCACTGCCTGAGCTTTGGATTGAACCAGGCCGCAGTTTAATTGCCGAAGCGGGCACAACGATATATACAGTTGGCGCGCAAAAAGAGGTTCCTGGTGTTCGTCATTTTGTTTCCGTAGATGGTGGCATGGGTGATAATATACGGCCTGCTTTGTATCAAGCGGTTTATGATGGATTTCTAGCGAATCGTGAGGGGCATGACTCAGTCAAGAAAGTCACAGTGGTTGGTAAATATTGCGAATCAGGAGATGTCTTACTTCGAGATATTTTATTGCCAGAAGTTAAAGCAGGGGATTTATTGGCCATTAGTAGTACGGGGGCTTACGGTTATTCAATGGCAAGTAATTACAACCGAAATCCTCGACCAGCGGTGGTTTTTGTCGAAGATGGACAAGCAAAATTAGTTGCTCGCCGTGAGACATATGAAGATATGACAACGTTGGATTGTTGATAGATTAAAAGTAGCCGCCTCTTTTTGAGACGGCTGCTTTTTTTCAAAAAATAACAAAATGTAAGGGTGATTTCTTTCAGAAATGAAAAATCCATAGTATATTAAATGAAGAAGGAAATACTTTAGAAGAGGGTGTGATTTGCAGATGAAATGGCTCCTCGGGTTACTGATCATTTTTGCAATAATTGGCGTTGTTTTTTCTTTTTACATTGCCAATTATTTTTTGAAAATTGCGTTGCTTAAAGACAACCCTTGGTATCATAAAAAAGGGCATCGGTTATTAAATCCTGATAATTTTCAAGAACGGGAAACAAGATATACAAAAATAGAAGAACAACAAAAACAAGAAGGCGAAGCTTTTTGGACAGAGTCTTTTGCTGAAGATCGTTGGTTGAAAATTAAAGACGAAACATTGTATGCACGGTGCTTTATTCCTTATCCAGATAACCATCGTTGGGCGATTTGTGTGCATGGTTATCGTTCAAGCGGAAAACGCGATATGGCATATACTGCATTACGTTTTGCAGAAGAAGGCTACAATGTTTTAGTTCCCGATTTGCGTGCGCACGGGAAAAGTTCAGGGAATAAAATTGGGATGGGATGGCTGGATCGGTTAGATTTATTAAGTTGGATTAGTGAAGTTCTTGCCATTGATATGGAAGCAGAAATTATTTTAGTGGGCGGTTCCATGGGAGCGGCTACTGTCATGATGGCAAGTGGTGAAAAGTTACCAACGAATGTCCGCGGATTAATAGTGGATTGTGGCTACACTTCTGTTTATGATGAATTTAAATATGTCCTACATGAATCTTTTCATTTACCCGCTTTTCCTATTTTAACAATTGCTAATCAATTAGCATTAAATAACTATGGCTTTCAATTGAAAACCGCTTCTTCCGTGAGAAAATTACACAAAAATACGTTGCCCACATTCTTTATTCACGGTACAGGTGATCGCTTTGTTCCAATGATAATGTTTGAAGAAAATTTAGCGGCAACTCAGGGGATAAAAAAAGGTCTCATTGTGGCTAAAGCACCACATTTATCTTCAAGTGTCTACGAACCTGAAAATTATTACAGTAGTATTTTTGAGTTTTTGGAAGAAAACTGTCCTGCAGTAAAAACAACATCCGACTAAAAAAGACATGGATTTTCATGATTCCATGTCTTTTTTTGTCTGACTCGTTTAGCTAAATTTAAAGTGCTTAAAAAGAAAAATAATAAAGTTGGACTAGCAAACTATTAGCTAAACAAAAAACCACATAAAAAAACTAATCAGTCAGTTCTTTCAGGCGGTTTTTATCATTAATCAAAGTCTCGAAATAACTAGCGAATACCCAAAGCAATTCGTGCGTAACGGCTCATTTTATCCGTTGTCCAAGCAGGGTACCAGACTAATTTTACTTCGATATTATTCACTTCAGGAATATCTTTTAAAACACCATGGATTTGTTCTGTTAAAACATCTGCTAACGGACAACCCATTGTGGTTAAGGTCATTTTGATGACAGTATCACCAGTTTCTTCTGCAAATTCAACTTCATAAATTAGTCCTAAATTAACAATATCGATGCCTAATTCAGGGTCAATCACTGTTTCTAATGCAGTTAAAATATCTTCTTTAATTGCTTCAACTTCTTCGGTTGAGCGTTGTTGAGGTTGTTCACTCATTCGTCTTCTACTCCTTTGCAAGTTGCCTCTTTACTATCATACCTTTTTTAGGAATGTTTGTAAATGAGAAGTATCTCACATGTCCTGGAATTTACTGATTTATTAAAAAGCTCATAAAACTTGAGATTCATTTTATTTTAATCTAAATCTCATTATTTTGTTGACATTAGAAAATAATGAGTTTAGAATGATCGATAACAATCTAAATTTAATTTTTGGACATTTTTAAAAAACTGAATATTCAGTCAATTGGAAATATCAAAGGGAGGATTTTATGAAAATTAAGCAGGTACATGTTAGGGCATCGAAAATTAAACTGAAAGAAACATTTACGATCGCTTTGGGGACGATAGAATCAGCGGATAGTGCGATTGTAGAAATTGAAACAGAAGAGGGGCTCATTGGATATGGAGAAGGAGGGCCAGGCATTTTTATTACCGGTGAAACGTTGGCTGGCACGATTGAAACGATCGAATTATTTGGCCAAGCAATCATTGGCTTAAACCCCTTTAATATTGAGAAAATTCATGAAGTGATGGATAAAATATCTGCTTTCGCTCCAGCGGCAAAAGCAGCAATCGATATTGCTTGTTATGATTTGATGGGTCAGAAAGCTCAACTGCCTCTTTATCAATTGTTAGGCGGCTATGATAACCAAGTAATAACGGATATTACACTAGGTATTGATGAACCAAATGTGATGGCACAAAAAGCCGTCGAAAAAGTCAAACTAGGTTTTGATACATTAAAAATTAAAGTCGGAACAGGAATTGAAGCTGATATCGCAAGAGTAAAAGCGATTCGTGAAGCAGTTGGCTTTGATATCAAGCTCCGCTTAGATGCGAATCAGGCTTGGACACCCAAAGATGCAGTTAAAGCGATTCAAGAATTAGCAGATTATCAAATTGAATTAGTGGAACAGCCAGTTAAAAGGCGCGATTTAGAAGGTCTAAAATACGTTACCTCACAAGTCAATACGACAATTATGGCTGATGAAAGCTGTTTTGATGCTCAAGATGCGTTGGAATTAGTTAAAAAAGGCACAGTCGATGTTATCAATATAAAATTAATGAAGTGTGGCGGCATTCATGAAGCGCTGAAAATTAATCAGATTTGTGAAACAGCAGGCATCGAATGCATGATTGGTTGCATGGCGGAAGAAACAACCATTGGCATCACGGCTGCTGCCCATTTAGCTGCTGCTCAAAAGAATATCACACGAGCAGATTTAGATGCGACATTCGGTTTAGAAACTGCGCCCGTAACTGGGGGCGTATCCTTAGAAGCAAAACCATTATTGGAATTAGGAGAAGCAGCTGGATTAGGCATTTCTCATTAAAAAAGGAGTAAAGCAAATGAAGTATGATTTAAAGTATCTTAGTGTCCCTTTGCCTGAGGAAATTCAAAGGGTGAAAGAATTTGGCGATTTTGCAAGTGCGGATATTGCCATTGATTTTTGGTTGACAAAAGAACTTCCGCAGGCATTAAAAGAACGTTTGATAATTGAAAAAGATGTCATTAAAATGATGCGTATGAATGAGTATCCTCATAGCTTTGCAAAAGCTGATCAAATGATGAGAGATACTTTTCAGGATTATCAAACAGAGGAATTAATTCGTTTAAAAGAAACGGGATTAGTGGACTGGGTTTATATTGACGGTGAACCGTATTTCCAACTTCGATTTTTGGCCAATTTAATTAAAACAAATGCGGCATATGTTGCACGTTTGCGGGAAGCAGAAAGCAATCAATTAGAAATTCTCCGCAAAAAAGAACTAAAAGAGAACATCGAACAAATGCAAAAAAACGGTGGTAGAAAAGTGAGAACAACAATTAAAGCCACCATTCAGGTGAAAAAAGAATTTGAGCGTCCAGGTGAGCGTGTTCGTGTCCATTTGCCGCTGCCCAAAGCGTGTCAACAACAATCAGAAATTGAAATCCTAGCTACGTCACCTGAAGCAACCTATATAGCGGCAGAAGATGCGCCTCAACGAACACTGTGTTTTGAAACAATCTTAAAAGAAAATCAAACGTTTACAGTTGAATATTGTTATGTTAATCGGATGGTTTACCAACAGTTAGAAGAAAATAACGTAGACAAAATGCAACCAAGCTTTGATTTAGAGGAACAGTTACCGCATATTCGATTCACGCCTTATTTAAGAAATTTAGCAGATGAGATTGTAGGCGATGAAAGTAATCCCTTAAAAAAGGCACGCTTGATTTATGACTTTGTGACGACAAAGATTCATTATTCTTTCATGCGTGAATATTTTACAATTTCCAATATTTCAGAGTATGCTGCAACTAATTTAAAAGGTGACTGCGGCGTGCAAGCGATTTTGTTTATCACGCTTTGTCGGATTGCAGGGATACCAGCCAAATGGCAATCGGGATTATATGTTTCTACACATTATACAGGCTGTCATGATTGGACACAATTTTATATAGAACCGTACGGCTGGCTCTTTGCGGATTTATCTTTTGGCGGAGGTGCTTACCGAGACGGGGATAGACAGCGGTGGAATCATTATTTCGGCAATTTAGATGTTTTTAGAATGGTCGCAAATAGCGAGATCCAGACAGACTTTCAGCCGGCGAAAATGCAATTGCGTGCAGACCCAATTGACAACCAGCGGGGAGAATTTGAGTACGAAAATGAGGGCTTGCCCTACGCATGCTTGATAGTTTCGCAAGAACGGCTTTCCATGGAAGAGTTGCCGTTTGACTGACACATAGGGGGAATAGTATGAAAAAGTTAAAAATGATGGGGATTATGTTATTTGTTAGTACGGTCTTGGTAGGTTGTGGCACAACAGCAGAAACAAAAAGAGACGAGAAAGCAACTGAGAAAACCAGTGTCTCGAAAAAAGTTTTAAATTTAATGGAGAACTCGGAAATCGGTTCAATGGATTCTATTTTTACACAAGATGAAGCCAGTATTAACGCACAGTCCAATGTCTTTGAAGGGCTATATCAATTAGATGAGAAGGATCAACTGATACCTGCTGCCGCTAAAGAGATGCCTGAAATTTCTGAAGATGGCAAACGATATACCATTAAACTAAGAGAAGATGGCAAGTGGTCCAATGGTGATGCTGTAACAGCCAATGATTTCGTTTTTGCTTGGCGTAAATTAGCGAATCCCAAAAACCAAGCCAATTACTTTTTCTTGTTAGAAGGAACGATTCTGAACGGAACAGCTATTACAAAAGAGGAAAAAGCACCAGAGGAATTGGGTGTCAAAGCGCTTGATGATTATACTTTGGAGGTTACTTTGGAAAAGCCTGTACCATATTTTACGTCCTTATTGGCATTTTCTCCATTTTTCCCACAAAACGAAGCATTCGTGAAAGAAAAAGGACAAGCCTATGGCACTTCTAGTGAAATGATTGTATCTAATGGTCCGTTTTTAATGAAAAATTGGGATCAGTCAGCGATGTCGTGGGATTTTGTGCGTAATCCCGACTATTACGATAAAGAAAAAGTAAAATCAGAAACGATTCATTTTGAAGTTCTTAAAGAAACCAATACCGTTTATAATTTGTACGAATCAGGTGAATTAGATGTGGCTGTCTTAACAGGAGATTTTGCTAAACAAAATCGAGACAACCCAGACTATGAAGCAATCGAACGGTCAAAAGTCTATTCCTTACGTTTAAATCAAAAAAGAAACGAAAAACCATCCATTTTTGCAAATGAGAATGTCCGCAAAGCTTTAGCTTATGCTTTGGATAAAAAAAGTTTAGTCGATAATATTTTAGCAGATGGTTCAAAAGAAATTTATGGGTACATTCCAGAAAAATTTGTATATAACCCAGAAACGAATGAAGATTTTCGTCAAGAAGCAGGCGCCCTTGTCAAAACAGATGCCAAAAAAGCCAAAGAGTATTTAGATAAAGCAAAAGCAGAGTTAAACGGAGATGTAGCCATTGAACTTCTTTCAAGAGATGGTGATAGTGACCGAAAAGTTGCTGAATTTATCCAAGGCCAGTTACAAGAAACGTTGCCTGGTCTCACTATTAATGTCAAAACAGTTCCTTTAAATAATGCGATTGAATTAATGAGAAAAGGGGATTATGAATTGTCTGTTGGCATGTGGGGACCCGATTATCAGGATCCAATGACTTTCTTAGAAAGCTCAGTTAGTGGTAACCGTATGAACTATTCTAGCCCAACGTTTGATCAACTAATTGAAGAAGCAACAACTAAATACGCAAATGATCCTGAAACTCGTTGGCAAACATTAATTAAAGCTGAAAAAGTATTGGTGGAAGAAGATGCCGCTTTAATTCCTTTATACCAAGAGGCCCGTAGTCAGCTTGTACGACCAGGTGTCAAAGGCATTCAGTATCATAACTTCGGTGCAACGAGCACATATAAGTATGCCTATAAAGAATAAATTAGTGAACGAGCGTGGGACAAAAATCACTTTGGATTTTTGCTCCACGCTCAAAAACTGATAAACGGCGGGAACAGAAGCAACACTACGCGTTGCTCCGATCTCAACAACTTCTAAGGTGTTTTCTCGACATGCGTCTCGTCACAGTACAGCCTTCAAAAGAGCTACAGCTCTAAGAGTTGCGATGTTTCACTGTGAAGCATGAACAGATGAAATCATCGTACCTACTTGGTGAAGGTCCTTCGGAACTTACAAGGATAAAACTGTGACGAGCCTTTGGCGAGAAAACAATAAGCCGAAATTGACTTTCTCACACAAGTGTTCGGCGCATCTTAATCCTTCCAAGTGTTGAGAATCACGAAGAACGTAGTGATTCGATGATGAACAATACCTACTTCGCAGAGCTCCGATCTCATCAATCTCTAAGTGATAAATCACTAAGAATTGAAGGACTTGGTCTCCAAAAATTAAAGAGCACCGGGTCCTTCAATTCTAGCATGTTCCATGCGTAGAAATTGATGCGAACGAAACGGAGTGTAGTGTATCATGCAACATCAACTCGTTCCTCGTTGTGTTTTATGACAATTTTCGGAAATTCCTTCTTATTTGCTGAGAAACACTATTTGCAAAGCAAATAGATGTTGAACAGTACCTACTTGGTTCTCGGAGCTAAACGGTTCTGTCCCGACCTCTTCCCGATAAGAGCTTCTTTTTTGTTAATAGTCAACAATTAATAAAAAAATAATTGAAAAAGGTTGACAAAAATAATGATACTCGTTAGAATAAGCACTGTTAACAAATGAATAGCGTTTTCATGTGACTAGATAATACTAGGCATGGAAGAATTTCGTAATACAATGTGGTGTACAATGGTTACGCAACATGTTTAACGGGATTGTTCTATGCTTTTTTTGTTGTTTTCACTGAAAATGTTAGAATTACTTCTGCAGAAGAGGGTCATTTATGAAAATTAAAAAGGTGCTAAATCAAAATGCTGTACTTGTTCTTGACGAAGGACAGGAGAAAGTAGCTGTCGGTAAAGGCGTCGGGTTTAATAAGACTAAAAATGATGTCTTATCTCGACAATTGGTGGAGCGGATGTTTGTGATGGAGCCAGAAGGACTGAAAAAACTTCAAGTATTGCTATCACAAATTGAAGACAAATACTTTTTAGCGAGTGAAGAAATTATCCAACATGCTGAAACGGTATTGGGTGAAAAGTTGAATGAACATATTAATATTGGGTTGAGTGATCACATTGCTTTTGCAGCTGAAAATATTCAAAATAATATTATTGTTCGGAACAAGCTTTTAAGTGAAATTGAGATTTTATATAGTGAAGAATTTGCTATTGCTCAATGGGCTGTAGAATATTTAACACAAATCTTAGAGATTCCATTTAGTTATGATGAAGCGGGATATATTGCAATTCATATCCATAGTGCTCGCAGCGGGCGTACTGATAATAGTAAAAGTATCCGTGAAGTTACAATCGTTTCTGAAATTATTCATTTAATCGAGCAGGAATTGGCTATTGATATTCATGATGATAAAAATAGTCTCAGTTATTCACGTTTGGTGAATCATTTACGTTTGTTTATTCATCGCTTCCAACAAAATCAATATGCTGTTTTAGATGAAGAAATTTTGGAAGTCGTAAAGAAAAAGTATGCTGAAAGCTATGAAATCTCAAAAAAAGTACAAGTCTTATTAATGAGAAATTTTCATTATCAAGTACCAAATGAAGAACTTGGTTATTTATCGATTCACATTGAACGATTAAGAATGACCAAATAATAAAAATTAAATAGTTTATGTGAGGAGTTACGTATAATGAAAGCGTATATGCAAAGAATGGGACGTTCGTTAATGTTACCAGTTGCTGTATTACCGGCGGCTTCTTTATTAGTTGGTATTGCTAACTGGATCGTGGGAACAATCGGCGCTAGTCCAGCCACAACTTTTCTAATGAATGGTGGTTTGGCTATCTTAAACAACTTAGCATTATTATTTGCGGTTGGTTTAGCGTTAGGAATGTCAAAAGATAAAGATGGATCGGCAGCATTAGCTGGTTTAGTCGCTTATTTAGTGCCAAAAACTGTTTTAGCGCCTGCTTCTATCCAAGCCATTAAAGGCTTCAAGGATATTGCTGAAGTAAACCCAGCCTTCAACAGCATGGACAACAATGTCTTTGTCGGGATTGTCGCTGGTTTAGTTGCCGCGGCAATGTATAATCGTTTCTCTGGTGTGAAATTGCCAATGGCTTTATCATTCTTTAGTGGAAAACGTTTAGTTCCTATTATGTCAGCTATTTCGATGTTAGCAATCTCAGCTGTCTTATTCTTCTTCTGGCCAGTTGTTTATAACGGATTAGTTGCTTTTGGTAAAGGAATCTCTAGCTTAGGTTTCGTAGGAGCTGGCTTGTATGGTTTCTTTAACCGACTATTAATTCCAACAGGCTTACACCATGCCTTGAATTCTGTTTTCTGGTTTGATGTTGCTGGTATCAATGATATTGGGAACTTTTTAGCTGGTCAACAAGCGTTAGATACTGGTAAAGCAATTGTAGGACAAACAGGGATGTACCAAGCTGGTTTCTTCCCAGTAATGATGTTTGGTTTACCAGCAGGTGCGTTTGCTATTTATCAATGTGCACGTCCTGAGAAGAAAAAAGTTACAGCTTCATTAATGTTAGCTGCTGGTTTTGCGGCTTTCTTTACAGGCGTTACTGAACCTTTAGAATTCTCATTTATGTTCGTTGCTTGGCCTTTATATGTTTTACATGCAGTCTTTACAGGTATTTCTTTAGCATTCGCTGCGTTTATGCATTGGACAGCTGGCTTTGCCTTTAGTGCAGGTTTTGTAGACTTCTTCTTAAGTTTGAAAAACCCAGTCGCAAATCACCCAATGATGTTGGTGGTTCAAGGACTTGTCTTTGCAGCAATTTACTACTTCGGTTTCCGTTTTGCAATCACTAAGTTTAACTTAATGACACCAGGACGCGAAGAAGGCGATGGCGAAGAAACACCAGATGTTGCAGACGGAGACAACAAATTCGCTTCTCTAGCTCGTCGTATTTATGATGGTTTAGGCGCTGATGCCAATGTAACTTCTATTGATAACTGTACAACTCGTTTACGCTTAACAGTGAAAGATACAGGCAAAGTGGATCAAGCAAAAATTAAAGCAACTGGGGTTCCTGGTGTGAAAGTCATTGATGACACCAATATCCAAGTGATCGTTGGTACGGAAGTACAATTTGTTGCTGACGAAATGCAACGATTATATAACCACCAAGCGCCAGCAACACCAGTCAAAGAAACAACTGTTTCTCAACCAGTTGTTGAAGAAAAAGCACCAGTTTCAACAAAAGAAACTGAATTATATTCTGTAGCGAATGGTAAAGTTATTCCTATTTCTGAAGTACCAGATGATGTTTTCTCAGCAAAAATGATGGGTGACGGTTTTGCTGTCGTACCAACAGACGGCGAAGTTTCAACACCTGTTGCTGGTAAAATTACTAGCATTTTCCCAACAAAACATGCGTTAGGTATCCAAACAGATTCAGGCATTGAAGTATTATTACACATGGGTCTAGATACTGTTGAGTTACAAGGTGGACCATTTACATTACATGTTGAAGAAGGCCAAGTTGTAAAACAAGGCGATAAAATTGCAACCATTGATTTAGCCGCATTAGAACAAGCTGGCAAAAAATCAGATTTAATTGTTGTTTTCACAAATCAAGATATCGTTGCTCAATACGATTTACAAAAAGCAGGTCAAACGACTTCAATAAATGATGTAATCGGGAATGTTACCGTAAAATAAAAGTAAAAAAGGGCTAGCCGTAAGGCAGCCCTTTTTTTGATGAAATTCGATAAAATTACTTGTTATTCTATTCTAGGTGAAAACGTTCAATCTTGCGAAGTTACGGTTTGTTCACAAAAAAGTTACTTTTATTAAATAAAACTAAAGAAGTAACAAAAACTTCGCTTTTTTCAGTTATTTCAAGTAACATAGAACGTATCTTAAAAGAAAAAGTTTGGATGATTCGATGCGTAGAGTAAGAAAAATAATTTATAAAATCATGCTACTTTTTTTTGTTGGTTTAGTTGCTGGTCTTGGCTATCTTGGCTATAAAATACATCAAAATGTTGAAACGGTAATGACCTTTGAAAAACAAGTAGAAGCAGAAGTCAAAAAAAATAAAATACCTGAATACAAAACATTAGCTTTAGCGATTATCTATACAGAATCTAAAGGGAAATCTGGCGATATTATGCAGAGCAGTGAAAGTGTTTATGGACAACAAGAAGTGATTGAAACACCAGAGGAAAGTATCGCACATGGCGTCAAATTTCTCGCGGAAGCGTTAACGAAAGCAAAAGAAGCTGGCTGTGATGAATGGACAGGCGTACAAGCATATAATTATGGACTGGATTATATTCAGTTTGTTAAAGAACGCGGCGGGAAACACACGACAGAGTTAGCAGAAGAATATTCAAGAGAAGTCCTTTCACCGTTGCTAGGGAATGACCAAAATACGAAATATCGTTATTATCGTTGGCAAGCGTTAGTTTACAATGGTGGTTACCTTTATCAAAATGGTGGCAATATGTTCTATGCGGAAATTGTCAAAATGAATCGTTGGTTTATTGAAAAGTTAAATTAAAACGAGAAAAGTCTAAAGAATTCTTTCAACTTACAGGAATTTTTTAGGCTTTTCTTGCAGTTTCATGAAAATGCAAGTAAACTAGAAGGGATGTAACTGATTAATTGAAAAGGTAGGGAAAGAGCTGGATGTTGAATAAAGTCGACCTGAAAAAAGGGTTAAGTACAGAAGAAGTTGCCAAGCAGAAAGAGTTAGGCCTTCAAAATAATTATGAGGAAAATGTAGCAAAATCTACAAAAGATATTATTTTTGATAACGTCATGACGTTATTCAACTTTTTAAACTTTGCAATCGCTGTTTGTTTACTATTTGTCGGAGCGTATTCCAATCTGGCTTTCTTAGCGATTATTATTGTGAACATGTCAATCGGGATTTTCCAAGAAATTCATGCCCGTAATTTAGTTCAAAAATTATCTATTGTGGCAAAAGAAAATGTTCATGTTGTTCGAAATGGCGTACAACAAGAAATTGATACAAAAGAACTAGTTATGGAAGATATTGTTATTATCTCTGCAGGGGAACAAGTTCCTTCTGATATGGAAGTTATTGATGGTAAAGTCGAAGCGAATGAAGCGTTGTTAACAGGTGAATCAGATTTAATTGAAAAGGAAATCGGCGATACCTTGCTTTCTGGAAGTTTCATTGTTAGCGGACAAGCCTATGCCCGTGTTATCCACGTTGGTGCCGAAAACTATGCTGTGAAAATCACCCAAGAAGCCAAAGTGCATAAACCAATTCAATCAGAGTTAGTTAATTCGATTCGTAAAGTCTCTAAATTTACAAGTTGGGTGATTATTCCTCTAGGGATTATTTTATTTGTTGAAGCTTTTTGGTTAAGAGATGCTGGTATCAAAACATCTGTTGTTGCTTCTGCAGCAGCTTTGTTAGGGATGTTACCAAAAGGATTAGTACTATTAATTAGTATTGCGCTGACAACAGGTGTCATTAAGTTAGCCAAAAAACGTATTCTAGTACAAGATATGTACTCAATTGAAACATTGGCCCATGTGGACACTTTGTGTTTAGATAAAACTGGAACGATTACAGAAGGTAAAATGAAAGTGCAAAAGGCGATTATCTTGCATGACAAATATGAAGAACTTTTCCCGCAGATTATCGGAAGCTACCTATCTGAAAGTACGGATAATAATATTACAATGCAAGCAATTCGTGATCATTATGAAGTATCCAATCGATTTGGCGCAAAAGAAGTCTTGGCTTTTTCTTCTGAACGAAAATGGGGGGCTATTGAATTTCCAGAAATTGGGACAGTTTATTTAGGGGCTCCTGAGCGTTTGGTAGACGATAGTCGGTTGCCAGAAGCTGTTTTTACAGCACAAGAGAATGGGTATCGCGTCTTGATGTTAGCTATTGCGGAGCAACAACCGTTAAACGAAACCAAAATGCCTTATTTAGAGCCGTTAGCAATTCTAGAAATTGATGATCCAATTCGCCAAAATGCCAAAGAAACACTGGCTTATCTAAAAGAAGAAGGAATCGACTTAAAAGTAATTTCTGGTGATAATCCGGTAACTGTTTCAAATATTGCTCGTCGTGCTGGGCTACCCGGTTATGAGTCTTATATTGATTTGTCGACCAAAACGACAGAAGCAGAAGTGCGTGAAGCAGTTCAGCAATACACAGTGTTCGGACGTGTATCGCCTCAGCAAAAACGAACCATTGTGCGTGAGTTGAAAGACACAGAGCATGTGGTGGCTATGACCGGCGATGGCGTTAACGATGTTTTAGCGTTACGAGAAGCGGATTGTAGTATCGCCATGGCAGAAGGAGATGGCGCTACTCGGCAAATTTCTAATCTAGTTTTGCTAGATTCTGATTTTACAACGTTACCAGATGTCTTGTTTGAAGGACGACGTGTGGTAAATAATGTAACCCGAGTTTCCAGCGTTTTCTTCATTAAAACGATTTATTCGTTTATTCTCTCAATCATTTGTGCCTTAACGGCCATTGCGTTCCCGTTCATTCCGATTCAAGTGACCTTGATTGATTTAGCAATTGAAGGGTATCCAGCCTTCTTCTTATCTTTCGAAGGGGACAAACGAAAAGTTGTCGGGAAGTTTTTACCAACGGCTTTGAAAAATGCGTCTGTTAATGCGCTTTTAGTTGTAGCGAATATCATTGCTGTTTATCTGATTGGACAAAATCAAGGATTTTCTTCTTTAGACACCACGACGTTAATGTATTATTTATTAGTTGGAATTAGCTGTATGGCTGTTGTTCGAGCATGTCTGCCTTTAAATCCATTACGCATTTTCTTGGTTTTCAGTACCATTATTGGTATTTATGTAGCAGCTATGTTATTCCACAACATTTTAGAAATTGGTTTCTTAACTTCGCAAACAATGGGTCTCTTCTTTATTATGATGGCCATTAATATTGTGGTGCGTGTAGCAATTGGTTTCGTACAAATGAAACGTGCTGGAAAAACAATTAAAGATTTATAAAAAACAGAGGTTGAGCTAAAAGTATTCGTCTCCAGAAATGCAGTTCTTCTTTAAATCTTGAAGGAAGTCGGAGCAAGCTTGATGTTTAACTGATTATTTTAAGAGTTAGTGTCTGGGGCAGGAGTCAGGATGACTTTTGTCCTAGATACTTTCTTTTTTTGTTGAGTTGAAACAAGATACTTGAAAAACAGAGATTATGTGATACAATAAATCATGTGTAAATGTGTCCATTGGAATTCGCACTGAAATGACAGTGCGTTTTTTAAACGGTCAATCACATGAGTTAGCACAATGCTATTCTTAGGAGGTGAGGACAATGGCACAACGCATTCCTCAGGAAGTCATTGAGGAAGTTCGTCACCGAACGAATATAGTAGATATTATTGGGCAGTATGTCCAGTTAAAAAAATCCGGTAAAAATTATATGGGTTTATGTCCGTTTCACGAAGAACGTTCCCCTTCATTTTCAGTAGCAGAAGACAAACAAATTTTTCACTGTTTTGGCTGCGGGAAAGGTGGAACTGTTTTTAATTTCTTGCAAGAAATTGAAGGCATTAGTTTTCCAGAATCCGTGAAACGTGTTGCAGATTTGGAACATTTATCTGTGGACTTTGATTGGTCAGAGCCGCGTGAAGTAGCGGATACCCCAGAAAACCAACAAAGACGGAGTTTGTTACAACTGCATAGTAAAGCCGCAGAACTTTACCATCATATTTTAGTGAATACTAAAATTGGCGAACCCGCATTAAACTATTTATTAGAGCGAGGGTTAACACAAGAACTAATTGAGACCTTTCAAATTGGATTTGCGCCGCAAAAACGTGATTTCTTAAGTCAAGTTTTTAAAAATGAACAACTGGATGAAGCGCTTTTTGAGCCTTCGGGGCTGTTTGTCCAAAGAGATAACGGTACGTTTTTGGATCGTTTCTATCAACGAATCATGTTTCCAATTAATGATCCCCAAGGCAATGTCATCGCCTTTTCTGGTCGCTTGTTAAAAACAGCTGATTTTCCAGGGGATGAGATGCCTAAATACTTGAATAGTCCTGAAACAACACTTTTTAATAAGCGAGAAACGCTGTTTAACTTTGATAAAGCCAGAAAAGAAATTCGTAAAGAAAATACAGTCTTGCTTTTTGAAGGATTCATGGATGTTATCGCTGCTTGGCAATCAGGCGTAAAAAGCGGGGTGGCTTCAATGGGGACTAGTTTGACCAATGAACAAATTCGGCGTTTGGAACGGGTCGCTAAGGAAGTAGTTATTTGTTACGATGGCGATAATGCCGGTGTTCAAGCCACAAACCGTGCGATTCAATTATTGCAAGAAAACAGTCATTTTGACTTGAGTATTGTCAGCATCCCTGAAAAGCTGGATCCTGATGAATATGTGCGGAAATATGGCGCAGAAGCTTTTCAAAATTTAGCCAATCATGGCCGAGAAACAGTTTTTAGTTTTAAAATGAATTATCATCGGTTAACTAGAAACATGAATAACGAAAAAGAACAATTGGATTATGTGAACGAATTGTTACGGGAGTTAACCAATGTTCAATCTCCCTTGGAACGTGATCGTTATTTAAACCAAATTGCTCAGGAATTTCAACTTTCTGTTCATAGTTTAGAAGAACAATTCAATCAATTGAAGCAAGAGCAACGTTCAGTCCAACGGCAAGAAAGGCAACAATTTTATCAAGATGAAATGATGCCACCACCAATGGAAGAACCTGTTTTTGAAGAGAATCACGTCCAGAACAAGTTACCGTTAACCCAAGTTCAAAAAGCAGAACGTTCTTTATTATTTCGTTTAATGAATGAACAAGGAGTACGGCAAACCATTCAACAATTGCCAGATTTTTCATTCGCTCATGATGAATACCAAGAATTATATTTCTTGCTAGAAAGTTATGCGACACTGCATCAAAGTTTCGACATTGCCGATTTTATTAATTTCTTGCAAGATAATCAAACCAAACAATTAGCAATTGAAATTGCGTATCAGAATTTATCGGAAGAAAGCTCTGAGCGAGAAGTTGCCGATTTATTACATGTAATTGCCTTATCAAGTATTGCAGAGGCAATTGAGCAGAAAAAGATTCAACAGCAAGAAGCAAAACGAGTGGGCAACCAACAGCTTGAAGCCGAATTAACAATGGAGATTATCCAATTGGCTCGACAGCTTAAAGCTCAACGAACATTTACTTAAGCAATATAATGAATAGAACTAAGCGTTTTGTTCATTTTATTTTGATAAGTCCCAGTGATTTATCAGTTATTTCAAGCGTGAACCGAAAAATGAAGGGGGCCTTCTTTCATGGAAAAAGAAACAAGTAAAAAATATGAAGCTGCAGTGGCAGCATTTATCAAAGAAAACAAGCCTAAAGGAACAGTGGTTTATGATGATTTAGCGAATCAATTAGCCACACCGTATACTTTGGATGCAGAAGCTATGGAAAAATTGATCCAAAAAGTTGAAGATGCTGGTATCAGCGTAGTCGATGAAAATGGAGACCCAAGTGAACATAGCTTGAAAAAAGATGAAAAAGAAGCGGAAAAGGCCCAAGCAGAAGACTTATCTGCGCCAACAGGTGTTAAAATTAATGATCCCGTGCGTATGTACCTAAAAGAAATTGGGCGCGTTCAATTATTAACTGCCGCAGAAGAAGTTGAATTGGCACTTAAAATTGAAGAAGGCGATCAAGAAGCAAAACAACGTTTAGCAGAAGCCAACTTACGTTTGGTTGTTTCAATTGCCAAACGATATGTAGGTCGTGGTATGCAATTCTTGGATTTAATTCAAGAAGGTAATATGGGCTTAATGAAAGCTGTTGAAAAATTTGACTACCGTAAAGGGTTCAAATTCTCTACGTATGCTACTTGGTGGATTCGTCAAGCGATTACGCGGGCAATTGCGGATCAAGCTAGAACGATTCGAATTCCTGTTCACATGGTTGAGACAATCAATAAATTGATTCGGATTCAACGCCAACTATTGCAAGATTTAGGTAGAGAACCAACGCCAGAAGAAATTGGTGCGGAAATGGATTTACCAACAGAAAAAGTTCGTGAAATCCTAAAAATCGCACAAGAGCCAGTCTCTTTAGAAACACCAATTGGTGAAGAAGATGATTCACATTTAGGTGATTTCATTGAAGACCAAGATGCTACAAGTCCTGCTGAACATGCAGCTTACGAATTGTTAAAAGAACAACTAGAAGATGTTCTGGATACTTTAACAGACCGTGAAGAAAATGTTTTACGTTTACGTTTTGGTTTAGATGATGGTCGGACACGTACGCTAGAAGAAGTCGGAAAAGTTTTCGGTGTCACTCGCGAACGTATTCGTCAAATTGAAGCAAAAGCGTTAAGAAAACTAAGACATCCTTCTCGTTCAAAACAATTAAAAGACTTTTTAGAATAAACATACCGTTTAGCGGCTCTTTTCGTGCATGCGAGAAGAGCCGCTTTTGATTTTTAAAAAGTCTCTAAATGTCATTGCTAGTTATTGGAAGAAGGCGCAAGTTGTGGTAAATTAGAAGTAATGGAATATTAGCAGAATGTGAGGCGGAAGAATGACAAAGAAATGTCCGAAGTGCGGGAACGAATTCGATGCAGAATTAACGACCTGCCCAACATGTGGCTATTCACTAACTGACACAACAGTTGATAAAGAAGAAGCGGAAACGACTTCAACAAATATAGATTTTAAAACACAGGAAAATGAACAACATGAAGATCAATTAAATGAGAATATTGAATGGTCTGAGTTAAAAGATATGAGCTTAGGCCATGTGATGGAACTGTTTGGCGAATCACCTGAAGAAGAAAGTAATGATGACAAAAAAGAAGAGTCGATAGAAGATAACTTAATAGTCTCTGATTCAGAGGATGTTTCTGATTCAGAAGCAGTGCTTCAAGAAGGGGTTAGTGAGGAGACTCATGATTCGGTGGAGGAAACGATACCAGCGACAGAAGCGATGCCTACTCATTCAACAGAAGAAAAACTAGCAACGGACGAAGCAGTTAATTTAGAGGAAACAACAGAAGAAACAACTACTGTTGAAGCAGAAACAGCTGAGGTATCTGAGACAGTGAAGTCAGAAGAGGAAGCTTTAACAGAGATTTCAGGAACTGAAGTTATCTCTACCACTTCTGAAGAAGAAATTTTTTCACAACCACCGATAGAAGATCAAGATGTAACACCAAACGAAACTTTGCAAGCTTATATTCAAGCGCATCGAGCAGATACAGAAATGTCTGAAAATCCATCAGAAGAAACAGCAGAGACCCAAGAGTTAGAAACCAGCGGTGAGGCAGTATTAACCCAAGCCGAAACACCAACTGAATCCATTTCAGATTCTGAAGAAGGGTTAACAAGTGCAGCGTCGCTAGAGGCACCGAGCGACGCTGATACAACCGAGGAAAAAGTTTCAGATTCAGGTGTGATACCACCGATGAATGAAACTGGGAATGCTCAACCAGCGCCTGCTCCGAAGAAACCATCAAAAAAAGTGGCTTTCGTTGCGCTTGCGGTTGTTTTATTAGCTGGAGGTAGTGCTTGGGCGTATCATGATCAAACGCAAAAAGCTGCCGCGCAAGAGGCGGCGGCACTAACCAAGAAAACAGATACGCTGAAAGATGAACTAGCAGCCTTTTATACCACGAAGGAGCAAGTTTTTATTAAACCCGATATGGTGACTGTTAGTCCAGAAAAACTCTCAAAACAAGTCGCGGAAATTAAAGATTCAGAAGAGTATTCTCAATTAAATAAACAAATTCAAACATTGAAAGAGAAGCAACAAACCATTCAACAAATCAACCAATTATTTGAGGCGCCGATTGTCAATGGCAATGAGTTGAAACCGGCGATTCTAGCTGCTGATCAACCAATTTCCGTAAAGAAATTAACAGGAAATGATCCATTTGAACAATTGATGAACCAAGCAATCGATCAAGCGAACCAACAATACAACCAATTACAAAAAGCTAAAAAAGCGGTTGAGGTCATTTATAAAGATGGAAAAACTACCAATCAGCTGAATCGAGACACGTATCAAGCTGCTAAGGCAGAAGTAGATAAAGTAACAAGTGATAAGCTGAAAAAAGAATTGGTCAAACAAGTCACGACAGCTGACCAAGCGTTAACCAAGGTTGAAGAAGAACAGAAAAGAATTGCAGAAGAACAAGCTGCCGCAGAGCAAGCAAAACAAGCAGAAGAACAAGCGAAACAAGCTGCTGCCGCGAAAAAAGAGAACGCTAAGAAGGAAGAAACAGCAAAAACAGAAGCGAATGGCTACACGGCGCCGAATAGTGACGGGGTTTACACTAGTCCGCTTTATGCGCCAGATGCTGCCGATATCGCTGATAGTAGCAATCCAGCGTGGACATGGGCACCAGGTGTGAAAGAAAAAGTCTTAGACACAGTGATTGCTCGTGGCTATGTGGTTCCTGGCGGATATTCTTTAGAACCTGCCAAAATTGTGAATGGCGAAGGTTACTACAATCTTTATGCAACAAACAATCAATCAAAATTATTAGAAGGCACTACAGAGAAAAATGTTCACATGTATTTAGTTACAATCAATGCTAAAACAGGTTGGTTCAAAGGGAACGCTTCTCGTAATGCAGGGCAATAAAAGAAAATAGAAACAATCGAACAAAAGCGGAAATCTTTTGTTCGATTGATTTTCCTTGAGGAGTTAATGATAAATGAGAGAATTACTAGCAACAACATTTACCGGCATTGTGGTCGATGAAAATGAACAATTTTATTTTGTTCAAAAAAATGGCATCACATTCCGTTTAAAAAAAGAAGAAGGTACGCATGCCATAGGGGAGGCTGTAGAAGGGTTTGGTTATTTAAATCAAAAACAAGAGCCAGCACTGACAACTACAATTCCTACTGTGCGCATTGGTAGCTATGGCTTTGGTACTGTCACAGGAACGAGACGTGATTTAGGTGTTTTTGTGGATGTTGGCTTACCAGATAAAGATGTTGTTATTTCGTTGGATGAATTACCAACCATGCGGGAACTTTGGCCTAAAAAAGAAGACCGAGTAATGGTTACTTTAAAAGTGGACAGTAAAGACCGCATTTGGGGCGAATTAGCAGATGAAAAAGTCTTTAAAGCCATGGCAAAACGCGGGAATGCTGAAATGCAAAACCAAAACTTAACTGGGCATGTGTATCGTCTGAAACTTGCAGGAACGTATATTTTAACTGATGATTTATACATTGGATTTATCCATCCTTCTGAACGATTCCAGGAACCACGTTTAGGTGAAAAAGTAGTGGGACGTGTGATTGGCGTGCGGCCGGACGGCGTATTGAATCTTTCATTAAAACCAAGAAGTCATGAAGTAATCAGCGATGATGCGTTAATGATTCTAACTTTCTTAGAAAGAGCAAACGATCACCAAATTCCTTTCACCGATAAATCAAGCCCTGATGAAATTAAACAAACCTTTGGCATTAGTAAAGCTCAATTTAAACGCGCTTTAGGTCATTTAATGAAACAAAAATTAATTAAACAAGAAGATGGTAAAACAATTCTAATTGGCTCGTTGGAACAATCAAAAGAAAAAAATTAAGGTAGCTAATTGAGAATATCTTGCAAATTACAGTTATTTCTTTTATAATTATTTTAATTTGATTGATAAATTAAGTTTCTTAATTTGTAATCATTCTAAACAAGGAGCTGTAATAATGGATTCGACTGCTGCTTTAAAAAAGACAAAAAAACAATTACATGAATCAGGCTTTAAATTAACACCACAACGGGAAGCAACCGTACTTGTATTATTGGAAAATGAAAAAGATCATTTATCAGCAGAAGAAATTTACTTCTTGGTAAAACAAAAAAGTCCGGAAATTGGTCTAGCAACAGTCTATCGAACGCTAGAAATTTTAACAGACTTAAAAGTCGTTGATAAAGTGAGCTTTAACGATGGTTTAGCTCGCTATGATTTAAGAAAAGAAGGCGCCAAACACTTTCACCACCATTTGTTATGCTTAGAATGTGGCACAATTGAGGAAGTGGAAGAAGACTTGCTTGGTGAAGTAGAGCAAATTGTTGAAAGTCGGTATCATTTTTTAGTCAAAGATCATCGCTTAACTTTTCATGGTATTTGTCAAAGTTGTCAAAGTAAACATTAAAAAAACTGCCTTGCATTAATTTATGCAAGGCAGTTTTTTATTCATTGGAATTATAAATTAGCGAATTTTTCCAATAAGCGAATCATTTGGCAAGTAAAACCATATTCATTGTCATACCAAGCCACAGTTTTCACTAATTGGAAATCGCCAGCTGTCGTTACTTCTGTTTGCGTTGGGTCAAAAATCGAACCTTCTGTCGTGCCGATTATGTCTCCAGAAACAATTTCACGATCATCATAACCGAAAGAAGGGTTATCAATGGTGTGTTTTTTCATTGCTTCATTTACTTGATCAGCTGTTACTTTTGTTTTTAAAATGCTAACTAATTCTGTTAAGGATCCATCCACAACGGGAACACGTTGGGCATGGCCTTGTAATTTTCCATTAAGTTCTGGAATAACTAAGCCAATTGCTTTAGCAGCACCAGTTGAATGGGGAATAGTATTGTCTGCAGCAGAGCGTGCCGCACGAAGATTTCCGCCACGAACAGGGCCATCTAATAGCATTTGTGTTGATGTGTAGGCATGGACAGTTGTCATGGTACCAACTTCAATACCGAATTCATTATTTAAGAAGTAAGCCATCGGTGCTAGACAGTTTGTCGTACATGAACCAGCAGAAATGATTTTATCGTTGGCATCAAGTGTATCATCATTGACGTTGTAAACGATTGTTTTCATTGCGCCTGCAGGAGCAGAGATAACCACACGTTTCACACCTGCATCTAAATGAGCTTGTGCTTTTTCTTCAGAGGTATAAAAACCTGTACATTCAAGGACAATGTCTACTCCGTTTTCTTTAACCCAAGGGATTTTACTTGCATCTGGTTCTGCGTAGACACGGGTTTCTTCGCCGTCAACCACAATGCCATTTTCAGTGGCTGTCACGGTGCCAGGATAGGTGCCATGCGTAGAGTCAAATTGTAATAAGTGAGCCAACATTGTTGGGCTAGTCAAATCATTGATTGCCACAACTTCAATATCATCAGAAACTTCTTTTATTCGGCGAAAGGCTAAACGACCAATTCTTCCAAAACCGTTAATTCCTACTTTGACTGTCATAACAAAAATTCCTCCTTTAGATGTTTGTGTTTCTTTGGACCCTTGCTGAAAAAGTGATTTTCTTCAACTATCTATAGTATGAACCTCTAAAATTTTTTTGTCAAAAGACTGATAGCGAAGCGACAAAAAGAAAGCGAAAGATTCATGAGAAATTTTGCTTTTTCCAACGATAACTAACTAGAATTGCTAGACAAACGGTTGTTTTCCCGATACAATAATAAAGACTTTCGAATCATGCTTTTTGAGGTGATTAAAGATAGTAGAAGTAGAATAGGAGGACAAATTATATGTCCATGTTTTTAGATCAAGTGACGATTGATGTCAAAGCTGGTAAAGGCGGCGACGGAATGGTTGCTTTCCGTAGAGAAAAATATGTACCAGACGGGGGTCCCGCTGGTGGTGATGGCGGTCGCGGTGGCGACGTTGTTTTAGTTGTTGAAGAAGGATTACGCACATTAATGGATTTCCGGTTTAATCGTCATTTTAAGGCGACACCTGGAGAAAATGGTATGAGTAAAGGAATGCACGGTCGTGGTTCAGAAGATTTACTTGTCAAAGTTCCACCAGGTACAACAGTTCGTGATGCAGAAACTGGAGCTTTAATTGGGGATTTAATTGAGAATGGTCAGACCTTAGTAGTAGCAAAAGGCGGACGCGGTGGTCGCGGGAATATTCGCTTTGCTTCCCCAAGAAACCCTGCACCAGAAATTGCCGAAAACGGCGAACCGGGCCAAGAACGTAAAATCGAATTAGAATTAAAAGTTTTAGCAGATGTTGGCTTAGTTGGGTTTCCTTCTGTAGGGAAATCAACGTTACTCTCTGTTATCTCGTCCGCTCGTCCGAAAATTGGTGCCTATCATTTTACGACGTTAGTTCCAAACTTAGGGATGGTGACTACTAGTGACGGTCGAAGCTTCGCTGCAGCAGATTTGCCAGGCTTAATTGAAGGAGCTTCTCAAGGTGTCGGCTTAGGAACACAGTTTTTACGCCACATTGAACGGACGCGTGTTATTTTACATGTCATTGATATGAGTGGTATGGAAGGACGCGATCCTTATGAAGATTATTTGGCAATCAATAAAGAATTGGCTTCACACAATTTACGTTTGATGGAGCGACCTCAAATTATTGTTGCCAATAAAATGGACATGCCTGAAGCAGAAGAGAATTTAGCGAAATTTAAAGAGCAACTTGCGAAGGAACGCACCGATGAGTACGCCGATGAGCTACCTATTTTCCCAATCTCTGGGGTTACTCGTAAAGGTATTGAACCTTTATTAAATGCAACAGCTGACTTGTTGGAAGTAACGCCTGAATTCCCATTATATGAAGATGAAGTAGTAGAGGAAGAAACCGTTCGTTATGGCTTCCAACCAGAAGGTCCAGAATTTACGATTGATCGTGAACCAGATGCTTCATGGGTTTTATCTGGTGAAAAATTAGAAAAATTATTTGAAATGACGAATTTCGATCATGATGAAACAGTAATGCGTTTTGCACGTCAATTACGTGGTATGGGTGTCGATGAGGCATTACGAGCACGTGGCGCGAAAGATGGCGACATTGTTCGGATTGGTAATTTTGAATTTGAATTTGTCGAATAAGCATAAAACCAGTTCACTCAGTGAACTGGTTTTTTATTTTAAAATTAGTATTAAATCAGCGAATAGATTGAAATAATATTTTTAATAGCTTATAATTTTAAATGTAACAAAATAACAAACGAAAGGAGCGAAATTGAAATGGAAAACAATCAAGCAATTGTTCCTAAGTTTTCAGTTAAAAGTGCTGGTTTTCTTTTTAGTATGGGGCTCTTATGTGGTGTCCTGTTGCCGAGTGTTTTATTATGGACTTTCAATCTGCCGTTTAATATTGGTGCCATGATTTTTTTGCCTGTTGGGATTGCTTTTGCGTTAGCGTATAGTCATTATTTTATTGAAACGAAAACAGGTTTTTGTAAGCGTTTTATTTGGTTGTTTTTAATTTCTCTTATTTTATTAGAGCTTATCTCTTATTTATGGCTGATTAAAGGAGTTATTTTTTAAGAGAAAAACAGAGGAGAGTGTTATTTATGTTAGATAAACTGACTGTTTGGATTGAAAATCATCTAGCTGGACCAATGGCTAAAATTGCCAATCAGCGCCATTTACGTGCGGTGCGGGATGGAATTATTGCGACATTACCTTTAATTATTGTCGGTTCTTTTTTTCTAATTATTGCGTTTCCGCCGTTACCAGAATCTTGGGGCATTACTCAATTTTTAACAAGTAATGCTGCTACAATCTTACTGCCTTACCGAATGACAATGTACATTATGGCGTTATATGCGACTTTTGGCATTGGCGCTAGTTTAGCGAAATCATATAATCTTGATCAAGTCTCTGGAGGGATTTTGGCTACGATTGCTTTTTTATTAACATTAGTACCTGTAGCGATTCCTGAAGAAGCCAGTAAAGCAGCTGGCGTTTCTGGGTTTGTTTTACCAATGGCTAATTTGGGTGGTGCAGGGATGTTTGTCGGGATTGTGACGTCAATTATTGCTGTCGAAATCTATCGAGTAACAGATAAGTCTAAGTTCAAAATTACAATGCCTGATAACGTTCCACCTGCTGTTGCTCGTTCATTTGAATCATTGACGCCGACGTTAATTGTCATGTTATTGATTGGTTCAATCACTTATTATTTAGGCTTTGATTGGCACACATTTGTAGGGAACTTAGTAGGACCACTAGTTCAAGCAGCAGATTCTTTATTGAGTGTCTTGCTGTTAGTCTTTTTAACCACATTTTTCTGGTTCTTTGGGATTCACGGTGCTTCAATCGTAGGATCGTTGGCGCGTCCTCTATGGCTACAACTATTAGAGGAAAACACGACTGCTAAAGCAGCTGGCGAAGCATTGCCTCGGATTGCGGCAGAGCCATTTTACCAATGGTTCATTTGGATTGGTGGTGCTGGAGCCACAATTGGCTTAGCTATATTATTAGCCTTTCGGGCAAAATCAGAATATGGTTCAAAACTAGGAAAAGCTATTTTAGCACCGTCTATTTTTAATATTAATGAGCCAGTTATTTTCGGTGTACCGATTGTCTTAAATCCGATTTTAATGATTCCTTTTATCTTTGCACCAATGGTTTTAGCAACGATTGCTTGGTTTGCCACTAAATTAGGTTTAGTTAGTGAAGTTGTCTTTACCGCACCTTGGACCTTACCAGGACCAATTGGCGCCTTTATGGCGACAGGTGGCGATTGGCGTGCTGCTGTTTTGAATATTGTTTTAATTCTAGTGGCCATCTTGATTTACTATCCGTTCTTTGTAGCTTATGATAAAAATGAGCTTGCCAAAGAGCAAGGCAAACAAATAGAAGAATAAAGAGTGCAGCCGTTTAGTGTCCAGAACAAAAGGTGATGACCTTTTGTTCTGGACCTATTTGTTTATAGGTGATGAAAATTCTCAATTTTTTTGAAATGTATAGAAAATTTTGAGAAAAGAAACGCATAAAAAAGTGTAAAATATTATATATATAATGAAAATGGTTTTCTTTTGTGTGAACATAATAAAGTTATTGTTAACTAAAAGAGAAAAGGGGTATGAAAATGGTTAGAACGAAGGTATATACAAAGGAAAAAATCTTAAACGTAGCTGAAAAAATTTTAGTAGATAAAGGTTTTTCTAATTTAACTGCTAGAAATATTGCAGATACTATGGGGATTTCTACGCAGCCAATTTATTTAGAATTTGTCAACATGGACGATTTAAAACGAACCTTAATTAAATCGTTATTTCATCGTATGCAATTATTTTATAAAGCAGATGTCGGTGCCTCAGACCCAGTGATTGCATTGGGTCTGAACTTTATATTATTTGCCCAAAAACATCAAAAAATCTATACGGCGTTATTTATGAAAGCACATGGTTATGAAGAAGAATTGCAGCAAATGCTTCAAACTTTTTTTGAAGAGCGTTTATTATTGGATAAAAAATATGTACAAATGGACAAAGGAAAATTTGTCGAATTATTTCCTAAAATGGTGGTAATCTATTTAGGTTTAGCCACAGCGGTTACAATGAAAACAATTGACTTAACTAAGAATCAAGAAATTCAATTATTAAGTCAATTATTGATAGAAGAGTAGTGTTTTGTTATTTATTCAAAATAACAAAAATACGACATAAGTCTGAGAAAAAACTGGTCGTTGCGCCCGAGGAAGGATTGTTTAAAACTTGCTATACTTTGGAAGAAGTAACAGAGAATAATTACTCGGGAGGATTTATGTGATGAAATTTATTAAATTTTTAGTGGTGACAGCAATTGTTATTGGTGGTGGTTTATTTGGGGCCAAGTTTTACGCAGAGAAGAACTCTGGCGAATTAGCTGGTGTGTTAGATCAATTAAATCCATTGGTTAAAGAAGGAAATGTGTATGTTAAAACAAAGAAAGCCGATAGTGTTAATGGCTATGGAATTGCTAGTTATACGCAAGTAGCCGCAGATGAGGAAGGCAAAACGCGAGAAATTACTTTCACAGCGGACCATGAATTAAAAACAGATCATTATCTAAAAGTCTCAAATAAAGGGGCCCACATCAATACGTATGAAGAGGTCAATCAAGACCAAGTGCCAGAAAAGGCATTACAAGCGATTCAAAAATAACAAAAAGTCAGAACGTACGCTGAAGATACGTTCTGACTTTTTGTTATTTTTTTGCTTCTTGAAGAATATTGATTTTTTCAATTTTAACATCAGTTTTTGGTTTATCGTTGGCACCAACTTCGACTTTGGCAATTTTATCGACAATATCCATTCCTTTGGTTACTTGACCGAAAACAGTATGTTTTTTATCAAGAGAAGGATAGCCGCCTTTTTTGTAAGCATCAATGATTGCTTTTGGATAATCATCATATAAAAGACCATCAGATTGATCATCTGTATTTTGGACAATAAAGAACTGACTGCCGTTAGTATTAGGTCCTGCATTCGCCATTGATAATGCGCCACGAATGTTATATAACTGGTTTGAAAATTCATCTTCAAATGGTTTATTCCAGATGCTGTTTCCGCCAGTTCCATCACCGCTAGGATCGCCACCTTGGATCATAAAGTTATTGATGACGCGGTGGAAAGTCAAGCCATCATAATAGCCATCTTTGGCATGTTTCATAAAGTTCTCGACAGTTTTTGGAGCCTGTTTAGGAAATAGTTTGATTTCAATATTTCCCATTGAAGTAACCATTTGGACTAAGTCTTGATCTTCGGTAACTTTGTCATCTAGTTGTGGTAAATCTAGTGAATTTAAGTCGACCGAATCCTTTGTTTTACTTTCGCTGGATTTAGCGACAGAATCACTCGTTGCGGTCGTGCCTTTATTATTGGTTGTGTTACAGCCTGCTAAAAGCAAGGTGAATGCTGCAACTGAAGCAACAGCAAGCATTTTCTTATGTTTCATCTGTTTTCCTCTTCCTTTCACACTGACAATTAGGTTCTTTTTTATCATAACAAAAGAGAAGATAACAAACCAGTGGAATTTTTATAAGATTTCCTATAGGAAAGGTGTAGACCACTTTTGTTTTTTTTGTTACAATGTAAGCAGATACATTATTATGTTTTACAATTTAGGAGGCAATCACATGGGAAAATTAGGTATTTCAATTTATCCAGAACGTTCAACATTTGAAAAGGACAAAGCATATTTGGATTTGGCTCATAAATACGGCTTTAAGCGTGTCTTTACTAGTTTATTGCAAATCAATGATGATCGGGAAAAGGTATTAGCAGAGTTTAAAAAAGTCGTAGATTACGCCAATCAATTAGGTATGGAAGTGATGGTCGATATTAATCCTGCATTGTTTGAACAATTAGGCATCTCTTATGATGATTTATCATTTTTCCATGATATGGGCGCTTACGGCATTCGTTTAGATCTTGGTTTTACTGGGCAAGAAGAGGCGAATATGACAAGAAACCCTTATGGCATTAAAATTGAAATTAATATGAGTTCAGGGACAAGTTATGTAGATAATATTATGGCCTACTCACCAAACACAGAAAATTTACTAGGCTCACATAATTTCTATCCACATCGCTATACCGGCTTAGGCTATGAGCATTTTGTTTATTGTTCAGAAAAATTTAGAAAATATAATTTAAATACGATGGCGTTTGTGAACTCACACGATGCTACATTTGGGCCATGGCCGACACAAGATGGGTTATGTTCTTTGGAAGATCACCGCGATTTAGAAATTGCAACGCAAGTTAAGCATTTAGTTTTAACAGGATTAATCGATGATATTTCTGTCGGAAATGCTTATGCCTCAGAAGCAGAATTAGCAGCAATGGCAGAAGCCTTTCATGCACCGTATCCTTCGATCAAAGTGGATACAGAACCAGAAATCACAGAAGATGAAAGAATTGCATTGTTCGATAACTTACACAGTTATCGTGGAGATCGTTCTGATTACGTTTTGCGTTCAACAATGACACGTGTTTACTATAAAGATCGTCCTTTCCCAGCTCATACAACGAGAGATATTGTTCGAGGCGATGTCTTGATTGACAACGTTGGCTATGGACAATACAAAGGGGAAACACAAATTGCTTTAAAAGAAATGAAAAATGATGGCCGTGTAAATGTGGTTGGTCGTATTTCTGATGACGAACGTTTCTTATTAGAATTTTTGAAACCATGGTCAAGTTTTAAACTTATTGAAAATAAATAATTTTTAGTTTCCTATAAATAGATAAGTGGAGCATAGCGTAAAAGGTAATATTTTTGTGCTATGCTTTTTTTGTCGCAACAAAATTGTCTCATTGTAGTGGTAAAGAAAGATGGCTGAATCTTTGAATGGTAGTTGTCAAAAAAAGGGCGACAACTTATAATGAATCATACAGTTTAAATAAAAGGAGTACGTAGATGAATCGATGGTTAAAAATTTTGATTGCGCTTATTGTAGTAATTGCAATTGGTTTAATTGCGGCAGGCTTATATTTTTATAATTATGCAGTAGTTCCAGGAAAGAAAGACTTTATAAATGAGAATACCCCAGGGTCAAAAGTGGTCCAGACACCTGAAGGCGCGTGGTTTAAAGATGACAAAAATCGACAAGAATGGTCAATTACTTCAGAAGATGGGCTACGTCTAAAGGCTATTTATTTACCAGCCGACAAAAAAAGTAATCGTACCGTTATTATGGCGCATGGTTATATGGGTTCGGCAGAAACGATGTCTGTTTTTGCGAAAATGTATCATGATTGGGGCTACAATGTGTTAGCTCCAGATGCGCGTGGTCACGGGAAAAGTCAAGGAGATTATATTGGGTTCGGCTGGCCCGATCGTAAAGATTATGTCCAATGGATTGAGAAAGTTTTAACCGAAAATGGTCAGCAAGAACAAATCACTTTATACGGTGTCAGTATGGGTGCTGCTACAGTCATGATGACGAGCGGGGAAAAATTACCAGATAACGTGAAAGCCATTGTGGAAGATTGTGGCTATTCTACAGTCAATCAGGAGTTACAATATCAATTGAAAGAGCTTTTCAATTTACCAAGTTTCCCATTAGTTAATGTTACTAGCGGGATTACGAAACTTAGAGCTGGCTATTTCTTTGGGGAAGCAAGCGCTGTTAAGCAATTGCAAAAGAATCATTTACCAATGCTCTTTATTCATGGTGAAAATGATACGTTTGTGCCGTTTAGTATGTTAGACGAAGTTTATAATGCAACCCAAGGACCTAAAGAGAAATATGTCGTGCCTGGAGCAGAGCATGCGAAAGCTTATAATAAAAACCCAGAAAAATATAAGGAAACAGTAGCTGCTTTTCTAGATAAATATATAAAATAACAAATTTATTCTTTACTAATAGTAGCAAAAACAAAAGACTTGTTCTTAAGTTAACGACTTAGTGAACAAGTCTTTTGTTGTCAGTTGATTTTTTTTAATAAGTTGGAATTTACCCATGCAATCTAGGGCATAATCTGATAGGATAGTACTAGAAATGAGGGAAGGATAATGGAAGAACAATTAGTCGATTATTTACACTATTTACAAATAGAGCGGGGCTTATCAAATAACACACGACGGAGTTACGAACGAGATTTAAAAAAATACGTAGCCTTTTTACAAGAACAAGGCTTGCATTCTTGGGACGAAGTTGACCGTTACATGATTACAGAATTTTTGCAATCCCTTCACGAAGAACAGCAAGCTTCAGCAAGTGTGATTCGGATGATTTCTAGTTTGAGAGGATTTCATCAATTTTTACGTCAAGAACGCTTAAGCGAACATAATCCGATGCAACATATTGACTCCCCCAAGAAAGTTCAAAAATTGCCAAGTACATTATCTGTTGACGAAGTGACTCGATTAATTGAAACGCCTGATACAAGTAAACCACTAGGTATGCGGAATCGTGCTATTTTAGAAGTGATGTATGCAACGGGCCTGCGAGTTAGTGAGCTAATTGAAATAAAATTAGGGGATCTGCATTTATCCATTGGTTTATTGCAAACAATCGGAAAAGGGGACAAAGAACGAATTATTCCTTTAGGCGATTATGCGATTCAATGGATTGAGCGCTATATGAACGAAGCCAGACCTCAATTGATTAAAAACCATCCGAATGAAACACACCTGTTCGTTAATCATCATGGCGAACCGTTATCTAGACAGGGCATTTGGAAAAATTTAAAACAGATTGTTCGAGAAGCCCAGATAGAGAAAAATATTACGCCGCATACATTGCGGCATAGCTTTGCGACACATTTGTTGGAAAATGGCGCAGATCTTAGAATCGTGCAAGAATTATTAGGACATGCAGATATCTCCACGACACAAATTTATACACATATTACCAAACAACGAATGGCAGATGTTTATAAGGAACATTTTCCTCGGGCTTAATTTGCGAGAATGCCCACAAACGAATAAATTTATGGTAAACTAGGAAGTCGAGAAAAGAAAGTAGGTGTCGTTTTTGCAAGAAATTAATTTAAAACTAGATGTCTTTGAAGGACCACTGGATCTTCTACTACATTTAATTCAAAAATTAGAAATCGATATCTATGACATTCCCATTACAGCAGTAACTGAACAATACATGTCTTATATTCATGCGATGCAAACCTTAGAGTTAGAAGTCGCTGGAGAATATCTAGTCATGGCTGCCACCTTAATGGCTATTAAAAGTCAGATGTTGCTTCCAAAACAAGAGCTTGAAATCATTGATGATGAAGATTTTTTTGAAGAGGAAGACCCACGGGAAGCTTTAGTAGCTCAGTTATTGGAGTATCGGAAATTTAAATATGCAGCGACTGTTTTACATGAAAAAGAAGAAGAACGTAAACTCTATTATACAAAAGAACCAATGGATATGGATGATTATAAAGAGGAAGATACAACACTACCGCCTAATCAAATCAATACAATTGATTTATTTCTAGCCTTTCATGCCATGTTAGAAAAGAAAAAAAATCGCCAGCCTGTTGAAACAACTGTTGCCAGTGACGATGTTTCCATCGAAGAAAAAATCTCCGCTATTTCAGAGCGTATGCGTCAAGTACAGAAAGGGAAGGCAGTGTCGTTTGATTCTTTCTTCGATTCTTATTCCAAACAAGAAATTGTGACAACGTTTATGGCTCTTTTAGAATTAATGAAAACGGGCGCGATTTATGTTGAACAAGAAAATAATTATAGTGAAATTTTGTTATTTAATACAGAAACCCAGCAGGAAGATACAACAGAGGTGGAGGAAACACAGTGACATTAGTTAGTCAAATTGAAGCAATTTTATTTGTGGTTGGCGAAGAAGGAATTGGCTTGGAAGAGCTTGCGTACTTATTAGAGAAGTCAACAGCAAAAACCTATGAAGAATTAACGAAATTGAAAGAACATTATGCTTCTGACAATAAATCGGCGTTGAATATTTTAGAAGTCGGCAATCATTTTGTCTTAACAACTAAGAAAAAATATGCCTCATTACTAAAAAAATATGCGCAATCGCCTATGTCGAACGCCTTATCACAAGCGGCGCTAGAAACATTATCCATTATTGCTTATAAGCAACCAATTTCGCGTATTGAAATTGATGAAATTCGTGGCGTACAGACTTCTGGCTCTATCCAAAAGTTAGTTGCCCGTCAGTTGATAGAAGAAAAAGGCCGCGTAGATGGTCCTGGTAGAGCAATTTTGTATGGCACAACGAAGTATTTTATGGATTACTTTGGGTTGAAAAGTTTAGATGAATTACCAGATATCCAACAAATGGAAGATGAATTAGAAGAAGAACTACCAATGGATCTATTTTTTGATCGTTATCAAGAAACGAACCCAATGTCTGAAACAACAGAAGGCGAGGAAGCTTAAACAATGGAAAGATTACAAAAAGCAATTGCTCATGCTGGGGTGACTTCGCGTCGCAAAGCAGAGGAATTAATTGTCAAAGGTCGCGTAAAAGTCAATGGCCAAGTGGTCAAAGAATTAGGAACACAAGTAAGTAAACAAGATACTGTTGAGGTTGATGGTGTACCAATTTATCAAGAAGAATATGGTTATTATTTATTCTATAAACCAAGAGGGGTTATTTCTGCGGTGTCTGACGATAAAGGCCGTAAAGTAGTAACGGATTATTTTACAGATGTTACTGAGCGAATTTATCCAGTCGGTCGTCTGGATTATGATACTTCTGGGTTGTTACTTTTAACGAATGATGGAAGTTTTTCACAAAAATTAACCCATCCTAAACATGAAGTAGATAAAGTCTACGTAGCAAAAATTAAAGGTGTACCAACTAAACGGGATCTATTGCCATTAGCCAAAGGCATTCGCATTGATGGCAAACGCACAGCACCAGCCAATTTTCAAATTCTTTCAGCGGATATTAAAACAGGTAGCAGTGTCGTGGAATTAACGATCCATGAAGGGCGTAATCATCAAGTGAAGAAAATGTTTCAAGCTGTTGGTTTCCCTGTTCAAAAATTAAAACGTGAACGTTACGGTGAATTAACCTTACAAGGTCTGCGACCAGGGCAATATCGTGATTTAACTAAAAAAGAAATCAGTCAATTATTAAATCAAGCTAAATAAGATAAAATGACTCGATCTCTTCGCGCTTATGGCGGAGGGATTGTTTTTTTTTGAGAAACGAAACAATCAATGAAATTTAATAAAAAGGCTTAGTTAGTTGCATTCATTGTTCAAATCGGTTACACTAAGTAAGTAAAAAAATATAATACAAGGTTCGTCTTCAGGGGCAGGGTGTAATTCCCGACCGGTGGTTATAGTCCACGACTCGTTTTTAACGATTGAATTGGTGTAATTCCAATACCGACAGTATAGTCTGGATAAAGAAGATAGGGCTTATTTGAGACGCTTTTTCATCAGATAATCCTACTCTATTTTTCCCTGCAGAAAAATAGGGTTTTTTTGTATGACAAAGAAGCGAATCAAAAAGTTCGTTGAAGATGGGTCCTTAATTGGAGGATTTCAGATGAACAACAAGGTACAAAAAATGGTCAGCATTGCAATGTTGGCTGCAATCGGTACAGTATTACAATTTGTGGCATTTCCGATTATGCCGGCGTTTAGTTTTTTGAAAATCGATTTTAGTGATATTCCGATTCTACTCGGAATGTTCTTGTACGGACCGTTAGCAGGAGTAATTACTGCTTTTGTTCGTTCGTTGCTACACCTGTTCTTAACCGGACTAGCACCGCAAAATATGGTGGGAGATTTCGCTAGCTTTTTAGCAAGTAGTATCTTCACCTTGCCAATTTTTTATTTCTTTGGTAAAAAGAAAAATATCCGTACAAATCGGATAGTGGGCTTAGTAAGTGGGATCTTAGCCTTGACAATTTTCATGAGTATTGCGAATTATTTTGTCATTACACCCATTTACTTACAATTATATGGTGTGACCACACAACAATTTTTAGGAACATCTTTAGCAAGCTATGTGGCGATTGGTATTGTGCCATTCAACCTTATTAAAGGCCTCTTAGTCAGTGGTGTTTTTCTAGTACTACATGCGAAGTTATTGCCATGGCTATCAAAAAAACAACATACTATTCAGAAAAAAACACCGTTAACAAAATAAATGATAAAAAACCTGCTGTTGAACAATGTTTGACAGTGGGTTTTTAAAATTTACGCCTAAAAGAAAAGAGGTTGTCATAATCTGTCATCATTCTGTTAAAAAATACTAAACCATCTGCATTGTAATTTTAACTTTCCCTTGGTATGATAGAAACCATCAAAGAAAGAGGAGTTTTCCTGAGTGAAAAAGTGTAAAAATTGTCGTCACGTGAATCGTGATACGGAGTCCTTTTGTGAAGAATGCGGCGCTCCGCTAATGAATGAATCAATGCATCAAGAGGAAAACCAAGCACAACCATCAATGAATAAAGGGAACGAATCTACTCCTCTCAGATCAAAAAGAAGCTGGATCTGGGTGTTTCTTTTTGTGTTCATCGTTCTTGGAGCGGGTAGCTATTTTCTCGGGACGCATTATTTTTCTAAGGAACAACAAATTTCTCATTTTATTGAAGCGATTGAGAATGGTGATGCCCAAGAATTAAGTAAAAAAATGAGGACGAACGAGTCTGAATTTCAAGTGAATCCGCAAAGCATTAAGCCTTTAATCACTTATTATCAAAAAAATCCAACTGAGCTAAAAAAATTAGAAAAAGCGCTATTAAAGGATAAAAAGCTACATGGTTTAACTATTCGTGAAACAAGTCAAACAGCATTTTTCTTTCACCGTTATCAATTCATTTTAACGCCTGTTTCTGTTCAGTTAACGACGAATCAGCGCGGTGTGACGCTGGCAATGAACGGGCGGGAAGTGGGCACTTCCGACTCAACCACTTATCAAAAGGAATTGGGCCCCTTAGCGCCAGGACAATATACTTTTACAGCCACAGTGAAAGATAGCACCGGCGAACCTGTTATCACAGAAGAGTATCGTTTATTAGAAGAGGAAAATTATATTTCTAGTATTCCTTTAGATTTTAAACGAATGAATTTTGTTGTGGAAAGCAATCTGCCAGACGCAGATATTTATATTAATGGTCGGAAAGTTGGTACGCTAACGAATGGAAGCAAAACGATTGGCCCTTTGTTCTGGTCCAAAGGGATGACGATTCAACTTAAAAAGACGATTAATGGAGAAGAAATTCAAACATCAAAAGAAACGATTGGTGAAAATGATTTTGTCGAAGCGCTCTCCGATAATCCAACGCTACAATTGAATTTTCCGTTAGCTAGCGACTATGATGCCCGCAAAGCACTAGAAACCTTTTATCAAGCATTTGCCAAACAAGTGAAAAGTC
Organism: Enterococcus sp. DIV1368f; assembly: GCF_051712245.1. NCBI lineage: Bacteria > Bacillati > Bacillota > Bacilli > Lactobacillales > Enterococcaceae > Enterococcus > Enterococcus sp. DIV1368f. Next base: position 1,376,076 of record NZ_JBIOON010000001.1, read on the forward strand.
ATACGGATAGTACAGAATTTGCTAAAAAATATCTCGTTGGTGGGGAAAATAATCCTCAATTTCCTTCTTTTATAGAAGCACTTGAACGATTACGTGAAAAGAAATCGACCGATGTTTCACCAGATTTTGAAGTAACCATTAATACGCTACAATTGGATGGTAAAGAAAATTACCATGTCAATTATTATTTAGAAGCCAAAAATTCTAAAGCAAAAGAAAATGGTCTTCGTTATGAATGGATCAATGGCCTAAATGATCAAATTCATCTAGTCAAAGAACCGCTAAAAGAAGGACAATTACAGTTTGTTTCGATAGATGAGCAAACACTTGCTTGGCTCGAAAAAATACTCTAAGCAAAAATGAGTGCTAAATTATTTAGCACTCATTTTTGCTTATTTCTATTGCACGCGTGGGACATTTGCGGTACGCTTTTAACACATTCTCGCGTTCGTTTTCTGGAATAAATTGTTGTCGAGCATGCGGCTCGTCTTTAAAAAGGACAATTCCATGATCATCATAATCAAATATATTGGGCGCATAAACTTGACAAAGTCCACAAGCAATACATTTTTCAGGAACTAAACGTGATTGCATAAACAGTGACACATCCTATCTAAAAGAGGTTTACTATGGAAGCAACTTTTATTTTAGCGTTATTATCTCACGGATACAAGGTACGTGCATCAACTTTGTATCATCTTTTAAAAGGCAAACGGACTAGCTCTGTTTTGATTTATGGTTTTTTATATGATTGTTTACGATTCATTGGCTGGTGGCCAACGATTTCCGAACAAGCCTATTTTCAATTTCTTGAAAAACTTTCGAAGGCGAAACAAATTCAGTATCACAAAGAGACAAATGAGATTCAACTAACAAAAGAAGGGCAACTATTTTTAAAGGAGCACCATTTTTCGTTGCTGGATTATCCTGCAATTGATCTTTATCGTTTTGGCAGAAGTGATCGAGAAAGTTGGCAACTCATTCAATTTACCGTGCAAGTGACTTCATATTTATCATTTGAGGAAAAACAGTATATTCCACTTTTATCAACACCGATTCCGCAACTATATTTGAAACGATGGTTACAACAAGACAAGAAAGAGCAGCGCGTTCAATCAATCAAAGAAGAACTGTTGCGAGGGTTTGAGTTACTACCTGAAGCAGAAAGCGACTATTTGGTTGCGCAACTTTCTGGTTATCAGCAAACTGGCAAAGTTCCTCAGCAATTAACAAGCCATAAGACAGCTCTTGAACAGCGTTTGTGGCACACGCAAGCGGTCCATCATTTACTGCAGTTGATAATGTACGGAGGAAATTATCCTGCTTTACAAACGCTTGTATGGCCGTATCTAGAAAAAAATCTAAACCAAAGTATGCAAGAAACCCAACGATTGTTAACGGAAGGTAAGACACTTCAAGAAATTGCTGAGCAGCGAAAAATAAAACTGAGTACCATTCATGACCATCTATTAGAGTTGGCTATTCAAGGGCAGCTGCAGGCGTCTGTTTATCTTGAAAAGGAGGCAATGCTCCAAAACTTGGCTCAAACAGAACAAGATCCGCGGTTGTGGGTGTATCGGGATTGGCGAGCGCAAGAAGCGACGCTTTCTTATTTAGATTTCCGCTTATATCAAATCCAACAAATTTGGCAAGAAAAGGAGTGAGTGTTGTTGACATTAGAACAAGAATTATTCACTCGATTTGGTTATGCAGCATTTAAGCCTGGTCAAAAAGAAGTGATTACAAACTTACTTGACGGTATGAATACATTGGCTGTTTTGCCAACAGGGACTGGTAAATCATTGTGTTATCAATTTGTGGGCCAGAAGTTAGAGGGACTAACGGTAATTGTTTCTCCTTTACTTTCGTTAATGGAAGATCAGGTGCGTCAATTACAAAGACAAGGAATTAAAGGTGCGGTTGCCTTAAACAGTACGTTACAATATTCAGAAAAGCGTTATGTTTTAGCGAAAATGTTCCAATACGATTATCTGTTTTTAAGCCCAGAAATGCTTTTGCAGCAAGAAGTACTTAGTGTGTTACAACGCCAAAAAATTGCATTATTTGTGGTGGATGAAGCCCATTGTGTTTATCAGTGGGGCGTCGATTTTCGCCCTGAATATAGTAAATTAGATCTGGTCCAAAAACAGTTAGACTTTCCTTTGACCTTGGCGTTAACTGCCACAGCGACACCCGTTGTACAGCACGCAATTATAAAACAATTATTTTCTCATGGTAGCTATCAAGAAGTTCTTTCTTCAGTGAATCGAAAAAATATTGGCTTGTTCGTGAAGGAAACGTCAGAAAAAGAAGAAGTGTTACTAGATTACTTATCTAAAACGGCTGGTAAAATCATTATCTATTGCGCCACGCGCAACAAAACAGAACAAATCAGTCAACTTATTCAGGCAAAAACCAGTTTTAAGGTAGCCTATTATCATGGGGGCTTGGAGGCTAGTGAACGTAGTCGCTTGCAAGAACAATTTATTGATAATCAAATCGATATTCTTTGTGCAACGAATGCTTTTGGGATGGGGATCGACAAACCTGATGTTCGTGGAGTGATTCATTTTGATTTGCCTGATAGCTTAGAAAATTACCTGCAGGAAATCGGGCGAGCTGGACGTGATGGTCAAAAAAGTTGGGCGCTATTATTATATAAAAAAGGGGATGAATTTATTCATCGGTTTTTCTTAGAAGAGACAAGAGCGAATCGAGCGACCTTAAAATCGCTGATTGAAGGAGAAGAACAAGCAGGTTTGTTAGAAAATGCCACCGAGTTACAACAAAAATGGGTTCAAGGCTATTTAGCCAAGGATTATTCTTTTGAAGAGCTAGAGCATCGTTTAGAGGAGAAAGAAAAAGATCGTCAAGCGCAATTAAGAGGGATGCTGACGTATATTGAAACCACAACCTGTCGAAGAACGTTGATTCAAACTTATTTTCAAGAACCGATTGTAAAACAATCACCGGAAACTTGTTGTGATAATTGTGCGTTATTCTTTGACATTTACCAAGATTCAATAGTAAAATCGAACAAGACCAGCAATCAAAATGAAGAAGGTTGGCGTTCTAAATTTCTAAAATTATTTAAAGAACGTGATTAATTCATTTTTTTAGTCGGCAGTTGGCAAAAGCTATGATATAATAACAAGCGAGAGAAGTTTAGGAGGAAATTAGCAGTGAGTAAAAAGGACAAAAAGAAAAACCAAGCTCGTGAGCCATGGGAACAATCAATTTATGAACCTGATCAAAATGGTGGTGGTTCTCGTTTAGCAAAACGCCAACAGCAACGAGGAAATTCATTATTTCTAACTGTTTTAGTTATTTTGCTATTATTAATTATTGCCATTCCAATTGGGACTTTCTTATGGATGATGCAAGACAAGAAACCGAACGAAAGTGCTAGCAAAAATAGCCAGCCATCTTCTTCATTAGTCCAATCATCATCAAAAGAGAAGAAAAAAGAAAGTACGTCAAAATCAGTGGAAAGCTCAGAACCAGCAAGTAGCCAACCAGCTGAAAATACAACACCTTCAAGTTCAGATGCTGCTGCACAGCAACAACAGGACCAACAAGCACAACAACAGGACCAACAAGCACAACAACAGCAACAGCAACAACAAGAGCAGCAACAACAACAAGAAGCTCAAAATCAACAACAGCAACAAGCGCAGAACCAACAACCTGTTTATGATACCGTTCAAAGTGGCGAAGGGGCACGTCAAGTTGCCGAACGTAACGGAATGACATTAGAACAAATTTTAGCGTTAAATCCTGGGATTGATACCTCTGTGTTTTATCCAGGACAACCATTACGTATTAAATAATCCAGAAAAAGAGGTTTGGACAGCACTTTCAAGGGCTAAACCGCGACGGATGATTACATGAGAATGCCAATAAGCAGAAATTTCCGAAAGATGTTTTGCGTCTTTCGAGGGATTTCGGCTTATTGCTTTTTCGTTAGAGACTCGTCATCAGTTTAAATCCAAGTTCTTTTCTTCTGATTTTAATATAAAAGAAGAAGCGCATTTTAAAGGATGCATATCAGTTAAGGAGTTTTTTCATGGGGAAAATCAGTATTGCTATTGACGGACCAGCTTCGTCAGGCAAAAGTACAGTTGCAAAAATTTTAGCAAAACAATTGAATTATGTGTATTGTGACACGGGTGCCATGTACCGAGCGATTACGTATCTGGCCTTGCAAAATCAAATCGACATTCAAGCGGAAGAACCATTAGTAGCGCTTTGTGTCAACCACGCTATTTCTTTTCAGCAAGCAGAGAATGGCCAACGTGTTTTTATCGACGGTCATGAAGTGACCGAAGCGATTCGCCAGCCAGATGTAACGAATGCTGTTTCAGCTGTTTCAAAACATGCAAAAGTTAGAGAAGAAATGGTGGCGTTACAACAGAAAATTGGTCAAGCCGGCGGAGTTGTCATGGATGGTCGAGATATTGGTACTGCAGTTCTACCAAAGGCCGAAGTAAAGATATTCTTGGTGGCTAGCGTTGAAGAACGTGCAGAACGTCGTTTTAAAGAAAATCAAGAAAAAGGGATTAAGACGGATTTTGAAACCTTGAAGGCGGAGATTGAACGTCGGGATTATTTAGATTCAACCAGAGAAGTATCACCCCTTGTCCAAGCAAGTGATGCTGTGAAAATCGATACAACAGGGTTGACGATTGAAGAAGTCGTCGCCGCCATACAAAATGTGATTAAACAAAAAGGTTTTGAACTTTTTTAAAGAATTTTAAGAAAAATAGAAGAAATCGCTTTATTTTTTTACAAAAATCTCGTACTATGTAAGTATATATAGCTAAGTTTTGGAATTTTTGTTGGCATAGGAGGATAAGAGGCATGACAGATTTTGAAGACAAACAAGTAGCAAACAACGAAACAATGGAAGATGCAATGAACAGCGTTCAAGAAGTCAGTGTTGGCGATATTGTTAAAGGCGAAGTTTTAGCCATTGAAGACAAACAAGTTGTTGTCGGCATTGAAGGAGCGGGCGTTGAAGGCGTTGTTCCTGCAAAGGAATTATCGACTTTACCAGTTGAAGATGTACACGAACTTGTGAAAGTCGGTGATGTGTTAGATTTAGTTGTTATCACATCAATTGGCAAAGATAAAGAAAACGGCAGTTATTTACTGTCAAAACGCCGTTTAGATGCTAAAAAAGTTTGGGAAGAAATTGAACAAGATTTCCAAGCGGGCAAAGTAATCGAAGCACCTGTTACAAATGTTGTTAAAGGTGGTTTGGTTGTTGATGTCGGTGTTCGCGGATTTGTTCCTGCCTCAATGGTTGAAGATCATTTTGTTGCAGATTTTTCTGAATATAAAGGTCAAACACTAGCATTTAAAATTATTGAAATCGAACCTTCAGAAAACCGCTTAATTCTTTCACATAAAGCAGTTGTTGAAGCTGAAAAAGAATCGAAAAAAGAAGAATTACTTTCTTCTTTACATGACGGAGACGTTGTTGAAGGGAAAGTAGCTCGTTTAACAGATTTCGGCGCATTCATTGATTTAGGTGGCGTGGATGGTTTAGTTCATGTTTCTGAAATTGCTCATCAGCATGTGGGCAAACCAAGTGATGCGTTAACTGTTGGCGAAGATGTTCAAGTAAAAATTCTTTCAATTAATCCAGAAGAAGGACGTATTTCTTTATCTATTAAAGAAACATTGCCTGGACCATGGACAGATATCGAAACAAAAGCAGCCGCTGGGACTGTTTTAGATGGAACAGTAAAACGCCTAACAAGCTTCGGTGCCTTTGTGGAAGTTTTCCCTGGTGTGGAAGGATTAGTGCATATTTCTCAAATTTCTCACAAGCATATTGCAACGCCTCATGAAGTCCTTCATGAAGGGGATCAAGTACAAGTGAAAGTTTTAGAAGTTAATCCAGAGGAACATCGTATTGCTTTAAGTATCAAAGCGTTAGAACCAAAACCTGAGTCTCAAGAAGAACCAAAAGAAGAACAGGAATATGAATTGCCTGAAGAAAATACTGGCTTTACCATGGGCGATATTTTAGGTGACGCTTTATCTGATGCGAAAGAAGAGGAATAACACGTTACTTTCTTGAAATTTATGAGTTTGACATAGCCGTAAACAGATCGGCTATGTCAAACTCATTTTTTCTTGAATTGGTTAGAAAATCAGCAGAAACTAAAACTTTTCTTGCACTTTAAGGTTTGATTAGGTAAACTAGTAAGGATTGAAATTCTCAAGGAGGGAATCAAATGGCAAATCCAACTATTGCGATTGTCGGTAGACCGAATGTCGGTAAATCGACTATTTTTAACCGCATTGCCGGTGAGCGTATCTCGATTGTAGAAGATACTCCTGGCGTAACACGCGACCGTATTTATACAACTGGAGAATGGTTAGGGCGTGAATTTAGTATTATTGATACAGGTGGGATTGATTTAGGTGACGAACCATTTATGGATCAAATCAAACACCAAGCAGAAATTGCGATTGATGAAGCAGATGTGATTATCTTTGTTGCTAGTGGCCGTGAAGGAATTACTGATGCAGATGAGTTAGTAGCAAAAATTTTATATCGTAGTAATAAACCAGTGATCTTAGCTGTTAATAAAGTTGACAATCCTGAAATGCGTAATGATATTTATGAATTTTATGCTTTAGGACTAGGGGATCCTTTCCCAGTTTCTGGTAGTCATGGTTTAGGCATTGGCGATGTGTTAGACGAAGCAGTTAAACATTTTCCTAACACTTCAGAAGAAGAGGACGAAGATACAATTAAATTTAGTTTAATCGGGCGTCCAAATGTCGGTAAATCATCATTGATTAATGCTATTCTTGGTGAAGATCGTGTGATTGTTTCAGATATTGAAGGAACAACGCGAGACGCAATCGATACGTATTTTGAATCTGAAGAAGGTCAAAAGTTCTTAATGATTGATACTGCTGGTATGCGTAAACGTGGGAAAGTATACGAATCAACTGAAAAATATAGCGTCATGCGCGCAATGCGGGCCATTGAACGCTCAGACATTGTTTTAATGGTCTTGAATGCAGAAGAAGGTATTCGTGAGCAAGACAAGCGTGTGGCGGGCTATGCCCATGAAGCAGGTCGTGGTATTATTATCGTGGTCAACAAATGGGATACAGTCAAAAAAGATACAAATACAATGCGTGATTTTGAAGCGGAAATTCGTGATGAATTCCAATATTTAGATTATGCACCTATTATTTTTGTGTCTGCATTAACCAAACAACGTTTAAACAAACTGCCTGAACTAATTGAAACAGTAAGTATGAATCAAAACTTACGGATTCCTTCAGCGTTGTTAAATGACGTTGTAATGGATGCTGTAGCAATTAATCCGACACCAACCGATAAAGGAAAACGTTTGAAGATTTTTTATGCAACACAAGTGGCAGTCAAACCACCTACATTTGTTATTTTTGTCAACGAAGAAGAACTAATGCACTTTTCTTATGCCCGGTTTTTAGAAAATCAAATCAGAAAAGCATTTACGTTTGAGGGTACACCGATTAAAATCATTCCGCGACGCCGAAAATAGTGCATTCTACCATACTTTTTTTAGATATTCAAATAAATTTATCAACTTTGAGAAAAAATGATTATTTTTTGAAAAAACTGGTTAAAATACACTAAAAACCTTGCTATTACAACTTTCTTATGCTATCTTGTTAACAGAATATTGAACCAGATCAATATTTGCTGTCTGTTTTTGGACCACTCAAAAATAGACGGAACTTTAGGTGTGTAAAAACATCGTATCTCTTATAGAGGAGGTGAAATGATCCATGGCAAATAAAGCAGAATTAATCGAAAACGTTGCATCTTCAACTGGTTTAACTAAAAAAGATGCTACTGCAGCAGTAGACGCTGTCTTTTCAACAATTCAAGAAACTCTTGCTAAAGGTGAAAAAGTTCAATTAATCGGTTTTGGTAACTTTGAAGTTCGCGAACGCGCAGCTCGTAAAGGACGTAACCCACAAACTGGACAAGAAATTCAAATCGCTGCAAGCAAAGTACCTGCATTCAAACCAGGTAAAGCATTGAAAGATGCAGTGAAATAAGACAGACAATTAGAACCCTTGGTTTCCAAGGGTTCTTTTTTGAATCATACATAAAAAATGTTATTTTAAGAGGTGGTCGAAACAGCACGCTAAAAGGCTAAATTGTAACGAACCTTGGGTGAGAAAAACGTGCTTCGCTCCGAGAATCAAGCGGGAACGGTTCGACACTCGCTCCTTGCTTTTTTGATAAAAAGAGAAAGATTTGTGAATGAAGGACAAAAATAAGTTGTTGCCAGTAGCTGTTTTTTAGTGGTTATGCTAGACTTGGGGTGAAGGAAGAGGAAACAGTCTTAAGGTGGTGAATCAATGAAATACAACTATTCTAGAGGGGAAAACAAGGTCGCTATTATTTATGGAGAAACATTTGCTTCTGTCCTAAAAAAACGACCAGTAACGACGGAGTCAATCGTTGTTTTGGCGAATCAGCGTTACTATGATCTTTTTTCGGAGAAGATTAATTATGCCTTTGGGGAACAGTTGGGATTAAACTGGTATATTTGTCGCAATGATGTTCATTGCAATGACTTATCAGAATTAGAAAGTGTGTTACGTTTCTTAGCTGATTGGCCAGAAAATCAGGATGTTTTATTGATTGGTTTGGGTAATGAAGGGGTACTACAATTAACCGCATTTTTGCATCAAGTAAGTAAGTGTTCCTCCAAATGTTGGCTGATGCCTGTGTCTGTTCAAGCATTACGCCAAGGACTTTTACCAAGTGTCACAATTCAGCAAGTACAGCATGCAACTATGCATATAGAAAATCATTCAGAAGAAATTTTGTTTGATAGTACCTTGACCAATAAAAAAGGTGCCGCTCCTTTAATTGATTTGCTCGTTTTTATTCGAGCGGGTCTTGTCTGTGATTATGCTTATTTACAAATGCTATACCAAACGTATCCAGATAAAAAACGGTTGAATCAAACGTCATTTAATGGTATTTTAGACGAGTTGTTATCCTTTTATGAACAAGCAGGGGAAAAAGTGGATCAATTTGGCCGAGTTTTTGAAGCGGCCTTTGCTACAACCGAAAATGGCCATTTGTTATCAGGTCCTATGAAACGATTATTGGGATTATTGTTACAAGTTTTATGGAGCCAGCAAGTCAATCACTTTGACTTTCAATTTAAAAATTTTATCGTTTGGTTTATTCGCTTAGGTTTTCCGGTGGCGTTTCCAAAAGAAATTTTAAGTGCTGATTACGCAGAACAAGTCTTGGCTCACACAGAAACACTAGGTCCTCCTATGGTGTTGGAAAAAATCGGTCAACTAGGAGTAGCTTTAAAGCCAACGCCCGATCAACTGTTAACAACGATTGAAAGATACCAAGAAATTTTAAAAGAGATTTGAGGGGAAATTATGTCATATAGTGAAAAAATGGTTCAAGCATTACAAGCTGAAAATTTAGCAGAAGCACAGTTGATGTTTGAAGAAGCATTAAAGAAAGATGATGAAAATACCTTAGCTGATTTAGGGGAAACGTTATTATCTTTAGGTTTTCTAGAAGAAGCCAAACAAATTTTCCAACAATTGTTGGAACAATTTCCCGATGCAGACGGCTTAAACATTCCATTAGCAGAAATCGCCATTGAAAATAATGAAATAGATGACGCATTCATCTATTTAGAAAAAATTCCAGAAACTAGTGACAGTTATGTCCAAAGCCTCTTAGTCACTGCGGATTTGTACCAAGTTTTAGGGATTCCAGAAGTCAGTGAAGCGAAATTAAAAGAAGCAGCCAATCTTATGCCAGAAGAGCCGTTAATTCAATTTGCTTTGGGAGAACTATATTTTACAAATGGTCAATTTGTCGAGGCTATCACTCGTTATCAAAGCATTGTAGAAAGCGGGACAGCGCAAATCTCTGCTATTTCCTTGAATGAACGCTTAGGAAGTAGTTACAGCATGTTAGGTGATTTTGAAGAAGCAGTTCCTTATTTGGAAGCCGCGGTCAAAGAAGAACAAACAGATGATCGTTTATTCCAATTAGCTTTCACTTATTTACAGTTACATGAGAATCAAAAAGCCATTGCGTTGTTCCAGCAATTAAAAACACTAAACCCACATTATCAATCACTTTATCTATATTTAGCGGAAGCGCTCCAAGAAGAAGAGCAATTAGAGGAAGCAAAAGCGGTGATCGAAGAAGGAATTGCGGAAAATCCCTTCCAAGTAGAGTTATACCAATTTGCCTCTGAAAATGCCTATCGCTTACACGATATTGCTGGTGCTGAAAACTGGTTGTTAAAAGCTTTGGAATTAGGTGAGAAAACAGATGAAAGTCGTTTGACCTTAAGTAATCTCTACATCACGGAAGAGCGTTTTGAGGAAGTAATTACTATCTTAAATGATTTAGAGGAAACGGATCATCCTTATGCTGAATGGAACTTAGCAAAAGCGTACAACGAATTAGAAGACTTTGCCGTCGCTAAAGTTCATTACGAACAAGCAGCGCAAGAATTGTCTCACGAACCAGAATTTCTAAAAGAATACGCATTGTTCTTACGAGAAGAAGGCGAACTTGAAAAAGCAAAACACTTGTTGCACCATTATTTGGAACATGAACCTGGTGATGTCGACATGCAATCTGTGCTAGCAGATATGGAAGAAAGATAGGAAACAACGATGTTTGTTAGTTTATCAGAAAAGAAAAAATTTTTAACTTGGTTAGTAAATACCGTGCCTTTTGGAAGAAGAGAAGTACTGTGGATTTTAAATTACTTATTAACGCACGATGCGATTTTAAATAATGTTCATTTTGTTGAGAACGTAGAGAAGACTGATCGAGGGATCCGCGTGGTAGCAGATGGTTTAGGTAAGGAGCCGTTATTGCTTTTTATCCAAGCACAAGAATTTACAGATCCGGAACAAATTTTTCATGAGATTCGGATGAATTGGAGGAAAGCTCTTTATTTAGAATGTGTATTTCCAGAGGCTTGGCAAACGAGCCAGTATTTATCTGTTTTAGAAGATAATCCGTTTGCGCCATGGAATGAACAAGTGGATCAGGAAGTTGCCAGAGCGATTGATCAATACTTTAAGCAAGAAGAACAAACGCAACGAATGGCATTAATTAAAGCTCAAATTGATGATGCTTTAGAAACAGGCAACAAAGAAGCGTTTTTAGAATTATCCGATGAATTAAATCGTTTGAAACAACAATAAATAAAACCCAGCATTTTCAATAAATGCTGGGTTTTATTTATTGTTTTAATTTAAAGCGCCGTTGTTTGCTGGGTTTTGCATAAGTAAAGCCTTCGCCAATTGCTTCATGTACGTTAATGATGGACACAAAGGCTTTTTCATCTATTTCATTAGCAATCCGTTTGACTTCCATTATTTCTCGAGGGCTGACTACCGTGTAGAGAACCCGTTTTTCCACTTGTGAATAAGCACCTTCACCATTTAAATATGTTACCCCACGTTCTAAAGAAGCCATTAAACTTTGACCGATTTCTTCGGAATGATTGGAAACAATTAAAATTCCTTTCGCAGCATAGGCTCCATCGAGTACAGAATCAACAACACGACTGAAAACAAAGGACACAATTAAAGTATACATCATTCGTTTGACATCAATATAGGTCAACGAGAGGAGTAAGACTGCAACATCAAAAAGTAACAACGAGCGGCCCATGCTAATCCCAAAGTATTTTTCGAAAATGCGGGCAATGACGTCGGTCCCACCAGTGGTTCCGCCTACGCGGTAAACAAGGCCACTACCGAATCCTGCGGCCAAACCAGCTAAGAGAGCAGCAATCAATAAATCATGATCTAAATTAATTTCAACAGGAAATTTTTGCCAAAACCACAAAAATACCGATAACGACACGGTGCCAATTAGCGTATAATAGAGGGAACGTTTGCCTAAAATTTTACCACCAATTAATAAGAGCGGAATATTGATTAATAATGTCGTATATGCTGGGTTAAAATGAAATAAGGCTCTTAAAATCAAAGTAATCCCCGTGACACCACCTTCGGCTAGGTCATTGGCAATATTGAAAGTAACCAAACCAAAGGCATAGATACAGCTTCCTAATACAATAAATAACACATCTTTAAAATAAAATCTTTGTTCTTCCATTTAATCACGTCCTTTTACAGTATAAACTGTATCATTCTCTATATAAAACAACAAGTAGAACCTTTCCAGATAGCCAAGTTTTTGATAAGATGTAGGAGGTAGAGTAAGAAAGGTTGGGGTAAAATGTCAGAATCAGAACAACGTAGTTTGCAATCGATGCAAACAGAAGTTGATGATTATATTCAACAGTTTAAAACAGGCTATTTTTCACCATTAGGACAAATGGCTCGTTTGACGGAAGAGGTCGGAGAATTAGCCCGTGAAGTCAATCATTATTATGGTGAAAAACAGAAAAAAGCAGACGAAAAACCAAAGACAGTATCAGAGGAACTTGGAGATGTCTTTTTTGTATTGATTAGCATGGCAAATTCTTTAGAGATTGATTTAACCGAAGTTTTTGAAGAAAATATGGCCAAATTTAACAAGCGGGATCGCTATCGCTTTGAAAGAAAGGATGGGAAAACACATGATTAAAATAATTGTCGCTGGGTTTAAAGGACGGATGGGCAGTACTGCTACCCAAATGGTCTTAGAAACCGCAGACTTTGAATTAGTAGGTGTGTATGATCCTCATGAAGCACAAGAAACTGTTTCTTTCGATGATGAAACCGCAATTCCCGTTTTTCAGCGCTTAGAAGAAGTCCTAGCTGTCAAACCAGATGTTTGGATTGATTTTACGGTTCCTGAAGCCGCCTATCCAAATACGCGTTTTGCGTTGGAACACGGTATGGCGCCTGTTGTTGGGACGACAGGCTTTACGGAGGAACAAATCAACGAATTGACAAACCTATCTCGAGAAAAAGCCATCGGCGGCTTAATTGCGCCAAACTTTGCAATTGGGGCAGTTTTAATGATGCAATTTGCCCAAAAAGCGGCGCAGTATTTTCCAGATGTGGAAATCATTGAATTACATCATGATAACAAATTGGATGCACCGAGCGGAACGGCTATAAAAACTGCAGAAATGATTCAAGAAGTTCGGCTAGCAAAAAAACAAGGGAATCCGCAAGAGGTAGAATCAATACCAGGGGCACGCGGGGCTGATTTCGAGGGTCTGCGAATCCATAGTGTCCGCTTACCTGGTTTAGTGGCACACCAACAAGTCCAATTTGGCAGTGTAGGTGAAGGGCTCACTATTCGGCATGATTCTTATGATCGGCGTTCATTCATGACAGGAGTGGCGTTAGCTTGTCGGCAAGTGGTACAGAGAACAGAACTACTTTACGGATTGGAACAGATGCTATGAAATTGACAACTATTCCAAACGAATTTAAAGAAGCCGCTCCCGTTATTCGTGAAATCAATGCACAGGGCTTTGAAGCGTATTTTGTCGGGGGCAGTGTCCGTGATGCTTTATTAAATAAACCAATCCATGATGTCGATATTGCGACAAGTGCCTATCCAGAAGAAATCAAGCAAATTTTTAAACGAACCGTTGATGTGGGCATCGAACATGGCACAGTCCTTGTATTGATGGAAGACCAACAGTATGAAGTAACAACCTTTCGTACCGAGTCAACTTATCAAGACTTTCGTCGACCAGATGAAGTCACCTTTGTTCGCTCCTTGAAAGAAGATTTAAAACGACGAGATTTTACGATTAATGCCTTGGCGCTTGACAGCACAGGCGAAATCATTGATTTATTTGATGGTATCGAAGATTTAACTGGTCAAACCATTCGTGCAGTCGGTAATCCCCATGAGCGGTTTCATGAAGATGCTCTGCGGATGATGCGGGGCTTACGCTTTGCTAGCCAATTAGATTTTAAAATTGAAGAAAAAACCTTAGCCGCTATTGCTGAATTTCATCCTTTATTGGAAAAAATTTCAGTAGAACGCATTACAATTGAATTTGTAAAAATGCTTTTAGGGGTTAATCGACAAGGTGGCTTAGCTCCGTTTATTGAAACAGAATGCTATCAATACTGTCCAAAATTACGAGAACAAGGGGCTGGACTTTTTCGTTTAATGGACTTGCCTGCTCTTCAAATTGAAACAGAAGCAGAAGCGTGGACGTTACTTATCCAATCATTGAATTTACCAGAAGCAGAAATTCGCTCCTTCTTAAAGGCTTGGAAACTTTCAAATCAATTAATCCAAAACGTTTCACAATTAGTACGCGGTTTGCGTTTTCGCTTGAGTAACGACTGGCAGCCAATGATGCTTTATGAATTAGGCGAAGAATCAGCAGTACTTGTTGAAAGGCTTTTATATTATTACCAACAAGAGAGTCAAGTACAAGTAACAAAAGAGTTAGTTAAGGCATTACCCATCCACCAAAGACATGAATTGGCCATAACAGGAAAAGACCTTTTAGCCGTCTTAGAAGAAACACCAGGCAAATGGTTAGGGGAACTGATTGCTGAAATCGAGCAACACGTTGTTGAAGGTAGCTTAGAGAATAAACAAGAAGTTCTGCTTTCGTTTGCCAAAAAACAACGTTCAAAAGGAGAGAAAGCATAATGCCAACAGAAATGTTTACAAAAGAATTTTTGGTGAAAGAATCACAAACGGCTAAAATGCTCGGTTCTGGTGACTTAGAAGTTTTAGGAACCCCTGCTTTAGCTGCCATGGTTGAACAAACAGCCAAAGAAGCTGTGAAGGAGCAATTATCAGTTGGGGAAACAACTGTCGGAACGGTGTTAGAATTGCGCCACTTATATCCATCCGCGGTAGGGGCGACAATCGTTGTTACGATGACCAGCATTGAACAGACTGCACACAAAATACGCTATGAATTTGTTGCTTATGAAGGAGAACGACAAATTGCCAAAGGTTCTCACCAACGTGCAGTAGTTGAGATTGATTCTTTTTTAAAAAGAATAACAAAAGATTAAGAATCTACAGCGAAAGTTTGTGACCGTTTATCAAAAGTATGGTAAACTAATAATGTAAGAAATTATTTTTAAGTAAGGAGATTTGTGCTATGGCTAGAGAAATGACAGGACTTAAATTTTATTTCAGAAATGGTGAAACTTGGACGATTGATCGTCGTTTTATTGGTGATTTATGGATCAAACATATTACAACAAGTTTTGGCCGTATCCATGGTAGTGAATTTGTTGAAATTCATCCATGTGAAGGGTTCAAAATTGAAATTTTCCAAGAAGGAGATCATGTTCAAACCCACGATATTAACTTAGGTGGCTTAGAATTAGGGATGTTCTCTCGTGCTTTAAAATATGAAGATATCGAACGTATGGAAATTCTTTACAAAAATGGCACACCAGATTTAGTTTATTTCCCTTACAAAGATAAAACAGATGAGGGCTTGGATAACATCTATCAATCTACAAAAGTCAGCGAAAAAACTAAAAACTTATACATTGTTATCGACCCAACACAAACAGTTGACGATGTATACGCTGAAGAATTAAAATAATTTTTGCTCCACAGGAATCAGTGAAATGACTGGTTCCTGTGGCTTTTTTAGTCTTTTGGCGAATAAAATAACATTGGTTTTAATGGAATAGTCGAAAAAATAAGCGAATAAGTGTTGACACATGTTTTTTCTAGCGGTATACTGTTAACAATTCTTAATTAAATCAGTTTTGGAGTGATTCTTATGACAACAACGAAGAAAAACCATACACAACTGAATAACTTTTACTTTAGCTATTTTAGATAGGTTTGTATTCATAACATTATGGGTACAGACAACAAACGTTTGTATCTATAATGGCTAGGGAAATTTAAGATGACTTTCAGCCATGTAGATTTAAGAAAATCTATAGTGGCTTTTATATTGCTTTTTTGTAGGGTATTCACTGTAGATTTTTCTTAAAATTTACTGTGAATATCCTTTTTGTTTGGCCAAAAATTAGGATTTCAGAAACTTACTAAAAAAATTTCGTAAAGGAGCACACAGGATGAAAGAAATAACTGGATCTACTCGTTTAGCTGGGCTATTCGCGAAACCCAGCCAACACAGTATTTCACCGTTGATTCATAATACAGCATTTCAAAATTTAGGAGTTGATGCTCGGTATCTGGCGTTTGACGTTGGACAAGAGACATTGCCACAAGCAATTGAAGCGATTCGAACGTTTCACATGTTAGGGGCCAACTTATCAATGCCCAATAAAGTGGCGGCTGTAAGTTATATGGATGAACTAAGTCCTACCGCTCAACTGGTTGGCGCAATTAATACGATTGTCAACAAAGATGGAAAACTTTACGGAGACAGCACAGATGGTACTGGTTTTATGTGGAGTTTGAAAGAGAAAAAGGTTGACGTTTTTCAGAATAAAATGACCATCTTAGGAACAGGTGGTGCAGCCTTATCAATCATTGCCCAAGCTGCTTTAGATGGCGTGAAAGAAATCGCCGTTTACAACAGGAAAAGCGCGGGGTTTAACGACAGTCAAAAAAAACTGGCAAATTTCACTGAACGAACCAACTGTGTAATCCATTTAAACGATTTAGCGGATACTGAAAAACTAGCAAAAGATGTTGCTGAAAGCGTCTTGTTAGTTAATGCAACGAGTGTGGGTATGCATCCACATGCGCATAGTAGTCCTATAGAAAATTATGCAATGATTCAACCAAAGTTATTTGTGTATGATGCTATTTATAATCCCAGAGAAACACAGTTATTAAAAGAAGCCCGTTTACGTGGCGCAGAAACAAGCAACGGCTTGGACATGCTACTTTATCAAGGAGCTGCTGCTTTTGAACAATGGACAGGACAAAAAATGCCTGTATCAGTCGTAAAACGTAAAATTGAAAATAGATAAAAAGAGCGCCGTTTAAAGGCATGAGGAGAGAATATAATGATCGTAATTATGAAAGAAAATGCAACCGAAAAGCAAATGAAACAAGTCATTGATTTAGTAACAGGTGCAGGCTTAACTACTCAAACAAGTCAAGATAATGGAAAAACAGTGATAGGCTTGATTGGTGATACAGAAAAATTAGTTGAAGCAGAGTTAACAGCATTAGAAGGCGTGGAAAAAAGTGTCCGCATTTCGTTGTCTTACAAACTAACGAGTCGTTTATTTCATCCAGAGAATACAGTGGTTGATGTGAACGGTGTTAAAATCGGTGACGGCAGTATGACCATGATGGCGGGCCCTTGTTCAATCGAAAGCTTAGATCAGATTCGTGAATGTGCGCGAATTGCTAAAGCTGGCGGTGCAACAATTTTACGAGGTGGTGCATTCAAACCTAGAACGTCGCCATACGCTTTCCAAGGACTAGAAGAAGAAGGACTGAAATACATTCGCCAAGCGGCTGATGAATTAGATATGCAAGTCATTACAGAAGTGATGGATGAAGCGAATTTAGAACTTGTCGCAAAATACAGTGACATTTTACAAATCGGTGCGCGCAACATGCAAAATTTCAAGTTATTACAAGCGGTTGGTAAAACTGGAAAACCTATTGGCTTAAAACGCGGGATTGCCGGTACGATTGATGAATGGCTAAACGCAGCTGAATACATTGCTGCGCAAGGAAATTTCAATGTGATCTTCATTGAACGTGGGATTCGTACGTACGAATCCGCTACGCGCAATACACTTGATTTAAGTGCGGTGCCTTTAATTAAAAAATTAAGTCATTTTCCAATTATTGTTGATCCGAGTCATGGTGTTGGTATCTGGGATTTAGTACCGCCAATGGCCCGAGCAGGTGTTGCTTCAGGTGCGGACGGCTTGATTGTAGAAATTCACCCAGATCCAGCGAATGCGTGGTCAGATGGGCCACAATCCTTGAATGAAAAAACTTACCTACGTATGATGAAAGAAGTTCATATCATCGAAAAAGCAATGAAAGAAATTAATGCTTTAGAAGATTAGTAAAGACAGAGGAGTAGAGGACATGAAATTAACCGTAACGTTACCTACACATTCATATGATTTAACCATCGAAACAGGTGCCTTAGATAAAATTGGCACTTGGGTACGTAGCCTGTGGCAGCCACAACGGGTAGCGATTATTACCGATGAAACGGTGAATAAATTATATGGCGCAGCTGTTGAGAAAGAATTGCAAGCTGCTGGTTTTGAAACATCATTGATTGCTGTAGCGGCAGGTGAACAAAGTAAGAGCCTCGAAACAGCTCAACTGCTTTATGATTTTTTAGCGGAACAGCAATTGACTCGAAGTGATGGTCTAATTGCTTTAGGTGGAGGCGTTGTGGGAGATCTAGCTGGATTTGTCGCTTCAACCTATATGCGCGGCATTCACTTTTTGCAAGTACCAACAACCTTACTGGCACAAGTAGATAGTAGCATTGGAGGTAAAACAGCGGTTAATACTAAAAAAGCCAAAAATCTTGTCGGTACTTTTGCCCAACCAGATGGGGTTTTAATTGATCCTAATACACTTAAAACATTAGAACCTAGACGTGTGCGTGAAGGAATTGCAGAAATTGTAAAATCAGCAGCTATCGCTGATGTTGAATTGTGGCATCGTTTATCCTCTTTGGAAAATGAACAAGATTTAGTGGTACATGCAGAAGAAATTATCACGGCCTGTTGCAAGATTAAACGTGATGTCGTCGAAGAAGATGAATTAGATTTGGGCTTACGTTTGATTCTGAATTTTGGGCATACGATCGGCCACGCATTAGAAAATACAGCTGGTTACGGGGTGATTGCTCACGGTGAAGGCGTTTCTTTAGGAATGATTCAAATAACTCAAGTCGCAGAACAACGAGGGCTTTCCCCACTTGGGACTACCCAAGAGTTGGTCACCATGCTAGAAAAGTTTCATTTACCAGTAACGACAGATCGTTGGCCAGAAGGACGTCTCTATCAAGCAATTACACATGATAAAAAAACACGTGGGGGACAGATTAAAATCATTGTCTTAGAAAAAATTGGTCAAGCGAAAATTGTCTCTTTACCAACGGAAGAAATTCGAGCATTTTTAAATAGAGAAGGAGGAATTTAAGATGCGCTTTATTACAGCAGGCGAATCACATGGACCTGAATTAACTGCTATTATTGAAGGCTTACCAGCCGGCTTGCCTTTAAGTAGCGAAGAGATTAACCGAGAATTAGCAAGACGTCAAGGCGGTTACGGTCGTGGGGGACGGATGAAAATTGAAAAAGACCAAGTACGTATTACTTCGGGTATTCGGCATGGTAAAACACTTGGCTCACCAGTAACGTTGATTGTCGAAAACAAAGACTGGAAAAATTGGACCTCCGTGATGTCAGTAGAGCCAGTTCCTGAAAAACAAAAGAAAATCCGCCGCGTCAGCAAACCACGTCCAGGACATGCTGATTTAGTCGGTGGCATGAAATATCAACATGATGATTTACGGAATGTTTTAGAACGGTCTTCGGCACGAGAAACAACGATGCGTGTGGCGATTGGTGCGGTTGCTAAAAAACTCTTAGCTGAACTGGATATCCAAGTCGCTGGGCATGTCGCGGTATTAGGCGGGATTGAAGCTACGATTCCTGAAAATTTAACGATTCGTGAAATTCAAGAACGATCTGAACAATCTGCCGTTCGCGTATTAGATCCTTCCGTAGAAGAAAAAATGAAAGAACTAATTGACCAAACCAAGAAAAATGGCGATACAATTGGTGGGGTAGTAGAAGTACTTGTGGGTGGCGTTCCAGCTGGCTTAGGTAGCTATGTTCAATGGGATCGTAAACTAGATGCCAAAATTGCGCAAGCTGTTGTAAGCATCAATGCTTTTAAAGGTGCTGAGTTTGGCATTGGATTTGAAATGGCACAACGCCCTGGTAGTCAAGTGATGGACGAGATTGTTTGGGACGAAAGTACAGGTTATACCAGAACTTCCAACAATTTGGGTGGTTTTGAAGGAGGAATGACCAACGGAATGCCAATCATCGTTCGTGGTGTCATGAAACCTATTCCAACCCTTTATAAACCATTACAAAGCGTGAATATTGATACAAAAGAGCCTTATAAGGCCAGCGTTGAGCGCTCTGATAGCACGGCGGTACCGGCCGCTAGCGTTGTTTGTGAAGCCGTTGTTGCAACGGAAGTAGCGAAGGCTATGCTCGAAAAATTTGATAGTGACTCATTTGAACAAATGAAAGAAGCAGTGAAACGTTATCGTCTATATACTCAAAACTTTTAATGGAAGAAAGTCGCAAGTATATGGAGGAAAAAAATGAAGAAACGTATTTTAATCGTAGGATTAGGGCTAATCGGGAGTTCACTGGCTTTGTGTATCAAAAAAGGACATCCCAGCAGTGAGATTATCGGTTTCGATAATCAAGCGGATACAACTGAATTTGCTAAGAAAACGGGTCTAATTGACGAGGTAGCTGAATCTTTAACAAGTGGGGCAAGACGAGCAGAGATTATTTTTCTTTGTTCCCCAGTTAAAGCAACTTTAGTACAACTAGAAGAATTAAACCAATTATCACTAGAAACTGCTCTGATCACAGATGTGGGTAGTACCAAGGTGGAAATTAATCAGTTAGCAACAAAGCTTAACATGAAAAATTTTATTGGTGGTCATCCAATGGCTGGTTCACATAAATCCGGCGTAACAGCCGCTGATGAACGTTTGTTTGAAAATGCCTACTATATTTTTACCGATGACCATGGCGAAAAAAGCAAACAGATTCAGGAGTTACAAACGTTACTAAAAGGAACGCATGCGAAGTTTATTACGATGCCTGCACAGGAACATGATGAAATTACTGGTGCTCTAAGTCACTTGCCACATATTGTTGCCGCAGCTTTAGTGAACGAAAGTCAGCAACTGAATACCACTTACCCTAGAGCACAGCAGCTAGCGGCTGGAGGATTTAGAGATATTACTCGAATTGCTTCCTCTGATGCAACGATGTGGACGGATATTTTATTAAGCAATCGCTTAGTATTATTGGACTTACTAGAAAATTGGCAAAAAGAGATGACTACTGTTTGCCAATGGTTAACAGAAAAAAATGCCCCAGCTATTCGTAATTTTTTTGATAAGGCCAAAGAAACACGTGCTCAGTTGCCCATTCATAAAGAAGGCGCAATCCCCGCTTTCTATGATCTGTTTGTTGATGTACCAGATCAACCAGGAATCATTGCTGAAATTACGCAAATTTTAGGCGAAGCGGACCTTTCTCTTACAAATATTAAAATTTTAGAAACGAGAGAAGAAATCTATGGGATTCTTCAATTGTCTTTTAAAAATCAACCAGACTGCCAAGCTGCAAAACAAATTTTATCTAAAAAAACGAACTATACGTGTTATGAAAAATAAGAGGTGATGAGGGTGCAACTACGTACAAATGTGAAACATTTACAAGGGACTCTGATGGTTCCTAGCGACAAATCGATTTCCCATAGAAGTATTATGTTTGGAGCGATTTCTTCTGGAAAAACGACGATTACAAATTTTCTAAGAGGCGAAGATTGTTTAAGTACCTTAGCGGCGTTTCGTTCTTTGGGTGTGAACATTGAAGATGACGGGACGACAATCACCGTTGAGGGGCAAGGATTTGCAGGCTTAAAAAAGGCGAAGAATACAATTGATGTTGGAAATTCAGGGACAACAATTCGTCTAATGCTGGGCATTTTAGCTGGCTGTCCCTTTGAAACGCGCCTAGCTGGTGATGCGTCTATTGCCAAACGACCGATGAATCGTGTAATGCTTCCTTTAAACCAAATGGGAGCGGAATGTCAAGGGGTTCAGCAAACAGAGTTTCCGCCAATTTCTATTCGCGGGACTCAAAATTTGCAACCGATTGACTACACAATGCCTGTTGCGAGTGCTCAAGTGAAATCGGCTATTTTATTCGCCGCTTTGCAAGCCGAGGGCACTTCTGTAGTGGTTGAGAAAGAAAAGACACGTGATCATACAGAAGAGATGATTCGACAATTTGGTGGGACGCTTGAAGTAGACCATAAAAAAATTATGTTAACTGGACCACAACAATTAACAGGTCAAAACGTGGTAGTTCCCGGTGATATCTCTTCTGCGGCTTTCTTTTTAGTTGCGGGTTTAGTAGTCCCAGATAGCGAGATACTTCTGAAAAATGTTGGCTTAAATCAAACGCGGACAGGTATTTTAGATGTGATTAAAAACATGGGTGGTTCCGTCACTATTTTAAATGAAGATGAGGCCAATCACTCTGGCGATTTACTTGTAAAAACGAGTCAATTAACAGCTACAGAGATTGGTGGCGCTATTATCCCACGTTTAATTGATGAGTTACCGATTATTGCTTTGTTAGCTACTCAGGCTACTGGCACGACAATCATTCGAGATGCAGAAGAATTGAAAGTCAAAGAAACCAATCGGATTGATGCAGTAGCGAAAGAATTAACAATTTTAGGCGCCGACATCACGCCTACTGATGATGGTTTAATTATACATGGACCAACTTCTTTACATGGTGGAAGAGTTACCAGTTACGGGGATCATCGTATCGGGATGATGTTACAAATTGCTGCATTACTTGTAAAAGAAGGCACTGTTGAATTAGATAAGGCTGAAGCAGTTTCAGTTTCTTATCCAACATTTTTTGACGACTTGGAACGTTTAAGTTGTTAACGAAGGAGGATAACGAACCATGGAAAGCATTGTTTTAATTGGTTTCATGGGTGCGGGTAAAACAACTATCGGCCAAAGTTTGGCCAATAAACTAAAGATGCCTCATCTTGATTTAGATACAGCGTTAATTGAAAAAATAGGACGCTCAATTCCTGACTATTTCGAAAAATATGGTGAAGCAGCTTTCCGAAAACAGGAAACCCAACTTTTAAAGGAGCTGTCAAAAAATACAGCCGTCCTTTCAACTGGGGGCGGGATTGTTGTCGGACCAGAAAATCGTAGCTTATTAAAATCTTTTCAGCAAGTAATTTATTTACATGCGACACCAGAAGAGCTGTTAAAAAGAATCAAAGAAGATACTGAAAACCAACGACCCTTAGCTATAGAACGTTCTTCAAAAGAAATCATTACTTTATTTGAGTCTCGTAAAAATTTTTATGAAGAATGTGCGAAGATGACAATTGATACGACCAATCGCTCGCCAGAAGAAATTATCAATGAAATTCTGCAACAATTAAAGGAGTAGAGAAACGATGAAAGTTGGTTATTTAGGTCCGATTGGTTCCTTTACGTACAGTGCAACGTTGGCTGCTTTTCCTGATGCTACATTGATACCGTACGCATCGATTCCAGCTTGCTTGAAAGCAATTGAACAGCAAGAAGTGGCATGTAGCATTATTCCAATAGAAAACACGATTGAAGGAACTGTTAACGCATCGATAGATTATTTGTATCATCAAGCGCAGTTACCTGT
Organism: Enterococcus sp. DIV1368f; assembly: GCF_051712245.1. Lineage (NCBI taxonomy): Bacteria > Bacillati > Bacillota > Bacilli > Lactobacillales > Enterococcaceae > Enterococcus > Enterococcus sp. DIV1368f. Next base: position 1,399,479 of record NZ_JBIOON010000001.1, read on the forward strand.
CCAAGCAGAGTTAGTTTTACCGATTCAACAACAATTAATGGTGGCAAAAGAGAATCAAGCGATCTGGCAACAAAGTCAGAAAATTTTATCACATCCGCAAGCATTAGCTCAATCGCAGATGTTTCTAGAGAAAAACTTTCCAGAAGCGATTTTAGAAGCAACGCCTTCAACAGCTTACGCCGCCAAATACATTGCAGAACATCCAGAATTACCTTTTGCAGCTATTGCACCAAAACTTTCTGCGGAAATGTATGATTTGACCATTGTTGAAAAAAATATACAAGATTTATCGGTAAATCAAACCCGATTTTGGGTTCTTGGTTCTGAAAATTTAGCGATTTCTTTCCCGCTATCTGAGAAAAAAATAACGCTGGCGATTACGATGCCAAGTAATGTTCCTGGCTCTTTACACAAAGCATTAAGCGTGTTTAGTTGGCGAGGGATTAATCTTAGCAAAATAGAATCGCGGCCGTTGAAAACAAAGCTCGGAGAGTACTTCTTTTTAATGGACTTAGTGAATGATCAACCAGAAAAACTAATTGAAGCAGCTTTAACAGAACTGGAACTGATTGGCGCAGAAATAAAAATTTTAGGGGATTACCCGATCTATGTTTTGTCCACACTTTAAAGAGTTAAAAATGAAAATGAAGCTTACTTATTAGATAAAGTGAGTTTCATTTTTTATTAAATTACATATTTGTAATAGGAATTTCCTGCGAAATGAGGTATCCTAAGAAAGGTGATAAAACACAGAGGTAAAGGAGTGACACGATGAGTCGTGTAGATCGTTATAAACATATTCATGAAAAATCGAGACCAGCAGAGCATAAAAAGACCTTTAATCCCCGAAAATCAATGGGTGAACATAGAGAAGAAGAACCAGAAGAACTAGCTGAAAGCCTTCAAGAGCCAGTTTACGAAGACAGCTATACTGAGGACAGTCGCAGAAGTGAGAGGCGACATCAAACAGATTCAGGTGGTTGCAACGGTTCTGACCAACCACCCCGCGGAAAAAAAGACAAGAAACCAAAAAAGAAACGTAAAAAATCAAAAACAAAACGCTTTTTCAAATGGCTAGTGATCCTATTGATTCTGTTATTTGCCTATAGTACAGTCATGTTTTTAAAAGGAAAATCTGCAGCAGAACATGATGACTCGTTGCCTCAAGAAAAAGTAGAAACATTTAATGGTGTCAAAAGTAGCAATGGGGCTAAGAATATTTTAATTCTTGGCAGCGATACACGTGGGGAAGATGCTGGACGAGCCGACACAATAATGGTTCTCCAACTAAATGGACCATCAAAAAAACCGAAATTAATTTCATTTATGCGTGATACATTCGTGGACATTCCTGGTGTCGGGCCGAATAAAATTAATGCCGCATACGCTTATGGCGGTGCTGAATTGGTTCGTGAAACGTTAAAACAAAACTTTAATTTAGATACGAAATATTATGCTAAGGTAGATTTCCAATCATTTGAAAAAATTGTTGACTCTATGTTTCCAAAAGGTGTCAAAATCGATGCAGAAAAATCACTGAATTTAGATGGCGTTGATATTGAAAAAGGGCAACAGGTCATGGATGGACATGTCTTACTTCAATACGCTCGCTTTAGGATGGATGAAGAAGGCGACTTTGGTCGGGTTCGTCGCCAACAACAAGTTATGTCAGCTGTAATGAGCCAAATGAAAAACCCAATGACTTTATTAAGAACCCCAGAATCACTTGGGAAATTAGTCGGCTATATGTCGACAGATGTGCCTGTTAGTTTCATGTTAACGAATGGACCATCATTGTTGATTAAAGGAAAAGCAGGGGTTGAGTCATTATCGGTTCCGGTACCAGATTCTTGGAATTTTGGTGAATCCTCTTATGCAGGCAGTATTTTAGAAGTAGATGAACAAAAAAATGCTGACGCCATCGAAAAATTCCTGAACGAATAAGGAAAGCATTTTAAAATATCCTTTTTTATGCTATATTAGAAACAACGTGGAAAATTAGTGAAACGAGGTTACAAAATGAAAATTGCTATTGTGACAGATAGTACAGCTTATTTACCCGAGCGCATTAAAGATCATCCGAATCTTTTTGTAATTCCCATCCCAGTCATTTTAGATGGAAAAATATACAACGAAGGCATTGACATTGAAGCAGATGAATATTATGCATTGCTAAATAATAGTAAAGAATTTCCGACGACTTCACAACCTGCTTTAGGAGAAGTGTTAGAGCTTTACAAATCAATCGCTGAACAAGGGTACGACACCATCATCAGCATTCATCTTTCTTCAGGAATCTCTGGTTTTGTTCATACATTGCACGGACTTACTGATGAAATCCCAGGCGTTGCTTTGTATCCATATGACTCAAAAATTACAAGTATGCCAATGGGACACATGGTAGAAGCTGCTTTAGATTTAACAGAAGAAAAAGCCAGCTTAGAAGAAATTTTTGCCAAATTAGATTTAATTCGTGACAATACGTATGCATATCTAATTGTAGAAGATCTGAACAACTTAGTTCGTGGCGGTCGCTTAACGAATGGCGCAGCCTTGATCGCTGGGCTATTGAAGATTAAACCTATCTTGACTTTTGAAGATGGAAAAATTGTATTATTTGAAAAAATCCGTTCAACAAAGAAAGCTTTTGCTCGTGCAGAAAAGATTATTGGTGAACGAAACGCAGGGATTGAAGCACCAGTTAAACTGTATGTGATTCATGCCAATAACCGCATCGTTGCTGAAAAAGAACAAGCAAAATTACAAAAGCTATACCCAAATGCAGAAATTGAAATCGGTCATTTTGGTCCAGTTATTGGGACCCACCTAGGGGAAAAAGCAATTGGTTTAGCGATTTCAGCTCAATAATAAAAGATGAGACAAAAGTGAACTACTTCTGTCTCATCTTTTATTCTATTATTTTATCGTTTGCTGCTGTTACTCAGCCGAATACTTTTTGTTTATAAGAAAATGTAAAATTACTCCTTTTTATTAGAAAATATCTTGCAAATTAAGCAATTCCTTACAAAGTAATGTATACTAAGGAAGAGGAGGCGGTTAAATGAAAAGAAATATAGCCTTGTTGCAAAGCGAAAAAATGAAAAAAGTTCAAGCTTTAGCAAACTACTACCAAGAATCAATTGACTTACCGCCTGGAAAAAACCGTGAGGCGGTTATCAAAAAGATTAACGAATCAAAAAAAGAAATTAAAGAAATAAATGATATATTAACAGATATTCAAAAGAAAAAGAAATAAAGGAGTCGTTTGTGATTATCGATGGATTTACGTTATTGCTATTTTTATTTGTCGTCGTTATGTATGGTTACTTTTACTTCGTACGTAAAAGTATTGTAATTCCGGCTGCAAAACATCCTACAACAAAATATCTAGTTGCTTTTTTTAGTTTAATGATTCTGGCCAATGCATTTTCGGCAGGAGATAAAATTGAAATGATTCGAAGTGTGTTATATATTTTGATCATCTTCAGTTTTCTTTACGATGCAAGAGGTTTTGCGGAGGACTGTATTATTACGCATCCTTTTGACAATCGGGGCACGGCCTTTAAAGATATCGAAAAGATTGTCCTTGTTCAAAAGCCGAACGGTATTCGTTTAGGGTATTTAAAAAAAGGCAGAAGAGGGGTGGTTTTACGCTTTTCTGCGCCACTAGAAGAAATGGTTCTTTTTCTTTCAACACGGATGAATGAAGAGGCAGAAATTGATATTATTGTTAATGAAGATTAACCATGTTCAGCTCCTAGAAATCAGCTTTTCCCGCGTTAAGTTTTGTCTGAATTTCTTTTGAAAAAAAGAAAGCAATTTTGCTTGTACTTTTGGTAAAATTTGTTATAATTAGTCAGATTAAATTTTGGAAGGAAGTTGTTTCGGTGAGTGAAGAATTTGAAAAGTGTGTCGCTGACTTGAAAAAGAAATATCAAGCAATCCCTGAAGAAAAACGACAACACTTTGCAGAACGTATGCAAAAGAAAAATTTCTTACGCTACAAAAAAATTGAATTAATTAAAGGAGAACTTCTTCGTTTAGAAGCACGACGCGCTCAATTGGAACTTTGCGAACGCAGTTCTGAGTTAGAAGAAGTCGAAAAGAAAATTATTCTTAAAAAGAAAAAATTACTTAAATGTTTTGATCGGTAAGTCAATAAAAATTTAATATAGAAGGGAATGATAGGATGGAATTTACCTTTCTAATCATTGTTTTTGCACTGTCTATTACCTTCTCAAACATATTCAACCGGATTGTTCCCGTCATTCCGCTGCCAATTGTGCAAATTATTGTAGGCGTTCTGATTGGTTTAACTAAAATGGGGCAGGAAATTGAATTTGAGCCTGAAGTGTTTTTAGTAATGATTATTGCACCGCTTTTATTTAGAGAAGGGGAGCTAATCAATCTGAAAGCAATGATGAAAAATTTCGGGATGATTCTTTTCTTGGCCTTTTTTGGTGTGTTAATTACCTTAGTCGGAGTCGGCTGGACCCTGCATATGATTTTGCCTACTTTACCATTAGCCGCTTGCTTCGCTTTTGGAGCGGCTCTAGGGCCAACGGATGCGGTGGCGGTAGGTTCGTTATCAGGTCGAATTGACATTCCTGAACGTTCGATGAACATTTTATCTGGTGAAGGACTCATTAATGATGCATCAGGCGTTACAGCCTTTCAATTTGCATTAGCGGCTTTATTAACGGGGTCATTTTCGCCGGTGGAAGCGGCAGGGACCTTGGTTATTTCCAGTATTGGTGGAGCGGTAGTCGGAATCGTGTTAGTTCTATTAAAACAGCAAATTGTTCATTTACTTGAAACTGCAGTGGCAAAAGATGTTACAGGCTACTTGTTGATTGAATTACTCTTGCCATTTATTGCTTATTTAATTTCAGAGTTGATTGGCGTTTCTGGAATTATTGCCGCTGTGATTGCTGGAATTATGCAAGCGTCTAGTTTGAAAAAAGTTTCGCTTTTTGAAGCAGAGCTGTCAAATGTTGGCGAAAGTATTTGGAGTATGATTGAGTTCACTTTAAATGCCTTAGTTTTCTTATTCTTAGGAATTGAACTTTCTCAAGTGTTTTCGCCAATTTGGATTGACCAACAATATTCAAACTGGTTCCTACTAATGGTTGTTCTAATTATTAGCGCCGTTGTCTTTTTGATTCGTTTCTTAGCCATTTTCAGTGTTTACACGCTTCAACATGGCCTTAAAAAAGTTAAAAACGCAATGAATGAAATGCTGATTTTAACTTTTGGCGGTGTTAAAGGAACAGTGAGTTTAGCCACCATCTTTATTTTGCCAACAGCGATTAACGGCGAGCATTTTAAAGAACGACCGTTATTACTATTCATTACGGCTTGTGTTATTTTGGTGACTCTGATTGGCGGGATTCTAGTTTTACCATTTTTAACTGATTCAGAGACGGAAGTGGAAAATGAAGAGTCAGTCGAAATTGATTTATTACGTGATGTCATTGATGTCTTAAAACAGCAAAATGAAGAGAATCCTCGTGGTGAAATGAATGCGGTCATTGAAAATTATCAAGATCGTTTAAAAGAATTGTATACCGAGCAGCTAAGTGCAGAACGAAAACAAGAAGTGCAAGAGTTGCGGACGTTAATTGTGTCCATTGAACGAGACGGCTTAGAAGAAAGTCTGAAACAAGGAGAAATTAGTGTCAGAAGTTATCGTATGTATCAACGCTTGATTACACGGATGCAACGGTCGATTGCCAAACAATTATTATCGATTGTAGGCTTTTGGTTATTATTTGCTCGACAAATCATTTCGATTCTTTTACATCCTAAGCTATTTTTCAATCGTGGTGAAGCTTCTGAAGAAGAAAAAGAATTACGAAACGAAGAATTAGAAAATATTCGTCAAGTTTTTCTAAGAAATTCTCAAGTTATTCTAAAAAGTTTAGATAATTTGCGCGGTGTCTATGATGATGATTTAATTGATTTTTTCATTGACGGACGCTTGGATTTAGCCCATAAGTTTGAAAAAGGCGAATTTATTGATTCGTATATTGTTCATACGGAGACAGACTATGTCAAAGACCTATTATTAGGCTTCCAAGAAGAACGACGGATGATTGATCATTACGAACAATCTGAACGCATTTCAATTATCGAAGCAAACGAGTTACGAAAAAATGTCAATTTATTAGAGAGTTATTCGATTAGCGGCGAAGTGAATAATGTTCCGCTGAAACGATTTGTTAAAAATTTTAATAAAGAATAAGTATAGTGTATGAGATGAAACCAAGACGATTTTTATCTCATGCACTTTTTTTATAATCCAATTTTTGATACAATAAGCAAGACCAAAATAGAAGGAGTTGGTAGTGTCGGTGAAAGAATTAAAAGTAACAGATTTAACCAAAACATATGGGGAAAAAACACTATTTGATCATCTTTCTTTTTTGATTCACGAAAAAGATCGCATTGGTTTAATTGGGATTAACGGCACAGGGAAAACCAGTTTATTAAATATCATTGCTGGCGTAGATAGCGGTGATGGTGATCTTGCTGCAATTCAGCAGCCAAGTGATTATCAAATTGGGTACCTTTCCCAGAATCAAACATTTGACGAGAATATTACGATTGCAGAAGCCGTGTTTCAAGGAGACAGCCCAATCATAAAAGCGGTCAAAAATTATGAATTAGCGTTAGCTGCTTTAAGTGAGAATGGTTTAGACGAAGGGGTTCAAAGACGTTACACGCAAGCAGAAGAAGCCATGAATAAACAAGATGCTTGGACAGCAGATACCAATGCAAAAATTATTTTACAAAAATTAGGCATTCCCACATTGGAAAAGAAAATAGGTGAGCTTTCTGGTGGGCAGTTAAAACGAGTAAGCTTGGCGCAAGTCTTAATTGAAGCGCCTGATTTACTGTTATTGGATGAACCAACGAACCATCTGGATTATGAAACGATTGAATGGCTGGAAAACTTTTTAAATAACTATCGTGGTGCGGTTTTAATGGTGACCCATGACCGCTACTTTTTAGATCGAGTAACCAATCGGATTTTCGAACTTTCTTTTGGAAAACTGTATGAATACAAAGGAAACTATGAAACGTATGTGATGGAAAAAGCCGAACGTGAACGTGTCGCTGTAGAGCAAGAAGAAAAAAGAAAGCGCCTCTTCAAACAAGAACTTGCGTGGATGCGAGCGGGCGTTCAAGCACGAGGAACAAAACAGCAAGCAAGAATTGATCGGTTTCAGGATTTAAAAGAAAACTTGCATCAGGTACAAACCAATGGCACCTTAGAAGCAGACTTTGCCACGCAGCGTTTAGGGAAAAAAGTTCTGGAAATCAAGGAAGGAAATTATGCCATTGATCATAAACAGCTTTTGAAAGACTTTAATTTACTCATTCAAGCAAACGATCGAATTGGCATTACTGGTAAAAACGGTGCAGGCAAATCCACATTATTAAATATTTTAGCTGGCCGCATTCCTTTAGAGAGTGGCCTATATAGTATCGGTGAAACCGTCCGAATTGGCTATTATACCCAGCAAAACGAAGAAATGGACCCTAATCAACGGATGATTGCTTATTTGCAAGAAGCAGCAGAAGAAGTGAAACGCAGTGATGGAAGCAGCGTTGGGGTCGCTGAAATGTTAGAGCGCTTTTTATTTCCTCGTTTTATGCATGGCACACTGATTGGCAAACTGTCTGGTGGAGAAAAACGCCGGTTATATCTCTTAAAATTATTAATTAGTCAGCCTAACGTGTTATTATTGGATGAGCCAACCAACGATTTGGACATTGATACGTTGACCATTTTAGAAGATTATATCCAAACGTTTAAAGGAGCGGTAATTGCGGTTTCTCATGACCGTTATTTCTTGGATAAAACAATGGATAAATTGTTAGTTTTTCAAGGAAATGGTCAGATCCTATCATTTTATGGCACGATGAGTGAATATTTGGCGAACCAAAAAGAACAAGAAAAGGTCAAAGAAAAACCGCTCAATAAACCAGTAAAAGAAGCATCGACAGAAAAGAAAGAAAAAACAAAGCTGACTTATATGGAACAAAAAGAGTGGGCAACAATTGAAGAAGACATCACACAATTAGAAACGAAATTAGAAACATTAACTGAAGAAATGAATCATCAGGGTGATGATTTTGTTCGTTTACAAGAATTGCAAGAAGCAGTAACAGCAACGGAACAATTGTTAGAAGAAAAAATGAATCGTTGGGAATACTTGAGTGAATACGCGGATTAAGAGACGGAGGGAATAAGATGGAAGAAGCATACTTAGCGCTAGGAAAAAAGATTTTAGAAGAAGGTCATTTTAAAGAAGACCGTACAGGAACTGGTACGTATAGTTTATTTGGCTATCAAATGCGTTTTGATTTGGCCAAAGGATTTCCCTTACTAACAACCAAACGAGTACCGTTTGGCTTGATTAAAAGTGAGTTATTGTGGTTTTTAAAAGGCGACACGAATATTCGTTATTTGTTAGAGCGAAATAATCATATTTGGGATGAATGGGCGTTCGAACGTTACGTAAAAAGCGCAGATTATCAAGGACCAGACATGACGGATTTTGGGCATCGTGTCTTACAAGATCCAGCGTTTGCAGAACAATACAAAGAAGAACATCAAAAATTCTGTGATGCCATTTTAAATGATGCAGAGTTTGCAGAAAAATATGGTGAATTAGGGAATATTTATGGTGCGCAATGGCGTCACTGGGAAACCAAAGATGGTAGCTTTATCGATCAATTAGCTAATGTGATTGAAATGATTAAAACCAATCCTGATTCTCGCCGTTTAATTGTTTCCGCTTGGAATCCAGAAGATGTGCCTTCAATGGCGTTGCCGCCTTGTCACACTATGTTTCAATTTTATGTAAATGAAGGAAAATTAAGCTGTCAACTTTATCAGCGCAGTGCCGATGTTTTTTTAGGTGTTCCTTTTAACATTGCAAGCTATGCTTTATTGACACATCTAATTGCACATGAAACAGGTTTAGAAGTGGGGGAGTTTGTACACACGCTAGGAGATGCCCACTTATATCAAAATCATGTGGAGCAAATGCAAGAACAATTATCACGAGAAGTTCGTTCTTTTCCAACGCTCGTTTTGAATCCAGACAAGGCTTCTGTTTTTGATTTTGATATGGAAGATATTAAAGTAGAAGGCTATGACCCACATCCAGCGATTAAAGCGCCGATTGCCGTATAAAAAAGGAGAGAGAAGCTATGTTAGCAGCCATTTGGGCCCAAGATGAACAAGGAGTGATTGGTAAAGAAGGCAAATTGCCTTGGCATTTACCCAACGACTTGAAATTTTTCAAGGAAAAAACAATTCATAATACATTGGTTTTAGGACGTGCAACTTTCGAAGGTATGGGATGTCGTCCGTTACCAAATCGAACAACGATTGTTCTTACCAGTAATCCGGATTACCAAGCTGAAGGCGTTTTGGTTATGCATTCCGTAGAGGAAATTCTTGCGTATGCTGACAAGTATGAAGGCGTGACCGTTATTGGTGGAGGTTCTGTCGTTTTTAAAGAACTGATTCCCGCATGCGATGTCTTATATCGGACGATGATTCATGAAACGTTTGAAGGCGACACCTTCTTTCCAGAAATCGACTGGTCTGTTTGGGAAAAAGTTGCCACTGTTCCCGGCGTCGTGGACGAGAAAAATCTCTATGCACATGACTATGAAACGTATCATCGAAACGATAAATAATAAAATGAAGGGAGGCATGAGCAATGCCGACATTGAAAGAAAAAATTATTCAAGAGAGTCAACGTTTAGGCATCGATAAAATCGGCTTTACTCATGCTGAACCATTTATTGAATTAGAAGATTCTCTGCATGAACAACGAGAGCGAGGATATAACTCGGGGTTTGAACATCAAAATGTGGAAGAACGAATTTACCCAGAAAAAACGTTTGAGCATCCTAAAAGTATTATCTCCATTGCTTTAGCTTATCCCACCAAAGCTCAGGAAAAAATGCCTAGAGATGAAAAGCGTGGACAATTTGCGCGAGCCTCTTGGGGAATTGATTATCATCACATTTTGCAGGATCGGTTGCAAAAATTAATTGCTTTTATTGAAGAGCAAGCTGCCACTGAAGCAGAAAAAGAACACTGGCACTTTCGGCCGCAAGTAGATACTGGCGAATATGTTGACACCGCTGTTGCTCAGCGGGCGGGTTTAGGATTCATTGGTAAAAATGGTCTACTGATTACCGAAGAATTTGGTTCCTTTGTATATTTAGGTGAGGTGACCACCAACATTCAATTTGAACCAGATGAACCTGTTCCAAATGGTTGCGGTGATTGTACTCGTTGTATCACAGGATGTCCTACAGGGGCTTTGTTAGGGGACGGTCGAATGAATGCTCAAAAATGTTTGTCTTATCAAACGCAAACAAAAGGCATGATGCCTGAAGAGTATCGGAAAAAAATGCGTAACGTCATTTATGGTTGCGACATTTGTCAGCTGGTTTGCCCTTATAATAAAGGAAAAGATTTTCATTTTCATGAAGAGATGGAACCAAAGATTGAGGAAGTTTATCCCAAATTGGCACCGTTATTAACTATTTCCAATAAAGAATTTAAACAGCAATTCGGACACTTAGCAGGCTCTTGGCGTGGCAAAAAACCATTGCAACGAAATGCTTTAATTGCGTTAGCGAATTTGGGCGGCCGTGAAGCTATCCCACAAATTATTCTCTGTTTAAATGATCAGCGTCCTGTCATTCGCGGAACAGCTGCTTGGTCGTTAGGTCAGCTCGCAAAAAGAGAACCTGAGCAAAGTTTAGAAGCTTTAAATTATCTACTTTCTGTAGAAACTGAAGAAGAGGTTATCGAGGAAGCCCAAAAGGCTATTCACTTGTTAACAAGCAAAAAAGGAAGCCGCTCAACGGAGTGACTTCCTTTTTTTATTAAATATGATTGCGATATAAACCAACAACTTTACCTAAAATTGTAACGTTATCTAAAAGAATAGGCGCTAATGCATCATTTTCAGGCTGCAAGCGGATATGATCTACTTCTCGGAAGAATCGTTTACAGGTTGCTTCATCTTCATCGGTCATTGCAATTACGATGTCGCCATTATTGGCATTCGATTGCTTACGAACAATCACTTGGTCGCCATCTAGAATACCTGCGTTAATCATACTTTCTCCTCGAATCGTCAACATAAATAAAGCATTTTCTTCTGTACGTAAATCAGGAGGTAACGGGAAGAAATCTGATGCTTCTTCCACCGCTAAAATTGGTTCACCAGCAGTTACGACACCTAACATCGGAATAGTTGTCGGTTGAATTCCGATCTTTTCCAAGCCTTCTGGTGTTAATTCGATTGCTCGCGGTTTTGTTGGGTCACGTAAGATTAGACCCTTTTTTTCAAGACGAGCTAAATGTCCGTGAACGGTAGAAGTTGAGGATAAATCAACAGCCTTCCCAATTTCGCGAACGGTTGGCGGATAACCCTTTAATTCGACTTGTTCGTATATATATTTAAGTACTTCTAATTGTCTTGTTTCTGTACGTTTCGCCAAAACCCGCACCTTCTTTCAATTGATAAAATTAGTGTACCATAAAATGCGAACGAAATCAAACAAGCGTTCGTGTTTTATAAATATCAGAATATAGTTGTTTTTTTAAGGCAGTTCTTATAATATAGACAGTGAGAGTAAGGAGGGATTTTGATGTTATCGAAAGAAAAAATTGCCCGTATAAATGAATTAGCGAATAAAGCAAAAGTGGAAGAACTTAGTGCGAAAGAAAAAGTCGAACAACAAGAATTACGTAAAGAGTATTTAGAAGCATTTCGTGGAGGGATGCGTCACCATATCGAAGGAATGAAGGTCGTGGATCAAGAAGGGACCGATGTGACTCCTGAAAAACTAAAACAAATTCAACGTGAAAAAGGACTTCACAACAGAAAGTAATTGCTTTCATTGTCGAAATAAGCTACACTATGAATAAAGGTAAAAAAAACCTAAATTAGGAGATGATTTTTTTGTTTGACAAGACAGATCAATTGGGCGTTAATACAATCCGGACATTAAGTATTGAAGCCGTACAAAAAGCGAACTCAGGACATCCTGGTTTACCAATGGGTGCTGCCCCAATGGCGTATGCACTTTGGACAAAACATTTAAAGGTGAACCCAACAACTTCTAGAAACTGGGTTGATCGTGATCGTTTTGTACTTTCAGCAGGCCACGGCTCTGCAATGTTGTACAGCTTATTACATCTATCAGGATACAACGTAACAATTGACGATTTGAAAAATTTCCGTCAATGGGATAGTAAAACACCAGGGCATCCAGAAGTGCACCACACAGATGGTGTTGAAGCAACAACGGGACCTCTAGGGCAAGGGATTGCTATGGCTGTTGGTATGGCAATGGCTGAAGCGCATTTAGCTGCAACTTATAATCGTGATAGTTTCCCTATTATGGATCATTATACGTACGCAATTTGTGGTGACGGCGATTTAATGGAGGGTGTTTCTCAAGAAGCAAGTTCAATGGCAGGTCATATGAAATTAGGAAAATTAATTGTCTTGTACGATTCAAATGACATCTCATTAGATGGACCAACTTCTAAAGCCTTTACTGAAAATGTTGGGGCTCGTTATGAAGCATACGGATGGCAACATATTTTAGTTAAAGATGGCAATGATTTAGATGAAATAGAGGCTGCGATTGAAGCGGCTAAAGCTGAAACAGATAAACCAACATTGATTGAAGTTAAAACAGTCATCGGTTACGGAGCACCAAAAGAAGGAACTTCTTCCGTTCACGGCGCGCCAATTGGTGAAGAGGGCATTACAGCGGCTAAAGCTGTTTATGGTTGGGAATATCCTGACTTTACTGTGCCAGAGGAAGTCGCTGCTCGTTTTAAAGAAACGATGATTGACGAAGGCCAAAAAGCTGAAGAGGCTTGGAATGAGATGTTTAAGAACTATGAACATGCGCATCCAGAATTAGCCAAACAATTTAAAGAAGCTTTTGCCAACCAATTACCTGAAGGTTGGGAACAAGAATTACCTAAATATGAACTAGGAACAAGTGCCGCAAGTCGTGTAACAAGTAAAGAAACGATTCAAGCTATTTCAAAAGTTGTTCCAAGTTTCTGGGGCGGTTCAGCTGATTTATCTGCCTCAAATAATACAATGGTTGCTGCAGAAAAAGATTTCGAACCTGGTCAATACGAAGGCCGTAATATTTGGTTTGGTGTTCGCGAATTTGCAATGGCTGCAGCAATGAACGGGATTCAATTACACGGTGGTAGTCATGTTTATGGCGGGACATTCTTCGTCTTTACTGACTACTTACGTCCAGCAATCCGTTTAGCCGCTTTACAAAAAGTTCCTGTAACTTACGTCTTAACGCATGACTCTGTTGCGGTGGGTGAAGATGGGCCAACACACGAACCAATTGAGCAATTAGCAAGTGTTCGTTGCATTCCAAATGTTCATGTGATTCGTCCAGCAGACGGCAATGAAACTGTTGCTGCTTGGAAAATTGCTATGACTTCTACGGAAACACCAACTATTTTAGTTCTAAGTCGTCAAAACTTACCTGTTTTAGAAGGAACGTTAGAACACGCTTCTGATTCTGTTCAAAAAGGTGCTTATGTATTGTCACCACAAAAAGGTGAACAACCAGCAGGGATTTTAATTGCGACTGGTTCTGAAGTAAATCTAGCAGTGGAAGCACAAGCGAAATTAGCGGAAGAAGGCATCGATGTATCTGTCGTGTCAATGCCAAGTTTTGATTTGTTTGAAAAACAATCTGCTGAATATAAAGAAAGTGTGTTACCTAAAGCTGTGACAAAACGTGTGGCGATTGAAGCTGCAGCAAGCTTTGGTTGGGAACGCTATGTAGGAACGGAAGGCAAAACAATCACAATTGATCACTTCGGCGCTTCTGCACCTGGCGGTCTAGTTCTTGAAAAATTCGGCTTTACTCCTGAAAATGTGGTTAATACCTATAAATCACTATAAATAAACATTAAAAAACCTGAATGCTTGTGATAGCATTCAGGTTTTTTTGCTTCATTTCTTTTTGGGAGCAAAGAGCATAAAGTGGAAAAATAATGCGAACAATTGGAACCCAATACCAGTTAAAGTAACACCAGACCAACCATAGTTTTGCCACATTAATGTACCAATCAATGACCCTAGTGAACCGCCGATGAAATAGAAAAACATAAAGACGGTATTGTTACGATTGCTGGCTTCTTCTCCCAAATTTTGGACGCGTGTTTGATTGGCTACTTGCCCAAATTGAGTACCGATATCTAAAACAATAATTGCTAAGATTAGTAAGACCACATGTGTTCCACCTAGAAAAAGTAAGATAAAACTACCGAACTGCATCAACAGGCCAATCAAAACGATCTTCCGTTCTGGATAATAATCGGATAGACGACCAATGATGGGTGCTACGAAAGCCCCTGATAACCCAAAAATTGCTAAAATACCGACTTCTTTCGGTCCCCAATAATAAGCTGGACTACTAACAAAGAAAATTAATGTAGACCAAAAAATTGAAAAGGTTGCAAACATAAAAAAGCCATTGACAGTTGCTTCTCTTAACAAAGGTTGCGATTTGATTAGCTTAGGAAGACTTTTCAAAGAACCTAAATAAGTTAATCGATTTGAAGTTTGAGTATGTATCACTGTTTTGGGCAATTTTAATTGGAGTAGAACGACCAATGCTAACACGAATATTACGGCGATTAGGTACACTGTTCGCCAAGAAGCTGCACTAGCAATGAAACCCGAGATCGTTCGAGACAATAAAATTCCTGTCAATAGTCCGCCTAGCATTCGACCTGTTACTTTACCACGGTTCGCTGGTCCCGCCATGACCGCAGCATAAGGAATAATAATTTGGGCGACAATAGAGAGCAACCCAATAAAAAAAGAAGAGAGTGCAAACAGAAGAAAACTTGGTGCAAAAAACGCAGCACTTAGAGACAGCGAGGAGAGCCCAGCTACTCGAATGATTAATTTGCGGCGATCAACGACATCGCCTAATGGAACAAGAAAAAGTAAGCCTAGCGCATACCCTAATTGGGTCAGCATAGTAACAAAACCAATAGAACCAATACTGACTTGAAAGTCCTGAGCAATTTGGGTGCCAATTGGTTGAATATAATACATATTGGCGACCACGACCCCGCAAGTTAACGCTAATAAAAACGTCACTTGATTTGTTAAACCCGATTGTTGTTTCTTCATCTAACCACCTACATTTCTATGTAATTCATTTTGTAATACAACAACTACTTGGTAATAGTTGTTTTTGACTACAAAAACAGACTTCTCTTATAAAGTTTGTTCAAAAAGTGACAAGTCCATTAAAAATTTTATCACAATAAATAAAGAAAAGTAAGAGGATAAATAACAAAAATCTCATCAAATTGAAAAGAAGAAGTGGTTGTTTTCACAAGTGTGAAGAGGGTTAATTAAATACAAACAAGATTTCAATTACATTACAGAAATTTTAAAACTCAAAATTTAATACGTTTATTTCTTGTTTCAATAGGAAATTAACGGTAAAATAGAAAAGTGAGACAGTGAGGAGGAAAAATGAATGAGCGAACAGTTAACAAGAAGTAGTAAACATATTCAAAAAGCTCTTAAAAAGCAAAAAGCTTATAAACGTGCTACCGCCGTTGCGGGGACTTCAATGATTTTAGCACCTGTGGTTGGTGCTGCGGTACCTGCCCAAGCAGAATCAAGCCAGCAAGCATTTATTAATGAAATCGGAAATTCAGCAGCAGCCGTTGCCAATAGCAATGATATGTATGCTTCCGTCATGATTGCTCAAGCGTTGCTAGAAAGTAGTTATGGTAGTTCTGGGTTAGCATCTGCACCGAACTATAACTTGTTTGGTGTAAAAGGAAGTTATAATGGACAATCTGTTTATATGCCAACAAAAGAATATTTAGACGGACAATGGGTGACCGTCACAGCAGCATTTAGAAGTTATAATTCTTATGCGGAATCGTTCCAAGATCATGCCAATGTTATTCGTTCCACTGCTTTTGGGGATACATACCATTATTCTGGCGTTTGGAAGAGTAATACTAGCAGTTATCGCGATGCAACAGCCGCTTTAGCTGGAAGTTATGCAACTGATCCAGGCTATGCCGAAAAATTGAATTGGTTAATTGAAGCATATAATTTAACTCAATATGATTGGGGAGCACCAGTCGCTCAAACCACTAGTTATTCAGATACAACGGGAACCGTTGATACAACAATCGATACAGCGGCTTCTGCAACAGCAACAGCAGAAACTGTAGCTAGTCAAAGTTACACTGTCGCAAACGGCGACACATTGTGGGACATTGCTGCACGTTTTGGAACGACAGTTGATAATTTAATGTCACTAAATGGATTAACATTGGATTCTGTTTTATCGGTGGGTCAAACCATCCAAATCGGTTAATTTTGCAATTATTTAGTTGAAGAAAGACCTTACAAAAGCAGTAGTTTTTGTAAGGTCTTTTATCGTGAAAATAGGTAGGGCCAGCAGCAATTATTGGATGAGTATAATCCGTTTTTTTATTTAATTTTTCACAAACTAAAATTCGTTTTTCTGGTAGAAATCGTTTTTTTGAGCTATGCTTAGAGAAAGAATTATTATATTGTTTGTAAAATTGGAGGATGTAGGATTATGACTAAAGGTTATGTAAAATCAGTAACAGAGTTAATTGGTCAAAGCCCAGTTGTGAAATTAAAACGGATGGTACCAGAAGGAGCTGCAGATGTTTTTGTTAAACTAGAGTTCTTTAATCCTGGTGGCAGTGTGAAAGATCGAATTGCTTTAAGCATGATCCAACAAGCCGAAGCAGATGGTCGCCTAAAACCTGGACAAACGATTATTGAGCCGACTAGTGGTAATACAGGCATTGGGTTAGCAATGGTAGGTGCTGCGTTGGGATATCCAGTTAAGATTGTGATGCCAGATACTATGAGTATTGAACGCCGCAAATTAATGCAAGCATATGGGGCTGATTTATTATTAACCCCTGGTGCCGAAGGAATGAAAGGGGCAATTGCAAAAGCCACAGCATTAGCAGAAGAACATGGGTACTTCATGCCTTTGCAATTTAATAATCCAGCTAATCCAATGGTACATGAACAAAAAACAGGAAAAGAAATTGTTGATGTCTTTGGTAAACGTGGCTTAGATGCGTTTGTTTCTGGTGTTGGCACTGGAGGAACCGTTACAGGAGTTGGCCATGAATTGAAACGGATTTTTCCAGATATTGAAATTGTTGCAGTAGAACCAACGGAGTCGCCTGTTTTAGAAGGTGGCGAACCAGGTCCACATAAAATCCAAGGAATAGGCGCTGGTTTTGTCCCAGAAGTTTTAGACACCACTGTTTATCAAAAAGTTGCCGCCGTTTCTAGTGAAGACGCGTTAGAAACTGCTCGTTTAATGGGGCCAAAAGAGGGCATCCTTGTGGGGATTTCAGCAGGGGCAGCAATTAAAGCTGCCATTGATTTGGCAGTCGAATTAGGCGCAGGCAAACGTGTCTTAGCGCTGGTTCCAGATAATGGTGAACGTTATCTTTCGACAGCTCTTTACGAATTTCCAGAATAAAAAACACGCCAAAAAACGAGCATTTCTCTTAGTTTAGTAAAATGCTCGTTTTTTCCACGAGAATCCTACAATAATTCTTGTCAATCGTAATAAGAAATAGTATTATTTAAGAAAGATAGACAGGGGAGGGATACAAAGATGGACAACGTATTGGTTAAAAATGCACTTGCTGAATTAAAAGAAGCCAATATCCGAATTACTCCGCAACGTTATGCTATCTTGGAATATTTAATCGAAAATCATACACACCCAACAGCTGATGAAATTTATCGCGCATTAGAAGATCATTTTCCAAATATGAGTGTAGCAACGGTTTACAACAATCTACGTTTATTTACTGAAATCGGTTTCGTTCAAGAAATGAGTTATGGCGATGCATCTAGTCGTTTTGATTTTAGTTCGAAGAAACATTATCACGTGATTTGTCAAAAATGTGGTAAAATCGTTGATTTTCATTATCCAGGGTTAGAGGACGTTGAAATGGCCGCTAGTAAATTAACAGGCTTCGAAATTAATGAACATCGTTTAGAATTATATGGATTATGTCCAGATTGCCAACAAGCACAACAGGAGAATGTGTAAAAAATTACATACTGTTAAAAATTTATCAAAAGATAAGTCACTTGTCTAGGCAAATTTCACAAGCGTAAGAGTTTTCACTCTTATGCTTGTTTTTTTGTGTGGTTATTGACTTTTAAATTCTTAAAAACAAAAAATTAACTAGCTATTATTAAGAATTAGCAACAGTTTGTGAATTTTTTTATATGCGATTCACAAGCATAGAACTCGAATAAGCTTGATTCCTCTGATATATTTTAAACAGACAGAGGGAGACGTCACCTCTGCAAAACAAAGATTGTGAAAGAAGGGATTTACAACATGAAAGTCGTAGTCGTAGGATGTACCCATGCTGGAACTTCAGCAGTTAAAAGTATTTTAGCAAATCACCCGGAGGCGGAAGTCACTGTATATGAAAGAAATGACAATATTTCCTTCCTATCTTGCGGAATTGCCTTGTACGTTGGAGGCGTAGTTAAAAATGCTGCTGATTTATTTTATTCAAATCCAGAAGAACTGGCTTCTTTAGGAGCAACAGTGAAGATGGAACACAATGTTGAAGAAATCAACGTGGACGACAAAACTGTTATAGCGAAAAACTTACAAACGGGCGCAACTGAGACCGTTTCTTATGATAAATTAGTGATGACAACTGGTTCTTGGCCAATTATTCCACCAATTCCAGGAATTGATGCTGAAAATATTTTATTATGTAAAAACTATTCACAAGCCAACGTGATTATTGAAAAAGCGAAAGATGCCAAACGTGTCGTTGTCGTTGGTGGCGGTTATATTGGTATTGAATTAGTAGAAGCTTTTGTAGAATCAGGTAAAGAAGTCACTTTAGTTGACGGGTTAGACCGCATTTTAAATAAATATTTAGATAAGCCATTCACAGATGTTCTAGAAAAAGAATTAGTTGATCGTGGCGTTAACTTAGCTTTAGGTGAAAATGTCCAACAATTCGTAGCGGATGAGCAAGGAAAAGTGGCAAAAGTTATTACACCAAGTCAAGAATTCGAAGCAGATATGGTGATTATGTGTGTAGGTTTCCGTCCAAATACAGAATTATTAAAAGATAAAGTTGACATGTTACCAAACGGTGCAATTGAAGTCAATGAGTATATGCAAACAAGCAATCCTGATATTTTTGCTGCGGGTGATAGTGCAGTTGTTCACTACAACCCAAGTCAAACAAAAAATTATATCCCGTTAGCAACGAATGCTGTTCGTCAAGGTATGCTAGTAGGTCGTAATTTGACTGAACAAAAATTGGCTTATCGTGGCACACAGGGAACTTCTGGCTTATATTTATTCGGTTGGAAAATTGGTTCAACAGGTGTGACAAAAGAAAGTGCCAAATTAAACGGACTAGATGTCGAAGCAACTGTTTTCGAAGATAACTATCGTCCAGAGTTTATGCCAACAACTGAAAAAGTTCTGATGGAATTAGTCTATGAAAAAGGAACACAACGCATTGTTGGTGGTCAATTGATGTCTAAATATGATATCACACAATCTGCCAATACTTTATCATTAGCGGTCCAAAATAAAATGACTGTCGAAGATTTAGCGATTTCTGATTTCTTCTTCCAACCACATTTTGATCGCCCTTGGAACTACTTAAACTTATTAGCCCAAGCCGCTTTAGAAAATATGTAATTAATAATAGAAAAAGAGCCTGGGCCAAAAATCACTTTGGATTTTTGGCCCAGGCTTAAAAATTGATAAACGGCGGGGACAGAAGCAACTCCTTCGGAAATAAGCCGAAATTCTCCAAAAATTAAAGAACAATTTTCGGAAATTCCTTCTTATTTCTCGGAGTTAAACACTTCTGTCCCGACCTCTTTTTGTTAGTCACTAAGCGCTCCAGTTGTTTGGTTCATTAATGCCATTAATTGCTCTTTCGTTGTTCGTTTGATAGAAAGAGGGGGGAGATTATCTAAAGAAAAATAAGCACAATTCGAGGTTTCAATGTTTTTTTCAAAGGGATGATTTTCTAAAATCTCACAAGAAAAGATCATTTTATAGTACTGAAATAGTTGAGGAATGTCTTTTCGTTTATCTGTATCATAAACAGCAAGCAATTCTTTTGCTGTAACAACTAAGCCAGTTTCTTCCAATACTTCTTTTTCAATATTTTCTTTAGGGGAGCAGCCAATTTCGGCATAGCCACCAGGTAATGACCATTCTTTGGTCTGTAAATCTTCAACTAATAAAAAACGATTCTCTTTTTTTATCAAACCGCGAACATCTACTTTCGGTGTTGGATAACCTTCCTCTTTAGTTAAGATTTTTTCTAAGTCGGGCAAAACAGTCGCTTCGTGTCCGGTTGTGCTAATAAGTTGTAACGTAAGTTCCCGTAGTTCTTGGTAACGTTCTTGATCAAAAGCATCTTTCCCGTAAAAAAGACCTGCATCTGCCAATGCTAGCAACCGCTTATAGGTGTTCAGATAATCCATATACGCACGCTCCTCATAGACTTAATACGTTTAGTTTAACAGAAAAAAATAAAGAAAGGGCAGATTTAGCGAGAAAAGGCGTCGTTTTAAGGAAATAATAAAGAATAAATGACTAACTTACATTTTTAAACTACCTATGCTATTATTTAATAAAAAGGATTGTGTATACAATAATTTTGTTATGTAAACAAAAAGGAGGTTGTAAATTGAAAGAATTTACAATTATAAGGGAAAAAAATGCAGATAAAAAGACTCAGGCAGCACAAGAAGTATTGTTTAATCTTCCAGAATGGTTTGGCCTTGAAAAAGAGACCCGCAAGTATATCGATATAGCTAGCACTTTACCTATGTGGGTGGCAAAGGATGTAGAGAATAAAATACTCGGTTTTATAACACTTTCAGAAACAAGTAAAGATACAGTAGAAATCCATTGTATGGCAGTTAAAAAGCGGTATCATCGCAAAGGTATCGGCAAGTTATTGATAGAAAGCGTGGAAACGTATTCTAAAAATAACTATTTTTTTATTCAAGTCAAAACAGTTGACGAAGGAAATTATTCCGTGTACGATCATACTATTCGTTTTTACGAATCATTGGGTTTTAAGCGCCTTGAGGTTTTTCCGACATTATGGGACGCTTGGAATCCTTGTTTAATTTTAATTAAACAGTTGATTTAATCTACAAAGGAGTTTTAGTATGTCAGTATTTATTAGAGAGTGTACCGTCGCAGACGTACCAGAATTAGAGGCCATTTGCCAAGAGACTTTTGCAGATACTTATGGAGATGGCGAAAACGAAGAGGATTTACAGGCACATTATGAGAGGAAATTTAGTCCAGCAGTTTTAGAAAGCGAAATCTTACATAAAGATTCGCAATATTTCTTTGCTTTTTATAATAATGAACTTGCAGGTTATGTGAAATTAAATCACGGTGATGCTCAGATTACCTATCAACATCCACAAGCGTTACAAGTTGAGCGCATTTATATTCGTAAATCTTTTAAGCGTTTAGGCTTAGGCAAACATTTGATTACGAAAGCAATTGAATTAGCGGAAGAAGCAGAAAAAGAGACGGTTTGGTTAGGTGTTTGGGAACATAATCATCCAGCGCAAAAATTTTATCAATCATTAGGCTTCGTCAAAACAGATGAACATGATTTTTATATGGGAAATGAACGCCATACCGATTATACAATGACGAAACAGTTAAAAGAGTCAACGTAAAGCAAAAACAAGGAAACGGACGCAATGAAGCCGACGATTCCTTGTTTTTTTATCTTAAAATTGTGAAGGGGATTTTCCATAATATTTTTTGAATAATTTACTGAAATGATAGGCATCTTCGTAACCAACCGTTTTTGCCACTTCTTTGACACTTAAGGAATCATTTTTCAGCAATTCTTTCGCATGGTTTAAGCGGATTTGAATTAAATAATTGATTGGCCCAACGCCTGTGGCCGCTTTAAAGGTTTTCGACAAATAAGTCGGGGTAACATATAACATTTCAGCTAACTGTTCCAAAGTAATTTCTTCGTCATGGTGCGTTTCCAGATAATAAATCGTATGATTGACTAAATTTCGTTTTCTTTTTTCCGTTTTCGATAGCCGAGTTTCAATTTTATTTTCTTGATCAACTGCTAAGCTTCTTAAAATATAAACCAATAGTTCAATAACTAAAGCTTTAATTTGTAACGCTGATTCAACTTCTTGATGGTTTAATTCATGAACAATTTGCCAAGCTTTTTCTAAAAAAGCACCATGTAAATGACTTAAATCTAATAAAGCTGATTTATTTGGAAATACGTTTCGCTCTAAGCCTTCTAAATAGAGATTTGAAATGCCAATGTGTAGTTGATGTGAGTAAGTTCCTGCTTTTTGTTGCTCACCATGTTCCGTTCGCGGATTAAAAAGAAACACCGTACCAGCAGTGGCATGGTACTGTTGCCCTTGAACAATATATTCAGATTCACCTTCTAAAAGAATAGATATTTCCAGAAATTCATGATGATGACAATTATAAGGGTGGGTCTCTTCGTTCCAAGGATCGAAGGCATATAAAATTTCAGGATTAAACGTTCGACTATTTGTGTAGTTCATAAAAAATCACTCCTACTTGTATCCGCTTTCTATACTATATTGTACATCAAAATATACAAGAATGCCCATTTCTTTTCCTATAAAAAAACAGTAATCTTATACACGTCCATAAAAACAAGAGAGAGTAGGGGAGAAAATGAATAGTTTTGAATGGATTTGGCAATATGCTAAAAAAAATAAGAATAAGTTACTGCTAGCTGTTATTTTTGTCGTTATTAACGCTATTTTAATTGTTATTATTCCATTGTTATCTGGCAGAATTGTAGACCAAGTAATCAATCAGGGGAAAACTGAAGAGCTTGTCCCAATTCTTGGGATTATGATTGGGGTGACCGTTATTCGGACAGTTGTTCGTTATAGTTATCAAGTCTTGTTTGAATCGGTTGGACAATCTGCGTTATTTGACTTAAGAAAAGATATGTATGTCAAACTTCAAGAATTAGATTTTGATTTCTTTAATCATACACGTGTTGGCGATATTATGGCGCGAATGACAGGGGATACAGACGCTATCCGCCATTTTGTTTCTTGGGTCACTTATAACCTCTTAGAATGTATTTTATGGTTCATCGCAGCCGTGATTGTGATGGGGACGATCAATTGGCAATTGATGCTAGCATTAATTTTAATTACACCTTTGATTTTTCTGTTAACACAAAAAATGTCGAAGGAATCGCATCCGGTATTTTTTGAGATTCGGGAAAGTTTTTCTCGGTTAAATTCAATGGTCGAAGAAAATATTGGTGGAAATCGGGTGGTTAAAGCTTTTTCTCAAGAACCTTATGAAATTGAAAAGTTTAACAAGCACAATGAAGACTATAAAAAATGGAATATGGCTTCTGCAGATGTCTCTAAAAAATATTTACCGTGGTTAGACGGTTTTGCAGGTAGTTTAAATGTTATTGCCTTAGTTCTTGGTGGCCTCTTTGTAATTCAAGGTCGGATGACAATTGGTGATTTAGTGGCCTTTAACGGTTTTCTCTGGATGTTGAACATGCCGATGCGAATGAGTGGCTGGTTGATCAATGATGTGCAACGCTTTACGGCATCGTCCATTAAAATTCGTCAGTTATTAGCAACGAAACCGAAGATTCCCATTGCTCGGGAAAAAGAAGCAGAACCGATCCAAGGCTATGTGACGTTTGATCACGTGTCCTTTCATTTTTCAGATGATCCAGAAACCCCCATTTTATCGGATGTTTCATTTTCAGCAAAACCTGGTGAAACAATTGGTATTTTAGGGGAAACTGGTTCAGGCAAAACCACTTTAGTTAACTTAATCGCTCGGTTTTACGATCCAACCAAAGGCACTGTTTATATTGATGGAAAAGATGCTAAAAGCTATTCTGTTCGTAAATTGCGAGAAAATATCTCCATGGTTATGCAAGATGTCTTTCTTTTTTCCAATACGATAGAAGATAACATTGCTTTTGGTAACACATTGGCTAACTTGGAACAAGT
The DNA here is from genome assembly GCF_051712245.1 of Enterococcus sp. DIV1368f. Taxonomy (NCBI): domain Bacteria; kingdom Bacillati; phylum Bacillota; class Bacilli; order Lactobacillales; family Enterococcaceae; genus Enterococcus; species Enterococcus sp. DIV1368f. The sequence continues at coordinate 1,423,682 of NZ_JBIOON010000001.1, forward strand.
GCAAATGATGGCTGAAATTGCTGATGCCCATAGCTTTATTTCCAGAATGCCCGAAGGTTATGCAACAATTGTTGGTGAACGCGGCGTTGGCCTATCTGGTGGCCAAAAACAGCGGATTTCACTGGCCCGTGCCTTAACCAAAGATCCAGCTATTTTAATTTTAGATGACACAACTTCCGCTGTTGATATGGAAACAGAATCAAAAATTCAAAAAGAACTAGGCCGTTTGACGGAAAAGAAAACGACATTTATTATTGCCCACCGAATTTCTTCTGTGAGAGAGGCCAATTTAATTTTGATGATGGAAAAAGGCCGCGTGGTGGAAAGCGGTACGCATAGCGAATTAGTCGAACAAAGAGGCAAATATTTTGACGTATATCAAAAACAATTAGGTCTGACAAAGGAAGGTGAGTCGCGTGGCTAGAAATACGTTTGATGTGGATGAGACTTTAGAAAAAGAATTTAATTGGTCTCACTATAAACGATTAGGCGTCTATATTAAACCTTACAAAAAAGCTGTTTTTAAAACATTATTTGTCATCATATTAGCTAATCTGGCAAGTATGTTAGGCCCTTACTTTACTAAAATTGCGATTGACCAAGTAATTCCACAAAAGAATCTCTCGTTACTCTTGATACTAGGGGCTATTTTCCTATTTTCCTTGGTGATTATTGGTTGGTGTATGCGTTATCGAATATATGCCATCACAGAAATTGGACAAGATATTTTAAAAGATATGCGTTTTTCAATTTTTGAGCATCTACAAAAATTACCATTTTCTTATTTTGACAGTCGGCCGCATGGAAAAATCTTAATACGGGTGGTCAATTACATCAATACGTTAAGTGATTTACTAAGTAACGGATTGATCAATTTAATTTCTGATTTATTTAATGTGATTATCACCTTAATTTTTATGTTATTTATTGATGTGAAATTAACCTTATACAGTTTACTGCTATTGCCTGTGTTGTTCGTGATGGTTCTGTTTATCCAAGGGAAACAACGGAAAGCTTACCAAGAGCTTAGCAATAAACAATCAAACTTAAATGCCTATATTCATGAAAGTATTTCAGGAATTAAAATTACACAATCTTTTGCACGAGAAGATGAAAATTTCCAGATTTTTAACGAGGTAAGCGAAGAATATCGTCAATCCTTTATGAAAGCTGTGCGTGTCCAGTATTTATTATGGCCAGCAGTGCAAAATATATCCGTTATTACGACTTGTTTTATCTATTTCGTAGGAATCCGTCAATTAGGTGTGTCCGTTACCACTGGGACGCTAATTGCTTTTATCGGTTATATCAATAACTTTTGGAATCCGGTCATCAATATTGGTAACTTCTACAATTCTCTGATTACTGCAACTGCCTATTTGGAAAGGATTTTTGAAACGATGGATGTTGTTCCAGAAATTCAAGATGCGCCGCAAGCTATTGAGTTGCCGCCAATTAAAGGAACCGTCGACTTTCAGCATGTTTATTTCCGTTATGAAGAAGGAAAAAATATTTTGACCGATGTTAGTTTTCATATTGAGCCAGGACAAACAATCGCCTTGGTTGGGCCAACAGGTGCGGGTAAAACAACAATCATCAATTTGTTAAGTCGTTTTTATGATGTGAATGAAGGGGCCGTTAAAATTGATGGTTATGATGTTCGCGATGTGACACTCCGTTCGTTAAGAAAACAAATGGGGGTAATGCTTCAAGATACGTTTATTTTTTCAGGAACGATTATTGAAAACATTCGATACGGAAATTTAGCAGCCACAGAGGAAGAAGTCATCCAAGCCGCAAAAATTGTTCGTGCGCACGATTTTATCAAGGATTTAAAAGATGGCTATGAAACAGTTGTGGAAGAGCGGGGTAGTACACTCTCGGCAGGACAACGCCAATTAATTTCATTTGCTCGTGCTTTACTGGCAGATCCCAAAATTTTAATTTTAGACGAAGCAACCTCCAGTATTGATACAAAAACAGAAGAATTGTTACAAGAAGGACTACAACAACTTCTAAAAGGACGGACATCGTTTATTATTGCTCATCGGCTTTCTACCATCAAAAATAGCGATAAAATTTTCTATATTGATGGTGGTCGTATTGTGGAAGAAGGATCTCATGATCAACTAATGGCAAAACATGCGTTATATCATCATTTATATCAATCGCAATACGACTTATTAAAGAGCTAGATGATAAAACAGAGAAAATTCTTAGTTGAATCTTTCTCTGTTTTTCTGTATCGTAACCTTAACAAAGGAAAAAATGATGAGGTGCCAAATGAAGCGGAATTTTGAAGTGGAATTAACAACATTATGTATGATTAGAAATCAGAAAAATGAAATCCTTGTGCAAGAACGACAAAAAAAGGATTGGCCTGGTTGGACGTTCCCTGGCGGACATGTTGAAAAAAACGAGGGCATGGAAACAGCCATGGTTCGCGAACTCCTTGAAGAAACAGGATTAGTGCTGAAACCACAATTAGTAGGTGTTGCAGAATGGCTGAATGATTGTTCGGGTGCGCGGGAATTAGCCGCATTATTCATTGCAGAAACAGCGGATGAACTACCAGAAGAAACGGAACAACCCTTGTTTTGGGTCACTGAAAAAGAATTGCGAGAAGGTCCTTTAGCTGGCAGTTTAGCAGAACTTTTCCCAGTATTTTTTGGCGAAAAGCAATTTTATTTTAAAAATAATACAGCTTAATGATTCAAACCTAAAAGATTAAATCAATCCCACTTATTAAAAGAGAGAAAATCTAAAATTAAACATTGCTATTTATAAGCAATGTTTGCTATTCTTAATAAAAGGGAATTAATTTTTTATATAATGAGGGGGAAAAAGTGTGTTAAAAAGAAAAGTGGGGATTATCGCAGGCGTTTTCTGTTCAGCTTTGTTACTGACAGGCTGTGGCAAAAGTGCGAAAGATGAGTTCATTCAAGGGATCGGCAATCAAAACGCACAAGAATCTGGGGTTTGGGATTTCTCTATGTCAATTAGTGACATGAAATTTTCACAAGAAGATGGTGCACAAACGAATCCTATGATTGGGATGCTCATCACGCAAATCAAAGACGCATCGCTTTCTGGGAAGATTCAAGTAGATGCAAAAAAAGAAAAAGCATTCAACTTAGAGATGAAATTAAAAGCGATGGGCATGGATGTACCGATTTCATTGATTGGATCATTAGATAACGAGGGCAAAGAGCCAAAACTCTATTTAGCAACAGATATGATGGAATATATTGTCGCTGTCGCAGACTCAATGTCTGACGGTGCTATTGATAGTTCTCAGTTAGATACAGAAAAACTAAAAGGGAAATACATTGATCTTTTAGCCATGAACGAGGAAAGTGCGAAAGAATGGCAAGATACAATCAAAGAGTATCAAGAATCGGAAAAAGAACGAAAACAGTCTGCTAAGGAATGCAAAGAGTTTTTAGAAGGATTAGACAAGGATACGTTCGAGAAAAAAGGGGACACCATTACCCATACGTTTACAAAAAAAGAATTACAAAAGTTGATCAAAATTACGACAGAAACATCTGAGAAAGGTAAAGAACAAGTTCCTTTCGAAAAAGTCAAAGATGTTTCTGCTAAAGTTTCTGTTAATACAAAAGAAAATAAAACAAATATGTTGATTAATGTGAAACCGCAACAAGACAAGAACGTTGACATGGGACTTGAATCATTATCTAGTAAAATTAGCATTACACAAAAAGCCAAAAAAGCGACGATTTCAATGCCTAAGAAAGAAAATATTTTATCAGAACAAGAAGTTGAAAAAATATTTTCCGATAGCACCTCTATGACAGGTCTATCGACTGAAGACACGACTGTTGCGATCAATCAATAACGATGAATGACCAATAAAAACGGTCCCTCAAAAAAAGTAACGAAAGACCTAGCATGATTGGGATGCTAGGTCTTTTTTTGAATAAAAAAACAGCATTTTAGTTTTCTTTGAATTATTGGTTGTTATTTTTGGTGGTGTAAACAGTTTAAAGTTAATACATTTATTTTTGATTTAAATTCTATTGCTATTTTTAATCATTCTATTAAATAACAAATGTTTTTGAGTGTTTTTAAGCATTATTTTTGTTATGCAGAGTGTTTTTTTTATACAATGAGTATAATTTTAGATGAAGGAGTGTTTTAGGTGAAAAATCAACATTTAACTACGTCACAAGGAAGTCCTGTTGGCGATAATCAAAATTCGCTAACTGCAGGAGAATTTGGACCTGTCCTAATCCAAGACGTTCATTTATTAGAAAAATTAGCTCATTTTAATCGTGAGCGCGTGCCAGAACGGGTTGTTCATGCCAAAGGTGCTGGCGCTCATGGGATTTTCAAGGTGAGCAAATCAATGGCACAATATACTAAAGCAGATTTTTTATCTGAAGTTGGCAAAGAAACACCTTTATTCGCTCGTTTTTCAACTGTAGCTGGAGAGTTAGGTTCATCAGATACATTGCGTGATCCTCGCGGTTTTGCGCTTAAATTCTATACAGATGAAGGAAATTACGACTTAGTTGGCAATAATACGCCCATTTTTTTCATTCGTGATGCAATTAAGTTTCCAGATTTTATTCATAGCCAAAAAAGAAATCCGCGGACGCATTTGAAAAGTCCAGAAGCAGTTTGGGATTTTTGGTCTCATTCACCGGAAAGCCTTCATCAAGTAACAATTTTAATGAGTGATCGTGGCATTCCGTTGTCGTTCCGTCACATGCATGGTTTTGGTAGCCATACATTCAAATGGGTCAATGCTGCTGGAGAAGTATTTTTTGTTAAATATCACTTCAAGACGAATCAAGGAATCAAAAATCTAGAGAGTCAATTAGCAGAAGAAATTGCTGGGAAAAACCCAGATTTCCATATTGAAGATTTGCATAATGCAATTGAAAATCAAGAATTTCCTTCTTGGACATTATCTGTGCAAATTATCCCGTATGCAGATGCGTTAACAATGAAAGAAACTCTTTTTGATGTAACAAAAACGGTTTCTCAAAAAGAGTATCCGCTGATTGAAGTTGGCACGATGACTTTAAATAGAAATCCAGAGAATTATTTTGCAGAGGTTGAACAAGTAACATTTTCACCAGGGAATTTCGTTCCTGGTATTGAAGCTTCTCCAGATAAATTATTGCAAGGACGTTTGTTCGCTTATGGGGACGCACATCGTCATCGCGTGGGCGCTAATAGTCACCAATTGCCAATCAACCAAGCAAAAGCACCTGTAAATAACTACCAAAAAGACGGCAATATGCGTTTTGACAATGGCAATAGCGAAATTAATTACGAACCAAATAGTTATACTGAAACACCAAAAGAAGATCCTAAGGCGAAAATTAGCTCCTTTGAAGTTGAGGGAAATGTTGGTAATTATAGCTATAATCAAGATCACTTTACACAAGCAAACGCTTTGTATAATTTGCTGCCAAGCGAAGAAAAAGAAAACTTAATTAACAATATAGCGGCATCTTTAGGTCAAGTGAAAAATCAAGAAATCATCGCGCGTCAAATTGATTTGTTCACTAGAATAAATCCAGAATATGGAGCACGCGTCGAACAAGCCATCAAACAACAAGCATAATTTATATAACGCAAGTGACAAAACCAGTCTAGATAAACTAAAGACTGGTTTTATTTGCTTTTCAATGCTTTTTACTCTACTTTGTATAATGTATATTATGTTAACTAGAATAAAATAAAAAACTTTAGCCGATAACTTGCCACTTCTCTTTCGACCAATCAATTCACCCAACTAACCTTACAGTTGTTTGCTAAGCTAGTTGGGTTTACTGTTTATTGAAACCTTGGATTGTTCATTTCTTGATGAATTTCTTTGCTCGCTTCATATAGAAATAATGTTTGTTTTTTACTTGATGCATAATCGACAATGGGTTTTGGATAATTTTCTCCTAAATGTACATGATATTGCGTTTGTAAGGCTTCGTTCATTAAATTTGGTTGATGAATATACTTTTGTGGCACTTGTTTAAGTTCTGGGACATATTTTTTGATGAACTGGCCGTCATTATCAAATTTTTTTGACTGGATAATTGGATTAAAAATCCGAAAATACGGGACAGCGTCCGTTCCTGTCGAAGCAGCCCATTGCCAGCCACCGATATTATTGGCGGCATCATAATCAATCAACATTTTTTGAAAGTATTTTTCACCCCAACGCCAATCGATGTGTAAATTTTTAACTAAAAAAGAGGCAGTAATCATTCTTAAGCGATTGTGCATCCAACCAGTTTGATTCAGTTGTCGCATTGCGGCATCAATTATAGGGTATCCCGTCTCCCCTTTTTGCCACTTGGCAAACATTTCTGGGTCATTTGTCCATTGAATATAACGAAATTTTTCTTGAATAGCTTCCTCTTTTTGTTGTGGAAAAGCACTATAGATCATATTGTAAAAGTCACGCCAAGCTAATTCTTTTTTGAAGGTTTCTTTACTTAAGCTAGAAGGCGCAGATGCAAGCTCTTGCCAAATGGTGCGAATCGAAAGTTCTCCCGTTCTTAAAAAAGTAGACAGATGACTCGTTTGATCCTGATAAGGAAAATCACGCTTATTTTCATAGGATTGAAGTTTTTGATCAATAAAAGTATTTAAGCGCCTTCTGGCTGTTTCTTCGCCGACACTATAGTGTGTTAAAGGAATTCTCGCAATCTGTTCCCCATATGCTGCTTCCTCTTCTGGAAAAAGACACGCACTAAAAATTTTTTCAGCTGTATAGGAAACAGGAATCGGGGTTTCTTTAGGCGCCTCTTTCCATTTATTGTAATAGGGCGTAAACACTTGGTACTTGCTGCCATCGTTCTTCTTAATTTCTTCAGAGCCATGCAAATAGGCATCTTGAAAAGAGAAAGACTGAATATTATTTTCTTCAAAAAAGCGCATAGCTTGCTGGTCCCGCTTTGCCCCAAAGCCACAAGTATCTTCATTAAAATAAATGGCCTGCCAATCGGGTAATTTGCGTTTCAAACGTGAAAATAAATCTAATGGTTCGCCGACCATGATTTGTAAATGTGCCTCTTGATCGATTCGTTCTTTAAACGAGGCTAAACTTGCAAAAAAAGCGTTATGATTAGCACTTTCTTGAATAAATTGTTGAGGATTCATTTGGAATAATAAAATCAATTCATCAGCTGCAGAATTTTGTAACGCGTGTGCTAATGCTTTATTATCTTGTAATCGTAAATCACGTCTAAACCACATTACTCTTTTCATTTTTAAATCCTCCTAAATACTTCGTCTTGCTTATCGTAACCGTGACTGCTGATTTTTAAAAGCAACTTGCCTAGACTTTTCAAAAAGCCGATAAAAACTGGATTTTCAGCTTTTATCGGCTTTTTGATTAAATTAATAGGAAATATTAAAAGCTTTCATATCTTTCTCAATATATTGTAGGACTTCTGTATTGCCAAAAAATTGTGTAAAATAATAGGCTTGACGATAGTCATCGGCTGTGTCTTCCCCGAGCATTTGTTTGTTAAAGGCTTTTTCATATAAAAGATAATCTAGCAAATAAATGGAGTGTTTGTCACGACAAATCTGAATCCCTTTTTCGCTTAAAATGACACTTTTTTGGTAGTCTTTCATTTCCGAGTAGAATTTAGCAGAATTATAATAAATTCTACAACGCTCCAAGGAACATTCTAATTTAAATTGTTCCAATTCTTGTAATGATTTTTCGTAATATACTTGCGCTTTTCTCATATCTTTTTCCAGTTCATATAGCGTACCTAGCGCATTCAGGCTTAAAATGTTGTAAATATTGACTTTACGGTCAATTTCCGCGCCCCGGTATAGGTAAAACAAGGCTTCTGCTTTATCTTTTTTTCCTAATAAACAAGTAATTCCCTTATAATATAACAATTTAGTCGTTAGTTCATTATTAGATAAGATAAGACCTTCAGGCACTTCTTGTAATAAATTGTAGGCCTCTAAGTGAAATAACCGTAAAGATAAATCCTCGACTTTGTTTAGTAGATTTTCAATTTTCTTTTCTTCAGAAATCATCATGCATTCTTCTACTTCTAAATCTAATCGGAGGCAAATAGATGAGAAAATATCTAAACTGTCACATAGATTACGGTTTTCAATATTACTAATTGTTGCTTGCGTACAGATGCCGTTAGCCAGCTCTGATTGTGTGATTTTTTTAAGTTTTCTCGCTTGTTTTATTTTGTCTCCTGCTACCTTCACGAACAGACCTCCACTTGTATTATTATGTAAATTCATTAAAAAATGTTATACTTTGATTATCAATTAAAGGAGGTACATGCTATGTTTGATTTACTTGCATTATTGACTGGAACATCAACTTATGGCAACGTTCCCCATGTTTAATTAGTCAATGCGTGTCAAGTATGGTCTTCCATACTTGGCATGTTTCCTTTAAAACTGACTCAATCATACTACAAACGGATAGACAAATACAACCGAAAATCATTGGTTTTTTCTTAAGAAAAGAACAGTAAGAAGTGATAACTACTTCTTGCTGTTCTTTTGTTTAGTTAGGTGTATTTAGGTTTAAAATGATTTGTTCCGGCGTAATTTCATTATGATCTGACATCATTGGCTCTACACTTAAATAACTTGAAGTATTTGTAATGATAACCATGACAGTTGAGTCAAGCCCAGCTTCTTTAATGGCTTTTCGATCGAACGTTCCTAAAAGATCTCCTTTTTTAACACGGTGACCTTGGGTTACTTGTGTCTGAAAGACCTCCTGCCCCAATGTGACAGTATCAATTCCTATATGAATTAATACTTCAGCTCCTGCGTCCGTTTGGATACCATAAGCGTGCCCAGTTTCTGCAACCAAGTTTAATAAACCATCTGCAGGCGCGTAAACCTTGTTCGCTGTTGGCATGATTGCTAAACCTTTGCCCATCATCTCGCTTGAAAATACCGGGTCATTAACAGCAGTAAGATTCATGGCGTAACCAGTTACCGGAGAAAAAAGTTGTTCATCTAAGGTATTGTGTTGCATTTCAAAGACTTCGCGTTCTTCCTCTTCGATTACTTTATCTGAAATCAAAACTTCTTGCGGAATTGCAAATAGACTGGTTAATGCATAACATACACCGACAGATAAAAGTGCGACTAATAAATAGATCACTAATTGATGTGCACTATAGATATACATTAAGAAAGAAGGAATAACGGCTAATCCATAAGAATTTGATTGAATATGAAAAATAGCTAAAATTGCTCCGCCTAAACCTGATGTAAACAAGACACATAGCAGCGGTTTTAAGTTCCAACGAATAAGTAATCCAAATAACACAGGCTCACTAACTCCAAATAATTGAGACAACATAGAACCAATGGCTGTCGACTTCACTTTGCTATCTTGCGCTTTTTTCGCAAAGGCTAAACAACTGCCAACGTTGGCAAACCCATACATGGCACATATTGTAATCAATGCATTAAATCCTGTATTTGCTAATAATGATGTTTCTACCATAGTTAGTGTATGATGAATACCAATCAAAACCATTAAAGGATATGAGGCACCAATCACGAAACCACCTAGTCCTAAGGGCAACCCAATCAACCATTGGACAACATCTACCATGCCTAACTCAACGGTATGCAAAATTGGGCCAATTCCGAGAATCATGATTAAAAAAGTAATTAACATAGTCATAAAAGGTGTAAAAATTTGATCAAGAATATTCGGCATCTTTTTTCGGAAAAAAAGTTCAATCTTTGCGCCAATTATACCAGCAGCAATTGCACTTAAAACGGATCCTTGTGCACCGACAACTGGGATAAAACCAAAAGCCATAATAGCTTTCACGCCAGAATCTGGTGTTGCAACTGCATAAGCGTTTGGTAAAATGGGTGATACCATCATTAAACCAATAACAATCCCGATTACAGGTGTCGCATTAAATGCTTTAAAGGTAGACCAAACAATCAAAGCTGGCAAAAAGGCAAAGACGGTATCTGTAATGACAGAGACAATTTGTTGAAAGCTTTCAGGAATATTGGCTACACTTGCTCCGAATAATTGTAAAAAAGTGTCGTTAAAAATAACACCTTTTAACCCTAGGAACAATCCTGTTGCTGCAATTACTGGAACAATTGGAATGAATATTTCACTTAAAATGCGCATTGTTTTGCGCATGCCCGTTTCATTATTTTTTAAAATTGCTGTTTGCTCTGCTTTTGACACAACGTTGATTCCAAGTTTTTCTATTTCATCATATACTTTAGTTACAATGCCAGTTCCTAAAATCACTTGGTATTGACCGCCATTATAAAAGACACCTTTTACTAAATCAATTTTTTCTAGTTGTTTACCATCTACTTGTTCGTGGTCCTTCAAAATAAAACGTAACCGCGTTTGACAATGGGTGACCGATATAATGTTATCCATACCGATTAATTGAATAATGTCTTTGGCTGCCTGCTTATAATTTTCTGCCATGTTATACTCCTCCTAGCTACTCATTTATAGTAATCAATAGTCCTTGATAGCTTTTTAATAATGTTCCCTGCTGAACTAACTGCTCTCGTTCTTCAGACTGTGTATCAAAAATAACTGTGCCATTAACTAAATAATGAGGGATTGGAACCGCCTCACCAAAATTAAAAAAGGCGTAAATCGTTTTTTCATTTAATTTGCGTTTATAAGCAATAACATTATCTGGAAGATTTGATAGTCCCTCAAATGTTCCATAAAGTAAGATGTCTGTATAGGGACTCTTTTGACGAAATGCAATCATCCGCTTATAGAAATGAAAAATACTTTGACTATTTTTTATTTCTGCTTCGGCATTGATTTCTTTATAATTATCCACCATTCCTAACCAAGGCTTGACGCTTGAAAAACCGCCATACATAGAATCATTCCATGGAAAAGGCGTGCGGGCATTGTCTCGACTACGCAAATTGACAAGTGACAAGGCTTCTTTGGGCGTAAATCCTTCTTTTATTGCTCGATAGTATTGATCAATGCTAGAAATATCATCGAATTCATCAATCGAACCCCTTTCAAAATTGGTCATTCCTAATTCTTGTCCTTGGTAAATAAAAGGCGTGCCCCTTAAAAAGAAATACATGGCGCCGAATGTTTTAACCGCATTTGGCTGTTGAGCCTGTTCTTTTAAATATTTCGTTGTCGCTCGAGGTTGATCATGATTTTCGATAAAATTTGCACTCCAACCAGCCTCTTGCATGGCTTCTTGCTGTTTGAAAATTAATGTGCGTAAATCATTCCAAGACCAATCGATTCTATAAAACCATTCGCTTCCTGATTTTACATCCAAATCAGCCCATTTGAAGTCAAAAATCATGTCGAAATACCCTGTTTCTCCAATAAATTCTGATAAATTTGGATAATTGACGCCGGCCGCTTCGGCAACTGTGACAATATCAAAACCATCAAAAGCTTTTTCTTTTAACTCGTTCAGAAAGTCACTCATTCCTGGCATGTTTCTACTAGCTTTTGTTACTTTGGCTAATTGATCTGCCCCATCAGCAGGTAAGTTTGTCCAAGTCAAATCTTTCTTAATAAAATTAATCGCATCTACACGAAAACCAGCAATTCCTTTGTTTAACCAAAAACGGATCATTTGGTAGATTTCTTTACGTAGTTCAGGATTTTCCCAATTTAAATCCGGCTGTTTTTTATGAAAGGCATGAAAGTAGTAGGCATCTTCCCCAGGTAATTTTTCCCAAACACTACCACCGAAGTTAGACCGCCAATTTGTAGGTGCTTCTCGCCCTTCTTTTATAATATAAAAGTCTCGAAAACGACTTTGAGGATTTTTTAAAACATCTTGAAACCAAGCATGTTCATCAGATGTATGGTTTACCACTAAATCTAAAATAACTTTTATGTTTCGTTTTTTTGCTTCTTCAATGAGTTCATCGAAGTCTGCCATTGTACCAAAATCGCTAGAAATACCATAATAGTCTGAAATATCATATCCATTGTCAGCCATTGGCGACGGGTACATTGGACTCAGCCAAATCAGCGTAATTCCTAAATTTTCTAAGTAATCCAGTTTTTGAATAATGCCTTGTAAATCACCAATTCCGTCATTATTACTATCCGAAAAGCTACGTGGATAAATTTGATAGGCCACTTCTTTTTGCCACCAATTTCTGTTCATTCTGGTTCTCCTCACTCTTAAACTAGTCCTGTTAATTTTTTCTGTAACCGTTTTTACATTCTGTATGATACTCGTTTTTGCGTAATATGTCAAACGTTTATCATAAATAAATGTAAATTATAATATTCTTTTGATTTAAATAGATTTATATGTGTTATACGTTTGACTTTTTTCTGATTTGTTTATACTATTAGACTAACTACTATTTTCTAATAAAGGAGACATTACTTATGTCAAGCATCATGAACCAATGGACTGATGAATTACGTTATGCACCTTATTCTTCTTGGACATCTGCTCACCTCGAAAATTTAACTTCTATTATCGCGCAATCTAGTTGGCGTTTTAAGTATCATATTCAACCACAGACAGGACTACTAAATGATCCCAACGGTTTTTCATATTTCAATAACCAGTGGCATTTATTTTATCAAGCGTTTCCTTTCGGGAGTGTTCACGGACTAAAAAGTTGGGCCCACTTAACTTCCTCCGACTTAATTCACTGGGAGTATGAAGGAATTGCCCTTTATCCCGACTCTGAATATGATTCTCATGGCGTCTATTCAGGCTCAGCTTTACCAATAGATAACCAACTATGTTTATTTTATACAGGAAATGTTCGTGATCAAACTTGGCAACGATTTGCATATCAAAATATTGCATGGCTGAATTCTTTAGGTGCGATCACAAAGGAATCAACACCATTCCTACCTATTGACCCCAATTATTCTTCCCATTTTCGTGATCCGATGGTATTTCCTTATCAAGAAGGACTTGTTTTATTAATTGGTGCTAGTGATTTAAATGGACAAGGAAAAATTGTGGTCTATTTTTCTAAAGATCGAAACGTACACAATTTTCATCAACTTGGCGAATTGACGTTCACCGACCAAGAATTAGGCTACATGGTTGAATGTCCTAATTTGGTATTTATTGATGGCCAGCCTGTCTTATTATTTTGCCCACAAGGTCTATCTCCATCTGTAAAAAGTTATCAGAATATCTATCCGAATATGTACACATTGGCCGAAACGTTTGATTTGGAGAATCTTTCTTTAGTTCAGGCTGGGCCTTTTGAAAATTTAGATGAAGGGTTTGATGTCTACGCCACTCAAGCCTTTAATGCGCCAGATGGTCGTGCACTTGCGGTCAGTTGGATTGGGTTGCCAGAAATCACTTACCCAAGTGATGTGGAGGGTTGGGCAAATGGCTTAAGTCTGGTTAAAGAACTCACAATTCACAACGGGAAACTATTTCAATATCCAGTTTCTGAAACAGAAATGCTTCGTCAATCCGCCACTACTTTATCAAATGGCTGCCATTTTTTATCTACTGCTTCTTTTGAATTAGAAGTGGATATTCCCAAAAATGAGATTGCTTTTATTCGGCTTTTAGCGAACGAAACGGGTTCAAAAGGACTTTTAATTACTATTGATACGATTCATGGTAAAATAACCCTTGATCGAACATTTGCTGGCCAACCTTTTGCTGAAAAGTATGGCACAATTCGTGAAACTAAAATTAGGAAAAATAAGTCAGTTCAGTTAACTATTTTTGTTGATTGCTCTGTTGCAGAAATCTATGTAAATAAAGGTGAAAAAACGATGACTGGTCGCTTCTTTCCAGATAAAGCGCAACAGTATCTTCATCTATCCAAGACGGCAAAAGCTTGTTTTTATGAGCTGGAAAATACGAATAATTAGGAATGATGGTGAATTTTGATGGTGGTTAAATTAACGGATGTAGCAAAGCTTGCTGGGGTGAGCCCGACAACGGTAAGCCGCGTGATTAATAATTATGGTTATCTTAGTCAAAAAACAATTGATAAAGTTCATCAAGCGATGGAAGAATTAAATTATCAACCTAATGGATTAGCCAGAAGCCTCCAAGGAAAAAGTACGCAGCTGATTGGTTTAGTCTTCCCTTCTGTTAGTCATCCATTTTTTGGTGAATTAATTGAAACACTGGAAAGAAAGCTCTTTGTTCAAGGATATAAAGTGATTTTATGTGATAGTGAAAAAGATCCAGAAAAAGAGCGCGCCTATTTACGAATGCTCGCTGCAAATAAAGTGGATGGTGTAATCACTGGTAGCCATAACTTAGCTATTAACGAATATGAAAATGTTTCACTACCTATTGTTTCCTTTGACCGTTTCTTGGCACCTGGCATTCCAATTGTCTCTTCGCAAAACTTTCAAGGTGGCCAAAAAGCCACTGAAGCCTTATTTGCAAGTGGAGCACAAAAGATTGCAATTATTACTGGTGCTAATAACACAGGCGCACCTAGCGATTATCGATTGGCTGGTTATAAACAAACGATGGAAAAATATGGCGCAGAAAAAACGATTCTACAAATTGATAATGGAACCTCAACAACATTAAAAAATCTAGAAATTGAACGTTTACTTCAAAATAAAACTGTGGACGGCATCTTTTGTACCGATGATTTGACAGCAATTACAGTTATGAATATTGCTCAAAAATTGAAGATATCGATTCCTGAAGAATTAAAAGTAATTGGTTATGATGGGACAAAATTAATCAAAAGAATTGCCCCACAACTATCAACCATTGTGCAGCCGATCGACGAGATGTGTGACGTTATGATTGACTTACTGCTTCGTAGAATGAAAGATTCTGATGTTGCGCTCGAGGAAAATTATCCTATTCCGATTCAGCTATCATTGTCTGAATCCTGTTAAAAAAGACACCTGAAAAGGTGTCTTTTTTTATTCTTAATTCCTCATTTGCCCATTTCCCCTTAATTCCAAAGCACAGAGATTAAATAATACAACAACATGATCCCTACAAATACACCGAGCATTAGTAAAACATACCACCAATTTTTGGCGCTATAGGTTTCATTTTTATCTTTTTCGGTTCGTTTCCCGGCAGCCCATTTCCATAAATCGTAATTATTCATCTCTCTCACCACCTTTAATGGGTTTGTTAACTTAAGTCTAACACGGAATGACAGAACTTGAAAACAAAAGGATCACCCACTTATGCAATGGATGATCCTTTTTGGTCACTATTCTTCTGGTAACCCATTATTTTTAATCACTGATTGGTACCAATAAAAACTATCTTTTTTAATACGTCGTAAATCTTTTAACTCATGGTCTTCACGATTAACGTAAATAAAACCGTAGCGTTTTTTGAATCCTTGATGGGAACTTAAAATATCCATGACCGACCAAGGGCAATAACCAAACAACTCAACACCGTCAGAAATAGCCGCATGACAAGCAGCAATATGGTCATACAAATACGCAATTCGATAGTCATCATGAACTTTTCCGTCCTCTGTTAGGCGATCTGGTGTGCCTAAGCCGTTTTCTGTAATGATTAACGGTAAACGGTATTGATGATAATAATCATTTAAAACTAAACGTAAACCAGTTGGATCAATTTGGGCACCATACTTAGAGGTTTTTAAATGTTGATTTTTTTCGATTTTGAAATAACCGTATAGATCAAAATCAATGTCCTTTTCTTTCGTACCCAATGGGTGTTGCTCATCTGTCGGTAAATAGCTAGCGACTAACGTCCGATAATAATTAAGGGCGATAAAATCTGGTTTAGCGGCTTTCAAAATTGCTTGATCTTCTGGCTGTGTTTCGGGATAAATGCCGCATTTGGTCAAATACTCTTGATAGTAACCAGGATATTCGCCAAAACAATACATTTCTAGAGCGTAATTCGTTTTAAAGTTATCATTCATACGAGCTGCCCAAACATCTTCAGGCTTATTGGAACTAGGATAAGTCATCGTTGAGGAAACAGAGGGTCCGACTTTTCCCCCAGCAACCAATTGGTGACAATCATTCGTCGCTAACGCATGGGCAACAAACATATGGTAATCCATTTGTGCACGAATTTTTTCAATATTTTCTGGTGCAACATCGTACATATTCATTCGTTCATCGACACGAATCATTAAGTTTTGTTCGTTTGTAACTTGCCAATTTTTGACTCGATCACCAAATGCTTGATAACAGACTTGCGCATAGCGTTGAAATGCGGAAACGCAGCGACGATCCGCCCAACCATTGTATTTTTCCACCAACGCAAAAGGTAAATCAAAATGATAAAGTGTGACAAACGGCAAAATATCGTTTTCTAAAAGTGTATCAATGACAGCATTATAAAAATCGATGCCGGCTTGATTGATTTCGCCATCACCTGTTGGAATGATTCGTGCCCATGAAAGAGAAAAACGATAGGTTTTTAAGCCTAATTCTTTCATTAACGCAATGTCCTCTTTGAAATGATGGTAAAAATCGCTGGCAACTTTCGTATCTGCTTGAACAGCTGACTTTTTAAAAGAATTGTAATCAGCGACTGTTAGGCCTTTGCCGTCCTCATTCCAAGCGCCCTCAATTTGAAAAGCGGAGGAAGAAGCCCCCCATAAAAAATCGTTCTTAAATTGTTTAACCATTAGTTTTGCTCCTTTACTTGCATGAAAAATAAATTTGTTTGTGGTGTAATCTCTGTTTGTTTGGTTGTCTCAATTACAGCCATTTCCGCAGTATTTGTTACGATGACTAAGACGGTTGGATCATAACCAGCAGCTTGGATGATTTGTTTATCAAAAGAGAGCAGTTTTTGTCCTAGTCTGACCCTTTCTCCTGCTTTTACGAACGTTTCAAATCCTCGCCCTTTTAATTCGACTGTATTGATTCCAATGTGAAGGAGGATTTCAGCACCATTGTCTAACTTTAAGCCAATTGCATGATGAGTTGGATATAAAGCCGTCACTTGCCCATTTCCTGGTGAAACAATTTGTTCCTCTGTCGGATAAATAGCTAGCGTTTTTCCCATTTGTTGAGAAGCAAAGACTTCATCGTTAATTTGGTCTAAAGATACGAGTTGTCCTTGAACAGGTGCTTGAATCCGTTGCTTTTCTTTGACTGTCGTTGCCTCTGTCTTTAAGCCGGGTTCTTGACGTGAATCGTCAAGCGGTAAATCATTAAAGCCTAGAAAAATCGTTAATAGAAATGCACCAAAAAAAGCAATACCACAACCTAATAAATAACAAATAAAGGCTTTGGTTCCTGCTTCTGCGTAAACTGGGATGGTCAAGAGTCCTTGGTTAGCGAAGGCTGTCCCGTAGGAACCGCCCCAGCCCATTAAGGCCCCGCCTGCTGCTCCGCTAGCCACCGCATAAATCATCGGTTTTTTTAGCCGCAAGTTTGCCCCATAAATGGCTGGTTCTGTGATACCAAATAATGCAGTCACTGTTGCAGAGGCAGCAACAGCTTTCAAGTCTTTATTTTTTGTGCGGACAAACACGCCAAATGCGGCGCCCGCTTGAGAAAAGTTCGCTGCACCAGCAAACGCTAGCAAATTTTGCCGTCCTGTTCGAGCGACATCATTAATCCCAATTGGCACAAGCCCACGGTGAGCCCCAAAAATGACTAAGACACACCAAATTCCGCCGATAAAACCGCCTAACAAGATGGGACTCAAATTCATTATATAATAATACAACCAATTCACGCCGTCACCTAAATAAATCCCTATTGGTCCAAATAATAATAAAGTGGCTGGAATCATTAAAAGTAATGATAGCGTAGGAACCATAATGATTTTTAGAACTTCTGGAATAACTTTTTCCAAAAAGCGTTGCACATAAGCTAACATAAAAATTGCAAGAATAATTGGAATTACCGTGGAAACATAATTGGCTTTGGTCACATGTAATCCAAACAAGGTAACCGCTGATTTTTCAGTCATTAATGAAACGATGGTCGGATAACATAAGGTAGCACCAATTACCATGGCGATATATTCGTTTGTTTTGAAAACCTTAGCAGCTGAATAACCTAAAATAACTGGCATAAAATAAAAAAGTGCATCGGAAGCGGCGCTTAAAATAATATACGTATTCAAAGGTTTTAAATCGACCTGGTAAAAATTGTTTGCGACCATCACAGCAATAGCTAAAATTCCTTTTAACATGCCAGAAGCGGCAATTGCTGGTACGACAGGCGTGAAAATCGCGGCAACAGTATTTAAAATTCGATTGCCTAATGAATTTTTTTCTTTTGTGGATGTTTTGGTCGTAAGTTGCTGAGCCAACAAAGGTTCTAGAGCATTATAGACATGCGCGACTTTATTGCCTAAAACCACTTGATACTGCCCGCCGCTTTCAATAACAGAAATGACGCCTTCTGTTTGTAGTAAGGCTTCTTTGTTCGCTTGTTTCGTGTCTCTCAATACGAAACGCAATCGTGTATAACAATGTGTGACATCCACGATATTGTCTTTGCCACCTACGTCTTTCAAAATTTCTTTTGCTATTGCTAGGTAGTCCATGGTGACCACTCCTTATCTATAAAATAACAGCTCAATAAAAAAGACCAAATCACACATGCACGTTTCAGCAAACACACTCAATATTTGCTCGTCGTGAATGTCCCCTTGATCTGATCTACGTAATAACTATGTTTCTCACGATAGAATAGCTGATTGAATTTATTTTTAATTTACCATTATTTAGAGGGATTATCAATGAATTAGGTAGACCACCTCAGTGTTTTGTTACTAAAATCAGCAGTGAAAATAGTAGTTTACTACATTCACTGCTGATTTATTTGATTACAAGACTGGGGACAACAAGCGTGAAAAGTTTTGCTTGAAGC
This sequence comes from Enterococcus sp. DIV1368f, assembly GCF_051712245.1. NCBI lineage: Bacteria > Bacillati > Bacillota > Bacilli > Lactobacillales > Enterococcaceae > Enterococcus > Enterococcus sp. DIV1368f. The sequence continues at coordinate 1,442,478 of NZ_JBIOON010000001.1, forward strand.
GTAGCCAGTACCCTTGTTTTTTAATTATCTCGTCGGTTAGTAAGACACTTTTTTCTATATCTTCTTCAAAGACTTGCGCTAACATCCACGCAATGTCGGGATTGTAAATAAACGTACTTACCTCAAAATTCAATGAATAACTGCGAATATCTTGGTTTGTTGTGCCAACCATAGCTAATTCATCATCAATTACCATTGTTTTTGCATGAATAAACCCACTATCATAAATATAAATTTTAATGCCGCGTTTGTGTAAGTAATTCGCGTAATATTGTGTTGCGCGGTAAATAAAGGGATGGTCAGGCATACAAGGAATCATAATTCGCACGTCGACACCCGAACGAACCGCCACTAACAACGCATTAATCATACTATCATCAGGGATTAAATACGGTGTTTGAATCCAGACACTCTTTTCTGCAGAAAAAATCATCCGGACAAACCCGCTTTTCAAAATTTCTTCTTCTGAATCAGGACCATCTGAAACAACTTGTAAGGACAAATGCTCCACTTCATGATCTTCTGGTAATTTAAAATATTTTTCATGATACGTCATACGTTCTTCAGGATATTTGACTGAAGCATTCCAATCCATGATAAATATCTCTTGCAATGAAAATACGGCCGTTCCGACCAAACGAATATGGGTATCTCGCCAGTAACCAAATTTTTCGGTGACATTCAAATATTGATCCCCGACATTGAACCCGCCGGTCCAGCCAATTTTGCCATCGATGACAACAATTTTTCGATGCAAGTGATAATTTAGACGTGTTTTACGGATCATATCGCGTGAAGTAATAAAGGGAGCTACTTTTCCTCCAGCGTCAACGTAACGAGCAAAAAACTTTTTATTTGCGCCTGGTGAACCCCAAGGATCGTAAATTAAGTAAACTTCCACGCCTTCATGCAACTTTTCGATTAATACATCTAAAAATTGATTGCCAATCGTGTCATTAAAAAACGCATAATATTCCACATGAACGGTTTCTTTCGCTGCACGAATATCTTCAAATAATGCTTGGAATTTTTCTTGGCCATCTGTGAATAATTGCAAACTATTTCTTTTGGCCAACGGTGATGCGTCCATATTCCGGAAATAACGATTTAAAACTTTCGCATCATAAAGTAAATCATAACGTTTATCGCGCCCTGCTTTTTTGTTATCAATGTCCACTTTTTCTTTAATTCGTTGAACCATTTGTTTTTCATCATCAGACAATTTAAATACTTCTTGTCCATCGATACCCCGCCCACAGAATAAGTAAATAATAAATCCGATACCAGGCAAGAAAATCAACGTCATCATCCATGCTAAAACGCTGGAAATACTACGAGGTTTTCTAAAAACAGTAATTAAGGCAGCAATAACGTTAATTACTAATAAAAATAACAAAATCCAAACAAAAATTTTCATCGCTTACCTCCTTCTTACTTCATACTAAGATTATATCAAATAACAGTTAAATTAGGCGAATAATATGAGCGAGTATTCAAAAAAGAATTCATTTCTATAAGTGTTTCGCCTTTGATTCTCAGTTTTTCTGTACTATAATGAGGGCTGGATGTAAAGATTTTGAAAAGAGGTACTTATTTTATGGTCGTTGATTTGAAAATGTTAGCTATGATTTTTATCATTAATTTTGCGTATATTACCTTAAATACTATTCGTTTTATGTTAACGATGAAAGGTTATCGGGTTATTGCACCGCTGGTTAGTATGGCTGAAATAACAATTTATGTCTTAGGGCTAAGTATGGTTCTGAATCGGTTAGACAATCCTTTAAATTTACTTGTTTATGCGCTTGGTTACGCTGTTGGCATTAGTGTAGGAATTAAAATCGAAGACTATTTGGCCTTGGGTTATATTATGGTATCGGTTATCCTCCCTTCTACTACTGAACAATTTCATTTACCAGAAACACTTCGTGAACACGGCTATGGTGTTACACAAAGTGTTGCCTACGGACGCGAAGGAGAACGAATGGTTTTAGAAATCCTTTCCCCAAGAAAAAACGAACGTACATTGTACAAATTAATCAATCAATTAGAGCCGAGAGCATTTATCATTTCCTATGAGCCTAAGTTCATTTCCGGTGGGTTTTGGACGAAAAAAGTTCGCAAAAGAAATGACGCCATTTCTCACTAAGAAGCGGCGTCATTTCTTGTTATTGATTTTTAGTTTACATAATAAAATTATCGTAACTTTAATTTATTCTAAGATAACTTAGAGAGTTCGTACCTAGTTGCTCAATCAATTGTTGCATAAAAACTAAGCGTTCGATGGCCGATCGGTTAGCAATTTTTTCATAATAAAATGCTAGAATATCCGACTGTGCTTCTAAAGGCTCGGCTTGTTCCGTTGCTACTGGTAAAAGGAGTTTTAAGTGGTCCTGGTCAATCGTAATCACTTGGGTCAAGTGCAAACTTTCTTGAAAAATATTAGGCACAGTACTGACTTTGCGGCCTCGCAGAGCTTGTTTAATAACTCTTCTCGCTTGCGAAAGATAGTATTCAGGATTTACGTCCCCTAGCAAGTCATATAAAGCGCTGAAGGCTTCTGGCAAGGCTTCCTCTTTGCCCAAGTAATCAAAATAACGAGGTATTGTTGGAACCTCTGTCTTTTCTTTTTCAAGCGTAATTATAGATAGTTGTGCCGAGGCCAATCTTTGTTTTTGATAAAATGAGGGGCCACCGCTCACGCCAAAAAAATAGTCTTCCTCTTCTGGAAACACTTGTGGCCAAAAAGATTCAGCTAGCCAAAATAATTGCTCTGTTACAGTTCCTTTAAACTTAGGAAGTTCGTCTTCAGCCATGGTCAAACTCGCAACTTCAGCTGCCGTATAAATAGGAAAATTCAAACGATATTGACGATTTTCCCGAATGATTAACTGACAATCAATCATTTCTGATAAAAATTGTTCTAACTTGGCTTCTGTTGCAAAGGCCGCTTTTAATTGTCTTAAAATGATTCTTTCTTCCCGATGTTCATACATAAAAGTAACAAGAGGGAAAAAAAGTGAGTGGTTGAGCAAATGATTGTATTGTTTCGTTTGTTGCGGAGAATGATAGTAAATTGCTAAATCATTCATGTTAACGCCCCTTTACTATTGAAGCGCCTAAGCAACAAGGAATTTATCGCGTTGCTTAGGCGCTTACGGTTTTAGTTAAAGACTTCTGTTAATTGTGGTACTACTTGTTTTTTACGAGAAACAACGCCTGGTAAGAACGCACGATTGTTAACTAATGTTACATTGAACGCTGCTTCAATTTTGGCTTGTTCCGCACCAATCGCTAATAATTCAGAATCACTGTCTAGGATATTCGTAATAATTAAGACAAACAAGTCATAATTATTGGCTGCATTTTCTGCGGCCATAGCTGCTTCTAATTCAGCTTGACGATCTAAAACTTCTGCTAAGTCGACGGTATTTACTTGGGCAACGCGAACTGTTTTGCCGTTCATTGGGAAGCTCTTAGCATCTAAATCTAAAAGAACTTCAGCTGATTTATCGCTTAAATTTGTTCCTGCTTTTAATAAGTCAAGACCATAGCCTTCTAAATTAATTTCAGCAATATCAGCTAGGGCGTGCGCTGCATCGATGTCTTCTTGTGTGCAAGTTGGTGATTTAAATAATAATGTATCAGAAATAATCGCTGAGACCATCATACCAGCAATTTGAGCTGGAATTGTCACGTTATTTTCTTTAAACATTTTATAGATGATTGTACTGGTACACCCTACTGGTTCTGCACGATAATACAATGGATCTGCTGTTTCGAAGTTGGCAATCCGGTGATGATCCACTACTGCTAAAATGTTTACTTCAGCGATATCTGAAATGCTTTGTTGGAATTCGTTATGATCCACTAACATGACTTGGTTTGTTTCGCTAGCTGCTTCAGTGACAACACGTGGTGCTTCAATATTAAAATAATCTAAGGCATATTGAGTTTCTTCACTTGGTGTTCCTAAAGCGACAGCTTCTGTCTCTTTTCCTAATTCTTTTTGTAAGTAAGCAAAACTAATTGCTGCTCCGATAGCATCTGTATCAGGATTTTGGTGTCCAAAAACTAAAATTTTTGACATAATACACACTCCTTGGTTTTGATTCACTCTTAATGATAACAAAAAATAGAAAAGAAACAACAAAAAAATTGTCTTCTTTTCTATTTTTTCGTTTGTTAACGTGCTAGATAACCTTGATAGTCCTCGACATGTAGTAGTTTTTTCGCATTTTCAACACGATCATTTTTAGGAGGCTCAATTCCTTCTAATGGATAAGGAATACCTAGTTCTTCCCATTTGTACTTGCCCATCGTATGGTAAGGAAGCACTTCAACTTTATCTACATTGTTTAATGTTTTTATGAAGGCATCCAGACGGATTAAATATTCGTCGTAATCACTACGTTGAGGCACCAATACGTGGCGAATCCAAACAGGTTTGTCAATTTCAGATAAATAGGTAGCCATCTCTAAAATATTATCATTTGATTGCGTTGTTAACAGTTTATGTTGCTCGTTATCAATATGTTTGATGTCAAATAAGAGTAAATCTGTATACTTCATCAATTCATCAAATTGACTAATGAAGGGTTCTTCCCGAGTAAAAGGTTTGCCACACGTATCTAAGGTTGTATGAATGCCTTGTGCTTTGGCTTTTTTAAATAAATCGATCAAAAAGTCCATTTGCAATAGCGGCTCACCACCACTGACAGTGATACCACCCTTTTCGCCCCAATAAGAGCGAAAACGTAATGCTTCCTCTAATACTTCGTCAGTCGTCACCACACGACCACCGGAACCAATTTTCCAAGTATCTGGATTATGACAGAATTGACATCTCATGCGACACCCTTGTGTAAATACGATAAAACGGACACCTGGGCCATCAACGGTACCAAAATTTTCTGTTGAATGAATTCTACCTGTAACTGGTGTTGTCATAATGATCCCTCTTCTTTCAAACGAAAAGGATGACACGTTAAATGTCACCCTTTCAGTTAAATAATGTAAATGTTTTTTATAGTCTGTCGTGTGAAGTTCTTGAAATAACGTCTGCTTGTTGTTCAGGAGTTAAGTCACGGAATTTCACGGCATATCCAGATACACGGATAGTTAAGTTTGGATATTTTTCTGGATGTGCTTGTGCATCTAATAATAATTCGTTTGTAAATACGTTTACGTTTAAGTGGTAACCACCTTTATCGAAGTAGCCATCTAATACGTTACGTAAGTTGTTAATTCTTGTGTCGTCGTCTTTACCTAAACCATTAGGGTTGATGGTTTGTGTATTAGAAATACCATCTAAAGCGATTGTATATTCTAAACGAGCTGTTGAGTTTAATGAAGCTAACAAGCCATTTTTCTCACCTAAGAATTTACCGTCTTGATAACTTGGGTTCGCACCTGGTGCAAGAGGTTTGCCGGCACGACGTCCGTCAGGCGTGTTCCCTGTTGCTTTACCATAAACAACGTTTGAAGTGATTGTTAATAATGAAGTCGTTGGTTTAGAGTTACGGTATGTGTGTTGACGTTTAATTTGTGTCATAAAGTAATCTAAAATCCAGTTAGCCATTGCATCGGCTTCTTCGTTATCGTTTCCGTATGTTGGGAATTCTTTTGTTGGTACATAATCAATTGCCATACCATCTTCGTCACGGATTACTTCTACTTCACCGTGTTTAATTGCCATGATACTATCAGTCGCATGAGAGATTCCGGCAATACCAGTTGCGAATGTCCGTTGTAAATCAGTATCCATTAAAGCTAATTGTGGTGCTTCATATGCATATTTATCATGCATGTAATGAATAATGTTTAATGTGTTAACGTACAATTCAGCTAACCAGTCTAAGATGTCTTTATAGCGTTCCATGAATTCGTGGTAATCTAATTTGTCACCAGTCATTGGACGATATTTTGGTGCTACTTGCATTTTAGTTTTTTCGTCGACCCCGCCGTTAATTGCATAAAGAACAGCTTTCGCTAAGTTCGCACGAGCGCCGAAGAATTGCATATCTTTACCCATAACTGTTGCAGAAACACAACATGCGATTGCACAGTCGTCAGAGCCCCAGTTTTCACGTAATAAGTCATCGTTTTCAAATTGGATAGATGAGCTTTCTTTCGCGATTTTAGCTGCATATGTTCTGAAACCTTCTGGTAAGTGAGAAGAATACAATACAGTTAAGTTAGGTTCTGGAGATGGTCCCATGTTTGTTAAGGTGTGTAAGATACGGAAGTCATTTTTGGTAACTAATGAACGACCGTCAATACCCATACCAGCAATAGATAATGTTGCCCAAATTGGATAACCAGAGAATAATTGGTTGTATTCTGGTGTACGTGCAAATTTAACCATACGTAATTTCATGATTAAATGGTCAATCATTTCTTGTGCTTCAAATTCAGTGATTAAACCTGCTTCTAAGTCACGTTGGATATAGATATCTAAGAATGCTGAGATACGACCAATTGACATTGCCGCACCATTTTGAGATTTAATGGCACCTAGGTAACCAAAGTATAACCATTGGATTGCTTCTTGCGCATTTGCAGCAGGACGAGAAATATCGAAACCATAAGAAGCAGCCATTTGTTTTAAGTCATTTAACGCACGGTATTGTTCAGAAATTTCTTCACGTAAGCGAATAACATCGTCTGTCATTTCTTTGTTACCAGTGTTATCATGATCTTTTTTCTTTTGTTCCATTAAGTAGTCGATACCATATAATGCGATACGACGATAGTCACCGATAATACGGCCACGGCCATAAGCATCTGGAAGACCAGTAATGATTTTGTTTTTACGTGCTAAACGCATTTCAGCTGTGTAGGCATCAAAAACACCTTGGTTATGTGTTTTTCTGTATTCTGTGAAGATTTTTGTCATTTCTTCGTCAGTTTCATAACCATTTGAAACCAAGGCATTGTTCGCCATTTTAATACCACCGAATGGCATAAATGCTTGTTTTAATGGTACATCTGTTTGTAAACCGACAATTTTTTCTTCTTCTTTGATTAAGTAACCAGGTTCATGTGACGTAATAGTTGCTGGGATATCGCTATCCATGTCATAAACGCCATTTTTTTCATGTTGGATTTCAAATAATTCTTGTAGTTTTGTCCATAATTTGTCAGTGCTCGGAGCGATTGGTTCTAAGAAACTGTCGTCGCCTTTGTACTCTGTGTAGTTGTTTTGAATAAAATCACGAGTGTCAACGCTTGTTCTCCATTTGTCGCCTTTAAAGCCTTCCCATTGTTTCATGAAGTGTTTGCCTCCTTAGTTAACTGCTACTTGATTGTATGTAACAGCTTTATGTGATTAGTATAACACATAACCTTTTAGATGCAAGCGTTTTTTTATTATTTATTGCACTTTCTTAATAAATAAATGGGGAGCAAAGATTCTAAATGCTGATATATAAACATTTATACTTGTGAAAATAAGAACGATTTATAGTTGTTATCACTTGTGAAAAATGTACTTCTGTATTAAAAACAGCAGCCATCTGTATTAATACAGATGGCTGCTGTGGAGATATTTATAACACAGTTTAGTTTGTTTGTTCTTCTTCAATCACTGCAGAATGCATCTCGTGGACTTCCATTACTTGGCCATCTTTTTGTTCATCGATGACAAAGGAACCGTTGGATGTTCGTTCACTGATTGGATAATTTTTCGACTGAATAACTTCTTGTGTGCCTTTTTGCGTAGTGACTAATAAATCTAAATCGGTGCTTTCAGACATAAAGACAACACGATGTGGATTTTTCTTCAATTCCCGTAAGACCATTAATCCACGTTTTGCTCGTCCTAATTGTGTTAATTCTTGGGCTAACATGCGTTTAACACCGCCACGTTGGGTAACGATGACAATCGGTGTATCCCCTTCAGAATGAACCAGTAAACCATTAACGACATAATCATCTTCTTTGAGGTTCATTGATTTAACTCCAGCCGCTTTACTACCTACGACTGGTACTTCATATAATGGATAGCGTAAGCCAAAACCGCGATTGCTAACGAGGAAAACATCCAATAAGTCTTGATCATTTGTTAAATAAACATTGGTAATTTCATCTTGGTCTGATTTTAATTTCATACAAGATGTCGGGCGGCTCTTATACGTGCGCCAAGGCTCAAAATCAGCCATTTTGGTTTGTTTAATCATGCCAGCTTTTGTAATGAAAACAAAGGTTTTTGTCGGACTTAACTCTTTATAAGGATATACAGCAATAATCGATTCATCGATAGCAAGATTTAAAATGGTTTGAGAAATATGTTCGCCAATTTCTTTCCAGCGTAAATCTGGCAACTCATGGACGGGGCGATAGATCATATTTCCTTTATTTGTTACTAGTAAAAGATGATCTAATGTATTGACTTCGCCAGCATATAGTAAAAAGTCGCCTTCTTTCATGCCGATTTCTTCTGGTTTTGATGCTGTATAAGAACGAATACTACTCCGCTTGATATAGCCTTCGTGCGTCACGGTTACGACCACGTCTTCCTGCGCAACTAACACGGCTGTTTCAATCTTGATTTCTTGAATTTCCTCTTCAATTTGAGTTAAGCGCGGATTGCCATATTGCTTTTTAACTTCGCGAAGTTCTTTTTTCATGACTGAGAATAGTTCTTTTTCATTGTTTAAAATGTTCAATAACTCAGCAATTTGTTGTTCTAAAGTTTTCGCTTCTTCTTGTAAATCAGTAATATCTGTATTGGTTAAACGGTATAGCTGTAAAGTAACGATTGCTTCAGCTTGTTCTTCAGTAAACGCATAGTCGGATACTAAGTTCTTCTTCGCATCTTTTTTATCTTTACTGCCACGGATTGTTGCAATCACTTTATCTAAGATAGACAATGCTTTAATTAAACCAGCAACAATGTGCTCACGTTTGCGAGCTTTGTCCAACTCAAATTGACAACGGTTAATGATAACTGATTTGCGGTGCGTAATGTAACTTTCTAAAATCCGTTTTAGGCCCACTTGTTGCGGGGTCATGTTGTCAATCGCAACCATATTAAAATTATAGTTAATCTGTAATTCAGTATTTTTAAATAGATAATTTAAAATACCTTCTGCATTGACATCTTTTTTTAGTTCAACAACAATTTGCAAGCCAGTTCTGTCACTTTCGTCACGAACTTCGGCAATGCCGTCTACTTTTTTATTTAAACGGATTTCATCCATCTTCTTCACTAGCGTTGCTTTATTGACTTCATAAGGAATTTCAGAAATGACAATTTGTTGTTTGCCGCCTTTTAACGGTTCAATCTTTGTCTTCGCACGTAAAATTACTTTACCACGGCCGGTTTCGTAGGCTTTTTTAATTTCTGCTTTTCCTTGTAAGATCCCACCTGTTGGAAAATCTGGTCCTGGAATGTATTCCATTAATTTCTCTAAACTTGCATTAGGATGATCAATTAAATACACGGTCCCATCAATAATTTCCGCTAAATTATGTGTAGGAATTTCTGTTGCATAACCTGCTGAAATCCCCGTTGAGCCATTTACCAATAAATTAGGATATTTGGCTGGTAAAACAGTGGGTTCTTTTTCTGTATCGTCAAAATTCCAGACGAAGTCGACGGTATTTTTGTCGATATCTTTTAACAACTCACCACTTAACTGTGATAAACGAGCTTCTGTATAACGCATCGCCGCTGGTGGGTCGCCATCCATACTTCCGTTGTTTCCGTGCATTTCAATTAGTACTTCCCGTAATTTCCAGTCTTGACTTAGACGCACCATCGCTTCATAAATACTAATGTCGCCATGGGGATGATAATTCCCCATAATGTTTCCGACAGATTTTGCCGATTTACGAAAGCCTTTATCAAAGGTATTGCCGTCTTTATTCATTGAAAAGAGAATGCGGCGTTGTACTGGTTTTAGCCCATCTCGAATATCTGGTAGGGCCCGTTCTTGAATGATGTATTTGGAATATCTTCCAAAACGATCGCCCATTACTTCTTCAAGGGTTAATTCTTGAACTTCTTGGCGTTTTTCCAAAATTGTCACTCCCTACTCTATGTCAAACAAACTGATTTCAGTGTCATCGGTTTGTTCTGCTTCTTTTGTTTTTTCCGCATCTAAAAGACTTTCTCCTGTTGGTGCAGAAGTGTCTTCTTCTGAACGATCTAAAATACTGCCATCTTCTTCCAATGTAAATTGAACATGTTGTTCAATCCATTTTCGACGAGGTTCGACTTTATCGCCCATTAATGTGGTCACACGGCGTTCTGCTTGAGCTGCATCATCAATCCGAACACGAATTAAGGTTCTAGTTTCAGGATCCATCGTTGTTTCCCAAAGTTGTTCTGCATTCATTTCCCCCAGACCTTTATAGCGTTGGAGCATATAGCCTTTACCAACTTTATCAATCACTTCTGCCAATTCACCATCGGTCCAAGCATACTCAATGACTGATTTTTTTCCAGTTCCTTTAGAGACTTTATAAAGTGGTGGTAAGGCAATGTAGACTTTCCCGGCTTCGATTAATGGTTTCATATAACGATAGAAGAACGTTAATAGCAACACTTGAATATGGGCACCATCGGTATCCGCATCGGTCATGATGATGATTTTATCATAATTACAATCTTCAATTGAAAATTCAGGACCAACGCCTGCGCCAATCGTATAGATCATAGTATTGATTTCTTCATTTTTCAAGATGTCTTGCATTTTCGCTTTTTCCGTATTAATGACTTTTCCTCGTAGCGGTAAAATGGCTTGGAATTTCCGGTCGCGCCCTTGTTTTGCTGAGCCACCGGCCGAGTCTCCTTCGACAAGATATAATTCATTTTTCTTAGGATTTCTGGATTGAGCTGGGGTTAATTTTCCAGAAAGTAACGATTCGCCTTTTTTCCGTTTTTTACCGTTCCGGCTTTCTTCACGGGCTTTGCGAGCCGCTTCACGGGCTTCACGGGCTTTAATCGCTTTCCGAATTAATGATTGACTCATTTCACTGTTTTCTTGTAAATAGAAGCCCATTTGTTCGCCTACGACGTTGTCGACAACGGTTCTTGCTAAAGGTGTACCTAATTTCCCTTTGGTTTGGCCCTCGAACTGTAGTAAGTTTTCTGGTACTCGAATAGAAAGGACGGCTGCTAAGCCTTCACGGAAGTCGCTACCTTCTAAATTTTTATCTTTTTCTTTTAATAGTCCCACTTTCCGTGCATATTCATTGTACGCCTTTGTCATTGACGTTTTCATACCGACTTCGTGGGTACCGCCATCTTTTGTGCGGACATTGTTAACGAAAGATAAAACATTTTCAGAATAGCCATCGTTGTATTGATAGGCTAATTCAACTTCAATACCTTCTTTGGCTCCTGAAAAATAAACAACAGGTGTTAATGTATCTTTTTCTTCATTTAGATAGGCAACAAATTCTTTAATGCCTTCTTCGTAGCGAAAGACTTCTTCTTTGGGTTCTTCCCCACGTTCATCCGTTAAAGTAATTTTGACGCCTTTTAATAAGAAAGCTGATTCTCTCAAACGTTCTGCTAAAATTTCGTAAGAAAAATTTGTCGTAGAGAAAATGGTGTCGTCAGGTAAAAAAGTAACGGAGGTGCCGTTGCGTTTTTTTGTTTTGCCGATTTTTTTTAAGGTACCAACTGGTTTACCGCCGTCCTCAAATCGTTCCATGTATTCTACGCCATCACGAACAATATGAACTTCTAACCACTTAGATAAGGCATTAACAACACTGGCACCCACCCCATGGAGTCCGCCTGAAGTTTTATAGCCACCTTGGCCAAACTTACCACCCGCATGTAAGACAGTAAAAATGACTTCTACTGTTGGGATACCAGAAGCATGCATCCCTGTTGGCATTCCGCGGCCAGAGTCTGCAACACAAATACTATTATCTTTTTGGATAGTTACGTTGATTTCATTCCCGTAGCCAGATAACGCTTCATCGACTGCGTTATCGACAATTTCATAGACTAAGTGATGGAGTCCACGGCTATCGGTTGAACCGATATACATACCAGGTCTTTTCCTCACTGCTTCCAATCCTTCTAGGACTTGGATAGAGGCATCATTGTACTCATTGTTAATTTTTTTAGCCAAAGAAAAAACTCCTTATACTTAGATTCTCGTTTAGTTAATAAGCGTACATTAACTATTTCTTAAAGAATTAGAAGAAGAGTGAGCCGGTTTCTTGCGTTTTCCGTTCGCTCCTTCTAAAACCATCATTACAATAATACTCTATCTGGGTCAAAAAAAAAAGAGCTTTCCGTTCAGGACGCTCTTTCTTTATAAAATTACACGTGTTTATTCAGCATCTGCCATTTTTGCCAATTCAATTTTAATACAACGGTTCATAATAACTTGCCGACCTTCATTTAATAACAAGTTCGCTGCCTCTTCGTTTTCCAAACCTAGTTGGGCCCAAAAAACAGGTGCTTCTGTTTTCAATGTTTCTACGGCCACTTCTGGCAAAAATTCACTCCGCCGAAAGACATCAACAATATCAATCTTTTCAGGAATCTCTGTTAATGCCCCATAAACCGTTTCGCCAAGCACCGTTTCACCTTTTAAAACTGGATTGACAGGTAACACACGATAGCCATGTTGCTGTAAAATTTCCGCAATTTTGTAACTCGTGCGGTCGGGCTTGTTACTCAAACCAACTACCGCAATATTTTTTGCTTGTTTTAAAATATCAAAAATTTGATTTTGACTTGGATTCTCAAATGTCATTCACTCAACCCCTTTTTTCGTTCTTATTTATTATAACGCTGAGTAAAGGGTTTTGGCAAAATTATTCTCTGACTGCCGGTAAAATAATTATTGGCTTTGCCAATCTGCTGGATAAGTCACGTAGACAAAGCGGGCATCACCCGTCACTGAAAATTGAATTTTGCTACTTTTCGGGATTAAAATAATTTCGCCGGCTGTTGCAGAAATTTTACGTCCGTCAATCAGTATATCCAGTTGTCCTGAAATAATATAATCAATTTCATCGTATTCCAATGTCCAGTCGAAGGTAGTATCTTTCATCACCATTAAACCGCAACCAAGGCGCGGGCTTTCTTCTAAAGAAAACAGATCTTTTGTGTAAACAATGTCCGCTGGGTTGCCTGTATCTAAACGATCGTCTTCTGTTACGTCGATTTCGGGTAATTTGATGGACATAATTCCACTTGGATCCACTTGTTTAGTCGGCATTAATTTTTCTGTGACAATTTGTCGAACAAGCGTTTCAATCATTTCACGATTTAATTCTGTCATATTTACACCTCATTATTTCACTTCTGTTTCGGGTTTCCCTAGCATTCGATTTGCCATAAAGATAGCCACAAAAATGGCGGTAATCCCTCCAACTAATTTGCCAACAATCATTGGAAAAATCATTTCTTTTGCTACGCCTGCAGTAAAACCAAGGTGGTCACCTAAAACGAAAGAAGCCGAAACAGCAAAAGCGATATTAATAATTTTTCCTCGATTATCCATGTCTTTTAACATTTGGAACATGGGAATATTGTTAGCTAATGTAGCAACCATTCCTGCAGCCGCTACTTCATTCATTCCTAAAACTTTTCCTAGTTTCATCAATGGTTTATTAAAGACTTTCGTAATCACAGCTACTAAACAGAAAGCGCCAGCTAAAGTTAAAGCAATCCCGCCAACGACTTCAATTCCTTCAGTAACTGGTGCAATACCAGGAATCACTGTAATTCCTAATAATAGTTGAATCGCCCCCACAACTAAACCAAAGATAGCGACAATCACTACGCCTTGACCAAAAATTTGGAAGCCTTTAATCATGCCTTTTGGCGCTAACCATAAACCTAAAATAATTAAAGCAGCAACAATAATAATTGGAATTAAGTTAGGAATAATCAATGACAATGGCATGCCAGCTGTTAAACCACCTGCTAATAAACCAAAAGGAATTGTAATAATCCCGCTCAAAACACCCGTTGCTAAGAATTGTTGGTCGTCTTTTTGGATAATGCCAAGCGCTACTGGAATTGTAAAGACTAATGTTGGTCCCATCATTGCGCCTAAGATTGCCCCCGCAAATAAACCAGCTTGTGGATCATTGGCTAATTGTTGCGCTAACGCAAAGCCGCCCATATCATTAGCCAATAAGGTTGTGGCAAACATTGCTGGATCAGCACCTAGTAATTCATAGACAGGAACGACAATCGGACTTAAAAGATTGGCTAAGACAGGCGCTAAAGTGATAATCCCTACCATAGAAAGCGCTAGAGAACCCATAGCCATAATCCCTTCCTCAAATTGCTCCCCTAAACCTAGTTTGTTGCCAATACATTTATCGATTCCTCCAATAATCATGAAAAGAACCATAATATACATAATAATTTCATTAATGCTCATGTCTCGTCCTCCCTATTCTTCCTCTGTAGAATCAATGACACCAATAATCATTGCATCAATTGGGACATTTGAATCTTCTGCCGAAATACGGGCAGCATTGCCTTGACTAATTAACACTTTGTCCCCGACACCAGCTCCAGCGTTGTCAGCAGCAATTAAAAATCCTTGCTTTTCGTCCTCTTGATTCAAAATATCAACCATCATAAATTTCCAGCCATTTAATTTTTCATCTTTTCTTGTTGACCAAAGGCTACCAGTCACTTTTCCTAAAAGCATCGTTTTTCCTCCTTACGTCAGCAATTGATGTTTCCTAGCATAATCTTTCGCTAACGGGGTTAAATAGGCGTTTTTACTTAAAGAAACACCTGATTCTGTCATTCTTATCAATTGTTTTTCAGTAATGTAGGTTCGTTTGGTCTCAGCCAAAGAACGAAGTTGTTTTTGACAGGCCGCCTGAAACACAGCGTAATTTTCTGAATCATGATAAAAAATCAGCCCAAACTGTTGGCACATGTCCACGTTTTCCTGAATCGTTTGTTTCAAACGATACTTCAATCGTGAATTTTTACTCACTGAAGGTATTGGGGTTAAAACCAATACCGGCTTACCTTCAAATAAGAATGCTAAGATGTTTTTGACTAATTCATCCGTTTCCTGTAAATGCGCAATCGCATTTACTTGGGAAATCGTTAGCCTCTTTACAACCAAGCCTCGTGCTAGCTTCTGCTCCTTGGTTACCCAATTTACATCAGGAAAACGAACAAACATTTCTTCAGGAAATGCTTCTTTTGCTTCTGCTAAAGCCACTGAATAAGACGACGACAGCAATTGTTGGCAAATTCGATCAGTAATCTGTTGAATCAAATTTTCCATTTCAGAAACGTTCATTGTCCTTCCTCCTTTTACTTAAGAATATAGCCACGAGCTCCTTTGGTTAAGCCGCAAGCGTTGGCTTCATCGTAGTCAATGTGCATGTACGTTGCAAATCGTGGACTGATTCGCACAACTACATCATCAAAGATTAACGGACGTGTGCCTTCCACTTTGACTTGCACAATTTGGCTATTGCTTACTTTATTTTTCAAGGCGTCTTCGGGTGTCATGTGAATGTGACGTTTGGCAACAATTAAGCCGTGACTTAATGTCACAACTGCTGATCCGTTCATCAACGTGACGCCTGGCGTCCCTTCTGTCTTGCCACTCTCTCTAACTGGGGCGTTAATTCCTAAAATACGTGTATCCGTCATAGAAACTTCGACTTGTGATTCGCTACGTTCAGGGCCTAAAATAACCACATTTTGAAAAAGTCCTTTAGGTCCAGCAACCGTAATTCGTTCTTTACAAACAAACTGTCCAGGTTGTGATAAATCTTTCACTTTTGTTAGTTGATATCCTGGTCCAAATAATGCATCAATCTCTTGACGAGACAAATGAACATGTCGGCCAGAAGCTTCAACTTCAAAAGTATTTTGTTGTTGTTGCTGAATTCGTTTAACAACTTCTTCAACAATTTCATTCATTGAATCCAATTTGTTCATCTCCTAGTTTCGTGATATTTCAGCCATGGTGCTAATTAATTCTGTAGCCCAAGCTTGAAAAAGTCCGAACAGTTGTGATTCTCCTTTTAACTGGAGAATAATTTTATCTAGTTGTAATTGAATTTCTTTTGAGGAATAGCGCCATTGTCTCTGTTGGTTAGTTAGAATAGTTACCTTTGATTCCAGAATGACTGGTTCCATTACAATCGACTGTTCTAAAATAAACTTCTCTAACCACTGTTGTTGTTGTTCGAAATATAACCAACCTTCTGTTGATAACGCTTCATTCGTTAAGAAAGGCAAATACAATAGATGGCTTAAGTGCCGAATCTCATAAATTGTTTCTTTTGATAAATGTTCTTGTTTTTGTTTTTGTGAGGAGGCCTTCACTGAATGAACCTCAGAAAGCAATGGGTTTGTTGAAGAGAAGCTGCTATTAATCCGATGCTCGCGTAGATAGCTTTTGGCGGCTGGCGTCAGAAAACTGCCTACAGGAAACACAAAATCCGTGCCATCTTCTAGTTCTTTTTTAAGCCTTTTGTTGCGAAGCATATCTTCTGTAATAACTGTCATAACACCCCTCCTCAATGAAAGTTTAGGACAGAAGTAATGAACCTACCTCTGCCCCAAAAAATCAAAATTATAATTCAGTTGTTGCGTGTGGTAAAATAGCGTCTACTTCTGTATGTGGACGTGGAATTACATGGACAGATAATAATTCGCCAACACGTTCTGCTGCAGCAGCACCAGCATCTGTTGCTGCTTTCACGGCACCAACGTCACCGCGAACCATTACTGTAACTAAACCGCCACCGACTTGTTCTTTTCCAATTAAAGTAACGTTTGCCGCTTTCACCATTGCATCGGCTGCTTCAACAGCACCTACTAAACCACGAGTTTCGATCATTCCTAAAGCATTTGTACTTGACATTATAATTTCCTCCTAAGATGTATGTTTTATTTTTAAAAATTTGGGACAATTATCAATTTGACTTAGGTCCCAAACCCTAAATCCAATAATTCATTTGTTTTACTCTTACTCGCTCGTTTCTTGTTAGTTTAAGCGAGCTAAAACTTGGGCTACCACGGCATTTACTAGTTCTTCTTGATTGGTTGTTTCGCAAGAAGTAGCCACAGATGTGGTTGATGTTTGACCAAATTCTTGACGAATCTCTTCTAAATCACGCACGCCATAAGCAACACGACGTAAATTGAACAGATTTTCAACCCCAATATTATCAGAAGTTGAGCTGCCACCAACTGCGCCACAACCAAGTGTTAATGCTGGCACTAAGTTAGTTGAAGCACCAATTCCGCCAAGTGTACCAGAGGTGTTAACAAGCAAACGAGAGACGGGTTTTCTTAAGCCAAATTCACGAATGACTTCTTTGTTTTCTGTGTGAATACCCATCGTATGACCCGCACCTTCACCTTTCAAAATTTCAATTGATAACGCGCAAGCTGCTTCCCAGTTTTCAACTGTATAGAAAGCAATAATCGGTGCCAATTTTTCTCTTGAAAATGGATATTTCAAGCCTACATGTGTTTCCTCGGCAACAATTAAGCGGCGATCTTTTGGAATAGATAAACCGACTAATGAAGCAATATGTTGAACGGAACGTCCTACGATTTGCGGGTTCATTGTACCGTTTGGTCGTAAAATAAATTTAGCTAATTTGTCGGCTTCGGCTGGACTTAAGAAATACGCTCCCTGCTTAATTAACTCTTCTTTGACCGCTTCACGGTTGACAGTTTCAACAATAATTGATTGTTCCGATGCACAAATTGTACCGTTATCGAAAGTTTTTGAATCCATTATTTGTTTCACTGCATGAGGAACATTTGCGCTTCGTTCGATGTAGGCTGGTCCATTACCAGGCCCAACACCGATTGCTGGTGTCCCAGAAGAGTACGCGGCTTTAACCATTGCGTTTCCACCAGTAGCTAAAATTAAATTTGTTTCTTTATTTTTCATTAATTCGCTGGTCGCTTGCATAGTTGGCGTTTTGATGACCGAGACACAACCTTCTGGTGCCCCTGCAGCAATAGCCGCTTTTTGGATAATTTCCACTGTTTCAATAATCGATTTCAACGCATTGGGATGTGGTGAAAAAACAATACTGTTGGCAGCTTTTAATGAAATTAATGCTTTGTAA
This sequence comes from Enterococcus sp. DIV1368f, assembly GCF_051712245.1. Lineage (NCBI taxonomy): Bacteria > Bacillati > Bacillota > Bacilli > Lactobacillales > Enterococcaceae > Enterococcus > Enterococcus sp. DIV1368f. The sequence goes on from NZ_JBIOON010000001.1 coordinate 1,460,544, forward strand.
ATGACTGTTGATGTCGGGTTGGTAGAAGGAATTAATCCTGCAATCACACCAACTGGGACAGCAATTTCAGTGACTTTTTTGGCAGCATCATCATGGATCACACCAACTGTAGCTTTGTCCTTCATTTCGTCATATACTACTTTTGAAGCGAAAGCATTTTTGATGATTTTATCTTCATAGATACCAAATCCTGTTTCTTCATTGGCCATTTTCGCTAACTTTTCTCGTTGGTTAAATGTAGCCTCTGAAACCGCTTGGACAATCGCATCGATTTGTTTTTGCGAAAATGTTGCTAATACTTGCTGTGCCTCTTTGGCTTTTCTGATTAAATTTCTTGTTTCTTGGATGGAACGTAAGTCTTTATCTACTAATTCCACTCGTCTTCACTTCTTTCTATTTCAGCCATGATTGCTTGAATTAAAGCTTCTTTATTGGCAAATTTAATCTCACTTTTCTTTAAACTACTTAGGTTCATTTTGTAAGCTTGTTTGCGTAAATCAACCACGCGTTGTGTTTCTAATTTTTGGCGTGTGCCTGTGTGTTCTTCCAAATCTGGTGTTTCAATCTCTTCTTCAATTACTTCTACTTGTTCCATCGGTTCAGGTGCTGACTTTGGTTCTGGATCTGATAAAATTACTTCCGTTTGAGCATCAACCCGTGAGATCACATGATGAGCAATTAAACAATTTAATTCTTTAGCTACTTCCGTGCCTACTTCAACGGCAGCTTGGACCGCGGCAACGTCACCAATCAGTTCCACAGTTGTTAAACCGCCATTAATAATTTCAGCTTTTAACAAAGTAACGTCGGCGGCTTTCAATGCCGCATCAGCCACACTAATGGCACCTAAAAATCCTTTGACTTCGACCATTCCTAATGCTTTCATTCAGGTCACATCCTTAATAACTCAACGGATTGTCAGCGATATTTTGAATGACTTGTTCAAACGCACTGCAAGCAGCTTTACATGCAGATTGACTACCTGTCAATAAGGCACCGCCAAAGTTCGTTTCAGAAGGTGGGCCATAAAAGACACCCATTTGAACATCGGCAGCTTTCATTGCTGCATCTAAGCCAACCATTGCTTCTAGCGGTGGTGCAATCAGATAAGCAATCGCTTCACCTTCAGGAATATTCGCTTGTTCAGATAAAAAGCTACCCGTTCTTGATACTACATGTGCAAAATAAACAATACTGTCATCTTCGTTAGCACTATAGAAGCTGGCTTCTTCTTCAATGACTTGCGTAATGACACTCAAGCCACTATTGACTTCAGCAGGACTCGGACCAGCAATAATGCCAATCACTTCACCAGCTAATTTGGTTGAAGCATTTGCTGCGCCAGCATACATACTTTTACCGTAAACTACAGTAACATCGGCGGCTTTGGTTGCTTCATCTAATGCAACATAAGTGACATCATCACAATCGGAAGTAACAATTCCTAATGAGCGATGTTCTGGTTTCAATGATAATTCTTTTGCTAATGCCGGATCGACATTGGGAATGACTTTCATACTTAGGACATTTGCGCCTAGACGATCATTTTTCATGAGAAATCCTCCTTTATTCAGCTTCTTTTAAATCAATACCAGATTTTTTCTTGTCTAACATTTTTTTGATAATTTCGGCAATGTAGGCCCCTGCTTCAACAGCCGGTGTCCCACCTTTGTGAATATTTGAAATAACTGTCCGCCGTGCTTCTGGCATACCGACAGTTGGTTTGTAAGCAATGTAGGCACTCATAGATTCAGCTGTTACTAAACCAGGACGTTCGCCAACTAGCAAACAAACAACATCAGCGTCAGTTATTTCACCAATTTTATCCATTGCTGGCACGCGACAATATTTAACAAAAACAACATTATCGAAATCTAAGTTGTACATGTTTAATCCTTGTTTAATTGCTGGTAGGACTTCTTTAATATTCGCTTCGATAGCAGCTGAACTAAGGCCATCCCCTACGACCATTTGGATTTTGGCTTTTGGTGTCGTATTTTTCCGAATGATTTCGCTATTTTCTTCATCAAATTGACGACCATAATCTGGACGTGTTAAATATTCATCTTTACTGTTACAGATTGTTTTTGTAGAAATAAAATTCATTTCTTTTACCAAGTCTTCGCTTACGTCTGAAAAGACCGCATCTTGTGCTGCCGCATGGTCCGCTCGGAAACGTAATGTTGAACTAGTCATATAACGCGTCCCTGCACGACCAACGCCTAAACGAGCTGGCGAGAAAGCTTTCATTTTTAATAGTGCTTCAGGATCAACAGCATTTTTCAATAGTAATTGTTTACGTAAATCTACTTCAGTAATGTCAGGAATTAGGCCTTCTTCAATTTCTGTCGTTTCAGTGACGTGTGTTGTGACTGGTTTTTCTTCAGCAGTCACAGTGGCAGTCGAAACCGCTTGATTGTCAGCGACCATTTCTGTTAAAATTCCGGCAATCATTTCTTTTAATTCTTTTTCGTTCATTTGTATTCTCACCTCGTTTATTTAATAAATACAGATGCATCGCCAGCGCGACTTGTTAATTTTCCGTTTTCCATTAAGCCCATTTTTTCCATCCATTCTTCAAATTCTTTAATTGGACGTAAGCCTAATGTTTCACGAATCGTCGCAGTTTCATGGAACCCAGTTGTTTGATAATTTAACATGACATCATCGCCATGAGGAATCCCCATGATATACGTACAACCAGCTGTTGCTAATAACATTGCTAAGTTTTCCATATCATTTTGATCAGCTTTCATATGGTTGGTGTAGCAGACATCACAGCCCATTGAAATTCCAGTTAATTTGCCCATGAAATGATCTTCTAAACCAGCGCGGATGACTTGTTTTGAATCGTAAAGATATTCTGGTCCAATAAAGCCGACAACAGTATTTACAATATACGGATCAAATTTTTTGGCTAAGCCATAACAACGCGCTTCCATTGTGACCTGGTCTGCGCCAAAGTTCGCTTCAGAAGAAAGTTCTGAGCCTTGACCTGTTTCAAAATACATCACATTAGGACCAGCTGCTTGACCACTGTGAAGCGCTAAATCTTGTGCTTCAGCTAAAATTTCTGCATTTAAACCAAATGCTGTGTTCCCTTTTTCTGAACCAGCGATGGATTGAAAGACTAAGCCAGTTGGCGCGCCTTGACGCATGGCTTCCATTTGTGTCGTTACGTGAGCAAGCACGCAAGTTTGTGTTGGAATTTCCCATTCGCTGCGGAACTCTTCAAATTTGTTTAAGATCCGTTTAACACTTTCTGTAGAATCATCAACAGGATTCAAACCAATTAACGCATCACCGGCGCCATAAGAAAGACCTTCCATAACTGATGCCATAATGCCATCGACATTATCGGTTGGATGGTTTGGCTGTAAACGATTTGAAAAAGTTCCGGGACGGCCAATCGTTGTGTTGGCGGTTTTTTCAATATTGATTTTTTTTGCACCAACAATTAGGTCCATGTTGGACATTAATTTACAGACAGCAGCAATCATTTCAGAAGTGAGTCCACGGGAAATTCGTTTGATATCAAAATCGGTTGTTTCCGAAGATAAGATAAATTCGCGTAATTCCGCAACTGTCCAATGTTTGATACTTTCAAAAATTCGCATATTGACTTGGTCAATAATAATGCGTGTCACTTCGTCTTCGTCATAATCAACAACGGGATTGTTAAACAAGTCATTTAAGGACAATTCCGATAAAACGACTTTCGCTGCCACGCGTTCTTCGGCTGAATTAGCAGCTACGCCAGCTAACTTGTCGCCAGACTTTTCTTCATTGGCTTTGGCTAAGACTTCTTTAACGGATGTAAATTGATAGACTTTGCCAAATAGTTTGGTTTTTAAAATCATCTTTGTGTCGCTCCTTTTTAATTAAATACTAAGGTCTTAACAATGACTGGAAGGACGGCTCCTTCTGCCACTGGTAAACCGATATCTACATAATCACCGTTTTCTACTTTGACCGAATCAAGACAGATAAACGGATAGTCTTTTGGCAGATGGGCACTTAAGGCATGCCCTAAAGCTTTCGCCATGTCTTCATCCACCATAACAATAATGGGAATTTGTTCAGCAACTAAACTAGCTAATCCTTCCACAATCCCTTGACCATAGCGTTGAATATCAGCAAATGTTGGATTGCTCATGCCTCTAATTGCTAGGGCAATCTGGGGTGTTTCTTCAATACGATGCCAATTGAGTTTTTCTTGGATTCGCTGGCCTAATTCTGTCACAGTAAGGGTTTCATCCTCTTGCGCTAATTTTAGAATTGGGATATTTTTTACCGGCAAAATTTGCTCACGGTAAGCAATCGTGCTTCCGCTAATTTCAGCAGTATGTGAACCTGCTCCGACGACCGTCGCTCGGATTGTTTCTGCGCTTTCTAAGACTTCTTTTTCCGAAAAAATCAGTGACTTTCTCAGATATTTTCCTAAAAGTAAGCCGATGTCCCCATATTTAAAGAGATTCGTACTTGTCGTATTTAAGCAATCAGCCACACCACCAGAAAATGTTACAATTGGTAATTCCTCACCTTTTCGTAGTGGATGGTTGGTTACTAATAACTGGTAGAACGGACTTTGTGTCCCCAAGCCAATGCTATTTTCTAACACGGCAACTAATTCCGAAATAATTGGCAGTAAGTTTTGTTCGGTGGCTTGGTCACCAAGGTGCAAGGTTAGCCCTTTTTTATTTATAATTTCTTGAATCTTCGGAGCTATATAGGTGATTTTTTGTTGTTGATCTAATTTAATTAAGCGTCCGCCAATGTCAAAACAAGCCGTGTCAATCACTTCACCATCTTTAAAGACAGCTAAATTTGTCGTTCCACCACCAATGTCTAAATTAACCACTGGTTTGCGTTTCGTCTCAGAATAAGTTTGAGCCCCAGCGCCTTTCCCAGCAATGATACTTTCTAAATCAGGACCAGCCGTAGCAACGACAAAATCACCTGCATAGCCACTAAGTGCTCGTAGCACATTGTTGGCATTGCTTTTTCGAGCAGTTTCACCTGTGATAATTACCGCACCCATTTGAATATCTTGTTTATGAATACCTGCTTGGCGATATTGCTCCGCTACAAACGCTTTGATAGGTTCTGCATCAATTTCTGATTGGTTAAGTAAGGGTGTAAAGATAATGTCACTTCGGTAAATGACTTTTTTATCAGAAATGCTGATACGTGGTACTGTAAACGCAGAGGCAAAATTTTCAACAGTTAATTCTGACAAGACTAATTGGGTTGTAGACGTCCCTAAATCAATCCCTACGGTTAAAAGTGTTTCCTTCGACATCGCCTGACTCGCCTCCTTTTGCATACAAAAAGGCACTTAAAGAATCGTTAGAAAATTTCTTTCTACTTTTCTTTAAGCGCCTTTGCTTAATCAATGAACAACATCACTGGTGTTCTGTTCGAAATAGAAACAGGTTTTAGTTCCCTGTTTATTGGATTCAATTGTAATTTTTCCTTTTAATTTATCTTTTACGTAGCTTTTGACAATCATCAAACCTAAACTGGTCTCGTTACTTTGATGAACGTCATAGCCTTTACCATTATCTGTAACAGTAATGGTAATCATTTTATTATCTAATGTTCCACTAAGTTTAACAACGCCACTTGTTTGTGGCTCAAATGCATGATCAAAAATGTTTTGTAATAGTTCGTTGACAACAAGGGAAATGGTGACCATTTGTTCGCTAGAAACCATAATGGCTGGATCAACATCCATCATCATCTCAATGGGTTGTGCGCCTTGAAAAAGATGTCTAAAATTATACATCACTGCTTCCAATGTTTGCCGTAAAGCAACGTCATCTTTGACTTGTTTTGACAGCAATTCATGGGTGGCTGCAATTGCCATAATTCGATTGACACTTTCATGAAGGACTTTCTTTGCTTCGGGGCTTTGCGTTCGCCGTTCTTGAATACGCAATAAGGAAACCACCGATTGCAAGTTATTTTTAACACGATGATGAATTTCACGAATCGCAACAGATTTGGAAATAATTTCCGCTTCTTTTTCTTTAAATTCTGTATTGTCTTGAATAATCATAATCAGTTGTTCTTCTGATGCCAACCACACTTTCCGAACCTTAAAATAATAATTAAGGTAGGTCGTTTTGCTTTCAATTGGTTGATTACTCATTTTATATTTCATTTGATACAACACATATTCAAAAGTTGTATAATCGATGGACAAATTGTCATAGCTCATTCCAATGATATTGTCCCGATAACCAAGTTTGCGATAAAGCTCTTGTGCATTGTGATTGGTAATTAATAAGTGACCCGCCGCATCAAAAATCAAAACGGCTTCTGCCAATTGATCAATAAATAACGCATCGACTTGACTAGTTGATTTCGCTACTTTTGCTAACTGGCAGTTATTTAGCTCCTCTTTTTGTAAGTCCGCTTGAATCTCTTCATCTGCCGCAATCTCGACAATAATGACACCAATCGTTCGATGTTCATTGCGAATGGGATAGATATTTTGCTTAATCAAACGATTTTCCTGAGTCACTGCTAACAAACCAATGCTATTTAAGCTAGTCTGCATGGTACGCAGAACACCAGGTTCATTTTTTAATAAAGCTTCCATCCCGACGACATCTCCGCTATATAAAGAAGTTGTCTTCGCAGGCGGCTTATGATAAACGACTAGTGCTTGCTGTGACATTTCCTTATACACATCAATAAAAACATCTGCACTTTGATAGAGTGTCGTCGAAGAAAGATAACGTGCTGTACGTTGTAATTCTTTAATGTCTGATTCTGAAAGATTGGTATATTGGTGACATAATTGCTCTAATCGTTTCATTTATTCATCATCCATTACAATCAATTCTGCAATTTCACTCATACGTGCGCGTTTGTTCATACTTAACGTACGCAACATTTGGTAGGCTTCTTCTTCCGATATATGATTTTCTTTTACAAGAATACCTTTGGCTTTTTCAATAATTTTACGTTCTTCTAATTTTAAACTTAATTTATCGATTTGACTTAGTAACAGCTGCGTTTGTTTGCCTCGTTCAATGCTCATTTCAATTGTAGGTATTAATGATTTTTCATCTAGAGGTTTAACTAAATAACCCAGTGCGCCTAATTTTTTAGCCTTGTCCGTATTTTGTACGTCACTGTATGCAGATAAAAAGACAATACTACTGGCTAGTTGGTCTTGAACAATTTTTTTACCTGCTTTTAGACCATCTAAAATTGGCATTTGAATGTCCATTAATACTAGGTCAGGTTGTGTTTTTTTACATACTTCAATTGCTTCAAAACCATCGGCTGCTTCACCGACTACTTCGTACCCTGCTTCTATCACAATATCACGAATATCGAGTCTCGTAATAGGTTCATCATCGACTATTACAATTCGTCCATCCATTTTCTTCACGCCCTTGTCCTTTCAACGCTATGTTCTGGTAATTTTACAAGTTACAGAAAAGTTTAAAATCTGTTGTAAACCTTCAATCACCGCTTGTAAGGCTGCTTCCACTGAGCTTACGTCACCAGAAATGACTACCGATCCAGAAAAACGATCAATAAAACCGATTTGGATATCTCCGCTTTTAGTCGCAATATCAACAGCGATAATTGCCGCTTCGCTCGGAGTGATTGTCAAAATACCTAGTGCATTGCTGGTGCCTTCTGGCAACCCTAATTTTGTATAAATTTCTTTATTAGGACTAGCAATGATGTGCGCTAACGTTACTTGTTTCCCAGGAACATATTCTTGAATCATTCGTTGTTTTTCTTCCAACCAGACTCGCTCCTTTAATTTAGCAAATAAAAAATCCTCAATAAAAAACGTAAAGGTTCCACTTTCGCTTTCTACTAAGGAGCTTCTTTGCTCTTAAATTTTGAAGCACGCCGTTGTGCTACCCACATTATATGTTATCGATTTCATCCTGTCAATCGCTTATAAGATAGAATTTAAAATTTTTGTCACTTCTGCTCCTGTTGGTTGAACAGGATTTGTTTTGGTGCAGCCATCCATCAATGCGCCTTCAGCTATTTTTGGGATTGCAGCTTGGACTTCTTCTTTTGGTAAACCATAGTCACTAAAAGTGGCAGGCATGTTTAATTTTTGACGGAGTTGCTTGATTTGTCGAATAAATTGTTGAACACTAATCCGTGCATTGGTTGTCTGTGTATCATTTAGACAATTTGCTAACTGCGCATAACGTTTGGCTGTTGGTTCGTTGGTGACTTTGCCATTCGCTAAGCCACTGTTATATGCAATGACTTCCGGTAAGAGCATTGCATTCATTCGTCCATGTGGCACATGTAAACGCGCACCGGCCGCATGAGCAATACCGTGATTCAAGCCTAACGAAGTAACATTAAACGCCATCCCTGCCATACATGAAGCTAAATGCATATTTTCCCGGGCTTGTTGGTTGCTGCCATCATTAAAGGCTATTTCTAAATTGTCGAATACCAGGCGAACGACTTTTTCGCACAACGCATCTGAAATCGGATTTGCTTCTGTTGAAACATAAGCTTCAATAACATGCGTTAAGACGTCCATTCCTGTATCCGCTGTGATTTTTGGTGGGACACTCATCACTAAATTTGTATCTAAAATCGCAATTTCTGGTTGAATTTCATCCGTTACAAGCGGGATTTTGGTGCCAGTCTCAGCAACCGTAATCACTGAAAAATTCGTAACTTCTGAACCAGTCCCACTAGTTGTAGGAACCGCAATAAACTCAGCAATCTGAGTTTGCAAAGTACGTTTGCCAAAAAATTTCATTGCTTTGGCCGCATCAATAGCGGATCCCCCACCTAAAGCTAATATCGTATCTCCTTGAAATGCCGCTAACTGCTTAATTCCCGCAGCAATCTTATCAATTGGTGGATCGGGGATGATGTCACTAAAAATTTGCCATTCACTTTTTGTTAAATGCTTTGTCACTTCATTCACAAATCCAGAGTCAACCATGAATGGATCTGTGACAATGAAAACACGTCTATCATGAAGTGTTTCCAAATTGGCTAATGCGCCTTCTCCTACCCATAGTTCGGTAGGGAAATGAATTGTTTTCATCTCAATTCCTCCTTAATAAAATACAAAAAGACACTTCAAACAAACGAAAAATCATCTGTCTGAAGCGTCTTTGCTTCCTTATGTATACGCCATTGTACACGAAACCTTATCCATAGAGTACAACGCCTTTAATTAATTGTCAATAAAAAAAGGGAATATAGCAGTACGTCATTGTACCTGAAATCTCCTTCAACATTGAAAGACCAGCCCAAAATTCCCAAAAGCACTTCCTCGTGCCATTAATTGGATTAATACAAATATCTTGGGCTGGATTTTCAACACAAGCGTTGTTAAGAAACATCCTGTTTTGCCTCGAAACAGCATGCCCAATAATGAAAAAATGAAAAGACCTGACTTAAAAGCAACCTTGCTTCTTCACAGTGGCGGGACCGTGCCAGATTCTCACTGGCTTCCATTCATATTTTTCATAAAATATTCGTTTAATCTATCTGAAATTTACCATAAGTTTTTTAGAAAAGCAACTGTTTACAATCCATCTTCTTTAATTTTATGGAAAACCTTTTCGCTTCGTTCATAAAAAACATCAGGTCGTTGTGCTTGAACATTTAAATAGCGAGCCAACGCATAAAAATAATCTGATAAACGATTGGTAAAAATTAACACCTCTTCGTTAATTTTGGCTGTCCAATTTAAACGAACAATGATGCGTTCTGCGCGCCGTGCAATCGTCCGAGCCACATGAACCATACTGGCTGCTGGGGTTCCGCCAGGTAAAATAAAACGATCAATATCTGGTGATTGTGCAGTGTAGAAATCAATCCGCTGTTCTAGCCAATGCACACTTTCCTTTTGTAATTTAAATGGTCGTTGTGCTTCAATCGGTGTTGACAAATCTGTTCCCGCATCAAAAAGTAAATGTTGTAAAGCTTCTAGTTCTTCTTTAATTTCTTGATTTTCTTGCGGAAGTTGGCTGATAATATAGCCGACCCAAGAATTCAATTCATCAATCGTTCCATAACTTTCAACTCGATCAGAATCCTTAGCGACGGTTGAGCTGCCGACTAATTTCGTCATTCCCTTATCGCCAGTCTTTGTATAAATTTTCATTCTGCTTCATCCTCCTCTAAATAATCTACTAATTCTTGCAAGCCAATTTTTTCAACAGAAGAAATTTCAAAAATTCTTGTTGCACCCGCACTTTTTAATTGTTGCCGAACAATTTCTAACTGCTGAGAATCTTGTGCTAAATCAATCTTGGTTAAAATACCAATGATTTCTTTCGGGAAAATACTACCAAATCCTGGTGAAAAAACTTGTTGTGTTTCTACAGCACTTTGGACCAAACCGATCACATCTGCTTCTGCCGCTGTGACGTTTAACGCATTATAATATTGTCGATGCAAAATAAACTCGCCCGGTGTATCAATCATTTCTGTATGAAATTCCACCGCCTGTGTTTTATCATAAATTAATTCTTTGCCTTGCAGAGCTTGACATAACGTGGTTTTGCCACAACCGATAGCTCCCATTAAAATGATTCGTTTCATCGCTACCTCCATAAAAAAGGAGCCCAAAGCAAGTACCATTACGTACTTAGTCTTGGGCTCCTTTGCCGATTTGTTAAAACACGCCATTGTGTTTCTGATTCTTTGCCTTTATCTTACCTGTTTCCAAAAAACTTGTCAAAATTATTGAATAGTTTCCCAAACTTTATGTTGTTTCTGAAAATAGGAGACAATATCTGTTTCAAAAATTGTTTGTAAAAATTCTTTTGAAGCCAACGTTTGAAAATCACCTTGCGCAGCCACTTTCCCTTGCTTCATAAACACAATTTTTTCACTTAGCGTTAACGCTAAACGGATATCATGAAACACCCCGATTAACGTTTTCCCTTCTTGCGCACTCCACTCATTTAACTGCTGAATCAATTCTTGTTGATACCGAATATCCAAATGATTATTGGGTTCATCCAATAAAATAATTTCTGGATCTTGTACAAATAATTTAGCCAAAAATACTCGTTGTTGTTGTCCTCCTGAAAGCTGATTGACAACTTTATCTTTTAAAGGCAATAAACCCGTGCGTTCTAAATAATAAAGAACTCGTTCTTTTTCTTGTTTAGAAACAATAGGTAAAAAACGTTGTGCTTGTTGTCGATACGCCCCCATCAAAACTGTTTCGTAAACCGTATAATCAAAAGCAACTGTCGTGAATTGACTCATCATCGCTACTTTCGTTGCCAATTCCTTCCGCTTTTGTCCATGAACTTCTTGACCATCAATTAAAACAGAACCACTATAAGGGACAAGTCCGGCAATCGTTTTTAAAAGTGTCGTTTTGCCACATCCATTTGGCCCTAAAATACAACTTTTACTACCTGTCGGAAAAACGAGGGAAATATCTTTTAAAATGGGGGTTTGTTGGAGTGTTACAGCTGTTTCTTTTAATTCAATCATGCAGCAACGCCCCTTTTTTTAAAGTAAATATACAAGAAGAATGGCGCTCCAATCAAGGCTGTTACGGCCCCAATGGGAATTTCTCTTGGTGATAAAATCGTGCGGGCAATTGTGTCCCCTATTACCATGATGGTCCCACCTAAGATTGCTGAACCGGGAATCAGCCAGCGATGAGTCGCCCCTAAATAGCGACGGACAATATGTGGTGCTATTAAATCAACAAAACCAATCACACCGACAAATGAAACCGCACTTCCTGCCAATAAACTAGCCAAAAGAATAATGCGTAGTTTTGCTGTTTTGACTTCTACTCCCGCTAACATCGCATGTTCTTCTCCTAAACCGAGAACATCCAATGCGTTGGCATCAAACCAAAGAAACAGACTGCTGACAAGCAAGATTGGACAATAAATAGCAATTTTTTGCCAATTACTGCCAGAAAAACTACCCATTTGCCAAAAGACTAATTGTTTCAAATAATCTTGGAAAAGTGCTGTAATCAACGTCAAAATAGCACCGACAAACAAGGTCATAATCATCCCCACTAAAACAACTGTTTGATTAGACATTTGACTATCCATTGTTTGCGTAAATAACAAAACTAAAAAGACCGTTGCTAAGCCAAAGATAAAACCAGTTAAAGGCAATAAAAATGCCCCTAAAATCGAAGCAGTTACTCCAGTTACCATGATTAACGCAGCGCCTAAGGATGCTCCCGCTGATACGCCCAAAGTATATGAAGAAGCTAAAGGATTACCTAAGAGTGATTGCATCACCGTGCCACTTACTGCTAAGCCTGCGCCCACGAGATAGGCCATCACGACACGCGGTAACCGAACATTCCAGATGATTCCTTCTAAAATCCCATCTTCTGAAACCGTCTTTTTCACTAAAATTTGAAGCAAATCCGTTAACGAAATCTGAACACTTCCAATTTTAATACCCAAAAAGAGCATGCTCATACTGATCAAGAGCATCAGTATGAGACACGTTTTTTTACTCATCTTTTAAATCCTTGTATTCCTCTGGATAAACAGCTTTTGCCATTTGTTTTAATGCTTTGGTAATGTGGTTATTTGGTAAAGAGCTAGACATGTTATCAATTTCGAAAACTTCTTTGTTTTGAACTGCAGGAACGTTTTCCCAGTTTTTACGAGCTAAAATTTCTTTGGCGGGATCTTTCATATAGTTAACATTGGTTAAAATGACTTCTGGTTTTGCAGCAATGGCCGCTTCTTCTGTCACTGGTAACCAGCCTTTTTCATTTGCCAAAACATTTTTTGCCCCAATTGTTTCAATCATTTCATTTAAAAATGTCCCATTACCAAAGCTATAAATGTCTGGTAAGGCAGCTACTTCAAACAAAACAGTTTTTGGTTTTTTAATAGTTTTCCCAATTTTGGCTACTTCGTCGATTTCTTGATCCATTGTTTTGATTAACTTTTGTCCTTTTTCATGTTCAGATAAGCTATCCGCGATGAATTGGACGTCTTCTTTGATTGCTTTGATACTTGTACTAGTGGGGATATTAACGACTGTAATTCCAGCATCTTCCACTTGTTTCCAAACACTTTCTGAGCTAGCTAAATTGATGTCATTCACATAAACAATTTGTGGTTTCAAGGCAATCAATTTTTCTGCATCGACAGCCATCATATCCATTTGTGGTAATTTTTTTAAATCAGTCATCATTGTGCTACTTTGAGTATCAACTGCGATTAATTGGTCGGTTTTACCTAAGTCTTCAATCACTTCTGTTGTTGATGGCACTAGGGAAATAATTTTGGTTGCTTCTTTGGGTAAAGTAATTTCTTTGCCGCTACGGTCTTTGGTTGGTAACGTTACTTCTGTTTTTTCAGAAGAGGTAGTTGCTTTCTTTTCCTGTTTACCACATCCTGCTAAGCCAAGTGTTGCTACTAAACCTAAAGTCATCATTGTTAAAGTAAATTTTTTCATTTTTTCATCCTCGCATTCGTCTATTTTATTTTGGGGAAAATTTTCTGAAATGAACCTCCTTTGTCTCAACGTCAAAACAATACAAAAAAACCACTTTTTTCTCCAATAGAAAAAAAGCAGTCACTTAACTATGCTAATGATATACTCAGCCAGTTATCTTCAAAGCCCCTTCTTTTTCCTACAAAAGAATGATTAGACTTATCAAGCCGGTATCCTGACTTAGCTTCTTCTTACTGCCAATCCTTCCAGAATAATCTGTGGTCTTATTGGTTTCATCCACCATACAGTAGGTAGGTCTGTAGAGGATTCGCACCTCTTTCCCTGACACTTCATAAGTACATATATATTGTATCTTCGTTGATAACTAATTTTCAAACCAGTGATTAGACGTCTTTGTCTAATGACACACATTTATTATAACGGTTATCAACCATTTGTCAACGCTTCCTCAAGCAAAAGAAAAACTTTTCTTGTTTTAGTTATTAGACGTTGTTCCGTTTTTCTATTCATGATAAAATAAATCCTAGTTTGAATAAGAAAGAGGTTAACTTGATGAAAATCGTCATTTTGTTACTTGTTGCCTATTTATTAGGTTCGATTCCCTCAGGTGTTTGGATTGGTAAACTTTTCTTTAAAAAAGATATACGCCAATTTGGGAGTGGGAATACAGGAACAACCAATACATTTCGTGTCTTAGGGAAACCTGCCGGAATTACGGTATTATTAATGGATATCTTGAAAGGAACGTTAGCCACTTCATTACCCTATTTGTTTGGTTTGCAAGGCGTGAACCCGCTCTTCTTTGGGGTAGCAGCTGTTTTAGGGCATACCTTCCCTATTTTTGCCAATTTCAAAGGTGGTAAAGCCGTAGCCACTAGCGCTGGCATGTTATTAGCATACAGCCCCACATTTTTTATTTATTCTGCTCTTATTTTTGTGATTTGTCTGTATCTAACCAGTATGGTGAGTTTAACAAGTATGATTAGCGCTGTACTAATTACACTTTCTACTATTATTTTGCCTTTCACTGTCCCAGCTATTTTACCAACATTTAACTGGTTATTAACCGTGATTGCGATTGCTTTGACTACTTTTATCTTTGTCCGTCATCGTGAAAACATTCAGCGAATTAAAAATGGAACAGAAAGTCGTCTTTCTTTTGGCTTACGTGCAAAAAAATAAAGAAAAAGGCTGTGAACAAATAATGTTCACAGCCTTTTTCTTTATTTTACACTAATCATATACTGTGTTTTAAATAGTTCGTTAGCTGGTAACTTATTGATGCCAAATTTTTCAGCAAGTTGGCCAGTTGCGTCGAAAGCATCAGCAATCCCGCACCAAGGTTCGATACAGACAAAAGGCGCTTCTTTCGGTGTCGGTGACCAAATCCCCACAAAAGGCATTTCTGGATAACTCAAAGTGACTTGATGGTCACTTTCGTCTGTGGCAATCGTAATTGCTGTTTGACCTTTTGTTTCAAAAATCATTGCATCATTTTCAAATAATTGATGCGTTAAGTCAAAGCTGGTATTCGTTTGGGCTAGCGTTTTACTCGCTAAATCAATAAACGGGCCTGCTAAGGGAATTTGTGTCCGTGATTTTTTAGGTGAAAAACTTAGATAATAATCTTCAAACGTTAGTGAAGATTCTAAAGGTACATTAAAGGCTGGATGACCACCAATCCCAAAATACATCTCTTCTTTCCCTGTATTTTCTACTTGGTAGTTTACAGTCAATTCTTGGTGTTCTAATGTATAAGTAATCACTAGTTCAAAATCAAAAGGATACTTCTTCTTGGTTTCTTTTGTTGATTTTAGTGAAAAAGAAACTTCTTCTCCACCTTTTTCAATCACATCAAATACTTGATCACGAGCAAAACCATGTTGAGTTAAATGATACGCTTGATTTTGGTACATATACGTATCTTCTTTTAGACGACCGACAATCGGAAAAAGTACGGGCGCATGGCGGGCCCAAAATTCAGGATTTCCTTGCCAAATATATTCAATGCCGGTTTCTTTTGATTGTAAACTTACTAATTCTGCTCCTTCTTCAGCAAATGTTGCGATTAGAAATTCATTTTCAATTTGTACAGTCATTGCGTTGTCCTCCTAGTTGATACGAGCAATTGCTTATTTTTCCAACTCTTTAATAAATTGTTGATTTAATACTTTTAAATAAGTCCCTTTCATACCAAGAGAACGTGATTCAATAATTCCAGCTGATTCTAATTTTCTTAAGGCATTCACAATTACGGAACGAGTAATGCCTATTTCATCTGCAATACTTGAAGCAGTTAAACGACCTTCTTCGCCATCTAAGGCTTCAAAAATGGCATGGACGGCTTTTAATTCACTATAGGAAAGAGTGTTGATGGCCATTTGCACGGCAGTCGCACTGCGAACTTCTGCTTCAATTGTTCTGGATTGATGATACAAAATTTGCATGCCGACAACGGTCGCACTATATTCAGCTAACACTAAATCATCCTCGTTAAAGGATTTTTCAACACGCGCTAAAATAATCGTACCCAAGCGTTTGCCAGCACCGTACAAAGGCACAATAGTGGTTAACCCAAACGGATACAGCTCTCGTGATTCAAAAGGAAATGCAGTTAAATCGCTGTCTATTGGAATATTGGCTTCGGTTACTTTGAGCATATCCACGGCCTCGGTGTATCCTTGAGGAAATTTTTTCTCTTTAAACATATTTTTGATACGGGCATTATTAACATCTAATTTTTCAGTATACCCCAACAAATCCCCTGAACTGCTAATAATATACGCATTACTTTCTAAAATATCCCCTAAAATCATTGCCATTTTGTTGTACGGAAGTTCTGCTTGTACGTCAAACAGATTATTTTTTTGCAAAAGCTCGTTCACTTGACGTGTTTTTTCTAATAATGTAGCCATCTTTTCTCCTCCAGCCTTTTTTATAAGATGTAACGACTTAAATCTTCATTTTGAACAATGTCATTCAATTTTTCATTGACATATGCTTCGGTAATCGTAATTTCACCCATTTGCATATCTGGTGCTTCATATAATAAATCTTCTAATAAACGTTCTAAAATTGTGTGTAAACGACGCGCCCCAATATTATCTGTATCACGGTTTACATCATAAGCGATGTGTGCTAACCGTTCAATTGCTTCTTTTGTAAAGATGACTGAAACATTTTCTGTGCCAATTAATGCTACATATTGTTTAATTAAAGCATTATTTGGCTCAGTTAAGATACTTACGAAGTCATCAGCCGTTAAATCATCTAATTCAACTCGAATTGGGAAGCGGCCTTGTAATTCTGGAATCAAGTCACTTGGTTTTGACAAGTGGAAAGCACCTGAAGCGATAAATAAAATGTGATCCGTTTGTAAAGGACCATACTTCGTGTTAACTTGAGAGCCTTCAACAATCGGCAAAATGTCTCTTTGTACTCCTTCACGAGAGACTTCGCCCGAATTTTGTTGACTTTTAGAGGTGATTTTATCAATCTCATCGATAAAAATAATTCCGCTTGATTCAGCTAAACGAATCGCTTCACTATGAATATCAGCGTCATTGACAATTTTTGCTGATTCTTCTTTCACTAATAATTCTTGTGCTTCTTTCACCGTTACAGTACGTTCGATTTTTTTCTTTGGTGACAGAGCGCCTAACGTTTCATTTAAGTCGATGCCCATTTGTTCTAGGCCATTGTTCATAGCTGGCATCGTTTTCTTAGGTTCTTCAATTTCAATTGTTACTTCACGATTATCTAATAGACCTTTTTCCAGCTGTTCCAAAATCGTTCGGCGATTCGCTCGAATATCTTCCGTTACTTCTTCTTGTGCTTCTTGCTGTTGCTGAGCCATGTTAAACATGTTCATCATTTGTTCAAATTGATTACCGCCAGCCTGTTTTTGTTCTTTTTTAATTCCAGGCACTAATACTTTGACTAAACGTTGATTGGCCTTTTTCAAGGCTTGCGCATACACGCGACTGTATTGTTGTTTTTCAACAATTTGGATCGCATTTTCTACTAAATCCCGCACCATTGATTCGACATCCCGACCGACATAGCCTACTTCTGTAAATTTGGTTGCTTCAACTTTTACAAAAGGCGCATTGACAATTTTTGCGAGACGACGAGCAATCTCAGTTTTACCAACACCTGTTGGTCCAATCATTAGTAAGTTTTTAGGCGTAATATCTTGCTGCATATTTTCTTCTAATTGCAAGCGACGATAGCGGTTACGTAAAGCTACCGCCACTGATTTTTTGGCAGCTTGCTGTCCAACAATATATTGATCTAGTTCTTTGACTATTTCTTTTGGTGTTTTGTTTAATTCATTCATGGATTTTCCCTCGCTTATAATTCTTCTACAATGATATTATGATTCGTAAATACACAGATATCTGCAGCAATATTTAAGGCATTTTTAGCAATCTCTTTCGCTGGCATTTCTTTATCACCAAAGTTTTTCATGGCTCTTGCAGCGGACAAAGCAAAATTACCGCCAGAACCAATTGCTAAAATACCATCGTCTGGTGTGATGACTTCCCCAGTTCCTGAAACTAAGAGCATTTCTTCCTTATTCATCACAATCAGCATAGCTTCTAATTTTTGCATAGACTGTTGTGTCCGCCACTCTTGGGCTAACTCAACCGCAGCTCTCGTTAAGTTTCCGTTGTATTCATTTAATTTTCCTTCAAACTTTTCTTCTAATGTAAAGGCATCTGCCACACTTCCTGCAAAACCGACAACGACTTCATCATTGTAAATACGGCGCACTTTTTTGGCCGTACCTTTCATAACGACAGATTCGCCCATTGTTACTTGGCCGTCACCAGCCATTGCAAATTTTCCATCTTTTTCGACTGCACAAATTGTTGTAGAGTGAAATTGTGATTCAACCATTGTTGTTCCTCCTAGACGTTTCCCTCCATTATGCACGAGGATGAAACGTTCGATAATTTTTTTGTAAACTTTCTTTTGTCACATGCGCATATATCTGAGTTGTTGATAAATTAGCATGTCCTAATAATTCTTGAACTGTCCGCATATCGGCGCCATTATTTAATAAATGTGTCGCAAATGTATGGCGTAACATGTGGGGATGAATTTCCGCATTTAATGAACTTTTTTTAATTAGTTGGTTTAAGACATATTCAATCCCTGTTGGCGTGATTTGTTCACCATGATGATTAACAAAGATATACGGATGTTTTTTTTGATATTTTGTCATTAATAGCGCGCGGCCATTCTCTAAGTAATTCTTTAAGGCGTCTTGTGCAAATGAACCAAAAGGCACATAGCGGTCTTTATTTCCTTTTCCGTGAACCAATAAAACAGAAGCTTGAAAGTCAACTGCGTCCACCGTTAAGTTCGCACATTCACTGACCCGAATGCCAGTCCCATACAGAACTTCTAGCAACGCTTGATTTCTCAAATCAAGCGGTTGCTCCCCTTGTGCGCTCTCAAATAATGCATCCATTTCTTTTTCATAAAAAAAACGGGGCAACCGTAACTGTTTCTTTTTCATATGAACATAGGAAAAAGGATTCTCTTGGATTGCTTCATTTTTTAATAAGAATTGATAAAAAGAACGCAAACTGGCAATTTTTCGACTAATCGAATTGCGGCTATATTCCTGATCGTATAATTCGCTCAAATAAGCCCGAACATCCAAATGTTCCACAGTCAAATAATTGTCATTACCTGAAGTCTTTAAAAACGAAAAAAAATGTTGTATATCTTCTTGATATGCTTTTTTTGTTTTTTCTGAATAGCCTCTTTCGACAATAAGATAACGAGCAAATAACTCAGGCCAATTCTTTTCTTCCACGTGATAGCCCTCCTCATTCGATTACAAAGTAACTTTAGCATAACCTTTTTCAAAAGACAATTAAGTTGTCAGAATTTAATCAATATTTCTAAATATGTTCACAATTTTAACTATTCTTTAGCTTTTGTTATTTTTTTCTAAAAATTAAAAGACTGAGTATCATCGCATTTCTTAGCAATGATACTCAGTCTTTTCTCATATTTTTTCTAATTTAGTCTAAAGATTGGATAACTTGAGCTTGGACATCTAAGGCCCGATTAGCAATTGCTTCATAGCGTTCTTTTTTGTCACGAATTCGTTCAGGTAACTCTGGGAAAAGCCCAAAGTTTGCATTCATTGGTTGGAAATGTTTGCCTTCTGCATGTGTAATATAATAAGCCATACTTCCTAAAGTCGTTTCGCGAGGGAATTCAATCGGCTCTTCCCCTTTGGCAAGACGAGCTGCGTTAATACCTGCGAGTAAACCACTTGCCGCGCTTTCAACATATCCTTCAACACCAGTCATTTGTCCAGCAAAAAACAGATCGTCACGTTTTTTTGATTGATAGGTTGGTTTTAGCAACTCTGGAGAATTCATAAAACTATTACGGTGCATGACACCATAGCGAACAAATTCAGCATTTTCTAATCCCGGAATCATACGGAATACTCGTTTTTGTTCACCCCATTTTAAATGCGTTTGGAAACCAACAATATTGTATAAAGAAGCTGCAGCATTGTCTTGACGTAATTGAATTACAGCATAAGGGCGTTTACCTGTTTTAGGGTCTTCTAGTCCGACAGGTTTCATTGGGCCAAACAACATGGTTTTAATGCCACGTTGCGCCATTACTTCGATGGGCATACAGCCTTCGAAAAACTTCTCTTTTTCAAACGTGCGTAAAGGAACCACTTCTGCATTGACTAGCGCTTCATGAAAAGCATTGAATTCTTCTTCAGTCATCGGACAATTTAAGTAAGCCGCTTCCCCCTTGTTATAACGAGATTTTAAATAAACTTTATCCATGTCAATTGTTGATTTATCAATAATTGGTGCTGCTGCATCGTAAAAATAAAAGCCTTCAGAACCATTAAATTCTTGAATTTTTTGTGATAAGCTTTCAGAGGTTAAGGGACCCGTTGCAATAATTACAATCCCTTCCGGAATATCAGTGATCTCTTCATTTTTGATTGTAATTAATGGATGACTTTTAATTTTTTCAGTGATTGTTTCAGAAAAAGAATCACGGTCAACTGCTAAGGCGCCGCCAGCTGGTACAGCGGTTTGATCTGCACTACCAATAATAATTGAATTTAAACGGCGCATTTCTTCTTTCAAAACACCTACCGCATTGGTTAAACTATTTCCACGTAATGAATTAGAACAAACTAACTCTGCAAAATTTTCTGTTTGATGCGCTGGTGTCTTTTTGACAGGGCGCATTTCATATAAATCAACTGGTACGCCAGCATTGGCCACTTGCCATGCCGCTTCACTTCCGGCTAAACCGGCACCAATAATTGTGACTTTTTTTGTCATGTATAAAAATTCCTTTCTATGTCAAGAAGTTAAGAGCTGTCTCTTACAAACTCAATTCATTTTACTAAAAGAGAAGACCGAAGTAAATTCTTCGGTCTCAATTTTTCTTATTTTTGGACGTTTTCTTCATAATCGCCATTGATACAAACGACTTGTTTGCCGCCTTTAACTTTTTTCTCTACTAAATATTGCCCACATTTTGGACATGGTCGGCCTACTGGTTTGTCCCAAGAAGTGAAGTCACACTCTGGGTACCGACTACAGCCATAGAAAATCCGATTTTTCTTTGATTTCCGTTCGATAACTTGTCCTTCGTGACACACAGGACACGTCACGCCAATTTCTTTAACGATCGCTTTTGTATTCCGACAATCTGGGAAATTACTACATGCATAAAATTTTCCGTAGCGACCCAGCTTAATCACCATTGGATGTCCACATAGTTCGCAGTCAAAGCCTGCTGGTTCATCTTTAATTTGGATTTTTTCAATTTTTTCTTCGGCATTTGTTAATTCTTTTTCGAAGGGCTTGTAGAAACGATCGACAACTTCAACCCATTTTTCTTGGCCTTCACCGACTTTATCTAAGTCCGTTTCCATTGTCGCTGTAAAATGTGTATCGACAATTTGTGGGAAAAACTCTGAAACTAGGGAATTCACAATTTCACCTAATTCCGTTGGTTCAAACCGTTTATTCGTTAGCTTCACGTAATAACGCCGTTGAATAGTTTCTAATGTTGGCGCATATGTTGATGGTCGGCCCACACCATTTTCTTCTAAAGTCCGGATTAACGTGGCTTCACTAAAACGAGCCGGTGGTTGAGTAAAGTGTTGTTTCGGTTCGATATCGACCGATTTCACAACGTCACCTTCCACTAATTCAGGTAAAATATTTTCCTTGTCTTCTTTACCATCATCGCGTCCTTCAACATATACTTGCATAAACCCTTTAAATTTCACTTTGGAGCCATTGGCAATAAACGTTACGCCGTTTTGTTGAAGCGTGACCTTCATGGTATCTAAAATCGCTGGTGTCATTTGACTAGCAACAAAGCGCGACCAAATAAGAGTATATAATTTTAATTGATCTTTATCTAAATACTTCTTCATTTCATCGGGTGTTCTTAAAACGCTTGACGGACGAACCGCTTCATGGGCATCTTGTGCACCTTGCGTATTTTTTGCTTTGCGGCCGCCATGTGCTGAGAACTCATCTCCGTAGGTCTTTTCAATGAATTCAGCAGCTTCTGCTTTGGCGGAATCAGCAATTCTGGTTGAGTCTGTACGCATGTAGGTAATCAGCCCCACAGTGCCTTGTTTCCCTAAAGCAATTCCCTCATACAATTGTTGCGCAACCATCATGGTTTTACGGGTACGAAAATTTAATTTACGTGCCGCTTCTTGTTGTAAACTACTGGTTGTAAAAGGTAATGCAGGATTACGTTTCCGTTCTTTTTTCTCAACTTTTGTAACATCGTAATCTTTACCGTCAATTCGAGAAGTAATTTCTTTCACCGCTTCTGCATTTGGTAATTTTTTCTTTTTACCATCTACGCCCCAGAAATTTGCTTTGAATTTCTTGCGACCTTTTTGGAAATTCCCATCAATGCTCCAATATTCTTCAGGTTTAAATTCTCGAATTTCATTTTCTCGATCAATAATCATTTTTAAAGCAACAGATTGCACACGACCAGCACTCAAACCTTTTTTGACTTTACGCCATAAAATAGGACTAATCGAGTATCCAACTAAACGGTCTAAAATACGCCGTGCTTGTTGTGCATCAACTAAATCAACGTTGATGGTTCTAGGTTCTTTAAATGCCGCTTTTACCGCTTCTTTAGTGATCTCATTGAATACCACGCGGTTTTTATCTTTTAAATCAAGGCCAAGAAGATAAGCTAAATGCCAAGCAATTGCTTCACCTTCTCGGTCCGGATCGGCTGCGAGATAGACTTTTTCAGCTTTTTTTGCAGCCGCTTTTAAACTTTTGATAACGTCGCCTTTTCCACGAATCGAAATATAATGAGGTTCATAATTATTTTCAATATCAATCCCCATTTTACTTTTTGGTAAATCGCGAATGTGACCAACACTGGCAACCACCTTGTAGTTTCTTCCTAGATATTTTTCAATTGTTTTGGCTTTGGCAGGTGATTCTACAATCACGAGATACTTATAGGCCATTCAATTAGCTCCTTTCGCGTTCGCTTTCCTACTATATAATATATGTAAAAAACGCACAAATCGTAATACATCATATGCTAAATAGAATAGGTTTGTCAAGACTAGGCTTTCTAACATTTCTGTCATTTCTGTTTGACTGTCCGAATTTATAAATAAAAAATCCCTATGATTTATAGATTTTATCCTAAAGCATTAAAATACCTATAACATTCCAAATAAAATGAGTCAAGACAGCAGCTTCAAAGCGACCCGTGCGTAGATAGACCCAACTTAAAGCTAAACCCATGCCCCAATAAATAATAAAACTACCTATATCTGTGGGCGTGTGCACAAGTGCAAATAAAATAGAAGAAACGAGTATTCCTATTTTTGAAGCTGGCTTGAAAAACGCTTGAATCCCGACACGAAAAATTCCCTCTTCGAAAATTGGCCCAATCACACCTGCAAAAATAAGTATAAGCCCTTTAGGAATAGATTGGACAATTTCTTCAACACTTTGTTGGTTAGAGGTCGTCTCTAGTCCTTCCAGACGTAATAAGAAATCACCAAATATTCCCACACAAAAGATTATCACCAAACCTAACAAGACCACTGGCAAGGTTTCTTTGATTCCTAAAAAAGTCCAAGTTATGAGCTTTTTCTTTTTCAAAAAAGCAACAAATAGATAGACGAAATAGGCACCAAGTCCAACAGCCACTAATCCACTAACAAAGCGAAACAAAAAATTTTCTGTAGAAACTTGAACAACTGAGACCATCATCAAAGGAATTTGATCCAAAATCAAAAAGCCCAGTAGCTGCATACCAAACAACCATCTTTTTCTAACAACCGTTTCCATTTAGACACTCCTAACTACCAACCAAAAGATTAAAATCTGATTAAATAGTACCGAAGTGAACGTAGGTTGTCAATTCACAATTAGTAAAAGTCACAATTCTTCACAGATATCATCAATTGTCTGAACACATTTAGCGCCGTCCTGAATTAATTCATGGCAGCCTGTTGAAAAAGACTGGAAAATACTTCCCGGTACGGCAAATACCTCGCGCCCGTAATCCATCGCCGCTTGTGCAGTAATTAAAGAGCCACTATTCTTACGAGCTTCCATCACGCAGACCCCTAAAGATAATCCAGCAATAATACGATTACGTGCAGGAAAATGATATTTTTTCGGCCCACTCCCATTCACATATTCTGTTAAAACAAGCTGATTCTGCTTCATAGTTTGCTGTAATTCTTTCTTTTCATACGGATAATATACATCTAATCCAGTGCCTAAAATTCCAATTGTCTGGCCCCCGTTCTGGATGGCCATCTCATGGCTACGACTATCAATACCTTTGGCAAGACCGCTGACGATTGTGAATCCTTCTTTGACTATTTTAGGAACCAGAGCTTCAGTCACTCTTAACCCATATGAAGTGGCATAGCGAGCGCCGACGATGCCAATTTTCCTTCTGCTTAACAATTGTAAATTTCCTCTATAAAAAAGAATTGCTGGTGGATTATAAATTTCTCGTAATAATTTAGGATAGACGGCATCTAAAATTGTCATAAATTGGTGTTGGCATTATCGTATATATAACGCTTCACTATGAATCGTATGGTGTAACCAAGATTGTTCAAATAATTCACGATATTTCTTGATTTCAGCGATTCTAATAATTTCTGTACTGGAAAAATCAACACGCTTTTGTGCGATAGCTTCTTGTAACACTTTTAAGATCCCTAAATTGCCAATTCCTTGGCATACCGCTAATTTAAATAATAATTGTCGTTGTAAAATTTCCAACAAAAAACACCTCTTTCACATCTTCTTAAAATAAGAATACGTAAAAAAAGTGTTTTATTTTTAAATCATATCTTTTATTGGCGCAAAAGTACGTCGATGAATGGGTGTTACACCGTATTTTTCTAACCCGAGAAGATGTTCTTTTGTTCCATAGCCTGCATTGTTTTTAAATCCATATCCAGGATATAATTCATCATATTCTTCCATTAATCGATCTCTTGTTACTTTTGCAATAATACTGGCTGCTGCAATCGAAATGGAGCGTGCATCCCCTTTAATCAAACTTTCTTGTGGTTGGGGAACGTCTAACTGCATTGCATCAATTAATAAATAATCTGGTGTAAAAGCTAAATCGTCAATTGCCATTTTCATCGCTTGTTTAGTTGCTTGATAAATATTAATTTGATCAATGACTCCTTGATCAGCGATACCTAACCCGATAGCGACAGCCTGTTCTTGAATCTGGTTATATAACGTTTCCCGTTTTTTAGCAGATAGCTTTTTTGAATCATTTAAGCCTAATAATTGACAATCCTTCGGTAAAATAACTGCAGCTGTCACAACAGGACCAGCTAATGGTCCGCGGCCTACTTCATCAATTCCCGCAATTAAACGATGGCCTTTTTTATAGGCCGCTTCCTCAAATTGACTCATTTCTTTAAAAAGTTGCCACTCTTTTTCTTTGGCTAACTGGCGACGTTCCCATTGTTTGATAGCTTGTTGCACTCCTGAACGTTCATCTTCTCGCCAGCTTGCTAATCGTTCATCGGTTGCATCAGTGACCGTTAACAGCGCTTCTTTGATTACCTGAATCGACTCTTTTGCCATGTTATTCGTCTCCTAGTTCTTCCCAGCGGTCCAAAGTATACGTACCTAATTTTCCACTGCGAATTTCTAAAATAATCATTTCGCTGGCTCGATTATAATCATCTCTAAAACCACGTTTTTGGCTAATTAACATCAACTGTTCTGGGGCAGGTAAAAATAGCTCTTCCTCTGTTAAACCATATCGTTCCGTTAAACGTTGTGGATAAAAACGTGCAAAAAATTCTAATCCATAAATCGCCAAATCATCTAAATGCAATAATTGATCTTTTATAGCGCCAGTTAAAGCTAATTTTTTCCCAATTTCTTCATCTTCAAATTTTGGCCAGAGAATTCCTGGTGTATCCAGTAATTCCAATTGGGAACCAGAGCGTAACCATTGTTGTCCTTTTGTCACGCCTGGCTTGTTCCCAGTTTGCGCAATTTTTTTTCCGACTAAACGATTCATTAAAGTTGACTTACCAACGTTGGGAATCCCAATACACATTGCGCGAATCGCACGCGGTTTCAAGCCTTTCGCCTGTTCACGAGCCAATTTTTCTTTTAACGCTTCCTTGGCTGCTGGCACAATTTTATTGATTCCTTTATTTTGTTGGGCATTGATGACTAGGGTTTGGTACCCTTTCTTTTGAAAGTAATGTTGCCATTTTTTATTTTGGTCATTGTCTGCTAAGTCCCCTTTATTTAAAAGGACTAATCGTGGTTTTTGTTGGACAATTTGGTCCATCATTGGGTTACGGGAAGAAAGCGGTAACCGCGCATCAACTAGTTCAAATACAATATCGACATATTTGATTTTTTCCGAAACTTCTCTTCTTGCTTTGGCCATATGGCCGGGAAACCATTGAATGGTCATAATCTGTTCAAATCCCTTCTTTAACACATTGTTTCTTTGATTCAATTCTTCAACGAGTCCTGTGTTCCGCGTAGATTCTTGCGAAAAAACACCTTCTCTAGTTTAACATATTTTTCACGGATTTGATTTATTTTCTGTAGTGTTCTTTAAAAAACGAAAAAGCTGAGACAAACTCACTTTGGATTTTGTCTCAGCCTTGTACACTGGCAAAGTATAGAAAGAAGTAGGTCAAGCTCTTCTCAAGACCGACTCAAGAGTATTTCTGTTTTTACTTGTTATTTAGCATGAAGTAAATTTTCTTTACAATGAATTAACTCTGTTAAAAACTGACAGTACGGTGTAGCAATCCCATAGGCTTTCCCTTTGCGAACAATTGCTCCATTGATATAATCAATTTCGGTTAAACGATGATTGGTTATTAAGTCCTGATACATCGATGGATGGTGCAGACCAATTGTTTCTCGATTATAACATGAGCGGATTTGTTGAAGGACTGCTTGTTTATCTAACGTAACTTGTTCCGCTTCAGCGACTGCTAAAAATTCATTAACTATTTGTTGAACAATTTGATCTGCTTGCTCTGTTTCGCCAAAGTCTGCCATATTACAATCCAACAAAGTACATAAACCATTCATTGTTCCATTTACGCAAGCCTTCTTATAAATGGATGATAAAATATTCTCAGAATAACGTGCATTTAAGCCAGCGTTATTTAATACCTTAATGACTGCTTCTGCTGCTTGTTCACTTTGCGCTCCTAAATTTTGTAAATCAATCGAACCATTGCCAAATAATTTTACTTTACCCGGTCCGTCTAAACCAGCGGTCCACATTGTGTTTCCTAATAAAATATTTTCGTAAGGCACATATTTTTTGATAATATCTTCGTGCCCAATTCCATTTAACAAGCATAAAACTTTCGTATTTTTATTAAGGAAATGTTCTAATGCTTTAAGCATTCCTTCCAGTTGCATTGCTTTTGTAAATAAGATAACTAAGTCTGCTGTAAAATCGATGCTTGCTACTTCTGTTTGAGGATAGATAGGAATTTTAGCGGTCACCACTTCGCCATTAAAATCAGCAACTAACCCGTTTTTTCTTATTGCTTCAATATGTTCTGGCCAACCATCAACAAAAATAACGTCATTTCCTGCTTGATGTAACATTAGTCCAAAACGACTGCCCATAGCTCCAGCACCTGCGATAATAATCTTCATTTCTTTTCCTCCGTTCAATTTTTTATTTTTAGGTAAAAATCTGCTAAGAAAATCTCTATCTCTTACTTTTATAGCAATAAAAACGCAAAACATATGTTATATTATAAGTGATCTATTTGTTATTTTTTATCCAAGCGCATTTATGTAAGCGCTTTTAAAAAGAAGGGGAGTTTCTGATGAATATTCAGCTTTTAAAGTACTTCATTGAAATTGTTAATACCCGCAGTTTATCGGCGGCCGCTCGAAATTTATTTGTCACCCAACCAACACTTTCTTTAGCATTGAAAAAAATGGAATCTGAGTTAGGCACAGCGTTGTTTGATCATTCTGATCAACCGTTTCAATTAACCGATATAGGTGTTTATTTATATGAACATGGCCAAGAAGTTGTTTTTCAATTCGATCAATTGGTAACAGATATTCGTGAAATGAACCAGAAACCAGTTAAAAAGCAATTGCGTTTAGGGTTAACTACTTTATTTGCTGTACAATTTATGAAAGAAATTTCACGATTTTTAACAACCCATCCACATGTGAATTTAATATTACAGCAAGATGGCTCGCCAAAATTACAAACGATGTTAGCAAATAAAGAAATTGATATGGGACTAATTTCTTTCCCAAATACCTTACCTGAAATTATTCATATTGAACCTTTAGAAACGACTACCAAAGGCTACCATGTTTATGTCGTGGTACCAGAATCAAATCCTCTCTCCCAATATGAAAAATTAACTTTTAAAGATTTGAAAGATCAACGATTTTCATCGTTAAGTGATAATTTTATGATTGGTCGCCTACTACTAGACCGAACTCGGAGCTTCGGTTATGAGCCGAATATCATTTTGCATAACGATGATTTACAAGTACTTCTTTATAGTTTGCAAAAAAATAATTCGATTTGTTTGCTGCCGATTGAATATTATGAAGTGGGAAAAAGTCAGGGACTGAAATGGATTCCTTTAAAAGATAAGTTTGACTATTTCCCCATCGGCATTGCTTTGCGCCGCGATTTTAGTATGACAGAAGATGTTAGAGATTTTATCCAAATCATTAAAGAAAATTAATGGATAATCTAGCCTTGATAAGCAAAGACGACTTTACTATCATAAAGTTTCAACACTTTTTCAAATAAGAAT
The DNA here is from genome assembly GCF_051712245.1 of Enterococcus sp. DIV1368f. NCBI lineage: Bacteria > Bacillati > Bacillota > Bacilli > Lactobacillales > Enterococcaceae > Enterococcus > Enterococcus sp. DIV1368f. The sequence continues at coordinate 1,489,345 of NZ_JBIOON010000001.1, forward strand.
TTCGAGAATAAACCTGCGATAATTGGAACAACAAACCAAGAAAAGAGTAAGGGTAAGATCCCTAAGCCCGCATCCAATGAAGCAAGTGGCCCCACGAGTCCAACCAAGCCAAATCCAGCCGATTGTGGGGTTCCTGAAATGTTGAATAGAACCACAGGAATTGCTGAAATAGTCGCTGTAAATAAACAAGGAATTAAAATAATTGGGTATTTAAATAAGTTAGGCATCATCATTTTCATGCCGCCCAAAGAGACAGCCAACGTCACTCCCGATTGGTTGACATTCCAAGAATTAATCACAAGAACAACAGTTGTGGCTGCAATTCCCATTGCAGCAGCACCTGCAGACAAGCCATTCAACTGAATCGCCAAACCAATTGCCACAGTAGTGATTGGCGAAATAATCAGTGCAGCAAATGAACAAGCAATTAAAATACTCATGATAATTGGCTGAAAATCAGTAAAATTGTTAATCACTTTCCCGATGGCAACCGTAATTTGTGTCACATATGGATAAATCAACATGCCAAACAAACCTGCACCTACTCCAACAACGATCGGTAAAGCAATGATTTCCACTGAACCGAATTTTTTATCGATGACTAATAAAAGTAAGACTGCAACAGAAGCGGTAATCATAATATTAATGATGTCACCAGTGCCTGCACCAATAAAGCCTTTCACTTCTGAATTAAATTTAATCACGCCAGAACCAGCAAATGCTGCACCGCCAGCAACCATCATTTTCTGTGGCGTTAAGCCAAATTGAAAAGCAATCAGTCCACCAATAATTAAAGGGGTGGCTAGTTGGAAAATTTGCGCCGCATGAATAATCATTTCGATAATCTTGTATTCTGCAAAATATTTTAAAATGGCTCCTAATACAGCATTGGGAATTAAGGCGATAATGGTGCCGGAAGCTGTTCCAGCTAACACTTTGTTAAAAAATATTCTTGGGGTTAATTGAGCATCCAGTTTATCAGTGGGCATTTTCAACACTCCTATTGATTATTTTTATTTTTTTAGAATAAGTTTGAGAATGATTGAACTTTCTGTTAGATAAAGAGCGGCCTCAAAGAAGAGCGCTTATTTCTTTGAGGCGCTTTTTATTCAACTTAAGCAAGAAACGATTTTTTAATAAACATCCGTATCCGCATTATATTTCGCTAAATTATCTTTAACATCTCGCAAGAACTTACCTGCTTGTTGTCCATCTAAAATTCGATGATCAATAGAAAGACATAAGTTAACCATATCTGCCACTTTAAAGCCTCCATCTGCGGTTGGCACAAGGCGTTTATTAATTGACTCTACTTGTAATATCGCAGCTTGTGGATGGTTAATAATTCCCATCGATTGGACGGAACCTAGTGTCCCAGTATTATTAAGGGTAAAGGTCCCTCCTTGCATTTCCTTGCTTGCCAGCGTTCCTTGTCGGACTTCTTGTGCCAAGCGATTGATTTCTTTAGCTAGCCCTGCAATCGAATAGTTATCCGCTTGTTGAATCACTGGCACGTAAAGATGCTCGTCTGTCGTTACAGCTATGGATAAATTAACATCTTTATGATAAATAATTGAGCCATCATCCCAAGATGTATTGATTTTTGGATTTTTCTTTAACGCTTGAATGACTGCTTTGGCAAAAAATGGGAAGAAGCTTAGAGATAGGCCCTCTTGTTGTTTAAATTCATCTTTTAATGAATTTCTAAGTTGGACTAAGTTGGTCACATCCGCTTCCACCATTAACCAAGCGTGAGGGATTTCGTTGACGCTTTGGACCATTTTTTTAGCAATTGCTTTACGTACAGGATCTGCAGAGACAATTTTATCTGTGGTTGTTTCAGTTGGACTAGCTATTGCGGCGCTTTCATTTTGCGAAGCAACTGGCTCCTCTGAAATTGAAGGGCTAGTTCCTGGACTCACTGCTTGCTCAGGTGTTCTTTCCTGTGTTGGTGTAAAGTTTGTAACATCTTTTCTAGTAATTCGACCATCACGACCTGTCCCTGTAACTTGTGTTAAATCAATCTTTTTTTCTTGGGCAATTTTAAGGACTGCTGGGGAATAACGACCATTATTTTTTTGATGGGGCGTCGCAGTACTTGTTGTTGCAACCGTTTCATGTTCTTGCGCTTGTTCCACACTTGCTTCTTTCACTGGTGCTAAAGTAGCTACTTCTGTTTCTTCGGTTGTTTCTTCTGTCTCTAACGTCATCACCGCTGTTCCGATAGGCACATCTGTATCTAGAGAAATCAGAAATTCTTTTACTACACCATCAAAATCTGATGGGACTTCCGTGGTGACTTTATCAGAAACGACTTCCATTAAGGGATCATAGCGTTTCACTGAATCTCCTGGTTTAACTAACCATTGGACAATGGCTGCCTCTGTGACACTTTCGCCTAGATGAGGCATTTTGATTTCTTTTGTGGCCATTTATTTTTTCCTCCTTGCTTCAATTAAAATTCTGCTAATTCTTTCATTGCTGCTAATACTTGCTCTTCATTGATTAAAAATTCTCTTTCTAAAGGTAATGCATAAGGCATGCTTGGACAATCAGGTCCTGCAAGTCTTTGGATCGGTGCATCTAAATCAAAGAGAGCATCTTCTGAAATCATTGCCGCAATTTCACTCATCACGCTGCCTTCTTTATTGTCTTCTGTTACGAGTAAGACCTTCCCTGTTTTCTTAGCTGCAGCCACTAATGTTTCGCGATCTAAAGGATATAACGAGCGAACATCGACGATTTCGGCATCAATTCCTTCAGCGGCTAGTTTTTCCGCCGCAGCTAAAGCTAATTGCAAGGTCATGCCGTAACTAATCACGGTTAAATCACTACCCGTTCTAACGACATTGGCTTTGTCAATTGGTACGATATAATCATCTGCAGGCACTTCATCTTTTAGTAAACGATATAAACGCTTATGTTCGTAAAAAATGACTGGATCATCGGAACGAATCGCTGCTTTAATCATCCCTTTTGCATCATAAGGATTAGAGGGGGTCACAACTCTTAATCCTGGTTGTCCACAAAAAACTTTTTCTGTAGACTGAGAATGATACAGCCCACCACGAACACCGCCGCCATAAGGGGTCCGATAAACGATTGGCGCAGTCCAATCACCTTTTGTTCTATAGCGCATTGTCCGAGCCTCTGATAACAATTGATTGGTTGCAGGCAAAATGTAATCCGCAAATTGAAATTCACCAATTGCGCGATAGCCCATTAAACCTAAGCCGACAGCTAAACCACCAATTAAGCCTTCTGTTAACGGTGTATTAAAACAACGCTCGTCACCGTATTTAGCAGCCAAGCCCTTTGTTACACCGAACACGCCGCCTTTGTCGCCGCCGACATCTTCCCCAAAAATAACTACTTTTTCATCACGAGCCATTTCTTCAGAAATTCCTAAGTTAATTGCTTCTAAATAAGTCATCTCAGCCATTATATTTCTTCTCCTCTTCTCTTATTTTGCATACACTTCTTCTAAAATTGATGTCGGTACAGGATCTGGCATTGCTTCTGCTTCATCCGTTGCTTGATTGATTTCTGCACGAATTTCTTCATCAATTTTGGCAATGTCTTCGTCTGTTAAATAGCCCTCTTCTAATAATTGTTTTTCAAAAAGCTTCACTGCATCGTTCTTTTTCATCTCTTCAATTTCTTCTTTTGAACGATAAACAGATTGATCATCGTCAGCGGAATGAGAAGTCAAGCGAGAAACCATTAATTCAATCAATTTTGGTCCTTTTTTCCCGCGAGCCGCTTTTACTGCTTCTTTAAATGCTAGATAGACTTCAGTAAAATCACTACCATCAACGGTTACACCTTCAAAGCCATAAGCTTTCGCGCGATCGGCCATTCGTTTATTGGCATATTGTTCTTCAATTGGGACAGAAATCGCATATTCATTATTTTCAACAACAAAAATGACTGGTAATTTTTTTACGCCTGCAAAGTTCATAGCTTCTTGGACTTCTCCTTGATTGGCAGAGCCTTCCCCAGTGGTGGTTAGTGCAACAAAATCAGCCTTTTGAAGTTGCGCTGCATAACCAACACCTGTCGCTAATGGCATTTGTGTACTTACTGTTGAAGAGAAGGAAACAATATTATGCTCTTTTGAACCATAATGATTCGGCATTTGACGACCATGGGAAGAAGGATCCGCTTCTTTTCCAAAAGAACCCATTAAAATATCTTTGGAGGTCATGCCCCAAACCAAGCACGCGGTCATATCACGATAATACGGTAAAAAATAATCTTTTTGAGGATCAAAAGCCATCGCCATCGCTACTTGTGCAACTTCTGCCCCTTGACCAGAAATATTGAAAGAGGTCTTACCAATTCTTGTTAATTGCCACAACCGTTCGTCTAAACGACGTCCTCTTAGTACTTCACGATATGCCTGAATCAATTCTTCTTTTGATAAACCTGATTTTTTAAGCGCTTTCATTTTCATCAACCTTTCTCTATTTGTGAATCGCTAAGCCATAAGTATCTAAGGCAGCTTCTTGCAATACTTCTGTCATTGTTGGATGCGCATGGATTGCTTCACCAATTTCAATGGGCGCGGCATCTAAATACATGGCAGTACTTGCTTCGGCAATTAAATCCGTGACATGTGGCCCAATCATAGAAACCCCTAATAAATCATCGGTCTTCTTGTCACGAATTACTTCTATAAAGCCATCTGTTTCTCCATAAACAAGTGATTTACCATTACCATTAAAATTAAAGGTACCAATCACTACTTCTTTATCTGCTGGTAAAGTTTCTCTAGTATAGCCGACACTTGCTATTTCAGGATTTGTATAAACACCTCGAGGCACGTTTGTATAATTTAAAGGTTCAACTGTCTCGCCTAAAAGATGCTGAACAGCTAACTCTCCTTCTTTCATAGCCACATGTGCTAGTTGGAGTGTATCGATACAATCACCAATCGCATAAATATGTCCTTCTGTGGTTTGATAAAATTCATTTACTTCAATGCCTTTGTCAGTATATTTCACTGAGGTATTCTGTAACCCTAACTTATTGATATTGGGTTGACGCCCAATTGCTACCATGACTTTGTCAACAGCGAGGCTTTCTTGTCCTGCAACTTCTACTTGAACCTTCTGCCCGTTAACTTTCGCTTCTTGGACTTTGCTACCTAATAAAATGTTAATTCCTCGTTGCTCTAAACGTTTCTTTAATTCTTTAGAAATTGTTGTACTCTCATTTATAAGTAAACGATCCAAAAATTCAATGATAGTTACGTTGACACCTAAACTATTTAATAAAGAAGCCCACTCGACACCAATAACGCCACCTCCAATAATTGCAATTGATTCTGGTAGCTCTTCTAATTCAAGCATCCCATCAGAAGATAAGATAAATTCTTCATCCAGTGGCAAATTAGGTAACGTTTTAGGACTAGAGCCTGTCGCAATAATGACATTTTTAGGAACGATAATTTCTTCTTCCCGTGTTGGATCATTAAACGTAACTGCCACTGCGCCAGAGACTGGTGAAAAAATAGAGGGACCTAAAATTGCACCTTCGCCTGCTAAAATTTTGATTTTATTTTTCTTGCATAAGCCTTCAACACCTTTGTGTAACTGCTCAATAATTCCTTCTTTCCGTTGTTGTATTTTAGAAAAATCAATGGACGCTGCCTCTGTTTCAATCCCAAAAGAAGCCGCTTGTTTTAAGGTATCAAAAACCTCTGCGCTTCTTAATAAAGCTTTTGTAGGGATACAGCCTTTGTGCAAACAAGTGCCACCTAATTTGTATTTTTCAACAATTGTGACGTTTAGCCCTTTTTGTGCGGCTCGAATTGCTGCTACATAGCCTCCTGTTCCGCCACCTAAAATCAGTAAATCTGTTTGTTCCGCCATTTTGATCACTCCTGCTCAATTTTTGCTTCATTATAATTTAAAGCTTGTTCTTCCCCTGTTAATACTCGATTGACGCCTTCATATAAAGCAGCCATCTCCATTTCACCTGGGTAAACCTTAATTGGTGCAATCCAAGTGACTTTTTGACTAATTTCTTGAACAACGGTTTGCGAATAGGCTGCGCCCCCTGTTAAAATAATTGCATCAATTGTGCCTTCAAGAACTACGGCCATCTCGCCAATACTTTTTGCGATTTGGTAACACATTCCTTTTAAATAGTAATTTGCTGTTTGATCACCTGCAGCTATTTGTGCTTGGATATGCCGTAAATCTGTTTCACCTAGGTATGATTTAAGTCCGCTATTTCCCGCAATTAGCTTTTTCACTTGGCTAATCGTCAACTCCTGTTCAAGTATCCATTGCGCAAATTCAACGAGCGGTAAGGCACCACTGCGTTCAGGCGTATAAGGACCTTCACCATCAAGCCCATTTACCACATCCACCATGCGGCCTTTTTGATGCGCCCCCAAGCTAATGCCCCCACCTAAATGAACAACGATAAAATTGCTTTGCTCATATGTTTTCCCTAAATCCTCAGCGATTTTTCGAGCGACCGCTTTTTGATTTAAGGCGTGACCAACGCTACGCCGGTGAATGCCTTTTAATCCGGAAATCCTGGCTAATGGCTGTAGCTCATCTACAACAACAGGATCGACAATAAAGGCTGGCACGTGATATTTTTCTGCAAACTCATTAGCTAAAATCGCCCCTAAATTTGAAGCATGGGTATTAAAGCGTTCTGTCCGCAAGTCTTCTAGCATTTGTTGATCGACAAGATACGTACCGCCAGGAATAGGCTTAAGCAAACCACCACGCCCTACGACAGCGGCTAATTGTGTGATGTTATGTGTTTCTAAAAATTCCGCGATCATTTGTTTTCGAAATGATGTTTGACTGACAACATTTTCAAAAGGTGCCAATTCTTGGACGCTATGTCTAAGCGTTTCTTCCGCCAAGCAATCATGATTAGCAAAAAGCGCTAACTTAGTGGAGGTCGAGCCAGGATTAATAACCAATACTGTTTCCATTGTTTTCTGCTCCTTTTTTTAAACTTGTCTCATGGCAAATCTTAATGAATGGAATTTGCTTTCTGTTGAATCGCTTCTAGATGTTAAAACGACTGGGACTTTTGTGCCAACAATCGTTCCTCCCACCTTGGCGTGCCCAAACAAGGTTAATGATTTGTATAAACAATTGCCAACATCAATAGTTGGGACCACTAAAATATCTGCATCCCCCATGATAGGACCGCTGTAACGTTTATGCGCAACCGCTTCTTCAGAGGTCGCTAAATCAAGCGAAAGTGGGCCAAAAACCGTAGCCTCTTGTTGATCATTAAAATGTGCCGTGACTTCTTTTGCTAAAACAGACGAAGGCATTTTAGGATTAAAATTTTCCGCTGCGCTTAACAAAGCAATTTTCGGGTGGTGCAGTCCCAATTTTTGGGCGACTTCTTTAGCATTTGCAACAATTTCAATGAGTGTCGCTTGAGTGGGGGCGATATTCATCGCACAATCGGTTAACAAGAAGGTTTTTCCCGCAGGCAGCTCCACCATTGCTACATGGGAAAGAATCGGTTTATTTTTTAATTGATGCTCGCTTTTCAACATTTCTTTCAGTAATGTGTGGGTCTGAATAATTCCTTTCAATAAAATTTGTGCTTGACCGGTTGCAACTAGACTGACAGCTTCCTGCGCTACCGCGGCCTCATCTGAGCAATGAACATATTTCCAGAGATTTTCAGTATCAAGATTTTCATTTGTATCAAATACAATAAACTGCAACGGTTGCTCGGCTTCTTTTAGCGCTTTTTTAACTAGCTGTAAAATCTCTGGTTGTGAACCTCCTGCAATTGAAACAGTGATCATTTTCTCACCTCATTTTTTCTTCTTTACACTTTAAATCTACCTCAGTATGTAAGCGCATACAAATTGTTAATTTTTATGCCCTTATTAATATTTTTTATAGAGAAGGAAAAGCTTAGTAAATCAAGCTTTTCCTTCTCTAAACAATCGTTATCTAATTTACTTTTCATGAAAAAACTTCTTTTCTAAGAATGAAAGGAAAACTTATGCTTCGGCACAGCTGTTTATTTATGTCAGATTCTAAACCATGTTATACTTTAGATACTTATTTTTAGGAGGAATTAAATGGCACTACTACTATTCTTTTTGTTTATCGCCCTACTAGGATTTGGTATATTAAAAATTAATAACCGCAGTATCCTCGGCGGTATTACTCTGGCTTCTGGCACCTTATTGTCATTAGTCACCTTACTATTTATCGGACTAGACAAAATTTATTTACATTTTAAGAATGGCGACCTCATTACCTTAGCCATTGCTTATCTATTAATTCCCGCTGTGTTTATCGGTATTTGCCTTTACTTTATTTTTAACTCACGTACGATGCAAACGAAAGAAGGCAAAAGTGTCACGGCTAAATTGTCGGCGGGCTTAGGGTTGAACTTATTAATTGCTTTACCAGCCTTTCTTTATTTATTATCGATTGGCACAATGCAAGTACCCTATGTCCTTTTTCTGTTCTTACTTTTTCTATTGTTAATGGATCTTTTACTGACCTTTCTATTTGCTGCTTACGTCTTGTATTCATGGATGTACCAAATGATTCCTTTAAAAAAAGCGGTTGATTATATCATTGTTTTAGGCTCGGGAATTCGTAGCGAGGAAGTACCTCCACTTTTGAAGAGTCGGTTAGATAAAGGGATTGAATATTATGAAAAAAATCCCACCGCTAAATTTGTAGTCAGCGGGGGTCAAGGTCCTGACGAACCTGTGGCCGAAGCTTTCGCAATGAAAAAATATTTGCTTTTACAAAATATTCCTGCAGAAGCAATTTTGATGGAGGACCAATCCACAACCACTTATGAAAATATGTTGTTTTCTAAAGCAATAATTCAGGCAGATTGGCAAAAGATGCCGTCTGATTCTAAACAACCCTCTGTTATTTTTTCAACAAATAACTATCATGTCTTACGAGGAGCTATGTATGCCCATCGTGTCGGCTTAAAAGCTGAAGGTGTCGGGGCGCCAACTGCCTTATATTTTTTACCAACTGCTCTAATCCGAGAATACATTGCCTTACTGGTTCATGATAAGCGAATTGTGCTTTTTGTTTTTCTACTTGTCACTCTTCTTTTAGGAATCAGTATCTTACCCATCTAAAAAAATAGCGACTCACATTTTTGTGAGCCGCTGTTTTTATTCTTTTAATATAAAAAGGTTTAATGAACGTAATTGGCTATCAATGCAATCAGCCATAAATGAAGCGGATAGAATCCGTAAAATAAATATTTGAAAAATGGTGCTTTGCTCCCTCTCTCACCATTGTAAAGCGATATAAATGGTAACACAGTGATAAACATAAAATCAGAATTATAAGCTAACATTTCAATTGTCGTTGGCCAATCTCCCAACCATTGAAAACTTGTAACTAAGAAAAAGAGCGCTAATGCACCATATAAACAGTTCCGTAAGACAAGTCTCTTTCTGGCTAGATACGTAATCAACATAAAAGGTAACATCACAATGCCACCTTCAGCAAACATTGTTCCTATTCCTAAAATTGCTAATATACTAATCAATAAAACAATTTTTAAACTGATTTTTGGCATCTCTAGCATCGCTTTTGTCACAATTAACATACTGACACCAAGGGCTAAGGTGAAGAAAATATTGTTGTGAACAGCAACAGCTGGATTATTCACTAAATGATTTAGAAGCATATTTCCAACAAACATGATTGCTGCCCAAATATACAAACGACCATTGTAGCGATAAACATTCCGTGTATAGTTGAAACCTTCTACAGCCATGTAACCAAAAAACACACCGACACAACGAGTAATTACATGAAAAATCAGTGCCCATTCTGGCGGAACAAAATAACTAATATGGTCAAGAACCATTAACCCCATCATCAATAACTTTAAGCGATTTGCGTTCATGAATCGTCTCCTTTATTTTTTCTACAGAAACTATCATATCTTTTTATATAACAGAAAACAACGAACATTCTTGTTAGATTCAACCATTCTTTTTGTCACTTTCGTTAAACTTGGTACCGCAAAGATAAATCTTCAAATAAATAATGTTGGTATTTAAATTGTTCAAAATGAATTTTTCGAATTTCTTGCTTAATGGCTATTAAGCATTCATCGACCGTCATCAATGATTCTTCTTTTAGAAGCGCCTCTTCTATTAATAATTTACATTGGCAATCAATCAATAAAAGTTGACTATAAAATGTGTAAAATGTTTCTTTATTTAATTTTTCAATCAAATTTTTAGCTTGATTCTGCAGCTTTTGATAACATTTGGTCAATTTTTGGTAATCCATTAAATCAACTAACTGACCTTGTTTTAACATGTTACTAAAGTCTAAATCCCAAAGCATTTCTTTAGTCGGCTGTTGCAATAAATAATACATGGAATGACTACTAATAATTTCAGTGGTCGGTTCTTCAATTGTTTCATAAAAAGTCACAAAATATTCTCGCTCAATCACAGTAATAATTTCTTCTTCTGAAAGCTCACAATCTTCTAAATTTTGATAGAATATCAATAATTTAATCCGCTCATCTATTTTATTCAGCGAAGCGACTAATTCAGGAAAAAGAACCGACTGACAATTTTCTACTAATTCTCTTGCATTATTTTGTTCATTTTTATAAAAGTTGTATAACTTTTTCCGCTGTTTTAACGAGTTTAGTAAGTTATCGGGTATATTCCAGTAATATTGTTTCTTCATAGCATTCCCACTCTTCTTTTTTATGTACAATTTTACAAAATTGGTCTTAGCCAATTTCGTCTCTAGTTATTCTATCAAAAAAGTGATGCTTTTTTACTGACAATAATTACTCGTTTTACGCCCAAAAAGTGAAAATCTAGCTGTTAAGTAATTATTGGGGCTTGTTTCCCGCAGGCCGAAAAAACTTTTTCCTTTTAAAAGTCCAGAAAAAGACCTACACTAGAGATAGACAAACGTTGGAGGGATTTAAATGGATTTACACTTAACGAATAAATTAGCATTAATTACTGGTTCAACCAAAGGAATTGGCAAAGCAATTGCGATTGAAATGGCTCGTGAAGGGACCGATGTCATTATCAATGGGCGCAATGAAGCCGAAGTAATCAAAGTTGTTGAAGAAATACAAGCAATGTTTCCAGACACTCATCCTCAAGCAGGGACTGCCGATATTTCCATTGAAAGTCAACGAGCTACTTTACTTGAAAAATTCCCTAAAGTCGACATTTTAGTGAACAATATGGGGATTTTTGAGCCAATGGAATACTGGGACATCGATGATGCCACTTGGGAAAAATTTTTTACTGTGAATGTGTTGTCAGGCAATGCATTAGCAAAAGCTTATCTACCTAAAATGCTTGCACAAGATTTTGGTCGCATTATTTTCATTGCTAGCGAAGAAGCGGTGATGCCTTCTGGCGAAATGCCCCAATATAGCATGACAAAAACGATGAATCTTTCCTTAGCTAAAAGTTTATCCAACTTAACTGTCGGCACACATGTCACCGTTAACACGGTTATGCCTGGCTCAACCCTTACCGAAGGTGTAGAAAAAATGTTGGAAGATATGTACGCTGATTCAGACATTCCCAAAGAGGATTGGGAAAAAGATTTCATGAAAAATCGTCGTTCTCGTTCACAAATCCAACGGCTCATTCGACCAGAAGAAATTGGTCGTTTTGTTACCTTTGTGGCCAGCCCAGATTCTTCTTCCTTCTCAGGAGAAGCCTTAAGAATCGATGGCGGCTTAGTTCCAACAATATTCTAAAATAAACAAAAAAGACAGCCAGCAAAAATTCACATTTTTTGCTGGCTGTCTTTTTAAGCATATTAATTGATTACTTACCAAAAGTAAGTTATATTTATCTCGAATTCGAAATAAAAAAGAGGTGAAACAATGAGCCAACAGCAAGAAGCTTTAAAAGCCTATATCGGTTTATTAAGAACCAGCCATCGACTAGAGCAACTTGCCAAGCAAGATGTCGCTTGTTATGACTTAAACATTACAGAATTTTCAGTATTAGAGCTGTTACTCCATAAAGGTCCTCAGACCATCCAAAAAATTAAGGAGAAAATTTTAATCGCTAGCAGTAGCACCACTTATGTTATTGACCAATTACATAAAAAAGGCTATGTAACGCGCACCCCCAGTGAAAAAGACCGACGCATTACTTACGTCGAATTAACAGAATCTGGAAAAACATTAATTGAAGAAATTTTCCCGACGCATGCAAAGCGAATTGCAGAAGCATTTGAACAACTCTCTTCTGAAGAATTAACACTTCTTCAAAAAACTTTACGAAAAATAACAAATGAAACGAAATGAGGAAATAATGATGAAAAAAGAAGATCAATTATTAGGAATCCACCACGTTACAGCTATGACAAGTGATGCAGAAAAAAACTATCACTTCTTTACAGACGTTTTAGGGATGCGTTTAGTCAAAAAAACAGTAAATCAAGATGATATCTATACTTACCATACCTATTTTGCTGATGATTTGGGTACACCAGGTACAACCATGACCTTTTTCGATTTTCCCAATAACCCTAAAGGATTAAAAGGAACCAATACAATTTCAAGAACAGGGTTCCGGGTTCCTTCAGATGCAGCTTTGACTTATTATGAAAATCGCTTTAATGAATTTGCGGTCAAACACACAGGTATTTCTGAAGAATTTGGCAAAAAAGTCCTTCGCTTCTGGGATTTTGATGATCAAGCGTATCAATTAATCTCTGATGAATTAAATCAGGGCGTTGCAGCGGGCACCCCTTGGAAAAAAGGACCTGTTCCAACAGAATTTGCGATTTATGGCTTAGGACCTGTCGAAATAGCTATTTCCTATTTTCATGAATTCAAAGAAGTCTTTGAAGAAATTCTAGGCTTTCACCTAGTGGCACAAGAAGGCAATCGCTATTTACTAGAAGTTGGCCAAGGTGGCAATGGTGCCCAAGTCGTTTTGGTAGACGATGATACTAGCTCACAAGCGCAACAAGGATATGGTGAAGTACATCACGTTGCATTCCGCCTAGCGGATCGTAAATCACTTGGGACTTGGCAAGCGCTCTTTGATCATTTAGGCTTACAAAACTCTGGCTATGTCGATCGTTATTATTTTGAATCATTGTATGTTCGCATTGGGCATATTTTAGTCGAATTAGCCACCGATGAACCAGGGTTTATGGGGGATGAACCTTACGAAACATTAGGAGAAAAGTTATCTCTTGCACCATTTTTAGAAAACCGTCGTGAGTATATTGAGAGTGTTATCAAGCCTTTCAATACAAAACGAGCCTAAGGAGGAAAAAACATGCATTCAATTTTTAAAAAAGGACATCCTGAAGCACCTGTCTTTGTGCTACTTCACGGTACAGGTGGTGATGAAACATCTCTCCTACCAATTGCCCAAGAACTAAATAAACAAGCTACTGTGCTAAGTATTCGTGGTGATGTTTCAGAAAATGGAATGAATCGTTATTTTAAGCGCCTAGCGGAAGGTCATTATGACTTAGAAGATCTAGAAAAACGCGGCGAGGCGCTTCATAAGTTTATTCAACAAGCCGCTAACGAGCATCAATTTTCATTGGATAAAATTATTTTTATTGGCTATTCAAATGGGGCCAATATCGCTATTCAATTATTGCTTACTCATCCCGATAGTTACCATCAAGCTGTCCTCTATCATCCCATGTTTCCTGTTGAATTGACCAATCAACCAGACTTGACCGCCACTTCTGTTTTATTATCTCTAGGAGAGCATGACCCGATTGTCCCACTTCCTGAAAGTATGCGTGTGATTCAATTATTTCAGAATCATGGAGCAACCGTACAAGAGGTTTGGACACAAAGTCATCAATTAACTTATCAAGAAATTAAGGAAACACAAACTTGGTTGGCACATCTGTCCTCTTAACAAAAAAGTGGGTCCTAAGTCGAAATGGCTTAGGACCCACTTTTTCTATTTTAAGATAATTCACTGTCTGAGCTTCTTTTTATTCTGCCATTTGAACAACTATTTTACCAACTGCATGGTGCGTTTCACTGAGTGCATGTGCATCATAAATCCCTTGTCTAGAAAAAGGGAAAACTTCACCAATAATTGATTTCACTTTTCCAGCTGCCATCAAATCAGCAATTTTTTGTAATTGTTCTCCATTTGGTTGAAGCCAAATACTTTCAGCAGAAATATTTTTTTCGGCTGCCAATTGTTTATCTTCAATGCCCACAATTGAAACAAGACGACCTGTGTTTGGTTTTAAGACGGCAAAACTATTTTTTTGAACCTCACCACCCATTGTATCAAAGACCAAATCAACATCAGCTAATACCTCTGCAAAATTCGTTGTATGATAATCAATCACTTCATCTGCACCAATTTTTTTCAGTAAGGCATGATTTTTGGCGCTAGCGGTCGTGATGACATGTGCGCCCGCTTCTTTTGCTAGTTGAATCGCATAAGTACCGACCCCACCTGCACCAGCATGAATTAAAACAGTTTCTCCTTCTTTAAGGTGACCATGATCAAACAATGCTTGCCAAGCGGTTAAACCAGCCAACGGAACGGCGGCAGCTTCTTCAAAGCTAATTGTTTCAGGGATTTTTGCTAATAAATGATCATCCACAATCGTTACTTCTGCATAGGTACCAAAACGAGTAGTTTCAGGACGAGCAAAAACTTTATCGCCAACTTGCCAATCCGTTACTTGACTCCCCACCTCTGTAATCACACCAGCGACATCCCAACCAAGAATAATCGGAAAGGACCAATCAAACATCTGTTTTAAATATCCTTCACGCAATTTCCAATCAATCGGATTAATTGATGTCGCGTATTCCTTTACCAACACTTGATGTTCCGATAATTTCGGCAGTGTTACTTCTGCTTCTTCAAGTACCTCTTTACTTCCGTACTGATTAATCACAACAGCTTTCATAAACCAACTTCCTCTCATTTGTTTCATTTTTCACACTTCCAGTATACGCCTATTGTCTTCTTTTTATATAAGAATATGCTTTAGTTAAATTGAGAGAAAGTGTATTTATTATTAATCTCAATCTGTTTTAATTTAATTAGTTATGCATTTACGCGTTTAATTTCACGATGTTTATTCAATAAATAGGTCAAACCAAGATTAATGCCCACAAAGCAACTGATTGTCAGAAGAAGTGGCAGGACAGTAAAACCAGTGGATTGATAACCCACCATTGTTTGCAAGACGTGGAGCATTCTCAGGCGCATTGGTGCCCCCCCTAATTGTGCAATCGTGCCCAGTAAAATAGGAATCATTAATAACAGCAATAAAACAATGAGTTTTTTTACGCCATCTATCCGATCATTAAAGACACCTGCTAACAAGCCAAGTGAGCCGCTAAGCATTAGTAAGATAAAAAAGAGCAACCACGACATGAAAAAGTTTCCTTGCGCATAGACATCAATTAATTTCATTGATAATTGAAAATGAGAAATGAAATTGCCGCTAAATACTTTAATCAGTACAAGTACAGCCAAGGATCCAACCAAAGATAAAATAGCATTACTTACAAAATTTACCAAAAAAATTGTCCAGCGGGAAAGCCCGTTTTGAATAAACAGTTTAAAATCTGTGTTCACCCCTAAAAATGATAGTATCCCCATAAAAACCAGACAAGGAATTACTGCATCAGAGCTGACAGTATTCACGTCGTTAGAAAAGAGCAAGCCAATAAGAGGAAAAAGAATGCCGAACAAAGCATAAAAGCCAAAATAAATTGCTAAGGAACGGACTTGATAAATAACACGATACCGCAAAGCTGTTTTAAATTTCATTTTACTTTTCCTTCTTTCTATTGGTTAATTGCACAAAATATGTTTGTAAATTTAGCGGCGCAATTTGAACCTCTGCTTTTTCAGTCGGCAAGTCGCCGTACACGTAAGCCGTAACTGCCCCACCTAAAGTGTCCATGCCTAAGATTTCCAATGACTGAGTATAGCGCTCTACTTGTTCTTTCGGCCCAGAAACAATGCGACCGTTTTTCAAAATTGTTTCAATAGATTCTGCGCGAATCAATTTTCCTTGATCAATGATGATAATATCTTCTAATAAATTCGCAATTTCTTCAATCAAATGTGTAGAAATCACAAACGTACGGGGACGTTCTTGGTATGTCTCAATTAAATAAGTATAAAATAATTCCCGATGATTGGCGTCTAAACCTAAGACTGGCTCATCTAAAAAAATATACTCACAGGGGACGGATAGCGCCACTATTAGTTTAGCAATACTCCGATAACCAGTTGATAATTTTTTGAATGTCTTTTTACCGTCTAAATCAAAATCGCTTAACATTTGTTCGGCTAAAGACCAGTCAAAGGATCCATAAAAACCTTCAGTCGTTTTAAAAATATCTTTAATTTTTAACTGAGGAGGAAACAAATTATCTTCACTCATTAAGTAAATATGAGTCAAAGCAGCCTCATTATCGGTCACTGTTTCTCCCGCCAATTGAACGGAACCTGAAGTGGCAAAACTTCGATTATTTATGATATTTAATAACGTACTTTTACCAGCCCCGTTTCTGCCTAAGAGCCCATAAATCGTTTCTTTTTCAAAAGTAATTGAAATATTATCTAGTGCTTTTTTTTGATGATATTTTTTACTTACTGATTCCACCCGCAAACTCATGCTTCATACCCTCTTTCAATTAGTTGTTTTAATTGTTCAGCTGTAATCCCTAATTTTTTAGCTTCTGCGACAACTTCTAAGACTTCTTTATTTAAAAATTCTTCTTTCCGTGCACTTCTTACTCTCTCTTGAGCGCCTGGTAAAACAAACATGCCAATCCCCCGTTTCTTTTCAATCAACTGTCGTTCTACTAATAAATTCATTCCTTTTAAAACGGTGGCTGGATTGATTTGATAACTTTTTGATATTTCTGTGGTTGAGGGAATTTGTTCGCCTTCTAAGTAAGCGCCATTAAAAATTCCTTCGGCAATCTGATCGGCTACTTGCTGAAATAAAGGCTTTTCCCCCGAAAAATTAAATTCCATTTTTACACCTCGCTTAAACGGTTAACTACTTATGTAAGTAACTATATATCCTAGAAATTCTTTTGTCAATAAAAAAACCATTGTTTCCAAAGAAATTTTTCTTTGAAAACAATGGCGATACTTTTGAGTTTATTGAATGGTTTCGTTCTTATAGGGTTCCATTGTATAACAATTCATCGGTTGTTTCGTTGACAATTTTTAAGCGATTTTGTTTTTTGATCAAAATACTTTTATAGGTTGTTCCTGTAGCCTTTTCTTCCATCACAAGAATGCGTTTATACTCATTATCAGTGACTTGCTTAATCGTTGTTTGATTTAAGGATGGGATTTTTTCTTTTAGCGTTTTTTCTTCCGCCAGACCTTTTAAGATTTCTGATTCTGTAGTGGAACTTGTGGATTTACTAGAATCGCTTGATACACCTTCGTTATTAGACGCACTTTCAGATGACTTGCGACTTGATTCGGTTACTTTAGGCTGTGATGATTCACTGGTATTAGTTGAATTCATTTGAGTTTGGGTTTGATTCCCACATGCACCAATTAGCAACCCAACGCCTAAGATAGAACTTGCTAAAATTGTTTTTCTAATCATTTGCATGACCTCCTACATCTATCATTACTTTAACCTTAACATTTTTCAGCTAAGAGAACAATTTTTCAGATTAGAAAAGACCACTAGTCGTTATTTAAATAAACGAACTAGTGGTCTTACTTATTTAGGAATGATCTTCATATGAGTGAGTGGGTAATAAACAAATTGTGCTTTCCCTAAGATTTGATCTGCATGTATTGCACCAAAAGAACGGCTGTCTTTGGACATACGGCGATTATCACCAAGCACAAAATAGCTATCTTTAGGTAATTTTTCTTGCATTAACAATTCTTTTGAATCAAAATTCGTAGTGTAAGGCATCGTTTCATGATCTTTTTTTCTGTTTTTAGTTAAATACGGTTCAGCGATTGGCTGATTATTGACATATAATTGATCGTTTTCGTAACGCACAGCTTCTCCTGGTAAACCAATCACACGTTTAATCAGAATCGATCCTGTATCTGTTTTAAAGACCACCACATCAAACCGTTTAATGGCGGAGAATTTTTCCATCACAATCATATCTCCTTGATTCAAGGTTTTTTGCATGGAATGGCCATCCACCCGAACAGGAATCAGGAAAAATCCTCTTAAAATAAAAACGGCTACGATTGCTGGTACTAAGATTTTCAGAAAGTACATTAAATACCCAACATAATCACGTTTCTTCTTCAACTTCGTGCCACCTTTTTTCTAGTTTTTTTGAATTTCTTTGACTGCTGTATCGTAGGCAGCGTCATTTTCAAGAATTAATTTACCTAAAGTGGCTTCAATTTTTGTGGCTGTTTCATTGTCGATTTCTCCAGTTACAGGCAAGCCATTTTTCTGTTGAAGATCGCTAACCGCTGCTTTTGTTTCTGCGGTGTAGTTTGCATTGTTTTCATCAACAGGATACGCTAATACAGCTAAAATAGCATTTAAGTTCTGAATATCTTCAGATTGATCTCCTTCTTTTAGCGTTTTATCGCGAGGAATCAATTTTAAATAGGCATACTCTGGGTAATCAGCTTTGATGGTTGGTTCAATTCCTTTTTCGTTGATCCATTCGCCTTTTGGTGTTAACCATTTTAAAACAGTCAATTTTATTTCGGTTTGGTCATTTAAATCCTTCACCGTTTGGACCGTTCCTTTGCCAAATGTTTTCGTTCCAATTAGTGGGACATTCGCAGATTCATGCAGTGCTGCAGCAAAAATTTCGGATGCACTGGCACTATTGCCATCAATGATAACTGCAACAGGTTCTTTTACTTTAAAGCCGTCGTCTAATTCTTTGGAAGCAACTTCTTTCATCGTACGTCCTTTTTTGTCTTCAAATTGAACAATTGTTTCGCCATTTTTTAAAAACATACTGGCCATTCGCTCTGCTTGATCTAGCAGTCCACCAGGATTTTGGCGTACATCAATTACAAAGGATTTAGCTCCTTTGGCACGTAAATTCGTGATTGTTTCTTTCAATTCTTGATATGTTTTTTTACCAAAGGACGTAATTTTAATCGAGCCAATTTGTGCATCTTCTTTGTCTAACTCACCTGTCACTGTTTTAACGGGAATTTTCCCACGTTTGATTGAGATATTTTTAGTTTCTCCTTCTCTTTGGATAGTCAATTCAACGGAAGTTCCTTTTTTACCTCGGACTTTTGAGACGACTTCTGCTAGTTTCATCCCTTTTGTAGCTGTACCATCAACTTTTTCAATAATATCGCCTTCTTTGATTCCCGCTTTTTCAGCTGGGGAATCTGCTACAGGGGCCTCTGCTACAACTGGTTCGCCATCTTTCATTGTCATAGTGGCACCAATTCCTTCAAAATCGCCAGATAAGCTTTCGTTTAAATCATTGGCAGCAGATTCATTTAGATAAGTTGAGTATGGGTCTCCAATAGCTTCAGACATGCCTTTTAAGGCGCCTTCAACTAATTCATTTTTATCTACTTCACCTACATAATTGGTACTAATTTCATTATATAAATCCTGCACTTTGCTTAAATCAGCATTGGTAATTGCCCCTTCTTGACTCATCTTTTTAACACGATGATCAAAATAAATATAACTACTTCCTCCAGCTAAAAATGCGACACAGAGGAGCGAAATAATATATTGATAAAAAGGAACAGTTCGTTTGTTCTTCATAGATTTCATCTCATTTCTAACAAATTCGTCACTACTTTTGTTTACTATAACATGAATGAAAAAAGAGGAAAAGCTTTGTTTGCTTTTCCTCTGGATTTATTTATTGTTTTCAAGGTACTTTTCCCATAACTCATCAAAGATGTCCATGTTGCTTAAATAGTCAGCATTCATTTCTAAATAAGAAGAAAGTTCATGATAATCCTCGGTTTGTTTTGGAAACTGAATATCTTTGGCCGCTTCATTGGCAAAATCAGTTTCAGAATCTTTAGCCGGACCTTTTAATGTCATTAAGTAATGGTAAAAGCTTCGTCTCATGTAAATTAGTCACTCCATTTTTCTTCGATAAATTCACTTCTACGTTGATGGGACAATCCATAACGCAAAGCGTCTTTTTTATAAAAGTCTTGATGGTATTCTTCAGCAGGATAAAATGGTGCTGCTGGTTCGATGGTAGTAACAATTGGTTCTGTAAAACGACCGCTATTAGCTAGACGTTCTTTACTTTTCTCAGCAATTTCTTTTTGTTCTTGGGAACGATAAAAAATAACTGGCCGATAATTATCGCCGCGGTCTTGAAACTGACCGAAAGCATCAGTAGGATCCGTTTGTTGCCAATAAATCTCCACTAATTGTTCGTAAGAAATAATCGCTGGATCAAAAGTGATTTCTACTGCTTCCGTATGGCCTGTTGTGTGTGTTAGAACCTGTTCATATGTTGGATTAGGCACGTGCCCACCTGTATAACCCGAAACAACTGAGATAATCCCTGGTTGTGTATCAAAAGGCTGCACCATACACCAGAAACAGCCGCCTGCAAAAATTGCTTTTTCTTCCATCTCTAACACTCCTTTTTTATTTCTCTTTTGGCAAGTATATATTCATCCGAATGTCATCGTCAACTAAATTAATCTTTTCTGCTCGAACAAATAGACCATTTTGCATTCTAAACTGATCTAAACGTAATAAAACAGTTTGATCATCTGGATTGATTTCAACCCATTTAGGTAGTTTGTAAGAACGTTTAGCAAATTTCAATACTTCTTTAATTGGCAAGCCTAGCGTTCCTATAGATAAACTTTTTGCTTTTAATTGTACATTGCCATTCGCCATCACGTAAGGATCAAAATATAAGTAAAAAGGAATGTCATGCCCTAACACCTGAAATGTTCCATTTAATAAAGCATCATTTTCTAAATAAAATTTATATTTGATCTCCGAACCTTTTTGAAAGTCGGCTAAATAAAAGTCAATCAGTTTGTTCACTTGTTGTTTTTTTGACTGAATTGTGACGACTGGCTCGCCTTCTTTTTCAACAATTGCTGGTATTTTCTTTAAATCTGGTTCGCGAACTTGTGTTGCTCGAAATGTCACGAAAGCTACACTACCAATGACTAAACCCACTAGAACAAGAAAAGCGATTTTCCAGGGATTTCGTTTAGGATTGGTTGGTTGTGTCTTTTTAATTGATTTACTTGTTTTTGGCTTTTCTTCATTCATTTTATTCACTACCTTCTGATTTGGTTATCCATTCTTTCTCTGTCTTGACCATTTCATCCCGGACAGCTCCGGCCATAATTTGGTAGCCAAGATTATTCGGATGGAAGCGATCTTCTTCATATAACAAATTGTTTAAATCCTCTTTGCTAGCACTACTTCCTGTAGATTCTGAGTCGCCACCAGTTACGCCAACTTCATCGCCACGACCTTTATAGAGTAAATCATTGATAGGAATGAAATAGGCTCGTTTTTGCTCTTGAACCATTTCTTCGGTTGCTTGATTCCAGTTATCAACGATTTCTTGCATTTCTGTAATTTCGGAAAAGTTTAAGTAGAAGGGATTGTAAATTCCTAAGACATAAATAGGGGCCTTCTCGTTGTACTCTCGGATTTCTTCAAGTAGTCGTCTTACGCGGCGTTGATAGGCTTTTTGCGGACGATTGAACGAGCTGACTTTCAAGTCGAAAATATTACTACTAATTACTTTCATTAAGTCATTTCCACCAACCGTTAGCGTAATCACGTCCGCAGAGGCAAGGCCCTTTTGAATTTCAGGTTTCTCTTTGATTCGTTTTAAAATTTGGTCACTACGATCCCCATTTTTCCCAAAATTGTCTGTTTGAACACCGTTCAAGTTGTAGTGTTCTTTTAAATCATCTGCCACAATAGGAACAAAACCTCCACTATTCGTCAAATCGCCAATTCCTTCAGTTAAAGAATCACCGATTGCTGTATAATGAATAACTTCTTTTTGATTTTTTTGAGCAGTTGTGGCCACTTTCTCTTGCTTTAATAGTGGCTTTGCTTTGGGGATGGCCACACTTAACAATGTAAAAACACCTAACGCAATGAGGATAGGTGTTAAGATGGTCAGCAAAATATGCTGTGTTTGTTTTTTCATCTTTGTCACTTCCTTTTAAATAAACTTACAAGAAATTTTCCTTTTCTTGTTAGAAAGAGGTTGCGTCTACTCATTTAAGAGTGAGACCCAACCTCGTTATTTCTTAGTCTGTATAGTACATAATAGCAAAGGCATTTTTTCCTGTATGTGTTGCAATGACTGGATTCGTATGTAATACGGGAATATCCATGTCTTTAAAGATTGCTTGTAATCCTTCTTTGAATCCATTTGCTAGTTCTAGCCCATCCGCATGAGAAATGCCAATTTGTCGAACATTTGGAATCTTACTTAATTCTGATTTCAATTCGTCAAACCATTTATTAAACGTTTTAACGCCGCGGCCTTTTGCTACAGGAATCAATTCCGTATTTTCAAAGTCCATGACAACTTTCATATTAAAAATGTTTGATAATAATCCTGTTGTACGGCTGATTCGTCCACCTTTAACCAAATTATCCAATGTTGAAATGCCAATGTATAATTTAGTATTTTGTTTGACGCGTTCAATTTCAGCTAAAATTTCTGGAACACCCGCTCCCGCTTGTGCCAATTTTGCTGCTTGAATGACTTGGAAAGACAAACCTTGGTCTGTAAAATCGCTATCAATCACCGTTACTTTACTTGATGATAAGTTGCTAGCTTGACGGGCCGCTTCAACCGTTCCACTTAAGCCTTTTGTCATGTGAATCGAAATTACTTCACTGCCATCTTCACCTAAGCGATCATATAATTCTACAAATTCACCAATTGGTGGTTGACTGGTTTTGGGTAAGGCCTTCGCATTAGCCATCATGTCCATAAATTTTTCGCCTGGCAAATGATCATCATCTGGATAAACAACGCCATCAACCATAATTGATAAAGGCATCATATGGATATTTAATTCATCTCTAAGACTTTTTTCCATCGTACATGAAGAATCCGTTACGATTTTAACGTTTGTCATAAATTTATCACTCTTTCTTTAAAAGGAACCTGTTTTCATGGTAGAATACCATTAAACGGTTAATTATCTAGTTATAGTATAACAGACACTGCCGAATTTTTCATCAAATTAAAATAAAGGAAGTGAATTTATTGGAAAAAACGCATTTCTCAAAAAAATACCTAATCGTGAACGAAGTCTTAAATGCAGTTACACATGGCATAGGCGCAGGTTTAAGTATTGCTGGCTTAGTCATTTTACTTGTTAAAGGAGCTCGTTTAGGTTCACCAATTCACGTGGTATCTTATGCTATTTATGGCTCCATGTTGATTCTACTTTTTTTATCTTCAACGTTATTTCATAGTTTAATTTTTACAAGAGCCAAAAAGGTCTTTCAGGTCTTCGATCATAGTTCTATTTTCTTATTGATTGCTGGCAGCTATACGCCTTTTTGCTTAATTAGTATTGGCGGTTGGTTAGGTTGGACCTTATTTAGTTTAGTCTGGTTAATCGCCATCGTCGGTATTGTCTATAAATCCCTCACGTTGCATAAACAAGAAACAGTGAAAAACATTTCAACGATTATTTATATTGTTTTAGGTTGGCTCTGTATCATCGCTGCTCGTCCGTTATATGAATCTCTTGGATTTACAGGAACAGCGTTATTGGTCGCAGGAGGCGTGTCTTACACATTAGGTGCAGCCTTCTATTCATTGAAAAATGTGCGGTTTATGCATGTAGTTTGGCATTTGTTCGTCATGCTTGCAGCGATCCTCATGTATTTTTCTGTTCTCTTTTATACGTAACCACAGCACAATAAGAACACGATGCTTTGAGCATCGTGTTCTTTTATTGCCCTAAATCTCTTTATTATAAAGGATTATTCTTCTTTTCGAATTATTTTAACATAAATTAGTAGAAAAGACTTTACAAAACGAACATACATTCGTATAATAACAATACGAACACTCGTTCGAATCAAATGAAGAGGTGATACACATGGAAGCAATTCGTCGTGTTGGATTTTTATTTTTTGTATTGGTTATAGGTATTTTTTTGGGAACATTAGGATTACGTCTTGCTTTTATGATCGTGACGCCGTTATTTATTCTTTGGTTTATGTCATGGGATGAGAAGCGTTATACACGTACACGTAAACAACAGCAAGCAAGATACGTTTATCGTAAGTTCCCTTAATAAATAATAAAACGGTGTGTTCCCCCCAAGCTACGCTCCGTTTTTATAAATATGTCAAAGAAAGAGCGAAGGATTAAATCCTTCGCTCTTTCTAATTAAATTAGATTAGTATTCCATTAAGGTAACAATATCGTAGCCATCAATTTTATCGCGGCCATGTAAATCCATTAATTCAATTAGGAACGCACAACCAACCACAATACCACCTAATTGTTCGACTAATTCGATGGTTGCTTTAATTGTACCACCAGTTGCTAACAAGTCATCACAAATCAAAACACGTTGACCTGGTGTGATGGCATCTTTGTGCAACGTCAATGTATCTGAACCATATTCTAAGTCATAAGTCACTTCGATGGTTTCACGAGGAAGTTTTCCTTTTTTACGAACCGGAGCAAAGCCAACCCCTAATTCATAAGCCACTGGACAGCCAACAATAAAGCCACGAGCTTCCGGTCCTACAACCATATCAATTCTTTTTTCTTTCGCGTAATCCACGATTTGTTTCGTTGCTTCACGGTATGCATCCCCATTAGCCATTAATGGAGAAATGTCACGGAACACGATCCCTTTCTCAGGATAATCTGGAATGCTTGCAATGTAATCTCTTAAATCCATTTTTATTTGTCCTCCTCATTCCACAGCCATTGTTGTATTGTTTGACAATCACTGTAAAGTAGAAATTCTTCTGTTTTTATTTTTTTCAATCGTTGTTGGTACACTTGACTTTCAGTCAATGGTCGATTGTCGGGTTTCTCAATACTGTTTAAAACACCGCTTTCTATTGTAACAAATCCTAAGTCAAAAAACACCTGTATCATGAAAATTAATAATTTTTCTTGGATATTTAAGTAATTTGCCACCTTCGATAGCTGGGAACGTAGATTTACTTCTTTTTGCTGCAAAATAAATTTATACAATGTTGCAAATTGTTCACGTGAAGCCATACCGTTTAAATAAGCTTCTTCTGGTGAAATAAACATCATGTATATACGTTGTACCTCAGTCGCTTCAACAATTTCTTTAACCGTGATTGCTTCCACAGGACAGTCGACAAAAACCAGTTGTTCGATTTGATTTTGAGAAACAGCTTCCACCAATTCTTCTTGGTTTGACCAAACAATAATATTAGCGGTTGGATCTGAAATGAATTTTTGATTTTTTTCATCAAACAAAAGATAAGCTGTTGCTTCTGAAGGAATTGGTTTCGTTTGATTATTTTTGCCACGAAAATCAAATAATTGTCTTCCCGATACAGCAAAATCAGTCACCATTAATTGTGGTTTCTTACGACCATTCCATTCATTGATGGAAAGTTGGCCTGCCACATCGGCGGTTCCTTGTGCTAGTTCATCCGCTTGAGGCCCCATTTGAAAAGCAATTGCATCCAATTGTGCCCCTTCTTGATTCATTTGAAATTTCAGATGTGCATTATCTGCACCAATTTGCCGAATTTGCGTAGGCGTGATTTCCTTAAATACAAAAGTTGGCACAGTATTATCAGTCCCAAAAGGCGCCAAAATACGCAATTGATCAATAAAAGTAGTCGTTGCCTGCGAAACCGCTAAGCTCTCACTAATGAGCAACTCTTGTCCATTAGCCATATCAATTTGATTTTTTTCAATAAAGTGTGCCAAATGTTCTTGAACAAAAGGAATATTTTCAACAGGTAAAGTCATTCCCGCTGCCATATGATGCCCACCAAAATGAGTGAATTGCTCACGCACTTCGTTCAACGCCTCATAGAGATTCAATGCGCTAATGCTACGTCCAGAGCCTTTAGCGGTCGTACCAGATTCATCTATTGCTAAAATAATGGTTGGTTTCCCCGTTTCTTGCATAATGCGGCCCGCGACAATCCCTAAGACGCCTTCATGCCAGCCTTGTTTCGCTAAAATGTGGACCGGCGCATTCGGATCGATTAAATCCAGCGCTTCTTTAGCAATCGTCGTTACAATGTCTTTTCGTTCATTGTTTTGTTGATCGATATATTTAGCGATTTCCAGTGCTTGCTCTTCATCAAATGTAGTCATCAATTCAACACCTGGTGCGGCTTCCCCTAATCGACCTAACGCATTTAAACGGGGTCCGATGGTAAAGCCAATTGATTCTTCTGAAACAGCTTCCTTTTTCACACCCGCTTCTTGTAGTAAAACGTCTAAACCAATTCGATCACCAGTTTGAATCATTTGCAGGCCCATTTTGACAAACGTTCTATTTTCATCGGTTAATGAAACCAAGTCAGCAATTGTCCCAATTGCTACCAAATCTAATAACTCAATTGGCAATTCACCAAGTAACGCAGTAGCGACTTTGAAAGCCACGCCAACACCAGCTAAATCTCCAAAAGGATAGTCACCTTGCGGATGTCTAGGGTGGACAATCGCAAAGGCTTCTGGTAATTGTTCAGGCAATTCATGATGGTCAGTAACGATTACATCTACTCCTTGTGCCATAGCGTAGTTAATTGCTTCATGTCCGGCTACACCATTATCAACGGTTACAATTAATTGGACTCCTTGTTCAATTTGTTCAGCAAATACGTCTTTATTAGGTCCATATCCATGAACAAAACGATTCGGTAGAAAGTACTGAACCATGCCACCGACTAATTCGATTGCTTCTTTCATAACCGTGGTACTAGTGATGCCATCTGCATCATAATCCCCATAGACAAGGATTTGTTCACCCGCTTCGACGGCTTGTTGGATGCGGGCTACCGCTTTCTCCATATCATGCATTAAGAACGGATCATAAATATCTTCGATAGTCGGATGTAGAAACTTACGTAATGCTTCTTCTGTCCGGATATTGCGGTGCCATAAAAGTTGGCCAATTAATGGATTAATTTCTTCTTTTTTTAATTGTTCTATAAATTCTACAGGTAATTCTGTCTTTGTCTGTAACTGCCATTGATAGTTTGATTTTTTCACGACGTCACTCCTAACCAAGTAATTATAGCAAAATTTTTCCAAAAACTAAAGAA
Organism: Enterococcus sp. DIV1368f; assembly: GCF_051712245.1. NCBI lineage: Bacteria > Bacillati > Bacillota > Bacilli > Lactobacillales > Enterococcaceae > Enterococcus > Enterococcus sp. DIV1368f. The sequence goes on from NZ_JBIOON010000001.1 coordinate 1,516,581, forward strand.
AGCATTTTTTTAAATCTGAGAAAAAAACTGTGATATCTGTTAGATAAATAGCAGATATCACAGTTTTATTTTAAAAGAAACTTAGCGATAAAGTCTCTTCCTTATTTTTGTTCCTCTTCATTCACACGAGGTTTCACATAACGATCAATACGACTACCTGACATAGGCGTTGCGTCTACTTCTGTGTTTGATGTTTGTTCGTTGACCACTGGTTCTGAGACTTGTGGTGCTGCCGCTTGTTTGGCTTGCAAATCAGCCAATTGATTATCAAAAGAACGTTGAACTTTTTCCGTTTCTTCTTTGACTAATTTATCCATATCATTTTTATAAATATCCAACTCTTTTTGTACAGCTTTTAATTCCTTACGTTGGTTCCAAATGGTGGTTGTGGAGGTTAGTAACCCAACTAGTGCGCCAATAATTGCAGAACCTAAAATAATTAAGATTAACGGTCCACTAATTTTAGTAAAACCAAAGTTTACTGGAACAGCTTGATTATTTAAAACAGCAAAAATAACAACAATTAAGACCAACACAAGGCCTAAAATAACACGCCATTGATTTTTCATGACTTGATCGACTCCTTTATTTTTTATTTAAAATATTTCCCGCTATGAAATCTCCTAAATGTGGAAACAATGTATAAAAGCGGGCAGCCGCTTCCATGACAAATGGACGATTAATCTCACGTCGAGAAGTCCCCATACTCCCAACCACTTCTTTCGCTAATTTCGTAGGGTCCAAAACAATTTTATCCACCGCAGCTAGATAAGTGCCTGTCGGGTCCGCTTTATCAAAGAATTCTGTTTGGATTGGTCCTGGATTGACAGTCGTTACTGCTACACCCAACGGTTTCAATTCTAAACGTAAAGCATTTGAAAAACCTAACACAGCAAATTTCGTTGCAGAATAAACGGTTGATTTAGCTGTAGCCATCTTCCCAGCCATTGAAGCAACGTTGATAATATGTCCTTGTCCAGCTTCAATCATTTTAATAGCTACTTTTTGAGTAAACGTCATCATTCCTAAAACGTTGACATCAAACATTTGGCGCGCAACAGCCAAGTCAATCTCAACAAAATTTTCAAACAAGCCAAAACCAGCATTGTTGACTAAAACATCGATAGGACCAACTTCTGCTGAAATAGCTTCAACCACACGTTCAACGCTTTCTGGATCGGCAATATCTAATTGATAAGAAAATGCTTCTCGTCCGCTTAAAGCGGCACACTGCTCGCGAACTTTACCAATCAAATTAATTCTGCGGGCGCAGACAACGACGACCGCTCCTTGTTTAGCTGCTTCATAACAAACTTGTTCACCTAAACCAGCTGAACCTCCAGTTACGACAACGACTTTATTTGTTAAATCCATCTAAGCTCCTCCTTCATTGGCAAATGGAATCTCAATGATATCCATATCTTTCACGATTTTTGTATTGGGGAAAATTTCTTGGGCTTCTTCTTGAAGCTGATAGGCCTCTTTGGTTAAATAACGGGCACTAATATGCGTTAAGATAAGTTGTTTTACTTGCGCTTCTTTTGCAACTTCAGCTGCTTGTTGACTGGTTGAGTGGAAGTAGGCTTTTGCCATTTTTGCTTCGTGTTTATTAAACGTACTTTCATGGACTAAAACATCCGCTCGTCGTGCTAAGGTTACACTATTTTTAGTTTTGCGAGTGTCTCCTAAAATCGTCACGATTCGACCAGGTTTACGCTCTCCCACAAACGCTTGTCCATTAATTTCCTGTCCATCAAAAACAATCGTTTCACCACGTTTGAGTTTGCCATACAATGGCCCAGAAGGAATCCCTAAAGCTTGAAGTTTCTCTACTTGTAATTCTCCTTCATGCGCTGCTTCCTCAATTCGATAGCCAAAGCTCGTGATGCCATGGTCCAAGATATTACAGCGAACAGTGAATTGTTTATCTTTAAAAATAACGTCATTTTCTTTCGTTAATTCAATAAATTTCAGTGGATAGGACAACCGCGATTGCGAGACCCGTAAAGAAGTCTTGACAAAGTCAGCAATCCCAACTGGTCCATAGATTTCTAAAGGTTCTGTCCCGCCCTGAAAAGAACGACTACTTAACAAACCAGGTAAACCAAAAATATGATCCCCATGTAAATGTGTAATAAAAATCTTTTCAATTTTTCTTGGGCGAATACTACTTTTTAAAATTTGCAATTGCGTCCCTTCCCCACAATCGAAGAGCCAAACTGCATTTCGTTCATCTAATAATTTCAACGCAATTCCTGTGACATTGCGATGTTTTGCTGGCACACCAGCGCCTGTTCCTAAAAATTGTATTTCCATCTGCTACCATACTTTCTTTTAAACTTCCTTTTTATTTTAGAAGAAGTTTGCTCCTTTAGCAAATAATAATTTATCTATTTTCTCAAAGTTTTCTTCTTAGTTTACCGTATTTTACGATAAAATAACAAAAAATTAGCAAACTACCATAAAAAACCGTGATTTCTTAGTATTTTAAAAGACTGTTTCCCTTTATTCAGAAAACAGTCTTTGCTCCTTATTCTTCTTTCGATGTCGCTTCTTTATGTTGTTCTTTTTTTGCTTGCCACGATTGTTTCGCTTCATTTGCAACTTCGTTCGCATCGTTAATTTCTTGTTGGACTTCCTCTAAATCAAGCCGCGTGATTTCGCCACCTAAGTCAAACATAACCAATTGGTTGAGTGGACGGTTGTCTTCTTCTTCTGCAATTAATAATAATCCCGTTTGTCCTTCATCAATCTTTTGAATCACATGTTCAAAAACCGTTTGTGCTTCTTGAATTTCTTTGGCGTCTTTGCTTGCACCATACATACTTCCAGCAAACCAGCCAAAAAGAATGCCCAGAGGACCACCTAATATGCCTACTAGCATCCCGATCATGCTATCTTTTGATGTATGATTGTTGCCTGTAAAATCGATAAAATCATTGATTTTAAATTGATGCTGGCCATCATTAACATGCGTAACAACCGCCATTTGCTCACCTTTAAGCTGTCTTTCTGCCTGCATCTTTTTTATTTCGGAAAATGCTTGGTACGATTTACTTTCAATATCAAAGTTCATAATGATAATTCGTTTTGCCATACAAATCGCTCCTTTATTCTGGATACATCTATTTTAGCAAGAAAGGCCTGTCTCTAGCAATGAAAACTTTTTGGTTATGTATAAAAAAAGAAGATAGCTAGGCTACCTCCTTGTTAATGCTTATTTACCATCAAGAATATTTAAACGGACCTTTTTCGGACCATCGATACGTACACTATAAACAATTGTCCGAATTGCTTTTGCAACACGCCCTTGTTTACCAATGATACGTCCAATATCTTCTTTGGCCACAGTCAAATTATACTCGAGGAAATCAGTTGATTCCTCAATTTCTAACGAGACTGCTTCAGGTTGACTGACTAACGGACGGACAATAGTTAAAATTAACTCTTTCACATCTGCCATATTCAATCACCTTATTTCTTAACGTTTTTAGCTTCATGATGTTTTTTCATAACGCCTTCTTTTGAAAGGATGTTACGAACTGTATCAGAAGGTTGCGCACCTTTAGATAACCAATCTAAAACTAAATCTTCTTTTAAAACTACTTCTGCAGGGTCTTTCAAAGGGTTGTAAGTACCTACAGTTTCGATGAAACGTCCATCACGAGGAGAACGAGAATCAGCTACTACAATACGGTAAAAAGGACTCTTTTTAGAACCCATACGTTTTAAACGAATTTTAACTGCCATTATTAAATACACCTCCATTAACTTAATCACAAGAGTTAGTTTAACAGATTAACAACAACCTGTAAAGAGTTTTTTCTTGACACCTTTACTTTTTTTCAATTTTTTTAGCCAATTTGCAGGAAAACAAACGAAATAATGAAGAATTTTTACAAAATTTGATAATAGTTGTACTGGTTTCTCACTTGAAAGCCTTCTGTTTGATAGAGATGAAGCGCTGCTTGATTTTCTGTTTCAACTTCTAAAAAAATAGTCGCTGAAGCTGAATTTTCTAAAATCATTCGGAGCGCAGACTGTAACACTTGACGGCCAAGACCGCGACCTCGTTGCATTTTTGTCACAACAAAGCCATAAATCCCCCATTCGTTTTCAAAATGATCCAAACGTAGCGTGGCTAAAAGTTGATTGTTTTCTTTATAAATAAGTGTTCGTTGAAGGTCCTCCGGCAAAGGCGTACCTTCGAGTAACCTAGCCAAGGAATCCAAATCAGCCACTTGTGGTCGGAAAAGTGTCAGCTTCGCCAACTCCTGTGAGTAAGTTTTTCCTTGAAAAACCAGATACTGTTCTGAAAAAGCTGGCATAATTCCTTGTCTATTAAAATAATTCAGGCCAACAGATTGCTTGTCGTCCATCACGAGAAAGACTTCTTTCATTCCCCACAAAGCTGCTTGCTTTTCGAGTTCTTGAACAAGTTCTTCAAAAAATGGTCCTACATTTGGCGCAACAATCGTCGCTTCCAAGGTTTCCCCATCAAAACAATACCCTACGATATATGCTTGAATGGCTTGTCCCTTCCTGTATAAACCATAATAAGTATAAGCTGATTCCTCAGGAAATATTTGTTCCAATTTATAAAAAGTTCCTTGTTTAATCATTTCCTTGTTTCTTAATTCAGTCAATGTTTGTTTCTCCGACGGTGTTAATTGTCGGCGCCAATTTATTTTTTTATTCAAGCAGTTGCTCCTTTACTCTTCCTTTTACTAGCTATTATACGTGAAGTTACGAAGTTCAACAATGTACAAGGATAAAACGTTTGCGCTTTTTTCGAAAAAGTACTATCATAAAGTAAGTAAAAGAAAAATGGAGGGATTTACATGACAAAAAAAATTGGTATTTTTGTAGGGAGTTTAAGAAAAGATTCATTTAACAAATTGGTAGCAAAAACAATGGCGGACTTATTTCCAGCTGATTTCGAACCTGTTTTTATTAACATTGGTGATTTAGAGTTATACAATCAAGATTTGGATGATGAAGGAACCCCCACCGAAGCTTGGACAACATTCCGTGAAGAAGTCAAACAAGTAGATGGTGTGATGTTTGTAACACCAGAATATAACCGTTCAGTACCAGCTGTTTTAAAAAATGCATTGGATGTCGGTTCACGTCCGTATGGCGAAAGCGTTTGGGATAAAAAACCCGGACTTGTGGTGAGTGTTTCACCAGGTGCAATTAGCGGATTTGGTGCAAACCATCATTTAAGACAATCATTAGTCTTCTTAAATGTTCCAACTTTACAACAACCTGAAGCCTATATTGGCGGTATTACGAACTTAATTGATGAAGATGGTAAAATTATTGATGGCACTGTTGGCTTCTTACAATCAATTGTAGATGCTTACGTGGATTTCTTTAATCGCTTAACTGCCTAATTGAATCAATCGAGAAAAAGTGAGGCAACTTTTTACAGGTTGTCTCACTTTTTTTATTTTTTTGCTTGACCTTCTCGTTACGTAAAGGTTTATGATAGATTTTGTCAGGAGGAATGAATGATGGAATATACAATTAAAAAAATGGCTTCACTATCTGGCGTCAGTGCACGGACGTTACGATATTATGATGAAATTGGTCTTCTTCAACCAGCCAGAATTAATTCTTCTGGTTATCGAATTTACGGGCAAGCCGAGGTGAATCGTTTGCAACAAATTCTTTTTTACCGTGAATTGGATCTGAAACTAGATGAAATTAAAGAAATTTTGGAGCAACCTGACTTTAATGTTGAACAGGCTTTATACGAGCATCAACAAAAACTATTGGAAAAGCGCAATGAAATTGATCGTCTTTTAACCTCTGTTCAACAAACCTTACACCATTACAAAGGAGAGATAAACATGTCCGATCAGCAAAAATTCGAAGCATTTAAACAACAAAAAGTTCAAGAAAACGAAGAAAAATATGGTAAAGAGATTCGGGGAAAATATGGCAACGAAACGATTGAACAAGCCAACAAAAAATATTTAAACTTGACGGAAAAAGACATGCAAGCAATGCAGAACGTGGAAAAAGATTTATTTTCTAAGTTAGCCATGTATCAAAAATCACCCAAGTTGACTAGTCAACTTGCGCAAGAAATTTTCCAATTACACAAAGATTGGTTAATGTACTCTTGGTCAAGCTATTCGCCAGAAGCACACAAAGGCTTAGGCCTTATGTATGTTGGCGATGAACGATTTACGTCATATTATGAACAACACGGCGCTGGTTTTGCCGAAGCGTTAAACGCAATTATCCAAAACTACGCTTAAACAGAAAGTGCGCCATCAGTCGAAGAGACTGATGGCGCACTTTCTGTTTCTTATGATAATTAACTAAAGCCTGTTTATCTTTTTTTCTTTTTCTTTTTTTTGTTTTTCTTCATCATACGATTCATGGCCATTTTACCTAACTTGCCTTTAACGCCGCCACCTAGCATTTGATCCATACCAGGAATGTTCATATCCCCTTTGGACATTTGTTGCATCATTTTTTTGGATTCTTTAAATTGTTTAATCATACGATTGACTTCAACCACACTATTTCCTGAACCAGCTGCAATTCTGCGGCGGCGACTAGGATTTAATAGATCAGGATTTTCACGTTCTGCAGGGGTCATTGATAGGACCATCGCCCGTTTCCGTGCCACATCTTTTGGATCGACTTTGACATTTTCAATACCAGGCATGTTACTCATTCCAGGGATCATTTTTAATAAGTCTTCAATCGGTCCCATGCCCATAACTTGATCCAATTGCTCGATGAAATCGTTAAAGTCAAAACTGTTTTCTTTCATTTTTTGAGCAAGTTCTTCTGCTTTTTTCTCATCGTAATCTTGTTGCGCTTTTTCAATTAGCGTCAACATGTCCCCCATACCTAGGATACGACTCGACATACGATCGGGATGGAAAATTTCTAAATCGGTTAATTTTTCACCAGAACCGACAAATTTAATCGGAGCGCCCGTTACTGCCCGAATTGACAGCGCAGCCCCCCCACGAGTATCGCCGTCCATTTTGGTAATAACAACCCCAGTAATTCCAAGCTGTTCATTAAAACTATCTGCAACGTTGACAGCATCTTGCCCCGTCATCGCATCAACAACTAACAGAATTTCATTGGGATTAGCCAACTCTTTAATTTGTTTCAATTCGTCCATTAAAGCTTCATCAATGTGCAAGCGGCCGGCCGTATCAATTAAGACATAGTCATTTTTCTTTTCTTTTGCTAACGCTAACCCTTGACGAACAATTTCCACTGGATTAGCATCGGTTCCCATATCAAAAACGGGAACTTCTAATTGTTGACCTAAAACCTTCAACTGATCAATCGCTGCTGGACGATAAACGTCACCAGCGATTAAAAGCGGACGAGCGTTTTCAGTTTTCATTAAGTGTTTGGCTAATTTACCAGTAAAAGTTGTTTTACCAGCCCCTTGTAACCCTGTCATCATAATCACTGTCGGGATTTTTGGAGATTTATTCAGTTCAACCGTTTCTGAACCTAACGTTTTCGTTAATTCTTCATCAACAATTTTTACAATTTGTTGGGCTGGTGATAAGCTTTCTAATACTTCGACTCCTACTGCCCGTTCTCTGACACGTTTTGTGAAATCTTTGACCACTTGTAAATTAACGTCGGCTTCTAATAAAGCCAAACGGATTTCTCGCATCATTTCTTTTACGTCGGCTTCGGAAACTTTTCCCTTACGACGGATTTTACTCATTGCCTGTTGTAGGCGGTTTGTTAAACTCTCAAAAGCCATAGTTTCATTCCTCTATTTCTTGAATTTGTTCAATATATTTTTTGATTTCACTATCTTTGGGATAAGTTTCTTGAACATACTGCTGTAGTTGTTCAAGATATTCTTTCCGTACAACATAGTTTGAATAAAGATGTAACTTTTTTTCGTATTCTTCTAAAATTTTTTCGGTTCGTTTAATGTTATCATAAACCGCTTGGCGACTAACCTCATATTCTTCCGCAATTTCTCCTAAAGAAAAGTCATCAGCATAGTAAAGCTCCATATAATTCATCTGCTTTTCCGTTAATAATGTCGAATAAAATTCAAATAACGCATTCATGCGGTTTGTTTTTTCCATTTCCATGAGCCGTGCTCCCATCTTCAATCCCTTATAGGTTACCGATTTCATAGGGAATAGTCAATCTTTTTTTACTAAGTTTTTACCTTTTAAAAAGAAATGTCCGCAAGTTGCCATGTTTCTTCAGAATAAACGGTCATTCCTTGTTGAATAAAATAAGCAGTTGCGACTCCAACTCCAGCTTTTTTAATGCCAGAAAATTGTCCATCATAAATCAGCTGGCTGCCACAGCTGGGACTTTTTTCTTTCAAAATCAAGGTTGTAATTTGTTGGGCTTTTAATTTTTGATACGCGCGTTGTGCCCCTGCTTTAAATGCCTCAGTCACATCTTCCCCGTTATCCGTATATACATAAGCAGTATTCGCCCAAACATCAAAGCCATCCCCGCCAATGATTTCTGCTGGCGGACGTGGAATGGGCAACTCCCCTAAAACTTCGGGACAAATCATTATTGCTTTTCCATTAGTTACAAGTTGTTTTAACGCTTCTTGTTCTTGAGATTTTCCATCGTAACGGCAACAAATCCCACCTAAGCAACTACTAATACCAATCATTCGCTTCTCCTCATTTCATTTCTCTATTATACCATGAGTTGACTTTTCTCAAAAGTAGCATTCTCGCTTACTTTAAAGTACGTTCTTCCTCTAAAAATATGTTAAACTAACAATAGTGAAATATACACTTATTTTCAGAAATTTCTTGAAGGAGTTATGTAAATGAAAAAAGTTCTTGTCGTCGATGATGAACCATCGATTTTAACTTTGTTAACCTTTAATTTGGAAAAAGAAGGCTATCAGGTGACTACTTCCGAAGATGGTAAAAACGGCTTCGAATTAGCTTTGTCTAATCAATATGATTTTATAATTTTAGATGTAATGCTTCCTGGTATGGATGGCTTAGAAATTACCAAAGCACTTCGTCGAGAAAAAATTGACACGCCTATTTTGATTTTAACTGCCAAAGATGAACAAGTAGATAAAATCATCGGATTAGAAATTGGGGCAGATGATTATTTAACAAAACCTTTTAGTCCCCGAGAAGTCCTAGCACGCATGAAAGCTATTTTCCGTCGTTTAAAACCTACCACGACCGAACCGCTTCAAGAGGACACACCTAAAGCTCCGCTTGTGATTGGCGAGATTCGTGTGGATGAACAAAATTATGAAGTTTTTGTGCGCAATCAGCCCATTGAGCTAACACCAAAAGAATTTGAATTGCTCGTTTACTTCATGAAACGCAAAGATCGGGTCATTAATCGGGAAACCTTGTTGGAACGAATTTGGCAATATGACTTCGCTGGACAAAGTCGCATCGTCGATGTCCACATTAGTCATTTACGCGATAAAATCGAGCCCGATCCCAAACGGCCCGTTTACTTAGTAACTGTCCGTGGCTTTGGCTACCGTTTTCAGGAGCCAAAACGATGAAAAAGAGACTGCGGATTGAATATTTTTTAGTTGCGGCAGTCATGCTTTTATTATTTGTCGGGAGTATTGCAGCGACCAATTTTTTCTTTCAAAAAGAAATGGTTGCTCAGCAAGAAACCTATTTAAGAAGAAAAAATACCCTTTTAACAGACCAGTTGCCCCCTTCCGTTTTCGAAAAAGGGCAACTGACAAACCAGCAACAACTCCTTGTAACCCATGCGTTAGATGATGCAGAAGAACGGGTAACTTTGTTGCTAAAAAATGGTACCGTCTTTTTTGACAGCAGCCAAAATGAACCGCTAGAGTCGCACAAAAAACGACCTGAAATCGCTGCGGTTCTATCAGGAGCTACCTATGGTTCCGCCTTACGAAAGAGTAAAACGTTAAATAAAGAACTTCTGTACGTTGCCACGCCTGTTTTAAAATCAGGAGAAATCGTTGGTATTATTCGGATTTCGGAACAAACTGCGCTATTTTCTAAAAATATCCAATCTTTTCGTCGCTATATTATCTTTACATTTGGCATCTTGTTCCTACTAATTACCTTGTTTATCTTTTTATTGTTACGGCAAAAAAATCAACCGCTAGTGACTGTCTTACCGATTCTGAAACGAATGCTTAAACATCCAGATGAAAATCGATCCATTATCCAGCAATCTTCTGAATGGAATGAACTTTACGAAACTATTAACTTACTGAGTCAACAAGTAAGTCAAACGTATAAAGCGTATACGTCTGCGGATGAGCAATTTCACGAACTTTTAGATGAGTTGATGATTGGTGTCTTTATCATTGATACGCAAGGACGGCTTCGTCTGTTGAACCCTAAAATGCAGGAAATGTTAGGACTCTCTGCTAAAAATATGCAAAGCAATTATCTTGAAGTGATTCAAGATGCCGATTTGATTCATTTAATCCATCAAGTCGTCGCTGAAAAAAATAGTTTACATCAAGAAATCACTGTGACACAAGGACCAACACCTTTACGCTTAGATCTTTCTCTTCGTTACTTGGATGATCAAAGTGCCAATGATTATCAAGTATTAGGAATTGCCTATGATTTAACGCGCGTTCGCCAACTAGAAAAAATGCAAAAAGATTTTGTATCAAACGTGTCTCATGAATTAAAAACGCCTGTCACTTCTCTTTTAGGCTTTACCGAGACACTCATAGACGGCGCCAAAGAAGATCCGGAAGTTCTTGATCAATTTTTGCACATCATGCAAAAAGATGCCCAGCGTCTGCAACAATTAATTCAAGAAATTTTAGAACTTTCTCGAGGCAGTGCAACAATTCCTTATGCGGAACAAGAAATTACTTTAGAAAAATTTATTACAGAAATTCTCAGCTCTTATCAGCAACAATTGGCAGCAAAACAGCTGAAAACAGTCGTTCATGGTCTGCCAGAGAGCCAGTTTTTCACCAAATACGAATTGTTTTATCCAATCGTGAAGAATCTAATTGAAAATGCCATTCAGTATTCCCAAGAAAATGGACAGATTACTATTTCTTATGCTATTGAAAATCAGCAATTACGTTTATCTGTTCAAGATACTGGCATTGGCATTAGTCAAAAAGACCAAGAACGGATCTTTGAACGGTTCTATCGTGTCGATAAAGCACGTAGCCGTCATTCTGGTGGCACCGGTCTAGGTCTAGCTATTGTCCAAAATTACACAGAATTATTAGGCGGTAAAATCGCCATTGATAGTCACTTAGGCTTAGGGACCACTTTTACAATCACCTTGCCTTTAACAAAAAAAGAAGCCTAAAAAAACTCAGCCAATCCTGTTTATTGGCTGAGTTTTTTTTATTTTTCAGTTACTTTTCCATTTACATCACGTTCTACTTGCATGTCTGTGATGGCTAAATAACCTAAGTCTTTGACAATTGTTTTTTGAACATCATCGGTGACCATATAGTCTAAGAAGGCTTTTACTTCTTTATTAGGCTCCCCTTTTGTATACATATGTTCATAAGACCATATTTTCCATGAATTGTCTTTCACGTGTTCTTCTTTTGGTTCAACACCATCAATGCTTAAGGCAACGGTGGAATTATCCATATAAGAAAAAGCTAAATAGCTGATTGCTCCTGGTGTTTGTTCAACAATTTTACGAACTGTTCCCGAAGAATCTTGTTCTTGTGATTGAACTGGTTTAGCTCCATCTAAGCCCCATTTTTCAAATGTTGCTCGGGTGCCACTTCCGTTTGCGCGGTTTATTACGACGATTTCTTGATCTTTGCCGCCCACTTCTTTCCAGTTTTTGACTTTGCCAGTAAAGACATCAATCAATTGTTGCTTTGTTAAATTCTTCACGCCGACTTCTTTGTTGACCACTGGTCCCATACCGACCACGGCCACCCGATGATCAACTAATTTAGAGGCATCCACGCCATCTTTCTCTTCGGCAAACACATCGGAATTTCCAATGGTCACTGCGCCATCTGCAACTTGCGAAAGTCCTGTTCCGCTGCCGCCACCTTGGACAGAAACTGTATAATTGGGATGTTCTTGTGTAAATTGATCTTTCGCAGCATCTACTAACGGTTGTAAAGCGGTGGAACCAACAGCGACAATTTTAACTGGTTTGTTACTATCCGCTTCGCTGGATTTTTCAGTTGTGCCTCCTTGAGCTCCGCACCCAGTTAATAATAACCCTAGACTCAGCATAGTTGCTGCAATTACACGTTTTTTCATCTTTGCACTTCCTTTTCAATTAGTTACAAGTTTAGTCTACCAAGACTCTGTTAATTCTGTTTCAATTAAATGTAAATAAAAGGTAAAGGTGTGTAAAGAATCTATAAAGGCTAGTGCGTTACGCGTTGTGTCGCCATGTAATGTGCAATTCGTTCCATGGCCGTTGTTAATTTATCCATATCGGACGCATAACTAATTCGGACGTATCCTTCTGCTTCTGGACCAAAAGAAATACCTGGAATCAACGCTACTGCTTCTTTTTGCGCTAAATCAATACAAAATTTCATAGAATCTTGTTCATAACCAGTAGGAATCTTAGCAAAAATATAAAAGGCGCCATTTGGACGCGCAACCTCAAACCCCAATTGAGTCATCTGTTCATAAACAAAATCGCGCCGTTTCCGATACTCTTCTTTCATAATTTCAGCATCATGCATCCCTTCGATTAAGGCACGAACAGCCGCTTTTTGAGACACTGTTGCAGCCGCAGTAACTAAATACTGATGAACTTTAATAATCTCCGCTGTTAAAATCGCTGGTGCAAAAATAAAGCCAATCCGCCAGCCTGTCATGGCATGTGATTTCGACAAACCGTTAATTAAAATCGTTTGGTCACGTAACATTTCAGCAATCGAAACATGACTTTCATCATAAGTTAACTCACTATAAATTTCATCACTAATCACAAAAATGTCGTATTTTTTTAGAACATCAGCAATTGCTTGCAACTCTTGGCGGTTATAGGTGACACCAGTTGGGTTGCTAGGATAATTTAAAATAATTGCTTTGACTTGTTCCCCATGCTCGGCCATTGCCGCTTCAATCATTTCAGGGGTCAAGACAAAATCGTTGTCTCGTGTATCCAAATATACCGGCTCCGCCCCCGCCAATGTAATAATTGGTTCATACCCTGGGTAAATAGGTGCTGGCAATAGCACTTTGTTACCTTGTTCTAAAATTGCTAATAACGAAGCTGAAATCGCTTCTGTTGCTCCAACTGTTACTAAAATTTCTGTCGCAGGCTGGTAAGTCAAATGGTACTTTTCTTTCATAAAATAAGCGGCTGCTTCACGGACATCTAACAAACCAGACATCCCTGTATAATGAGAAAAATTCGCATCAATTGCTTCTTTGGCTGCTTTTTTGACATGCTCAGGTGTGTTAAAATCCGGCTCTCCTAGTGTTAATTTTAAAATACCTTCAATTCCTGAGACTTGTTCGTCAAATTGACGAATTAAAGAAACAGCAATTTTATTTACTTGACGATTAAAACGATTGGTTAAATCCATTTAGCTTCACTCCTTCAGTTGACGTTATAGTAGCACAAATTGACCGTAAAATGAATGATTTTCTCATTGTTTCGCTAGATTTTTATTATAAATATCTCAAAAAAACGGCAGAGAAGAAAATAGGAGAACTTTGTCCTTTTCAACAAAGTTCTCCTATTTATTTATTTTTCGAAACGCCATGTCCGAATTTCAAACGGACGTAATGGTGCATCAACTTCTATCGCTGGTGTCAACGGTTCTTCTAATACATTTGTTAAACAAGTCGCTGGTTGTGTCTCTTTGTGAAGTTCACAAGGAATATTTTGCGCTGTTAGATTAAAGCCACGAACGACTAAATGATTTGTTTGCTCTTGACGTTTAACGGCTGTCCAACCAATTGGTCCTTCTGCCGTTGTCAAGTAGACATGGTTCGGTGCTAGTTTACCTTCATGACGCGCAGTAGTAGCTGCAGTAAAAGGAATTTGTGCACTATAGGCTTGTTGATACGTAGCAAAGCGTTCTTCTGGTTTTCCATGCAATGACAAACCATATTTAAAGGTATATTCTCCTTGGCATTGTGCTTCTGGTGTCGCAAAATAGCCCCAATCACCTAGTTCCCCAACACAACGAATTAATGTGACCGCAATGGTTCCATCTGCCAAGACTTCATACTCATTTAAGCCTTCATTGAAGATAGTCACGCCTTTATTTTGGTCATGAACATTCACAAACGCTTGTTGGTGCTGCGGGTTTGTTGGATTTTCCCATGTGTCGCTTACTTGATTTGGTCGTGTCACGACTTCATAAATACTATCCGCTTCGTGTGTTTCTGTGACCATGCCAGTTGGGAAAAGCACGCGTAAACGATGATCTTTGATTTGATTGTTAATGGTTGTTTCAAAGAATAATTGGTTACTTTCTTTGATCATTGTAACCACTGTCGTTATTTCGAACGGGCGAAGCGTCGTTGAACGTTGTGCATGGCGTTCTCTAAACTCACGAACAGCCTTTTGTTCTTCTTCTAATCGTTCATCTGCCGCAACTGGTAACATGACGGTTTGTTTAATTTGATAACTTGCTTTTACAGGGGAATTTTCTTTATTCGTAATTTCAGCCGTTACATTTTCGGTTGTAATTCCTTGGTCTTCGGTCGGTTTGAAAAAGATATATTCATTCCCAATGTCGCCAGTATCTTCAAATGTTAACAATTTTGAAAATGTTTCTCCTGTTTTTTTGTCAGCAATGGTTAAGCTACCATTGTTTTCAATTTTCACTTGAATAAATTCGTTTTCCATTTCATTTATTGCTGGTTTAGCCAAAAGACTTCCTTCAAAAGCTTTCGTTTCTCCTTGAATCAATGCAAAGCTATCCCAAGAGAATGGCGCCATTTCTTTAACAGATAATTCGACCGTTAAGTATTTAGCCATGTATGGTTGACGGAAAGCATCTTTAGGTAAATCGTAACCAAAACGAACATCTTCTTTGACAATACGGCTTGCAACGGCTTTTCCAGTTGGATCAATCACTTGATAATCTGGGGTGGCTTTTTGCTTTAATTCATGATAAAGATCTTCCGGTTTTCCTGTATAAAATGGCAATCGTTCAATCTCCACTTCCACAGTGACAACCTCCGTTTTCTGATAGCCACTAGTATTAAATAAAACAAACGGGTGCGCTTTTTCTGGGAAAACACTTGTATCAATTGCTTCTGTTAATTGTCGTGTTGCTTCATCTGCTAAGAAATGCCCGACATCATTGGCATTTTCAAAGCGAGTCATCATGCCTCGGTGAACCTCGTCGACAGAACAGCCACAAATGCTATCGTGCGGATGGTTTTGAAGCAATGTTTTCCAAGCATAATCAAATTGGTCATGTGGGTAGTCGCCAGTTACTTCGTAAGCCATTGCTGCTAAAGGTTCTGCGATATTTTCTAATTGGCGTTGTACTTTTGTGTTCCACTGTTTTAAATAGACGCGAGCAGAAGAAGTATTGGCTAATGTGTACCAGCCATCCGTTTCTTGACTCGTTAATTCGCCTGTTACTGTTCCTAAATCTTCTGGTAACTCCTCTTGAACAGCTTTCAAATAGTCATCGAAATTGGAATGAATAAATTCATATTCTGGGAATAGTTCATTGGCTAAAGCGATGGCCTTAGTAATATCTCTTTGCACCGGTTGGTGGTCGACCCCATTCATCATCAATAAATGGTTTGTGGAAGCGTAACGTTCCACATCAGCCAATTTTTGTTTCCAAAAAGCGATTGCCGCTTCTTTTTCTGAAGGAATTTCGTTCCCATTACTATACCAGTTCGCAAAAAGCAAGCCGAAAATTTTCGTTTGATCAGGACCTTCCCACCACATTTCGGAATATTGTGAGCTATAGTCGCTTTCTAAGACTTGGTTATCAAAGCCAATCGGTTTCACCCCGCGTCCAAAGGCAGCCGCAGGCAGATTTGCTAATTGCATCATTTGAGGCGTTTGACCCATATTCCCAAATGTATCCGGGAAGTAACCTAATTGAACTGGTGCTCCCCATTTTTGACTTTCTAAATGCCCAATCAGCATGTTTCGAACATTGGATTCAGAGCTAATTAAAAAGTCATCTTGTAAAATATAAAATGGTCCGATTTTTAGTTTGCCTGCTTGGACAGCTTTTTTTACGGCTTCTTTTTTCTCTGGGCGAACTTGTAAATAGTCGTCTAAGATAATCGTTTGTCCATCTAAATGGAAACTGTTAAACTCTGGATCATTTTCAATTAAATCTAATACATTATCCACTAATTCAATTAAGCGCATATGATGTTCTTCATAAGGAAGATACCATTCACGATCCCAATGACTATGGGAAACAATATAGACTTTTTTCTTTGTCATCACTTTTCCTCCTATTTTTCCACTCGGATGTCAAAATAATCCATAACTAATTCACAAAACATCATATTAGCCCATGAAAACCATTCTCTTGTATAATTTTCAGGATTATCTACGTCAAAACCTTCATGCATCAAATGAGTCCCCGCATCTGTGGCAACTAATAAATCTAAAATTCGTTCTTTTTCTGCTTTATCTTTGGTTGTCATTCCTTCCATTGCTAAAGCAATCGGCCACACGTAATTTTCTGGTGTATGCGAGCTACCAATCCCTTTCGCGTATTTGCCTTCATAGAAGTAAGGATTTTCTTTACTTAATAAGGTTTGACGGGTTGTTAAATATTGTTCATCCTCTGTTGAACAATAGCCAAGATATGGAGCTGCTACTAAATTAGGAACATTACTGTCATCCATCACGCTTGCATTGCCTAAGCCATCCACTTCATACGCGTAAATCGTTTCGTTATTTTGATTTTTTGTTCGTCCAAATGTTTGGATGCCTTCTTCAATCTCTTCTTGTAATTTTTTAGCAATCGCCACAATCGTAGCATCTTCTAAAACATCAGAGAAAATTTCTTGAATATAGCCTAAAATTACGACTGCAAACATATTAGAAGGAACTAAGTAACCATATTGGCAGGCATCATCACTAGGACGGAAGCCTGACCATGTCATCCCTGTTTTGCCAACTGGTGTTCCTTTCCCTGCTTCAACCAACGTATCTTCTTGACGCCACGTATCTCGTTCAAATAAATAAGGTGACTGTGCGTGATCTTGTTCTGTTGTGAAAACGTTGAGAATTTTTTTGACGCCTTCCACAAAATCTGAATTAAATTGTTCGGTCATCCCAGTATTTTTATAAAGTAAATAGGCTAATTGGACCGGGTAACATAATGAATCAATTTCATATTTCCGTTCCCAAATCCAGCCATTCATTTCTGTCTTATCAGTTTGATGGCCTGCATGATTATCTGTTTCATTAAACGCATTGGCATAAGGATCAATGCAAATATAACGAAACTGGCGCTTAACCAAACCAGCAATCATTTGAGCAAGATCTTCGTCTTCTTTCGCAATCACTAAATAGGGACGAACTTGCGCTGTTGAGTCTCTCAACCACATTGCTGGAATATCGCCTGTTAATAAAAAGGTAGTACCATCTTCTTGACGTTTCACTGTTGTTAGTAAAGTATTGGCAAAGGCCGCCTGAAAGTTTTTTGCCCAATCTTGATGTGCTTCACCGCATTTTTCTGTAATTGTCTCCATAAATGTTGCTACGGATTTTGGAACTTCTGTATAAACCATTCTCGTCACCTCTTAAATTTGATATATCATTTCACAATTGAATTATAGCGTTTACATTTCACTTTGTCTAGTGATTTCGATCATTTTTTTCATTTTAAAACCAATTAATTTATGGTAAACTATAAATAAGATATATCTTATTGTGAGGTGAAATGAATGAAGCAACCATTATATCAACAAATTATTGATTATTTACAAAATGAAATTGATTCTGGGCGATTGCCTGTTGGAGCGCAAGTGCCTACCGAAAAAGAATTATCGGCTCAGTTTAACGTCAGTAGAATTACGTCCAAACGAGCGCTAACTGAATTGGAAACGCAAGGCATAATCCAACGTCACCAAGGAAAAGGAAGTTTTGTTCAAGCACCAAAGCATCCTCTCCATACTTCTTTAAATAAAGTTCTTTTTTTATTGCCTTTTGCAGACGATTTATCAGTAGGAAATTTCTATAGCGGTTTGGCCCCTACTATTCAAGCAGCTGGTTTAGAAGTCTTTATGACCTCGCCTAATTTTTTGAGAGAGAAAAATGCTGCGGACATTGTGAATGAATTTTCCGGGCTTGTCTATTATGCTGCTACTAGTAATGACTACCTCGACTTACTGTTCGAGTTGGCTTTGATGAATTTTCCAGTCGTTGTCTTGGATAAAAAGATCCATGATTTACCTTTTGCAACCATTCAATCAGACAACTTCGCTGGTGGTAAAACAGCAACCGAACGCTTAATTGGCTTAGGACATACGAAAATTGGATATATCCTTTCAGGAAGTCCAGCCCTACAATCCGTTCGGCAACGTTATTTAGGTTATCTCCAAGCTTTAAAAGAAGCCAATCTGGCGTTCCATACAGCAATCACAGAAACCAATCTCTTAGATGAACACAACTTTAAACAGTATTTTGAGGCGCACCAACTCACAGCCGTGGTCTGCGATAATGACTTCAGCGCGTTACATTGTTTACGAAACTGTAAAAACCTAGGTATTCATGTACCAGCGGAATTATCGATTATTGGTTTTGATGATATTCAAGCAGCAGCATTTGTCGAACCGCCATTAACAACCATGGCGCAAGACTTTAAAGAAATGGGAAAACTAGCTGGCGAAGTATTATTACAAACGATGCAACAGGATGTTCAAGTCATAGAAGACATTCAAGTGCCTGTCACATTAATTGAAAGAGAAACCATTTCTACTGTTTCAAAATGAGCCAAAAAAGAAGGAACTATCAGTCAAATCACTGATAGTTCCTTCTTTTTATTCCTTAGTGCTAAACATTTTGGTATCTACCTCTTTTTTAAACAACGCTTTTAGTTCTTTGATAAAGTAGCGACCAATCGGACTGATTTCCCGATTTTTGGGAAAGAGTAAACAAATACGATTTTCCAAGGCTGGCGCCAATGGTACTAACCGAATTTCTTTCTTCGTAAAACCCGTTACGACACCTGAACCAGAAGCATAAGCATTGGTTTCTACCAACAAATTCATCAAGGTTCCACGATCTGTCGTATGAATGACCGATTCCTGTTCAGGAATTTCAACTAAATCTTCAGAAAAATAGGAAAAATTGCTTCCTTCTTGATTAAAGCGAACTTGTGGATAGGGAACTAATTCTTCTAAATGAATTTCTTTTTGCTTGGCTAAAGGATGATGATTTCCTAAAAAAATGTGTGTATTAAAAGTACTAATTACCTCGTAGGCTAGATTAGCTTGTTCTAAATACCGTTCAATACTGACACTATTTTGTTCATTTAAATAAATAATCCCCAACTCACTGTGAAATCCTTTGACGTCTTCAATTACTTTTAAGGTCGTGGTTTCAAAGACACGAAAATCTTTATATTGATCCCCATACTTTTTAAGAACTTTGGCAATTACCTCACCTAAAAAATCGTAATGTTGCGAAGAGATGGAGAATCGTTCGCTGGTCACTGTCTCGCGATAGCGATTTTCCAATAACTCCATTTGAACTAAAACTTTCTCCGCTTGTTCTAAAAAAACCATTCCTTCTTCTGTTAAAAAAGCGCCCTTATTAGTACGTAAAAAGAGGGAAATCCCTAGTTCTTCTTCTAATTCCCGAATACTATTTGACAAGCTAGGTTGTGTAATAAATAGTTTTTTGGCTGCTTCCCGAAAACTCCCATTGTTAGCTATGGCAGCAACATACTTCATTTGTTGAATATTCAACACTTTTTCCTCCACACACTAATCATTTGAAAAATAAATCTTACGCCCATTCAACGGTTGAAGGGGCCGATTGTTAAAGGTCAACATACCTTCCTTGATCTTATTTAAAAAGGCTTGATCCATTTTTTGAATGGTATCAAATACAAACCATTTCACTGGACCCTTAGTTGGCGGTGTTGTTAACGAGCCTACATAATGGTAGTGTAGACGCTCCTCTGGTAAAAAGATTGACGGATTAAACCATTGTTGGTGCGTGCCGTTTTCCCAGTCCATCGGATGATTCGCTTCTGAAAAACGATTTTCTTCCTCTGTGATGGTAAACAGGCAACCGACAACTAAATTTTCGCCAGCATCGTTCATATGAACCAAATGGAATTCTAGCGGATACTGCTTTCCCGATAGCAAATGTTCGCTAGGCATATGAAAATGGATATCGGTTAAATGATACGCAACATTTTCAAACATTACGTAACTTTCCGTATTTGGTGGTACAAAATGAAACGTATTTTTGAATTCCTTTTCAGTGAATTCTTCTTTTTTATAATGAAACGTAATCTGAGAATTTACTGTCTCAGCACTTTCTTTTTCTAAAGCAATTGGCGATTGATAAGCAAACTTAGCACCTTCTGCAAACCAGTCACATAGCGTATGCCAATGTTCCGGTCCATCGTTACCTGTATAGCTCCATTCAACGTCCATATTTTTTATTTTTTTCATACACTCTTCCTTCATTTCCACATAGTAATCAGGTAAAACTCATGTTAAAACTCTATCCTAACATCTTTTCTACGTCAAACAAAAGAACTTAGATCATTACGCTCCTCGGCAAATGACCTAAGTTCTCCTACCGTTAAATCTGGTTACTGAAAATGACACTAAAAATCAGACGACAAGAACTATCTTTAGTTCAACGTTTATTTGCCCCAGTTTTCAGGATCTTTTTTCCATTCTTGTAATAAGGTAACATCTTTTTCTTCGATATAATTTGCTTCTAATGCAGCATCAATTAAAGTTGAATAATTGGTTAACGTTAGTAACGTCATCTGTTTATCTGCAAAATTTGCCGTTCCTTTGGGTAACTCATAAGTGAAGATTGCCGCAACGCCTAAAACCGTTGCTCCTTCACGTTCCGCCGCTTCTGCCGCTTCTAACACGCTACCGCCGGTTGAAATTAAATCCTCGATAACTACCATTTTTTGTCCTTCAGAAATTCGGCCTTCAATTTGATTCCCTTTGCCGTGATCTTTGGCTTTACTGCGGATATAAACCATTGGTAATCCTAAAATATCGGCTACCCATGCCGCATGTGGAATCCCTGCGGTAGCTGTCCCAGCAATCACTTCGACTTCTGGGAAAGTCTCTTTAATTTTTGCCGCTAAGCCTTCTGCAATTTCTTTACGCACGGCAGGATAACTCATCGTGATACGGTTATCACAATAAATCGGGCTTTTTATGCCACTAGCCCAAGTAAAAGGCTCATTAGGGTTTAAAAATACCGCTTCAATATCTAATAAATCTTTGGCAATCTTTTTTGCTACTTTTGTCATGTTACTTTCCGCTCCAGTCTTTTTTGATTTCTTGATAGGCTTCATAAGGATTTTCTGCTTGGGTAATAGGTCGGCCAACAACGATATATGTGGACCCGATTTCGCGAGCATGTTGCGGCGTAACGACCCGTTGTTGGTCACCTACTGCACTTCCTGCTGGACGAATACCAGGTGTTAAACAAATAAACGTCTGCTTGGTTGCTTCTTGAATACCACGTGCTTCTAATGCTGAACAAACCACGCCATCCAGCCCCGCTTTTTCCGCACATTTAGCATAATGAATGACACTTGTCTCTAAAGGAACGTTGATTAATTGATCATGGTGCATCTCTTCTTCACTAGTAGAAGTCAACTGGGTTACAGCAATTAACTCAGGAACCTTAGCGCCTGGCTGAGCCCCTTTGATTAGACCTTCCTTAGCTGCTTGCATCATTCGAACGCCCCCTGCTGCATGGACATTGGTAATGGCAACGCCTAATTTTGCTAAATTTGTCATCGCTTTTTCCACAGTATTCGGAATATCATGTAATTTTAAATCCAAGAAAACATCGTGTCCTTGTTCTTTAAGCCAGCGAACAATCGCTGGTCCTTCTGCGTAAAAAAGTTCCATCCCCACTTTAACAAACAAGGCTTCTTCCTTAGGAAATTTTTCTAAAAAAACAGCCACTTCTTTTTGCGTGGGAAAATCTAACGCAATAATTGGTCTATCGTGCATTTTGCTGCCCCTCTCTCACTTCTTTAATTAATTGTTCCAACGATTCAATGCCTAACTCTTCCATTCGCTTAGGTAATCCGTCAATCAACTTCGGACAAATGTATGGATCTGTAAAGTTGGCCGTACCAACCCCGACAGCGCTAGCACCTGCCATGAACATTTCCAAGACATCGTCCACTGTTTGAACACCGCCCATTCCAATAATTGGCAACTGAGAAACACTGGCGACTTGTCGGATTAAGCGAATGGCAACAGGTTTAATGGCTGGTCCAGATAGTCCACCAGTTTGATTGGCTAAAATAGGTTTTCTCGTTTTTAAATCAATGCGCATCCCTAGCAATGTATTAATCATAGAAAAACCGTCTGCGCCCCCTGCTTCAATTGCTTGGGCGATTGGCACAATGTCCGTTACGTTTGGTGATAGTTTAACATAAATCGGAACAGAGGCGACTTTTTTGACTGCTTGTGTTAATTGAAAAGCAACTTCTGGATCTGTACCAAAAGCTATGCCGCCATGTTTCACATTAGGACAGGAAATATTCAATTCAATTGCTTTGACGTTAGGCGCTTGCCCAATTTTTGCGCAAACAGCCACATAGTCCTCTTCGCAAGCACCTGCAACATTTGCGATAATCGGTAAGTTAGGGTATTTTTCTAATTTTGGTAATTTTTCTTGCATAACCACGTCTAAGCCTGGATTCTGCAATCCAATGGCATTTAGCATACCACTAGGTGTTTCAGCTACACGTGGTGTGGGATTTCCATATCGTGCTTGGGGTGTTGTTGCCTTAATCATAATTGAACCTAATTGATCAAGGTCATAATAGTTAGCATATTCTTCCCCGAACCCAAAGCAACCACTGGCGGGAATAATTGGATTTTTTAATGTTAAACCTGGAATTGAAACGGCTAAAGGATTTTTCATCATAAGATAACCTCACTTGCTTTAAAAATCGGACCTTCATCACAGACCTTGACACTTTTTGCTCCAGTAGTGTCTCCTTTTTTATGGCAAACGCAGGCATAGCAAGCCCCAATTCCACAGGCCATCCGTTCTTCTAAAGAAAGGTAAACGTGTGGATGTGTTGGAAATAAAGAATCAATTGCTTTTAACATACCATTCGCACCACAAGCATAAACTGCATCAGGGATCCGTCCTTTTGCTAACGCTTCTGACAATAAACGGCCCACGTTGCCATGAGCGCCAAACGAGCCGTCATCTGTGGCAAAATGTGTTTCTCCTAATGCCATAAATTCTTGTTGGTAATAAGCAACCTCTTTTGATGCATAACCAAGAAAATGAATCACTTTCACGCCTTTTTCATTGAGTTGTTTTGATAATTCATACAATGGGGGAATCCCGATTCCTCCGCCAACGATAAAAGCAGTTTGACCAGCTGCTACGGTAGTTATATCAAAGCCGTTTCCTAAAGGACCTAAAATATCTAATTGTTCACCAGCCTTCATGGTGGCAAACACTTCCGTTCCAGCGCCTTCGACTCGATAAATCAAACGACAGGTTTCGTTCGAATGATCAATTTGGTTGATGCTAATCGGTCGCCGCAAAAGTAAATCTGCACGCGGAACCTTGATATGCACAAACTGTCCAGGTCGTGTCATCTCTTTCACTAACTCGCCTTGTAAGTCTAACTGATAAATCCGTGGCGCTAACTGTTTTTGAGCTACAATGGTCATCATTTCTTGCTTTCTCTGCATCAGTATCCTTCACTCCTTTATTCTCTGATTCCCCTATAAATGATTTTCTATTTCTTCGTAAAAGAATCTGGAACAGTCCTCCTCAGACGATTGTTCCAGATTTTTGCTTAAATGGCTTCTGTCGTAAAGGCTCTTGATTCTAAAACTTTTAAAATCGCATTCGCTGTGTCAAGTGAGGTAAACAATGGAATCCCATGTTCGACTGCTTCCCGACGGATTGAAAACCCATCTTGGTTGGCACTGGAACGATTTTTATCCATAGTATTGATTACCACTTGCGCATTCCCGTTGCGAATGACATCCAGCACGGTTTCCCCTTCAGGATTAGAAATTTTCGTCACTTTCTTAACAGGCAACTGATGCTTCGCTAAAAAGTCAGCGGTTCCTTCCGTTGCGACTAAACTATAGCCAATTGCTGAAAAACGCTTAGCGATTTCTAACGCCTCTTCTTTTGTTTCATCAGCAATGGTGAAAAGTACAGCCCCATAACTTGGCAAATGCAAGCCAGATGCTTCAAAGGCTTTATACAAGGCTTTTTCTAAATAATAATCACTACCCATAACTTCCCCGGTTGATTTCATTTCAGGCCCTAAGTACGTATCTACTTTTTGTAGTTTCGTAAAGGAGAATACAGGGGCTTTCACATGAACTTGTTTACTTTCAGGATATAACCCGTCTTGATATCCTAGGTCAGTCAGTTTCTCACCAAGAATCGCTTTTGTAGCAACTTGGGCCATCGGAATCCCTGTAATTTTACTTAAGAAAGGAACTGTTCGACTCGCACGAGGATTCACTTCAATCACATAAACACGATTTTCATGAATAACAAATTGAATATTCATCATGCCTACACAGTTTAAACCAAGTGCCAGTTTTTTTGTATAATCGGCAATCGTTGCCTGAATTTCTTGAGAAAGATACTGCGGCGGATAAACCGCCATTGAATCACCAGAATGCACGCCAGCTCGTTCAATATGTTCCATAATCCCTGGAATTAGTACTGTTTCACCATCACAAATGGCATCAACTTCACATTCCTGTCCCAATAAATAGCTATCAACCAAGACAGGATGTTCTGGAGAAGCTTTGACTGCGTGTCGCATATAATCTTCCAAATCCTTTTGATTTTCGACAATTTCCATTGCACGACCACCTAAAACATAACTTGGACGCACTAAAACGGGATAGCCGATACGATCAGCAATCACGACTGCTTCTTCTGCACTTGTGGCTGTATCTCCTGGTGGTTGAGGAATCGCTAACTCTTGCAAAGCTTGTTCAAATAAATCACGATTTTCCGCACGATCTAAATCTTCAATCGTTGTTCCAAGAATTTTAACGCCTTGTTTTGTGAGCGGCTCAGCTAAATTAATAGCTGTTTGTCCACCAAATTGGACGATCACGCCAATCGGATTTTCTAAATCAATCACATTCATGACGTCTTCTAAAGTTAATGGCTCAAAGTATAATTTATCAGAAACAGAGAAATCTGTTGAAACTGTTTCAGGATTACTATTCATAATAATTGCTTCATAACCAGCCGCTTGGATCGCTTTGACAGAATGAACCGTTGCATAATCAAACTCGACCCCTTGACCAATGCGAATGGGACCAGAACCTAATACTAGTACAGAAGGCTTTTTCGAAACATTGCTTTCGTTTTCCACTTCATACGTGCTATAAAAATAAGGCGTGTGTGATTCAAACTCTGCAGCACACGTATCCACCATTTTATAGACGGGCACAATTTGATTGGCTCTGCGGAAGTCAGCGATGGCTTGTTCTGTTTGTCCCCAAAGTGCTGCGATTTTCCGATCAGAAAAGCCATTTTGTTTGGCTTCTTTCAAGACAGCTACGTTGTCCACGTGACTTTCAAGGGCCGTTTCAATTTCGATAATGTGTAAAAGTTTATCCAAGAAGAATAAATCAATTTTCGTTAAACTTTGCAATTCTTCAATGCTATATCCTCTGCGAATGGCTTCTGATAAGTAGAACAATCGATCATCTTGCGCATGGACCATTTTCTTCGTTAATTCCAAATCACTGACATGACTTAGTTCTGCTAACTCGTTGTGATAAGCACCAATTTCTAAAGAACGAACTGCTTTTAATAAGGATTCTTCAATATTGCGGCCAATTGCCATGACTTCCCCGGTTGCTTTCATTTGCGTTCCTAGTTCTCGAGCACCTTTTTCAAATTTATCAAAAGGCCAACGAGGAATTTTGGAAACAACATAGTCCAAAGCCGGTTCAAATTCGGCATAAGTGGTTCCAGTAACTGGATTTTTCATTTCATCTAATGTTAAACCAACAGCAATTTTTGCAGCTAACTTCGCAATGGGATACCCTGTGGCTTTACTAGCAAGTGCAGATGAGCGAGAAACACGAGGATTCACTTCAATCACATAATAATTAAAACTATGCGGATCCAAAGCTAATTGAACATTACAGCCACCTTCAATTTTTAATGCACGAATAATTTTCAAGGACGCATCTCGCAACATTTGGTATTCATAATCTGATAAGGTTTGACTCGGAGCAAAAACAATCGAATCCCCAGTGTGAATGCCGACAGGATCAAAGTTTTCCATGTTACAAACCACAATCGCATTATCAGCCGAGTCACGCATCACTTCATATTCAATTTCTTTAAAACCAGCAATACTTTTTTCAATTAAACATTGTGTAACTGGTGATAATTTCAGACCATTTTCAGCAATTTGGCGGAGTTCTTCTTCCGTATCGCACATGCCGCCGCCTGTTCCACCTAAGGTAAATGCGGGACGAACGATAATTGGATAGCCAATTCGTTTGGCAAAAGCCACGGCTTGTTCCACCGTATTGACAATTTCACTTTCTGGAATCGGTTGTTCTAATTCTTCCATCAATTGTTTAAATAAATCACGGTCTTCCGCTTGGTCAATCGCACTGAGCTTTGTTCCTAGCAATTCTACATTTAGCTCATCTAAAATTCCTGATTCCGATAATTCCATCGCCATATTTAATCCAGTTTGACCACCTAATGTTGGTAGAAGAGCATCGGGACGTTCTTTCCGCAAAATTCTTGAGACAAATTCTAAAGTAATCGGTTCAATATAAACATGATCCGCGATTTCTTTATCGGTCATGATGGTCGCTGGATTTGAGTTTACTAAGACAACTTCATACCCTTCTTCTTTTAGCGCTAAACAGGCTTGTGTGCCTGCATAGTCAAATTCTGCTGCTTGTCCAATAATGATTGGTCCTGAACCAATCACCATGATTTTCTTGATGTCCGTTCGTTTTGGCATTAGTTTTGCTCCTTCCATGCATCCATTAATTCCATAAATTCGTCAAATAAATGAAGACCATCGTGCGGTCCTGGAGCCGCATCTGGGTGATATTGCACAGTAAAAGCTGGATAATCTCGATGACGCACGCCTTCAACCGTTCCATCATTGACTTCCACGTGGGTCACAAGTAATTTTTCTGGATCAATTGTTGCTTCATCCACGGCATATCCGTGATTTTGTGAAGTGAAATCAATGCGTCCTGTTGCAATTTCTCGTACAGGATGATTCAAACCGCGATGTCCAAACTTCATCTTATACGTATCCGCACCATTCGCTAATGAAAATAACTGATGACCTAAGCAGATGCCGAAAATTGGAACTTTTCCTTGGATTGCTTGAATCATTTCAATAGCTTCAGGTACATCTTTGGGATCTCCAGGCCCATTTGTCAACATGACACCATCGGGACTTAATTCTAAAATCTCTTCGGCCGTTGTATTATAAGGCAACACGGTTAAGTTGCATTGCCGTTTTGATAATTCTCGCAAAATACTATGTTTCAACCCAAAATCAACGACGACTACATTACGCCCAATACCTGGACTCGGATAAGGCTTAGTGGTGGAGACTTGTGCCACTTGATTTTTCGGCATGACTGTCGCTTTTAATTGATCAAACGCATGCGGCAAATCATCCACGGCATCAATGATGCTCCCTTTCATTGTTCCAGCTGATCGTAATTTACGAGTCAGTGCACGCGTATCAATTCCTGAAATTCCCGGAATCCCTTTGCGCTTTAAAAATTCATCCAAGGTCATTTGTTGACGCCAATTTGAAGCAACCCGCGCATGCTCTTTAACAATGACACCTTTACAGGTTGGTGCAATGGATTCATAATCATCTCGGTTGACCCCGTAATTTCCAACTAATGGATACGTAAAAGTAATCATTTGTCCATTAAAACTTTGGTCAGTAATTGCTTCTTGGTAACCTGTCATGCCAGTAGTAAAAACAACTTCTCCTACTACATTGCCTTCTGCACCAAACGCTTTTCCTTCAAATACTGTTCCGTCTTCTAAAATCAATAACCTTTTCAAACCTACTGCGCCTCCTCCGACCAAGCTAATGCTCCGTCAACAAATGTCATAAGTGTCTTTCCTTTGACTGTCCACCCTGTAAATGGTGTATTGACAGCCATTGATTCAAATGCTTCTGCATCAATTGGTGCAGCTGTTGCTAAGTCAAAAACTGCAATATCTGCTGGTGCACCAATTGTTAGTGTTCCTGCGTTTAATCCAAAAATTTCTGCCGGTTTCACTGCCATCCAATCAATCACTTGTTCTAATGTGAAAATGCCTGTTTCGACAAAGTTCGTATAAATCAATTGGAAGGCCGTTTCACTACCGACAATACCAAAAGGTGCGTTTAAAAATGATTGTTGTTTTTCTTCTAAACCATGGGGCGCGTGGTCGGTAGCAATACAGTCAATCGTGCCATCTAACAAGCCGTCAATCAATGCTTGTCGATCTGCTAAACCACGTAATGGCGGGTTCATTTTCCAAAACCCTTCGTCACCAGGAATATCCTCATCGACTAAAATTAAATGGTGTGGCGAAACTTCGGCTGTTACGTGAATCCCTGCTTTTTTAGCATCTCGAATAACGCGCACGCTTTCTTCTGTTGAAACATGACAAACATGATAATGAACGCCTGTTTCTTTTGCTAAAGTAATATCCCGAGCAATTTGTGAAGCTTCCGTTGCACTTAAAATCCCTGGTAGGCCTAATTTCTTAGAAACTTCTCCTTCATGCATCACACCACCAAATAATAAAGATTCATCTTCCGTGTGCGCAACAAGCGCCATATTTAATGCAGCCGCTTCTTTCATGGCTAGGTACATCGTTCCTGCCGTTTGGACACCAACACCATCATTCGTAAATGCAAAGGCGCCCGCTTCCTTTAAGGCCTTCTGATTGGTTAAAACTTCACTCCGTAGCTCTTCTGTAATGGGGGCATATTGTAAAACTTTCACGACTGCATCTTTTTGAATTAAGTCGTAAACCTCACTTAATTTTTCAGCCGTATCTGGTACTGGATTCAAATTGGGCATTGCGCAAACCGTAGTAAAACCACCGCGAGCAGCAGCTTTACTACCCGTTTTAATCGTTTCTTTATACGTAAAGCCTGGCTCTCTAAAGTGAACATGCACATCGACCAAGCCTGGCGTGATTAGTTGCCCGTTCGCATCAAACACTTGCTCAAAATCTGCTTCGTCAAACGATTCCCCGATTGCGTGAATCACACCATTTTCTAGCCAAAGTGCTGCCTCAATCAATTGATTCTCTTTTTTGATGATTTTTCCATTCTTAATTAACGTCTTCATTTCTCCACCTAGGCCTTTCCATGTAAAATTGCTTCTAAAATTGCCATGCGCATAAAGACTCCGTTACTCATTTGCGCGACGATTCTTGATTGCAGACTTTCCACTAATTCATCTGCCAGTTCAACATCCCGATTGACTGGCGCTGGATGCATAATAATTGCGTGTTTCTGTAAACGAGTTGCCCGTTCGTTGGTTAAACCATATTCCAAATGATAGCCTTCTTTTGAAAAACTTTCCTTACCATCATGACGTTCGTGTTGCACGCGAAGCAACATCATCACATCGACTTTTTCAACAATTTCATCTAATGGCACATATTGTCCATAGACATCAAACTGATGATCATACCACTCTTCTGGACCTGAAAAATAAATTTCAGCGCCTAAACGGTTTAATAACTGCATATTTGATTTAGCAACGCGAGAATGTGTAATATCTCCCACAATCGCCACTTTCAAGCCTTCAAATCCACCAAATTCTTCATAAATAGTCATCAGATCCAATAAACATTGTGTAGGGTGTTGTCCACTCCCGTCCCCACCGTTAATAATAGAACATTGAATCGTTTTACTTTGAATCAATTCATCGTAATAATTTTCTTTACCATGACGAATGACTGCTACATCTACACCAATTGCCGACATCGTTAGTACTGTGTCGTATAATGTTTCTCCTTTTTGAACAGAACTTCTACTTGCTTCAAACTCAATCACTTCTAAGCCTAATTTTTTCTCAGCTACCTCAAAACTTTTATGTGTTCGAGTACTATTTTCAAAAAACAAGTTTGTTGCAAAATATTGACGTTCTTCTGGGTGCCATTTTGCCCCCTGTTTAAATTCTCCTGCGCGACGGATTAACCCCATGACTTCACGGTCGGTTAAAGCCTCAGCAGTTAAAAGATGTTTTAAACTAATTCGTTCAGATGTAATAATCATTCGTCCAGTCCTCCTACTGTTCTTCGCTACGTGCGTTTTCCGGTAAAATTAAATTCAAAACAATTCCTAAGACGGTTGCTAATGCCATTGAAGACAATTCAAAGGTTCCTACTTTGAAGACTAAGCCACCAATGCCGATAACTAAAATTACTGAAGCAATCAATAAATTCTTTTTCTTATCAAAATTAATCTTATTATCGATTAAGATTTTCAAACCACTTGCGGCAATCACACCGAACAAGACGAAACTAATTCCTGAAATAACTGGTCCTGGGATACTTAGAATCAAGGCACTTAATTTTCCAACAAAGCCTAAAGCTACAGCGAACACCGCGGCTCCACCAATTACGAAGACACTGTGTACTCTTGTAATTGCCAGCACGCCGATATTTTCACCATAACTTGTAACTGGCGGTCCACCAACAAAACCTGCTACAATTTGCGCTAAGCCATCTCCCATTAAAGTTTTAGATAAGCCTGGGTCTTGGAAAAAGTTGCGCTTGGTTAATTTATTCAAGACCATTAAATGACCAATATGTTCTGTCATTGTTACAAAAGCAATTGGTGCCATTGTTGTAATGGCATTTAAATACAATTTCGGTTCATATTGAACAAAAGGTACTTCAAAATTAGGTAAAGCAAACCACGCAGCTTCTTTAATAGGGGTTAAATCAATAATTCCGAAAGCTAAAGCGACCAGGTACCCACTAACAATTCCCAAAAGAATTGGAATTAATCCTAGGAAACCTTTGAAAAACATGTTGTAAAAAATGGTTAAGCCTAAAGTAATTAAGGCTACGGCAATATATTTAAAATCATAAACGTTGTTGTTATACATTGCGTTATTTGCGGCATTAGCTGCCAAGCCTAAACCGATAACCATCACGACAGGTCCTACAACGATAGGCGGTAAAATTTTATCCAACCAGTCGGAACCAATTTTTTTAATGATTAATGAAACGATTAGGTATACCAAGCCGGTTGTCATAGCACCTTGGGCAATGGCTGGATAACCATCACTCTTCATTAACATCTGCATGGCTGCAATAAAAGCAAAGCTACTGCCAAGATAAGCGGGGATTTTTCCTTTTGTAGTAATCAGATAGACCATTGTTCCTAATCCTGAACT
Organism: Enterococcus sp. DIV1368f; assembly: GCF_051712245.1. Classification (NCBI taxonomy): domain Bacteria; kingdom Bacillati; phylum Bacillota; class Bacilli; order Lactobacillales; family Enterococcaceae; genus Enterococcus; species Enterococcus sp. DIV1368f. The sequence continues at coordinate 1,548,128 of NZ_JBIOON010000001.1, forward strand.
GACTAACGCAATCCCTGGGTCAATTCCCACTAAGATTGGTACTAAAACCGTTGCGCCAAACATCGTAAATAAATGTTGTAAACTTAGGCCAACCCAGTGAAAAGCTTGCGGTCTGTCTTTAATATCTAAGACTGCATCCTCATTTCGAAATTCTTTTTCTGACAACGTTGTTCACTCCTTTTTATTCGTTTCCTTTACTGATCATAATACGATCTGCGCCGTCACGCTCTTCCATTTCCACAATAATTTCCTCAGTTTTTGATGTTGGAATATTTTTTCCTACATAATCGGCACGAATCGGTAGTTCCCGATGCCCACGATCTACTAAGACTGCTAAAGAGATTTTTCTTGGACGACCTAAATCCATAACTGCGTCCATTGCAGCACGAATGGTCCGGCCCGTGTACAAGACATCATCCACTAAAATAACTTCTTTACCTTCAATTGAGACTGGTACGTCAGAAGAATGTAATTCAGGTTCCTCCATATCTTTCACATCATCACGATACAAAGTAATATCTAATTCACCAACTGGCACGTCAATATCTTCTAATTGTTTTAAGCGTTCGGCTAGACGTTGTGCAATGTATATCCCACGCGTTTTAATTCCTACTAAAACAATGTCTTGAATTCCTTTGTTTCTTTCAATAATTTCATACGAGATTCGAGTAAGCGCTCGTTTCATTGTGACTGCGTCAACAACTTCTTTCTTTGGCATAATAATTTCCTCCTCATTTCTTTTTTATCTACGTCCTCGCTGTCTTGGGGTCAGCGATTCTTCCTTCAATTGAGCAGCTGAAAAATAAGTGGGTTTTTATTGAAATTGTCCTGTTATTTTTTCCAACAAAAAATCCTCCTACCCGTATGAGGATAGGAGGATGTTGGTTACAGTTTAAAAAGGTACAAGGGTACCATGTAGCCCACACAACTTACTAACTAAGCGCACCTAGTGTTCTTTTGCATGATTCCTTCTTAGCCTCACGGGACTAAACTTAAAGGTTACAGTTATTTAGTTATTTTTCTTCTTAAAAAAGAGTTTACCTCTTCTTCAGAAAAAAATCAATGATTATTTCTTAATTGGTGTAAAGTTTTTTCAAAAACTTCTGGTAAAGGTGCTTCAAAGACTAATTGTTCACCTGTAGTAGGATGTGTAAAGCCTAATAACTTCGCATGTAAAAATTGTCCATTGCCAGGCAATGTTTTTTTCGGTCCATATAACGGATCTCCAGCTAATGGATAACCGATATATTTCATGTGAACACGGATTTGATGTGTCCGGCCCGTTTCTAGTTGTAATTCAACTAAGGTAAATGCATCAAAACGCTCTAAAACAGTAAAATGCGTGACTGCTTCTTTACCGCCTTCAATGACCGCTTGCATTTTGCGGTCAACCTTGGAACGACCAATAGGCGCATTTATCTCTCCCTTATCGTGAGGAATAACACCGTGGACCAAGGCAACGTATTTACGTAACGATGTTTTTTCTTTTAGCTGTTTCGCTAATGATTCATGGGCTTGATCATTTTTAGCCACCATCAATAGCCCCGAAGTATCTTTATCAATTCGATGAACAATTCCCGGTCGCACCACATCATTAATCGCCGATAAGTGATCCGCATGATGAAGTAACGCGTTCACTAATGTACCCTTGGGATGCCCTGCCGAAGGATGAACAACCATGCCTTGAGGTTTGTTGACGACAATCACATCATTGTCTTCATAAACAATGGTCAAAGGAATATCCTCTGCTACCATATCTAGCACTTCTGGTTCAGGAATTGTTACCACAATTTCATCGCCTGCTGTAACTTTGTAATTTGCGCGGACCGTTTCACCGTTAACTGTTACGTGTTTTTCTTTTAACCATTGTTGAATTTGCGAGCGGGAATGATTGGGTAAATGTTCACTTAATACTTTGTCAATCCGGCCTTTTTCTGTTTGAATCGTTACGTTAATTTGTTCCATTTTTGCCTTCCTTTGCTGCTTTTTCATCTAAAATCAAATAAATAAATATACAAATAACGCCGACCACTAACGTACTATCTGCAACATTAAAAATAGGAAAATTCATAAAATCCGTTTGGAGCATGTCCACCACGTAGCCTAAACGTACACGATCAATAAAATTCCCAATGGCACCTGCTAAGACAAAAGATAAACCTACAGAATACCAGATACTTTTTTTATAATTCTTAATTAATAAATAAATAATCACGACACTAACAATTACTGTGATGACATAAAAGAATATCATCTTTCCTTCCAATAAGCTCCAAGCAGCTCCGGTATTTCTTAAATGGGTCAGCGACAAAAATCCAGGAATGAATTCTTTTGTTTCACCCAAAGAAATGTTTTGGACCGTCAAATATTTGCTCCATTGGTCAAGCCCTACTAATAAGGCACTGATTAAAAAATATACTACTAACAATCGCGTCATTCCTTTTCTCTATGAATACTTGCTAAATCTCTTGGTCGAACAATGCCTACTAACTCACCATTAGGATGGCCACTTTTACTAATAAGCACAGCTTCTAAGCGTGGCTGCTCCCGAAACATTTGTTCAACTTCAAAAACGGTTGCTTCAATTGAAACAAATTGATAGTTGCTGCGTTTATAATTTGATGCCAACAATTCTCGCACCGTTCGGTTGGCAATGTGAACTTCGCCTTTGGTGCTCTCAATGGCAAACCATACACCAATCCCTCGAACCGTGATTAATCCTTTAAATACACCTTTTTCATAAATCGGAAATTGAGAATATTGTTTTTTTGCAATAATCGTTAATAACGTTTCTAAAGAAGTGGTGATTTCAAAAGCTGTAACACGTTTCGCAAATTTAGGCACTACTTTTTCTGGTTTTGTTAAAGCTTGTTCAATCGTTTCAATTCGTTGAACCGCCCATTCGTTTGGCTCTGCAATTACAAAATCATCAGCAATTCGCTCATGAACAATGGCATTTCTTAACTGAGCCATTTGAAGCAAATCCTCTTCAAATTGAGCAATCTGTCCTTTTTCTTTTCGGGAAAGACGTCTTGTCATTTCACTGAATCCCATATTGACAGGATTGTTCAGTCTCTCTCTCATCCACTTTTCAATGCGATTAAAGTGTGCTAAAAATGTATCTGCTCGTTCCCCCATAGTCGTTGCTCCTTATAATAAACTACGCAATAAATTTCCGTCATTATTTTTTATTGAGCTACTTTCAAGTATATACTAAAAATAGGTCTCAGGAAAGAGCGGCTTTAAAAGAGACCGCTCGCTTGACCCGTTTCGTCCACATCCATATTTAACGCAGCAGGAACTTTCGGCAAGCCAGGCATCGTTAAAATGTCACCCGTTAACGCCACGATAAACCCTGCACCGATTTTTGGAACTAGTTCACGAATCGTAATCGTAAACCCTTCTGGCCGTCCTAGTTTTTGAGGATCGTCAGAAAGTGAATACTGTGTCTTCGCCATGCAGATTGGTAATTGATCCCAACCATTTTTTGTAAAGTCTGCAATTTGCTTTTGCGCTTTCGGAGAAAAAATCGCCTGTTCCCCGCCGTAAATCGTTTGTACAATGGCTTGAATTTTTTCTTCAATTGTTTGGCGAGGGTTATACAAATGTTGAAACTGCTTTGTATTGGCTTCAATCTCTGCTACCACTGTTTTCGCTAGATTCGTGCCACCTGCGCCACCTTGCGCCCAAACACTTGTTAACTCGACGGGCACGCCTAACGCTTGGCAAGCTTCTTTCAACAGTTGAATTTCCTTCTCTGTATCCTGTGTAAACTCATTAATTGCAACAACTACTGGTACATCATAACGTTGCATGTTTTGAATATGTTTTTCTAAGTTGGCAAAGCCTTTTTGTAACGCTGGTAAATTTTCTTCTGCTAACTGATCTTTCGCCAAACCGCCATGCATTTTCAACGCGCGAATCGTTGCCACAATCACAACGGCATCGGGTGCTTTTCCTAAAGAAGGTACTTTAATATCTAAAAATTTTTCGCCACCTAAGTCACCACCAAAACCCGCTTCTGTTACGACATAATCCCCTAGATGCAAAGCCGTTTTTGTCGCTAAAATACTGTTACATCCATGAGCGATATTGGCAAAAGGACCACCGTGAACAAAAGCTGGAGTTCCTTCAATCGTTTGAACTAAATTAGGTTTTAAGGCGTCTTTTAATAATAAAGTCAGCGCACCTGCCACGTTTAAATCTTTAACTGTCACCGGCTCTCTTTGGTCATTATACGCGATAATAATCCGACTTAAGCGTTCTTTTAAGTCCGTTAAATTTTGCGCTAAACAAAGAATCGCCATAATTTCGCTCGCCACAGTAATATCGAAACCGTCTTCTCTTGGTACACCTTGGAAAGGACCGCCTAAACCAACAACGACCTGTCTGAGCGCACGATCATTTAGATCCACTGCCCGTTTCCAAATCACCCGCCGAGAATCAATCTTTAATTCATTTCCTTGCTGTAAATGATTATCTAGTAACGCAGCTAAGGCATTATTGGCTGTCGTAATCGCATGCATATCACCAGTAAAATGCAAATTGATTTCTTCCATTGGTAATACTTGTGCGTAACCGCCACCTGTTGCGCCACCTTTAATCCCCATCACAGGACCTAATGATGGTTCTCTTAGGGCAATAACTGTTTTTTTATTGATTCGATTTAATGCATCTCCTAAACCAATGGTCACGGTTGATTTTCCTTCTCCTGCTGGCGTTGGATTAATCGATGTAACGAGGATTAATTTACCTTCTGGCTTCGCTTCTAAGGATTGAAGCGTTGGGAAATCTATTTTCGCTTTGTATTTTCCATAAAGTTCGAGCGAATCTTCTGAAAGACCGATTGTTTCGGCAATCTCTTGAATAGGTTTTAATGTTGCTGCTTGTGCAATGTTAATATCTGTCTTCATAACGGACCCCTTTTCAATTCTTTATCGTCTTTGTGACACATTGTTTCTTTTAAATTATAGCTTGTATTGAATAGAATGGCTAGAATAACCTTTTTTAAACAACCCAACCATTGACGTTTGGTAGCCTTTTCTCGTATAATGAAAGTGTCTTTACAAATCTAAAAGGAGCGTGAATTGGATGCAAAAAGGAATTGTCAAATGGTTCGATAACAGAAAAGGTTATGGTTTTATCGTTTACAACGAAGAAGATGAGATTTTTGTCCACTTCACTGCTATAGAAGGTGACGGATTCAAATCACTTGATGAGAATCAATCTGTAGAATTCGAGATAATGGAAGGCAATCGTGGGCTACAAGCAGCACATGTCAAAAAAATAGATAACTAAAAAAGCTGAACCAACAGCGCTTAGCTCCAAAAAGTAAGTAAACGTAGCGTTTGTTTCAGCTGATTATTTTAAGATTTTGAGAGTGGGTCACCAGTCGTTTCGACTTATGACTCACTCTTGTTTTTCTCTTCTTTTTTATGAAGGCCCAAAGAATGATCTTCTGCTACCTTCAATTCAGGCTTTTTTACCTTAAGTGCCTCAAGAAATAACGGAATCGTTTTCTTTTTCATTAAAAAGACTTTTGAACCTTCCTTAAATTCTGAGGAAAAAATTTCGATGCTTTTTTCATTGTAGGTTACTTTTTCTATCTGAGAAAGCGGAAGTGCTTTTTTGCGAAACCATAAAACATCTCTGACAATTAAAGATGTTTCTGTCATGTTAAAAGACCGCGCAATTCCTAGATAAGCAAACACAAAAAATGGAACCATCACCAGATTACTAATCAAGTAAGGACCATTATTTTCCAATGCTAAAATTAAACTAATAAATAATATACAAAATGTGCAAGACCAGTAAATAATTGTTGATGCTAATTCTGGCTGCCAATAGAATTTCTGTTTTTTCATAAAGTGCCCTCACTACTTCTGGATCAACGCCGCTAAATTTAAATATGTTATAATAGTAACATACTTTTTTTAAGAACAAAAAGAAATTAGGAGTAATTTTATGTTAAGAATTTATGTAGATGCTGCAACAAAAGGCAATCCAGGTGAATCTGGAGGCGGTATCGTTTACCTCACCGACCAATCGCGGCAACAATTGCATGTGCCTCTAGGCATTGTTAGTAATCACGAAGCCGAATTTAAAGTGCTGATTGAAGCTTTAAAACAAGCGATTGCCAATGAAGACAATCAACAAACCGTTCTTCTCCACTCAGATAGTAAAATTGTTGTCCAAACAATTGAAAAAAACTATGCTAAAAATGAAAAGTACCAGCCTTATTTAGCAGAATATCAACAACTAGAAAAGAATTTTCCTTTACTCTTAATCAAATGGCTACCTGAAAGTCAAAACAAAGCCGCCGATATGCTCGCACGGCAAGCATTACAAAAATTTTATCCCAATAAAAAGTAGCACTGTTTACTTAATGCTTTTCCTTTATTAATTTGATAATTAAACACGTGGAGCAAAAATCCCTAGTGTTTTTTGCTCCACGCTTAAAAACAGATAAACGGTTCTGTCTCAACCTCTTCTTATAACCACTTATTCTTCTGTCGTTATTCCCGCAAATTGTCCATTGGTTAGCGAAAGAATTGCTTCAGGCGCTAATTCAATTTGCATGCCACGTTTGCCTGCAGAAACAATAATTGCAGAATATTGTTGAGCTTCTTCAGCCAAATAGGTGGGAAATTGTTTTTTCATCCCAATTGGGGAACAGCCCCCACGAATATAGCCTGTGGTTGCTTCTAAATCTTTTAAGTGAAGCATTTCTACCTTTTTGTTGCCACTAGCTTTCGCTAATTTTTTCAAATCTAATTCTTGATTACCAGGAATGACAGCCACGACTGGACCTGTTTTATTACCTACTGTAACCAAGGTTTTAAAAATTCGTCCTTTTTCAATACCTAAACTTTCAGCGACACTTTCTGCACTTAAATGATCTTCACTCCAAGCGAATTCATATTCTTTATATGGTACTTTATGTTGTTCTACCATGCGCATCGCATTCGTTTTTTGTTGTGTTTTTTTCTTTGCCACTTTTTTCACCTTCTGAATCACTTGTTTTGTTCGAATGTCTTTAAATAATTTCTTAATACTTGTACGGATAGTTGGCCTGGTGCAGACGCTTGCTGGGCTGAGCCAAAAGTTAGTGCCGACCCGAACAGTTGACCTGTTACGCGACTAATCATCCCTAACTGTCCCATTGACATAGTAACAATTGGGACGGATGCATAATGGGTGTACATTTCATTGGTTGCTGAAAGTAACGTAAGTACATCTGTCGCATCTTGTGGCATCACAGCTATTTTACAAATATCCCCCTGACGCATTTGCATTTGGCGTAACCGCGCGACAATCTCCTCTTGCGACGGTGTTTTCTGAAAGTCGTGATTACAGAGAACAATTTTAATCCCCGCCTTTTTAGCTTCGTGAATTAACGTATCTGCCGCCAGCGGATTCGCAAATAATTCAATATCTAATAAATCCAACGCACCCTTTTTCACTAATTCATGATACAAAGCAAAATAATTTTCCTCAGAAAAAGCCATTTCGCCGCCTTCTTTTTGTGTACGAAAAGTTAACAATAACGGTTTTTGCCCCAACCGTTCCATTACTTGTTGTGAAAGATTACATACATCGGAAAAATCAGCGACATTTTCATAATAGTCTAAACGCCATTCCACCAAATCACAATCTAGTGTTTGGCTCGCCGTTGCTTCGGCCAAAATATCCTCGGCTGTTGGAGCAACAATGGGCACCACAATTTTGGGATTCCCTTCACCTATTCGCACATTTTTGACTATAACTGGCTTCACAGTTCCACCTAACTTCCTCGTTTGTTTTTCTCTCTTCATATCATACCATTTCTATTCTTTTTTGCAATTTAAAGAGCTACAAAGACACCTAGAATTAGGAATTTCCTAACACTAAATGCCTTTGTTTGGGTTATTTAACTCTTTCTGTTGTTACGTTAAACTTCCGTACTTTGTAACTGATACATATCCGCATAAAGGCCACCTTCTGCCAGTAACGTTTCGTGCGTTCCTCGTTCTACAATCTGCCCTTTGTCTAAAACTAAAATCAAGTTTGCGTCACGAATCGTCGAAAGGCGATGCGCAATCGCAATTGTCGTTCTCCCTTGACGCATTTTGGCTAATCCTTCTTGAATCAATCCTTCTGTTTCTGTATCAATATTAGCGGTTGCTTCATCTAAAACTAAAATTTTGGGATCAGTTACAATTGTTCGTGCAAACGAAATTAATTGACGTTGCCCGCTAGAATAACTCGCTCCTCGTTCAATAACTTTCGCATGATAGGTATTGGGTAACGTGTGAATAAATTTATCTGCCTGAACAAATTCCGCAGCCTGTTTAATTTGTTCATCTGTAATATTGGGATTCAGTAAACGGATATTTCCAGCAATATCTCCATAAAACATGAAAGCGTCCTGTAATACTAAGCCCATCTTTTCCCGTAATTCTGGCATGGGAAAATCACGAATATCACGATCATCAATTAAAATCTGCCCTTCATAAAATTCATAGAAACGCATGAGTACATTAATAATTGAACTTTTACCACTTCCAGTATGACCGACTAAAGCGACGGTTTCCCCGGGATTTGCGACAAAGCTAATATTTTTCAATACTTCGTTTTTGCCGTCATAAGAAAAAGTAACATTGCGAAATTCAATTTTCCCGCGAATAATTTCCCCATTCGCTCCTACTGATTGTTGCGGCGTTAATTCTTCCGTATCCATAATTTTTAAAATACGGCTACCTGCGACAATCCCATCTGTAAAGATACTTAGGAAGTCCATCATTTGTGTCATCGGATTAAAAAAAGCTTGGACATACGTTACAAAAGCATAAATCATCCCCGCTTCAACAGGTGAATGTAAAGCATCGATGCCAAACATAGTTAAGGCCAATGCAATCGCCAACGTATACAACAAATTAATGATGGGACTTAATAATAACGAATTCATACGAATCATTGCTACTCGTGTTTTTAAATAGTCATCATTGGTTTCTTCAAATTCTTTTTCCAAACGCTTTTCTTGGCGAAATTGTTGAATGATTTGCATACCAGAGATGTATTCATTTAGTTTGGTGTTTAATTGACTTAATTTTTCCCGCATACTGCGATATAATTTTGAACTAAATTTTTGGTAATACCAAATCACAACTAATAAAATTGGCAAGAAAATTAGACAATAAAATGAAATTTCTGGACTGAGTTGAAACATTGCAAAAAATGACGAGATTACGGCAAAAATTCCTGTAATCACCATTAGGAATACATACCAGAATTCAAACAATGTTTCTGTGTCATTTGTAACACGAGACACCGTCGAACCCGCTGGTGTTTGATCAAAATAACGCATACCTAAAGTGTGTAATTTTTCAAATAATTTCACTCGTATATATTGATACGTTTTTAAAGAAGCCATCGAATACAAATACCATTGGAAAAACCAAACAATACTTTTGACAATGACACCAAAGAAATAAATAGCAGCAAAAGTTAGAATCACTTGCATTGTAGCAGTTTTAGGCGTTAAATAATTATCCATAAAAACTTGAATGACTCTAGGCAAAAGAATATTGATAATTGATAAGCCAAATGCAAAGAGAATAGCTGTGTAAAACATGCGTCGAAACGGTTTGGCAAAACGAAACAAACGCTGAACAATCGTTAATTGTTCTTTCAGCGGTAACTCTCTGGACCATTCGGATTGATACTTTTCTTCCATTAACTCTCACTCCCTTCAATTTTCGCTTCTAATTGCTGTTTTTCCCACATCCGCTGATACCAACCCTTCTGAGCCAGTAACTCTGGATGCGTCCCCCGTTCAATAATTTTCCCTTCATCCAACACTAAGATTTCTTTTGCATGCATGACACTACTTAAACGATGCGCTGTAATAATAGTGGTTTTTTCTTGGCGCGTTTCTTTTAGATTTGATAAAATCGCCTCTTCAGTCTTCGCATCGACTGCAGATAAGGCATCGTCTAAAATTAACAATTCTGGTTCAACAATCAAGGCCCGTGCAATAGAAATCCGTTGTTTTTGTCCTCCAGAAAGCGAAACGCCACGTTCCCCAACCATTGTGTCATAGCCTTCAGGGAATGCTTTAATTTCTTGGTTAATAAATGCTAATTCTGCCGCTTGTTCAACTGCTGCTTGTTCCAAGTCTGGTTTAGCAAAACGAATATTATCTCGTACCGTCATGGAAAAGAGAAAGTGGTCCTGTGGCACGTATCCCATTGCACCCATCAATGCATCTAATGTGTAATTTTTAATGTTATGTTTTCCAAAGGAAATCGTTCCTTGGTATTGGTCATATTCACGCATCAACAACTTCAAAATAGTGGTTTTACCAGCGCCTGTTTTACCAACAATCCCCAAGGTTTCTCCTTCTTGCAACGAAAATTGGATGTTTTCCAATGCCACTGCATCTTCTTTTGGATAAGAAAAAGAATCAATCTTCATTGAAATTGTTCCTTGCGCCATTGTTTTGATGGCATCTTTTCGTTCGATAATATGCGTTTTTTCATGTAATAATTCGTTCACACGATCGTAACTAGCATTCCCACGTTCTAGCACATTAAATAAGCGCCCAATCGCAAACATTGGCCAAACTAGCATCCCAATATAGGCAATGAAAGAGACCAACTGACCTAAACTAATCGTTCCTTCCATGATGAAACGACCACCAATAATAATTGTCAAAACATAAGAAACACCAATAATCAGCGTAATAAACGGATCAAACAGTGCATCTAAAAAGTTCGTTCGTTTATTTTTGACGATAGCATCATCAATTTTCTCTGTAAAATCAGCAAGATCTTCTTTTTCTTGCCCAAATGTTTTAATGACTTTAATTCCAGTGATACTTTCTTGTGTTTTATCATTAATCGCTGAAAAAGCAGCTTGTGAATCTCGAAAGGCATCATGCAACTTAGAACCTAGAACTCGTGAAGTGACGGCTAATAAAGGCAGCGGTAATAAAGCGATTAATGTTAAGCGCCAATCGACAAATAGAACCATTGCGATAATCGTTGTTCCTCCCGTAATCACAGAGTCGGCAAACGTTAAAATCCCAGCTCCAGCCACATTTTGGATGGCATTTAAATCATTGGTTGCATGCGCCATCAAGTCACCTGTCCGATATTTCTGATAAAAGATGCTATCCATTTTTGTGAAATGATGAAATAATTGAGTCCGTAGCTCTTTTTCCAAACGAGCGGCACTCCCCCAAATATGCATCCGCCAAATATAGCGAAAAAGATATTGGGCAAGCCCAGCACCAACCAAGAGTGCAACCCACACGATAATTTTCGTTAAGCGAATTTCTTTGTTAACGATTTCATCTACAACGACGCCAATAACTTTGGGCGGGACTAATTGAACAAGAGCGACCATCATTAATGAGAAAACCCCAATAATATAACTTTTTTTCTCTTGCTTAAAAAACCAGCCTAATTTTTTGAATATGGACATTCAGTTGTCCCTCCTTTTACTTTGTTGTTCTACGAAGACTACTTTCGAGCTAGAAGGTTTCTTCGTTATTGTGTTGTTTTTGATTAAACGTCTCGCTCTTTTCCTCCTAGATTATCCTATTCTCCCGCAAAACAACAAAAAAACGGACTGAAAATCAGCCCGTTTTTACACTTATTCATGATTACCTGAATAACCTTTACTATTTTCCTTGGTTTTTCATTTGTTGCATCATTTGTCTAACCTTTTTCTCTGACGGTTTTTGACCCATTGATGCCATCATCATGCGTAACATATCCTCATTAACGGGAGGATTTTTTTTGAAATAATCTTGCATATATTTGCGTGCAAGGAAAAAGCCCCCTGCAGCGCCTACTAATAAAGCGATTACTGCGATTAATACTACCCAACCTGTTGCCATTGAAACTCTCTCCTCTCCGTATAGTTTTGCTCTCAATGAATTATTTTACTAGAAATAGCAAAAAAAGAAAAGTTCTTTTTGCGGGATTTCTCTTAAATAATGAAAAAAGTCTGATTTTTTTGCAAAATAGTGATTAAAAGTCAAAAATATACGCTCTTAAATGTCAATAGGACCTTTAAGAGCGATTGTTGCTTTAGTTTTGTCCTTGAATTTTTTCTAATAATTCTGGATCAAATCTTTGATTTTTTAACATCGCAATTTCAAAGCCGTAAGGGGCCTTTTTATTTTTTTTGTCTTCTCCGACATAAGGTGTTTCTAAAATTTTTGGTAAAGCAGTTAATTTTTCATGGTGAACCACACCGTTTAAAGCTTCAAAACCAATAGTGCCAAAACCAATATTGGCATGACGATCTTTATGTGAGCCCATAGGATTTTTAGAATCATTCACATGAATAACTTTTAAACGATCCAATCCGATAATTTTATCAAATTCAACTAATACGCCATCAAAATCATCTTTTACATTATAACCTGCATCATTAATGTGGCAAGTATCCAGAGTGACAGAAAGTTTATCATTTAGCGTAACTCCGTCAATAATCGCAGCTAGTTCATCAAACGTACGGCCGATTTCGGTTCCTTTACCAGCCATTGTTTCTAAAGCGATTTGAGGGATTTGCTCTTTCCACAAGACTTCGTTTAGACCTTTAACAATTTGTTTAATGCCGGCTTCTGGACCTGCACCAACATGCGCACCTGGGTGTAACGTGATTTGCGTTGCTCCCAACGCTTGTGCTCGCTCAATTTCTTGACGCAAAAAGTCTACGGCAAAACCGAAATTTTCCGTTTTGATTGTATTACCTAAATTAATAATATACGGGGCATGAACGACGATATTACTTAAATTGTGTTCTTTCATAAAAGCTTGCCCAGCTTCAATATTCATTTCTTCAATCGGTTTCCGGCGCGTGTTTTGTGGCGCGCCTGTATAAATCATAAAGGTTGTTGAGCCATAACTAGCCGCTTCCTCGGCAGAGCCTAATAGCATTTTCTTGCCACTCATACTAACGTGTGATCCTAATAACATGTGGTTCCTCCTAATAATTCTTCTTTTTCTTTTGGTAGTGTTGATACTGTTGCAGCCATTCTTCAAGCGTGATTTTTGTTACTAATTCGCCAATTAGTTCATAGGGTATTCGCTTAGGATTAGTGAAGCGAAGACAACTTTTCCCCATGTTTAGCTTTGTTGACACTTGTTCCTGATAGGCTTCTTGAAACCAACTTCGGACGGCTTCATTTCCCATTAATCCCATGTGATATAAAGCTACTTGCCTTTTAGTAGCGCCTAAGCTGATAAATGGTAACGGCTCATCACCACGGTTGAGATAGCCTTCTGGAAATACTAAAAGCGGCACAACAAAGGTTGGCATGCCATATTGCATCGTTAATTCAAATCCTGCTGGCAAATTTTGCGAAACGACATCTAATACTTGCTGATAAGCAATTCGCCATTTTGGTTCAACTGTTTCGATGTATGCTGTAACTGTTTCAATTGACTGCCCCATTATTTCTTCCTTTGCTGATAAAGAGCTTTGGTTTTATAGCCTTCTTTTAAAATGACTAACATTTCCGTTTGCCGCTTTTTCCGTGTCTCCGCTCGCTTTGCACTAAATACATACCGCGCCCACTCTTTTTGATAACCAGGCGTTAATGCAGCGAATGTCGCTGCAGCAGCTGGTTCTGTTTGTACCAACGCTTCAATTTCTGGTAAATATTGAACATAATCCCCAACAGCAGAACTGGTCTGATTCTTCGCTGGCTTTTTAAGAACATTCTTCATGCCGACAACCGTAAAAGTCTCATCTAAACTAACCATACGATTAAATTTTAAAGTTGAGCCTTTAATATACCCATCTGCCTCGTTTACTTGTAATGTTGGAAAAATTTCATCTCGGTGGACAAAAGTTGGATACATTTTATTGCCTTTTTTCGGATAAGCCACATATAACAACCCATTTTCTACTAAATGTTGACCTTCAATCACCATTGAAACAATCTCTTGAAATTCCGCCATCGTTTTCACAAATGCAAAAATCAGCTCAACTGGTTCTGAGGGTAATTGCTGCGCGGCTGAAGCAAATTCAGATAGATACTCTGCCCGTGGTCTATTTAAAATAACTGGTTGCTGATACTTCGTTAAGTTTAACTTTTCGACAATTGATTTCATAACCTACTCCTTATAGCGACTGCACTTTTTATTCTAGCATAGCACAAGTTATCTGTAATTGAATATGCCCAATAGTAAAAAAGAGTTTTTTGTAACAGAATTAATCCCAATTTATCTTTTTTAAAAGCGAAAGCTTGGAACCTGTTGTCTAAACGACCTTCGTCCCAAGCTTTCATTTTTTTAGTATTTTAACAAGAAATATTTTTTCTTCCCGCGACGAATCACAGTAAATTGCCCTTCAATTTTATCAGTTTCTGTCAATTCAGCTGCTAAATCTTGTTTACGTTCTCCATTGACGTAAATCGCTCCATTTTGAACATCTTCACGGGCTTGACGTTTGGATGGTTCTATTTTTGAGGTAACTAATAAGTCAACTAAACTTAATTGATCCTCTGGTTGCACCTCGTACGTTGGTACATCTTTAAAGCCTTGTTTAATTTCTTCTGCTGTTAAGCTTTGGATATCTCCGCTGAACAACGCTTCTGAAATTTTAACCGCTTGATGATAGGCTGCTTCACCGTGGACTAAAGTAGTCACTTCTTTGGCTAACGCTTTTTGCGCAGCACGTTGACCTGGGTTCGCTGTAAATTCTTCTTCAATTGTTGCAATTTCATCCAATGTTAAGAAAGTAAAGTATTTCAAGAATTTCACGACATCACGATCATCTGTGTTAATCCAGAATTGATAAAATTCATATGGCGAAGTTTTTTCCGCATCTAGCCAAACTGCATTTCCTTCTGTTTTACCAAATTTGGTACCATCTGCTTTTGTAATTAAAGGCATGGTTAAGCCAAATCCTTGAACTTCTTGTTCTCGGCGTAATAATTCAATCCCTGAAGTAATGTTTCCCCATTGATCACTGCCGCCTAATTGCAATAAACAGCCTTCTGTTTCGTACAATTTCAAGAAATCATACGCTTGTAATAATTGATACGCAAATTCAGTATAAGAAATTCCTGTTTCGATTCGGCGTTTCACGCTTTCTTTACTCATCATATAGTTAATTGTAAAGTTTTTTCCAACATCACGTAAGAAATCAATTAATGAAAGCTCTCCAAGCCAATCATAGTTATTTGCTAGAATCGCTGGATTTTTTTCATCTTCAAAATCGATAAAACGTGACAACTGGCCCTTAATACTTTCAGACCAAGCTTTCACTGTATCAAGTGTGTTTAAACTACGTTCTGCATCTTTGAATGATGGATCACCAATCATGCCTGTTCCGCCACCAACTAAAGCAATGGGCACATGACCATTTTGTTGGAAACGACGTAACATAAGAATTGGCAGTAGATGCCCGATGTGTAAACTGTCTGCCGTTGGATCAAAGCCGATATATAATTTAACAGATTCTTCATTTAATTGTTTTTGTAAGGCTTCTTCATCTGTGACTTGGTAGACCAACCCACGGGCTTTTAATTCTTCAAAAAAAGCTGAATTCATGATTTTCCTCCTATAGTAAAACATAATAATAGATCAAATTCCCCTATTCATAGTAACCGATTCTGTCACACTTGAAAAGTCAAAAAATGAGATTTCCCTATTTTCTCTTAAGTTTTTTCAACAAAAAATGGCAATTGGTGTAGAAACTATTCATAGAAGCTTTTTTTTGCTATAATAACACAGAATGTATCATTTTATTGAGGTGAAGCTTTTGAAAAATAATTCAAGTAACAATAAGCAAAAACCAACGACCTCTTCTGGCGGCAATGTCTTTTTACTTATTTTAAATGTCATTATTCGCGTTTTTCAGTCATTAGTGGTTTTTGGGGTTATTCTGATTGTCTTAGGTGGCTCTCTTGGCTTAGGTATCGGAATGGGCTATTTTGCTTTTCTAGTTGAAGATACACAGCCCCCAACGAAGGAAGAATTGCAAAAAGAAATCAGTGATATTACCGAAGTGTCAAAAATGACTTACGCAGATGGTACTCCGATTGCTAACATCAAATCAGATTTAATTCGGACACGAATTAATGGCGATCAAATGTCTCCATTGCTAAAAAAAGCCATTATTTCAACAGAAGATGAATATTTTGAAGAACATCATGGGGTAGTACCAAAAGCCCTAGTTCGAGCGTTGATTTCTGATGCGACAGGTATCGGCGGTTCTTCTGGTGGTTCAACATTGACTCAGCAATTGGTCAAGCAACAGATTTTAACTGACGAAACGACTTTTAAACGGAAAGCCAACGAAATTTTATTAGCTTTACGTATTGAAAAATACTTTTCTAAGGACGAAATCGTGACAACTTATCTAAATGTCTCCCCTTTTGGTCGTAATAACAAAGGTGAAAATATTGCAGGCGTGGAAGAAGCAGCCAAAGGACTCTTTGGTAAAAGTGCCAAGGACTTGAATCTTCCTCAAGCAGCCTTTATCGCAGGACTTCCCCAAAGTCCTATTGTTTACACGCCCTATACTAACACTGGTGCTTTAAAAGACGATTTATCTTTAGGAATGAAGAGAAAAGATTTTGTTCTTTTCAGTATGTACCGAGAAAAAGCTATTTCGCAAAAGGAATATGAAGAAGCCAAAGCTTACGACTTGAAAAAAGACTTTTTACCAACTGAGCAGGCCAATGTCAATACAGAAGGCTATCTATACTACACAGTGTTAGATAAAGCAGTTGAGATTGTCATGGATTTAGATATGAAAAAAGCTAAAGTTAATCGTGATGATTTAGATCAAGTTGGTTTAGATCAATATGAAGAACAAGCACGTCGCGAAATCCAGTCGCAAGGCTATACAATCCAATCGACCATTGATCAGAATATTTACAACACGATGCAAACCGCTGTCGCAAATTATGGTTATTTGCTTGATGATGGCACTGCAGATGTCAATGGGAATACAATGATTGAAACTGGCAATATTTTAATGGATAACGCTACTGGTCGTATCCTTGGTTTTATTGGCGGCAGAAACTTCGATATTAATCAAAACAACCATGCCTTTAATGCCGATCGTCAAGTTGGTTCTACGATTAAACCAATTTCTGTCTATGGTCCTGCGATTGATCAAGGAATCATTGGTTCTGAAAGTCGTCTGGCCAACTACCCAACGACTTATGCTGATGGTCGTGAATTTGTTAATTCCACAAATGTGGATTTAAATCAATTCGTGACTGTTCGGAATGCCTTGAATTGGTCTTTCAATATCCCTGTCGTTCATGTTAATAATGAGCTAAGAAAAAAAATGGGTGATGATAATTTCTCTTACAATCACTACTTAAGTAAAATGAACTATCCAGCTTCAGATGCTTGGGCTTACGAATCTGCGCCATTGGGTTCAGTAGAAACAAATGTTGTAACACAAACAAACGGCTTCCAAGCGCTTGCTAACAAAGGTAAATATCAAAAAGCCTACATGATTGAAAAAATCACAGACAATAGCGGACATGTGGTCTACGAACACAAAGATGAAGGAACGCAAGTTTATTCACCGGCGACCGCTTCTATTATGAATGACTTGTTGCGCTCAGTGGTGGATTCTGCGAATACGACAAAATTCAAACCAACGTTAGCTGGCTTGAATCCTCATCTAGCTAGTGCTGATTGGGTCGGAAAAACTGGGACAACTGATGAGTTTAAAGATTCATGGCTGATTGTCTCTACCCCAACTGTGACACTAAGTTCTTGGGCAGGACATGATCTACCAGCACCAATGACGATGACCAGCGGCGACAATAATGGGAATTATATGGCGAACTTAGCCAACGCGCTGTACTATGCGAATCCAGAATTGTTTGGCATTGGTCAAAAATTTGAATTAGATCCAAGCGTTATTAAATCAAAAGTTTCTGAATTTACTGGTGAAAAGCCTGGCTCAATTACCTATAATGGTGCCAAGTTCAATACACCTGGCAAAACAACGACTTCATACTATGCCAAAGATGGTGCACCACAAAGTACCTATAAATTTGGGATCGGTGGAACAGACAGCAATTACGCTTCTTATTGGGGAAATCTTGCTCCACGTGCCACTACAAATAATAACAACAACAATAACAATAAAAAGAACAACTAAAGAATTTGGTAAGTTAAGCTTGCAACCAAAATTATGTAAAAAAGTAGAGACGTAATTCATCAATTGATGGATTACGTCTCTACTTTTATTGTTTCTCTTATTCTTTACCATCGATACAAGATCGAGCTATTCAAAAATAGCTCCTACATTTAATGAAATAATATGCAGCAATCAACCTATTTTAACTAAAATAATCCCTTTCTGTTTCTCAAAACAATAGCAGATACTATTAAACTTATTAATACATAGACAACTATCATCTTTAAAGAAAAATCAAATGTGAGACCTATCTCATCCATCGGCTCATACCCATTTCCTCCATTAATAATTTTGGGAAAATTCATATAAGCTGTAAAGAAAAATTTATTGGAAATCAGGCTAACTCCTGAAGATAATATCACACCAACAATTAGCAAGCTATGAACAATCAAATTTCCAGTAAATAGTGAAAGCAAGAAACTGAATACTGTCAATGCTAATAACAGCATACCAAACATAATTAGGCTTCTCGACAAATAGTTAGAAAGCGAAATGATTGTAACACTTTGTCCCTTTTCAATAATCGCGACTGGATAATCAGGGTTTCCCAGACCATTTTTGAAAAATGCACTGATTACAGAAAGAAAGATTGACAGATAAGAAACCAATCCGACTGTAAACAAAATACTACTTATTTTAATAGAATATTTTTTCCATAGTTTTAAGGGAAGGCCATTCCATAAAGAAACAGTATTTTTTCTTTTTTCTAAAGTTGCGAGCGCTATAATCATTAAACTAGGGATAATTAATAATAATGTATATGGAAAATCCATCGATAAAAGAAAACCTAGGTAATTCAAAGCAGGCATTTTAGCAACTTCAGAAGAATCCACTTGTTTGATCCTGTTTTCAGATAAATATTGCAATTCTTTGACTCTTTTTTGTTGCTCAATAATTGGTATACTGTACAACGTTCCTTTTAACATTGCGTTTAAATTACTTTCTTCCAATTTTTTCTCAGCTTCTAATAAAGCCCATTCATCACCCATTTTGATGGCATTAATCGCTTTCCTTAATTGCTCACTTTCATCTTCTATCTCACTTAAAGTTTCTTTTGCTGCAGGCTCATTTTTCATTTTTTCTTTCGCTTGTTCGTTATTTTTGATTCGGTTTTCATATTGCATTTCTTTAAAAGAAAGTTGTTGGGGTTGAGCTAGCAACGGATAAATTAACATTAAAATAAAGGCTACAAACACAAACCACAGACTCTTCTCTTTCAATATTTTTATCGTTTCTATCTTAAGCATTTCTCTCTTCTCCTCTTAAATATAAGTTATCATATTGTTCACGTAAAGAAAGGTTACGTTGATCGTTCTCAACCAGCTTTTTATTTTTCATAAATAAAATACGTGTACATGTGTGTTCAACATTATACAAATCATGAGAAGATAAAATAACTATTTTATCTTTGGAAACTATTTCTTTTAAGCACATTATGAATAAACTAACACTAGTAGGATCCAAGCCATTAAAAGGTTCGTCTAACAAAAGTATTGTTGCATCACTTGCTAGATACATTGCTAATAATACATGTTGTTTCATTCCAAGAGATAATTTTTTTATTGTTCTATTTTGATATTCTTTCATCTTTAATTGTTCAAAAATATGCTCTATATCGCTATTACTTTTCCAAGCGGCTTTAATATATTCAAGATGTTCTTTCGGCGTCAAATAATCATATAAATTTTTACTACTTTCAAGAAAAAATAGTTCTTTTAAATACGTTGCACCTCTACTATTGTAATCAATCTTATTTAAACTAATATTTCCATTTTTTCTAGGGATTAAA
Source organism: Enterococcus sp. DIV1368f (assembly GCF_051712245.1). Classification (NCBI taxonomy): domain Bacteria; kingdom Bacillati; phylum Bacillota; class Bacilli; order Lactobacillales; family Enterococcaceae; genus Enterococcus; species Enterococcus sp. DIV1368f. The sequence continues at coordinate 1,568,091 of NZ_JBIOON010000001.1, forward strand.
CCAGATATAGCTTTAAAGAACGTGGTTTTTCCAGTTCCATTAGGAGCAACTAAGCCAATTATTTCACCAAATTCAGCTTGCATAGATAAATTTTCTATAATTGTTCTATTACCATACTCGACAGTTAATTCTTTTACCTTCACAAAAACACCTCTTTTTTTAATCTAAAGATACCATGCGCAATGTTTTACCGACCTGTTTTCTAATCAATTTAATCTTATTTTAACTTTTAACATTACTGTGTATTAATAGCAGAATGCAAAGAAGTAATTCATTATCAAATAAAGCACAAGAAGAAATCATGAAAATGATTTCTTCTTGTGCTTTTTTGCATTTCTAGTAGAATTTTCTCTTATTTTGTTGAACCTTTTTGATCAATTCCATAAGGTAAAACAACTGTTTTTTCTTCAATTTCTTCTTTGTTCATTAGTTTTGTTAATAAGCGCATTGACACGGCACCGATATCATATAAAGGTTGTGTAATACTTGATAGACGTGGACGAGAGACTTCTGTAAGCAATGAGTTATTGCTTGTAATGATTTCAAATTCTTCTGGAACTTTCACACCAGCATCTAGCATCCCATCTAATAAGCCAATTGCTAGCTCATCATCTGTAACAAAGGCAGCAGTTGCCCCACTATTACGGACACGCTCAGCCAAATTAATGCCTGCTTTAAATTTATATTCAGATTCAAAAACTAAGCCTTCATTATAAGATAAGCCATTTTCCGCTAAAGCTTCTTTGTAGCCTTTCATTCGGTTTTGACCATTAATTGGATCGATTAATGCACCACTAACAAAAGCAATTTTTTTGTTCCCATTTTTCGCTAAAGTCGCTGTTGCATCTTTCGTTGCTTCTGTGTAATCAATATTAACGCTACCGACTTGTTCGTCTGGATCAATTGAACCTGCTAAGACAACAGGTGTTTTTGAACGTGAAAATTCACCACGAATATCATCTGTAATGCGATGACCCATAAAGATAATCCCATCTACTTGCTTGGCAAGTAAATTGTTTAATACAGTAACTTCTTTTTGATCATCTCCATCTGAATTAGCTAAAATGATATTGTATTTATACATTGTAGCCACGTCGTCAATGCCACGTGCTAATGAAGCAAAAAATGCATTACTAACATCTGGAATAATAACACCCACTGTTGTCGTTTTTTTACTTGCTAAACCACGTGCGACTGCGTTAGGACGGTAATCTAAGCGATCAATCACTTCTAAGACTTTTTTACGCGTTGCTGGTTTTACATTGGGATTACCATTGACAACACGAGAAACAGTAGCCATAGATACATTTGCCTCTCTAGCAACATCATAAATTGTAATTGTTTGTTTTTCCATGTTTCTTCTCCTATAAATATGAATTTGTTCTCATTTTCTGAAAACACTGTTTACATTTCTTTCCTAGCCTAGAATATCAAAATTCTTCTATTTTTGCAACCGTTTTATCGTTTTTTCATGAAAATTTACTTTCCATTTCAAAAGGAACTTTTTGTCATTTCATGTTATGATAGTACTGTGATTCACTTCAGAATAAAAGAAAGAAGGATGTTTTATGAATCAAGAAAAAATTGCCGATTTAAAAAATTGGATGCACCAAGAAAAGATTGACTTCACTTATATTAGTGATCCTGGTCATATCGCTTACTTTTCCGGTTACGAAAGCGAACCTCATGAACGCGTGTTAGCTTTGTTTATCGCTGCGGACGACCAATCATTTTTATTTACACCTGCATTGGAAGTCGAAGATGCCGAAAATAGTAGTTGGACTTATCCCGTTTATGGTTATTTAGATAGCGAAAATCCTTGGAAAAAAATTGCGGCTTTATTAAATAAACGAACACAAGGCACACCACGCTTTGCTTTAGAAAAACAAGCTCTTTCTTTAGCTCGTTTTGATCAATTGAAAACCTATTTCCCAGCTAGCGATTTTTCGCATGATGTTACGCCTTTAATTGAAAAACTTCAATTAATTAAAACAGAACCTGAAATTCAACGTTTACTAGAAGCTGGTAGTTGGGCGGATGTCGCTTTTGAGATTGGCTTCAAAGCAATTCAAGCAGGCGTTGCGGAACAAGAAATTGTTGCAGAAATCGAGTATCAATTAAAACGTCAAGGTATTCGCTCGATGAGTTTTGATACGTTAGTCTTAACAGGAAAAAACGGAGCTAGTCCTCACGGGGTACCTGGCGAAACAAAAATTGAGCCCCATGACTTAGTGTTATTTGATTTAGGTGTCGTTCATAATGGCTATTGTAGTGATGCCACACGAACAGTCAGCTACTTGGAACCTTCTGATTTCCAAAAAGAAATTTATGGAATTGTCTTAGAAGCACAATTAGCAGCAACTGAAGCGGTGAAACCTGGTGTTACAGCAGGCGAATTAGATGATATTGCTCGAGGTGTAATCACAAAAGCTGGTTATGGTGAATACTTTAACCATCGCTTAGGCCATGGCATTGGAACCACTGTCCATGAATACCCATCGCTGGTTCATGGCAATGATTTAGTCATTGAAGAAGGTATGTGTTTCTCTATTGAGCCCGGTATTTACATTCCTGGAAAAGTAGGCGTTCGTATTGAAGATTGTTTACACGTAACGAAAACAGGCTCCGAACCATTCACTAAGACAACCAAAGAATTGCAAATTATTGAATAGCATAAAAATAAAATGAGGCCATCAGTCAACCGGACTGATGGCCTCATTTCTAAATATTAAGGTAAGCCGCTGAACAAAAGCAACACGATCCGTTGCTAACTTTCATAAGCTAAACGCTTGTTACCCTTTAAATTCTTTTTTTACGTCTTTCGCTGCATCTTTAACATCTTCTTTTGCTTCTGCAGCTTTTTCAGGAACATCTTTGGTGGTTTCTTTTGCTTCATCGACACCAGCAGAAACAGTTTCTTTGGCTGCTGCCGCAGAATCTTTAACGTCAATATAGATATCTTCTGCTGCATCTTCAGCAATTTCACCTAGATCTTCCGCGTGATCTTGAGCATCGTCAGCTGCTTTTTTAAATTGATCAGATAAATCACCTGTTTGTTTTTTAAAGTTATCAAGCATGTCGCCAGAAACACCTTGTGCTTTATCCAATGAATCTTTTGTTTTTTCTTTGACAGAACCTGCCAAATCAGAGGCTTGATCTGATAAAACGCCGGCTTTTTGTTTTGCGATTTCTGTTAATTCTGTTCCTTTTTGAACAGCATAATCTGTGTAATCTTGCGCTTTGTTTTTTAAATCATCTGTTTGATTTGATAAATCATCACGTAATTCTTTACCTGATTTTGGTGCAAGTAATAATGCGGCAACGGCTGCTGCTGTTCCACCAATTACTGCTCCTAAGAAAAATCCGCCTTTTTTAGCCATAAAAATCTCCTCCAATTAGTTATTTGTTTTTTTATTTTTTGAACGCATTGCTCTAAAAGCAGAACCGCCTACTTTACTCACTAAACCAGCTTTCGCTGTGCCTTTCCCTACGGTTCCTACCTTCGTAATCAAATGTTTACTTGAGGTGTTCAATTCAGAGACACTTTCGCTTAAATCAGCAACGGCCGTAAACAACGGATCAATCGTTGCCACTTTTTGATTCACATCTGTTAATAGTTCATTACTTTTAACAAGCAAGCCTTCCACTTGGCGACTCAATACATTCACATCGCTAGTCACGACTTTGATTGTTGTATTTGTTTCATCAATTGTATCTTCAATTTTTGAAACAACTTGAGAAACTTTATATAACACAAGTACTAAAAAGATGACTAAAACAACAAATGCTACCGCTGCAATTAAGGCAGCAATTTCCCCACCTGACATATCATTACTCCCCTCTGAAATTTTATTTATAATCTTAGGATAACACCAACTTATATTTTTCACAACTCATAAAGCTAAGAATGACAATTTATTTTATAAAATTCTCATGCCCTTTTCTTTAAGAAAATAAGCGTAAAATTTCCTTCTAACGAATTGAAATTTTACGCTTATTTTTATTTATTTTTCTTTTGGTTGCTCTTTTTTCGCTAACTGAGCACCTAAATTAATAATGTATTCTCGTAAATTATCTTTTACTTCTGGATGAGTCAAACCATATTCAATGCTTGTTTTCATAAACCCAAATTTATCGCCAACGTCGTAACGTTCTCCTTTAAACTCACGAGCAAAAACGCGTTGTGTTTTATTTAAAGTGTCAATCGCATCTGTTAACTGAATTTCGTTACCAGCGCCTGGTTTTTGATTTTCAAGTACATCAAAAATTTCAGGGGTTAATAAATAACGGCCGATAATCGCTAAATCACTTGGTGCTTCCTCGGGTTTTGGTTTTTCAACAAAATTCTCGACATTGTATAGTCCTTTTTCGATTTCTTTTTCTGGGTTGATAATACCATATTTTGAAGTATCTTCATGGGGTACTTTCATTACCGCAATTGTCGAAGCATGTGTTTGTTCGTAATCATCCATTAATTGTTTCGTTAATGGCACTTTATCTTCCATTAAATCGTCGCCTAACATCACGACAAAAGGTTCATTGCCAACAAATGCTTTCGCTTGTAAAACAGCGTGTCCTAAGCCTTTCGGATGGGATTGACGAATAAAATGTAAATTAACATCCGTTGTTTCTTCGACTAATTTCAATAAATCGGTTTTATTTTTTTCTTTTAAGTTATTTTCTAGTTCAACATTTGAATCGAAATGATCTTCAATCGGACGTTTGGCTTTGCCTGTCACAATTAAAATATCTTCGATTCCTGAAGCTAGTGCTTCTTCTACGATAAATTGAATCGTTGGTTTATCAACAATCGGTAACATTTCTTTTGCCATCGCTTTGGTAGCCGGCAAGAAACGTGTTCCTAACCCAGCTGCTGGAATAACTGCCTTTTTAACTTTCATCTTTTTTCCTCCTAAAAATCAAGTGTAAATTCGTTTTCGGTTTTGCCATCGCGCAACATGATTTCTTTTGCTGCTTGTTGTACATCTTCGTCATTGTACAAGACATTGTAGATTGTTTCTGTGATTGGCATTTCGACTTCTAGTTGTTGTGCCAATTCATAGGCTGCTTTAGTTGTTGAAACACCTTCCACAATCATGCCCATGTTTTCTAAGACTTCATCTAACTTATGACCTTTTCCTAATAAATTACCCGCACGCCAATTTCGAGAATGGACACTTGTACAAGTAACAATTAAATCCCCAACACCACTTAAACCAATAAATGTTAATGGGTTTGCTCCCATCGCAACCCCTAAACGACTAATTTCTGCTAAACCACGAGTCATAATTGCCGCTTTGGCATTATCACCAAAGCCTAAGCCATGAATCGCTCCGGCGCCCAAAGCAATAATATTTTTTAAGGCCGCCCCTGTTTCTACACCAATCACATCATCATTCGTATAAATTCTAAAGTAATCATTCATAAACAACTCTTGCACATACACAGCGTCTGCTAAATTTTCGCTTGCTGCTGTAATGGTTGTGATGTCATGAACAGCGACTTCTTCTGCATGGCTTGGACCAGATAAAACCACAATCCCTTGCCGTTTTTCTGCTGGAATCTCTTCCGCTATCACTTCTGAAATCCGCTTATGTGTACCTTGTTCGAGCCCTTTACTTGCATGAATAATAATTGGTTTTGTTTTTAAATGTTGAGCCACTTCTTGTGCTACTGAACGAATGGCCTTAGTTGGTACCACAAACAGTACCGCATCAACATCTACTAAAGCAGTGGCTAAATCAGTGGTTGCCTGAATTGAAGTAGGTAAGATTAATTCTGGTAAATAATGTTTGTTGGTATGTTTTGTATTTATTTCATCGATTTGCTCTGGTTTATTTCCCCAAATACAGACCTCGTGTCCATTTTCGGCTAATACTTGAGCTAAAGCTGTCCCCCAGGAACCTGGACCTAAAACAGCGACTTTTTGTTTCATCGGTGAAACTCTCCTTTCGCTAAACAACGTTACTTCTCTATTCTACCATATTCTTCGATCAAGTTGGATTAAGAAGTTGTTATTTTTTTCTTTTGTTTCTCCCGATTGTAAAATTTCAAATTAGGATTTTTTCTACGAACGATCACAATAACAATTGCTGCCACGAACATCACTAAAGACAACAATTGTGAGACACGAATGTTACTAAACGCATACAAACTGTCCATCCGTAACCCTTCGATGAAGAAGCGGCCGAAAGAATACCATATTATATAACCTAAAAAGACTTCGCCTTCTTTTAAAAAGTGTGGCTTTTTGCGTAATAACACTAAAACGATAAAGCCTAAAACATTCCAGACAGATTCATATAAAAATGTTGGTTGATGATACGTTCCGTTGATATTCATGTTATCAATAATAAACGTTGGTAAATGGAGATTTTCTAAAAATTGTCTGGTGGTCGCTGGCCCATAGGCTTCATGATTCATAAAGTTGCCCCAGCGACCAATTGCTTGCGCTAAAATCACACTTGGTGCAGCAATATCTAAAAAAGTCCATGTAGAAATGAAACGATGACGCGTAAAGAAAAACAGCGCCAGTCCCCCACCAATAAGACCACCATAAATCGCTAAGCCACCATTTCGAGTAAAGAAAATTTCAATCGGATTGTCTACATAATCTTGCCATTGAAAAGCGACGTAATACAAACGCGCGCCAACAATTGCTGCAGGTAATCCCCAGAGCATAAAGTCAAAGACATCATCTTCTTTTAAACCAACACGAACGGCTTCACGACTACTTAGCCAAACAGCTAAAGCAATCCCTGAAACAATAATAATTGCATACCAATAGACGGGAATACCGAAAAGGCGAAATGCAATTGAATTTACTTGAGCTAACATCATCACATCTTCTCCTTCTATTCTCCTGAATTTTCTTCAATTAAACGGGTTAAGCGCTCTTCAAACGTTTTTGTTGCATCATAGCCCATTGTTTTCGCGCGGAAGTTCATTGCTGCTACTTCAATGATAATGGCCACATTTCGGCCGGTCTTAACAGGAATACGAATCTGAGGGACATCAACGTTAGCTATTTCAACCATTGCATCATCACTACCAAGACGATCATATTTCTTGTCTTTTTCCCATGCCTCTAAATAAACGACCAATTGAACTTGCATAAAGCCACGGACCGCACTAGCTCCAAACAGGTTCATGACGTCAATAATTCCGATACCACGAATTTCAATTAAATGCTGCAAAATTTTTGGTGGCTCTCCAACCACGGTTAATTCATCTTGCTGATAAACATCGACACGATCGTCTGCGATTAGCCGATGTCCACGTTTAATAAGCTCTAAAGCTGTTTCACTTTTACCAATACCGCTATCCCCTTGAATCAAAACACCAAGTCCATAAACATCAACTAAAACCCCATGGACACTTGTCCGAACAGCTAAACGGCCATCTAAATAACTGGATAGTTCCCCTAGTAAACGGGAAGTTGAAATCGGTGAACGTAATACAGAAACCCCATTTTCTTTTGCTGCTGTAATTAATTCTTCGGGGATTTCTAGTCCTCTGGATACTATAAAGGCTGGAGTATCTTTCGCACATAAACGGCGCATCACTAATAAACGCTCTTCAGGCATCATTCGTTCTGCAAAGGTAATTTCTTTGCTCCCAAATAATTGTAAACGGTCATGGGAATAATAATTAAAGTACCCAGTTAATTCTAAACCTGGCCGGGAAATTTCACCAGTTTTAATTGTTCTATTTAAGCTTTCTTCATCTCCGTATACTACTTCTAAAGAAAGATTTTCTACCAGTTGATAAATCTTTACCACTTCTGTCATATCGAATGTCAGTCCTTTCTGCTACTTGTTATATTTTATCATTTAAAAATACAAGTTTCTAGCTATTCACTAGATAATTCCTAGAATTATCATATTTCAAAAAAATGAAACTATTTTTCAATGAAATTATCTATGCTATTTCTGTTACTTGACTATTTCAGAAAACTTTGTATACTTGAAGCCGATCCTTTTAAGAAAAGAGGAAACTTATGAAAGAATATTTAAAGGAAAAAGCCCATCAATTACCGTTAACACCGGGTGTTTATTTAATGAAAGACGCAACCGACACAATTATTTATGTGGGTAAAGCCAAAAAATTAAAAAATCGCGTGTCGAGCTATTTTATTAATAGTAATCAACATTCTCGAAAGACGATGCGCTTAGTCAAACAAATTATAGACTTCGATGTTCTCCATACTGACACAGAATTGGATGCGCTCCTCCTAGAATGTCAACTGATTCAACAGTACCGGCCGCGCTATAATCGCCAAATGAATGCTTATGAACAATATTCTTATGTATCGGTAGCCGTTAATGAGCGGCAATTAGAGATTAAACTCTTAAATATTCCCACTAAAGAGAACTGTTTTGGTCCTTATTCGATTCGTCGAAAATTAAACCGTTTAAAAATAATTTTGGATAGTATCTACGATCTCGTCCCAACCAACTATTGGCATCAAACCTTTCAAAAAGAGAGTGCCATTCCGACCGAACTATTTCAACAAGAATTGTTCGACTTTTTCCATAATCAAGGACGAGAACCAATCAAACGAATTGCTCAACAAATGCAAGAGGCTGCTGAAAAACAAGCCTTCGAAAAAGCGGCAAAACTCAAAGAAGATTGGCTCTTTCTGACACGCTTTGCAAACCAAAATCAACGAATTAGTCAAGCTAACCAACGAGATTGGCAACTGATGTGGTTACCTTGTCAGAAAAAAATCAAATACTATTTAATTTACCAAGGCTTGGTGGTAGCAACACGTGTTGTAACTAAACAAACGTTTCAAAAATATTCACCGCTTGAACTAGCAAAAAAAATCATGCCCAAAAAACCACCGAAAACAATTGAGCATTACTCGAAGCAACAAGTTGATTTTTTAAACATTTTATATGGCTATATCAGCCGCCATCCAGAATGTCACCTAGAAAATTTAACCATCGAAAAAGCCTGAAGAACGCATTTTATGCTACGTTCTTCAGGCTTTTTTTATTCATATTTAGATAAATTGTGATCCGTAACGATCGTATTGACAATTGACATAATTACAGCCATTAGCACCGCTGCCCAAAAACTTGAGAAGCCAAAGTTCATTTCCCCCACAAAAAACGAGGTCATTTGTAAAATCGCTGCATTGACAACAAAACTAAATAGACCAAACGTTAATAAAGTAAATGGGAGCGACAAGATTGTTAAGACTGGTTTCACCAACATATTTAGGATTGAGAGAACAAAAGCGGCAATAATTGCAGGCATTATGCCTCTCACATGAATCATGCCAGGAAAAACAACTGATAAAGAAATGAACGTCAGTGTATTAACAACCAATCGCTGAAAATATGTCATTAAAAGTCACTCCATTCGTCATCATCAATTTTTTCTGCTTCTTTACGTTGCTTTTTATTGGCAGCATAAGGATTTTCATTGCGAACATTTCTATTATAAGGATTTTGATGGCCGTAGCCGCGATCGCTTCCTGTTCTTCCAGAAGGGATCAAGACTGCTAAAGCAATGTATAAGAGAATGCCTGGAAATCCTGCTGAGAAAAAGCTGAGCAAGACATAAACGACACGAATAATTGTTGGGTCAATTCCTAGCCAATCAGCAATCCCAGCTAAGCTTCCTGTTAAAACCACGTTATTCGGAGATTTTGTTAGTTTTCTTTTCATATGTTTTCACCTCGTCTACTAAATTTTACACTAGAAAGGCTGATTCGTCAGCCCATCTAGCTTAAAATTATTAATTATTTATCCGTATCTTTTAGGAAAATACTTCCCGTTGTTGTAGAAGCATTAATTTGAGCCATTGATTCTTCCAGTACACGTCTAAAATGTAATTGTTGATTGCCGCGATCTTTCTTTTCACGAACAACTTCAATATCTGTTAAACGGCTGTTAATACTACCTAAATTCGTTTTCACTTGCCCTTCAACACCTAAGTCATTTGGCAAGGCCAACTTGATATTCCCATTTGCAGAGCTTGCTTCAACACGGCGAAGCGTTTTTTCTTTAGCTGTAATGCGGATATCTCCATTAATCAGAGAAACACTTAGACTTTCTGGTGCCGCGGAAATAGACACATCGCCATTGACTGTTTCAATAATGTTATCTAAAATTGTTCCTTCTAGGACTTTAATTTCACCATTCACGCCTTCAATTTCTAACATAGTTGCATCAATTTTTTTAAACGTAATCGTCCCATTCGTTGATTTTGTGTAAACATCTTTCGCTGTTAACTCTTCTACTAAGACATTTCCGTTTAATAATTTAACAGATACATGATCGTAAGTGCGTTTTGGTAAATAGAACGTTAAATCTGCTTTCACTCGTTTGTTTGGCACTTGGAAAGAAATTGTTTCATCATCTACATCAATGTCACTTCGTTCTAAGAAAGCTTCCATTGGTGAATCTCCTGCCATTTTACCATATAATTTGATTTTTGCTTCGACTTTCACATCTTCTTGATCCCAAGTTTTGAAAACCACGGTCCCATTTGCTACCTTGACATCAATTAAACTTGCTTGTGGATTTGGATAATTAAACTCATGTTCAAACTTAGTTGTTGCCACACCAGGAACTTTCATTTTAATGTCTTTCCATTCCACATTATCATTCATGGTGTCACTGAAAGAATTAAATGTTTTTTTCAAGAATTCTCCCACTTGGCCGCCAACTTCGGCAACTTTGCCGCCGACTTGGTTAAAGGTGTCTGTGGCTTGATCTTTCCACTCTTCAGAGAATTGAGAAGAAACTTTTTCTTTTGTATCATTCCATTGACCTTTCCATTGTTCTTTACGAATGTTTTTTAGTTCTTCTTCCAGTGCTGTTTTTTCAGTACTTTGAGTCGCTAATTTTTCTTCTAATTGTGCAAGTAAAACGTGCAAGTCTTTTCGTTGAACTTGTTCATCTTCTGTTAATGCATCTAATTCTTCTTTTGTATCTAATGTTCCAATTTCTTCTGCGACTTCTTTAATTTCTTCTTTGATGCCGGCAATTTCTGCGTTGACTTCGTCCAATTCAGCCGAAGCACGATTGGCTTTTGTTGCTAACTCATCAAGAATTCTTTCTAAGTTTTCACGATCTTTTTCTGCACTGTCCTGTGTATTTTCTTCAAACGAATCAACAGTAGGTCCTTCTGATTCGCCTTTTTCTAATGCATCCATCAAATCTGCGACTTGATCTTCTTTATTTGTTGTTCCAATATTTTGTGTATCGACTTTTTCAGCAGCTTTTTCGATTTGTTTTTCATCTTTTTCAGTTGCCATATTTTCTAATAAAATTAACGCTTCTTCTGACGTTAGAATACCTTTTTTCACTAATTCTAATACGCGTTCTCTTTCTTTCATGGATATTGCCTCCTTAGCAAATTTTTCACTCAATAGTGTTTTCCTTACATGCATTATTATGCCTTGTTTTTGATCATTTGTCATAGGACTTAAGAACGATTTCTTCTCATTAGTAAGGACTAGTTTTATAAAATCAGTTCATTTTACGCTAAAAAAACTAGGAATTGGTCTAAAAAAGGCCGTCTCCTAGTTTTTTTATTTGTTTATCTTAAAATTGTTCGTCACGATTACTATTCAATTCGGTAATTTTACCAGTTGCCAAGTAAACAATCCACTCACAAATATTTGTGACATAGTCGCCAATTCTTTCCAAGTATTGTGCCACATGTAGATAGTCAGTTCCGCTAATGACTGTTTCTGGATTAGCTTTCATTGCTTCTACGGCATGTTTGTAAATACTATCGAAATATTCATTAGTACGATCATCCATTTGTGCAATCATTCGTGCATCTTTTTGATCCGTTTTAACATAGGCGATTAAAACATTATCCACCATTTTTTTCACATAATCAGACATATCTGAAATTTCTTTTTCGATTTCAGGAATACGTGTTTCTCCTTTTAAGCGAATCGTTGATTTAGCAATTGAAACGGCATGGTCCGCCATTCTTTCTAAATCCGAACTAGCTTTCATAACAGTGATAATCATACGTAAGTCTGTTGTCACTGGTTGTTGTAACGCAATCATTTCAAAACTCTTTTTCTCAAGTTTGACTTCCATATCATTGATTTCAATATCGCGATCAATCACTTCTTGAGCCAATTTTTTATCATGATTAATATATGCTTTCACGGATTTATGGACGGCACTACTAACCATCATACCCATTTCATAAAATTGATTGTGCAGATTTAATAGTTCTTCTTCAAATTGTGTCCGTAACATTCTTTTTCCCCCTTTTAACCAAATTTACCAGAAATGTAATCTTCTGTTTGTTTTTCTTTTGGATTTAAAAATACTTTTTTCGTGTCATTAAATTCAATTAAATCACCTTGTAAAAAGAAGGCCGTTTTATCAGAGATCCGTGATGCTTGTGACATATTATGTGTCACCATAATCATGGTATATTTCTCTTTTAATGTTAACAGCATGTTTTCAATTTTACCACTAGAAACTGGGTCCAAGGCGCTAGTTGGTTCATCTAATAAAATAATATCTGGTTCCACAGCTAAAACACGAGCGATACAAACCCGCTGTTGTTGTCCACCAGAAAGTGAAAGTGCACTTTTGTGAAGTTTATCTTTGACATCCTCCCAAACGGCAGCAGCTTTCAAACTGGTTTCAACTGCTTCATCTAAGACTTGCTTGTCTTTGACTCCTTTTAGGCGCAAGCCATAAATCACATTTTCATAAACTGAAAATGGAAATGGATTAGGTTGTTGGAAAACCATCCCAATTTCTTTACGTAATTCAACGTTATCTGTTTTCGGTCCATAAATATCTTTTCCTTTATAGACAACACTTCCAGTAATAGTTACGTCTGGGATTAAATCATTCATACGATTCAAGCAACGTAAATACGTTGACTTCCCGCAACCAGAAGGACCAATCATGGCAGTTAATTCTCCTTGATTAAAAGTTAAATCAATGCCTTTTAATGCTTCTTTTTTCCCGTAATATAAATGTAAATCTTTTGATGAAATAATTTCTTTGCCCATCTTGCTCCTCCTAACCAAAATGTCCTGAAACGTAGTCTTCCGTTGCTTGAATTTTTGGTCGTGTAAAGATTTTTCTTGTATGATCGTATTCAATGACTTTGCCCATATAGAAGAAAGCTGTATAGTCACTAATCCGCGCCGCTTGTTGCATGTTATGTGTCACAATGATGATCGTGTAATCATCTTTTAAATTCACTAACGTTTCTTCAACCGTTCCTGTTGAAATCGGATCTAACGCGCTTGCCGGTTCATCTAACAACAGAATATCTGGTTTCATCGCAATTGCCCGAGCGATACACAAACGTTGTTGTTGCCCACCAGACAGAGCTAAGGCGCTTTTGTTTAAGTTATCTTTTACTTGATCCCAAAGTGCGGCTTGCTTCAAACTTGTTTCAACGATTTCATCTAATTTTTTCTTATCCTTTTCACCATGCTGTTTCAATGCGAATGTGATATTTTCATAGATAGATTTACTAAATGGATTGGGCCGCTGAAAAACCATGCCAATGCGTTTTCTCATTTCGTAGACGTCAACTTCTTTCGTATTGACATCGACATCTTTATACATGATTTTTCCAGTAACACGTGAATTGGCAATGCCATCGTTCATACGATTTAGCGAACGTAAATACGTGGATTTACCGCAACCAGAAGGTCCAATTAAGGCGGTTATTTTGTTCTTTTCAAATTGCAAATCAACACCTTTGATAGCCTCATTGTCCCCGTAAAAGACATGTAAGTCTTCCGTGTGTAACGCAATCGGGTCTTTTTGGCTATCTAGTTGAAGTAAATGGGTATCATTTAAATTGTATTCTTTCATGCTAATTCCCCTAACATTAAGCTGATGTCATTCTCTTATAAAGACGGTTGCCGATAAAACGAGCGCCGAAATTGAAAAGTAAAACTACTAAAATTAACACAGCGGAGGCACCTGCTGAGACCGCAGCGCCATCTGGCATCGTTCCTTCGGTATTAATTTTCCAAATATGCACAGCCAACGTTTCCGCTTGACGGAAAATGCTAATTGGACTTGAAACGCTCAATGGATTCCAATTACTGAAATCTAAGGCAGGTGCGCTTTGTCCTGCTGTATAAATTAGCGCAGCGGCTTCACCGAAAATCCGACCAGAACTCAAAATAACACCTGTCAAAATTCCTGGTAACGCTTCTGGCAAAATAACTTTTTTAACTGTTTCCCAACGTGAAAGACCTAAGGCTAACCCCGCTTCACGCTGTGTATAATGAATGGCTTTCAAAGATTCCTCAACATTTCTAGTCAATAATGGTAAGTTAAAAAATGTTAATGCTAACGCACCTGATAAGATTGAAAAGCCATATCCGATTTGTACAACGAAAATCAAGAAGCCGAACAGCCCGACAACAACGGAAGGCAATGAACTTAAAATTTCAATCGAGGTACGAATTAAATCAGTCAACCAATTCTTTTTCGCATATTCCGATAAGTAAATTCCAGCACCCAATGAAATTGGAATACTAATAATCATTGTAATCAATAGTAAATATAGTGAGTTGAAAAGCTGAATACCAATCCCACCACCAACTTGATAGGCTCTGGATGGTTGTGTTAAAAATTCCCACGAAATATGTGGAATTCCTCTAGCTAAAATGTAAATCAGTAAGGCCGCCAAAATTAAAACAATGACGCCAGATATGGCATATAAGATACCTGTTGCGATTTTATCAGCTTTTTTTGCATTCATTATTTTAAGGCTCCTCTCTTACCGATAATTCGGATAACAATGTTGAATAGTAAAGACATCAACAATAGAATCAAGGCTAAAGACCAAAGAACGTTGTTTTCAACTGTTCCCATAATCGTATTCCCAATCCCCATTGTCAAAATACTTGTTAGTGTCGAAGCTGGTGTCGTCAAACTAGTTGGCATCACAGCTGCATTTCCGATTACCATTTGGATTGCTAAGGCTTCACCAAACGCACGAGCCATACCAAAGACAACCGCAGTTAAAATACCAGGCACAGCTGCCCGCAAGACAACTTTATAAATCGTTTGCCAACGCGTAGCACCAAGCGCCAACGACGCTTCACGATAATGTCTGGGCACAGCTTTTAGCGCATCCACAGTCATTGTCGTGACCGTTGGTAAAATCATAACAAATAGCACAAACGTACCAGCTAAAATACCGAAGCCAGTTCCGCCAAAGATTGAACGGACAAAAGGAACAATGACAGATAAACCAATAAATCCATAAACAACAGAGGGAATCCCTACAAGTAATTCAATAACTGGTTGTAAAAATTTCGCTCCTTTTTTAGGTGAAATTTCTGTCATAAAAACAGCCGCTCCAATCGCAAATGGCGTCGCAACAATCGCTGACAAAAACGTTACAATAAAGGAACCCGCAATCATTGGTAAAGCCCCAACCATGGGTTTACCGTCTGCGCCGATATCACTTGGGTTCCAGTTTGTTCCAAATAAGAAATCAAACACGTTAATCTTATCTTTAAAGAATGTAGCAAGTCCTTTACTTGCAACAAAATAGAAAATTGAAACAACCACTGCTACAATTAAGGCAATACATAGGAAACTAATAAATTTCCCTCGTTGCTCCATCTTGGCTCTTTTCGATTTTGTTAATAATTTTTTCTGTACATCTTCCAAGAATATTTCCTCCTCAAACAATCCAACTTTTACAGATAAAAATAGTGTACCTTTTTTACATCAATTTGTTTTTAATAACATGTAAATTTTATGTTAAGTTTGTAAATTTTGTGTTAAGAGAATTATTTAATGACATTTCCTTGCCAATCCCGTTCAATTTCCATTTTCGAAACAGGAATATACCCTAATTGACCAATCACACGTTCTTGGATATCATCTGACAACATAAAGTCTAAAAACTCTTTGGTTAAATCACTTGGATTTTTACGAGTGTACATGTGTTCATAAGACCAAATAATCCATTTATTGTTCATTACATTTTCATCTGTTGGCTGAACACCATCAATACTTAACGTAGCTACTTCATCAGTAACATATGAAAATGCGGTATAACTAATCGCTCCTGGTGTATCAGAAACAATGGAACGAACCATGCCGCTGGAATCTTGTTCTTGCGCACGAATGGCTGTTTTATCTCCCAAGACCCACTTTTCAAAAGTAGCGCGCGTACCACTACCGGCCGCTCTATTCAAAATAACAATTTTTTGGTCTTTCCCGCCAAGTTCTTTCCAGTTTGTTACTTCACCTAAAAAGATTTTCTTTAAATTTTCCATTGAGATATCTTTGACACCGACATTTTTGTTAACGATTGGTGTAATCCCAACGACAGCAACTTTATGATCAATTAAGTCTTCCGCTTTGATGCCCTTTTTCTCTTCTGCAAATAAATCAGAATTACCAATGTCTACCGCGCCAGATTGGACTTGACTCAAACCTGTTCCGCTTCCGCCACCTTGGACATTAATAAATCTTCCCGGATTTTGGCTTTGATATTCCTCACTCGCTGTCTCTACTAATGGTTGTAAAGCTGATGAGCCTACCGCTGTGATGGATTCACCACGATCAATCCATTTTGCACATCCTGTTAAAGTAAGTATACTTGCCAAACCAATAAATAATAGCAATCTTTTTTTCATCGATTCATTATTCCTCCAATTAATTTCAATCTATTCTATTTTACCATTATATGTAGGACTTGAAAATTATAAGTTATCAATTTGTTGGTACAACTGAGAAAACTCTTAAATTAAATAACAAAAAGTATCTGAAAAAGCCAATTTGGCTGTTGCTTCAGATACAAATAATTATGCTAGAAAGATGACTATATTTAAACATTTAGTGGGGATGGCTTTTTTGAAAATTATTTGGGGTATAAAAGCGAGTTCGTACATCCAACCTACTTCCTTATTGTTTTACTGATAAGAAATTATTGAGAGTACAAAAACCAGCCAGTCGGAAAAACAAGGGTATATAAAGTTTTACTGATAAGAAATTATTGAGAGTACAAAAACTAGAAGTGCCTAGGAAAAACAGACACATGAGTTTTACTGATAAGAAATTATTGAGAGTACAAAAACTCTACTGCAGTTCCAATCACTGCTTTTGCAGTTTTACTGATAAGAAATTATTGAGAGTACAAAAACTGCATGACGATCCATTTGTAAATGGTCACAGTTTTACTGATAAGAAATTATTGAGAGTACAAAAACGTATTGTTCATAAATACCGCTAGTATTGTAGTTTTACTGATAAGAAATTATTGAGAGTACAAAAACGTCCACGAACTAGGAATTTCAATTTCGTCAGTTTTACTGATAAGAAATTATTGAGAGTACAAAAACCCGTAGCGTCAAAAGAAAGTGAGGTTATTAGTTTTACTGATAAGAAATTATTGAGAGTACAAAAACAAATCACTATCTAATACTTTTGCACCCAAAGTTTTACTGATAAGAAATTATTGAGAGTACAAAAACATGCAACCACGCAGAATAGCATAATAGCGTGTTTTACTGATAAGAAATTATTGAGAGTACAAAAACAATGAAGCGGATATTTTGGCAATGACCTAGTTTTACTGATAAGAAATTATTGAGAGTACAAAAACTTTAACGAAAATTTCTATTCCTAATCCTGTGTTTTACTGATAAGAAATTATTGAGAGTACAAAAACAGTAGTTAGTAACGCTAGATTGATGATCAAGTTTTACTGATAAGAAATTATTGAGAGTACAAAAACAGGTGCACTGAAATACCAAGAATTCAAGAAGTTTTACTGATAAGAAATTATTGAGAGTACAAAAACACGATGAATTAGCGAATCTTGCTGCAAAAGGTTTTACTGATAAGAAATTATTGAGAGTACAAAAACTTCAGCGTATGCGGTTATTAAAGAAAATTGTTTTACTGATAAGAAATTATTGAGAGTACAAAAACGAATGGCGCGCAGAGGAATTAGCTAAAACAGTTTTACTGATAAGAAATTATTGAGAGTACAAAAACCTGATCAAGGGTATTCACCGATCCACGAAGTTTTACTGATAAGAAATTATTGAGAGTACAAAAACTCGATTATTACAAGCAGAGACTGCTGAAAAGTTTTACTGATAAGAAATTATTGAGAGTACAAAAACTGTCATATGCCATTGATGTATTGTTTAATGGTTTTACTGATAAGAAATTATTGAGAGTACAAAAACAAATCTGATGAATGGAAAAGCGTTGCTGATGTTTTACTGATAAGAAATTATTGAGAGTACAAAAACCTCAAATTTAAAATTTGAAATCTCATTAATAATCCTTTTGATAAAAAATATAACTTTACACGGTTAAAATTCCAAACTCACTCTTTCCGCAATAATCGTTCGCGAAAATATTGTTCTTCCAATACAGTGAGCTTTTCCATTGACGTCTCGACACACTCACTATTGTCATCTAACAATTCCTTCAACAATTTTAATAATATCATATCTTTAGGTAAAAGATAATTTTTTGTATACTGATCACCAACAAAATGACAGACTCGATAAAAAGCATCAATTAGTTGTTGATTTGTCCAAGAGAGTTGATCTGGATAATGTCGCTCGATACTTTGACGAAAAACATCAAAAACTGGCAACTGCTGATACTTATCATATAACAAAATCGTTTTCTCAACATCTTCCTCCGTATACGGTAAAGGTAAGCTTCTATTACTAAAAATAAAAAACTTCAACTGCTTTGTTTCTTGAGCCAATTTCTTTAACTGCTGAAAGATATAATGAATTGATTCCGTCTCCAAAAAACTTTCTGGATTTGTAATAACAAGCCAGACAGGCTGTTCTCTTCGGCTGATACTCCGTTGCAAGAGATAAATAAATTCAGCCAACAATTCCCCTGTATCCATCATTTCTAAAGGCAACGATTGGCCATTTTCTAAATAGTTTAATGACAACGAATACTTCAAAATATCCTGAAAATTCATTTCTAAAAAATGCGGTTCAATATTCGTTAAATAGTTATTTAATTTATCATTCATTAAATTTTCTAGTTTTAACAACTGATCATTTAAATTGCTCATTTGATTTGTAATATCAAAATCATCTTGTAAATAAAGTAATTCCTGGTGAAGTAACGTACCTTTGATAAAATTCATTTGTTGAAAAATACTTGTATTGTCCTCTAAAAAGTAAAAATCAATACTCTTTGCCTTTAACTTTTTTTCTTCTAAAAAAATTTCAATACCGTTATCTCCATAGATTGATTCTTCTAAGTCACTTAACGCTTTTTGTTTCGCAAACCGTTTTAATGTTCGTAATATTTTACGACGCCATTGGTTTTCTCCTCCATAAAAAAATACATAATCTTCCAAAAAGAATTCAATAAATTGTTGATACTGATATTCTAAACGAATTTGTTTCATTAAATCACCACCAATCGACGAACGCCAACTACTTCTTCTTGATGACTACGACTGCCCGCCAATAATAGCATATCTTGAAACTGAATTTCTGAAACATACAACAATCGAACGTTCCCTGAACGTGGTACTTTTCTCTTTAGAATTGTTTCATATTTTTTTAACGCACTACGATTGGGCAAACTCCGATAATAAATAGAATACTGCAACATAATAAATCCGTTTTCCAGTAAATGTTTTCTAAAAATTCGGTATTCTTTTTGCTCCTGTTTCGTTTCAAAGGGTAAATCAAATAAACACATTAATCGCACGACTCCTAAACTCACTTCCCCTCACACTCCAACATATTTACCAAATGAATTTTCTGAACGTTTTCAAAATCACCTGTTTCCATTGCTTTCACAAAAGCAGCTACATATTCAGACATTGCTTGGTTCATATAAATTTTTTTGTTTTTCACCTTAATCTTTTGATGTAAAAATTCCACCAAGGTTAAACGACTATGATAGGTTAAATACTTTTCATTCTTTTTCAATATCGTTTGATGAATATACCAATCCATTAATGGACGAAAAGGTTCCATTAAGTCATCAACTAGGTTAAACGAATTATATTCATTTTTATGGAAAATCCCTAACATCGGTAATAATCCTAACGCTACCACGCAACGGGCCATTTGTGCACGAATAACTGCATAGCCATAATTCATACAGGCATTTGGTAAGCACTCTTCTTCACGGGTAAAACCCACACCATACAATGAATGAAAATATACTTTTGCAACATGTCCTTCACGATTCGTTGTATCCCCTGGTAAAATTCCTTCACTAAGTTTTTCTAATACTTCCACTCGTTCGGAATTTGTTCCTAAATATTTCGCAACTGCGATTTGATTCTGAATTTTTTGTGTTACAATTTCGCACCACGCTACTTGTTTATGTTCTTCTGTCCAATTACTTTGCCAGATTGCTCGTTTCGCACTGCGATGATACTGACCAATACCAAGAAAAACACCTACAGGCATGAACGTATTATCACAAATCACGGTATCAATATGATGTTGTGCGAACTTCGCTAGTAACCGTGTAGTGATGACTGTCTGGTCGCCTTCTAAAATTACACTTTCAATATCTGTCAAAGGAATGACATATGTATTCCCTTCTTTTATCACTTCTAAATTATCTAACTTTACTTTTAATTTCTCGCCATTTTTTACGAAAACTGTTCGAAATCCCAACAACATTTCCTCCTTTTTAATAAAAAAACCGCCCTACATATGTAGGGCGGTAAATTCGGCAAAATGCCTTATTTTTGTAGATTCTCAATAATTTCTTATCAGTAAAATTATTAAAGACGCGTTTCGTCAAACGCGGTAGTCCGTCGACTACAATTAAAGATTACTACAAAAACGCTAATCATGCAACCCTTTCCTTTTCGTTTCTTCCTTTTTATTTAATAATATTCTTTGGTTCTTTTTCATAATACAGATAATGTTTCTTTCCTAAAATATCTGTATTGAATTTTCGTAACTTTTTGCCTTCTTTGCCATATTTAGCAATATTTAAATTGATGGCTCCATTATTATAAGGTTTTTGCTTAAATTGATTTTCTGCTGGCATCATTTCTTGCTCTAACCCTTTAAAATTAATACTATTAGCACTTTGGAAATTATAAAAACGCACATCATAGCGTTGGCTATCTTTCCATTCGATTTCCAAACCATCATTTTTTTGTAAAGAAAAACAGAAACGCACCACTTGTCCTTTTGTCTGTTCGGCGACTTTTTTCATGTATTCTTTTTCTGTGATTCCATACTTACCTTCCACAAAACGTAAGTCAGAATAATATAGTTGTACTGTATAATAAGCCTTAGTTTCTAAGTCTTGATAAATATCGTAGCGATATGGTTTTAAACTTTGTAGCGTAACTTTGCGACCATTTTTAGTTTTTTCAACAGGTCGTCCTTGTGAATCCTTGGTGATATTAATATGTTTATTCAATTTACCGTCATAATACTTCAAACTACGAATAAGTGGTCCATTGTTTTTTTTCGCATATTTCTGAATCGCTGGAATATCATTTTCTTCACAGTAAACAGCAAACGGTGAACGTTTAACACGCTTTACCTTACCATTTTTTTCTTCCACTTCTTGAAAATCAGGAGTTGTTTCTGCAATAGACAACAATCGTTCATAGGTCTTTTCATCAAGATCTTTCATTAAAAGTTTATCTTGTTTTTTCTTGAAGGCTTCCCAACCATCTACCGTGTAAATGTCTTTGATTTTACCGATTGTGTACTCGTCAGTCGTTATTTTTTGTTTACCACTTTTCAGCGTTTTGACTTCCGTTTTCTCTCGAACAGAATAAATAGTGGCATCACTGAGTTTGCGGTTAGCTTTACGATCCACTTGGTGAGAAAATTTAATTCTTGGATGGAGGTTTACTGGCTTCAATTGCTCACGAAAATTAGGCCATTTTACCTGATAGGTTTTTCGTTCATACTTCTTTGATTTTTTGAATTCCCGGTAAGACATTTCATCGACAATTTCACCAGTTTCGAAATCGATTTCACGCATGACTTTTTCACCAGTTTCTTCCTTCACTGCATAGTGATAACGACTAACTTTGACAAACGGGGTGACTGCACACAATGTCGCATCAACGGCATGATGATGATGTGTTTCACGAGTTTTATCTAAGTCAGCACCCCATTTTTTCCGTAAAGTATGAGTAAAACTGCCGTTAACTACTCGAACTTTCGTTTCCTGATTCGCAAAAAAACTCTGTAAGGTATTTAAAACTAAACGACTGGCATAACGCGTATCATTCAGATTTCTAGCTAAAAATTTTTCGACTTGCTCACTGTCAAAAATATTCCGCGTTTCCAATAAATTATTTTCTTTTTTATGACTAAAATGGCGACTTTCCACCCATTTTTGATAGTCATCCCAGTTGCTAAATTTCCCGTTAATTTTTTTGAAAGAACCGTCCATCCATGCATCATATGGTGTTTGTTGTCCTTTGACTTGATTAGCTTTACTTAAAACCAGTACTTTATTATTAATAGAATCATCTAAGCTAATCGAAATTGGAATAATATGATCAATTTCTGTTGAATCACTAACCAATAATTCAGGAGAAATAGACAGTCCTGTATAGGCACATATGCCATCTTGTTCGTAATAGTATAATAACTTAGCTAAAAAACGACGATTTTTTTGAATGGTCGTTTGAAATTTTTCTTGGCTCCATCCAGACTTTTGCATAAAATAACTTTGGCTGTCATTCTTTCGTTGACTATTCTTTGCATGTAATTCTTTTATTCGTTTTTTTTCATCTTCTTCGTTATCGTCCCTAGGCATTTCAATAGTGATGTAACGAATTTGCTCTTTTCCATATTTTACTAACAAAGCATCTATGACTTTGAAGGCTTGACTCACTGTTTTGTTCACCGTTGGATTATAAATCTCTGTCAAAACATCTTTTGTTGGTAATTTTTTATATTCACTATAACGTTTTCTAACATCTGACTTTAACTGAAACTGTTCTAATAGTGTATTTTGTTCTGAAGTAGCGTTCATTAGTTCTGGAATTAATAAGTGTAATGTCTTTAAAGAAAAACGATGCCACGCTTGCGAGCTAACACTTTGACTCAATTCTTTGTAGCGATCCAAAACGAGTAACTTCACAGATTCAGCTAATTCAGGCAGTTCAAAAGCTAACGTATTTTCAATCCCTTCGCGTTCGGTATTTAAGGTTAAAACTTTTGCTAAACAGTCGATCGTTTCTGTTGGTAACGTAGCCAAATCGATCCCTGATTCTGCAAAAATTTTTCGCCAATTCCGATAGCCTTTTAATGTATGAATTTCTGGTTTACCTTTTTTATCCAAACGCCAACCACTTAATCGTTCTTTTTTTACACCCAGCAATTTAGCCACATCATTAACGCCAAAACGAGTAAATTCTTTGGTCATTAATTCTGCTAAAATGTATTCTTTTTGTTCTGGCGAAAGTGGTATTTCTCCATCAATTTTTAAATTGGTTAAATCATTGAGTAAATTATATTGTTGTGCAGATAGACTTAAGCCGCTTGCTCGTAGTTCACCTTGAAAGTCTTTGCCAATCAATCTATCAAAAATATTTGTTGCTGGTTGGCCTGTTTTTTTAAAATCAGACCAACGACCATAAGGACTGTTATTGGCTTCATTTCCTGGTCCATGATAATACGGTCGTTTGCGATAAATTAATCCAGCTTCCTCTGCAATACCAGGCTGTACAAATAATGCAATCCAATCATCTGTCAATTCGTTAGGATAAAAGGCTTGTTGGGTTTTAAGAATGGTTGCCAATTCATTTGCATAAGCAGAAACTTTAAAAACATTTAACTGATAATTACCTTGAGCATTGATTCCTGTTTTCACTCGATTATTTTCTTTCAGCCGCTGTAATTGGATTTGACCCGGCGTATATTTTGTTAACAACTGAGCATTTTTCCTAACTTGTTCCTTATAATCTTGGCTTTCTTTCGCTGCTTCCGTATCATCTTCGTCTAAGTAACTAATTCCACGTTTTTTTAAAATGTGAAGAGTCACTTTATAAATTTCTCCTTTGCTTAATGGTTCTGTCAATCCTTTTACTCTTAATTGGTACGGGCAACTATTTTTTAATGATTTATCTTCATAAAATCCAACAGCCGCAAGTATTTTTTTTGCATCTTTTAAGCGATTCGTTTTCCGTCTAATTAAACGACGTCCACCACGATTTGTGCGTCGTTCTAAATTTTTTTCACTATTTTTCGCACTAAATAAACGGACACCTAAATCAATAACATTGCCTGTCCGTTCATCAATCACTGACCAACCAACACTACTAATCCCTAAATCTAAACCGATACTGTACATGAGAACCTCCTTTAAGCAATGACAATTAATAATTTAATTATACAATATTTTTTGTAAAGGGATACAATTTTCAATAAATAATTTTCAGAAATTTATGATAACTATTATCCCTTTAATTTATCATGATTTAGAAAGAAAAAAATAACAACTTCCACAATTTTAATCTACGGTTATCTGCTTATACTTAAATAATATATACGTTTTAAGCATCTGGCAATAAATTTCACCATTAACTAGGTCCTCCCGTATACAAAATCTACTACAGACTCCGATGGATTGGTGTATTGATTATTAACTAAAAAATGACACATAAGTCGAGTCAACTTATGTGTCATTTTTTAACTTTTAAGATAGTCTACTGAACAAAAACATTTCTCCTATCACAACAATCTCTATGTGATAGATCACTTAGATGGCAAGGTTTTTGCCCGCAAAATTATACTTTTTTAAATTTTCAAGAAACGACGCATTGAAATAACTGAACCTAGTGATCCAATAATCATTCCTGTTGCAATCATTAATAGATTAACTTTCCAGATAAAATCTTCTGGACGAATTAATGAATAATTCGAGCGCAATAACTGCGGGTTGAACATGTTATAAACTTGATGGTAGCCTAACGTCATAATGATGACTGGCACGATTGCGCCAATCAAACCAATCCAGGCACCTTCTAAGAAGAACGGCCAACGAATGAAACTGTTTTTCGCTCCTACAAGACGCATAATTTGGATTTCTTTTTGACGAGATAAAATCGTAATCCGAATGGTATTGGAAATTAAGAACACTGCAACGAATAAAAGTAATGCAGCCGCCGCTAAGCCCCAAGTTCGAACGGTTTGAGCGATTTTAAAGATTTTGTCTGAGTTTACACCACCGTAATCGGCTTTAAAAACACTTGGGAATTTAGCTGCTTGTTTCGCAATATCTTTCGTGTCTTCTGGTGTTTTCGCACGGACATAATACACATCGTATAATGGGTTACTGTCGCCTTCGAAAAGATTCCAAGCATCCCCCATTTGTTCTTGGATTTTTTTCAATTGTTGATCTTTGTTTGAATAAGAAATATCTTCAACATTGTCTAATCCTTTAAGTTGTTTTTCTAATGTTTTCATTTCATTTTGTTTTGTACCAATATCGACAAAAACTGACACTGTCACGTTTTTTTCGACATCATCAGCAAGTTTCGTTGCATTAAAAATAACGCCCATAAAAATACCAACTAAAACTAATGTAATTGTAACCGCACTTGCTGAGGCAACAGTCATCCAACCGTTCCGTTTTAAACTTTTGATACTTTCAAATAAATGAGAAAAGAATGTTCTAATCATCGTAGCCGTATTCTCCTTCCACTTGGTCACGGATAATGCGACCATTTTCAATGGCAATAACACGGTGACGAATCGTATTTACAATTGTACTATTATGCGTTGCCATCACGACTGTTGTTCCTTGTGCGTTAATCCGGTCCAACAATTTCATGATTTCCCATGAATTCTCTGGATCTAAGTTCCCAGTTGGTTCATCGGCAATTAAAACTTTCGGTGTATTTACAATTGCTCGTGCAATGGATACCCGTTGCTGTTCCCCACCAGAAAGTTCGCTTGGAAAAACACGTACCTTATGTTTTAGACCGACTAAATCTAAAACTTCCATCACGCGTTTTTTGATTTCGCGAGGACGTCGTCCGATAACTTGCATCGCATAGGCCACATTCTCATACACAGTTTTCTTCGGTAATAGTTTATAGTCTTGGAAAACGATGCCGATTTCACGACGTAAATAAGGAACTTCTTTATTTTTTATTTTCATTAAATCATGACCTGCAACTGTCAAATTACCTTTTGTTGCTTTTTCTTCACGATACATTAATCTAATAAAGGTTGATTTCCCTGCACCTGAGGGACCAACCACATAGACGAACTCGCCTTGGTCAATCTCTACTGAAATATTCCGAATCGCTGTTGTACCATTCGAATATTTCTTCATTACATCTTTCATTTCAATCATGGCGTTCTCTCCATCTCTTTTTTCTTCAATCCTACTTATTATAACATGTGAATATTGCAAACTTCTTGCATTAAGTTACATTTTTATTTCAATTTAATGAAGAGCTTAACTTAAGCGCTGTTTTAAGTAGGCATCAATGAAACCATCAAGGTCTCCATCCATCACAGCTTGTACATTACCGGTTTCGTAATTTGTCCGATGGTCTTTGACCATTGAATACGGATGGAACACGTAAGAACGGATTTGTGAGCCCCAGCCAATTTCCATTTGTTCACCACGTAAACTTGCTGCTTCTTGGGCTTTCTTTTCCATTTCCAATTGATATAATTTGGCTTTTAACATACTCATTGCTTGCTCACGGTTTTTTAATTGAGAACGTTGTGCTTGGCTTGCGACAACGGTGCCTGTTGGAATATGTGTGATTCGAACAGCCGATTCTGTTTTATTAATATGCTGACCACCGGCACCACTTGCTCGATAGGTATCAATTTTTAAGTCATCTGGATTGATCGCAATTTCTATTGTGTCGTCTAATTCAGGCATTACATCAACTGAACAAAACGAAGTATGACGGCGTTTAGCGGAATCAAAGGGCGAAATCCGCACAAGACGATGGACACCTTTTTCTGATTTTAGGTAGCCATAGGCATTGTAACCTTTGATTAATAAGGTGACACTTTTAATCCCTGCTTCATCTCCAGCTTGGTAATCCAACGTTTCAACTTGGAAACCATGACTTTCTGCCCAACGTGTGTACATTCGTAAAAGCATACTTCCCCAATCTTGTGATTCAGTACCACCGGCACCAGGGTGTAATTCAATTAGGGCGTTATTATGATCATATGGCTCATTTAGTAGTAAGGATAGCTCATAAGTTGTTAAACGTTCTTGCAAGAGATGAATTCTTTCTTCCAATTCTTCTTGAATCTCTGCATCATATTCTTCTTGTTGTAATTCAAACATCACCGTTAATTCGTCAAGTTCCTCAGAGAGCTGATGAAATTGTTGATATTTTTCTTTCAAACTATTGGTTTCGTTAATTAGCTTTTGAGCCGTTTCTGTGTTGTCCCAAAAACCAGGTTCTCCCATCCGATTTTCCGCCTCGGCAATGTCTTCTTCTAACTGGTCTAAGTCAAAGAGACCTCCTGAAGCTAGTAATTTTTTGTGTCATTTCGTCTAATAATGTACGAATTTCTGGGTTTTCCAAAATGATTCCTTCTTTCTCTTTATGGTAAAAAGAGCAAAGGCGGGACAAATTGCCCCACCCTGCGTTTTTTCTTTAATTAAGCGTTTTTCCCATGACAATTTTTGAATTTTTTGCCACTTCCGCATGGGCATAAATCATTACGGCCCACTTTTTTATCTACACGCACAGGTTGACGCTTCGCACTTGTGTTGCTTTGTGCAGCTGCATCTTGTTCTGTTTCTGGATGTTCCGCTTGTCCTTGAGCTACTTGCTCACGTTGGACATTTTGGCGAATTTCCGATTTCATGAATAAACGTGTTACTTCATATTCGATTGAACCCACCATATTGTTATACATAGAATAACCTTCTGTTTGATATTCTACTAATGGGTTGTTTTGACCGTACGCACGTAAGCCGACAGATTGGCGTAATTGATCCATCGCATCAATGTGATCTGTCCATTTAGTATCGACGACACGCAAGATGACTACTTTTTCAAATTCTAGCAATTGTTCTTGACCATTCAATTGTTGAGATTTTTCTTCAAATACTTCTTGCGCACGTGCCACTAAGTAGTCTTTGATTTCTTCAGCTGATTTATTTTCTAAATCTTTTTTAGAAATCGTATCTTCATGGACAAGTGTTGAGGCTGCAAAATCGACAATCCCATCTAAATTCCATTCTTCTTTTTCTAATTGTGTATGGCTATCCACCACTCGGCCAATCGTCCGTTTTACCATGCCCATCAATACATCAGACAAGTCATTTTCTTCCATAATTACTTCTTGTCGTTGCGCATAAATAACTTCACGTTGCTCGCGCATCACGTCATCGTATTGTAAGACATTTTTACGTGTGTCATAGTTATTTCCTTCCACACGTTTTTGAGCAGATTCTACTTGGCGAGTAAACATTTTACTTTGAATAACTGCATCTTCTTCTTGCACATTCATTCGTTCTAAGAATGTTTTAATTCGTTCTGAACCAAAGCGTTTCATTAAGTCATCTTCTAAAGATAAATAAAATTGTGAAACCCCTGGATCCCCTTGACGTCCTGCACGTCCACGCAACTGATTATCAATACGACGTGACTCATGACGTTCTGTCCCGATAACCGCTAGACCACCTAGTTCAAGTACACCTAAACCAAGTTTAATATCCGTTCCACGACCAGCCATATTTGTTGCAATTGTAACTGCGCCTTTTTGACCAGCGTTCATAATGATTTCGGCTTCTTTAAAGTGATTTTTCGCATTTAATACTTCATGAGGAATTTTAGCTGCGTTTAATTTATCAGAAAGTAATTCTGATGTTTCTACCGCAACAGTCCCTACCAACACTGGTTGCCCTTTGTGGTAACGTTCTTTAATATCTTCCACCACTGCGTTAAATTTACTTTCCAAGGTTGGATAAAGTAAATCTGGACGATCGTCACGGATAATTGGACGATTGGTTGGGATTTGAATGACTTGAATATTGTAAATTTCACGGAATTCTTCTTCTTCTGTTTTAGCAGTACCAGTCATCCCGGCTAGTTTTTTGTACATCCGGAAGTAGTTTTGGAACGTAATCGTCGCCATTGTTTTTGTTTCATCTTCAATTTCGACGCCTTCTTTTGCTTCAATCGCTTGATGCAAGCCATCAGAATAACGACGACCATCCATGATACGACCAGTAAATTGGTCAACAATTAAGACTTTATTGTCTTGAACCACGTAATCAATGTCTAGTAACATGATATAGTTTGCCCGTAACGCTTGATCTAAATGGTGCGTTAATGCTGTATTTTCAATATCGTAAAGGTTATCCAATCCGAAAGTTTGTTCAGCTTTTTCAATACCTGCTTCTGTTAAACCAATTGTTTTAGACTGAATATCAATTTTGTAGTCTTCATCTTCTTTTAAGCGTTTGACAAAATTATCGGCACGCGTATAGAGTGCTGTCGATTTTTCAGCTTGTCCAGAAATAATTAATGGGGTTCTTGCTTCATCAATTAAGATTGAATCCACTTCATCGACAATTGCATAGTTTAATGGACGTTGAACCATTTGGCTGCGATAAACAACCATGTTATCACGCAAATAGTCAAATCCTAATTCGTTATTTGTACTATAAGTGATATCACAGTTATACGCTTCACGTTTTTCATCAGAAGATTTAGAGTTAATGTTTAAGCCAACGCTTAAGCCTAAGAAATTATATAATTCTCCCATTTCGTTAGAGTCACGGGTTGCTAAGTATTCATTAACTGTAACAACGTGTACTCCTTCGCCAGATAGTGCATTCAAGTATACAGGCATTGTGGCAGTCAAGGTTTTCCCTTCACCTGTTCTCATTTCAGGAATGTTCCCGTCATGAAGCACAATCCCACCCATTAATTGGACACGGTATGGGAATAAACCTAGTACTCGTTTAGCAGCTTCACGGACAACCGCAAACGCTTCTGGTAATAGTTCGTCTAAGGTTTCCCCTTTTTGATAACGGGCTTTAAATTCATCTGTTTTTTCACGTAATTGTTCATCGCTTAGTTGTTCCATTGCACTTGCATGTGCATCAATTTTATCGGCGATTTTTTCTAATCGTCTTAATTCTTTTTTATCGTTTTCAATCATTTTTTTCAAAAAATTTGCCATTGGTATCTGTGTTCCTTTCAATTACCTCTTTTTATTTTTGTATCCTTTTTGTACAAGAAGCACAATCTATCCGTTTTATTTTATCATTACTTGACGAGAAAGAAAACCATTTCTCTCTATTTTGCAGACATTTTCCTTTAAAAGAGGAACTTTTAAAGTTATTTTATGTATTTCTTTATTTTTTCTTTACTCCGTGCTTTAAAGATGTTTAAAGAGCTGAAATGCACGAAGGCATTTCAGCTCTTATTTTAAGCTTTAGTCTGTTTCAATCAAGCCATATTTGCCATCTTTACGACGGTAAACAATGCTTGTTCCATTTGTTTCAGCATCTTCAAAAATGAAGAAGTTGTGTCCTAACATGTTCATTTGTAAAACAGCTTCTTCACTGTCCATCGGTTTTAATGATAGACGTTTTGTACGAACGATGTCTAATTCTGAAGGTGTTTCTTCTGTTTCTTCACCAACTAAGAAGACAGCGGCTTTTGTATTGTTACGTCCTGTTTCACGAGATTTTCTGTTGATTTTTGTTTTAAATTTACGAATTTGTCGTTCTAATTTATCGACAACCAAATCAATACTTGCGTATAAATCAGGTGACGTTTCTTCAGCTCGTAAAACTAGATAAGGAAGAGGAATAGTAACCTCGACTTTGGCTGTTTTTTCAGTGTACACTTTCAAATTCACGTGAACCGTTGCTTCAGGTGAATCGCTGAAATATCTTTCTAATTTACCGACTTTTTTCTCAACATAGTCTCGAATCGCTTCGGTTACCTCGATATTTTCTCCACGTACATTATATCTAAACATAACAATTACCCCTTTCATCTACCAGTAAAGAAAAGATTAAAGGACCACTCTTTAATTCCCTTCTTCTTAATTTCATTATATCGAATAATCTGGGTTTTGCCAACAAAATAGTCATCAAATTTATGAATTCTTTTCTTTTTACCGCGCGAGAGTAAACGTATTCAAACTTTTAGGATAACAGTCATTGATAACAGCCGCTGCGTGAAAAAGAGTTCGTCCAGTGGTATAGATGTCATCCACCAAAATAATAGAACAATTTTTTAATTTTTTTTGATTTTCTTTTGGGATGTCAAATGGTTGTTGCAACCGCATCCTTTCCTTTCTAGTTTTCTTAGATTGCGGAACATTTTCCTCTTTTCTAATTAAAAAAGGGCTGTACGGAACATCAGCCGCTTCTAGTAAGCCAATTACTTGGTTGAAGCCTCGTTCTTGCATTCGTTTTTCGGATAAGGGCACCGGAATTATATAGTCCGCAGATTGTTGCTGAAAGTAAAAGTTGATTTCCTCGTTAAAACACATTCTTAAGCGATAGTCTCCTTGAAATTTATAGCGTTCCATCCACTCTTGCATTCCTTCATCATAATGAAACAACGCTGTATTATGAAAAGAATACTCTGGATAAAGCAGCTGCCACCTTTGACAATCAAAACAATAATGCTCTTGGCTGACGCGACTACAGCCAAAACAAGTGCCTGTCATTGGCAGTTTCTGGAACTTTGCTTGGCAGTGCTGGCAAAGTGAAGGCCTCGCCCATTTTTTAAAACGTAAGAGCATTTTTAATGTTATCTCCAAACGAATGGGGCTTGCGCAATTTTTACAATCCATCTAACATCCCTCGTTTGCTAGCCAAGCGATTCATTTGCTTTATTTGCCGAATTGCCTCTTTCATGTCTCTTGTTTCCCCATCATGTAAAAATAAAACTTCGCCGTAATTGAATTCTTGTCTTCGATCGACTCGGCCCGCAATTTGGACAAGTGTTGAAGAAGTGAAGACTCGATGATTGGCACCATAAACAATAACTGAGACTGCATCAAAAGTCACACCACGTTCTAAAATGGTTGTAGTGATCAAAATATCCGTTTTCTGCTGACGCATTGCTTGAACTTTTTCCAGACGAAGTTCATCACTACCATAAACGACGACAACTTCTTTGTCGGAAAATCGCTCAGCTATTAATGGATGCAATTGGTGAATTAATGGAATGCTTGGGCAAAATAATAAAACTGAATTACGCACCAATAAACGTTTCAAATGATGTGCAATGATTTTAATATTTTTGGTAGAAATACGTTGCCACGACTGAACCCAAAATCGGCGTGGCACAGGTAATGGCCTACGATGATATCTTGCTGGCAAAATACTGGCCGCTAACTTCTTTTGCTGTAAAAGCTTCCGTAATTCTTTCGTAGGGGTTGCTGTTAAGTACACCAAACTACTTCTTTTTTTTCGTGCGTTACGCACTCCATAATAAAGATGCTCGTTATTAACAAAAGGAAAAGAGTCGACTTCATCAACGATAAGTAAATCAAACGCTTGATGGAATTTCAATAATTGATGGGTGGTGCAAATCACTAGTTTCGTATAACGATACGCTTCTTGACTGTTTCCATGAAGTAAAGCAATTGCTTCGTGAGGAAAAACCGCTTGGATTCTGGGAAACAGTTCTAAGCAAACATCGACACGCGGCGAAGCCAGCGCAATTCGTCCCCCTTCTTGTAAGGTTTGGTGCAAAACAGCAAATAACATTTCTGTTTTGCCTGCACCTGTAACTGCCCACACTAAGCGATTCTCCCTTATTTTTACCGTCTCACAAAGTTCAACTGAGATCGCTTGCTGTCCCTTTGTTAATTGTCCAGACCACTCAAAAAAGACAGTTCTTGGGCTATTGGGCCTTTCTGGTAAATGACAAAATTTTTGACAAGAAGTCACACGGCCTAATTGAATGCACGCATGACAGTAGTATACATTTGTCGCCAGTCTGTTTTCTTTTTTGGATACGACTTCTCCGCACCGCTGACATTGAATTGTTAGGGTTGAACGCTCTAACATTGTTGATAAATAAACCAGTTTTGTCTGTATTGAAGGTTCTGTTTCTTCAAGAATTATTTTACGTCCATGCAAATCTTCCATGTTAACCACCTCAATTATAAAATACGCATTTCTCTAGCTTTTTTGCGAAAAAGGAGATCTCCCACCGTTATCTTTCTATTCTTATCTAGTCGTTACCTACTAAACAAACTCTTGATACGCTTTATTGTTTACACGAATCTTCTACTTTCGACTTACCTATATGCAGCTTTTTTATAAACAAATTTATCTACCTTTAAAGAAAAATTAATGTTAAAGTATATCTAGTAATTCAAGCTTTAATTTGAAAAGACTAGAAAGGAGCAAGCTTTATCATGGAAAATATTTTTTTAAAAAGACTAGAATTCAAAGCTTTTGAAGAAGATTCTGTTTTTTCAAAAATTGAAGGGCTGAATAAATTTAATTCACTAAATTTTAAAAAACCTATTACTTTTTTTTCAGGTGAAAATGGAACTGGAAAATCCACTTTACTAGAAGCAATCGCAGTCAACTGGGGATTTAATCCTGAAGGCGGTAGTATTAATTTTAATTTCTCTACAAACGATACTCACTTGGATTTATATAATTATTTAACTGTTGGAAAAAGTGTAAAGCGTGCTACGGATGGTTTCTTTTTAAGAGCTGAAAGTTTCTACAATGTTGCTACATATGCAGAAAATATAGACTTAGATTTTTCTGAATACGGCGATAAATCCCTACATCATCAATCACACGGCGAAAGTTTTTTGAATCTGGTGAACCATCGGTTTAGAGGAAATGGTCTGTACCTGTTAGATGAACCTGAAGCGGCTCTCTCACCTCAACGCCAACTAGCCTTAATGATATCTATAAAAAAACTAATTGATGAGGGGTCTCAGTTTATTATTGTCTCTCATTCACCTATATTACTTGCAATGCCTGACTCACAAATTATTTCTTTTGATAAAGATAGTCCTTTAGAAATCACGTATGAAGAAAGTATGCCTTATGAAATAACCTCATTATTTTTAAACAACAAAAACAGAATTATCTCTCATTTATTTGCTGAATAAGTCTGTTATTCGAAATGCTTATGCCATACTATAATGACTCGTATATAAAAATATTGTTAATCATTCTTTGAATTACAACTTTTAGACTACGGAAAAAGGCGTTTATTATTCAGAAAATAGATTGTTAAGTATGCTTTTTTAGTATCTAGATTAAAGTAAAAAATTAAAGACAGTTATCTTTCTCTAGCTCATAGGACTAATTTCGGCTCTATAATTTATGAAACTGATAAACCAGAATGGCTGCTTCAGCTTAATTCCAATTAACTAAAATCATAAAAAAAGACAAGTTGCTTTTTCGAAGATTCTCGAAAAAACAACTTGTTTTTTACTCTTTTTTATCTGCTTGTGCTAACAAACCCAAGGCTTGTTCCAACACTTTTTCCCCGTTCATTAAGCCGTAATCAGACATGCTAATGACATCTGTTGGGATACCTTTTGGTGATAGACGCTTTTCAAAATCACTCTTCATATAACGAACTTGTGGACCTAACAATAACACATCGACTGGATTATTTTCTAAATTTGTTTCTGCTTCCGATGCAGAAGCCGCAAATATATGGGCATCTAAGCCTTGATTAAATGCTGCTTTTTGCATTTTTGTAACAAGTAAACTAGTACTCATTCCTGCGGAGCAAACTAACATAATTGTTTTTTTTGACATTTTAACAGCCCCTTTTACCATTGCCTTTTTCAATTTTCAACATTATCTATTAAAAATATTATAGTGTAAAGTTAATTTTTGTCAATCATTCTTGTTTTTTAAAGCGGATACAATCTTGGTTTAAACGTACCATGCTGACTTCAGTAATTTATTAAATACCACATATTCTTTTTCCAAATTCACTTGAACTACTTGGTAACTCGCATTCAACCAACCATAAGCGCCCTTTTCTGGATGCTTATAATCGTTTGCCCACCAATCGACATCTGTCTTAGCAGTTTTTGGTAAACCAGAATGAGGGAATAACAATTCATCAAACTGGGTAAAGGTCAAGGTAACTTGGGAACCGCCATTCGTTTTCAAATAATGAGTAATTGTATCATATTTTTTCTGTCGTGTATGTACCATTTTCCAGCGCCTCCCTTTTCTCTATCATACCTTATTATAACGTTTTTTTCCAAAAATCTCACAAAAAAGATGAGAGAAAAAGTTGCTATTCAGTTGATTCTTTTTTATACTGACTTTATTACGAGAGAAAAGGATGCCCATATGTTAGAAAGCTATATTACAGTCAAACAAGATGGTTTCAGCGGGATTGAAATCAAGAAATCGCGGTTTATCTGTTCTGTAAAGCGCGTAACATCAGAAGAAGAAGCAAAAGCCTTTATCGCCGCAATAAAAAAAGAACATTGGAAAGCCAATCATAATTGTAGTGCTTTTGTGATCGGCGAAAAAAATGACATTCAGCGGAGCAGCGATGACGGCGAACCTAGTGGCACTGCTGGTGTTCCAATGCTGGAAGTCTTACAGAAAAAAGAGTTAATCAACGTAGTGGCTGTTGTCACTCGTTATTTTGGCGGAATAAAATTAGGCACTGGTGGTTTAATCCGAGCATATAGTCATGCTCTTTCCCACACTTTAGATGAAATTGGTTTAGTCATTGGCAAATTGCAACAAGAACTATTGATTACGATCGCCTATCCTTTATTAGGAAAAGCCCAAGCCTTTTTAGAACATAGTCCCTACACGCTTAAAGAAACTATTTACACAGAGTCTATTCAGTTAATTTGTTTAGTAGATGAACAAGCAACAGAAACATTTATAGCTGAAATGACAGATCTACTTAACGGTCAGTTGACAATTGAAAAAGGCGCAACGAGCTATCACGAACTACCATTTAACGAAAAAGGAGCACAATCAAATGACATTTGAAGAAGTATTGCCACAGATTAAAGCAGGAAAAAAAGCCGTACGTAAAGGCTGGAGCGGTTTTGAACTTTTTATTGAATTACGTGATGAAATTGGCACCTCCGAAGGTGAATTTTTACAAGTTACCCCGTATTTTTTAATCAAAACTTCTGATGAAGGCTACAGCATGTTTTCACCAACACCTTGTGATGTCTTAGCAGAAGATTGGGTGATTGTTGAAGCATAACTACACATATAAGGTCTGGCAGATTACGGCGATTGCTCGTTCTTCCAGACCTTAATTTTTAAATGTTTAAAGGAGTTTTTCTTATGCCAAAAGAATTTGAAACAAAACGGGTGCTTGTAACCGGTGCAGCTTCAGGGATTGGCCAAGCACAAGCAATTGCCTTTGCTGAACAGGGCGCTGAGGTTATTGGCATCGACCTAGACGAAACGGGGTTAAAACAGACAGCCGCACTGGTTAACCCAGATTCTACTAAGCCATTTACTTATTTTGTCGGTGATGTGTCTTCTCCCTCATTTGTGCAAGCCACGATGAAACAAATTGTGAAAAACAACGGCCAAATTGATATTTTATTAAATACGGCAGGTATTTTAGATGATTATCGTCCTTCTCTAGAAACTTCGGAAGCTTTATGGGATCAAATTTTAGCAACCAATTTAAAAAGTGTCTTTTTAGTGACCAATGCCATATTACCTTATTTCCTCCAACAAAAAAAAGGAGTAATCGTTAATATGGCATCTATCGCCGGCTTAGTAGCTGGGGGCGGCGGCGCAGCGTACACTGCCTCTAAACACGCAATCATCGGGTATACAAAACAGCTTTCCTACGATTATGCCAAATTAGGCATTCGAGCAAATGCGATTGCGCCAGGTGCCATCCAAACACCCATGAACGCAGCTGATTTTGCAGGAGAAGGTGAAATGGCTGCTTGGGTAGCACGTGAAACACCCGCGGGCCGTTGGGCACAGCCACAAGAAGTAGCAAAACTTTCATTATTTCTAGCTAGTGATGACGCTGATTATATCCATGGCACAGTTATGACCATTGATGGTGGTTGGACCATGAAATAAAA
This sequence comes from Enterococcus sp. DIV1368f, assembly GCF_051712245.1. Lineage (NCBI taxonomy): Bacteria > Bacillati > Bacillota > Bacilli > Lactobacillales > Enterococcaceae > Enterococcus > Enterococcus sp. DIV1368f. The sequence continues at coordinate 1,605,085 of NZ_JBIOON010000001.1, forward strand.
AGACTTTACAGAGTGTCTGTTCTTCAGTAACATGTAACACAGTGAGGCAACTCACACCATAACACTTCAGTTGGCTTTACTGCCCTTCCTTTGGTTATGGTTATCACTAAAACACGTCGTTGTTTTATAAAGGAGAATCTCAAATGAATCATTCATCAAATCCACAAACCAGTACGTGGTCAGCTACGGCTTTGGCTAAAATGGCGCTGGTTACCGCTTTGTATGTCGTTGTCACTGTACTTCTCGCTCCGCTTAGTTTTGGTCCGATACAGCTTCGTCTTGCCGAATTATTTAATTATTTAGGCGTTTTTAACAAGCGATATATCTGGTCCATTACGTTAGGGGTTGCGATTGCCAACACCGCTTCGCCTCTTGGCATCATCGATATAGTCATCGGTAGCGCTGGAACGTGCGCAGTCTTATGGATTGCCTATTTTGCGACAAAAAATCAGCAAAATTTATTGATTAAACTAATGCTGGCGGCCATTCTTTTTGCTTTGTCCATGTTCACTGTCGCCGGACCCTTAACGTTCTTTTATCAGTTACCTTTTTGGTACACATGGTTGACCGTTGGACTTGGTGAACTTCTTTCAATGACAGTCGGCGGTATCCTGATTTACGTATTAAATAAAAAAATACAGCTTGTAAAACGCATCGAAGAATAAAAAAGCGCTTGGGATTTAAACCCCAAGCGCTTTTTAGCACTATCCTTTAGGTTGAATGAAGTCTGCTTGCCATTTTCCAAGGGATGGATTGTAATCAAAATACCAAAGTTGTGAAAAATATTGTTTTTGATGCTTGTATCCTGATAAAACACGACCGCTTTGAGTATCTTCCTCGTAGTCAATACAAGAAAAATGAAGCATCAGTGAAAAACTGGTTTCACTAATATGATGATAATTCGAAGCTGGCGCTACTTTCACTTTTTTTACATGATTTCTGATGCCCGCTTGTTGATTTTCTTGTAATACTGCAAGATGTTTTTGATAAAGTTTTTCTGTATAGTTATCTTTGACTACAGACAAGTTTTCTTGATCCCACGCTTGTTGTATTTCTAAAAACGTTTGTTGTATTTCTTTTAAGAGTGCCTTTTTTTCTTTTGATGTTCCAGGTAATGCTGCCCACATTTCTTGAAAAGCACCTTCATCGACTGGTTGATTTCTGCGGCGTCTTTGCCAAATCATCGTGCCCCCAAAAAGAACAAAAAACACTGTTGAAATTAAGCCTTCCAGTGGCGTTGTGTTGCTGGTCCCGGTCTCGTTATGATGAACATAACTTCTTGATCCGTCACCGCCTGGCGAAAAACCATTCGAGGGATTACCCCCGCTAGGACTTTCTACACGTCCACCGCCATAGCCACCAGCTACAGCCGCCGCTTGATTAGGCCATAAACAAAAGGCCATGGCACAGCCCACAAAAACCAAAATTAGCTTTCTCATTTTCTCACCTTTCGCCCCCTTCAAACCAACAAATGAATAAATAGACGCAGAATACTAAACAAAGCGCCAAGATTAACAATGATTAAGAACACCTTCAGCCATCCACCGTATGGTTGTACTGATTGATAACTTCGTTGATAAATACTCAAGCCAAACAGGACCGCTGGCCACATAAATATACTAGATCTTGGGCCAAACGAATTACCCTCGCCCCAAAAATTCACATGAATGGGCACATGAGCTGGTAAATCAGGATAAACCACCGCACTTAATAACAGTAAACTGACTGCCAAGACACTTGTAACAATAAATAACCCCTGACTAACTTTTTCAATCTGCTTCTCTCTCATTATCTTAGCTTTCTCCTCTAGTTTAATGATGGATATACTTTCAGTTTATGCCTCCCTATCTGAATTTGCAATAAAAAAAAGACAAGGAAACATTTGATTAAATGTCCTTGCCTCTGTTTTTGAAAATCCTAAATCAAGCCTTTCACACCTATATCTTTTCGATAATACATTCCAGGAAATGAGTAATTATCCAATGTTTGATAAACTTTTTTGCGGGCTTCTTCAAGAGTCGAAGCAGTTGCTTCTGCTAAAAAGATTCGTCCGCCAGCCGAAACCAGAGCCTGTTCTGAACGAGTTACCCCTGCATAATAGATGGTTTCATCAGACATTTCGGGCAATGGTAGATTTGTCTTGTATTGATTAGGATAGCCTTCTGCAGCTACAACAACACCAACACTCGCTAACTCATTCCATGCAATCGTTGGTTGCTCTTTCACCAGCAATGAAGAAATTATTTCTGAAAGGGGACTCTCTAAACGCGCCAACACAACTTGTGTTTCTGGATCCCCAAATCGAGCATTAAATTCAATAACCTTGGGGCCAGTTGCTGTTTGGATTAAACCAGCATATAAAATCCCTTGAAACGGACGTTTTTCAGCCACCATTCCTTTAGCAGTCGGTTTCAGTACTTGGCTAATGGCTTGCTGAATCGCTTCTTCTGGGATCTGAGGCACTGGTGTGTAAGCACCCATCCCCCCTGTATTCGGACCAGCATCCCCATCGAAAATCCGCTTATGATCTTGAGCAATCACCATCGGATATACCTTCTCATTAGAAACAAAAGCCATTAAGGAAAATTCTTCTCCTTGCAAAAATTCTTCGATTACGACCGTTTGACCGCTTGCTCCAAATTGTTGGTCCTCCATCATCGCAACTAGCGCCCGTTTTGCGGCTGCTTTTGTTTCGGCAACTACTACTCCTTTTCCAGCTGCCAAACCATCCGCCTTAATAACAATTGGTACTCCTTGCTGTTCAATATATTCTAAGGCAGGTGCCAAACGTTGAAAGACCCGATATTCTGCCGTTGGAATCTGGTATTTTTGCATAAAATCTTTCGCAAAACTTTTTGAACCTTCAATTATTGCAGCTGCTTTTGTCGGGCCAAAAATCAGTAATCCCGCTGCTTGAAAGGCATCTACAACCCCTTCAATTAATGGCGTTTCCGGTCCGACGAATGTCCAATCAATCTGATTATCCTTCGCAAATTGAATTAGTTCCGTTTGCTGCTCTTCACTGATAGGTACAGTCCGAATATTATCACCACTCATACCAGGATTACCTGGTGCACAATAAACAGCCTTGACTTTGTTTTCTTGCTGTAATTTTTTGGCGATTGCATGTTCACGACCACCACGCCCAATCACTAATATATTCATCGGTTTCTCCTTTAAAAATTAATGTTTGAAATGACGAGTCCCAGTAAAAATCATCGCAATGCCATAATGATTCGCTAGATCGATTGATGCTTGGTCTTTAATGCTCCCGCCTGGCTGAATAATTGCTTGAATACCATGTTGTGCAGCGTATTCCACACTATCTGCCATGGGGAAAAAGGCATCACTTGCTAAGACGGCCCCTTGTAATTTTCCAGCTGCTTGGGCTTGATCAACTGCAATTTTTACTGACCCAATTCGATTCATTTGACCAGCGCCAATCCCCACCGTTTGGCTTTCATTGGCTAAAACAATAGCGTTTGATTTTACATGCTTGACTGCTTTCCAAGCAAAGTTCAATGCGTCTCTTTCAGCTGGTGTGGGTTGGCGCTCTGTAACAACTTGCCATGCTTGGTCATTTTCAACAACTGTATCTTGTTCTTGAATTAATAACCCGCCCATAACAGAAACTAATTCCACCGCTTTTTTTTCTTGAGCATGAAAATCTAACGTTAACAAACGAAGATTCTTTTTCTGAGATAACAGTGCCAGAGCTTCTTCCTCAAAACTAGGCGCAATAATTATCTCTAAAAAGATTTGATGCATTTCAGCCGCAGTCGCTTGGTCCACTGGACGATTCAAAACAACAATGCCACCAAAAATTGAAACTGGATCTGCTTCAAATGCCTGACGGTAGGCTGCCAAAATCGTTTTTCCTGTTCCAATTCCACATGGGTTCATATGTTTAACAGCGACGACCGTAGGTTCTGTAAACTCGCTAGCAATCCGGAGTGCTGCATCAGCATCTCGAATATTGTTATATGACAGTTCTTTGCCATGAAGTTGTCGAGCGGAAGCAATGGATAGTGATACAGGTACAACGGATTGATAAAAGGTGGCCTGTTGATGGCTATTTTCACCATAGCGCAATGTTTGTTTGCGTTCATAAGTAAGCGTCTGTTTCTCTGGCTCAGTTTCACCCACTTGCGTCGTCAAATAGTCAGCGATAAGCGCGTCATAAGCAGCGGTATGACGAAAGACTTTTGCTGCTAATCTTTTTCTAGTGGCTAACTGGCTAGTTCCGGTGCTGCTAATTTCACTTAATACCTGTTCATAATCACTAGGATCAATCACTGCTGTTACGTCTTGATAATTTTTTGCCGCTGAACGTAACATGCTAGGACCGCCAATATCAATCATTTCAATCGCTTCTGCTTCAGAAATCGCTGGTTTTAAAATTGTTTCTTTAAATGGATAAAGATTCACTACTACAAGGTCAATAAAGTGAATGCCTTGTTCAGTCAGTGCTTTTTGATGCGCTTGGTTTCCCCTTTTTGCCAAAAGTCCGCCATGGATATTCGGATGTAACGTTTTGACACGGCCATCTAACATTTCTGGAAAGCCAGTGATGTCGTCAATAGCAAGTGTCGGTACCCCCGCTTCTTCTAAGACACTCCTTGTACCCCCAGTGGAGATAATTTCAAAGCCATTTGCAACTAAGCCTGCTGCAAATGTTGTCACTCCTGTTTTGTCTGAAACGCTAATCAATGCTCTTTTGGTCATTTCATTGTCTCCTTTACAATTTGTGAAATTATTTTTGGGTACCATTCGTGCTCAAGAGCATGAATTTTCTCTGCTAATGTGTCCAATGTATCTTCAGTATCAATCTTGGTGGTTGTTTGGAAAATAATCGGTCCTGTATCAACCCCAGAGTCAACATAATGGATAGTGATTCCTGTTATTTTCACTCCATAATGAAATGCCTCTTCAATTCCGTGAAGACCTGGAAAACTAGGTAACAGAGAAGGATGAATATTGACGATTCTCTTTGGATAAGCCTCCAGTAAAGTCTTGCCGATAATTCTCAAATAACCAGCTAACACGATTAAATCGATCTGATGCTCTTTTAAATGTTTCAATACTTGTTTCTCATACTGCGTACGAGATGGAAAATCAGATGGCGAAAAGCAAACAACGGGAATCTTGCGTTTTTGGGCACGGGTCAATACATAGGCTTCAGGCTGATCACAAAAGACTAAGCTCAACTGCCCTGCGATTTTTTTCTGGGAAAAAGCTGCAGCAATCGCCTCAAAATTGCTACCATTGCCAGATGCAAAAACAGCTATCTTCATAAGGCTTCCTTAAAAATAACGGCTTTCGTTTTCCTGGGTACCAAACGACCAATTTCAAAAGCTTCTGGCAAAAGCTCCTGAACTTTTTCAACATGCTCTGGACTCACCGCTAAAATCATCCCCAAGCCCATATTGAAAATTTCATACATTTCTTCAGGTGGAATTTCACCGTATTTTTGAATCAATTTAAAAATTGGTAGCACTGGCCAACTATTTAATTGAATCTCTGCAGCTAATGAAGAAGAAAACATTCTTGGTAGATTTTCTAAAAACCCGCCACCAGTAATATGCGCAGCCCCATGCACGAGTCCTGCTTTTAACAATGGCAATAATTCCTTCACATAAATTTTTGTTGGTGTTAATAATTCTTCCCCTAACGTTTTGGGTGCCAATTCTGGAAGCTTGTCCGTTGTTTTAAACGAACGTTTCTTAAAAAAAACATTTCTTACTAACGAGTAACCATTAGAATGAAGACCACTTGAAGGAAGACCAATCAAGAAATCGCCTTCTTTTACGTTACTTGGAGTCAAGAGTTGACTTTTCTCAGCAATACCCACGGCAAAACCAGCCACGTCATAAGCATCTGCTTCATACATATCAGGCATTTCAGCTGTTTCGCCCCCAATTAAGGCTGCATTCGCCTCACAACAGCCAGCCGCAACACCCGCAACAATTGCTTCAACTTTAGCTGGATTAACGGTCCCTAACGCTAAATAATCTAAAAAATATAACGGTTCGGCGCCTTGTGCGACGACATCATTGACACACATTGCTACACAATCAATTCCGATTGTCTCGTGTCTCTGTTCTTCAATTGCCAAGAGTAACTTTGTGCCTACGCCATCCGTTCCTGATACCAAAACTGGTTCTTTAAGCTTGTAACTGCTTAAATCAAAACAACCACCAAAACCACCAAGCATGCCCAACGTTCCCGTCCGTTGTGTTTTTTGGCTATGCTTTTGAATTCGTTCTACTACTTCGTATCCCGCCTCAACATTTACACCAGCTTTTGAATAGGCATTTTCCATGTCAATTCCTCCTAGTTTCTTTTTTCAAGGATGCTTGATATTGTTCTTCATAATCATACAAAGGCGTTGGATAGTCTCCATTAAAGTAAGCCATACACAGCCCAGAATAAGGAGCATCATAATTTAATTGAATCCCATCAATCAGCCCTGCTTCACTCAAAAAAGCCAGCGAATCTGCGCCAATCTGCTCTTTGATTTCTTCAATTGAATAGTTTGCCGCAATTAGTTCGTCTCGCGTCTGTATATCAATGCCATAAAAACACGGATATTTTAATGGTGGTGAAGCAATTCTGACATGAACTTCTTGCGCTTCTGCTTCTTTTAATAAATGAATAATGCGCCGAATAGTGGTCCCGCGAACAATCGAATCATCTACTAAAATGACTTTTTTTCCTTTGACCACGCCACGAACTGCCGATAGTTTCATACGGACACCTTGTTCTCTTAATTCTTGTGTCGGCTGGATGAATGTTCGAGCGACATATTGATTTTTTACTAAACCTAGTTCGTAAGGTATCTGTGCTTCTTCTGCATAGCCGCTAGCTGCAGACAATGACGAGTTCGGTACCCCAACTACCATATCAGCTGCGACTGGACTTTCGATCGCCAAGTTCTTTCCCATTCTTTTACGAGCTGTATGCACATTAACTCCAGCAATATTTGAATCTGGTCGTGCAAAATAAATATATTCCATTGCGCAAATCGCCGGTTGGACTTCCGTAGTGAAAACCTCTATTTTCAAGCCTTCATCAGAAATGATGACTACTTCACCAGGCGCCACATCTTGAATAAAGCTAGCCCCAACTGTTTCTAATGCACACGTTTCGGATGCCACAACGTACGCCCCATTGTTCATTTGTCCGATGGAGAGAGGGCGAAAGCCGTTGGGATCCAGTGCAGCAATCATCATCGTTTCTGTTAATAAAAGATAAGCAAAGCCACCCTTAACCAAATTCAAGCTCTCTTTTAGTTTATCGAGAAACGAGACAGCAGTGCTTTTTCGAATCAAGTGCATTAAAATTTCAGTGTCTGAATTGGAATGAAAAATAGCTCCTTCTCTTTCTAGTTGTTTTCGTAAACGCTTGGCATTTGTCAAATTGCCATTGTGTGCTAACCCAATTTGACTATCATAAAATTTAAATAAAAATGGCTGAATATTATCCACGCTACCCGTACCAGCGGTTGCATAGCGTACATGACCAATAGCCGCCGTTCCTTCTAACGCATTCAGTTGTTCTTGCTTTTGGAATACTTCTGCTAATAAACCTAAATCACGGTGGCCATCTAATTTCCCAGAATTGTTCACCACAATTCCCGCGCCTTCTTGGCCTCGATGCTGCAAGCTGTGTAAGCCAAAATAGGTCACGTGTGCCGCATCAGGATGACCCCAAATACCAAAAATACCACACTCTTCATTTAAGCTTTTTGCTTCATAAGACATGGAATCGCATCCTCCCATAAGGCTTTGGCTTCTTTTGTTGAACAATTGATCACATCATCTAACGCATGGATGACCAAACCAGTTTCAGTCACTTTCCCAATGTGTTGGGCTTTTTTTCCAATTAGTGTTTCAAATTCTTCTTGATGCTGGGGACTAACTGAAAGAATAAAACGGGATTGCGTCTCCGCAAATAGATATTCTTTTGTTAATGGCAGTGTCACCTGTAACCCCAGTTCGTTAGCAAAAGCCGACTCGGCTAAAGCAACGGCAACGCCGCCTTCAGCGCAATCATGCGCGCTAGCAATTAGGCCTGCTTGAATTGCTTTTAAAACTAATTCTTGGTTTGCTTTTTCCTCTTTTAAATCAAATGAGCGTAATTGCCCTTCAATTCGACCCAGTTGCATTTTTTGAATTTCTGAGCCGTTAAAATCTGCGTGGGTTTCACCGATGAGATAAATTAAGTCATCAACTTGTTTAAACGCTTGTGTGGCAATTTGTGAAACATCTTCAATCACTCCCACCATACCAATCATCGGCGTAGGGTAAATGGCTTGACCATCTGTTTCATTGTAAAGAGAGACGTTCCCTGAAATCACGGGTGTTCCTAGCTGACGGCAGGCTGCGGCGATTCCATCCGCCGACGTCCATAATTCCCAAAAACTTTCTGGTTTATCTGGGGAACCATAATTCAAGCAATCAGTGATAGCCAAAGGTTGTGCTCCACTTGCTACAATATTACGGGCTGCTTCTGCAACCGCAATTTGCCCACCAATTTCAGGATTTAAATACAAATAACGGCTATTACAATCTGTCGTCATCGCTAAGGCTTTATTGGTGCCCCGTACTCTTAATACAGCTGCATCACTTCCTGGTTGCACCACTGTATTCGTTTGTACTTGACTATCATAGGTTTCGTAAACTGATTTTTTCGATGCAATCGTTGGCTGTTGCAATAGGCGTTTTAATAATTCCGTACTATTCGTAATTTCTGGAATGAAGGGCGCTAATTTTTTAAAAGCACGCATCCGTTCTGGTTCTTGATAGGCTTTCTGGTAAACAGGTGCTTCTTCTGCTAAAGCATCTACTGGTACATCTGCGACTATTTTGCCACTGTGAAAGACACGATACTGTCCATCATCTGTTACGGATCCAATCGTTACCGCTTCTAAGTCATATGTTTGAAACAATTCACAAACTTGCTGTTCTGCTCCTTTTTCTACACAGATTAACATCCGTTCTTGGGACTCAGACAAGAGCATTTCATAGGGGCTCATCTGCGTCTCTCTCTGCGGAACTTTATCTAGCTCTAGAATCAAGCCTGAACCTGCTTTTGATGCCATTTCAGCACTTGAAGAAACCAAGCCAGCCGCCCCCATATCTTGGATGCCGATTAAAATATCTTGATGATTTTTGATTAAATCAAGACAAGCTTCCAATAATAATTTTTCCATAAACGGATCACCTACTTGTACCGCAGATCGTTGCTGTTCTTCACCTTCACTAAATTCTTCTGAAGCAAAGGTCGCACCATGAATTCCATCTCGTCCTGTTTTCGCACCTACGTAAAGAATGCTATTTCCGACGCCTTTTGCTTGGCCTTTTTGAATCTCATCATGACGAATCAATCCCACACACATAGCATTAACAAGTGGGTTTCCTTGATAACATGGCTCAAAAGCAATTTCGCCGCCAACGGTTGGAATACCAATACAATTTCCATAACCGCTAATCCCCGCCACAACTTCTTGAAACAAATAACGTGTTCGTGCATCCGTCAGTTCGCCAAATCTTAACGAATCCAGTAAAGCAATCGGCCGCGCCCCCATACTGAAAATATCGCGAATAATTCCACCAACGCCTGTAGCTGCTCCTTCGTAAGGTTCTACTGCAGAAGGATGATTATGGCTCTCTGCTTTAAAAACAACAGCTAATCCGTCACCAATATCGACAATCCCAGCTCCTTCACCAGGGCCTTGAAGCACTTGTGGCCCTTCCGTCGGAAACTTTTTTAAAACGGGCTTGGAATTTTTGTAAGAGCAATGTTCACTCCACATCACGGAGAATAAGCCAGTTTCTGTATAATTAGGTTCTCTTTGCAAAATGGTCTCAATCTGATGATATTCTTCATCTGTTAGTCCCCATTCTGCATACAACCGTGTCTCCTTGATTTCTTTTGGTGTTGGTTCATTCATCATTGGCTTAATTCCTTTCCAAAGTTTTTAATGATTGAAGCAAAAAAGCTGCGTCCATCTGTTGAACCTAACAATTCTTCCATCGCTCGTTCCGGATGAGGCATCATTCCTAGAACATTGCCCTGTTCATTACAAATACCAGCAATATTCGCAAGACTACCGTTCACCTTTTCTTGATACGTAAAAACAATTTGGTTCTTTTCTTTCAGCTCTTGCAACGTTTTTTCATCACAATAGTAATTCCCTTCGCCATGTGCTACTGGTAAATGTATCGAAACATTTTCAGGATACTCGCTTGTAAACTTTGTGTGCGTATTCACTTTCAATGGGACACTTTTACAAATAAAACGAAGCGAATCATTTCTTAACAACGTACCAGGAAGCAAGCCAATTTCTGTTAAAATTTGAAAGCCATTACAAGTACCAAAAACCATTTTGCCTTCTGTAGCAAAGCGAATCACCTCATTGATAATTGGCGAAAACCGAGCAATTGCACCACAACGTAAGTAATCGCCATAAGAAAAACCACCAGGCAACAATACGCCATCAAATTTTGCTAAAGAAGTGGCATCGTGTCGGACAAATTCTGCATCGACGCCCATCACCTCTTTGACAGCCCACAATAAGTCTGCATCACAATTGGATCCTGGAAAAACAATCACTGCCAATTTCATTTAAATTTCCTCCAAAGATAAAATTTCAAAACGATAGGATTCCATATTTACATTGGCTAATAGTTGATCACAAATTTGTTCAATTTTCTCTTCAATTGCTTCTGTCTGCTGGACGCGAATTTCAAAATACTTACCGACACGGATTTCGGCTACTTCTGTAAAACCAAGCCGATGAACTGCTTCCTTAACCGCTTCACCTTGGGGATCCAAAATTGATTCTTTATACGTAACATAGACTTTGACAAAATACATACGCGCTTCCTCCTCAATTAGCTGTTAGTAAACGTTGTAAAACTTCTTCATATACAGGAACTATTTCTCCTAATTCACGGCGATAAACATCTTTATCCAGATGTTCGTTTGTGTTTAAATCCCATAGACGACAGGTGTCTGGAGAAATTTCATCTGCCAGTAACAATTGATTGGCCTTCGTCCGACCAATCTCGATTTTAAAATCGATCAAACAAATATTGAGGCGTTGAAAGAGTTGACTAAGCGCCTGATTAATTTGTAAAGCCAATGCTTTAATCTCCACAATTTCAGCAGGAGTGGCTACTTTTAGAAATTGAATATGGTCTTCGTTAATAAAAGGATCATCCAGACGATCTTCTTTGTAATAAAATTCAATAATGGGCGTCACTAATTTAGTGCCCTCTTCAATCGCTAAACGCTTTGAAAAACTTCCTGCCGCATAATTACGTACGACAACTTCCAAAGGAATCATTTCTACGGCCTGAATTAATTGTTCGTGTTCAGATACTTTTTTGATAAAATGATTGGGAATCTTCTGTTGCTGTAAATGTTCAAAAATTAGACTAGTGATTTGATTATTTAAAGCGCCTTTCCCAAGAACTTTGTCTTTTTTTTGACCGTTTAAAGCTGTTGCTTGATCAAGATATTCCACAAAAAGAACCGCTGCATTTTCTGTTTGATACAACTTCTTCGCTTTTCCTGTATACACAAGTGCTTTCTTTTCCATTCTTTCCCTCTTCTCGTTAGCTTCATGAACGCTATTCTTTCTAAGTCAGCTGATTCACATCAGTTAAAAACTTACATTAGTTACAAAAAAACAACAATCGTTCGTGTTTGTTGAATGTAAAAATAAAAAACTTGCTTGGAGCAAGCATTTATTAAGTTACGTTCCAAATACCAACAGTCTCAATTTCCTTTAACGTTTCTGATAAACAAGGTGTTGTAATGGTGACGTGGCCCATTTTTCTGCCAACTTTTGATTCGGCTTTTCCATAGTAATGGACTTGCCAAGTGGGTTTGGACGTGCATAACTGGTAGCTTTTTTCTAAGTGTTCACCTAAGAGATTCACCATAACCACTGGTTGAAGTAACTGGGGTAACCCAATGCCCCAATTGCTAATCCCTCGAATATGCGCATCAAATTGACTAAATGAGCAAGCTTCAATAGAGTAATGACCTGAGTTATGAGGCCGTGGCGCTAATTCATTGACGTACAACTCTTCTGAATCCGTTAAAAACAGTTCGATAGCTAAAACCCCAGATAAATTTAATTCCTCAGCAATGTGTTGCGCCAATTCCGCTGCTTTTTGTTGCACATTCTCAGAAATTCGAGCTGGCACAATTGATTCATGCAAGATATTCTTTCGATGAATGTTTTCAGATGCAGGAAAGCTTTGGTAACCATGCTTATTCCCTGCAACGATGATTGAAAGTTCTTTAGTGAAAGGCACCCACTTTTCTAATTCACAAGTAGCGTTAGCTAATAATTCAGTCGCTTGGGAGAAATCCTCTTCGCATTTTAAGACGACCTGTCCTTTTCCATCGTATCCACCTTGAATAGTTTTTAAGACACATGGAAAACCAATCTTTTCTATTGCTTGTGGCAGCTCTTTCTGGCTTTTTACTTCCGCAAAAGGGGCAATCTTACAGCCAATCGATTGAAGAAACGTTTTTTCAAGCAATCGATTTTGAGTAATTTTTAACAATTCTGTTCCTTGTGGCAGCTTTTCTAGTGGAATGGCCTTTTCTAGGGAGGCCACTTCAATATTTTCAAATTCATAGGTGATCACATCGCATAACTCTGCTAGTTCAGTTAAAGCAGATGTCTGATCAAAGGCTGCCACAATTTGACGGTCAGCTACTTGACCAGCTGGACTATTGAGCGTTGGGTCCAACACAATCATTTGGAAACCCATTTTTTTACCACTCATAACTAGCATTCGCCCTAACTGTCCCCCACCTACAATGCCAATAGTTGCTCCGACTTTTAAAGGTTTATTCAAGTTGTTCCCCACTTTCCATAACCGCTTTTTCCAATGATTGTCGTCTTGCTTGGATTCTTTCTGCTAACTGTAAATCATCAATACTTAGTATTTCTGCAGCTAATAACCCAGCATTGGTAGCACCTGCTGAGCCAATCGCAGTTGTTGCTACAGGAACTCCCCCTGGCATCTGCACAATAGACAACAGTGAATCAATACCGTTTAATGTTCGTGTTTTAACTGGAACACCAATGACAGGTAAGGTTGTCTTTGCAGCTACCATCCCTGGTAAATGGGCCGCTCCACCAGCGCCAGCGATAATAACCTTCAATCCTTTTGTTCGTGATTCCTCTGCAAAACGAAACATCAAATCAGGGGTCCTATGTGCTGATATCACTCGTTTTTCATAAGTAATTTTCAACTCTTCCAACACAAGACAAGCAGCTTTCATCGTTGCCCAGTCTGAGGTACTTCCCATAATCACAGCGACTAATGGTTTCATGAATGTAATAACTCCTTCCGCCTTTTTTCACTGTTATTCTAACAATGAGAAAAAGAGATGTCAAAGAAAAACCGAAATATTATAGATTAAAATTATATAATGTTCGTGTTTATCAAAAAAAGAGTCATCGGAAAGATGACTCTTTTTTGCTATTTTTAGCGTTACTTCCTCTTTAAGAAGAAACGTCGCCTGTATTAATAACTGGTTGTGTTCCTTTATCAGTAATGATTGAGACTAATAAATTATTAATAAGTTGTACTTTTCGTTCATCGGTAAAATTAATTTCTTGCCCTTCTTCGATCTGTTCTAAGGCCATTTGTGTCATGCTTACCGCACCTTCAACAATTGTTTGTCGAGCCGCTAAGATTGCTTTTGCTTGCTGTCTTTGCAACATGGAGCTAGCAATTTCAGTTGCATAAGCTAAATGATTCAACCGTGTTTCGATAACCTCTACACCAGCCACTGCTAAGCGTTCTTGCAATTCTTTGGTTAACTCCTCGGAAATTTGTTCGGTATTTCCTCGCAGAGTTACATCATTATCTGAAAAAGTGTCATAAGGATATTGTGTTGCTACATGCCGGATTGCCGTTTCACTTTGAATTTCCACAAAGTCTTGATAATAATCGACATTAAATAACGCCTTAGCTGTATCGACTACCCGAAAAACGATGACCGCAGAGATTTCGATTGGATTCCCGTCAGAGTCATTGACTTTTAATAAAGAACTATTGAAATTCCGTACTTTCAAAGAAATGTTCATTTTTTGCGTAAATGGAATGGTAATAAACAACCCATTTTCTTTAATCGTACCTAAGTAGCAACCAAAAAATAAAATCGCTTTCGCCTGGTTGGGACTAACAATAGTTAAGGAACTTAAAAATAAAATAGCGCCAATTAACAAAATAATACCTAAAACAACAAGAAAACCATTGGTATGACTCGCTCCATAAATAAATAAACCAATTCCCGCAATTAAAATAACTAATAAGCTCGCAATTCCTACGTAGCCACTCATATAAAATGTTTTTTTCTCTTCCATCTGTTTCACTCTCCTAACTCATTTATCTGGTCCTTATTATACACCTCATTGCCTTCAATAGAGTAACTTTTAACATTAAATAAACTGATTTTTTTGGTGCTCTTGTAGTATACTGAGAACAAAGAAATCCCAAGAAAAGGAGTGATAGAATGCGCTATTTAAGCAAGGACATTTTAGAGAAAGTCATCACTCAACGTCCCTCCGACTCTTATAAAAGCAATTTTGGGCGTGTCGTATTAATCGGAGGAAACCGTCAATATGGCGGAGCCATCATCATGAGTACCGAAGCGTGTATCAATAGTGGCGCTGGTCTCACCACTGTGATTACTGATGTTAAAAACCACGGGCCTTTACATGCAAGATGCCCAGAAGCGATGGTCGTGGGCTTTGAAGAAACAGTCCTTCTGACGGACGTCGTAGAGCAAGCGGAGGTTATTTTAATTGGTCCAGGTTTAGGCTTAGATGCTACTGCACAACAAATATTAAAGATGGTACTCGCCCAACATCAAAAACAACAATGGTTAATTATCGATGGCTCAGCAATTACCCTGTTTAGCCAAGGCAATTTTTCCCTTACCTATCCTGAAAAAGTTGTTTTCACACCTCATCAAATGGAATGGCAACGTTTGAGTCACTTACCTATCGAGCAACAAACACTGGCAAATAACCAGCGCCAACAAGCAAAATTAGGCAGTACGATTGTTTTAAAAAGTCATCGCACCACAATTTTCCACGCAGGAGAACCTTTTCAAAATACAGGCGGCAACCCTGGGATGGCTACTGGCGGAACTGGGGATACCTTGGCTGGCATCATTGCTGGTTTTTTAGCTCAGTTTAAGCCGACAATTGAAACCATTGCTGGCGCCGTCTACTTACACAGTCTCATTGGAGATGATTTGGCCAAAACCGACTATGTTGTTTTACCAACGAAGATTAGTCAAGCCTTGCCGACATATATGAAAAAATATGCCCAGCCACACACTGCACCTGATTCTGAACTATTAGAACAGAAGCGTTCGAGATAAAACCCGAAAAGGCTAAATGATGACAAATTTTGGGTTAAAAAGCAGGATTTAAGCCTGGGCCGAAAATCAAAAGCGATTTTCAGGCCAGGCTCTCTTTTTATTTTTCCTTATAAACATTTTTTAACGTTAATGGAGCGCCAAAGGTATGAAAATTCAAGCCTTTGACTTTATCATTTTGCAGGACTGTTTGTTCATTTTGGCTAAGTGGAATCATGCCAGCAGTCGTTTCAATCACTTCTTTTTCAGCTGCAATCAGTGTCGCCCATCTTTTTTCTGGCTCTAAGGCATACGTTGTGGCTGCTTCATCTAATAATTTGTCATAGACAGGGTTCTGATAATTGCGATCATTGCTCTTGTATAAAGTCATCAGGGTAGAAATAGGGTCTTGATAGTCTGGTGTCCAATAAATTAAGAATAAATCATAGTCGCTTTCTCGCCCAAAGTTCAATGCAGCTTCAGTCGGCAATGCGGTTAGCTCTATCGTCAAACCAGGAAACAGTTCTTGTAGCGAGCCTTGCAAACTTTCACCAATTTTTTTGTAAGAACCATCATCTGTTACCATCAATTCAACGTTAACCTTTTCTCCTAATTCTGCTTGTGCTTTTTTCCAATAACTTTGCGCTTTTTCTTTGTTATAAACCATTAAATTACCTGCTTCTTGACGAAAATCGAGGCCTGTTGTGGGATTCGCCACAAAACCTTCCGTGATCGCACCATGTAGCGCTTTAGAACCATCTGCAATAATATTATTGACTAGATTTTCTTTATCTATGCCTAAAGCCAACGCTTTACGCAGGTTTTCGTTTGCAAGCGGCGTTGCTTGCCCTTTCCGTTTTTGATTTAAGCGCAAATAGTTCATTGTCGCTGTTGGATACGAATGATACAACGTATTATTTTTATTCTGTTGCGCCAGTTCACCACTTAGTGTAGCCACATCTAATTGTCCATCTTCAAAAAGATTCAATGCGGTAGATGTTTCTTTGATAACCGTATAACTGATAATGTCTGAGCGCACGTTCTGGCGATCCCAATAGCGATTATTTTTTGCTAATTGCCAGTCCATCTTTGTTTGCTGCCAATCTTTTACCACGAAGGGACCATTATAGACGACTTTATCACTAGCAGTTCCATAGTCTGCACCAAATTGTTCGACTACTTTTTGATTTTGCGGGAAAAATGTAGGAAAAGCTAACAAGGACGTAAAGTACGGTTTTGGCTCTTTGAGCGTCACCTTTAATGTATAATCATCCACAGCTGTGACACCAAGTTCATTGGGTGCTAATTTCCCCGCTGAGATTTCTGCACCATTTTGAATTGTTTCAACGATGAGGAAGCTATAAACAAAGCCGTTTTTAGGATCAATCATTTTTTTCCAAGCATATTCAAAATCATGTGCTGTGACAGGATCATTGTTACTCCAAACCGCTTCTTTTCTTAAAGAAATCGTGTAGGTTTTTCCATCTTCTGAAATCATCGGCAATGCTTTTGCTACGCCTGGTACCAATTGGTCTTGTTCATCTAAACTATATAATCCTTCAAACGCTGCTGTTTGGACAATAGCATCTGGAAAATCCAATAATACAGAGGTGTTGAGCGTTGTTAATTCCGAGGGTGACATCAGTTGAACGGCTTCTTTGGTATTTTTCTGTTTCTTTTTATTTTCATTTTTATTGGTACACCCAGCTAAAAATCCTACCAATAAAATACAAACCATTGTGATTTTTAAATACTTTTTCATCTTCTTTCTCCTATAGCTCTTCATTTTTTTATGCTTTTACTTACAGAAAGACAGCTTCCCTTTTATTCTGTCCTTTCCACAAGTATCCAGACCACGACCGCCGGCTCCAACCCATCATTATAATTAATGTGCCCCTCACCAGCTTCAATTAATTGGGCTTGTCCGGCTTTTCCAACTAAGTCTTGACCATCTTCTAAAATCGTATGTGCTTCGCCAGAAATCACATAAGAATATTCATCCTGTTCATGGCGAGCATATCCAGCTAAAGGTCGTTTTTCACCAGGCTGTAATGTAATAATGCCCATTTGAACTTGTGCATTTGGTTGGTTTTCTTTATCAAAAAAAATCGTCATTTCTTCTGATTCTGCTGATTTAATAAGCAATAGCTTTCCCTCCTTTTTTAAATCTTGTATCTTCCATTATTCCTTTAAATAGTATCAAAGTCAATCTTTTTATAGAAAATTCTGAATATTCTACACAAAAAAAGAGAGCATGAATTCTCTCTTTTTTATCTCTTTAAACTTTTACAATCCAGCCTTCTGGCGCTTCTTTGTCACCAAACTGTATGCCAACCAGTTCATCATACAGTTGCTTAGTCACTGGTCCAACTTCCGTTTCACTATAAAATACATGGAAATCTGTGCCATTTTGAATCCCACCGATAGGAGAAATAATCGCCGCTGTGCCACAAGCACCTGCTTCAGAGAAGTCCGCTAATCGATCAATGTAAACGTCTCCTTCAAGCGCAGTCATCCCTAAACGTTCTTTTGCTAGCGTCAATAATGAATATTTAGTAATACTTGGTAAAATAGACGCTGATTTCGGCGTAATAAAAGTACCATCTTTGGTTATACCAAAGAAATTAGCTGCACCAACTTCTTCAATTTTCGTATGCGTATACGGATCTAAATAAATGCAATCACTAAATTCTTTCTCATGTGCTTCTGCACCTGGTAAAAGACTAGCTGCATAATTGCCCCCCACTTTAGCGGCCCCAGTTCCTCGACCCGCTGCTCGATCATATTCAGAAACGATAAAGTTGGTTGGTGCTAAACCATTTTTAAAATACGAACCAACCGGCACGCAAAAAATAGAAAAAATGTATTCTTTGGCAGGCGCTACGCCAATATTATCGCCGACACCAATCATATAAGGGCGAAGATACAACGTGCCACCCGTTCCATATGGCGGTAAATAAGCAAGGTTGGCTTTCACCACTTCTTGGCATGCAGAAACGAAGGTTTCTACTGGCACTTGTGGCATCAGTAGACGCGCACAACTTTTTTGTAACCGTTTGGCATTTTCATCTGGACGAAACAAATTGACAGAACCATCTGCACATTGATACGCTTTTAATCCTTCAAAACATTGTTGGCCATAATGTAAAGCAGGCGAACCTTCACTAATCGTTAACTGATTGTTATCTGTTAGCGAGCCTTCTTCCCACTTGCCATCTCGCCAATAACTAATATAACGAAAAGGCGTTTTAATGTAAGAAAATCCTAAATTATTCCAATCAAGATTGGCTTTTTCCATTGTCGTAGCACCTCAATTATTTTGATTTTTTATCTTAATTAGTGTAATTGTACCCACCAAAAACTAGAAAAGCAAGCCTTATTCTCATTCTTAACTTTTGTTATTTTTTCTTACTTGTCCATTTCTCCCTCGCCAAAAAACCTTGATAGCCGTTTCTTCAATTACAACGGAATATCAAGGTTTCGAAAAATTATTCAGTATACTCTTTGGTTTCTTGTAACGTCCCATCTTGCTTATAGATTTTCAGCTTTGTTTGCTTATTCCGAGCAATTTCTTGAGCTCGTTCAACCGCCTCTTGTTTGTGGGTAAATGTATTACTTGCTTTTTCAGCGCTGTCTGAAATCACCAACCATTGGTCGTCTTTATATTTAACGTTGACAGCCGCCGTTAATAATTTTCCAGCATGTTTATCCTGTTTATGCGAATCTTGTTTCGTAGGATTTGCTTCATGTTCGAAGGCCTTTTTGTCTGCTGCACTTGCCTCTTGATACCATTTCTCCGCTTGACTAATCGCAATTGGAATGGCACGATCATCAGGGTAGCCATCCGCAAGCAACGCATTGCCAATATCTATCGCTTTTTTCCGAATCAAAGGTGCTAAATTTTTCATTGATGTAGGATAATCATTCATATTCCAAGGCATCAAAATCTCCTCCTTAAATTCTGTCTATTACTAGCTTACTACAGAAAAGGAACATTTGAAAAAGAAATGATTACTTTGAATATTTCCTGAACACTCTTGAGAGAATAAGCCTAATTTCCCGTTGGCTAAACTTCTCAATCTTTGAGTGTATGATTACTCATTTCCCTTTGAATCAGTTATGATAAAGGAAGAAATAAATAAATTTTTTGGAGGGATTTTCATGAAAATGTCTAAAGTACTCACCACTGTTTTGACGGCAACTGCTACTCTTGTGCTGCTTAGTGCTTGTTCATCTGATAAAAAAACAGATAGTAGTTCTAGTAGCAAAGAAACAACTAATTCAAGTACAGAAGTAGTCTCTGGTGCTTCAATTAGTGCCAAGCCTGAAGAACTCGAAATGGCGTTAAGTGATAAAGGAAATTGGATTGTCGCAGCTACTGACAATGTCACTTTTGATAAAGAGGTAACAGTTGCTGGTACTTTCCATGATAAGGGGAAAGATTCCAACGATGTCTATCGCAAATTAGCGCTTTATTCTCAAGATGATAATAAAAAAGTAACTGCTGAATATGAAATCACGGTTCCTAAACTAATCGTTTCTTCTGAAAATTTCAACATCGTTCACGGGACTGTCAAAGGTGATATTGAGGTGAAAGCAAATGGCTTTACTTTAAATGGTACCAAAGTTAATGGCAATATTACTTTTGATAAACAAGAATACAAAGATTCTGCTGACTTAGAAAAAGATGGTGCCACTGTTACTGGTGAAGTCACCGTAGCCAATAATTAAGTTATTACCAGACAATTTTAACTAGTAAAAAACCAATGACAAATGTTCAATCAAATTTGTCATTGGTTTTAGTTTGTAAACACAGTGCTAGCATTGGTAGATAATTACAAAATGAACTCACTCTTTGCCATAAGCCTAAATAATTAAATGGTTTTACCTGTTGTAGTTGTGGAATCCTTGCTAAGCCATATAAGCCGGCTGCAAGCATACATAAAATAAACAAAAAGCCAAAAAGTTTTTTATTTTTTTGCGAACCGTATTTACTATAGATAATGGTTAAGACGCCTGATAACAACAAAAAGCCTGTATAACCGACTGCTGATCCTCCGTTATGAAGCGCGGCAGCAACTGTGCCAGCGCTTGAAGTGTCTACGCTGAAGAGCCCACTGAAAATACAATCAAATAAACCATAAGCGCCAATCATTGCCACTACTAACCAAGCACCTTTTTTCGTTTTTCTGGAAAAAATAGCATATATCCTAGGTAAACTTGCTAACATCAACATTCCCGCAATGATAGTTAACCGATTAAAGTTTTCCCTAACTGGACTATTCACCTCACCTAATAAGCTAATTACTTCTGTCAATTGATTGTAACCTTGATCTTTGAATCCGACATAATAAGGTGTAAAAAAATCAAGTAAGACCCCTAAAACTAAAAAAAAGCCGCCATATTTTTTTAAAAACTGCATCTATTCACCTCAATTTTGATTTTCTATTTACTTCAAGTATAGCATATCAAAAATTCCAAATAATGAAACTTTCTTTTCCACTAAAAAACTTTTCGTCAACGCGAGACGAAAAGTTTTACTTTAGGATTCAATAGAATCTACAATCTTATCATTTTCTTTTGATTCATTTAGCCACTCCGAGACAATAATTTTAATGATTGCAGCAACAGGAACTGCTAAAAACATCCCTAAGACGCCGAAGTACGCTCCCCCAATCGTGATTGAAACAATAATTAAAATCGGATTGACATTTAGGGCATCTCCCATAATTCGAGGACCAATAATATTACCGTCAATTTGTTGTAAAATTAATAAAACTAGTAACACCGTAATTGCTTGAGTAATACCACCTGTGAAAAGCGTAATCACACCAGCAACAATTGACGCAAAAATCGAACCAAAATAAGGAATCATATTACAAATACCTAATAAAATCCCCAAAGTCACAGCAAATTTCACATTCAAAATACTTAACAAAATCGTTGATGAAACGCCAATTATACAAGCATCAAGAAATTGGCAACTGATAAATTTATAGAAAATTTTATTCGTTGTATTTAACCAGGTTTGTGTTTGCTTGTACACTTTTTCAGACAGCAATTTGTGGGCAGCCTTTTCAACAAATGTCAAAATAGATTGCTTAAATACCAGCGCATATATTGAGATAATCAACGTCAAAAATGCATTTAAAAAGAATGATGAAACATTTTTAGTCAACGTTCCTAATGAAAACAACGCTTGTGTCCATTGATTTAAAAAACGTTCTGGCGACAAATCTTTAAGGACACTATTTAAATATTTTTCAATCGCGGCTGTTTTTAAAATCCCTTTATCTTCTAAACTCATTACAAACTGAACCATGTGATCATAAAAAGTGGGTAAAGAGTTTGCTAAATCTACTAAATTACTAATGAGTAGCGGAACGATATAGTTTAATGTCAAAACAAAAATAAACAAAATAATCAGGTACAAAAGGAGTACGCTCAAGCCGTGTTTCGCTTTTTTAACGACTGGTAAAGGAACTCTTTCTAGTAATCCCTCGATTTTTTTCTGACTTCCACTCAATAAATAAGCAATCACAAACCCAGTAATGAATGGGGATAAGATGCCTAATAAACCCGAAACACTATGGACAAAGTGCTGATAATTCGTGATTAATAAATAGCCAACAATCAGCGCCATTACAAATAAAAAGCGGACAACCCAGTAATTCCAATCAACATTGTATTTCTTCAATCACTTCACCTCTAAATAAATTATGCCTATCATTGTAATTGTAAACGATTTGTGGCAAAAGGCAAGTTTGTCCATTCGTTCTTGATGAAATACACAAAGAAGCCTGACACTTTAAAAAATGTGTCGGTTTATTCTGCAGTATAAAAATGAGGCACTAGACCTTGCTTCTTTTCATAAAAGAAGCAACTTGGGCTACAAGTACGTTTAACTTGTAGCCCAAGTTGCTTAGATAGACTAAATTTATTTTTTCGATTCAACTGTGACCGTAAAGTTATCCATAATGAAATCTTTATCGGCACCTGTTGTAAAAATACCAAACGTAGTGTTTCCTGAAGCATCCCCAATTATTTCTGCTTCATAATGCTTGGTTTGACCATCTGCTGCTGTCGAAGTCAACTCACCGACTGGCTTAAAGTCATTGTTATTTTTCAACTCCCCATTAATGGTCCCAGCAGTAAAGACATTTTCACCATCAGTTTGATAATCAAATTGGACCGTATATTTCTTGTTCGGTTCAAATTTAATATTTTGCGGAATTGTTTGAAGCATCAAACCTGCTCCTTGTTTATGGGCTTTCAAGGACCAGTTGCCTTCTAATACATCTGAAACAAGGTTTCCATTCCAACCATATTGTGTGTAAAGTTCATTTCTTTCTGATAAATGAATCCGTGGATCTTCTACACCACCAGCTGAGCCTTTAACAAACGGATATAACCCAACTGCTTGTGTGTCTTCAAAATCTTGCTTAATAACTGTTTGTTTGTCTGGGTTCATGATATCCGTTTGACGCTCAACAATTCGTAAATCATCAAATTTTGTAACGGAATTGCCTTTATCAACCGCTAACGTCACCGAGCCTTTTTTGGCATTATCTGGGATTTCAAAATCAATTCGCATATTTTGCATATACTGCGGATTTTTCCTGCTTGTATGGTTAATATCTGCCTGAATATAGTTTTGGGCAACCGAATTATTCACTGTCCGCGTATATTTTTTACCACCAATTTTAACAGTTACTGTGGCTTTACGATCATGTGTTTCTGTGTTTAGATACAAACTATATTTTCCTGGTTTAGGAAGATTGATGTCTTGTTTGATTTCGGTTCTTTCTTTTTCTGAACTAAAGACATAATCACCGTTGGCATCTTTTTTAACCTCTCCATCACCTCGGAAAACTTTCCAGTTATTTTTCAAGGTATTGGCTTCATTAAATCCAGGATCTTTAAATGGTGTTCCTGTTCCAAATGTCATCGGTTCAATACTGTCAGGTTCAGCAATGACATACGGTGTATTAGCCTCGGCTTGGATGGTCACTTGGTTATTTGTAGTGGCAATTGCGCCTTTGTCAATACGCCCTTGATCTGTTAATTCATATAAATGTAAATTCGTTTTTCCTTGCATTTTCTTATCCAATGACCAAGTGCTGGTACCGCCTTTTGGATTCCAGTGATATAGTTTGTCTTGACCATTGACATTCCAAGGCAGTAGATACGCATCACCTTTTAGAACTTCTGTCTCATTTAACGTAATGCTTCTTGGCGAATTAGCATCTGCTTGAGTAACGGTCACTTTTTCAGCACCGTTCGCTAATTTAATCGTGCCATAGATTTGACCATCTTCTGCTGTTGTAGTTTCCCAATTCGTAATTTGGTAATGTTGTAAGAACTTAGTTGGGACATTAATGGCAAAAGTTTTTTGGCGATAGGTATTAAAATTGGTTTTACCCACCCAACCTTCATGGGCTTCAAATTCAGCTCCACCTAACAAAGGGTTGTCGGAAATAATCCAAGTGTCTTTTTGGTGATTCCGAATAAAACGAACGATTGTACTGTTAAAGCCTTTCGTTGTTGTACCGCCGTAATCTTTTTCTGCAGACCAATGGTTCCAAACCGAGTCATACTCTAAAGCATTCGGAAATTCATTGGTTGTAAACCAACCGAGTGAATTAATTTCTTTACTTAGTTGACGACTTGCCCAACCTGATTCGCCTTGGTTGCCCCAAACATCAACATAAATATAATCTAGATTCGGTGCTTTTTGTTTTAATTCTTTAAAGCGCTCATAGCGACGACCACTCAATGCATCGGGTCTTTGTTTAATAAAATAAGACGGATCTAACCAATCCCAGCCACGCTTCGTTGGATCAACTAATTCCTCATTAAATCCTTTTGCTTCTGGGTAAGACTCGGTGTCATTAATATGCACACCGAAAACGGCATTTAATTTATGGCCTTCATCAATTAATTGATTCAACGCTTGTTCCCCGCCAGGTCGCTGACCAATAGCACCGTAATCTGGATGCGCAGAATCATGTCCTTCATTTTGATACCCTTTTAGTAAATTCATTTGTCCTAATCCATCTGTTAAATTGTAAATGCGTTTTGATTCGTCTAACGTCACTAAGAATGGGTTTGTCGCCTGACTAGCAAAGTTAAAAGGAATCCGTTGGTTGACTAATTCAGGGACTTTTTCCGCGCCCATTGGGTTATTCATAATTGAACGGAACCCAATTGCCGCATCTTGCCAATCCACCCGATTGTCGTCATTGCTATCTTTTGAGAATTTAACTTTCACTTCTGGCGTTTCCCCAGTTGTGTAATCTTCCGGTGCATCAAATGGTCGATAGGTCCATGCCCCACTTGACAAGGTTGTTACAAAACCAGTCGCCGCTTCTTTTGTTTGTTTATGGATTCGATTATTGTCACTACCATCGACAGAGCCGTCTCCATAGGCGTTCGTCCAAAAACTTGCAGCATAATTCGCCGTATTTAAGAAACCATACATATATTTTTTCGTTTCTTCTTGGCTTGTTGTAGTTAAATCTTGGATAGTATCACCATTTTTATTTCCGTTATTTGCATTTGTCCCAGTATTCATCACAACGCCAGCAAAAGTCGCCCCTTCATCTGTACTATTGACAGAAATCAAGCCTTGATTTGGAATTGAAATTGTGTGTATTTTGGTTCCTTCTTCACGAATATCTGAGAGTTTCATAGCTAATTCTTGGCCTTCGGAAACAGTCAATGTCGTTGTGAAACGCAGACCAATTTCTGGGACAGCTACGTTATAAACGGCTTGATTTGCTTCACTCTTTTGTTTTTCAGCAGTTGCTTTATATGCTTTGCCATCAATCATTACTTGGTCAATTTTCTCGTGTTGGCCATTAAAAATCACTTGATTACTCTGAGGGTCTTCGTAACGAATAATTCGTGGAAATTGTGGGTCAACCACGGCTGTTAAATCTGCAGAAGAGATTTTGTCGCCTTTTTCAGCTTCATTGTCTTTAGCAACAACAATGCTGGCTTTTGCTTTGATGTTTGTATTTTCCAAAGTACCGTCGACTTCAAAAGTTCCTGGTTCTTTGTATGCATCAGGATCGATTTCATCCCAACGGACTGCTTCATTGGCTTCTTTACCAGTATTATAGGTCACTTTTACTTGTTTCGGTAATTTTGGTGCGACACCAATTTTTGTAAAAACTTTGACTGGCGCAATTTGTGTCACTTCTGGCACAATTTCCGGAATGCTATCTACGGGGCCATTTTTAAAATAGTCATAATTGACAATTTTTTTGTCGTACCACAAACGGACACCCACATGTCCGGCTTCTGTTGGAATTTTGTCTCCATTGGCTAAAACAGGTTCTCCTTCGTAAATCAACGTGGTGTTAAGCCAGATAGTAATTTTTTCACCAACATAACGTACTTTCAACAAATAATTCGTATCTTCATTTAACGTTGGCCCAGAAATCGAATCATTCCACGAATTAGGGCTTTCAACTAACCATTTGCCATTCGCGTTATAGCCTACAAAAACCCAGCTATCTTTGGTATTACCACGAATAATCACACCCGTTCGACCGCTTCCAGCAGTGTATTTAAACTTTGTTTCTACTTCACCATCAGCTAATTTAGGGGAATCTAAATTTAAAGATACGGCATTATTACCTGCTGCTGCATCTCGTGAAATCGCCAATGACTCTCCTGCTAATTCTCGATTTGTTTTACCAATCACATCTTGCCACTCACCAATTTTCCCTCCTGGAAAATCAGATTGCCACAATTTTTCTTCTGTTGCGGTAGGTTCCACCATTGATGAGCTTGTTTCAGTGCTGCTGTTTGTTGTTTCTTCTGCAGACGTACTTAATGGTACTAAAATCGTTGCGCTTGCCAATAGTGTCAATGTACTAAATCGTTTTATTTTTCCATGTTTCATCTGATAAATCAGCCCCCTAACATTTTTGAACACGCTTTCATTATTAACAATTAAAGGGGCGTTCCAAAAATAAATTCTTTTATTTTTGGAACGTCCATCTCTAAATCATTCTCTTAAAAACTTTGATTACTTACGACAACAAGTCAGAATTATTCATCCTCGTCATCTACTGCAACATTTAGCAGCAATTCGTTGACTTTCACAATACTTTCTGCTGATTCCTTAACATAGTCACCTTCGATCGCTAATAAACTTGCATTTACATAGCTGATAACCATCGGTAAATTCATTCCAGTATATAAGTCAAACGAAGCACCTTGCATAATTTTTTTAGATAATATATTACACGGTGTCCCCCCTAATAGATCAGCAAAGACAACAAAATCTTCTAACAATTCCGTAATCGCTTCAAATTTTTCTAAAAAGTCAGCTTCACCTTCTTCTGGTAATAAAGCAACAGTGGAAATTGTTTCTTGCGGTCCCATAATCATCTCCGCACTTTTTTTCAATTCCTCGCAAAAACGGCCATGACTTACTAAAACTAAATGTTCACTCATCGATTTTCTCCTGTCTTACTTATTTTGAAATAACACCTAACGCAGACAATGCGACACAGACAATTAATACGATAAAAATGGCTTTAGTAGATGTCATATTCTTTTTACCTAGCATCCAATAAACGCCACCGACAATTCCTGCAGGAAGTAGACGTGGTAAAATCATATCCAAGTTATTTTGCATGTTAAGTGTTACATCCCCAATACTTGGTGCCCATGATAGTTTGACATTAACCATCGTTGCCACTAAAGCGCCAACCATGAAGACCCCTAGTAAAGTTGCAGCGTCTGTTAAGGCAGTTAAGCGGTGTTGCATAGTTGTCACCAAAGAAATTCCTTCGCGATACGCAAATTCCAATTGTTTCCAACGGAAGACCATCACGGCAATTTGAGCAACAATCCAGATAAAGATACCAGTTGGGTTGCCATTAATCGCCATGTTGGCAGCTAGCGCCCCAAAAATAGTTGGAATTAAAGCGGCGAAAATTGAATCCCCAATTGCTGCAAACGGTCCCATTAAACCAGTTTTCAAACCTGAAACTGTTTGTTTTCCAGCAATGCCTTCTTTTTCTTCAATGGCCAAATCGATCCCTGTAATAATCGTATTAAAGAAGTTTGAAGTATTGAAAAATTGCGTGTGTGTTTTCATCACTTCTTTTAATTCAGGCGTATCATCCCCATAAATTTTACGCAATTGTGGCAAAATCGTATACAAGTAACCTGATCCTTGCATTCTTTCGTAGTTCCAACCTAATTGGAAAGTAAACAAGCTTCTGCGATTAATTTGTTTAAAATCTTCTTTCGTCAATTTATAATTAGATTTCGTCATCTTCAATCTCTCCTTCGTCTGAATCATTCGCTGCATGTTCTTTTTTGGCTGCTGGCCCACTCGGAATCATTTGACCATTTTTGTAGCTAATTGCGGCTAAAGCGAAACCAATTAAAGCAACTGCTAACATTGGTAGTGCGTTAAATACACCACTGAAGTCTTTCACAACGCTCGCAACAGATGTTCCTAAAAGTTGCATGTTTGTAAAGATTGTTCCTAGTAAAGCAGTTACAGTGAAACCAAGAATTAAATAAGGGAAATGTTTTTTCACTGGTAAGTAACGTAGTAAAATTGCAAAACCGACCGCTGGTAAGACCGCCCCAGCAACAGACAAGCCATCACCTAACCATTTCAAATCGCCATTTAGGACAGATACAACTTTTTGTACTAAACCACCACCAAAAGCAAGTGCTAAGAAGACTGGAATCATTCGAGAAAGAGACCAAGGTAAGGCACCCATTAAGAAGTTACGTTCAATTCCTTTATAGTTCATATCTTCGACCATTTTATCAATCCGATGTGCAAAGTAGGTATTCGCAAAACGAGCCAAAATGTCTAATTGAATCATTAAACTAGCAACTGGTACTGCAATAGCAGCGATTGCTTGTTCAGGGTTCATTCCTAAAGACACAGAAAATGCTGTGGCAAGAATCGTGCCTGAGTTAGCATCAATTTTGGAAGCACCCCCGAAAGTCCCAACTCCTAATACAGTTAATTGCATACTTCCACCAATAATAAGTCCTGCTTTAATATCCCCCATCACTAATCCTGCAAAAAGACCTGCAAACACTGGCGCACTTAATGAAGAATAAATTTGTAATTCATCTAAAATTTGGTATCCTGCGTATAATGTTAATAATAAGATCTGCCACCATAAGATATTCATTTTTTGTTCCCTCCTATTTTGTTATCAAACTCATAAAGTCTTCCGCTTTGTCACTTGGCACCATTTGAGCAATCAGATGGACGCCTTTAGCATTTAACTCTTTAAAAACCTCAATATCTTGATCGACCACATTGATTGACTTAGTAATCGACCGTGTTTCGTTTGTTTGTGACATGTTCCCAACATTGATTTCTTTAATCGGCACCCCAAGTTCTACTAGTTTTAATAAACGATCTGGTTTCCGTACCACAATTAGTAAACGTTGTGAGTCGTATTTTCCTGCTAAAATATTTTGAGCAGCTTTTTCAACTGGTAACACGCTTAGTTTCACGCCAGCTGGTGTTGCTAATTTTAAGCCACTTTTTTCAATGGCATTCCCTGCAACCTCATCATCAACGACCATAATTCTGGAAATATTCAATTTTGTCGCCCATAAATTTGCCACTTGTCCATGAATCAAACGTCCATCAATTCTTACGCCAATAATACTCATTGTAATCCCTCTTTCATTTCTTTATATAGTGGTTCTTTTACTAACTGAATTTCTGGTTGGTACGTTCCTTCCGTTTCAAAAATGACGATCTCATTTTGCCCTTCTTTTAACAATCCTTTGGGAATATATAAGGAAAGCGTCGGACCAACATTCCAGAAACGACCAAGATTGGTTTGGTTAACAAAAACAATTCCTTTGCCGAATTTAGAAACATCAATAAATGTATCTTTCACTTCTGCTAACTCCACATGATACTGGTAAAAGCTTGGTTGATCAGGTTGCCATTCTCTTGAATAGTCTACCTGTTCACAGCTTGTCATAGGTAAACAATATTGTTGCCATTGCGTCATAAAATGTAAATCTGCCATGACACCCGTTCGAATCCCTTTTTTCTGAGTATCTGCAAATAATTTGTGCCCGTAATTGACACGACCCATATTTTCCATTAAAACATCGATTTGATTATTCTCTTGCGGCAGTGTAACGTAAATATCTTTGCCAATTTCCGTTTGATATTGCGTTGCTTGATGTACCTGATTGACAAATAATTGCAGACGATCACGACCGTCAATCACTCTTAGCTTCTCTTCTGCAGCATCTTTTTCAATGCTTGTTCGGTAAAGAAGATAGCCTGTATTTTGTCCTAATTGTTCCATGGTTTGCGGATAAACGCTAATTACTGGCTGACTAATCGTTTCTAAGGTTGCAAACAAACTCACTTTGTTGGTTAAAGGAATTGCTGTTTGCGCAAAAGATTCTTTTACTAATGGCTCAGCTTGTGGTAACGCAGGATACTCCTCGTGAAGCATTTTTTGTAACGCAAAATACTTTTCGGTTGGGTTCCCTTGTTCATCAAGTGGCGCATCATAATCATAGGAAGTGATTTGTGGTAAATCAATGGTTCCTCGTGCGGAGCAGCCATTCATAAACCCAAAATTGGTGCCGCCATGAAACATATATAAGTTGATACTGCCTAATGCTAATGCTTCTCTAACTGATTCAGCCAATTCTTGCGGATCTCGTTTAATAATTGGCTCTTTCCAACGATTAAACCAGCCATCCCAAAATTCCATACACATTAACGGCCATTTTTTACCATGTTCTTCAAAAAAGGCTTGCATCATACCGAAATTTTCTTTGGCTTTTGAGCCAAAATTCCCAGTTACTAAAATATCATCTTCAATCATACTGCCTGCCCGCAATGTTGCGCGCCATGGCCCGTCAGAAGTAAAAAATGGTGCTGTCACGCCACGTGCAATCATCAAATCGCGAATCGCCCGTAAATACGCTTTTTCTTCGCCAAATGAACCATATTCGTTTTCGATTTGAATCATTAAAATATTGCCACCGTTAGCAAGTTGATGCGGAACAATTTTTTCCATTAAAACATCATAATATTCCGCGACATGCTTCAGATAGGTTGGATTATTCGAACGAATTCGTCCTGGTTCATTTAATAGCCATGCTGGAAAACCGCCAAACTCCCATTCTGCACAAATATAAGGAGACGGCCGCACAATCGCATATAGTCCAAGTTCTTGTGCTAATTTTAAAAAGCGCTCCAAATCTAATATTCCCTCAAAATGAAATGTTCCTTTTTGCGGTTCATGTAAATTCCATGGTACATATGTCTCAACTGTATTGAAGCCTAAAGCTTTCAAGTTATAAAGTGAATGATACCAATCTGAGGGATCTACACGAAAATAATGAATGGCGCCTGATAAAATTTTAAATGGTTGACCATTTAAAAGAAACTCCTCTTTAATTTCAAATCTGTCCACATTGCCACCCTTTCTAGTAAACGCTTTCAATTGCTGGATAATTGCTAAATAAAGAAACCTCTTTATTTAGCAATTTCAACTACTTGGATGTTCATAAGATGTTTCTTCACGTTCTCTACGTCTACATGCCCAGTCGTTCTTTCTTGGGCATTAGACATTCCAGCTGCCATGCCCCATTTTAGCAGTTCGGCAGCTGGGGCATCCTTGGCTAGTCCATATGCAAGACCAGCAATGGTTGCATCTCCTGAACCAACAGGATTTTTAGCGTGAATCGTTGGAATTTTTACACGATAGAATTGATCGTGATGTTTGGCAATTGCACCATCTTTTCCTAAAGATACGACAATCCATTCAATTCCAGCAAACATTGGTTTTGTTAAAGCTGTTTGCACAGCTGCTAATGGATTTTCTGAAA
This sequence comes from Enterococcus sp. DIV1368f, assembly GCF_051712245.1. NCBI lineage: Bacteria > Bacillati > Bacillota > Bacilli > Lactobacillales > Enterococcaceae > Enterococcus > Enterococcus sp. DIV1368f. The sequence goes on from NZ_JBIOON010000001.1 coordinate 1,636,363, forward strand.
AATCTTGCTCTAGTAATCCTTCTAGTTCCTCTAAGTTAGGTTTAATTAAATACGGTTTCCATGGTCCTTGAAGAACTTGTCTTAAACTATCACCAGAAGTATCTAGTAGTACTTTAACCTCTTGTGCTTGAGCTTTTTGAACTAATTCTTGATAAAAATTTGATGGTAATCCTTTCGCTAAACTGCCAGAAATTGTGACAATTTCTGCTTGCTTAATTAATTGATCGAAATTTTCAAGGAAGTCGCTGATTTCTTCTGGGGAAACAGTTGGTCCAGCTTCTAAAATTTCAGTTTGATTCCCTTCGTGCAAAATCGCAATCGAATCACGCGTTTCTTCTTTGATTGACGTAAATGCTTGGGGGATGTTTGCTTTCTTTAACTCGTTTGCAATAAACGCCCCATGAATACCACCAAGAACGCCGGTAGCTATAACATCTCCACCTAAATCATGAATAACGCGAGTGACATTTAGTCCTTTGCCACCAGGAGTTTTGGTCACCTGACTGGTCCGATTAACGGTATCAAGCTTTAGATGATCTAATAGGTAGGAGATGTCAATTGACGGATTCATTGTTACTGTTACTATCACAGCTATGCCTCCCAATTACCCTTCGTTTACTTGAACTTTCGCATGCCAAGAGCTGGCGGTTGCTGCGATGACTTCATTTAAACTTTCAATGTTTTCTCGGCCTTCTGTTTTTAACCAATCACAAGCCGCAGTTTCTCCTGCTTCAACGAAAGGTTTCACGCCATTTTTCCACGTAGCACGGCCACATAAAACACCATTAAATGTTGAACCAGCTTCTTTAGCGAAACGTAGTGTTTCTTGGAATAGCTCTGTTGAGACACCGGCACTTAAAAAGATAAAAGGTAAATCAGTGGCTTGACTTTGTTCTAAGAAATAATTCGCCGCTTCCTCTTTTGTATACGCTGTTTCAGCCGGCGCAAAACCTTCTACAAAATTCATATTAACTGGAACTTCCACTTTCAATACATCTACTTTATATTGGGGTTTAGAAAATTCTTTCATCATTTCATTCACTTTATGCGGTTTAACTTTTGCATATTCTAAAGAAGTCGCATCTGCTATTTGTGCATCGTAAGAAACTAATTCTAAGTAAAATGGTAGGTCTTCTTCTGCACATTCACTTCCTAAGCGTTCAATGAATACATGTTTTTGATGATTGATTTCTGGATCCTCATCCACATCATAGTAGAGTAAAAATTTAATCGCGTCTGCGCCTTCTTCTTTCAAGCGTAAAACAGACCAATCTGCTAGTAAATCAGGCAATCGTCCCGGAGTTGTTGCATCATAGCCCGTTTTTTCATAAGCGAGTAACAATCCAGCCTCGGTATCGCGTGCTTTTGCAGCAGGCAATCCATATTCTGGATCCAATAAAATGGCGGACGCATAAGGTGTCAATTCTTTCGAGACTAATTCTTTAAACGTTTCAATTTGTGCATCAGTTGGCTCTACATCTAGTGCTTTGATCATTTTTTTCAAGGCACCTCGTTGATCAATGGCTAATGCGCTAATGATTCCTTCTTGGGTTGACAAACGATCCATTGCCGCTTTTTTTCCAGCTGTTAACGTAAGCATAGTTCCTCCTCCAAATGTTGTATTATTTATAGTCATAAATCGTTACGCCTTTAACCACACGATTCACTGTACCTGTCGGTGAAGGGGTATCCGGTTTATTTCCAACTTTAATAGATGTTAAAAGTGCGACTGTTTGGGCTACCATGATATCTGCTAATGCTAAATAGCCATCAGGTAATAGAGCAGTTTCTGCGGAATATTCAATAGTTGAACCTGAGAAATTACGTTTGCCAGGTTGAGCAATCGCAAAAACACCCGCCGCAATTTCGTCACCGTGAACTTCTTCTAAGATATCCAAGTCATAATCTCTTGTGTATGGTGTATTATTAACAAAACCAAACATTATTGTTTTTTCATTAATAAATGATTTTGGTCCATGACGGAAGCCCATAGAAGAGTCAAAAATTGTGGCAACTTTGCCGGCTGTTAGTTCTAAAATTTTCAATTGCGCTTCTCTTGTCAAACCAGCTAAACTTCCAGAACCAACATAAACAATGCGTTCAAAATCAAGGTTAACAATTTCATTTAATTCTTCTTCACGGGATAGCACTTCTTCACCTAATTTAATTAGAGCGGTTACATAATCTTGTTTTTGCTCAAAGGCTGTTTGATCAAAGAGTAGTAATGTACCCAAGGTCATGCAAGAAAAGCTACCAGTCATCGCAAAACCACCATCATTGGAACGTGTTGGCATTAAGAATAAAAAGCTGTTTTCTTCTTTTTGGCTTATTTGTGCCAGTTGTCCTTCTTCGGCACAAGTGATCGCTAAATGATGAATTGTTTCAACCACTTGATTAGCTACTTCAACTGCCGCTAAACTTTCAGGACTATTTCCACTTCTTGCAAACGAAACTAACAATGTTGGTTCGTCTTTAATCAGATAATCTTCTGGTTTGGCCACAATATCCGTTGTCCCAATACTTTCGAATGAAAAGGCTTGTGTGTCGCCGTGTGCTCGGAGATAAGGTACAACAGTATCACCGACATATTGCGAAGTCCCTGCTCCTGTAAAAATTACTCTTGTGCGTTTTCCTTGCGCTTTGGCTTGGACTTCTTTTAAAAAGTTTTCCAAAGCTGTTTGATTTTCATGATAAAGTGTCACGGTTTCTTGCCAAAGCTCAGGTTGCTGACGAATTTCACGTGTCGTGATTTCCGCTCCTAGTTGTTCTAGTTCTTCTTTTTCTGCTGTAAACATACTTAACTCTCCTAACTATTCCGAATATGGCGTATCTGATAATGAAATTGGTCTGCTCGTGCCACACTCAACGTAAATTCAATAATTTCATTTTTCATGTTATATGTCTGGCGTGCTAAATGAAGGACTGGCGCTCCTTCTGGAATCATCAATAATTTGGCATCTTCTTTTGACGCAATGCTAGCGTATAATTCTTCATCAGCTAAACGAACGGTTTGCTTAAAATCTTCCGAAAACAAATCATATAATGGTTTGCTACGTAGTAATTGATCCGTGAGTGATAAGAAAAATTTCACAGGCAAGTATGTGTCTTCAACCATTAATGGCTCGTTATCAGCAATCCGCAACCGACTTAATTTAAAAACTGCCTCTCCTAACGACAGATTCAAATGCTGACAAATAAATTTATCCGCTTCCAATTTTTCGAAAGATAATATACGGGTATGTGGTTTTCGGCCCAGCCCTTTCATTTGTTCTGTAAAACTATATGCGCCAGCTAAATCAGCGGCCTCTTTTTTTATATCTGAAACAAATGTTCCTTTGCCATGACGACGATAGATGGAACCTCTATTTTCTAGTTCTTGTAGCGCTAACCGGACCGTCGTCCGACTCACTCCATATTGTGCAGTCAATTCACGTTCAGAGGGCAACTTGTCATGAGGAATCATGCATGTTTCGATTCGTTCCTGCAGTAAATCGACAAGTTGATGATACAAAGCTTTGTTTTTAAAGGCATTTTCCATAACTTTCTCCTTTACCCTAACTGGTTATAACCACAAACCAATAGTACGGTGGTTTTTTTTATTTTGTCAATAAAAAGTATTAATAAATATCTTCATACCGCTATAACCTTGAAATGATAACGTTTACATTTTTTTATTTTTCTTTATTGTAATATTTTTTTCCTCAAGAAATCATTTTTTTATAAAAAACCATCCTTAAATATGATACCAGTTGCTGGCTTTATTTTAAATAGACAAAAAAGAGTATGAGACAAAAATCACTTTAGATTTTTGTCTCATACTCAAAATCTGAAAAACAGTTCGATCCCGACTTCTTCGTTTCTATTGTTTGGTTCTGGCAACAACTAACAAGTAACTGATTTTACGAAATCCATGACAATATTCATTATTGAGCATATTCAATCCTTCTACTAATTTTCGTATAAGATAAATATTGATTGAATGTGTTGACACAACGAAAGGCCGTCCTATTCGCATATTGATCATAATAACGCTTGGTATACCACTGAAATTCTTTCGTCCAAGGTTTGACATGACCAGTAAAGTGGATAATGGATGGTGCTCTTCTCGTTTCGTCATATTGTCTTTCTCCATAAATAGTTGGATGTTTTTTCGCTTTTGACAGAATATAACCTTGGGCGTTCCACTTAGGATGCAACAGGGTCCAACGGTCGTGTAAAACCGCATTCAATGCATCTTGATCATGGAAACGTAATTTATCTGGATTTTCTTCAATAAATCTTAAGACTTTAGTGGTTACATCTAAATTCAACCATTTTTTAACATCGATTAGCAACAAGCCTGAGTTAAAATAACACATAGATTCTGCAGGAATCGCCATTTTTTCCAAACGTTGATGGAACCCTGCATCTTCAACAGCGGCAATGATATTTTCACCTAAATCAACTGTCCATAATTTTGCGACATCATCTAAGGCAATCATGTCACAATCCATATACAACAGCCGTTCGATCTGGCTTATTCTAAACAGCTCTGGAATAGCAATCCTGTAGTAAGCTGTTTTGGGAATTCGCTCACTGGTTACAACATTTTTGAAAAAATGGGGGTTGATTTTTAAAAATGTTAACTCTGCATTGATTTGGGTATGTTTAATCGTAAAATACAGTAGTTGCTTGCTTTCAAAATTAATATTGTCATCAATCACATAAAAATGAACAGCTGCCGCTGAAGGACTATTTTCTAAAATTGAAACAAACATAGCAGCAAGATGCGGTACAAAGTTGGTATTGCAACAGGAGACAATCGCTAATTCTTTTCTATTTTCCATTTCTTGCACCTACTTTCTTTAACTTGTTTAGATAAAGAGCTGTATAAGGATGATTTTCTAACGTATTCCAGGGTTTATCGTGACCAGTAAAATGAATAATCGCTGGCTCTTGATTTCCCGCTGCATATAATTTTTGATAGGCTTCATTAGGCGCTTCATGACGATTAAAAACTAAAGACGTCTGCATATTCCATCTTGGTTCTAGAGCTAGCCAATCTTCATAAAGAACAGCGTTTAAAGCATCTTGATCATGATAAACTATGCGGTCCCCATTTTCTTCTAGATACTGAATTGTTTTTTGAGTGATTGCTTTCTCGTTCCATCGGTCAATATCAATAATCATGACTCCTGAATTAAAATAATAATCGGAGGAATGGATGCCCAAACGTTTCAAGGCATATGCTTGACCAGGATCGATAACCGCACCAATCGTTTGGTTCACTAATGGCGTATCATACAACTGGACAATGTCATCTAAAACCAGCGTATCTGCATCTAAATAAAGAACCTTTTTATAGCTATATTTTTGTAAAAGTGACGGTAAAGAAATGCGTAAGTATGCGGTCGTTGTAATATGATCACTCACTAAAAAATTTTGATAAACTTCTTTGTCTGCTGTTAGAAATTCAACAGTCGCACTTTGTGAGTTACTACTAACCGTTTCTCGGAGTTCTTTTTTGCTAGATAGCGACAGCCCATCATCAATCACATAAAAATGAACAGGTCTCTCCGCATGACAATTTTCTAAAACAGTTGTCATCATTACATTCAAATAAGGAGCATAATTTTCGTCTGAAGCTGTCACAATTGGCACAATCTTCTGAGTTTTTCTCATCAAAACCACTCTCCTCTTTTATTTTTATAGCTAAGTTCCTATTTAGAATAGGCCCTGAAAAACTTATCTGCAAATCATATGCTCATTGTTTTATAATATAATTATAATAAAAATATATTTTATGGCTATAAAATAATATTTATGAGGGAACAAAAATAAATAATAGACCTCTAATTTAGGGATATATTAAGAAAAACCAAACTTACTTAATACTATCACTACTATTTTTTTACTTCGGATAAAAAAACTGACTACTCAGTTAAATAGTCAGTTTTTTGTTTAATAATCTTTAGAAATATTCTCATTTTTAAGGTTTAACTTCTGATAACCGCCATCTAACATTTCCTGAGTATCGTCCTGGTACAACCTTTAAAGGATCAGCTTTAAAACGAAAATAGAGATCATAATCATTGAGACTTTTAGTTACATCCTTACCCTCTACTTCTTGCTTTAGAATTAACTGTTCATCTTTGGTTAATTGAAAAAGCAATGTTTGAGTATTCTTTTCAAAAAAACAAAGAGAGACCTCTTGTCCCCAGCTTTCTAGTTGTTCAACGATAGTTGCTAGTTGTCCGCTTAATTCCCAAGAGTAACTACTTGTATTTGTAATTGTCAACGAATCATTCTCTGGTAAATTTTCTATTTTCATATAGAAATAACCATCTTCACGCTTCGTTTGAACTAATTCGTTGATTGTCAAAGTGTTTCCAACAAAAGCAGTAGGAACTGTAGTTAATTCTATAATTCCTTTGAAATCAATGGCTTGAATTTTGGTTTCTGATTGATTTCCTTCAGCATCTACTGTATACATACCTACGTAATACATTTTTTCAGGTTGAAGCTGTGAAGTTTCGCATTCAATAGTTGTTTCAAAATTCTCCGTTAAATTTTCTCTCGAAAGATGTGCTTTTTCAGTAAAAGTAGTCGTAGCTAATTCTTCTTCTGAAACAATAGGACTCATAAACAGTTTAGTGGACGTAGAATTTTCATCTTCAATTTGAACAGGAAGGTAGGCCTTACGTTTTTGTCTTACAATTTGAGGAGACTGAGCTGCCTCCGTTGCAGAAGAATGACCAATTGTAATTGTCGGCATCCATTTCCCTGTTAGCTTGTAATAATGGGCAGCGGGATCACCGGTAGTCACTGGTTTAGAAAAAGCATTCCCAGAAAAAGTACTAGAAACAGGAACAGTTAAATCCAGCAGGCTATTTATTTGAACGAGCTTATTTTTCACTTTGAAATAAAGACCATACAACGTGCCTCTTTCAAGTTCCGACAATGTAATGACTATTTTGTCTTTTTCTCTTGTAAAAGGAAGTGCTTGTCCTCCCGTTGGTTGAGCGCCTGTCCCAATTTCTTGAGCACTCCCGAAGTAAACCTTATTCTCCAGCACTTCAAAGTTATCTGGGAGTGTCATTTGGATCCTCGTCCCGGCTTGTAAACGAAGTAAATCACTTGTTTGTAAATAATCAATCGCTGTCATATACGTGATTTCTTGACTTCTGTCGACAGAATGAACTTCGTTTTGAGGAATCCCAGTGTCTGCTAGCAATTGGTTATCCGCTGATTGTGCAACACCCGTACGTAATTGCAAATCTACCAGCCCTTCCACATTTGTAAATGAAATAGCTTTTGCTTGTGCATAGCCCCCATTTGCTCCAGTAAACCCAAAATAAACACGTTTATTTTCATTTAAGCCTAAGTTATTTTTAAACTCCGTATCCACAGGAATCGTAATATTTAAGGCATAATCAGGAACAGAATAGGTAAATGTTCCCGCTTCTCGTTTAAATTCCACGACAAATTTATGCCAATTACTATCAGATAAATCTGCCACTCCTTTTTCATTTCGGTGATGAAGGACTTTGTCAATCTTAAAAATACCATCTTTTGTATAGGAAGTTTCTGCCCCTGGATAAGCCCAGGCAATATGATGACCTTTGGAACTTGTATCACGATCCATCATGCCATCGTTTGCAATAAGATTACTATTATTGTTATAGAAAGTGTCAAATTCAATCGCCAAACTGTTAGGAATTGCCCCCTTACTTAGTGGTGTAGAATCTCCTGTGTTTGCCCATACTCCAATCGTTGGACCAGTTTCTGCGGCTATTGCTGTCGGACCATTACTTTGCATAACAAATGTTAATCCATCACTATCATTTGTTACGTTTTCAATATAAAAAGCCATCTCAATTTTAAAATCATTTGTAAAACTCACTGGGTTATTAAACCAAACTGCCCCACTAGAACTCGGTGTTGTATCATTAATCTGAACATAGCGGTGATTTTCAGATCCACTTGGACTTCCCGCTTTTCCTACCGTCGAAATCATCGTTTGATCAATTGGCAATGTCTCAAACGCTGGTTCAATAATCTCTGCTAACCCTTCACTGGGAAGGAAAAATAGACCACCAAAGAAAAGTAATACACAGGAAAGTAAAAAAAACAAGCCGCCTAATTTGTTGGGCTTCATTCTTGATTCACCCTCTTTTTATTTTTTAATTGGTAATATTTCCAAAGCAAGCCCAGAATTGCTAGTAAAAACACAAATAGCATTCCAACTAAAATTGAAAATATAATAGATTCATCTTTCTGTTTGGCAAAAAAGACTGTTTTTTGATTAATTGCTTTCGCTTGAGCAGCAGAAACAGTAAACGAGTCATCGAATACCCAGTTGCCTTTTGAGGAATGAATTGCGATATGAACATTATATGTTCCAGATTTTAAAGTTTCTTCCTTTAACTCTGTTAAAATTGGCATCAAGGAGTTAGGAGCAATTTGATAGTTGTTTGCTTTTTTCGCACCAATTATTTTTTTATTTGTTTTATCATAGACAGTTGTCTCAACGTTTACCATACCAAGTGCGGTAGGCTGGTTGTTTATCAAGGTACTTTTGATAACTACAGTATCATTTTTTATGACGGGCTCAGTTTTGTCAAAAAGTAAATTAGGCTCAGGCAGGGAACCCAAATCGGTGCGTAACCTGACACCGATTTGGGTTAGATATTTTGCCTGAATCATTGAATGCATTGCTTTTTCTTGGTTTGGGGAAGTAATTGTTTCAAAAGCAAAAGCACCTAACACTTCACCAGTAATTTTTTGTCGTTGACTGTCTAACTGAAACGAAACTTTTTTACTTTCAGAAGGCTGCAGACTTATGATTTGTTGTTTTGGTTCAACAAATTGAGTAAATGACTGTCCCTGATACATTTCTGCAGTTTCACGGCTTTGATAAGCAATTATGCCCGTAGATGTCGTATAACTGTTTAAGGCACTCGCTTTTACTTGCAATGATTGTTCAGATGTATTTGTAACTAGAAGAGTCAACGTTTGTTTATTTTCCTGAAGATATAAATCAAAATATGTAGCTTCTGATACTTGATTTTCAGGATACTCGGGTGTCACAGTAAAAGCGGTCGTTTCCGCCTCTACAGACAGTACTTTACTATTTATGCTAAAAAATATGCTACATAATGTGAAAAAAAATAACAAAAAAGTAGTGTTACTTTTAACCGTCATGCTCTCTCCTCCTAACAGCCAAAATTTCAACTCTATTGTTGAGCCATTTAACTTACAGACAAAATATTAAATTTTTTTGTCTAGATTGCTTCATTCAGGGGTATAAGCGTTTGTTAACACCCAAGTAACCGTCCCTCTGTAGCGGCCACTATTAATATTTTGTTTAGGAAAAGTTAACGTTGTGTTTGATAAATCAAATTCATTCGCTGCCAATCCAGTTGTTCCGTTTGCACTAGCGACAAGTGTCGGCTCAGTCGTGCCAGCATCAATTGTTGTCGTAGCAGTAACTGTCGCATCACCTTTTGCACGTGTAGTTGCTAAATTTAATTTCGCAGATTGTAATTTTACGTTATTTTCATTTTTAATATCTGATAGTTTTAACGACAACATCCAGCCGGATTCGTTTGGCCCTCGATAATCAGATACTTTCGTTATCTCTGGTGTTCCAGTCAATGTTTGATCAGATTCCGCAACATCTTGAATCGTTAGCTCTCCAAAATTAAAGTTAGAAACTGCATCTAAATTTAAGATTCCTGGTTGAATTGTCAAAGATGCTTCACTTGTCAATTCAGCTGTTGGGTTCGCTTCAGCGGCATATGAATTGATTGCGCCACCTCCCAAAGTTACTCCCAGTACTGCTATTGTTGATAAAATACTTTTTTTCATCCTATCCCATCCTTTTTAAAATTTTCAAAAAATGACCTTAACTACCTAAAAGATAATTAGCCTGAATTGGAGCATAACACAAGATGTTTTTCCTTTTTAAAAAAGATGTACTATAAGTCATTTTCATTAGAGAAAGACCTTTCTATGATGGTATAATAGGGAAACAGAAAGAAACTTTCAGAGACCAAGGAGGGAAACTGGCGTGTATGGTCAAACAATCAGAAAAATTCGAAAAGACAAAGGGTTAACTCAAAAAGATGTTTGCCAAGGAGTTGTGACACTGAGCTATTACAGCCGAATTGAACGAAACATTAGTATCCCTACCATCGATATATTTATGGAGATCATAAAAAATTTGAATGTTCGATTAGAAGAATTTATGTATATTCACAATGGCTATCAGAAAGCTTTAAAAGATCAGACTTGGTTTGAGATTACCGAACTTTATCATGCAGGAAATATGAAAGGTCTTGAGGACTATAAAACAGCGATTTTAACTGGAAAACTGCCACACGAAGAAGAAATTACGATTCAATTAATTAACCTGTTTATTTATCGTTTGGGCGGCAATGTCGTTGCCGAAAATATAACAAATATTGTTCAAAACTTGATGAACTTAGAGAACTGGACAAGTAGGGAAGTCACGATGTTCATTACGATTATGGACGAAATTCCTATCGAAACTTTGTTAATTATTGTCAATCGATTGCTCAAAAAAAGAAATCTTTATTCTGCTTCTGATGGCTACAATTCTCCATATAGCAAAATACTCATCAATACCATCCTTCTCTGTGTAAACAACAAGTATCTCAACGAAGGGCTAAGTTATTTGAAACAGTTTCGAGCAATGTTAGAAATTCGAGATTTATACGGAAAAACAATGGCTTTATTCTTAGAAGGATTGCTTTGCTATGCCAAAGGAGCACAACTTGCGGGTACAAAAAAAGTTAATGAGGCCTTTCAAATTTTTCATTTATTAGAGATGGATAATTTTTCTCGCAAATATCAGCAATACTTTGAGTATATTAAAACTATCTATTAATAGGTTCATTTTTGTGACTTTTACAGTATTAGCCTTATGGAAGAAAGTATACGTAGCACTTTCTCTTCCTAACTTATTTCTGTTATACTTAAGTAAGAAATATGTAGGTAGGAGAGCGTAAATTTATGAAAATTTATTACATTGAAGACAATCCTTTTCATCAAGAGCGATTTAAAAAAGAACGCCACAACTATGAAAGTTTACGTTCTGTTCCTGTAGAGATATTTCCCAATAATAAATTAGAAAGTATTTATAAAAAACTAGATACTTTTGATTTTTCAGTCTCCGATATCTTCTTAATTGATATTGATTTGCAATCCCTTCATTCTGGTATTGATTTTGCAAAAAAGATTCGACTAATTAATCCTGATTGCTACATCATCTTTTTATCAAATGATACAACTAAAGGTTTAGAAATTATCAATCAACATATTCGACCTGATTTATATCTCTCTAAAAATGAAATGAGCAACGTATTTTTAGCTCTGGAAAATATCTTGGTATCTAGATTAAAAAAAGTTAATAACACAACTGCTCTTATTGAACTTAAAGGTTCTTCAAAAGTCTATCTGATTCATCCAGATGAAATTAATTACCTCTCCACTATTAAAGGATTTCGTTCGTCTATAGAATTTTTCGGTACAACAGAAAATTTTATCATTCAAGATAAAATGAAAAATTTAAAACAATTACTTGCTCCTTATCATTACTTTAACGATTTAAAAAGCTTTTCCATTAATCCGTATAATATTAAAGAAATAAATAAAAATACATTGGAAGTTATTTTTAAAAACGAAGAGTGTTTGGCATTGAGTGCCACCAGCATAAAGAAATTACTTACGTACATTGATGCTCTAGGATAAACAAAAAGCAGGCAAAATATGCCTGCTTTTTGTTTACTTAAAAGAAATAGTTAAAGATAATTCAAACAGTTTCTCTTGTTTATCATAACGCAAATCATAATTAATATTGTTATACAGGTTAACAATTCTTGAAAAATTATAAAGCCCTAGTCCTCCTGTTTTTTTCTCGGAATGACCACGTTTTAAAAGTACCGTTAAATTGCCACCATGGTCAATTATCGCAGGATTTCTAACTAAAAAATGAAAAGCCTGATCTTTTTCGTTTAAACAGATAACAATCGGTTGATTATTATCTGTTGCCGAATAATGCTCAATGGCATTGTTTAAAGCAATAGAAAGTAGACGGATCAAGTCGATATAGTCCACAGCAACCGTTGAAATCACATTTAAAACTTGAATAGAGTATGACCTATTATTCTTTTCTGCTTTATCGATAAAGTCATAAAGTAAACCTTTAATCACTGGGTCTGTAATCTTTTTCATTGGATTATGTCTAGCATCTTCTATCCTCTCTAGAGAATACTCTTTAAAATGAGTTATCAGTTCTTGTGCCTCTTCTGGCGTCTGGTGACTAATTCCATATTCTAAAGCGGCAATAAAATTTAAATAATCATGACGAAATTCATCTAATTTATTGTAATATTCTTGTGTTTCTTTTAAATCTTTTAAGTAAGAAGTAACAAATTCCTTACGTTTTCTATTAATAATGAACACTATAAAAGCTACACTACTAAAAAGATTGAATCCTAACATAATAATTGAAGTTAACACGTAATCTAGTGAATATAGGTTCACTTGTGCATGTAGAAAATAAAGTCCTGCCATCATTAAAGTAGACAATAAGGTAATGCTTTTCATTTTTTTCGTATAATCTGTAAAATAGTCAAAAATATGATATTTTTTATCGAGAAGCTTCAAGTACAGACATAAAACTACTGTCATAGCGATCTCTAGAAAAACAGTAATATATAAATGATTGAATCCTAGGTATCGTGGAAGATCAATACACAAGAAGATAATTAATCCCCCACAACTCATTAAAAAATTATTTAGTAAGATAGAAAGATAAATGTTCTCTACTTTAATATAGATATAGTAACATTGAGAAAAATAGAGCAGAAATAAAAAAAAGAATGTATATTTTATCATAAGTAAATTACAAACCGCCAATAATAAATAAAAGATAGTAAAAAAGTACGTACTTCGCTCCTGAAATAATAGATTGATGCCTATTAAAATATTTACATACACCATACCCACAAACACAATTAATTCCATTATTTTACTTCCACTCCTGACTTGCTAACCTATACTATCATACCAAAAAAGAAAGAAAAACAAAGGATTTATGTTTTTCTTTCTTTTTAACTAGGGCGCTTCAATAATTGTCCATTCTAACTCAGATTGATAATCACCAATATATGCATTCGATGAAATCGCTAAATCAAATTGATGATTTCCATCTTGTATCAGACCATATTCCGTGTCAGTTTCTTTGACAACAGGTAAGGTAACTTGTTGATTATTCGTAATGACTAAACTATCTCTATTATTTTGATAACTGAGAACGGCTGGAAGTTCTCTTTGCGTATTTTTAAATGTGCTTATTTGGCTGACTACTAATTGCCAGTTTCCTGGTGAACGCGTGGTATCTTCAATTTTTATATCGACTGGTTTTTGAGGAAGAGAGTGAACTGTTTGTCCATTAATAACAGCATCTTGAAAAGATAGGACTGAATCAACAGATTTAAAATGTACAGTGCCTTCCATTAATTGTAAGGTAAAAGTTGCAACATTTGACTTGAGTCCCTCTGTATCTACCACATAAATTTCAACAACATTCGCTCCAAGTTTTAAATCGGCTAATGGCATTTCTTGTGAAAAAGCATTCCAACTCCCTTTATTTGCATTCGCTACAGAATTTTCTAGTAGATGTTCTACCCCATTTAATTTGTAATAAAGAGTCCCCGTTTGACTCTCAGCGTCTTTCCATTGTCCTTCCACTTTAAAGGATGAAAGATTCGGTGTTATCGGAATAGTTTTATTTGATAATGCGTCCACCAACTGAAGTTGAGGAGGTGTATTTTTTTGTACCAACGTTAGTATCCCGTTATCGGATGCGGTTTGCCCCATACTATCTTTTATTTCAATCTGTGTTTTATTTTGGCCAATCATTCCTATATTAGTTAAATCAACGGGTATTGAAAATGTTCCCTCTTTTTGAAAACTCCCAGTTGGTATCGCAACAGTTTGACCATTAACAGTTAACGTGGGTTTTAGATCCGCTATATTTCCAGTCCATGTACCGGTTAAAGTTATATGGTAGGAATTTGCATCAGTGATGTCGACTACTTTATTTTTACTTCCGTCATCAAAAGATACATTGATACTTTGAATAGCTGGCATTTTAGTAGTTAAAAAATCCTCCCAATCAAAATCACCTTTAGAGCTGTCATAAATACCTGAATGTAGAGAAAACTCTTTATTTTTTAACGCTTCCTCTGTAACCTTGGCTTTATACGAAAGAATAATTTTATCTCCTTTGTTTATTAACAAGTTGGAAATTCGATAAGTGTCATCATAAGGACCATCATCATATTGATTCGTTACTTGCAGTTCTGTCATCCGACCATCATAGGAAACAGTATCATGATACATCACTTGTGCCTCTGTATTAAAGGCCCAAAATATATCTCGATGAAGTTCTTTAGCAGTATCAACAAATGAGCCAGTATCAGATAAACTTCCTCTTTTATAAATAAACGTTGGTTCTCCTTCTAATTTCAATCCTTGTGTTTCATCTGGAAAAAGAACTAACATGGAAGATTGATTAAAAGATTCAGGTAAGACGCCATCATCTAGTTTTTCCAAAGTTGTATTGACTGTGACCGTGTCCCCAACAGCGGTATAGTACGGTGAATGGTCTTTTTCATAAGCAATTGTAGCTTTCACATGACCACCCAAAATGGTTGCTTCTTGATTATCTGGGTAGTCTGCAGCTAAAACATTCCCTGAAAAAAAAATCAGAGAAATAAAAATGGCACACATTAGAACTAAACAATTGGTGGCAAAAAATTTTTTATTAATTATGTTCATTGAATATGCTCACCTACTTCTTTTGTTTAAGTAATTTATAACTTAAAACTAGAATAATCCCTATTAATAATAAACCTACCACGATAATGATCGGTAAATACGGAACTCCTTTGTTTTCTAGAACAGCTTTTTTATTTATTTTTTCTGCTTTTTTAGCTTGTATTTCGAAATCAGTCGTCAAATGCCAAGTTTTATTGGTAGTCCCTTCTTTAGCATCAATTGTGACGGTATAGTTACCTGGTGTAATCTTTTCTTTATTTAAGCCAATTGGAAAGTTAAAATTTGTATTAGGCGCAATGGACATATTTTCTTTTTTCGATTTATAAAGAACCTTTTTAGAACCTTTTTTTGTAATTGTTGCGTCAAAACTTACTTTACTGATAATTGTTGGTGTTGGATTTTGGACATTTGCAAAAATAGTCGTATACGAATTTTCTAAACCGGGCCGCGCAGCTAGTAATTTTAAATCTGGCGTCACTTTATTTGTATTCGTTTCTAATTTCATTCCGATTACATAGGCATATTTATTTCTTATTGCTGTCCCACTAACCTTTTTACTTAGCGTATCTTTTTTAGTGATATGAATACCACCAAGAATTATCCCTGTAAAAGCTTGTTTTGGCATCTTTATTTGAAAGGGAATATCTTTTGCTTCTCCAGGTTGTAATATCACCTCTTGTGTCTCTGGTGAAACCAATTGATTTAACACATAATCAGCTGATACATCTTTTTTTACGTTTTTTTGTCCATAATCAATGACACCATTACTATTCGTTACAGCGTTATTAACATCAACAAGGTAAGTCGCCTTCTCTTGACTATTGTTCTTTATATGAATAGAAACTTGTTCTTTTTGACTCGGTTTTAACAATAAGTCAAAATAAGAAAGCTTTTTATTATTTTGAAAAGATGGAAGATTTGCGCTAACACTGTATGCTGATTCTGAGGAATCAGCATACACTTTTACATTGTTCATTCCTAAAATAATAAAACTTATTCCGATAAACAAACAACTTTTAATGAGGGAGAAACAAGGTCTGCTCTTATTCATGAGCATCAATTGGACCAGCAGTTAAAGTCCAAGTAATCGTCGCTGTATATTCTTTTGCCTGAGCACTCCCTGAGGGAACGGCTAGTTGAACATCTGTATTATGTCCTTCCTCACCAGGAAACACATCTAGCCAGGTTCCTTCTCCTGTCAGACTAGTTGCTGACATGACATTTTGTGCTTCAGTATTATTGAAAGTTACATCTTCGTTTACAGTAGGTTGTGCACTGGTATTATCTGATTTTTTTCGAGCAACTCCATTTTCAAACGATAAGACGGCCCCTTTTAATTCAGATTGATCCTCTGCTTTAAATTTAGAAGCACTTGCGGTTAAAGTCCAACCTCCTTCAACACCACGTTTATCAGTAATTTGGACATGTGGTTCAGCATTTAAAGCGCTATATACTTGACTATCACTAGAGATTTCTTGGGTCCCAAAACTAATATTAGAGACATAATCAATAGATAAAGGACCATTATCATCTGTTCCATGATTATCTGGATCATCTGGATCAACCGGATTGACAGGATTATCTGGATCGTCTGGATCAACCGGATTAACTGGATCATCGTTTCCTCCAGTAAAAGTGACTTTTGCTGTAGTCGTTGTTGCATCACCTGACTCGGCTGCATTTGCTAAAACTCCAGTCAAAAGTGTTGCAGACAATAATGTTGTCGCTGCTAAAGAATATAAGATACTTTTTTTCATATTCATTCTCCTTTATGTGTTTGTAACTTTTTTTAAGCGGGTGCATCCGTTAACGTCCATTCAAGAGTCGCTGTGTAATCCCCAGCCAAATTTCCAGAAGGAACTTTCAAAGAAACATCTGTTGTAGTCATTTGATCTGCCCATGTTCCTAACCCTGTATTCACTGCTGAGGTCATGATATTTTGGGCTTCTGTGTTAACTGTTACAACTGCTGTAGATGGCGTTGCAGATTGATTATCATTCACCGTTTTAGGCGTGCCGTTAGGTAAAGTTAATTGTGCCCCCTTCAATTCTTGCCCGCTTTGTGTTTTGAATCCAGCACTTTCGCTATCATAATTGACTTGTAAATTCCAACCTGCACCAGTTCCCCGTAAATCGGATACTTGAGCTTCTGTACGTAAAGAAGGTTTTTGTGCAGCATACGTTTCTGTAGAACCAGAAATTGTTTGCGTACCAAAATCAATATTAGAAATGTAATCGATACGCAAGACCCCAGTGTTTCCTGTTGGATCATTGGAATTAGGATTATCATCTGGATCAATAGGATCAATTGGTCCAACAGGATTATCTGGATCTGCTTGTGAGATGCCGATTTTGGCTGTACTTGTAGCATCTTTATCTTCAGCATGAACGACTGTACTACCTAATGCTGCACAACTAAATAATGCCGTAATTAAAATCATTTTTTTCATTGTTCTGTTTCCTTCTTTCTTCTTTTGAAAAATATCCATAATAGTAATCCGCCAATAAGTAACCAACCACTAAGCATAAAAAAATGATTTTTTAGTTCATTAGTCATTGGAAATAATTTCTGGGATTTCATTTCGTGATACTTTTTGCTGTTTTGTGTTTGTACATCTGAATTATTCGTTTTTTGTTGTGGCATATTGCCTTTAAAGGTAATGCCAACGTTACTTTTTTCGCTAATTGCAAAAGCATCCTGTCCAAAACTAGTAGATATTTGAATACATCCAATCATCATTAGCATTATAAGCAATTGTCTACTAAATTTTTTCATTTGTTGTCCCCCTTACCATTAATCGAATAGCACCCCCAAACTGAAGTTTTGATCAATTTAGAATTATTACAATTCAGAACATCCATAGTATACTTAAATCAAAACAACATTTCCTGATTTTGAAATCGCTTTCTTATAAAGTTGTGTCAAAATATCATACAATTTAATATTTTTTCTCTTTCTAAGAAAAAAATAAAGGACAAAAATCTAAAATGATTTTTGTCCTTCACTTCATATATGATTCTCTTTCCCTTACAAAAGTTATCCTTCTTAAATGATCTACGGCGTAGTCGGATAATTTTGGACTGTCGTTTGATTGCCATTTTGACTAAACAAGCTAGTTGATTGTGCATTTTTTTGTTTTTCTACTTCTAAGACTTTGTTTTTTTCAAAAACTACATCATAGTTGTAGTCCTTTGGTTGCACTTCTTGGAATCCTTGTGGTTTATAAAAACGTAAAAGGTTTTCCTGATTTAATTTGTCAGATAAACTTAACGATTTTTTCACCCAATCGTTATCTTTCGTGACTTCTGCTTTTAAATCTGCTGGAACTTGGTCTAATTTTTTCCCTTGATTATTGTAGATTTCCCCACCTAGATACGAAAATTGAGGCGTTACAAAATCGCCATTTCTAAAAGGAACCACTTGTTTATATTGAGGAGATAAAAGGTCCGTGCCAAAATGGATATAATTTTTATCATCGACACCTAAAAGATGGTACAGTGTCGGTAAAACGTCAATTTCCCCACCATATTCGTGCATGATTTTCCCTTGCGTATAGCCTGGCATGTAAAACATCAAAGGTACTCTTTGCAATTGCGCATTGTCATAGTTTGTCCACGTTTTTGGATCGCGGTTGAAGGCTTTACATAAGTCCTTGTTGTTTGCATCTGAAATACCGAAGTGGTCACCATAAATAACAAAAATAGAATGATTGTATAAACTTGTTGTTTGCAAGTAATGGAAAAATTGTTCTAGCGATTGATCCAAATAGTGCGCTGTTCGAACATAATCATCCACAATCGAATTGCCTGTGTTCAATTTAGGAAACGGAAAGTTTTGGTCATCCGTATAATAAGGGGTATGATTGGTCACAGTTAAAAACTTCGCATAGAATGGCTGCTGTAAATGCTCAAGCTCACTAGCTGATTCACGCAACAATTGTTTATCTAAAATACCGTAGCCTAGCATTTTGTCATCTTTTGAAAAATATGATCGATCAAAAAAGTATTGATAACCTAAGTTTTTATACACATGGTCTCGATTCCAAAAACTCCCCACATTTCCATGGAAAACAGCGGTTGTATAGCCTTTTTGTCCTAAAACAGCGGGAGCCGCTTCAAAAGTATTGTCTGATCCTAATTGTGTAAAAAGAGAGCCTTGAGGGAGCCCGAATGTTCCTGTTTCTAACATGTTCTCCGCATCACTCGTTTTTCCTTGCCCTACTTCATGAAAGAAATTATCAAAACTGATTGTCGCTTTGTTTTGATAGAGCTGATTTAAAAACGGTGTAACCTCTTGGCCTTGGACTTTCATATTAATCAAAAATTGTTGAAAACTTTCTAAATGAATCACAAATACATTTTTTCCTTTGGCAATCCCGGCATACTGCGGATTAAGCGGTAAATTGTTTTGCTTGGTAAATTTCATGATTTCAGGTAATTCGTTTGAACTAGCTTCTGCTCTTACCTCATTTGACATGGCTGTTTTGACACCATCGATGGCTGTGAATGCATCCAAGCCAAGATATTTTACAATATAATTACGGTCAAAAATTCTTTGAAGCAATTGAGGACGATCGGTTTCGCTTAAAAATAAGTTAACCGAAAAGAGCAAGACACTTAAACAACTAATTGAGATCGCCAATCTTCTGTTGATAGGTTTAGTCATAAAGACTTGATGATTCCGTCGCTGTTTAAAAGAGTAAAATACCAAAACGAGCAGCACTAAAGTATCTAGCCAATAAAAGACATCGTGAACCCTCATTAAGGCAAGTAAATCACCAGAAATCCCTTCTGAAACTTTTGAAAAGCCAAAAACAGATTGGATGGTAATAAAGTCAGTGAATTCACGATAAAAAATAATATTCAAATATAAAATTAATGTATTTAAAACATTTAAAAGAGTTAAGCTAAGCATAAATGTTTTATGCTTTTTAAAATACAAACTAAAACCAAATAATAACAGCGTAGTAGCAACTGGATTGAACCATAAAATTTCTCGTTGGAGACTGCCCTTAACGCCCAATGAGAAATCTAGGTAATACGCCAGAATCGTTTTTGCCCAAAAGAGTAAAACAAAAAATAAAAAGAGTCCTAATCGGTTATTTATTTTTTTCATCTAAGTTTGTCTTCCTTTCCCTTCAAAAAAATCTTGATTTGTTAAAAATAAAACCTAACTCTGCGCAATGACTTTTTCGCTAGCGGAGAATTGGATAAATAACTTAAAAAGATAATCGCAATGGCGCAACATCCAAATAAAAGCCATACGTTTGTAAAAGGTGTTCGAGTAAGCGAACTAGTAATAGGCTTTGTAATTAAAAGACTTGGTAGCGCAACCCCTAAAGAATTGCCAATTTGCTTACATGTCACCGCAATGGCTGCTGCCGTTCCTGACTGAGAAAGTGGCATTCCTTCAATCGCTGTAATGGTAATCGGCGAATTTAACATCCCAAACCCAATGCCTAAAAAGATATAAATAACAAATAAAATAATCATAGGCGTTGTTTTAGTTACAAATAATTGTAAAAAGCTAACAGCCAACATTGAAATACCACAAAGCATAATAGGACGTTTCGTCCCTATTCTCCCTACCATTTCGCCGGCTCTCGGGGCAACAAGAAAACTAACAAAAGCCAAAGGAATGGTTGATAAGCCAGCTTCCAACGGGCTGAAGCCTCTCATCTCTTGCAAATATAGCGTGTTTAAAAATAAATAGCCGTTATATATGATAAAGCCAAAAATAGCTAAAAAAGAAGCCGATGTAAATGGAATAGATAAAAAGAAACGCGGGTTGATTAACGGATTGTCAATGTTATATTCATAAATAAAGAAAATAACAATGGCTAAGCAGCCGATTATCCCAGTACTTAAAATATCTGGCGCGAAAAGCCCTTTTCTAGGTAGTCCGATAATGGAATAGATAGAACTAAATAGAAAAAGAATCATCAATGCTTGACCAACAAAATCATTTTTCGCCGTCTTCTCTACTTTTGACTCAGGTACAAATTTTTGTGTAAGGATGATTGCCGCTGCAATGATCGGTACATTTACAAAAAAGACATACCGCCAGCTAAAATAAGAAACAATTAGTCCGCCAATAATCGGGCCCATGCCTAAGGAAATCCCTGTAACAGAGCCCCACAAGCCAATTGCTTTCGCACGTTCTAACTTTTCGGTAAATACCTGTGTAATAATAGACATTGCTACCGGATTTAACATAGAACCACCAATCCCTTGCAGCATGCGAAACGCAATCAATTGCCCTGGGGTTTGCGAAATCCCACATAGGAAAGACGCTAAACCAAAACAGGCTAAGCCCAATTGAAGGACTCGTTTACGGCCAATTCGATCCGCTGTAGACCCAGATAACAATAATAAGGATGCTACCATTAAAGTGTACCCATCTGTTACCCACTGTAATGTAGACAGACTCGTGTGAAAATCACTTTGAATGGATGGTAACGCCACATTGACAACCGTAACATCCATGGTCACTACAAACAAACTCATGCAACAAGTATACAAAATAACTTTTTTTCTATCGATCATAAAAACAGTCCTTTCTAGCAACTACATAAAACAGGAAAAGCAACAATGACACTTAAACTTCTAACGACACGGTTATCGCAAGTACTCACGTATCAACAGTTCTTTATATTCCTTGCCATTTAGTTATTTTATACTTAAAAAAATAAATCTTTAGATAGCCAAACTATACACCAGAACCCCTTTAAATTGAACCGTAATAGATACGATTTATCGATTCTTAAGTTATTAAATAATTGAACATTCCGTTCAGAAATATCGAACAGACCCATAATAGAGCATCTCTTTTAAACAATGAACTACAAAAATAGCCTTATCCGCAGCAGAAGTAAATCTAAGCGAATAAAGCTATTTTTGGTAACTATTCCAAAGTAATTTTAATGGCTAAGTCTCTAGCAACTTTTGTAAAGTTGCCTTGATTTGACCAGGTTGGACAAAAACCGAACTGGAAACATTTCGATATAAATAAAATTTTTGTTTTCGTTCAATCGGTAAAAAGAAGAGTTTAGAATCAATTTCCTGCAGTTGTTCTTTCCGAAGAGAGATTACCGCATAAACTCCTTTACTTTTTTCAATGAGACGAGTAAGCATCAACGTATCGTAGCAACAAACAAGCGGACTTGTTAATTGCAACATTTCTAGCACACTCTTGGTAGCTTCTAAATGATCTAAGTGATGAGGCAAAAATAGAAATGGATAGTTGGTCAAACAGATGAAGCCTTCTTCCTCAATTTCTTGTTTAATTTCTCTTGAAACACAAAGATACATTTTTAGTTCAATTAATTGTTCTTTCTTTAAAACTGGACTATTCACATCTGCAGAAGTAATCACAAAATCCAACTCATGATTCTCCAATTTATTCAATAACTCAAACGATGAACCATGGTAACATTCCCAAAAACGATTCAGTTGATCCTCATTTTCTGTCACTTTATACATCAAGGACGTATTTCCAAAACCTAAACGCATCACTGGATTCTCAATCATTTCATGCAAATTAAGTTTCATTTTCTTAGCCTCGTTTAAAATGATATATACAGATTGGACGATTTTATCACCATAGGAATTTAACGTCAAAGAATTCCCGTTACGGTCAAAAAGTAAATGGCCCAATTCACTTTCCAAATCTTTTAATGACGCACTTAAGGTTGATTTACTAACATGGAGTTCAGAGGCTGCTTTGGAAATACTATTATATTTTGCAATGGTATAAAAATATTCTAATTTTTCAATAGTCATCTTTTGTCATCCCTTTTATTCAAATTCATTTGCCCACGCAACCTGTTCAAAACACGCCTCACTCTTTATCAATAGCGTAGTTATTTTTGCTCTAATAAGCTATGTCCATCTTGTTATTTTTCTATAACTAATAGTAGATGAATATGAAAGTGCCTTTGGTAAAACTTTTTTTCGGAAATAGCATGAACATTCACAACAAATTCAGCTTATCAAAAAAGGCGTCTAGCTTTTTCTATTTTACGCATATTTACTTAAGAAATTCCATTTCAATTCTTCTCTAAAAAAGGTAAGATGGACACAACAAATGTTTCAGTTTCCATGCCCATTTACTTTAAGGTTCAGCGTTATCTACTAAGCATGAAGAATGTCAAAGAAAGGTTAGGTACTCCCAATGAAAATCAACTATTTAGGTACGGGTGCAGCAGAACGGATTCCAGGAATTTTTTGTAATTGTAAATTATGTAAGTACGCTCGAGAGAAAAAAGGACGAGAAATTCGTACACAAACTCAATTAATTATTGATGATGTCCTGCTGATTGATTTTCCAGGGGATTCTTATTTACACCTGTTGCAGTACGACTTGTGTTTTGCAGACTTTGACTCTTTACTAATCTCTCATTGGCATTCCGATCATTTTTACGGCGAGGATTTGGCTTATCGAATGTCTGGTTATGCATTAGATATTCCCAATCGTTTAACTGTTTACGGAAATGAAGCAGTTAAGACGTTTTATCAGCGCGCCTTTGATTTAGAAGGTCGTCAAGACGATACCCGATTACAGTATCAGGTTATTCAGCCCTACAAATGTTTTACTATTGCGAACTATACGATTTATCCCCTTCCTGCACAACATGGAAATTTCAGTGAAGATTGTTTTATTTTCGTTATAAACGATGGTAAAGATGCTTTTTTATCCACCCATGATACAGGTTACTTTACGTCAGAAATGTTTGAATATCTTGAAAAGAGCCACTTACTTCTTAGTATTGTTTCTTTAGATTGTACTAGTCAAACAAACGAAACTGGCAATAGTCATATGAATTGGGAAGAAAATTTAAAATTAATTGCAGAATTAAAAGAAAGAAAACTCGTCACAGATAAAACGATTTACGTTGCCAACCATTTTTCTCACAATGGCGGCTTGTCTTATGCGGAGATGGCGGCTTTATCTCAAAAGCATGAAATCATTACGAGTTATGATGGTTTAGAAATACTAACTTAATCGGATTATTTGCCTTCTTTTCAGCACTATTATATGCTTTTAACCGATAATTACAAGGTACTTTTATCGTAACTTACACTATCTAAAAAAACAAAAATACTCGAGATTTCCCGTGATTCTGGAAATTCCGAGTATTTTTATGGTTCTTTACGCTGCTGGCACAGCGGATAAACGTTTATTTTCTTCTTCATTCACTCGATTAACAATAAAGTTATAATTCACTTCATTTAGTCTTTGACCATGATTTCCTGTTTGCTTAATGCCACCATTGGAATGAACACCAACTACTTCAAACTGATCATTATAGATTGGTGAACCAGATTGACCACCGGTTGTATCGATATCATAAAATAGTAATGGATTTTCTAAGTCTGTAAAGTTAGATGTAAACAAATCATTTTCATGAGACCATTGTGTGTGGTTTTTCTCACCTGGATAGCCTGATATTGTGACATGGGTATCTGAAGATTCAAACTTTTTCAAAACAAATGGCGTTAAAATTTCTCCCAACTCTGGGCCATCTGGACGATCGTTTTGTTTGCCGACAGTCACTACCGCAATATCCGCATTCGGGGAAAAAGCTACATCAATCACTTTGAATTTGCCAAATGGTGTCGCACTGCCATCTCGACCTGGATAAAACCAAGCATCATCTTTGGCATTCGGATTTAATACTTTGGCATTCTTAAAACTTTCAGCCACATGATTATTGGTGACAATTGTATTGGTTCCAACAACAAAGCCTGTTCCTAAAGAAATATAGCCTGGTTTACTGGCAGGGGAAATGATTCTTCCGATTGACGCAAAAGGCGCTTCGGTTGTATCTGCCACTTCTTGTCTTCTGTCCTCAGGGTCCAGTAACGATCTTTTTTGTCGTGAATGACTTTCGGCAGGAACGATATACTCTTCTGCATTTGCAGACAAGCTAAAACCGGCGATCAAAGTTACTAAAATCAGAAACAAAAAACCAGCACTAATTTTTCGTATGGAGAACTTTTTCATAAGATTATGCCACTCCTTATCCATTTTTATTTAATTGGGGAATTTTTTTCATTCATTGACCAGAACAGATTCACTTGGTTGGTTTACCTGAATGTCCTCTTTAGCTCCGATTCCAGCAGAGTTAAAGGCTGCTGATACCACTGAAGCTGCTTCATCGCCATATTGAACTTTTGCAGCAGCAAGCATCGCATCACGAGCATCACTGAATTGTGCTTTAGGTGTTAAGTAATTTACTAACGAGCTGTAGAAAATAGTCTGTGCTTTTTCAATGCCTAAGTTCTGGATAATGGTGTAACCAATCCGATTAATAATTCCACTATTATAATGAACACCGCCTTGATCATAATAAGGCGTTCCTTTATACCGTGCTCGATCGTCGTATTGAGCCATGGTTTCTGGTTGTCCGTGTTTACTTGGCGTTTGTAAATTTCGAATACCTGTTTTTCGGTCAACACTCTGAGTATCCGCACCAATTTCTGGATTAGATGCACCCGAAATAATATAACCCATCAAATCAGAATAAGATTCATTCAACGCACCTGATTGTCCTAAATATTCTAAACCGGCAGTATGTTCCGTCACACCATGTGTCATTTCATGACCAACTACATCTAAAGAGGAAGCATACGTTTTTCCTGTTGGTGTACTTGTTTCACCATAACGCATTGCTTTTCCATCCCAAAAAGCATTGTCATAAGCATCTGGATGTTGTTCATCAACAACTGACAAGATGGGCATCCCTCGATCATCAATACTGTGTCGTTGGAAATGATCTTCATAATATGTTTTCACAAATTTTCCATGCGTATAGGCGTCAACAGCATTCTGATTTAATGTCGCTAGTGATGGCGCTTGAATAATAGAATAATTATGTTTACCATCAACTACTGCATGGTAAACCCCTGTGTTATCCGTTCCGTGTAAAGCAATTCCCGTATTGCTTTTTTCAACTGGTACATTAAACGCTACTTGAAAAGAGTTTTTTAACGTTACTTCGCTACCGACATGTTCCGTTAAATCTTGTTTTTCCATAATTGTTCCATCTGTAGCGTTCACTTTATAAACCAATGATACAGGGTCACCAGTTGGTGAAGAAGTTACTCTGACTTTATAAAATAATTGCCCTTCATTATTTACACGTTTGTCAATAGCTAAAAAGACAAGATCTTTATTTTCCGGATTATCAGAAGCAATAATTTTTTTAACTCCTTCTTCACCGATTGCATCAACCGATTGAATTTTCACTACTTGATCAACTGGATTTCCTGTAACACTTGTTACTGCACCATTTTTATCTAAATGAATAATCACATTATCTGAATCAACAGTAACGCCTTCCGTTTGCTTTTCTAACTTAAGATGCTTCATCCCCCACGCATCTTCTTTTCGATCTACAACCGTATATTGTTCAGCAGCTGCCTCAGAAATTGCCTCCTTTTCCAACTTCGATAAAACTGTTGAAACTTCACTTTCTGAATAAACTTGTTCTTCTGCTGCTACAAAAAGTGAAGAAAATAGACATGAA
Source organism: Enterococcus sp. DIV1368f (assembly GCF_051712245.1). Classification (NCBI taxonomy): domain Bacteria; kingdom Bacillati; phylum Bacillota; class Bacilli; order Lactobacillales; family Enterococcaceae; genus Enterococcus; species Enterococcus sp. DIV1368f. The sequence goes on from NZ_JBIOON010000001.1 coordinate 1,662,743, forward strand.
CTTCCAACAAAGATGCCTGTACCTAAAATGTATAAAATTTTATTTCCCTTCATTAAACGATTAACTCCTTCCCCAGTTTCCTTTTATTTCTTTTCCCAACAAAAGTATTGCTTTATCTTCCCTAATCTTTCCCGTTAAACGACCGCCCCTTTCCCTGCGTAAATATTTGTTGCTATTTTCATTATAGACAACTACCTAACCGGCACTATCTAAATTCCTTAATCAGCCGACATTTTTCCCTGTATTGCCCCTCATAACTCAATACCATAGCAAAAAAGTTGTTAACAAATTCATTCGTTAACAACTTTTTTACTGTTATGATTTTTTTCAATAATTAAATGTTGAGTGACCGCTCCTTCATTGAAGGACGTTTGCAAATCAAATTGATCTGAAAAATCAACAATTTCTTTTACGTATAACAACCCCCAACCATGCTCTTCAGGGTTACTTTTAGAACTAAATTTGGTTTTCTTCATAACCCTAAAATCAAATTCGGCTTGGACACTATTTGTTATCACAAACTCTTGTGTTTCATTTTTATTGAAAATTGAGATAGCGAACATTTTCAATTCTGATTTTGCACTGTTTTCAATCGCGTTATCTAATAGAATAGCCAACAAACGAATCACAATCACTAAGTCGATTGATGTATCAAGAATAAATACTTCTGGCACATCAACAATCACTTTTAGTTTTGCTTGCTTTGCGGTATTAATTTTCATACTTATGAGTGCCTTAAGTTCCATATTTTTCAAACGATTTAACTTCATAAGTTCAAATTCTTCATTATCAATAATTTTTTTGGTTGGTGCAATCGTTTCTTCATAAATTCTTTTGATTTCTAGAATATCTTCGTATGAAATAGCAATTTGTAAACTATACAATAAATTTTTATAATCATGACGAAACATCGCTAGCTCTTCGTTAATGGATTCTATTTTTTCAGTATAAATCGTTAAATTATTCAATAATTGAGTGTTGATACGTTGTTCTTCCAAATAAGCTTCAATGACTAAGCCAATCAGAATTAAAAATAAACCTACACTTATTAATAACTCCAATTTAGAACTATTTACCGTGACAAATCCTCGCATAAAGTCAGGTGAAATCTCTGGCGAAATCAAAAACACAAAAAGTAACAACAGAATCAACAATAAAAGTAAACAACCAAAAAAAATTCGGCTATTTTCTAACACACGATTTAATCTTAAAAAAACACTATTGGGAATTTTTAAAGCAATCCAGATATTTATAAGCAACAGAATAACATTTGAGGCAATCCATAATAATTTATTTTGATAAATCTGTTGAAAAAAAACACTTAAAATCGTTTGCTCCGTGTAATTGATAAACGAAACCATAAGCAATGTAAAAGCGGATAAAAATATCGCTTTAAAAATTGAGAACCTCTTTTTGTGAATGAGTAAAAATCCTGTAAAAATAACGACTGTCAGCGCATAAATCAACCAAGAGTAGCCCAACATTAATGCCGCAAACGAACAAAGATTAATGACAATAAGCAATGAAAGTAACGGTATTTTACATTCAATCTTGATCAATGTTACTCGTAAAAAGACAAAAACGATAAAGCTAGATGCCAGCAAAACGTTAGTAGCTAATAACGACAAAATCATTTTTCAATATTCTTTTTAGGTTTTTCAGTTTGTCCCATCCATTGTCCAAATATATTGGGCGAATTTTGATTTAATCTAGGCTTAGTTCCCACACCATCACTGACTTTTGCAACTCTTTTTTCAATAACATTTTTAATTATTTTTTTACCAAATTTCATAAAAACACTTCCTTCAATTAAATTTTTTGTTACAGGGAGTATCATCAGACCTTGGATGACTAGACTGTAGATTATTACTGAAGCAACCTTTTCTTTGACAAACAAACTACATAAAATAAGTAAACACACCCTTATAAGGCTTTGCTTTTTGAGCACGTTTAAATCAGATGGCTGAACAGGTTCGATTGCTGTTCCTTGTGGCGCATACCAATAAAATAATACAACTAAGAGGCAAATCAATAGAATTTTATAAATAAACGGTAAGCTCACAGAAGAATTTTTCAATACAAATGGTATGGCGACATAGATAACAATGCTTTCTAGACGACAGAGCCATTTAGTTTTTGCATGCCAGCCACCTGCGACAGGCCGTAAAAAAATCAGTACGACGTATACAATAAAGGTTTCGCTTAACGTCCCAAATAAAACTGATAAAATCAGAATCATCAGAAAATTAAATAAGCCAGAAAAATAAACGGTTAGATAATACTTTGTCCATTGTGTTTTTCCTGATTGATCTTCCTGATCCATATCCATAATATTTTTTAGAATCCAATCGATTAGCATATCGCCCTCCTCTTCAAGTATTGCACTAAATTATAACGAATATAGCGACTAATAGATAGATAATTCCTTAATTAGTCATTATCCCTCCCTAAGTAAGAAATAGTGCCTTGACCTGAGTATAATATCTTCTTGAGACTGGTACTTCCGTTCCGTCTCTCATAGTTAAAAGATGCGTTTTATAATTTAATTTTGACGCATATTTTTTATTAATGATGATTGATTGATGGACTCTAATCAAATCTGGATGCAGTTGTTCAATTTTTGATAACGTTCCATAAAATTCTCTTTTAAAATTTTTTCCAACCATTGACACACGATGATCGTATTCCGTTTGAAAGAAATAAATATCATTAATATCCATTTTTATAGAAGACGCTTTTAAGTTAATGATAATATATTCACTTTTTGTCTTTATATTTTCTTTTTGTTGAATATATGCATCGACACATGTTTCAACCTCTTTTTGGAAATCTAGAAAATCCACGTTCTTTTGAATAAATTGAAGAGCTGAAACCATATATTTGTAGGAAGTTAAAACTAATTCTGTGTGAGTAGAAATAAATACAATCAGACTTTCACTGTCTGTTTTTCTGATTTCTTTAGCAACCTCAAATCCTGCCTGGATATGATTGTTCATTTGAATATCTAGGAAAAAGATATTTAGTTGGGCGTCCTGGTGTGCCACTTGTAATAATTCATCTGAACGTGAAAATAAATGGATTGTTTCATTATAAATATTTCTTGAATGTAGGATATTTGTTACCAATGCTTCTAACGCTTTTGCTTGAATAATTTGGTCTTCTAATATATAAATAGCCATTTGTTCACTCATCCCTTTCTCAAGAAGATATAAAATTACACAACAAAAGACAAATGATTATAATGTTCAATCAATTTATACACCAATAAAAGAGATAAAAAATTGATTGTCTGTTAGTATATTCACATAAATTTAGTATAGCGATTTCAGTAGTTTCCTGCAAACAAAAACATAAAATAACAAAGTATCAAGAAAGAGTACTTTGGACTATTCATCTTTTGCTAACGAATCATGAGGACGATTGTCTCTTCGTTGATGAAAAACAAAGAATCAACCGCCAAACTGTTCTTGTCATTTTATACATGACAAAATCAATTCATTGGTCGATTCTGGTTATTTTAATTTGTTAGTTCACACATGGATCATTGTGCTAATTTTTTACTTAAACATCCACAGTTCTTCCTGTTGAATGAGTCGATTAAGCGCCAATGTAGGTCACGCCACTACTATAAGCAATTACATTAGGTAAGACACGATACGAAATCGTTTGATCATTGATGACATTGCTTTCAGAAATAATGATTCCATCAGAAGTGACCGCTTCAACAAAAGCAACATGTCCATATTGATTATCTGCGCCAGCAACTCCTGGTTGGAAACTAATCGCACGACCAGCTTTAGGCAATGAACTAACTTGATAGCCTAATGCACGTCCTTTTCTTCCCCAGTCACTGCCATTTCCCATAAATTCATCCACAGAAGTGCCCAACTGTTTGAAACGATTATAGACATACCACGTACACTGGCCCACGGGATAGCTACCACTTCGATTATAATTGATCCCATCATAGACTGGAAAATGCATTTGTTGCTGTTCCGCTTCCGACAGCTCATTTTTAGATTGGATAATCAAACCGTCCACTGTTTTTGGTAAATCAAATTGGGTTAAGTTATAAACCGCAATTAACGAATTTAATTTATTATCGTATTGCTTGTCTGTTGCATATTTACCTGTTAAAAAACGCGTTGCTTGAAGGTAGTTTTTGGCTTCCGAACGCCACGCTGGTTTATAAAAATCTTGATTTCCGTCAATCCCTTGTCGGAGTAATTGAACATAATCTTGCAGTGAGTCATTATAGCCACCGTAATCGCGAAACCCAGCGGAAATTGTATAAAGTTGGCCCCTCTGATCAGCCTCTTTTGTTGAAAAGCTAACACTATTTCCTTGGAACGAACCTTTCACGCCAAAGAGATTATAATAAGGTTCTTGGGCTAGTTGACTTTCACCAGAGCCACTTTCTAAAATAGCTTGAGCTATCATCACTGATGCAAAAACATCATATTTTTCGCCAAGTTCTCTGGCTGTCTCACCAATTTTTTTAATAAACGCTGTGGTTTGTTCTAACTTCTGCATTTCAAATGACGCACCATATGTTGCTAAAACTTCTTTGCCATACTCCGTTAATGTGAACTCCTTAAAAGGATTAGTCACTACCAAGCGTTTTTCCTCTTTTGAGTCTGGTTGTTGTTTGGCAGTATAGATATTCTCTAACTGAGCGATTACTTCTGGTTTCTCTTTAGAATCCGATTCCGCTGCGGCAATTAAATATTTTCCTTGGCCAAGATAAACACCATTTTGAAGCGTTTTTCCTTCAGCTGTTTGCCAAAAAATCAGATCACCAGGTTCTGCCTCCTCTATAGAACGAACTTTACCAAATGTCATTTGTTCTTGCGGCGTACTGCCAATGTCTATTTTAAATAATTGTTGGTAAATTTTTTGGGCAAGGAAACTACTGGTTAATGCTTGCTCCGTCAAGTTAAATTCTTTTTTTGTTTTCCCAACGTGTCTTAATGCTTCAGCCACCACAACTGCCCGTTTCTGTTCGCCAAAAGACGACAACAGTGGAAGTTCGTAGCCTTTTAAATTTGAAGAAGCTATTTCATCTACTTTGAGGGACGGATTTAACGATACAGCCTGATTTTCTTCAACAACGTTATTGGTGGCTTCAGGAACTTGAATAGGTTCTTCAGGTTCTTGCTTGGTCACAGGAACTTGTGGTGGTTGCGATTGTTCAACAGGCTGCGTGATTTCTGATGATACCGTTGGCTCTGTAGGTTCTTTTTTTGTTTCAGAACTAGTATTTGTGGTTGTCGTTTCTGTCGTTGAATGACTCGTTGATTCGGTAGTCGTATCGGTAGAACTACTTGATTCAGATGACGAACTACTAGTGGACGTTGTCGATGTAGCAACAGTTGTTTCGGTTGTTTCGGTTGTTTTGGTTGTTTCAATTACTTTTTCTTCCGAAGTAATTGTCGTTTCCGAGGACAGAGCTGTTTGTAGCGAGCTACTTGGTAATTCTGCAGCCAACGTAACAACTGGAGCGACTTCCAAACTCAGAAGAACGAGAATACTTGTTAAAACAAGTAGTTGATTCTTGATTTTCTTTCTTTTCATTCGTAAAAATCCTCTCCTATTACTTACTTGCGCATTTGCACACTGTTTTTGTACAAATGCGCCTTGTAAGTTAATGATACGCTAATTTTGGTCTTTTTTATTTTTGAAGAATAATTTTCCTAAACCAATACTTACTATCAATAGAAAACCACTGATTGACCAGATTGGCGAAACAACTTCATTTGCTTTTGGCAAAGTGCCAGAAGTGTTGGTTTTCGTTGTCGTTCCACCTGTTGCTGTGCCCTTTCCTGTGCTGGTTACACCACCAGTCCCGCTAACCGTGCCATGATTTCCATTGTTGCCTGTAGAGTTGCTACTGATTGGCTCTTCTGCCATTGCTTCAATGGCTTGTGCTAAAATACTTAAACATTTGTCCACAGCTTCTTGCGTCGCATTTGGGTCCTCAACAAGTGCTTTTGCTTGTTTAATTGCTTCAGCTAAAGCTTCTTGCGATGCTTTTGTAAATTGTTTTCCTGCTTTAGGTTTCAAGGTTTCTGCTTTTTGAAGCAGTTCTTTCAACTTTGTTTTATCCGTTTGAAGGACTTGTTCCTCTAAACTATCCAAAGCAGTTTTTACATTTTTTTCAGCAGTATCAATTTGTTCTTGCCGAGCATTTTTATCAGCTAAAATGCCTTCCGCTTGGTCAATTGCTTCAGTTAAGCGCGCTTTAGACTCGCTGGTAAATTCTTTTCCGGCAGATGGTTTGATTGCTTTTGCTTTGGCTATCATTGCCTCTAAGGCTTTTTTATCTGTAACTAATGTTTCTTCTTGTAACCCATCGATGGCGCTAGTTAATTCAGCAACCGCTTCATCAATCATTTTTTGATTAGCTGCTGGGTTTTCCAATGTGTTTTTAGCTGCTAAAAGCGCTTTTTGTAAATCTTGTAACGAGGAGGCAGTAAATTGGTGCCCTTCACTTGGAGTGACTTGCTGCGCTCGTTTGACAACTTCTTGTAATTGGTCTTTATTTACAAGGGGTACTTCTTTTAATTGAGCCATTGCAGTTTCCAATGCGTTTAGAGCCTCTGAGACTTCTTCTTTTGTCGCCGTTTCTTTCGCTACGATTGCTTCAGCCGCTTGAATTGCTTCTTGCAATTGTTTTTCTGTTTCTTTTGTAAATTGGTATCCTTCTTCCGGCTTTTTTCCTTGGGCTTGAGCGATTCGTTCTTTTAAAGCTTCCTTATTAACGGCGACGGGTTGTTCTTTTAATTGTGCAATTGCTTCACGCAATGTTTTAGTCGCTTGGTCTATTTCTTCTTGGGTAACTTTTTCTTGAGCAAATACTTTTTGAGCTGCTGCTAATGACTCTTCGAGAACTTTTTTAGTTTCTTCGGTGAATTCTTGCCCATCACTTGGTTTTTTCGCCAGCCCCTCTTGAATTGCTTTTTCTAAATCAGCTTTATTCGCTACATTAGGCATTTTTTCCAACTGTTCTACAGCCTTTTCTAGATTTTCCACAGCAGCAGAAACGTCTGTCTGTGTGGCTTGTTCATTGGCTAGAACAACTACTGCCTCATCTAAGACTGGTTTAAAAATTGCCCAAGTTTCAGGCGTATATTCTTTTTCGACACGTGCTTGATTTAGCGTAATTAGCGCTTGTAATAACTCTTTATCTACTAGCTCTGTTGGTTTCACCGTTACAGAAAAATCTGAAAGTGTGGCTTGTTGGAATCCTTGGCCTACTAATAAGCCTTGACTCATATCAAATTGTAATGGCTGCTCAACAGTTGTCGCACGTTTTACGCGAGTTGTTTCTTTTACTTTAACTTTAAAGGTAACTAAGTCCATTGAACCATTTAACAATTGTTTATTTCCTTGATTACTAAGAACTAAATATAGATTCTCCACATCATTTGAATGTTTCCGATATTTAGAATAATTTTCCATTTGTTTTGTATTATTCGTGGTTGCAGGCTGACCGACAAGTTCAAATTTGCTAGAATCAAAGGACATTTTTGTGCTTAACGCATTAATGTTTTTTAAGTCTTGACCTTTAAGTGTAAAGGTTAATGTATCGCCAGGAAGATAGGTATCCTTGCCATTTTCATTAACCACAGCAAGGGATAAACCGCCCGCAATTTCTTCGACATCAGGTATCTCAATCCCACCATCTAATTGTCGTAAAACATAACTGATATCATAAGCATCAATTACCCCATTTTTATTTAAATCGCCTTTTTCAACATAGCCATTAAAGTCACTGTCCACCGATTCTAAGCCTGTATAGTTTCGATAACTCATTGCATCATTTTCATCAATCGTTCCATCGTTAGTAATGTCTCCATGTAAGATTCCTTCTGTTCCTGGTTGTTTGTAAAAGAGCATCTCACGACCAGAGCCAAAATTACCCACCGATTTTAATACCTTCATTTCAACAAAACGATACGCTTGGTCCTTCGTTTCAATGGTTTTTGTCAAAGCATCTTGCTTCCAGTTAATAGGTTCTGAAAACTCTGTCCAATTAGCTCCATCTTTCGACGTCCGATACTGGAGTTGCAAAATATTTCCGTTGCCGGCATTGTCTCTTGGCAAGTATTCAATTTTATCCATTTGATACTCCGCACCAAGATCAAATTTTAAAGTCAAGAAATTTCCATCACTTGGATTAGCGATGCCGGTTGACCAGTTCGTATGCCAACCTGTACTCAAATCTTTATCTGTTAATTTCTTCAATTCTGCGCCTGGTTGTTCTGGTAAATTACTTGTTGCTTTGACTTGATTAATTGTTTCTTTATAGGGATCATCTTGTGTTTTTCCTTTAATCGGTTCACTCCATTCAGAGACCCCGTTTTTTCCAACAGCTCGAACTCGAAAAGTATGTTCGCTTAGGAAGGAAAATCCATCAAATGTTGCTGTATTCGTTTGAATATTTCCGAAAACAGTCCCGTCACGCTCTACTTCATAACTTGTTGCCTCAGTTACTTGATCCCATTGAAGAGTCAAAGAAGATGGCGTTGTTTTTTCTTCATTGATTGCGACATTTGCCGGAATAGTTAACTGATCATCGACCGTTGTATTTCCTCCGTCAACCGTTCCTTTATTAATGAAACCTTTGACAGTTATTTGAACATCTTTGGCGGTCACAGATTGTTTCACTAGTTTTACTGATAACGCTGATTGGTTCAGTTTTTCTCCTGAAGCTTCAGAAAGATACTGATTCACTTGGAATTCTTTATCAAAATAATATAGATTTGTGCCAGCTGAAAATTCTTCCTTATTAGCTGCTTGTTTCAAGGTTACTTCTGTTCCCCCCACCATTGCTGTTACGCTTTCGGGTGCTTCTGAAGCTAGCAAATCAAGCGTGGTGCTTCGTTCATCAACAAAGCCTTTGTAACTTCCTTTTGTCGGTTCGATAGTAACGGTCAGATCCCCTTTTTCGTTTGATTTAGGGCCTTGACTATTTATTTTAGTCGTAGCTGATTGCCCCGCTTCATAACTAGTTGAAATTCCGTCATCTTCATACATATTAAAAGAAGTGGCGCCATTTGGATAAATCAAGAAAGATCGTTGATCCCGTTGGATTTCCTTTGGATTGTTGTTTGGATTCGTCATTGGGATAATACTGCCATCTTTGACGAAAACGGGCACCTTCCACAGCGGTGTTTTTACTCCATTTAAGACACGGCCACCTTGATATTTTTCGCCTGTAAATAAGTCAACCCAGACTTGTTTTTCATCTGGTAAATAGATTCCATCACGGATTGAATTTCCTGCCTCATCTTGATTGCCATTATAAATTGGGGCAACGAGTAAATTGGGTCCCCACATATATTGGTATTGAGAATCTTTTGTATATGCTGTTCCTTCATTAGGAAATTCTAAAGCCATGGCCCGTACCATTGGTAGTCCATCAACTGATTCCTTGGCAATACTGTAGTTATAAGGCATCATCATTGATTTTAATTTTAGATACGCTCGGTTCAAATCTGTGGCTTCTTGATCAAAAGCAAATGGCGTTTTCGGATTGGAGCCCCAGCCGTCCATATTTAGCTGTACTGGTGTAAAAGTTTTCCATTGGAAATCACGTATATTGACCTCTTTATTTTTTCCACCAAAAATTCCATCCATATCTGAACCAACATTTGGTTGGCCAGACAACGAAGTCCCGATATATGTTGGGATATGGAAGCGAATATATTCCCATTGACCACCAGTTTGATCGCCTGTCCAGATCCCAGCGTGCCGTTGGGTTCCGGCCCAACCATCTAATGAGACAATCATCGGACGAACTGCGCCATCTGTTTCTTTTACAAAAACATTCGCAGCATCTTCTACACCATTTAAGCCAAAGGAATACCCATACCCAACCCACGCCACGTCAGTTTTGAGAGCTTTAACACCAGCGACACTAACTTCTTTCGCAATATCCCGTTCTCCTTTTTTAGGATTTTTAGGATCCGCTGGATGGAGATTAGATTGGGTCCAGAGCCCCACTTCAACACCATTGGCTTGAGCATAATCAGTAAATTCTTTTAAGTTTTGTACATCGCCGTCCAATGAATCTGTTTGGCCATAGCCAGCACCGTAGCCGTCATTTGGCAAGAACCACCCTAATGGCATATCGTTTTTCTTATACCGATCAATGACTGCACGTGCAGAAAATTGATAATTCTCTTTTTCTCCATTTAAAGATTCTAACGTGCCATTTAAGTTTCCTAAATCGCCTGGTTGGTATTCTTTGTAAAAATTACCATCTTCAAACTTAACTGCTCCCGCGGTTCCTTCTGCTACTTTCACCCAATAGTCCCGATTATACGCGTTTAAATGTGCTTCATAGAACCCGTATTCTGGCATCAAAGCTGGTTTCCCGGTTAATTCATAGTAATCTTTTAAAATACCTGCTGAGGAATCATTAAAGAAATAAAAGGCATCAAAATCTGTTCCTTCGTGCGTTGTTGTGGTTGTTTGTGGATCATGACTTCCAAAATCATAGTTGCCAGGTTTCCATGTATTTCGAACAACGCCATACCCTGCAGTTGACCAATAAAATGGGTTAGGCGATGCTACTCCGCCATCTACCCAATTGTTCGTATTGACAATCTGGATAGCTGTTCCTTTATGCGTAAATCGACCATTTTGAGTTCCTCCGCCAAAATAATTTTCTTGACTACTTTGTTTTAACGTTTGTGTAGCTTTATCATTTTTAAAGGATAGCGGAGCGGTTTCTTCTAAAATGACTTGATTCTTTTTCTTGTCTAGAACCTTCATTAAAGCGCTTTCTTTTTCGAATATAATTTTTAAACCATTATTTTCTAGAATAAATTGGTTTCCTGAATCTGTGACGTTCGTTTGCTCAAAGGCTTGTGTGCCATAGTCGGCCATTGTTTTAGCCGTAATTTTCGCAACATGCTTTGGATCATTTGGCGTTGGATATTCTTCAAATTTACCAGTTGGATCTAGATGATAGCGAAAAAGATGGTCGTTTAAAATACTAATTTGTGCTTTTTTGCCAGAAGCATACGTAATGACAAAGTTTTTCTCCGCTTTTTCAATCGACACAATTGCTCCGACTGACGTTGCTGAATCAGCTACGTCTTCTTTTGCTGTTTGCTCTTGCGCATCAACCACTTGAGAATCCATCGTAACAAACGAATGGAACGCCAATACAGACGAACTCACTAATAAAAATGTCAACCAGTGCTTTTTACCGTAAATTTTTTTACCCTGATACTCTTTGTTCATTTTTTCCTCCTTAAAATTGCTCCCCATAGAATAGTTCCGACACAATTACTCACAAAATCCAAAACCCAACAAAGTTTTATCCAGATGAAAAGTCATAACGATTTTCTTAGTTTACTGAGACTGTTAGAAAGTCAGTTTCAGTAAACCTTCATAAACACATCCTTTCAATAAATTATTAAATGAAAACAATCCATTTTCATCTTATATAAAAATTTTAGTACAGAATCACAATTTCCTTATGAATGCGTTTTCATTTATTGACTACCAATTTTTCACTTTTTTAATAACATAATTATCGTATGATGGTTTTTTTGTGTTTGTCAACGGTTAATTATAGCAGCCACCATTAACAAGTATTAACCCTTGATAAACCTGTTAATTCACTTATAATGATGATTTTATTGCGAAAATATCTACATCAGAAAAAGAAAGACTTTTTTCAAAAATCTAATACCTGTTGCTCAAATTTAGTCTATTTAAAAACAATCAACACCCTCCTGCTCAGCAAGAGGGTGTTGATTACTCGTTTTTTAGTGATTGATTTGACTTGCTGGTGTGAAAAGCAAACTAATGATGATGCCAACTATCAGTACCGCTAGCAATATAAAAATTAACTTTCCAAACCGGTGATAGGGATTGATCGAAAGCCCAATCCCATAAACTTTCGGAACCCACAAAGGAGGCGTTGGATTATCTTTTTGATCTTTATAGGCTATCTTTAAAATCTGCCACGCAAAATACAACAATGGTAAAACCATAATTACCCCAACTATACCTAGCCATTTTGCTAATAAATCACTGGTATGCAAAAGACTGATTGTCAGAATTGGTACAAACAAAAGAATAAAGCTAATTGTGGCTCCCACTTGTGCTTGCTTAAGCAGTCGTCTCTCACGGAGAGTAAGATTCGCAAACATTCCATCCACCCTTTCATGGTTTTCAGATTAAATCAACGAATCGCTAAAAAACTGAATTAACTGCGAAAATCAATGACCATTCGCCCGCGAATTTTTCCTTGTTCCATTTCTTCAAAAATAGCATTAATTTCTTCTGGTTGGCGTGTTTGACAAACAGGAACAACTTTTCCTTCTGCACCGAATTGGAAAGCTTCGCTTAAATCTTGACGGGTTCCAACTAACGATCCGACTACGTGAATGCCATCAAGAACAAGACGTGGAATAGATAAATCCATTGTCTCAACAGGCAATCCAACGGCGACAACCGTTCCTCCCGCACGGACTGCATCGACTGCGCCATTAAATGCTGATTTAGCTACCGCAGTGACTACTGCTGCATGGACACCACCAATTTCTTTTTGAAGTTGTGCAGCAAAATCAGGATCTTTAACTGGATTAATTAAAAGATCAGCACCCATTTCTTTCGCAAAAGCTAACTGATTATCATTCACATCAACAGCTACTACTTTGGCATTAAAGACATGCTTGGCATATTGTAAAGCTAGATTACCTAGCCCACCTAATCCTGAAATCATTAGCCATTGACCTGGACGAATCCCAGATTCTTTTATCGCTTTGTAGGTTGTTACCCCTGCACAAGTAATAGAGGAAGCTGGCTCTGATGCTAAATTTTCTGGCACTTTCACTGCATAACCGTCTGTGACGATGCATTCTTCGGCCATGGCACCATCAACTGTATATCCAGCATTTTTTACTGAACGACAAAGCGTTTCTCGACCAGAAGTACAATATTCGCAATGCCCGCAGCCTTCATAAAACCATGCAACAGATGCACGATCACCAATCTTTAAACTAGTAACGTCTTTTCCAACCTCCGTCACAATCCCAATTCCTTCGTGACCTAAGGTACAACCACTAACATCGCCAAAATCTGCATTCTTAACGTGTAAATCCGTATGACAGACACCACAGACTTCCATTTTCAACCGCGCTTCATTATCTTTCAATGGACGCGATTCTTTTTCAACAATTTTTGTTGTTTTTCCTTTTGCTGCGACAATTGCTTTATACATGGTTCTTTCCTCCTTGTTTCTATTGTGAATCATTGAACAATAATAGTATAATACTACTTTCCAAAATAAGGAACACCAATGACTTGCGTAAATTAACGCTAATTTGACAGTTTATCCTTGCTAGATAGCTATTCTTCCCTTATCTCATAGATAATTCATACTAGCATGATTTTTTCTGCATAATTGTCAACTATTTTAAAGGCAGGTTTTACAACCTCATTTTTCCCTTCTTTTTTCCCAAGATATAGCAGACGGTACCTAAAATAACTAGAATTAAAAAGGCCATGAGGTACTTAAGCCAGTGAAGGTTTTTGGCTTTATGATCAACAGAACGCTTATTATACTGATCAGCTTGCTTCTTGTTTATCGTGAAATCTTTTGAGAACGTCCAGCTCCCCTCATGGTTTTTCAACTTAATGGTATAGGTATAGTCTCCAGGTTTAAACGAATCTTTCAGTAAAATAGGTAGGTCAAACCTTGTGTTTGGTGCAAAACTCAGATTATTTTTCTTTTCGTGAATGATCGTTTTGTTTGTTCCTTTTTCTTTAACAAAAAAATCTCCTTCGACTTTTGACAATAACTTCCGCTGTGGATTTTTAATTTCCATCGAAACAGTATTGTGGCGGTTAATTTGCCCAATTTTAACAGAACCACTTTCCAATTTTGCAGGTATGGTCTCTGCTGTTTCATTCACCCGAATAGCAATCGTATGCATATAAACATTTTGAATCCCACCCTTGCTTTGGTCCCCAGCTATCTCTACAGGTCGAATCGTCACTCCACCTAATAAAATTCCTGAGAATAACTTTTCTGGCATCGTTATTTGAAAATCAATCGTTTGTGATTGTTTACCAGGAACACTAATGTCCTTCCTATTGGGACTAATCAAATCACTAAGTACCAAACTCATCGATGGATCTTTTTCAAAGCTACTTTTTGTATAGTCAACTATCCCATTACTATTTGTTGTTGCTGTATTTACCTGAACTTTAAATTTTTGAGGGTTCGGCGTAGTATTGGTTATCGTTAATTTGAATGTATCTTTTTGTTTCGGAGTTAATGTCATATCAAAAAAATTACTGGTTTTGTTATTTTGAGTTGCTCCGAAAACGGGTGTGACTGTATACGCATTCGCATTGTCAATTGTTGCTGAACTATTGGTATTAGACGGATCTGCCCAGGCACGCATCGCTCCACCTAAACAGAGAATAGTCAATATAAAAAGTATCTTTAAAATTCTTTTCAATTTATCTGCCTCGTTTTCTTACATCGTTTTATGTTAAATTCTTAGGCGGGTGCTCCATCGATGGCATTCCAGACGATGGTCCCAGAGTAGGTATTTGCAGCAATACTTTTAGGTATATTTAACGTTGCATTTAAATCGGCTGTCGTGACAGTGTCTGATAAACGGATATCACTTTTATCTAGCGAAATAATGGTTGAAGCATCTGTGGTTAAATCAACGCCCGTAAAGGTACCTTTTTCAGAAGATCCGTCAGGTTTTTTAGTGTCTAAATGAAGTGTCATTCCGTCTAAGCCGGTGACACCTTTTCCTTTATCTTCTAAATTCGCTGTCAGATACCAACCTGTATTCGTTGTCCCACGATTATCATTAATGATAAGTTGCGACTTGCTTTGATCTGGTTGCGTATGATCTTGGCCGTCTTTTGTCACCGTCCCAAAGTTAATTTGTGCTAATGGTGTAATGGTTAATCCGCCACCTAAAACCGACACATTCGCTGTGGTATTGGTATTATCAGCCGCATTTACAGTTTGTTGACCAATTAAAAAGATCCCCGTTCCTAAAGTGACAGTTAAACCAATTATTTTTTTATTCATTATTTTTCCTCTTTTCTTTATAAAGTCCGACGATTAATGTACTTCCGAGTACCACGATTCCTAAAATCGTCTCTTGAGACGTAATCTCGTTTGTTTTTGGTAAAAAATTAGGTTGTCCTCGTGAAGTTGGCATATCGTTAGTCTGCGGTATAAGCTCATTGGGATGCGGAACAATATCCTCACTCTCTTTCACTATTACCATGACTTTTGTGCCAGCTTGTGCGTCAGTTGTCTTGTCTTCAGCTTGTGCTTGAATTGGCAAACCGAGAATAAAGGCAACAAACAATAAATCATAGATGAACCATTTCACAGCTATTCCCTCTTTCCTTACGGTGTTGCTTCTAAGTTCCAAATTAACTGAGCTTCATATTTATCAGCAGGTGTGACTTTTGAAATAGTTAATGTGGGCAATAATTGTAATTTCGTCAAAACTTTTTTATTTTTGATAGATTGGTTACTTACGCCAGCTACTAATTGTTGCTCATCGTTAACCATGATATTTTGCTCAGTTGTTACATAATCGACTGACTTTGGATTTAGCGTGAGATCAAGCCCTGCGTCTTTCCACGATTGTGTTTTCTGATCATTTAAATTATAGGCTACTTCAAGCTGCCAGCCAGTTGTCCGATTAGGATCCCCCGTATCTTCAATGTTCATCTCACAACTTTTTAATGTCTGTGTTTGATCTTGGCCATTAAATTTTACGTTCTCAAAAGGCATTAGTTGTTCAGATAAGTGATAAAAGTCTAGACGATTAGAGTAATAGTAGGTCCAATCAACAGTAACACTTTTACTAAAACCTACTATTTTAGAGATATCATAAGTAATTCTATAGATGCCCGCTACTTCATCGTTTACCTGATCAGGCGTATAGCGAATCGTTATCTTGCTATAAGGAATAGACTGCCCATCATTATCTGTTGCACTATCAAAAAGACACTTTGGATCGAAGGGCGTTCCCACAGAAAAGCTGCCGTTATGTGCACCAATATGAGCTGAAGAGGGAATGACTTCTAGTGTAGTCTGCGCCTCTAATCCTAGGTATATATAATCAATTTCATATTTACCAACCACTTTTGTATCCACCGTATCTACTGGAACCTTTTGCTCTCCGTCCATTTTATATATAGTGACACTTACGTCTCGAAAATCACCTTTTTTACCGTCTGGTGTTTGTAGGCTAGTCACTTCACTTTCTGGTTGCCATTGAGTATATTGATAAATCGTATCTTGAGATTTAACTTTAATTTGCGCTTGATCAATGTGTACAGCTAAACTTTTCTCATTTGAGTAGCTTTTAGATGTATCATCAACATCAAGAATTCTAAACGTTAATGTGTAATCTCCTGAAGTTGGTAAAGCATCTGCTAAACAGTTAAAACTAACACAATCATCTGTGACTGGTAAATTTTTTAAATCTTGCTCCCCAATTTTATGAAAATCAGTTTGAGCAGCACCTGAAATTTTTTCTTCAATCTGAACTTTTCTAGTTGTCAGAGCCTTAACGGTTAGTTCTACTGGTATCTTTTGTTGCGGGTGAAATGTTGTTTGACCTTTAACAAAAGCTGCCTTTTCTAAACTTGGCACTTGGTATGGATCTGTTGTGACGCGCATATATGTTTTATCTGTGGGCTCTGAAGAATCCGTTCCTGGCGGATTGACTAACGGCCGCCCACAACCATCTTTGCCACTAAACAAATAAGTCGTTAACCCGTTTTGTTGTTGTGAAGAGACATTCACATTGGCCTTAGGATCAACTGTGTGAGTATGAAAATTAACTACGCGCGCAAACCGTTGAGCAACATACCCATCTGTCCAATTAAGCGGATTGTCTTGTCTTTGGTTCATCGTAAACTTTGGTGATAAAAAATCCCCTGGTAACATCGTTTCGCTTTCAGGTATTTCAGGATATTTAGAGGCATCTTGGGTATTGTAATTGGATAATGGATTGTCTTTATCACCGCTGTCCCATGGCGAGATATAAGAAGACCAAGTAGCCACTTTCCCGGTGATTCCAGTGATAATTTGATGATTCAAATTATTTGGATCATGATTTGCTGCTGCCGCTAAACTTGTCGCACGTAACCACATATCCGGACTAAGCAATATCCAATTATGATTAACCGTATTCGTTGTATCTGATTCGTAAGTTCGACCAAAAAAATCTGCCGACAACGAAAATTGATCACTTTCAGTGCCATCCGACAAAACATTTGATACTGGTAAGCGATGTTTCGTTAAATTTTTATTGAGGGAATAATCCTTTGAATCGCCATCCTTCATTAAAGTAGCTACATCTAAATCAAAATGAAGTTCAAATTTTATGGCCGATTTGTCAGGTTCATGTCGCCAAATTTCATAAAGTTTAGTAAAAGAAAAATTAATAGTGTCCCCCCGTTCACAAAACATCACCTGATGCTCAGTATCAATTCCGCTATAATCTTGATCAGGATCACCCCATCCCGGTGAACCATCTTCTGAAGAACCGTTAAACGTCCGCATTCCTTTTGTGTTAACAATTGGTATTTGTGTGTTTTTTTGTCCACTAATTGAATAAAAATTTTCTGGATTATCCGCAAAAGCCTTGTCATAAGCCGCTTTAAAATTATCTGCACTTATATTTTCTGGCAAATGAAACATCAGTCCATATTGCATTCCTACAGTACCAAAAGAAAGAAACTTCAATGCTTCTGTATGAGAAGTGTCCACTGTTCCGTATAATTTTACGTGTAATTTTCCTCCAAATGATCCATCAGGACCACCACCGTCATGGCTTATCTCCATTCCATAAGGTAAATCAGTTCTCAAATCAATGGCTATCCCTCCCGCTTGATAGAGCGAAGCTGCCTCGCATTCTTGAAAATGCACGCTCAAAAAACAAGAAATCGATACCAATAGTAGACAAGAGTAAAAGAAATAAGCAATGCTTTTTTTTCTTTTGTAGGTTGGCATTTTCATTTTTAATTGTTCGTTGATTTTTTTCATTGCTTACTCACCTTGACCTTTTTTGGAATTAGAAACTAAATAATAATTATTCTAACTACTGCTAGCTTATCAACATTGAAATTGCTTTGCCACACACAATTAATGTATAAGGCTGTACATTAATTGTGATGGCCGCTTCTTATTGCGCTTGTGTTAACATATCAATACAAAAATTTAAAGAAAGTAGACTACAATGAACCTAAATTTTACTTTTGGAGGTCCATAACATGTTTCCATCCTACCTAACGAATGAGCTAGAAATTTTATTTTATATAGTCAAGCGAGCTCATACGTCATTAAATGAAATTTCTTCCAATTTAAAAATTTCAAAAAGAACGGTCAAGGAAAATCTGATAAAAATAAATCAAGAATTCGAGGATACTTATCAAATCCAACATTTTATTGTCTCTAACAATAATGGCATTGTTTGTGTAAATCCAGCGTACCGAAAAAGCGCGGTCGAATACGCCTACACGTTAAAACTCAATCTTTTAAAAAACAATGTACAATTTAATTATTGCGTACAATTGGTCACACATTCTTCCATTGATAAAAACGAATTAATTAAAGTTTTATATATTTCTGAACATTATCTGGTAAAAATCACGAAACAACTGAATAACTTTTTTAAAATTTTTGATATAGTAATCGTTAGTATTAAGGGTATTTATCAATTAACTGGCAATGAATTATCGATTCGAGTGTTTTCTTTCATTTTCCTACAAGATTCCTTTCAAGAATTGGCTTGGCCTTTTTCTAAAATAAGTCTTGAAGAAATAAAAAAAAGTCTACCCGATGAACTTCTTGAACGATCCTATAAAAATGTCCGAATGAAGAAAAGAGCGTTTTATATTTTATATGCGATATTTAAAACTAGAACAAGTGCACAAAACTTCTTAAAGATGCCGCACTCTAAAAACCTGCATTCTTTTTTTATTCTGATCAATCAATACAGTCATGTGACTTTATTTTTTCTTGAACACTCCTTCGCTGACATTCAATGCGAAACAAGAAAAACTGAAATTTTATACTTTAATTTTTTATCTCGCATTTTTATCCCTTATATCTTTTCGGAAAAGCAAACGAAACAAATAGAAAAATTATTTATAGAATCTAACCATCCTTATTGTGTCTTATCAAAAAAATTATTTAAGCAAGTAGCCTACTTACTGACAAATCAGCATGATTATCAATACGTTTACTATCTTTCTATTTTTAATGCTTGGTACTTTTTAACGGAGGGCAATTATTATACTTTTTTAACACTTTATTTACCGCAGCCAGAAATTTGTACTCCGTCAGATGTGGCATACTTTAATCGAATAAAAGGAACGGTGGCAAAATTAGTTCACCAAGAAACGCATTTAGAGTTACTCAGTCAACTGCTTTACACATTGTCTGTGTCCGAAAAAAAAGTACAAGTGAGAATCTATTTACAAATTATCAAAGATTTTTATGCAAATTATTTTATTAAAACACGGTTATCCTCCTTATATAATACAAACGCAATCTCTATTACCGAAGACTTCACAAATGCGGATATCATCATCACAGATTCCTTCGAAAAAGCTACTTCTAATCAAGATATTTTCTACTTAGATTCCATTGAAAATGAAGAAAGTTGGCATGAGCTTACAGAATTTATTCAACAAAAATATATGGCTAAACTTAATGTTGGACTATAATTGTGAGTTTTCTTAAAAAGAGCAAATTTGAAAAAAAAATTTAGAGGTGTATACTAGCAGAGGAATAATTTTTTAGCTTCTAATAAATTTTTAAAGAAGGAATGTTTTGTGAAATTATCTATCAAAAAATTTTTTGAGGTTTTCTTAGAATCGTCTTGGGCGTATAGTCGCCCTATACTAACTTTTGATACAAGACAGAACTTGTTTGCCCTTGTTCTTAGTATCATTATTGCAAATGCTGTTGGTGCTGTTCTAACAATAGTCTTTCCTTTCGCTTTTGTTTTAGTAAATGTTGGTAGCTTTTTGGGCACTGTAATTTGTGTCTTACCACGACATGGCTCTCCACAAAGAAGTGCCATAGATGGTATTTTAATGATTTTTATTGGTGCCAGTCTGGGGATACTTTTACAGTCGTCAAGTATATTCATTATTTTATTATTCGTCCTTGGTTTGTATTTTTCAGGGATTGTGAGAAACTTTAGTATTGGTCTGTATATCCGATGTCTCTTTGGGACCATTTCTTTACTAGCTGGTGCGCAATTAAAAGGCAATTTGTCTATTGGTCAAACTTTTGAAGGTCTGGGTGCAATAATTTTAGGTATGTCCATCCTTTGTTTGTTCTATTGTCTTTATTCTAAGCCGCAAAATAATGAAGCACGAAAATTAGTAGCCGATTTATATGAACAATTATATTTATTAGCACAAGGAAAACCCGCACGCTATGTCCATTTCAGAATAAAAGTACGCGAATCTGTTGAAACAATGCCCTGGGTCAATCATCAAAAAACACCATGGATTTATCCCTTGGTTTCACAAGCAGATGCAATTGCAGGCTCGTTAGATTCAACCAATGCAGCTGAAAATCTTCCTGCTTTAAAAGCAATTCAACTCTTTTTAAAAGGAGAACAATTAACCCTGCCTCTTCAAGAATTTGCTTCAGCAAACACCGAAATAAAATCAGCAATCCTTCTGATACAAAACGAACAATCCTTTAAAAAAATCTCATTTAAATCTTTCTTACCCACAAAAGAAGGACTTGCAGAAGCCAAAGAGATCCTTCATTCTTACAAAGGCAGCTCTGCTAGATTTGCAATTCGTTTAGCTTTAACAGGTTTAGTTTGTCATTTTTGTTCGCTTATTCTTAATTACATGTACCCTTTGCCTTTAGCTAATCACGAATTCTGGGTAGTTATTTCTGGTTGTTTAATGGTTATGCCAGGTTATCATGGTACACTCGGTAAAATCACTTCAAGAACTATTGGTTCTATTTTAGGTGGTTGTTTAGGCATTTTTTTGTCTCAATTAATTGCTAACTTAACAAACCTAAATCCTTTATGGCCAATGCTATTGTCTTGTTTGCTAGTTATATTGTATGAAACCGTCCGTAAATTAAGTCAAGCATTTCTAATGCTAAGTGTGACCACTTGGTTAACTTTCACATTAGGTGGTAGTTCTGCAGGCTATACAAGAGTTTTTGATGTAATTATTGGTGCGCTGATTGCTTTTGTTATGTTTTTTATTTTCCCAACATGGCATAGTCAAGTATTACGTAAAAATATCAATAGTTGGTCAAAAACGCTCAGCTCTATTTTGCTAGCGTTAATCAATGAAGAGACCACGTTACCAAGTGATGCTTGGGTACTAGCTTATCGAGTACAACGTAGAGTAAACTATTCTATTCAAGAAATTGTTCTTGAATCTCCTATTTATAGTAACGATGCCTCTGCTGAAAGCTTAATGCAACAAAAACAACTAAATGATCAACTGTTGGAAATGCAAACTGCTATGGAAGAGCTTCTTTTAGAACTTATGAAAACACAACACTACTTAAAAAAATTAACGCCAGTTAGGCCGGACACACTAAACACTGAGTTATTTAACTATTCACAGCAAATACTTTCACTCACGAATCCCAAAAATAATCGACTAATCAACCAGTCCAAACAATCCATTTATTTTCCTCAAATTGAACAATCACTGGTAATCTTAAAAAATTCTACAGCTAATTTCTTTTTAGCAAATATCAAATGATTAAATAGACAAAAAGCCTAGGAAAAATCCAAAGGGAATTTTTCCTAGGCTTAAAAGTTGATAAACTACTGGCAGAGTAATCAATGAAAACAACCGACCTAATCGAGCAGAAAACTTGGTTTTTGTAACGGAATACCCCTGTCCTGACTCCGTTACACCGTCTCAATTTTATAAACTTATCTGTCTAACATTCACAAAAAACTTTTTTTCAGTTTCTGTGAGGATATCATTCATTCGGCCAGATTTAAATCCTTCTAAGTCAAAAGTTACATAATTAAATCCTTGTTTTTTAAGATAATCTGCAATTTTTTCTCTGTTTTCTAATAACAGAGAAAGTTTGTCTTCTGGAATTTCAATCCGTGCTAAATCATGATGTGCTCTGACACGGACAATTGGAAAACCTATTTCCCGTAAATATTTTTCACTAGCAAATACTTGATCGATAGCTGAGCGTGTTAACTTAATGCCATAAGGAATTCTTGAAGCAATGCTACATGAGGCAACTTTACTCCAATTGGAAATACCTGCGTCTTTAGCAAGTTGACGTATTTCAATTTTATATAATTTAACTTGTTGTAACGGACTGATGACCCCTTCTTGATCTCTTGCTCTTAATCCAGGACGAAAGTCAGTATTATCATCCATAATCATCCCATCGGCCAGAACATCAAATCCCTCTTTCTGAATAGCCGAACGAATAGTTTTATATAATAATTTTTTACTGTAGAACCAGCGGCATTTTCTAAAGAACAATTTAAAGCCTGTAATAAACCATCTAAATATGGTGGCTTCCCTTCTTGATCCCACTTTATTTTATCAGCGACAAACAAAACTAAATCTATGTCCGAATAGTTTTTCTTCAATGTTGTATGGCATTCAATCGCTGATAAAATTTCATTGTCTTCAATACCAAAATCCATTTTCGCAATAGACTTAGAAATTTTTTGATGAATTATCATTGGAAAGGCCATTTCTGCTTCGTTTAATTCAATCCCATATTTTTGTGCGACACTAATTCTCTGATTATTTGGATAAACCGCAGAGATATCATGCAAATATCCTGTAATACTTACTTTTTCTGGACTAGTTAAATATTTTTCACCGAGTTGATAGGCATACTCTCCAACTTCCATACAATGATAATACGTCTTCTCACAGTTTTTACTCACTAAATATTGTTTAATTTCATTTTTCAACACCTGTTGATGATCCCTTTCCACAGCCCTTTCTCATTCCGATTACTCTTCTAGATAAATAAAGTATACTCCTTTCATCCTCTAGCAACCTTTTATTTTTTATTAAATAAACAACTAACTAAATTGAAAAAATTGAAACTTTTTGGTCCTCAAATTCGTCTATAACTAATAGGACGTTCAATTTTGTATAACGTGGAGGTGTATTTTTTAACTTTTTCATTAACCAAAGAGGAGTGAAAGTATGCGACATAAGAAAAGAAAATTCAAAATAAACGGGTATGTATTATTTAGTGCGTTAATCCTCATTGTTCTTGTTTTCATTCAAACGTTCCTTTTAACTCAACCCAAGATAACAAGTAAAAATGATGATACTGTGCAGACATTGACTAAAAATTCAACTGCAAAAAAAGATTCCCCGACCAAGTTAGAAAAGGAATCAACACACATGACTATTTCATCAAAAAAATATGCTTACTCAGCAGACAAAATCAGAAAATATATAACTGGAGAAGAACCTTACAAAGATGAAAAATTAGTCTTCTTGACTTTTGATGATGGCGTTAATAATCAAATAACACCACAAGTCCTAGATGCATTAAAAAAGTATAACGTCCACGCAACTTTTTTTCTTGTAGGAAATACCCTAACTTCCGAAAATCAAAACATAGTGAAACGTGAAGTTGCAGAAGGGCATTCAATAGGTTTTCATAGTTCAACTCATGATTATGCAACGTTATATCCAAACGGGATTGTCAACACTGAAGAAATACAAGCGGAAATAGCAACCATGGAGAACTCTCTTAAAAAGATATTGGGCGAAACATTTCAAACAACTCTCTGGCGATACCCAGGAGGTCATATGTCATGGGGAGGTACAGAAAAATCTGATGAATTATTCAAACAACTTGGCATCCATTGGATTGACTGGAATGCGATGGTTGGGGATGCGGAGCCGTTAGACAGACAGCCTACTACAGTCGCAGAAATGCTCGCTTTCCATCAACATTCACTTGAGGTTTATCCGGATTATAATATTAGAGTAGTCTTAATGCATGATTCAGTAGATAAGGAATTAACAAAACAAGCATTGCCACAATTAATAGAGTTTTATCAAGCAAATGGTTATCAATTTGGCGTGTTATATTAAAGCAACTCGGAACACTAAAGGAAGCATTTCTGGTCTTAGTCAATGTTGATTTTCTACTTAATTACACACAAAAACACCCTCTTGCTCAGCAAGAGGGTGTTCGTTTGTCGAATAGTAAAGATTAACGACGGATTTCTTTGATACGAGCTGCTTTTCCGTGTAATGCGCGTAAGTAGTAAAGTTTTGCACGACGTACTTTACCGTAGCGAACCACTTCAATTTGAGCAACACGTGGTGTGTGTAATGGGAATGTACGTTCCACACCAACACCATTTGAAACTTTACGTACTGTGTAAGTTTCGCTGATTCCAGCACCACGGCGTTTAATTACAACACCTTCGAATAACTGGATACGTTCACGAGTACCTTCGACTACTTTCGCATGAACGCGAACAGTGTCACCAGGGCGGAACGCAGGAATATCCGTACGTAATTGTTCTTGTGTTAATTCTTGAATTAATGGATTCATTTTATCCTTCTCCTTATTCCCAAATATTCTTATGGTCACTTCTGCCACAGCGGAATATTGTAATAGTTAGAGCGCATTGCACTCACCAAATTAGTTTACCACAGACAAAATAAGCTGTAAAGAGAATTTTCTTGAAAGTTCCCTTATTTTTGCTCTTCTTGTTTAATTTCCTCTAATAACTTCAACATTTCAGGCGTCATTTCTACTGATTCCAACATGTCAGGTCGACGCAAAAAGGTCCGTCGTAATGATTCTTTTAGTTGCCATTCTGCAATTAATTTATGGTTACCATTCGTTAGCACGGCAGGGACTTCCATATCGTTGAAAATAGCAGGTCTAGTATATTGTGGATGTTCTAATAGGCCAGTGGAATGTGAATCCGTTTGTGCAGAAAGATTGTTACCTAAGACATCAGGTAATAAACGGACTGTCGCATCAATCATGACCATTGCGCCTAATTCGCCCCCTGTTAAAACGTAATCCCCTAATGAAACTTCATCTGTGACCATCGTGCGAATTCGCTCATCATAGCCTTCATAATGTCCACAAATAAAAACTAAATGTTCTTCTTGTGAAAATTCCTCGGCCATTTTTTGATTAAACGGTTTTCCTGCCGGATCTAATAAGATGACCCGTTTTGGTTGCTGGTTTGTCTCTTCTTCAATTGCTTTTAGGTTATCATAGATCGGTTGTACTTTTAAAAGCATCCCCGCGCCACCGCCATACGGATAATCATCGACCGTTTGGTGTTTGTTATCTGAAAAATCGCGAAAATTAGAGACATTCAATTCTAATAACTGCTTTTCCCGAGCTTTCCCAATAATTGATTCCCCCATTGGTCCTTTAAACATTCTAGGAAAAAGAGTTAATACATCAATTCTCATCGTCAATCAATCCTTCTGGAATGTCCACATCAATCCGTTGATTTTCGACATCGACTTTTGTAACAACGCCTTCAATATACGGTAAAAGTAAATCTTTTTTCTTTGGTCGTTGGACGACCCACACATCATTCGCACCAGGAGATAAAATTTCTTTAATTTTTCCCAGTTCACTACCGGTTTCATCGTAAACAGTAGCACCAATGATTTGGTGATAATAAAATTCGTCCTCTGCCAATTCAGCGAGATTGTCTTTTGCAACTTTTAAAATACCGTCACGATATTTTTCAACATCATTGATATTTGGATGTCCTTCAAAGCTTAAAATGTCAAAATTCTTATGCTTGCGGTGGGACTTCACGACCAATTCAATTGGTGCTTTTTTCTCTTGAAATAACAGTAACGTTGCCCCTTTTTGATAACGTTCTTCTGGAAAATCCGTTTTCGAAATGACCCGAACTTCCCCTTTGATTCCTTGTGTGTTCACAATTTTTCCTACATTTAAATAATCTGTCACGTGAAAGCCTCTCTTCCTTGTATTTCATCTTTCCTATTCTACCATTTCTTACGCGCAAATTCTATGAAAAAACAAAGGCCAACTTTTCCAGTTAGCCTTTGTTTTTATTAATTCGTTAAACCAGTTAATGTGCCATAAATTAAAAATAAATTCAATAACGTCAAGGCAATAGCAATAATCCAAGCTAAAAATTTCACCCACGCTGGATTCGCAAATTGGCCCATTAATTTTTTATCACTTGTATACATCGTTAAAGGAATAATCGACACTGGCAAAGCAATACTTAGGAAAACTTGCGTATAAAGTAACAAGTCTTCAACAGCCGTTTCGCTACCGCCATAAATAATGACACAGATAATGACTGGCACAATTGCTAACAAACGAGTTAACACTCGTCGTGCCCACAACGGCATTTTTAAATGGATAAAGCCTTCCATTACAATTTGTCCTGACAGCGTACCTGTAATCGTTGAATTTTGACCCGAAGCCAGTAAAGCAATTGCAAAAAGAATACTTAACACTGGGCTAGCAATATTACCAACAATATCTGGATTTTTCAGAGCATCAAATAAATCAACAAATTTACCTAATTCACTGTTGGTTCCATAAAATAATGCTCCCCCTAGGATTAGCAGCAAACAATTTACGACGAAAGCGACAGTTAATTGAATATTTGAATCCCAAGTAGTGAAACGAATTGCTTTGGCTTTCTCAGCATCATCGTTACGATCAAATTTCCGAGCTTGCGCAATGGAAGAATGCAAATATAAGTTATGAGGCATGACTGTCGCTCCAACGATTCCCAAGGCTAAAAATAACATGGATTTATCTGTCGCTATTTTTGTGTCTGGAATAAAACCTCGTAATACTTCACCAACATTTGGATCTGCTAATGCCACTTCATAAGCAAAAACAAAAAAGATGACTGCAATTAAACAAGAAACAATTGCTTCGATTTTGCGAAAGCCTAACTTTGTCAGTAGCAAAAGTAATAAAACATCAAACGTTGTTATCAACACACCAATTAATAATGGAAAACCAAATAATAATTGTAAAGCAACGGCACCACCAATTACCTCAGCGATATCTGTTGCCATTATGGCTAACTCCGTCACCACCCACAAGGCAACGCCCGTTCGTTTACTTGTATGCTCTCTAGTCGCTTGGGCTAAATCCATTCCTGTCACGATTCCTAAGCGCGCAGCCATACTTTGTAGTAACATGGCAACTAAACTAGAAAGCAAAATCACACTAAGTAACGTGTACTTATATTCCGCTCCGCCAGCAATTGACGTAATCCAATTTCCTGGATCCATATAACCAACAGCCACTAAAGCGCCAGGTCCGCTATAGGCTAGCAAAGTTCGCCAAAAGCTTGCGTTTTTAGGTACCTCAACGGTATTATTTATCTCTTCTAAACTAGGTCCATTTGCATAATTAAGCATTTTTTCCGTTTTCTTTTCTTTCATCCAACATCCCTCAATCTATCTTGTTCACACATTTCACTTTTAGGTACACCTAAAACTAGTTAACATAATTATAGTCTTCTTATTCTTCGTTGTAAACTGTTACATTCTAATTTTTTTAAGCACTTTCGCTATAAATCGTTTGGTTTTTACCAAAAAATCCCTTACACTTATTTTATCATAGATCGGAGGTTATGAGGATGAAGTTAGATATGGTCGGTATTATCGTCAACGATATGACACAAGCACTCTCTTTTTACCAAACGCTAGGTTTTAACGTGCTGGGAGAAGCTTCGCCTGATTACACAGAATTACAAAACAATGGCGTCAGGATTTCTTTAAATTCACTACAAATGATTACTGGTGTCTATGGGTTTGCGCCTAGTCAGCAAGGCGATAAAATCGAACTTGCTTTTCTTTGTGAAACGGCCGCAGAAGTTGATAACACCGTGAAAAAAATGAGCCAAGCTGGTTACATTGTTTTTAAAGAACCTTGGAATGCACCTTGGGGCCAACGATACGCAATCATTAAAGACGTGGATGCAAATTTAATTTCACTCTTTGCCCCTCTATAATATTCCTAAAAGATGCGCCACTTTCGTTTCTTTAACTCTCTTTCGAAAGATCAGTGCAGAATGGGTCTTAAGTAGGATGTCTTTTCTGTCTCTTTTTTTGTATAATAAACTTATCAAATGATGCGTATCTTACAACTTTGTTCGTTTGCAGAAAGAACAAACGATGTTTTTTATTGATAAAAAGTTATATACTAAAAGTACGATGAGTATAACTAAAGGAGATGAGAAATGTGAGTGTTACCCTATCTAGAAAAATTGTTAATATTATTTCCATTTTGGGCATTGTTGCAACCATAATTGCAACCATCTATTTTATCCGATTAGGTGTCTTCAAGGACATCAATGCACTAAGAGGACTAGTAGGGCAATCTGTCATTCTCGGTCCGATTATTTTCATGTTAATTCAGATTATTCAAGTGGTTATTCCGATTATTCCTGGTGGTGTTAGCTGTGCTGCAGGGGTCTTGATTTTCGGGCCAACAATGGGCTTCGTCTATAATTACGTTGGTATTGCACTTGGCTCTATTATCATTTTCTTATTAGGCCGTAATTATGGGAAACCATTCATTATGAGCCTTGTCAGTGATAAAACATATAACAAGTATATCGGTTGGTTAGACAATGAAAAACGTTTTGAACGATTGTTTGCTTTAGCAATTTTCTTCCCGATTGCACCGGATGATGCGCTTTGTTTAATGGCCGGTTTAACAAAAATGTCTGTGAAAAAATTTACTCTGATTATTCTATTAGCAAAACCTGCTTCTATCTATTTATATAGTCTTGCGTTAATTTATGGCGGAACATTTTTAACTAGCTTACTGGGAATGTAAAATAAATAAAAAAGCGAACGGACTAAATCAAAACTCTGCCTGTGTCAGTTTGATTTAGTCCTTTTATTATGGAATTTTGGTAGAAACTGGGGGACTTTTGATGTTTAGTTATTTTAAAAATAGTATTGTGAATACGCTAGATTTTCTTAAAGGGACAACGGCGTATTTTCGCGATGTGCTCTTGATGCACGGATTTATGTTATTCGTTCTATTGCCTTTATTGACAAGTTTGTCCAAATTGGTACTCAAAGAAGGTGGGATTGATTATATTTCCTACGATAACTTAGGGGCAATTGCTACGCAACATCCCTATGTCCTTTTGACTTTTCTACTAATTGGGCTGTTAATTTTATTGGCACTCTTTTTTGAATTTACCTTTTTATTGCTTAGTGTCTATTTTATTAAGAAAAAGCAAGCAATTACTCTAACGCAATTATTGCACGGCACCTTGCTTCAGATCAAAAAAGTTCGAGGAATTACCTTTCTGTTTTTCCTGGCATATTTCTTTTTGATTTTACCATTAAGTGGGTTAACCTTCCGCTCTTATTTATTAACAAGAGTTAAGATTCCAGCCTTTATCTTAGATTTTATTTTTGCAAATCGCGTCATTATTATTATTGGTTTCGTATTGTTAGAACTGATTATCTTATATTTAGCGATTCGACTTGCTTTTGCCCTTCCAGAGTTGATTTTACGTGATGTTGGTTTTCGTGAGTCTTTAAAACGTAGTTGGCAAATTACAAAGCGGCGCTTTTTCCAGATTTTAGGGCAATTTATTATCATTGGAGGAACTGTTTTAGGGATTTTTACGGCTGGCTATTTCTTGATATTTTTAGGTCAAACCGCCGTTGAAACGTTTAAACCTGAGTGGTCTTTACCTAGCGCTGTCATCGCTATGACGCTCCTTCAGGTTATGATGCTCTTAAACTTGGTGTTGTCTAGTGTTGCTATTTTTTACATTATTGTTGATGATATGGAGGATGAAGGGATTTTGCCTGACACGCCAGAATGGTTCACCCCGAAATCAGAGGTTCGGGTAGAATGGACCACCTTCAGAGTCGTTCTTTTTTGTTTGATTGCAATCATCTTCGGAATTGGTGTAGGCACCTATAATACGAATTACCTAAGTCATACACCTGACCGAAAACCGGTTACCATCTCCCATCGTGGTGTCAATGGTAACAATGGCGTTCAAAACACCTTAGACTCTTTAATCGAGACCAATAAGGCAAAACCTGATTATGTTGAAATGGATATTCAAGAAACCAAAGACCATCAATTTATTGTCATGCACGATTTTAATTTACGGGCGTTAACGGGTGTTAATAAACGACCAAATCAATTAACACTTAAAGAATTAACGAACATGAATGTCACAGAAAATGGTCAAACTGCTAAAATGGTTTCTTTTGATGATTATTTAGCCAAAGCCAATCAATTAAAACAACGTTTATTAATTGAAATCAAAACCACGCCTCAGGATAGCCCTGATTTAGTGCAGCGCTTTGTCAAACAATACCGTGAAAATATTTTAGAAAACGGTCATATCCTTCATACCTTAACCTATGATACGGCGATGGCCTTAAAGAAAGAAGAACCACGCTTTTATGTAGGCTACGTTATTCCTTTCAACATTGTGGGACCGCCTAAAATGCCAGTTGACTTTTTTACTATGGAATACAGTACAATGAATCGTAACTTTGTAAATGCCGCTCATCATGATGGGAAAAAGGTTTATGCTTGGACAGCAAATGATGAAGATGTTATGACGCGAATGATTTTTTATGGCGTCGATGGCATCATTACCGATCAGCTCAGTCTACTGAATGAAACAATGAAAACTGATTTAGAAAATCCAACATACTCCGATAAACTGTTGAATTTCGCTATTGGAATGGGTTAAAAAAAGAGCCAATCTGCTGAGCAGATTGGCTCTTTTACGTTCATGTTAGTTGTTTTTACCAAAAATTCTTAAGAAAGCTAAGAATAGGTTGATGAAGTCAAGGTATAATTGTAATGCGAAGAAAACGGCCATCCCAGTACCTGCTTGATCACCTGTTTGCGCATAGACTTGGCGAATACGTTGGTTATCATAAGCAGTAATTCCTGAGAAAATTAGGACCATTAAAATGGAAATAAAGAATTCTACAGCATTACTGTGTAAAAGGAACATATTTAGCAACATCGCAATGATGATTCCAATTAAGGCACTATAAGCGGCATGACCAACTGCTGATAGGTCTTTCTTCGTAAAGACACCTACTAATGACATCGCGCCAAAGGTAGCTGCTGCACTTAAAAATGCGCCGGCCACTGTTCCACCAGTATACATTAATAACGTCACGGATAAAGTGACACCATTTAATAATGCATACGCAACAAATCCTGCAATCGCAATGGTTGGATTCTTCTGTGCTTTTGCGCCTAGATATAAAACTAAGCCAATTTCAACAAGCCAAATCATCCAAAAAGCTAAGCTTGATTGGAATAAAGTAGCTAGAACAGGTAAAAAGACAGTTGTCATTGCATAAGCCATAATTGCGCTAATACCAATTCCTAACGCTAAAAATCCGTAAATTTTGGCATAAAATTTATTCAAACCTGTGCCAGTTTGGATATACTCTTGATTATTCATAAGTTAAAGTCCCTTCTTTCTCTGTTAGTTCATCAATCGTCACTTGGGG
This sequence comes from Enterococcus sp. DIV1368f, assembly GCF_051712245.1. Classification (NCBI taxonomy): domain Bacteria; kingdom Bacillati; phylum Bacillota; class Bacilli; order Lactobacillales; family Enterococcaceae; genus Enterococcus; species Enterococcus sp. DIV1368f. The sequence goes on from NZ_JBIOON010000001.1 coordinate 1,694,294, forward strand.
TGGTTGAACCATCACCACTGCATCTAACACGCGATTTTCTTGCTCATTAACAGCCTCAACTGAAATGGTAATCACATCTTTCATTTTGTCGACTTTGATTACTTCTAATTGGAAAGTCAATGTTTCGTAATGAAAAACGGGTTCCACAAAGTTCACAGAGAAATTCACAACATGTGAACCTGGTCCTGGTAAATGTTTGGAAATCGCACTAGTGATAATTCCCATCAACATAATTGATGGTACGATTGGTTTTTCATATTCTGTTTTTTGGGCATAATCATGTTGGATATATAAAGGATTCGCATCATTGGTCAAGCCCAAGTAAAGTAATAAGTCCTTGTCTTCAATTGACTCTGTCAAGGACAACGAATCTCCCTCTTCGATATCTTCGATGGTTTTGCCTAATTTTCTCGGTTTTCCGATATTCAAATTAGTACACCTCCGTTATTGATAAGATAATTGTACCAAAATGTACTTAAAAGGCAAGCTAAAAAGTAGTCTTTAAAGGATGTTTAAACAAAACCAACTTATCTACCATGCTAGATTTTAAAAACAAACAACGGAACAGGAGCAGCTTCTTATTTTTTGAAGCCAGATACCCCTGTCCCGATTTTATTTATGTTCTCTTATAAAACGTTTCTAGTTGTGTTACTTAGTAATGTTTCGTAGGCTTGTTCAAATTTCTGAACGTCGCCAGCGCCCATAAAGACAACCACTGCATTTTCAAAATCTAGTAAAGGTGACACATTATCTTCGGTAATTACTTGTCCACCTTTTTGAATTTTTTCACCTAAATCTTCAATGCGTACCTCGCCTTGTGTTTCACGCGCAGAGCCAAAAATATTACATAAGAATACTTCATCTGCTAAATCCAGTGCTTCAGCAAATTCATCCATTAAGGCAATTGTTCGTGTAAATGTATGTGGCTGGAAGACAGCAATAATTTCTTTATCAGGATATTTTTGACGAGCGCCATCAATCGTTGCTTTAATTTCAGCTGGATGGTGCGCATAATCATCAACAATAATCATGTCACTGACTTTTTTCTCGCTAAAACGACGTTTCACACCTTTAAAACTTAGCATTTCTTCTGCGACTTTTTGCATATCAAGTTTTTCAAAATAAGCCACAGCAATCACACCTAGCGCATTCATGATATTGTGATGGCCAAATGCTGGTAAGACAAAATGACCTACAAAATCATCCTTGTGATAAACATCAAAAGATGAGCCTTCCGTTGTTCGTTGAATATTTCGTGCTTGGATATCATCCTCTTCGCTGACGCCATAATAATAAACTGGCACTTCTGATTCTAACTGACGAAGATACTTATCATCACCATAAGCAAAAATTCCTTTTTTGACTTGATGGGCCATTGTTTGGAACGCTGAAAAAACGTCTTCAATGCTCTTGTAGTAATCTGGATGATCAAAATCGATATTCGTCATAATCGCATAATCTGGTGAATAAGCCAAGAAATGACGACGATACTCACACGCTTCAAATGCAAAGAAATCAGCATCTGGTTCGCCGTGGCCAGTGCCATCCCCTATTAAATAACTAGTTGGATTGATACCACTTAATACATGTGCTAGCAAACCAGTCGTACTTGTTTTCCCATGTGACCCTGTTACAGCAATGCTTGTGTACGGTTCGATAAAACGAGCAATGAAATCGTGGTAACGAATTACTTCTGCACCTAATTCGATGGCGCGGGCGATTTCCTCATGGGTATCTGGAAAAGCATTTCCAGCAATAACAATCATGTCTTTATCAATATTATCTGCATTAAATGGTAAAATAGGGACACCTGATTTTTCAAGATCCCGTTGTGTAAAGAAATACTCTTCTACGTCTGATCCTTGAACGTTGTAGCCTTTTTGGTGTAAAACCAACGCTAATGAGCTCATGCCAGAACCTTTAATTCCGACAAAATGGTATAATTTGTTCTCTTGATTTCCCATTATAATCCTCTTCTCTGTCACTATATAAAACATACCTTTTTTAAAAAAATTTCAATCATACGAGATTCATTATCGTATAAAACAAAAAAATAATCAACTATTAAAACAGAATAAAAAACTTACATGTTTCAATTCCACATGCAAGTTTCATCTCTTAACTAAAATATTTACTGTTTTCTAATACAGAACTTGAATCTTCTAGCATCCCACTTAATGGTTTATCCAAGATGCCCTTTTTCTTCTCTTCTGTCACAGGTGCTTCCGGCTCCACTTGAGCATTCGCTTTAGCTAATTTTTTCCCATAAGCCGTTTGACTTTTAGCATTTTTCTTTGCGGCATTCAAACGGGAACGCGAACGTAAATCCAACGCATCTTCGCCAAAACGTTCTAAGTCTGGTTTGATTTGTTGATATTGTCGTCTAGTTAAAGGAATCTCAGGTTCTGAGGTTGGAATATTAAACTTCCGCACCGTTGGATCTTCTTCCGTATCTTTCACTTGAAAAGCCGTTGGTTCATCATCAAGAATGACATATGAACGCCGATCTTTTTTCATTGCTTTTAGCAACTCTTCTTCAGTAAAACTAGGTTCCTGTTCCTCAGGAATCACAGAAGCCGGGATATATTTAGGAACAAAATAAGAAGGTGTCGTTTTCTGCACTAATGGTGATGCGGCAGGTCTACTTGGTTTCGCTACGACTTCTTTTTTTTTATACGTTTGTGTCCAGCCATTTCCTTTTGGCGTCCCAAAAAGGCTATTATTTTTTTTCGTTGCTTGTTTATTTTTCGTTGCTTTACTAGCATGTTTTGTGTAGTCTGGCAAATTAGAACGATGACGTGCTAATTGCTCTTGTTGTGCTGCTGTTAATTGTTGTGTTTGTTTATTTGTAGTTGATTGATTCGTTGTTGGTTGTTGGACGGATGGTGTGCTTTGTCTAGTATCTTCGGCAGATGTTGCAGTTCTTCTGCTACCAGACATTGCTTTACCAATCAGATCATCTTGAAATAAGTTACGTTCATTATCTGTTGGTAATTTTACGCCCTGTTCATCATCATACGCTGGAAAACGGAAATGTTTTCTCTTCACTTGAGCATTATCCATTGCGGTCATTCCTTTTATTTTTCTTTCTCATTAGTTTAACACATTCTCAATGAATACTAAAGAACTTGCCTGAATTTTTAAGAGAACAAAAAAAGAAACCTCCGTTTAAAAAGGTTTCTTTTTTGTTTATTTATCTAGTTGTAATTTGGCAAAGTCCGCTTTGACTTGAATGAATGACTGAAACAATTGTAAAAACTGAAAGAGTCGCGCCCGATTTTCAAATTCACTTCTTGTTTGCGGCAATGGTTTTGTGCGATAGGTTTCATAAACGGTCTTAATTCGATTCATAATTTCTTGTCCATCATTATTCTCTGCAAATGTTTCTGCCGTATATTCCAATAATTGTTGAATATAGCGAACTTGTTGCGCATCAACAGTAATATCTTCTAATAATTCCAACATGTTTTTTAGAATATTACTTTGCATTTTTCTCATCGCAAAGTACTCTAAATAGTACGTATTGGTAGACAGCAATTGATTCTCGGCATGATTTTTGGCCCACGTCTCGCCTGTGCGAATAAAGGTTTTTAAATCTGCACAATGCATGACCAAATTTCGCTCTCCTGCAGCGTTGTTTAAATGTAGCGCCATTTCCCTTAAAATTTTACGAAACATTGTTTCAATGACTTCTTGGTCTTCTCTTAAACGTTTTTCTGTATCAGGCATATAAGAATTAGCTAATAACGCTAGTCCCACACCAATACTCATTAATAAAAACTCATTTCCAATAATCGCCCAAGAAAGATTTTTTTCGACTAAATAATGAGTTACCAAAACGGAACTCACAACAATCCCATCAGATAATTGAAAATACACAGCTGCTGGAATAAATAATAACAAAAAAATACCAAAAGCAATCGCTGTAAAACCTAAAAAAGTAAAACAAATATACGCTAAAATAGTTGCTAAAGCTAAGGATAACAAACGATAAATTCCTGTCATGACAGATGTTTTTTTCGTGCTAGTAACACTTAAAACTGAAATAATCCCTGCCGAAGGGGCATAAAGTAATCCCAGTTTTTCTGCAATAATCATTGCTAATGCAGCGCTAATGGCTGTCTTGACTGTTCGTAAACCAATTTTCATGCATACTCCCCTTAAAAAATAATAATTCTTCACTTTTCTCTAGTAATTTTACCTCTATTTCGGTTATCATTAAAGAGAAAAGTTATTTAGGAGCGAATATTTATGATAGTGGGTCGATTTCGTTTAGGCATGCGAACGTTAAAAACAGCAATTGCTGTCATGCTGTGTATTCTTTTATTTCAATTTTTCCATCGTGGCTCACCTATGATTGCCTGTTTAGCAGCTGTTTTTTCGCTAAGACAAGATTTAAATACCAGTTTGTCTTTTGGAAAATCGCGCATTATTGGAAACACATTGGGTGGCTTTTTAGCTTTGCTTTATGTATTAGCACAAGATTATTTTCCTAATCAACACTTAGTAGAATTACTGCTACTACCACTTTTAGTCATTATCGTCATCGTTGTTTCTGATGGGATTAATAACAATGCTGGAATCATTTCTGCAACTGCGACACTTTTAATGATTTCTTTAAGTATTCCGCAAAGCGATTCCTTTCAATATGCAATGGAACGTGTGTTGGATACATTCATTGGGACCTTTATAGCGATTGGTTTAAACGTCTTTTTACAACCTAAGCCAGCAGAAGAAGCCCATGAAATTTCTGAAGATTTAGCTGAATTAGAAAAGAAAGAAAAAGAACTAGAAGCTTTACGCCAACAAGTTCAAGCGCGGATTGCCGCAGAAGAAAACACTGACGACAAGGCAAATAAATAAAGAAACAGCCGATTGAAGAGAATAACAATCGGCTGTTTCTTTATAGTTCCCAATTCGTTTTTGCTTGAAAGTTGGCGGCTGCGCCAATCAAGTTGGCATCATTTTGATAATGGCAGGTCACGATTTCTGGAACAAAATCTTTTAATTCAAAGGTTTGTAAATGCGTTAGCATCCGGCGATTAATCTCTGCTAATAAGCCTTCTTTAGCAGAAACACCGCCTCCGAGTACAATCATTTCAGGATCATAAGAAAACTGTAAGCCGAATAACCCTTGTGTTAAATAATCATAAAAATTATTGACTTCTTCGCGAGCAATCTCATCCCCTCGTTGGGCCAGTTCAAAAACTTCTTCTCCTGTCACCGCCTGTTTTTCGACTCCAATTCGTTCACAATAGCGCTGAGCCATTTTGACAGCTGTGCCAATTTCACTGAATGTTTGGCCATTACTTAAAAAGTTCAGTCCAAACTCGCCTCCATATAAATGAGCGCCTTTGTACAATTCACCATTGCGAAAAATCGCTCCGCCAATTCCTGTCCCAATAACGACAAAAAGCACTTCTTTTTTTCCTTTCGCCGCGCCCTCATATATCTCAGCTAAACCAGCACAATTCGCATCATTTTCGATAGTCACTGGTAAGCCAAACAACGCTTCTAATTCTTCATAAATGTTAAAATGATGAATATATGGAATGGCGGAAATCCCTAAAATCTGTTGACTTTTTTCGTCAACTACTCCAGGTGAACTAAAAGCAACACCACTAATCGACTCATTTCTTTTGTCTGCATAAACCGAATATAAATGCGCTTTCATTTCTTCCCAAGAGCCAGGTGTTGGAAAGCTCCCTTGATTTGTTAATTCTTTGCCTGTCCAAACGCCGTATTTCACGGAAGAACCGCCAAGATCAAATGCTAAAATTGCCATATTTATCCATCCTTTTCTACTTCTGTTTTCTTATTTCTTCGATACGTATACGGTCCATGATAGGTCTCATCAGGATTTTTCGTCAAGCGAAATTTCAACGGAACATAGTCAATGCCGCCTTTAACAAAAGGATGACATCGTAAAATCCGTGCTACTCCCATCGTTGTTCCTTTGATACTTCCATGTGTATGAATTGCATCAATCATATATTGTGAACACGTTGGGTAATAGCGACAACGTGCAGGCAATCCTGGAGAAATAAATCGTTGATAAAAACGAACACCGCCGATTAACGGATTTTTCATAAAGTGCCTTCTTTCTAACTAATTCTTACTAAAGAATAGCTTGTTTTTTCATGTTTGGCAAGTCTTAGTTACGAGAAATTACACCAGGTGCACCTATTACGAATTCTTACATTTCTGTTGCTATCCAAATGAAAAAAAACGTGCTACACTATAAAAAAAGGAATGGAGGCTTAGTAAATGGGATTAAAATTTGAACGTTCCAATGACTTAGATAAACTCTTCGATTCTTTCGCCGTTGATCCATTAAAGAAAGAAGTACCTCTTGAAGAACTAGCAAAACAACGACAAGAAGCAAAAAAAGAAGAAGCAAAAAAACAAGCAAAAGAATAATTTTGCTTGTTTTTTTCTATAGAAACTTTTCAATTGCTGTCCAAGCTGCTTCTTTTCCTTCTTTTGTTTCAGAAGAGAAAATAATAAAGTCATCTTGTTTATCAAAATTCAAGGCTTTTTTGATGACACTCTCGTGTTTGTTCCATTTGCCCCGCGGAATTTTGTCTGCCTTAGTTGCCACAATAATAACTGGCAAATCATAGTATTTCAAAAATTCATACATTTGGATATCATCTTGGGTCGGCGGATGACGTAAATCAATTAAAGAAACGACTGCACGTAATTGCTCACGTTGCGTGATATACGTTTCAATCATTTTTCCCCACTTCGCACGTTCTGTTTTAGAAACTTTGGCATAACCATAGCCAGGAACATCCACAAAGTGTAAGGCGTCCTCAATTAAATAAAAGTTTAGCGTTTGCGTTTTACCAGGTTTGCCTGAAGTTCTTGCTAAATTTTTACGATTAATCAAGGTATTAATAAAAGATGATTTCCCAACGTTCGAACGTCCAGCTAAAGCAATCTCCGGTAATTGAGATTCAGGATATTGTTTAGGGGATACCGCACTAATCACGATTTCTGCATTATGTACGTTCATTGTTTTCCTCCGTTCTTCTATTCAGTCTTTCATTCAAAAGCTTAACAAAAACAGCTCTTTCGGAGATCCGCCGAAAGAGCTGTTTTCAGCTTCAATCTTATACAGCTTCTTTATCTTTTTTGTTATAAATAATTGTTGGTTTACCGGTACCTTCAGCTGCCATTTTAGTAATGATAACTTTTTCAATACTTTCATCTGAAGGAACATCAAACATTACGTCCATCATAATTTCTTCAATGATTGAACGAAGTCCGCGTGCGCCAGTATTACGTTCAATGGCTTTGGCTGCGATGGCTTTTAATGCTTCTGGTTCAAATTCTAATTTAGTGTCATCAAGAGACAATAATTTTTGATATTGTTTCACCAAGGCATTCTTCGGTTCTGTTAAAATCCGAACCAAATCATCATTCGTTAATTTATCAAGCGCAGCCATTACAGGTAAGCGTCCAATAAATTCTGGAATTAAACCAAATTTCAATAAATCTTCTGGAATAATATGCTGCATGATGCTTTCTTCTTCATTTAAAGCAGAATTGGTTTTACCAAAACCAATAGTTTTTTCGCCTAAGCGGTTTTTAACAATGGTTTCAATTCCATCAAATGCTCCACCAACGATGAAGAGAACATTCGTTGTGTCAATTTGGATAAATTCTTGATGTGGATGTTTGCGGCCCCCTTGTGGTGGTACACTTGCAACTGTTCCTTCAAGAATTTTTAGCAAGGCTTGTTGAACACCTTCACCTGAAACATCTCGAGTAATCGAAACATTTTCACTCTTACGGGCAATTTTATCAATCTCATCAATATAGATAATGCCCTTTTCCGCACGTTCAACATTATAGTCAGCAGATTGTAGTAATTTTAAAAGGATATTTTCAACATCTTCCCCTACATAACCTGCTTCTGTTAAACTGGTCGCATCAGCGATTGCAAAAGGTACATTTAATGTTTTTGCTAACGTTTGAGCCAAGAAAGTTTTACCTGAACCTGTTGGTCCAATTAAACAAATGTTACTTTTTTGCAATTCAACGTCATCTTGAGTTGCAGCTGTTTCTGATTGATTCACACGTTTATAGTGATTGTAAACAGCAACAGAAAGTGTGCGTTTTGCACGTTCTTGTCCAATAACATATTCATTTAAAACATTTAAAATTTCTTGGGGTTTTGGCACATCCGTTAATTCTCGGACTGCTTCATCATAAAATTCTTCATCAATAATCTCTTTACATAGATCAATACATTCATTACAAATATAGACACCCGGACCAGCAACAATTTTTTTTACTTCTTCTTGTGTTTTCCCACAAAATGAACAACGAACGGTCCCGTTATTATCCGTATTGTCGTACATGTTCGTCACCCCTCTAAAAATCAAAAAATGACTGTCATCACAGTCTCTCATCATAATAGCACAAACCACTTTAAAATGCGAACATCTCAGATAGAAAGTTTTATTGTTCTTAGACTTCTTATGGTATACTACATTATATAAAAGCACTTTCATAAAAAGTGATTGTGTTGAAACAAATTGGAGGAATTGTGATGTTAGAACAAATTTTACTAGGTACCTATACTCGAAGAGCCAGCCAAGGCATTTATAAAATTGCATTAGATACGACACAAGGTCGTTTAACAGAAGCGACACTTTTGTTAGAAGAAACGAGTCCTACCTATCTTGCTCTGAGTCAAAAGGGCGAACTTTTTAGCGTCACTAGTGTTGACGGTGAAGGTGGCACTGCCGCTTATCAACCAGAAATGGACCATTTTAATTTATTGAATAAAGTAACTGAAGAAGGTGCACCGCCATGTTATGTAGCTGTTGACGAAAACCGACAACTTGTCTATGCAGCAAATTATCACCAAGGTATCGTTCACGTGTATCGTATCTTAGAAGATGGTTCTTTGGAAGATGCTGACAAAGTGATTCATACAGAGCCAACTGGTCCTCATGAAAATCAAAACAATGCCCATGTTCATTACACAGATTTGACGCCTGATCAACGCTTAGTCGTCTGTGATTTAGGAACCGATCGCGTGTATACGTATAATGTTAGCTTAGATGGAAAGCTTTCTGAAATCGCTCAATTCGTGACTGAGCCAGGGACTGGTCCACGTCATTTAGTGTTCCACCCAACAAAATCATTGGCTTATTTATTTGGTGAATTAGATAGCACTGTTTCAGTTCTTTCATATGATGAAACAGATGGTTCTTTTACTGAATTACAAAAAGTTTCTACTTTGCCTGCTGATTATGATGCGTTTAATGGTGGTGCTGCAATTCGTATTTCTTCTGATGGCCGTTTCCTTTATGCTTCAAACCGTGGCCATAACTCAATTGCTGTCTATGCTGTTTCAGAAAATGGCGAAGCGATTGAACGAATTCAATTAATTTCAACAGAAGGCGATATTCCGAGAGATTTTGATTTAGATCCTTCTGAAGATTTCATCGTTGTTGCTAATCAAGACTCTGATAACTTAACACTTTATCGTCGGAACCAAGAAACAGGCTTATTAGAAATGATTCAAAAAGATGTTGCTGTTCCCGAATGTGTTTGTGTTTTATTTGTATAATTAAGTTGACTATTTCCTTGGAAAATAACAGGAGTCAGATGCTAAATAATTTTTGCATCTGACTCCTGTTTTCTTATTTTAAACGATGGATTGGTTCTCCAATTCTTTAACGTATAAATAAAAAGAGCCAAAATCTAAGCGATTCATTTGTAAAGATTCATGAATTTTTGTGAACCCTTTACTTTCGAAAAATCGAATCATTCTATGGTTTGTATGATTAGTTTGAGCATACATTTTACGTCTTCCTTCCCAGACTGCTCGTTTCTCCAATTCATGGAACAACAAACTGCCATAACCCTTGGCAATATAATTAGGCGAAGTTGCAAAGCGCTTTAGCCAAACAAAGTCTCGTTCCTGCTCCATACATAACGTTGCCATTGAAAAAATCATTTCTTCGTGCACTAGCAAATACAACCGTTTTTTTGTAATGTCTTCTTGGATATCTTCTTGAGAAGGGTAGTCCTTTGTCCACTGCGTAATGCCCACAACGTCCATGTATGCCTTTACTTCTGTTAAAAATTGAAGAATCATCGGTAACTCTTTCTCATCAGCCACTCTAATTTTCATTGTTTATTCTCTTAATAAGGTAACAATAGAATCGACAAGACAATCACACTAATAATGCCAATGATGGTCGGTACACTCGTCCGTTTTAAAATTCTGATGGGACTAACTCCTACTGTTGATGCGACAATCATGACAACTGCTGCTACAGGAGAAATCGTTCTAGTTAAATTCGCAATCATCTGCATTGGCAAGGAAATTAAAATACCATCAATCCCAGCTTTTTCGGCAATCCCAGGGATTAGTTCGATAACCGCATAAAACATTGCCAGTCCACCACCGCTTAAAATTCCAAAAAGGGTCGTTGCACCGCTGAAAATTAAGGTCGTAACGATTCCTGCTGAACTTGACGCTTCGACAGATGCCATAATACTATCAATAATTCCTAACGTTTGAATCGCAGACGTGAATAATGAACCACCTACGACAAGCATCACAACTTGACTAAACCCTTGCCCCATTCCTTTAAACATCTCGACAGCTGTATCTTGAACCTTTTTAAAAGATTTCAAGCGAAGTGTCTCAACCAATACAGCAATGAAGAAAGAAATAAATGTAAGAACAAAAATATCCATCGTTATTCCTTTAATAAACATTCCTACGATTCCCACTCCAACAATTAATAATAGCGGTAATATTGGCAATATTGCATAAAATTTAGGAATATCAAATTCTTTTTGTTTGCTTAAGCCCTCTTCATTTAATGAAACATAGGCAGCCTCGCCTTCTTTTTTATCGCAGTATTTTTGCCAGAAGTACTGTGCAACCGCAATGATTAATAACGATGGCAGCGAAATTTTGGCATTCCATACAACATAATTTAACACATCATAACCAAGGGTATTTGCGGCGATTACGTTATCCGCGCCTAAAGGTGTTGGCATGATAGTTGCCGTCATTGCAATCACACCTGCAGCAGTTAATGATGAAATCCCCATGCTGGCTAGCATCGGATATAATATAGACATTAAAATAATCGCTAAGCTTGATGCACTAGGAACTACTAGTGACATTAAATTTCCAATTAAAAAGACCACAGGGACAAATAACGATTTACGTTTAATCTTCATTAATGGTTTCACCAAAAAGTTGACAGCCATCTGATTGGCCCCGATTGCATTCATATAGCCTGAATAACCAAAAAGAATCATAATTACAATTCCTGCTGAACTCACTTGTGCAATAATTGTATCTTTAAACTTCAAGAAAATATCAAATAATCCAAAACCGGTTCCTTCTCCTGCAGGATAAATAGGATGTCCTAACATCCATGCACAGGCAAGTAGAACAAGCGCACCAATAATTAAACTGAGTGCGGGATGATAATTTTTTACAATCAAATAGGCTACAGCAACTAAAACGACCAATACCAATAAACTTTCAATCATACTTATCCTCCTTCAGTTAATTAACCGCTTTCATTTTTTCGACAACCCATTTTTGAAAAGCTTCAACATTTACATCTATACAGGCAACGGCATTCGTGTTTTTATGATACTTCATTTTTAAATCTGCAACAGTAGCTCCCGCAGCTGGACCTTCCAAAGCAACTTCAATGAACGTTTCAGTTGTCTCAAATAATTCTGGTGAAGTTAAATAGGCAATCGCGCAGACATCATGCATTTTCAAACCTGTAGTTAAACTGCCGCCTCTATAATGACGGAAAAGACCATAAAACATTTCCCCCACTCTGCCAAGCGCTCTGATGGCTGTTACTTCATGATTCGTTAACACAGCTTGACTTGTAACATCTAATCCTACCATTGTTAGTGGGACACCTGATTGGAAAACAATTTGTGCAGCGTGTGGATCGACATACGTATTAAATTCGGCACTTGTATTTGTATTTCCCCTTGCTAATGAGCCACCCATCATGACGATTTCTGCAATATTTTCTTTGACTTCTGGATAGAGGGTCAGTAACAAAGCAATATTCGTTAATGCAGCAATTGGAACAATGGTCAAAGGAACATCACTAGACAGAATTTCTTTTCGCATAGCTTCCACTGCATGAATATCTAAACACGTAGAGATAGGTTGCGGAAACTCAAAGCCATCCATGCCAGTCTCCCCATGAATCTCAGCAGAATCTTCCAATTGAATAAGTAACGGACAATTACACCCCTTGGCTACAGGAACCTTTTTCCAAAAAAAATCGACAAGTTTCAAAGCATTATTTGTTGTTTTTTCTACATCTACATTCCCTGCAACCGTCGTTATTAAGCGAACTTCTAGGTTAGGATGATTCAGTGCAATCGCTAAAGCTACAGCATCATCAATTCCTGGGTCCGTATCAATAATGATCGGTCTTTTCTTTGTATCCATTTTTCTTCCTCCATTCACATTTAGGAAAAACATTTCCGGAAACGTTTTCTTAATTTGAGATTAACAGCGCTTTCATTAAAAGTCAAGCAGAATTTCTAAATAATAAATAATTAGGCTTTTTCTTGACTTTCTGCTTTTAGAATGCTTACTATAAAAAAGAGTTCAGTGAAAGGACGAAAATGATGAATATTAAAGATATTGCAAAATTAGCTGGCGTTTCCGCTTCAACTGTATCCAAAATTATAAATAATAAAGATCAAACTATTAGTAAAGAAACCCGTGAGCGTGTCTTAAAAATCGTTCGAGATTACAACTACACACCTTACTCAGCAAATCTCGTCACAAATAGTACTACAAAAACCTTCGTGTTATTATTAAATAGCCATGAAACTTTTGAGGCTTGGGTTACGAGCTTTATTGATAAAGCTCAAGAAAATGGCTATAACTGCTTGATTTTAAATAGTCACGGTAGTTTAGAACAAGAACTGAAAAATATTACCTCGCCAACTTTAAAACAAGCCAGTGGCATTATTTGGGACCCAATCAATGAAAACAGTAAACAATACGCGAAATTTATAGAAGAATTAACGATTCCTTACTATTTCGTCAATCACTCAACTAACGAATTACCTTCTCTAGCGGGGCTTTATGAAGAAGCTAGTTATGTTTTAACCCAAGAATTATTACAGAATAACCATAAAAAAATTAGTTATTTCGTCACTAACCCAAAATATAAAGAAGCAATTATTGCAGGCTATAAAAAAGCCTTGTTTGATGTCAATTTACCCTTTAGTAAAGAAAATATTTTAACTACTATCCCTGCTGATTTCAGTAATCAGCTTATCACAGATGGGATTACGGGTATCCTTACCGATGACTATACCCAGGCTGTTTTTTTGGAACAGCTTTTAAAGCAGAGCGGTTTGCGAACCCCCGATAATTACTCTTTACTCGCAATTAAGCGAAAAATTGATCGTTCATTTTTACCTGATCATATTTCTTCCGTCTTGTTAGATACAGAGACGTTTGGCAGCCAGTTAGCCTTGTTATTGCTTAACAAACGCAAAGAAAAAACAGCCTTGATTAATGAGGCTGAAAAATTGGTGCTAGATCACAAAAATACATTAGGCGTGTCTAGTGTTAATCCACATAGCAAAATGATTGTAGTGGGTAGTTTAAACGTTGATAATTATCTATATTCAACAAATTTACCACATAACGGCAAAACAAATTTTCTGTCTAGCTATGCTAAATTCCCCGGCGGAAAAGGATTAAATCAAGCTGTTGGCTTAACCAAACTGGGCCATCAGGCCACCCTAATTGGTTGTTTAGGCTCAGACACAGATGCGAATTACTTATATAAAGAATTAGAAAAATACCACGTTACGACAGATGGTATCACACGTATTCAAGATACTGAGACTGGTCAAGCTTATATTTATGTTGAGACAAGCGGCGACTCCATGATTTCAATCTTACCTGGTGCAAACACAGCGCTTACGCCTAAAAAAATCGCACAGCAAAAACACCTATTTATGGATGCCAGTTTTTGTCTCATTCAAACAGAAATTCCTTTGTCTGCTGTAGAGAAAGCTTGTGAAATCGCCCAACATTCAGGGGTACCGATTATTTTAAAACCAGCTGCTATTCATCATATTCCAGTGAATATACTAGAAAAGGTTGATTTTTTCATTCCCAATGAAGATGAATTATTGGAACTTCAACCAGATACTGGTACATTAGAAGAGAAAGCGGCGTACTTCTTAGAAATGGGCGTAAAAAATGTCATTGTTACTTTAGGAAAAAAAGGCGTGTTATTAAAAACACCCCAAGTGTGCCACTATTTCCCTGCAACAGAAAATATAGCTGTGGATAGTACTGGTGCCAGTGACAGCTTTATCAGCGCGCTCGCCTCCTATCTTTCGAAAGGTTATCCGACTGAAGCAGCCATTCAAATAGCAATTCAGGCTGCAGGATTTTCAGTTTCTAAAGAAGGGGTGATTGATTCTTTAGTTGATCACGTCACTTTGGAAAATTATTTGATAAAAAAAGAACCCGCTCTTTTTGCTCATCGTAACACCTGTGTCGAATGACACAGGTGTTTTCCTGCTGAATATCTTGTTATTTTCTCATAAACCAATGAGAATTGTTCTTTTTTATTACAATTTATTAGGCGAACTATTATAATAAAAGAGAAGTTATTACTAAGGAGTGAGTCTCATCAAAACACAAGATGCCATAAAAACATTTTTACTTTCAAAGAAAACACAAAAAAAATTGGCTGTCTTTTTATACTTAGCAAAACAAACGAACCTTGATTTATCTAGTGTTGCCCGAAAATTCGATCTTTCTACTAAAAATTTATCAATTTATCTTCGTGAAATTCAAGAAGACTTAGCAACCCTTCCTGAAAATACCTTAGAGATTCAGATCCATCACGGAAAAATTTCATTACATACGACTTCCAATGATTTTCTTTCCCACTATTTTTTATTATTTAATTATTACTGTGTCCATTCTACTGACTTCATTCTTTTTCAAGCAATTATCAAAAAAGAAAACAATTCTGTCTGGAAAGTGAGTCAAGAAACTAATTTTAGCTCATCTTACATTTACAAACGGTTAAATAACATTAATAAACTATTTGGTTTGTATGGAATTTCCGTCCATTTTTCCCCCTCCGCGAGTAAAGTGATTACAGGTTCTGAATTTCAAGTCCTATATGCTTTTCTTGATGTCTACTGGACCATCTTTTTAAATACCTTAGCCTTACCACGTTATACCTCTACTTATTTTGAAGATATACTGACGCAGCATATTAAACCAGAAATTCTTGAACGCTTGGAACACGCTTCTCTACTAAAATTAAATTTACTTTTACACATCGCAAAATATCGCTTTCCATATACTTGTGAAGATGATCTCCAAAAAGAATTTGAAGAACATCCTTATTTAAGGCTTTTCTCAGACTCAAAACAAACTATTTTTTGTTCCCAATCAAATTTTTCAGAAGATCAACAGCGGGTTGTAGATATCATTGCACCCATTGCCATTGATAATTTTGATTCTGCAAAACGAGCCAAAGATTTACTGGCTGCTCTAAATGAAATTTCTTGCCCAGAATATTTCTACGTTGATTCTTTATTAACCAATTTTTGCGAAGTTTTTCAAATTCCAAAAATGCGTGAATTTGATCGTCATTACTTCTTACTTATTTTATTTAAAAATATTATCTATAACCAATTATTTATTTCACAGCAACCAAATACCGCGATTCTAGATTTTTTAGTCAATAAAAATAGTACTTATCAAAAAGATTTACAGAAAGAAATCTATGCTTTTTATCAAAACTTTTCAGCGCATTCCCCTTATCAGTTAAGCTTTAAGGATCAGGAGAACCCAATTTGGACATGTGAATTGTTGTTACGAATTTATAAGCACTATAGTCCCCGCAAAAAAATTAAAATTGGTGTTGCATATTCTCGCGATTTTTACATTGCTAGCTTTATTATGATGAAAATCAAGCAAGCATTTAGTGAGGATATTATTTTTGAACGAACCGATTTTTCTAGTTGTGACATTGTGATTACTGACTATCCCTTATTTGATTTACCAAAAGAAATAGACCGAATTTACATTTTAGAAGAAGAATTAACCCGAGAAGATTGGGAACTAATTTTCAGTAAAATAAGTATCGCCATTTTTGATTTGCAATATTAAAACAAACATCAAGCGCCAACCTGTCTCACCAGCCATAATGAAAACAAGCGACCTACAAACTATTTTCTGCCAGTTTTAGTCTGACAGAAAATAGTTTGTAGGTCACTTGTATATTGCTGTTCTTTTCTACGTTACCTTCAAAGACAATCTAGTAAGTGGGTACACGTCGTACTTCAGTCCTTAAAGTGCTACGCTTCCACCGCTGATCAGTTTTTAAGTCTGAGACAAAAATCCAAAGTGTTTTTTGTCTCAGGCTCTTACATTTTTTCAACAAAGGTATTGCTAGGCGCTACTTGAAGCTGAAAACTAGTTTCTCTATCGAGATTCCTCATCAGTAGACTCAAATTTAAAACTTTTTTCTATAAAAGCGACTTCTTTTGCGTATGTTTTTACAAAAGAAGAATAGTCTTTGGGATCTTTGACCTTTTCCAATTGGTCAACAGAGACTTCTAATTCAAATCCCGTCCCATCTTTAAAGAGATAATATTTTGAGATGTCTGTATATCCTTGATTCCGTTTTAAAATATAGCCAGTTTGTACATCAGCAATTTTATCAATTGGGTATGCTTTGATAAACTCTTTACTTGTATCTAAATAATCAGAAAGACTGTTGACAAGATTGCCAGAAAGGTACATACCTGCCGATGTATAATAGTCTCTTTTTTCATAAAAACTGATATTGCCTAGATATTTTGTATCTGGATACTCCTCTGTAGAAGGTAAAATTAAAAAGTTCTTTCCGCCACTGGTTTCAATATCGGCATCGCCGATAATTTCTATTTGGTAGCCTTGATTAAATAAAAGTTTATTTTGTTCTATTGTGACTTTTAGTGGTTTTTCTAAATCAACAGGTCCAGTTGTGGTAAGTCCAGCTTCTTTTAAAGGATAAACATCTTCTGATGAAGCGGAGTAATCCCAATAATCATCTTTCTCCGCAAGATCAATATATACTATAAAGCCAATTGCTACAGCAATGCCTATCCAAATAATTTTTTTGTTCTTTTTTTGTTTTTTCTTTTTTTTCGTCTGTGGTTTTACCACTTTTTTATTGGGGTTAGGAAGTTGCTTTGCTGTGTCTGTTCTTGTGACAGGAAAAAACGACCATTTTGGCTTTTGAAAAAGCGCATCATATGTATCATAAAAATTCTTTTGTTTAGCCATTTTTTCTCTCCACTAATTTTTTTGATAAGGAAATTTCCTCAGATGCTTCGGAGACTAATTTTTCGTAATCATCTGTGATACTTTCCGACAACACTCGTATGGTACTTAAGATACCATTGGTTGCAAGTGTTATTTCTTCTGTTGACAATTTATCTTCTTTAATGCTTAAAAACCGTTCTGATGCTCGTAAAATCTCTGGTACCTTATGATATAAAAAATCACTAAAATGAGTAATTGCTTCAGGATACTTCACTAAGTGTTTAAAGATTCCCTTAGCGGAAGCAACACCCAGTTCTATTTGTTCAATTTTTTTTAAATTTCGTGACTTATTCGTTAGTTCGTTTAAATAAATAATTTGTTTTTTTAATTCGTCCATAATTCTTTGGTACATCTCTAGGTCACTGTCCGTTAGATGGTGCGTCGTTTGATATTTTTTTAGATTTTTTTTATAACGGAAATACGTACGACCATTTCTATAAATAACCCAACCGATGTACCCAGCGCCCACTAACAAAACCATTATCCCATTCAAATCATGTACTCCTTTTTAAATTAGTATATATTACTGAACACATTGTCCAGCTTAAAATTGACAAATAAGTATGAAATGTTACTCCCCAATTACTTGTGCACTTTTATTGTATCATATAGGAAAATTGTTCTGTTCCGCATTTGGACAAATTGTCTAAATGTCTAAGGAAATCTTTTTTGGTTTAATATGTAGCAAAAAACACTTGCAAGAATTGATTACTTCTCACAAGCGTTTTTTATTGTCTAAAACAACTATTTACATTTCATTTTATTAAATAGTGAATAAATAAATTACTGCAGCTAATGAAGCCCCTAAGATAGGTCCCACAATTGGCACCCAAGAATAAGCCCAATCAGAATCACCTTTTGTTTTCACAGGAATAATTTGGTGCGCTAAACGGGGTCCTAAATCACGTGCAGGGTTAATTGCATAACCTGTAGGTCCGCCTAATGATAGACCTAGTCCTAAGACCAAAATCCCAACAAGCATTGGGTTAATGCCAGCCGCTAAGTCGTTTTGAGAAAAGGCTAGTAAGCCAAAAACCAAGACAAATGTGCCGATAATTTCTGTTAAAACATTGGCTGGATAGTTACGGACAGCTGGACCAGTGGCGAAGGTTCCTAAAATAGCACCTTTGTCTTCTGTAATGTTCCAATGGGGTAAATAAGCTAACCAGACAACTAAACCACCAATAAAACCGCCTAGGACTTGAGCTACGATATAAGGTAAAACCATGCCCCATTCAAGGTTTCCAGTAATTGCCATCGCAACTGTTACAGCAGGATTTAAATGCGCTGGACTCATATACCCAGACATGTAAACAGCTAATGTAACAGCAGCGCCCCAACCTAAAGCAATAACGACCCAACCAGAAGCAAAGGCTTTGCTTTTCTTCAAGTTAACTGCGGCACAGACGCCATCCCCTAGTAAAACTAAAATCATCGTTCCGAAAAATTCACCGAATAATTGTGTCATCATCGAAGTTCCCATTTTTTCTTCACCCTACTTTCAAATTTTTTAAATCTGATTCTTCAATTACTTTTTCTAATGTTTCAATGTGTCGTGCTCTTTCTTCCGCTGTCCATTGATAATGCTGTGCCATTTCTTCAATGACTCCCGCTTTCACTTGGTCCAAACGATCACGCATAAATAATAAGTGATTGGTCCGTCGCAATAAAAAGTCGACGGGTGTTAAAGCCATTTCTTCTTCCATCGCATAGTTTAAAGAGACAGTTTCTGTTAAGGTTAAACCAGGAATTACTTTGGCATCATCAATCATTTCAAAAACAGTTGGTACGTTGGAGCCATATAAATGAGCTAAGTATAGTGCATCCTTTTCACTTAACCCTTTAGATACGCCATGTTTTGCCAACGCTTCTATTTCTTCGTCTACCGTTGCAGGGTTCAATTTCCCGCCTGAAACTGGATAGTTTTTAGAATCAATTAAGGTGAATTCTTTCTGGTATTCTTCTGCTAAGATGGTTTGAATCATTTTCATCGCACCTTCTGCCATTTTACGATAATCTGTTAATTTCCCACCAGCCAAAGTGAGCAAGCCATCCACTGATCTTTCCAATGAGCTGCCTCGAGAGACAGCTGAAGGATTGACTTTATTTTCCACCAAACTGTCTTCCAGATGGTTTAGGACTTCTTCAATTTCTCGTTTATCTGTTTGATTTTTTTGGTATCTGTCAACGACATCAATGACTTCATCAATACTTTTATCTGAAAGTTTGCCATTGTTTCCCCCGTTATAATCTGAGCCACCGTTAGCAGAAATTAAAGGTCGTAAGCCAGCCCAGCTGGCTTCAATATCATTAATTGTCAATTGTACCTCTGGATAACGATTATTTACTACTTCCAATAGGTAATCCACATCACTTTGTTCTACTGTTGGATGTTGAAAGTCTCCATGGTAATCTGTATCCGTCGTCCCAAAATATGTTTTTTCTTCTCTTGGAACAACGAAGACCATGCGGCCATCTTGTTTACCTGTATCAAAATACGTTGGTTGAGGAACATTTAAACGGCTTTTGTCGACAACTAAATGAACCCCTTTAGTTGGACGCATTTGTGGTGTAAATGAATCGTTTTTGTCTAAGCCTCTTAATTTATCTGACCAAGGACCAGTAGTATTAATCACAACATCTGCGTGAATCTCAAACTGTTCGTCAGTTAGTAGGTCCTTTGCTTGAATGCCAGTAATTTTTCCTTCATCATTGTATAAAAAGCCCACCGCTTGAACCCGACTCACAGCATGTGCCCCGTCAGCTACTGCTTGTTTAATATTTTCAATAACTAAACGAGCATCATTATTTCGGTAATCTAAATAAACACCGCCACCTTGTAGACCTTCACTTTTTAGTTGTGGTTCACGTGCCAAAACCTCTTCTTTTGTTAACAGATAGTTGGCGTACTTGGTACCTGTTACATCAGCTAACTGATCATATAAATCCATTGCTATTTTGACAGAAAATAGATTAAATGTTGCATTTGGCTCATCATAAATCGGCAATAACATGGGATCCGCTTTAGGGATGTGTGGCGCAATGGATTGAACGACGGCTCGTTCTTTCACTGTATCTGCCACCACCTCCACGTCAAACGTTTTCAAATAGCGGATACCACCATGAACTAATTTGGTTGATCGTGAAGAGGTGCCCTCTGCGAAATCCTGCATTTCAATTAACCCTGTCTTCATTTTAGCGGCACTGGCTTGCAGGGCAACGCCTGCGCCAGTAATGCCACCACCAATAATTAAGACATCTAAGTGTTGTGTTTTTAAAGCGTCGATTGATTGTCGGCGTGTTTCTATTGAGAAAGTCATAGAAAATTCCCCTTTTCCATTTACTTATTTTTACGTTTGAATTGTTGGGTAGCTGCTACTGCTTGTTGCCAACCTTCATATAAATCTTCTCGTTCTTCTTCCGCCATAATTGGTTCAAATTGTTGTCCTTCTTCTTGGAATGCTTTGATTTCTTCTAAGTCTTTCCAGAAGCCAACCGCTAAGCCCGCCAAGAAAGCTGCGCCTAAGGCCGTTGTTTCTAAGTTATGGGCTCTTTGAACAGCAGTGTTTAAAATATCTGCTTGGAATTGCATCAAGAAATCATTGTTTGCTGCTCCACCGTCTACTTTTAAGACAGGAATATCTATGCCTGTATCTTCTTTCATCGTGTCAATAATGTCACGAACTTGATACGCAACTGCTTGAAGTGTCGCTTTGACAAAATCTTCTCTCGTGGTACCGCGTGTTAATCCAAAGACAGCCCCACGCGCTTGTGAATCCCAATATGGTGCGCCCAAACCAGTGAATGCCGGAACCACATAAACTTCATTGTGCCCTGTTGACGCTTTGGCTACTGCTTCAGATTCAGCAGCCGTTTGCAACATTTTTAAGCCATCTCGTAACCATTGAATCGCTGAACCAGCCACGAAGATACTTCCTTCCAAGGCATAATATACTTTGCCGTTAATACCATAGCCAATAGTGGTAAGCAGATTATTTTTAGAAAGTTGAGGTTCTTCGCCAGTGTTCATGACAATAAATGAGCCTGTTCCATAGGTATTTTTAACCATCCCAGGTTCAAAGGCCATTTGACCAAATAAAGCGGCTTGTTGGTCACCAGCCATACCAGCGATAGGAACTTCACTTCCGTAAAAATGGTAATTTTTTGTTAGTCCATACACTTCAGAGTTCGAAACGACTTTCGGTAACATCACTCGTGGGATATTTAAAAGATCCAAAATTTCTTGATCCCAATCTAAATCATGGATATTAAACAACATCGTCCGACTTGCATTTGAATAATCAGTGACATGAGTATCTCCCGTTAATTTCCAAACGAGCCAAGTGTCAATTGTCCCAAACATCAATTCTCCGTTTTCTGCACGTTCTTGCGCACCTTCTACGTGATCTAAGATCCAACGAACCTTCGTTGCTGAGAAATAAGCATCAATGATTAACCCAGTTTTTTCATGAATCATTTCGCTGTAACCATCTTCTTTTAGTTGATCAGCAATGGGTGTCGTTTGGCGTGATTGCCAAACAATTGCGTTATAAATGGGTAACCCAGTTGCTTTGTCCCAAACAACGGTTGTTTCCCGTTGGTTTGTAATCCCAATTCCGGCAATATCCGTTGGTTTCACTCCTGACTCAATTAAAGAACCTGCAATAACGGATTGAACAGAATTCCAAATTTCATTGGCATTATGTTCCACCCAGCCTGCCTTAGGAAAATATTGAGTAAATTCCTTTTGTGAACTACCAATTTTGTTTCCTTTTTTATCAAAAATAATTGCACGAGAACTAGTCGTTCCTTGATCAATCGCCATAATGTATTTTTCTTCTGCCATGATAATTCCTCCTAAACGTTTTTGAAATCGTTTTCTTTATGTCCCTATCTTACAAACAAAAGAATAACTAAACATGTCAAAAACTTTTTTTATTTTAAAAAAATTGAAAGGATTTCTACTAAAACCAACAAAGACAACGCTTTCAATAATACTTTTATTATCTCTAATTTTTCAATAAAAAGAAACATTTTTGTTTAAAAAAGCCTAATTTTCGACTTTTAGTTGTAAAAAGGCTGGTGCGAGGATCAGACAATTTCCGTCACACCAACCTTTTGTTTATTTCTCCCGCAAGGTGCGTATTTTCTTTTTTAATTGTTGCACATCATAGGTCGAACTTAATTCTGACAAAACATAGACTTCCGGTGTTCCTTGATAGCTCGTTTGCTGATAATTGGTCACAATTAAATCATATGTTTGTTCAGGCTGATACCTCTCCACCAGCGTGCCATTCATATTTTTAAGACTAAGCATTAATACTTGTGTTAACGCCGCTTGATAAAGAGCATCCATTGCTAAATGAATTCCAATTTTTATTTCACCAATCATTTTAAATTCAATTAATGCCAACACGCTTAAATATTTGACCAGAGAAAGTTCATGCAAACTATCTCCTGGTTGATACGTTTCATCAAAACAAGCTAAAGCTTTTTCTAATAACGTTGTTGAAAAAGAAGCTAATTCCCGACTAGATAATTGCTGTTCTTTTTCCCAGATATGAGCCCGATCAAAGACTTCCAATTCTCCTTTAAAAAAATACAGTTTTCCATGAATTTGTGAAAAATAGTAAGCCATGGTTTTCTCAAGAGTAGGTTCAAATTTATGGGGCCGATAATACAAGACCACATTTTCCAAGATAAACGTATCAGCTAAAGAAACAGCGGAACGACGTCCCCGAATTAAGGAATATTCATCAAAAGCTGATTCTGGTAAGACCGACATTGTGATTAGAAAAACAAAATGAATCATGCTTTCTCCTTCGTCTAATTCTAATGAATAGCGACTAGAAAAACGGAAAAACAATTGTCGAACTTGCTTAAATAACGGATCTTCTTTAAAATCAATCATTTTCTTTCTCAATTGTTGATATTTTTTTGAAGTGACCGCTAGGCGCTTTTTCGTAATACTCAACCAAAGGCTAACTTTTAACGCATTATGTTCATTAAAAGTAAAACCTAAGCCAGTCTCAATCCCTTCAATTATCCGTTTATTTAACGGGGACATCGTTTTTTTCTGGTGTGTTTCATAGGGAGTAATATACCAATACAACTGAAAGTAAAAGTAACGAATCTGCAATTCTTCGCCCTGTAGTTGTCCATTTTTTATTTGCAAATCAAAGGCGGCTAACAATTGATTGAGTTCCTTAATCTTTCGAAATAAAGAAGACTCACTAATCATAAATTTAGTCGTTAATTGAACAATAGAAAACTCTTTATTACGATATAAATAATCTAAAAGTTGAAATTTAAGAGACTCTTTTACAAATGCTTCAATTAAATGATTCAACGAAAAAAAATCCGATAAGGTGATTGATAGCTGTTGGCCATCATAAGTAAGCTGACAATCCTGTCCAAAAGGTTTCAAAAAATAATGTAAATCCTCTAAGTCTTTTTCAAAGGAGGCTTTTGTGACCGCTAAAAATGCTGTTAAATCAGAGACTGAGCAGGTGCCGCCTGCTAAGATGGTTTGTTGCACCGTTAATAATTGTCGCATCGCTTTCTTTTCTAATAACGTCTCAACTTTCATCGTTCTCTCTCCAATAAGCCGAAGCACCCATCAAATTTGTAATATCATAAATATTGGTTAAGGAAGGTTGATAAAAATAATCTTTTTGTAATAGGTCTGTCAGTGTCTGACCTGTTTGGATACTTAATGCTAACGTATTTATTTTTTCTAAACAATTGTTTTTTGAACAAAGCTGTGCCCCAAGGACCCGTTGTGTCACTTTATCATAGATTAATTTGCCTAAAATTTCTGTCCCATGTTGTAGAGGCGGCGCTGGCTGTCTAACAATTACGGAAGCAAGTGTTTGCGGAAAAAATAAACCTTCCGTTTCGGTTAGGCCTGTACTAGCAAGGTAATAGTCCCCCACTTTTGTTCCCATTGTTCGCAAAGAGCCAATGAATCGGTGTGTTTTTTCTTCTAAATTGTTGGCGACTACTAAGCCAGTTCGTACCGCATTGTTCACTAACGGAGCATAAAAAGTTTCCGCGACTGGTTCATTCATAACTGAAATGCAATCACCGATGGCAAAAACATTCGGCACTGAAGTTTGTAAATAAGGATCCACCGCGATTGTCTGATCCAGATTCCGTTGAATTTTTTTATCTAAATAGGCTAATTGAGGATGTAAGTTTAAAGCAAAAATCCCACTGTCACAAGAAATTTTCTGTTCACTTGTTTCAAGAACAATACCATTTGCTGTTTCTTCAATTCCTAGGACCGTTTCTTCAAAATGGAAAATTACTGCTTGTTTTTCCAAAGATTTTTGAACTTCTGCGACCATTTCTTTATCAAAATATTTAGGCAATAGATTTTCTAAACTTTCAAAGACATGGACTGTTTTCTTCATTTTCACAAGAAAATCAATTGCTTCTACTCCAATGGGGCCTGCACCAATGACAGCTACTGTCTGGCTTTTTTCCAGTAATGGAACAGCCGCTAAAGCACCTGATAAAAATTTATATTTGAGTAATTTTTCTGTTTGACTACCACGAATTTGCGTGGAAAATTGGCTCGCGCCTGTCGCTAAAATCAATTTATCATAAGAATACCACTGTTGCTCTTCCTTTCGTGCCCAAGCAATCAATTGGTTCTCAACATCCATTGCCACGACTTCTCTATTTAAAAGCAGCTGAATCTTTTGACGACGTAATTCTTCTTCCGTTATGTAACGTGCTTCGTGTAATTCATTGATGGTATGATTAAAATACGCACTTAAGCCACCAGATAAATACCCCACTGTTGCTTGTTTATCAATTAAAGAAATTTCTGCTTGGGGATATTTTTTCCTTGAAGCAATTGCTGCGGAAATACCTGCGAATGATGCACCAATAATCACAATTTTCATTTGTTTCCTCCTCTGTCAGGACCTACTATACTTCTCTCAGTTTATCATGATTAAAAAGAATGCTAAAGCAACAACTATAGTTTTCCCTTAAAATAATTATTTTTGCTGAGCGCATTGCTTTTCAAGCACTTTCATTTTCATTTATAATAAATGTTACTACTGTTTGAGGAGGAGTTTTCATGTCTGCAACGAAAGAGCAATTGGAACTATTTTTATTTTATTTATCTGAAACCCATACAAAAAGTTTATCTTTACATGACTTAGTTACAAGTCGACCACGCCCAGAGGAAGCGCGTATTTTATTAAATATTAACGAGGTTTTTACTTACTACCATAGCGCTCGTGTTCTCTACACAAGTGTTCCTGCTCTTGAAAACAACAAGTCTGAGCCTTTTTTCCAAGCCTTCGAAAATTTTTATTTTGAATTAAAACAACATTTTTTCAATGAAGAAGATGAAACCAACCAATTGAATGAACGTCTAGAGGAAATGAAAATTGCCTTTGAACAATTGACGGATGACTACAATGTTCTATAATAGAAGAGAACAATTCGTTGAGAAGGGGTCCTTATGAAGCAAGAAGAAGTGATTGAACGTTTAAAAGAAGAACTAAATTTGCCATTTTTTAATGGTACGCTAGAAGAAAAGAACTATTCTGAAGCAGATTATCAGCAAATCAAGAAAGAGTTAATTCAATACTTTGATGATTATGTGCGAAATGTTGAAAATTAACAAGCTAAAACAACCTTTGATTTTAATAAAATCAAAGGTTGTTTTATTATTAAATAAAAAAAATAACAAAAAAAACCACCGGCAGTTTTGCCGATGGAAAAGGAGTATTTACTCAATAAGAGTAAAATGAAAAATAAAAAGGTTGTTGTTGGTATGAATTAATAATACAATACACTTTCTCTTTTGTCCATAAAAAAGACATGAAAAAAATATTAAATTCGTTAGTTATTTTTATTAGTTTTTTATTTTTTCAAAAGAATGTTGCTCATTCGCGTAATGGCAAAGGTTAATTCATCCGTTGCTTGATCCTGCTTTTCCTCTGAAGTATTAAATAAATCTGCATCAATACCTGTTTCTGGATCTGTTGCTAAAATCATTTCATTGCATCCTGCTACATATTCTGTATAAGCATGTTGAAATTTTTTGTGAATACCAAGTACTTGTGGTGTTGGTTTTAATGTTCCGACTTTTTTGAGCATTAATTCATATTTTTCAGTACCTTCTTTAAATTTTGCTTGAATTTCTGCAATTCGTTCGGCTGTTAAATCATTCACTTTATTCTTATCGATCGCTTGACGAACTTCTTCGTAATATGGATTCATGACTTCGCCAATATCTTCTGTTGTTTTAACGATATCATTAATTGTTTGAACGTAAAATCCTAAATTTGGTCTCATAACCATCCCTCTTTTCCCTTTTCTCTTTCACTCCATTTTACACTTTTTCTATTCCATCTGACAAGTGGCACTTTTTCAGTCTTTATTCTTTTGATTTTTAACAGAGAAAACATAGTGAGGCATCGTTTTGCCACGATATGTTTTAATGTATCGATCCCTAACAAGCATCTGGTTTCGAATAGCGACATTCATAGAGGCTAAGTTCGTATCACGAATCGTTGAAATAACTTCTGGAAAATTTAATACATCGAATGCGTATTGCTTTGTCGCTGCGGCAGCTTCAATCGCATACCCTTTGTGCCATTCTTTCCCACATAAATGATAACCAATTTCTGGATAGCTCTTGCCTTTTACTAATTGATTAGTGAGACCACACTCGCCGATAACTTCGCCTGTTCGTTTCTTCTCTAACGCCCATAAGCCGTAGCCGTATTCTTGATAGGACTGTAAGTTCCACTTTAGCCAGTTTGCAACCTCTTCATCAGAAAAAGCGTATTCATAGGCATACATCACATTTTCATCTTGCAAAAATTTTTTCAATTCCACTTCATCTTCCGACTGCCATTCTCTGACAATAAGTCGTTGTGTTTCGAAAATAATTTTCCGTTTCAAGCCCTTTCACTCCTTACATAAAGAAAAATTGACTGGTTTAAGTACCAGCCAATTTTCTTTTCTTATTTATTAAGCACCTTTACCTGCTTTACGTTGGAAGAACTTCACAATTTCCACAATTGGGATGATAGCAAAAGATGTACCTGCTACAATTGCCCATTGATATGCATCTAAATGTGTGACGCTGAATAAATCATTAAATCCTGGAATAACAATCGTTGCAGCTAATAGCAAGAACGAAACAAGAATCCCATAGTTAAATGATTTGTTGCGGAATAAGCCAACTTTGAAAATTGATTGATAAATCGACTTCACATTAAAGGCATGGAACAATTGAATTAATCCCAAAGTAGCGAAGGCCATGGTTAAAGCATCGCCGTGTTGTAAATCATACAACGCTTGCGCCGATAAGTTTGTGTTAGCTGCGGTATGTGCTGGGAACATAATTGACATTTTATACACAATCAAAGTCAATGCCCCTTGCGTAATCCCTTGATAAACAACACTGCTTAAAACGCCGCCAGAGAAGAAGTTCGATTTTTTACCACGAGGTTCATGGCTCATCACATCACGTTCTGCGGGTTCCACACCTAACGCAATCGCTGGGAAAGTATCCGTTACTAAGTTAATCCACAATAAGTGAACAGGTAACAAGGTATCCCAATTGAGCATTGTTGCAATAAACAAGGTTAATACTTCCCCTAAGTTAGCTGAAAGTAAATATTGAATCGTTTTTTGGATATTTGAGAAGACTTTACGTCCTTCTTCTACTGCCACAATAATTGTTGAAAAGTTATCATCGGCAAGGACCATATCTGAAGCACCTTTTGATACTTCTGTTCCGGTAATTCCCATACCAATCCCGATGTCAGCAGCTTTTAAGGCTGGGGCATCATTTACGCCATCACCAGTCATCGCAACCACTTTTCCTTCTTGTTGCCACGCTTTAACAATCCGAACCTTGTGTTCTGGTGAAACACGAGCATAGACAGAGTAGTGTCCCACGACTTGTGCGAATTTTTCATCTGACAATTCATTTAATTCAGCGCCTGTAATGACGGCATCGTCGTCGCCTTCTTTGATGATGCCTAAACGTGCCGCAATTGCTTCTGCTGTATCACGGTGGTCACCCGTAATCATAATTGGACGAATACCCGCTTCTTTCGCGACTTTTACAGCATCTGCAGCTTCTTTTCTTTCTGGGTCAATCATACCGACTAATCCAGCAAATGTTAAATCTTTTTCCACAAGTTCAGAACTCATTTCGGCTGGAATCGTCTCAACATATTTATAAGCCATTCCTAAAACACGTAAGGCTTGTTTCGCTAATGAGGTGTTGGTTTTCAAAATTTCTTGACGTTTTGTTTCATCTAATGGACTTGTTTCTCCATTTGATAAGATTTCCGTACAACGTTTCAATAATTCATCTGGTGCACCTTTGACAGAAACTAGGAAGCCACCTGTTTTTAATTCATGAACAGTAGTCATTAATTTACGATCAGAGTCAAAAGGAATCTCTGCCACACGAGGTTCAGCTGCTACTTTTTCGGTTACGTTAAACGCATGATCTAAACCAAATTGTACTAAGGCAGTTTCTGTTGGGTCACCAATTAATGAACCATCTTGAGCGATTTTTGTATCATTCGTAAAGTTCATGATTTTTAGAGCCATATTATCGGCAGGGATTTCTGTGGAAGCAGATAAAACTTGACCATCTGTATACAACGCTTCAACGGTCATTTGATTTAAGGTTAGCGTACCTGTTTTATCTGAACAGATAATATCTGTACTTCCTAATGTTTCAACGGCTGGTAACTTACGGACAATCGCATTTTTCTTGGCCATTTTTTGGGTACCTAAAGCCAAAATAATCGTGACAATCGCTGGTAATCCTTCTGGAATTGCCGCTACAGCTAACGAAATTGACGTTAATAACATGTCAATCCATGAACGACCATTCATCATTCCTACCACAAACATCACCGCTGCAATGACTAAAATGGCAATTGTTAACATTTTACCCAATTGGTTTAAGTTTTGTTTTAAAGGCGTTTCCGTTTCTTGTTCGCTTGCTAGCATGCCAGCAATTTTACCGACTTCTGTATTCATCCCTGTGCCAACCACAACGCCAAGACCACGTCCATACGTCACATTACTATTGGAATAAGCCATATTGATTCGGTCACCGATACCAATATCGGTTCCCTCTAAGATGGTTACTTCTTTTTCAACTGGAACAGATTCACCGGTTAACGCTGCTTCTTCAATTTTTAAACTATTCGCTTCCAATAAACGTAAATCAGCTGGAACGACATCGCCTGCTTCTAATAAAACAATGTCGCCTGGTACTAATTCATCACTTTTAACAGTAATGACGTGTCCATCACGACGAACATTCGCATTTGGTGAAGACATTTCTTTTAATGCTTCAATGGCTTGTTCCGCTTTGGCTTCTTGAATGACCCCAAAGATGGCGTTCAAGATAACAACCACTAAGATGATAATCGAGTCTACCACATCATGGGAAAAGACGGCTGAAATGACCGCTGCCGCTAATAAAACAATAATCATAAAATCTTTGAATTGCTCAAAGAATTTCACGGCAAGTGATTTTTTCTTCCCTTCATCTAGCACATTTTCCCCGTACGTTTCTAAACGCTTTTGAGCCTCCTGTGCACTTAATCCATCAGTTGTTGTGTTCATTTTCTCCAAAACAACTGTGTCGTCTTGTGCGTAAAACGCTTCAGACAATTGTGTTTTCTTTTCTTCTGACATGTTCTTCCTCCTCTATTTTTTGCAGCATCCTTCAAGTACTATTTTACATTTCATCAAAAATAAATGAAAAAAAATAGACTTGTGTATGCTACTTCGTCGAACATACATAAGTCTCACCGTTTAAGACAACACCAGAAATTGCTTTCGGAGTTGGTGATGTTGTCACAGCATAAATACTGTCAGTTACTCCCTCATGAAAAAACTATTTAACATTGATTGGAGAACCAATGTTATGAATAATTACTTAATTAGTATACCGTTTTCCACTCTTTTTTTCAAATAAAAGTTCTGCTCATTTGAAAAAAACTGAAATCCTTTCATTCGGATTCCAGTTTCTTGATTTGTATTCGTAAAATACGTTGTTGTCCCCGCTTTCTCGACCAACTAATAACCCAAGAAAGTAAGAAAAGACTAATCACGGTTCCTTCACGAACAAAAATCGGCAAATGATAACTAATGGACAATCCTAGTGCTAAACTGACACAAAAAATATCAACTAAATAACGATAAACCTGAAAACTATAGCGCGTTCTTTCAGAAATAAGTGTACAAAATTTTTCAATGGGAAATTGCAAAACACCTAGCGCAACTACCTGTCCTGTCCCGATTCCTGCTATGATTGTCCCTAAAATAAATAGAACAATTTTAACCAAATAATTTTGAAAAACAAGCGAACCAAATAATTGATATAAGAAAAAATTAATGACAAAACCAAAGCCAATTAACGCCACCAAAATAATCAAATAGTCCTGAATTTTACGCTGCTGATCTAACAACCAACACGTGCCTAAAAAAGCGAAATTGATAGCTGTGGTAACAGTTCCGACTTTTAAATGAGTAAGTGTTGCAAAGGTCACATTAAACGCATTAAAACTGCTAACCCCAATGCCTGCTTGAATTGTCAAACTGATGCCCAATGCACTAATTAAATAAAAAAGAAACGATAGCACAATTTTTTTCGTCCACATTATAAAAACTCCTCTACTATTGATACGTCTATTATGTGCTACAATAGAAGAAACAAATAGGAGATATCTCCTATTACAAGGAGAAAAAATGCTTAAAACAGCCTACCAACAATCATCGAAACAAGAATTAGCTAAAAATACGCCTTTTTTTTATGAAACTGATTTAAAACACAGTTTTATTATCGATTTTGAAAATCAAGAATTCATTCATCACCAAGCAGAGCCATTAAATTATCTTTTTTATTTAATCAAAGGAAAAGCGAAAATTTTAAAAACAGAACGCAATGGCCGCCAATCCATTGTTCAGTTTTTAACGACAGGTGATTTAATTGGCGATTTAACATTAGTCCAAGCGGAAACGATAACCAAGGACGTTATCGCCTTAGGTGAAACCTGTTGTTTGGCTATTCCTTTAGCTTACGCAGAAACTGTTTTAAAAAACAAGGTGCTTTTTATGCAGCAACTCAGCCATTATCTAGGGAAAAAAATGCTCCAACGGGTGGACCACTTTACAACGAATCAGACCTATGAACTAAGTTATCGGCTAGCGGAATTGCTATTGGTTGCCGCTAATCACGAAGATGTTTATAAAGAAAAACATACTGAGATTGCCGAATACTTAGGGGTTAGTTATCGCCATCTTATTTATACCTTCAAACAATTTCGAGAGCGCGGCTTTATTCAAAAACAAGGAACTGCTTATCACATCAACCGCTTAGCGTTACATTCTTTTGTGCAAAAAATGAAGAGTTAAAGTGGTGGATTGTTGACAAATAGTGCGCTTCCCGCTACCCTATTCTTATTAATAAGAAAGAAGGGACAGCAATGGAGCAAGCATCATTTACTGTATCTAGTTGGCAAGAACAACCGATTGACAATCTTAATGAAAATTTCCCAGTGAATCAAGCGAGCGCTACTTATCAATTGTCAGGCGCCTTATCTGGGACAGCTTCTGTGGAATACTTAATGACTTATCAAGGCTCTTCAATGGCAGATGGGCTTGAAGCTGTGGCTCAAGTGGTCGGTTTCCTACATTTCGAAGGAACTTATTTAGGAAAAAAAGGCACCTTTACTGCTTGCGAAAAAGGGACGTTTACACAGGGTCTTTTAGACTGCCCAGGTGAACTATTTCAAGCATCAGGTGAGCTTGCCGGTTTATCCGGTCGCTACACTTATGAATTTAGTCAAGAAGAAGCGCTTCTTCATTTAGACTTTGTATAATAAAAAATTTCAAGGAAAGTTGGTGACATTATTTTACTTATTTTAAATTTGGCGGTTGTAAAAGACAATGGGTGTTTTTGATTAGATTAAACTTTTAAGGAGAAAAATCATGAAAAACACCCGAAACACCGTCCCATCATTACTAATTATTATTTTGCTTGTGGGATTTCCACAAATCAGCGAGTCGATTTTCACACCCATTTTACCAGCGCTTAGTTCTGCTTTTAACATTCACGATAGCGTGGCACAATTAACCATGAGTATTTATTTTGTTGCCTTTGCCGTTGGCGTTTTATTCTGGGGAATTTTATCCGATACGATTGGACGTCGCCCAGCTATGTTATTAGGAATTTTATGCTATTTAATTGGAAATATTGGCCTTTTTTTGAGTCCGACATTTCCTTGGCTGTTATTCTTCCGTTTAATTCAAGCATTTGGTGCAAGCGTTGGTTCTGTCATTACCCAATCAATGATGCGGGAAAGCTTTAACGATCTTCAAAGAGGGAAAATTTTTGCCCAAACAAGCGCTGCCCTATCGCTATCTCCTGCCATCGGACCCTTAGTCGGCGGACTTGTTCAAACCTATTTTGGCTATCAGCATGTCTTTAGCACCTTAATTGTCATGGCTGTTCTATTACTTTTCTATAGTTTTTATCGTTTACCAGAAACCTTTCACTTAGGAAATACCTTAACGAAAGCGCCTTTTTGGTCCGTGGCGAAACGCCTTTCCTTCGACTCGAAAGTTTGGTGCTACGGCTTATTGATTGGGGGCATTAATGGTTTATTGTTTAGCTACTATGCAGAAGCTCCGTTTATTTTCATCAATCACTTTGGCTTTAGCAGTGTCCAATATGGCTTTCTTGGTTTAGTTTTAGCTGTGTCTAGTATTCTTGCTGCAGTTCTTATCAATTGGTTGCTAGGATATTGGTCAGCGGAAAAAATTGCCTTTGCTGGTTTGCTGCTAAGTATCTTTGCGGCTTGCTGTTTATTAATAATGACACAATTTGAATCAATCATTGGTCTTATTTTGTTTATTTTTCTCTTTTTCTTAGGGATTAACATTACTTTGCCCAATGCCTTAAGTATGGCCTTAAAAGGCTATGAATCTGTAATTGGTACTGCCAGTGGAATTTTTAGTTTTGCCTATTACTTGTTTGTTAGTTTCTTTACCTATTTGATTAGTTACTTTCACAATGGCACCATTTGGGTCTTACCGCTTTACTTTTTAAGTTTTGCTTGTCTGTTAGCTTTCAGCTATTATGTCATTGTTTATCGTAAAACTTTAAAATAAAAATCAAAAAACACACGAATCTTTCGTGTGTTTTTCTTAGCTAAAAAATTGATTTTCTAAACTATATTGCTTCCCTGAAACAATGTCATATTGAATCAGTCGGTATTCCTCATATAGTTGTTCTTGCTTTTTATTCATTTCTACTGTTTTTTTCCATTCCCCACCGAGATAGTAATTCCCCTTTTCAAAAGCAGGCAATTGTCCTTGTACCTCATTTAGCATAGCGTAAAATCCCGATTGTGGTAAGCCACTTTGTTGGAAAAGTGAGGGAGCAAAATAAAATGGACTAATAGTTGCTTGATGCTGATTTTTTTCTGTTAACTGGTTCGCCGTATCATACATTAGAAATTCTGTCTGGTGAAGGACTGCCCCTTCATTCAACGCTTGAATGTTTTCATCATAAATACTTGGTAAGTGATCTCCCCAAAAAACGACTAATGTGCGTTTGGGCATTTTTTCGATTTCTTGTAGGAAATTTTTCAGAGCTTCGCTACTGTAGGCAATATCTTGCAAGTAATTATTGAGCGCGACTTGATTGCCGTTTCCTTGAGAAAAATAACTGGACGTTGTGTATTTGTTTTCATAGGGCATATGTGTTTGCATAGTAACTAAATGAATGAATTGCGGTTGCTCTTTTTCTTTAAGCAGTGTCGTCACTTCCTGATACGCTGCTTGATCTGAAATGTAAGGATTATTTTCTAGTTTATCCGTATAGTTCATTGTTTTTTCATTGATAAATTGATCAAAACCTAAAATTTTATACACATCTTTTCGTTTATACATAGATGTATTGTACGGATGAATAGCCGTTGTTTGGTACTTTTGTTCCTTAAGTAATGAAACAATGGAAGGCAATTCCGTCATCTTAGGAATCATCATCGTATAAGGTGTAGTCATTTGAGCATTCATTAATTCCATCGAAAAACTTGTTAAGGCTTCAAATTCAATATTCGCAGTTCCGCCCCCATAGTTTTGTGAAAGCATCTGGCCACTGTAAGTTTTATCAGCGATTTGCTGATAATCAGCTAAAGGATTACCAATAATGGACAAACCTTTCAGATGATCTGGATTTGAAAAACTTTCACTCATGACAAACACAATATTTGGTTGCTCATTGCTCGGCACTGTTTTCGCCTCGGCCAACTTTTGATACTTCTGAGTAATTTCTGAAATAGCTTCTTTTGAATAACCCTTTGGTTGGTCCATAGCCTCTACTTTTAAATTATATAGAAAACCACCAATAAATCCTGTATTGTAGTAATTCATTTTTTGGCTGTAAGGAATCCATAACGCGGTTTTATTATAGGCTTTACGTAACAAATTTTGCGGATTGTTAAAATCACCAATATATGAAAATAGACCAATCGAAAGAACAAGACTTAACACACGAATCGTTTGTTTTTTCTTCGATAAAAAGAAACTTTTATAAAAGGCTTTTCCTAAGAAAAAAAGTGCTACACAACCTAACGCTACCACAAAAATAAACGGCCATAAACCAACCATTTCTTTTAATAAACTAACTTCTGTGATCATTTTTAAGTCGTCTGGATAAATAGGTTCGACACGATAAAACATCTTTTGATAGTCCGCAAATCCTAAAACACCTATTATGACACTATATAAAAGAGCGCCAACTCCTAATGAACCTGCCAAACTACATAAAAAAAGTAAAAAAACGCTTAGCACAAAACAACCTAAGAAAAACTTTTCCGTATGCCACGAAAAAGCAAACTTGAAGGCTAGATCAACAGACAAGTTATTCTGACACCATTGCAAATATAAATTACTAAAAATAATTAATAAGATGAACCCGATTCCATACAAAAGGTAACGGTAGGGCCATCGTCTAAATTTTTCAACTCTCTTTTTCACATCGATCTCCTATTCAAAAACTAGTAATGTATTTATTTTATGCTTCTTGAAAAAGAATGTAAAGAAGTAGCTAGCAAAGAAGTCTAAGGAATGGTAAAGAAAAAATGTTATTTGTTGCAAAAATAATTTTCCAGTGGTATAGTAACAATGGAATTTCGTTATCAGTTATCGTCGCCTTTTTAGAGTACTTTATGAAAGGAGAATAACTATGACTTACAAAGTAAAAAACATTCAATACCGTATTCAATTAGACACAGACAAAAATATTTTCATTGTTTTTGATGCAAAAAATGAAAGTAAAACAGCAACTGGTCACACAATTGAAGAAGCAATTGCACACTTAAAACAATTAA
Source organism: Enterococcus sp. DIV1368f (assembly GCF_051712245.1). Classification (NCBI taxonomy): domain Bacteria; kingdom Bacillati; phylum Bacillota; class Bacilli; order Lactobacillales; family Enterococcaceae; genus Enterococcus; species Enterococcus sp. DIV1368f. The sequence continues at coordinate 1,730,105 of NZ_JBIOON010000001.1, forward strand.
ACTAAGGAGTGACAAACATTTCCATGCAAGACCCTTTAGGTAGTTATTTAAGCTAAAAGCCGTTTAGTAAAGAAAAAATACTAGACGGTTTTTTTGTATCTCCTTCGCCTTTTATTTTTTACATAGTATACTGAAACAAACGGAGGTGTTTTTATATGACCATCATTGCAAACTATATTCGCCAGCAACCCCAACATCAAACACAGTTAACAGAAATCTACCAAGCAATTTTAGCGGTTGTTCCTCAGGAGACTACTGAAAAAATCGCTTATGGAATGCCGACCTTTTACTTAAATGGCAATTTAGTGCATTTTGCGGCGGCCAAGCAACATTTAGGGTTCTATCCTACGCCATCAGCCATCCAACGTTTCAGCAAAGAATTACGCCCTTTTAAAACCTCGAAAGGTGCCATTCAATTTCCCTACACGCAAGAGTTACCTCTTTCGTTAATACAGGAAATAGTTAAATTCCGTGTACAAGAAAACATGAAGAGCGTGGGACAAAAATCACTTTGAATTTTTGTCCCACGCTCAAAAACTGATAAACGGCGAGAACAGAAGCAACTCCTTCGGAAATAAGCCAAAATTCTCCAAAAATTAAAGAACAATTTTCGGAAATTCCTTCTTATTGCTGAGAAACACTATTTGCAAAGCAAATAGATGTTAAACAGTACCTACTTGGTTCTCGGAGTTAAACACTTCTGTCCCGACCTCTTCATGTTCTTAAATTTTTTTCCATCGCTTTTCCCTTGGCCAATTCGTCGATTAATTTATCTAGATAACGGATTTTTTGCATTAAAGGATCTTCAATTTCTTCCACGCGATAGCCACAAATTACGCCTTTGATCAATTGGGCGTTTTCATTAAAATTGGGTGCTTCTTCAAAAAATGTTTCCATCGTTACTTTTTGAGCCAATTGTTGTTGCAAGCCTTTTTCATCATAACCAGTTAACCAGTAAATAATTTCGTCAACCTCCGCTTGCGTTCGATTTTTACGTTCTGCTTTTTGGATGTATAGCGGGTAAACACTGGCAAAGGTCATTGTATAGATTTTCGGTTTTGTCATTGGTTTTCCTACTTTCTGAAAAAATAACTCCTTCTCATTATACTATACTTCTCTTAAATTTAAACTTTAATACCATGTTAAAAGAATAAGTGCCGTAAAAAATTTAAAAAGCAGTAAAATTGACTCTTCTAGTAAAAATTTCTTTTGTTATTTTTCTTTATATAAGGAGCCCATTTTTTATGTTATTTAATCACAGGAACTTGATTCTATCATTGCAGAATAGGCTTTCATTCAGTATACTGTAAATAGAGGAACAAGAAACGAATTGGATAATTAGGCACTGAAAGAACGCACCACCGTTCTGAATGTTTCGAAACACACAACAGGTTATCGAAATGGCCATTGGAGAAAAATTCCTTTTTCTCCGAGGTTAGCGATTGTGACATGTTGCAATCGTTTTTTGTCCTTAAAATGTTGAGAAAAAGAAAAAAGGCACTTTGCATGTCAGCACCACCTGACAAACAAAGCCCTTCATAGACAGCACAACCTATCTATTCCAGTTGCCTTTTTTGCTAGTTACACTAGCTAATTTTAGTGTACCCGATTTTCAGTGAAATTACTAGCATCTTTAAAATTTTTACTGAAACGATCAGCCTGTGCAATGAACTAGTTTTCTTCAGCGGCGGCAACCGCTGAGAAGCTTTTTCTCAAATTTTAAGTGAATAATGTATCATAAACTTTTTTGGCATATCCATCCGTCATATTACATACAAAATCTACCGCCATTTTCAAACGATAATAGTCTTTTTCTGCTTCTGTAGCGTTCTTTGCTTCTCTTCTATACAACGCTTTCGCGCTTTCCGAAATATTATTAAAGATTCGCTCCTCATACTTATTCATGGAAACTTTTTCGTATTTTAGTACGACTGGAACAAATTCATCTAGTAAACGATTGATGATATTGAAGCCCAATACCTCTTGATCCAAAATTGTTTTTGTTTGAAAAACATAGGCTCTAGAAAAGTTTTTTAATGCCTGAAAGCATTTCACTTCATCACAATCTTCAATGATAATTTCATTATGATAGATACCTCTCATAATTAAGTCATAATGATTAGCAAAATTTTTCGCTACGCTTTGACAAACAGCTCTTTGTGTCTTTCTCAAAAATTCTTGTAAGCTAGCTTCTTCTGTTTTATCTTTTTCTAACATTAAAAATTTTTTTGTTCCTGTTTGCCCATCAACAAACTGCTTTAAATCTTGATAGCTGTATAAACCATAATTATAGGCATCTTCGATATCTGAAAAAGTATAGGCGATATCATCTGAAGCTTCTAACAAAAAGACTAATGGGTGTCTCTTATTTTGTGTTCCTGTCGCAAATTTAATGGCGTTAAACACTTGTTTTTCCGAGTAAAAATAGCCAACTTTTTTAGACAAAAGCTGTTGCTTATTTAATTGATCTGAAGATGCCGTATATTTGATAACTGTATCTAATGTCGTGGCTGTTAGTTTCATTCCTGCTTTAGAAGTCCCATTATCATGATGCAGTTTTGTTAAAAGTCGGATGGTTTGAGCGTTGCCTTCAAAGTTAAGAAAATCATTTTGTTGTTGCTCCGAAAAATCAGACCAACAAGCATACAAAGGACCATTTTTTTCAAACCAAATACGAATGGCTTCTTCCCCAAAATGTCCAAAAGGGGGATTGCCAATATCATGGATTAATGCAGCTGTTTCTAACAACCGATAGCATTCTGATAATTCCATAACCTCAATGTTTCGTTCGTTCAACTGTGAAATAACTAATCTAAGTATATCCCTGCTATGCATTGCCACTTCTAAGCTATGCGTTAAACGCGTTCTTACAAAATCATTACGTTCTAAAGGAAAAACTTGTGTTTTGTCTTGTAAACGTCTAAATGCATCACTTTTAATTACTCTACGATAGTCACTATCAAAAGATTTACGAAGTTCTGTGGCTAAATCAACTTGCTTATTTAACCAGTCATTTTGATATTGTTTACCATTATCAGAAATACGATATGTACCAACCAACTGACGCCAATTCATTTTCATTTATTACCTCCTCCAATTACTCTACCTTCTCTAAATAAGAGACGTAAATATTTTTACATTTACCAATATCACTGAATTCCCGATTGTTATACGCCTTATCCTTTTTCAATTTAAACCGCACTTTTTCGCCTTCTTGAAAAGTTCCCCACGTAAGAAAAAAGAATAGCCAATGGCTTTCATCCTCTGATAGCGTGTCTAAACCTAAACTTTTAGGCTCAATTAAGCTAGGTAATTTAAAACAGTCATACACCCCTTTTGCTGTGCCATACACAGGACGATGAGTGCTAAGAGTCGTTTCAAAATATCCCTTTTCATCAGGTTTTAAATAACTTGCTTGCCGAATTAGTTGTGTCAGTTTATTTTGGAATGGCTGAATATTTTTCTCAACGTTTAGTTCAAAATCTGGTTCAGCTTGTACATCTGTGTCATGAGATAACTTTTTTAATAAGCAGTTTATTTCATTAGTACTTGTCTTGTCATTAAACGCAATCGCCAAACGCTCGCTGCTAATAACACCTTTCATATCTTTCATAGAAAAATTATTTAACGCAATTGGATAGTGTTTATCTGATAGCATCCAAGAAGCACCCATTTCGTTTAAACATGGAATACTCTGATAATAATGATCAGATAAAAAATACAGCATGACAGGTTGATTGGTTAGCTCCCTTTTAATCTTGTCAAAAATTAATTCTCCTGGCTGTACACCTGTTTCAATAGTGGAACTATAAAAAATATCCTGTGTTCGAAACCCAAACTTTTTCAACAATTGGATAAACGCATCCACATATTCTTGATCCTTTGAACTTTGACTAATAAAAATCTTTTTCCCGTTGCTCACTACTCAACATCCTCCAAGTTAAATTTGTGTTTTCATTTTTTTGTGAAATTCTATACTATTTCTTTAAGCGTACAGCGTTATCTGAAACCAGTCAATACTAAAATTATAAAATAACAATTATTTTGTTTTATTAAATTTTTATATAATGTTGTTTTGTTAATGTTTTGTTATTTTTAAACAAGTGATTATAGAGCGATGTACGGTTGAAGTTATTTCTAATCTATTTTTTTCAATATTTTTATAAATATAAAAAAACACGCCTTTCTTTGCAGAAAGGCGTGTTTTTACGTCCGAGTATAAGGAGAATTGGTTCATTAACCAATTGTCCCTTTAAGCGTTATTCATTAAATGAATTATTTGTTTTTTAAGTTGTAGAAAGATTTTAAGCCTTTGTATTCAGCTACATCGCCTAATTGATCTTCAATACGTAATAATTGGTTGTATTTAGCAATACGGTCAGTACGGCTTAATGAACCAGTTTTGATTTGGCCAGCGTTTGTTGCAACAGCGATATCAGAGATTGTTGAATCTTCTGTTTCACCAGAACGGTGAGATACAACTGCAGTGTAGCCAGCTTCTTTAGCCATTTCGATTGCTTCAAATGTTTCAGTTAAAGTACCGATTTGGTTAACTTTGATTAGGATTGAGTTAGCGATACCTTTTTCGATACCTTCAGCTAATTTAGTTGTGTTTGTTACGAATAAATCGTCACCAACTAATTGAACTTTGTCGCCTAATACTTCAGTTAATTTTTTGAATCCGTCCCAGTCGTTTTCGTCTAAGCCGTCTTCGATTGAAATGATTGGGTATTTAGAAACTAATTCTTCGTAGAACGCGATCATTTCTTCAGTTGTTTTTTCGCCTTCGCCTGAGTCAGCTAAAACGTAAACGCCTTTTTCTTTGTCGTAGAATTCTGAAGAAGCAGCATCCATAGCAAGAACAACGTCTTTACCAGGAACATAGCCAGCTTTTTCGATAGCTTCGATGATTACTTCAAAACCTTCTTCGTTTGAACCTAAGTTAGGAGCGAAACCACCTTCGTCACCTACTGAAGTAGCTAAGCCGCGACCTTTTAAGATTGAAGCTAATGCGTGGAATACTTCTGCACCCATACGTAAAGCTTCTTTGAATGTAGGCGCACCTACAGGCATGATCATGAATTCTTGGAAGTCAATACTGTTGTCAGCATGTGATCCACCGTTGATGATGTTCATCATTGGAGTTGGTAATACTTTTGTATTGAATCCGCCTAAGTAGTGATATAAAGGCACTTCTAGGTAATCAGCAGCAGCACGAGCTACGGCGATAGACACACCAAGAATAGCGTTAGCACCTAATTTACCTTTGTTAGGAGTTCCATCTAAATCGATCATTGCTTTATCGATAGCCATTTGATCGCGTACATCGTAACCGATGATTGCTTCAGCAATGATGTTGTTTACGTTATCTACAGCTTTAGTAACACCTTTACCTAAGTAACGAGCTTTGTCGCCATCACGTAATTCAACTGCTTCGTATTCACCAGTTGAAGCTCCTGAAGGAACCATTCCACGGCCGAAAGCTCCGCTTTCAGTGTAAACTTCTACTTCGATTGTTGGGTTACCGCGTGAGTCTAAGACTTCGCGTGCGTAAATATCAGTAATAATTGACATGTTTTGTCTCTCCTTTGAGTTTGTATTTATACTAAGGGGATTCCCTCATGTATGATTGTAGTTAATTCTCGCAAACTATGCAAACATTTTTTTGCAAAAGTCATTGAGAAAACGTTACCGTTAGTGATTTCTTATTTTACAGCATCTAATAAAGCTAGGAATGAGTCTGCTTCTAAGCTTGCGCCGCCGACTAAAGCACCGTCAACGTTTTCTTTTGCCATATATTCAGCGATGTTTTCTGGTTTAACAGAACCACCGTATTGAATACGAACAGCTTCAGAAACTTCTTTGCCGTATAATTTTTCAACTGTTGAACGAACAACACCACAGATTTCATCTGCAATATTAGCATCTGCAGATTTACCAGTTCCGATTGCCCAGATTGGTTCGTAAGCGATAACCATTGAAGCAACTTGTTCGTTTGATAAACCAACTAAGCCGTTAGTGATTTGACCTTCGATCCATTCCGCTGTTTTACCAGCTTCATACGTTTCTAAAGTTTCACCACAACAGAAGATTGGTGTCATACCATTTGCAAAGATTGCTTTGGCTTTTTTATTGATATCTTCATCTGTTTCGTGGAAATATTCGCGACGTTCAGAGTGTCCGATAATCACATAGTTCACACCTAAATCTGCAATTGCAGCTGGTGAGTTTTCACCAGTGAAGGCACCAGCGTTTTCCCAGTAGCAGTTTTGTGCAGCTAATTTCACTTCAGAATCTTTTAGGTTCCAAGCTAAAGGAGCTAAGAATAATGCTGGAGATCCAATCACAGCGTCAACAACGTCGTTTGATGGAACAGCATTTTTTACTGCTTCTGCAAAGCTTTGTGCTTCGCTTAAAGTTTTGTTCATTTTCCAGTTACCAGCGATAATTGGTTTGCGCATGAAAAGCACATCCTTTTCTTTTTTTAAAAATATTGTCTTTTAAACTGATTATTTATCGTTAATAGAAGCTAAACCTGGTAAAGTTTTGCCTTCTAATAATTCTAAACTTGCTCCGCCACCTGTTGAGATGTGAGAGAATTTGTTTTCGTAGCCTAATTGAATTGCTGCAGCAGCAGAGTCCCCGCCACCAATGATTGTTGTTGCATCTTCTAAATTAGCAATCGCTTCACAAACACCAATTGTTCCTTTGGCAAAGTTACTCATTTCAAATACGCCCATTGGACCATTCCAAACAACTGTTTTCGCACCTTGTAATTCGTTAGCGAATAATTCAATTGTTTTTTCACCGATATCCAAGCCTTCTTCATCATCTGGGATTTCAGTTGAAGGAACCGTGTGGAAAGGAGCGTCATTGCTGAACTCTTTAGAGACAACTGTATCAACCGGTAAAACTAATTTGTCGCCAGCTTTTTCCATTAAGCTTTTCGCTAAGTCCACTTTATCTTCTTCAAGTAAAGATAAACCAACACTATAGCCTTGTGCTTTCATGAATGTGTAAGCCATACCGCCACCGATTAAAATTTTATCGGCTTTTTCAATTAGGTTTTCAATGACAGCGATTTTGTCAGAAACTTTTGCGCCACCCAAGATTGCTACGAATGGACGTTTTGGATTTTCAACAGCTTCGCCGATGAATTTAATTTCTTTTTCCATTAAGAAACCAGCAACTGTTGGGATACCAGTTGAAGCAATTCCAACGTTTGAGGCATGTGCACGGTGTGCAGTACCAAAAGCATCATTGACAAATACATCGCCTAAAGAAGCCCAGTATTTACCCAATTCAGCGTCATTGCCGCTTTCTTTTTTGCCGTCAACATCTTCAAAACGAGTGTTTTCAAATACTAAAACGTCGCCGTCTTTCATATTGTTAACAGCGTCTTCTAATTCTTTACCACGTGTTTCTGGAACAAAAGTAACTGGTTGACCTAGTAATTCGCTTAAACGTTCAGCCACTGGTTTTAATGATTTGCCAGCTTTGTCTTCTTCTGTTTTTACACGACCTAAATGAGAGAAAAGAATTGCTTTTCCGCCATTTTCAATCACGTATTTGATTGTTGGTAAAGCCGCTACGATACGATTATCGTTTGTGATCACGCCATCTTTTAACGGAACGTTAAAGTCAACACGGACAAGGACTTTTTTGTCTTTTAAATCTACATCTTTAATTGTCTTTTTAGCCATGAGTAGACCTCCTGTATTGTCAATTTTAGGATTTTTCTTTTTTAAAAAAAGAAAGCGGAGAAGCGCGTTGCTTCCCCGCTTATTATTTCACAATTGTTCAAATTTCACTAATGATAAGAATGAATCTTATAAGTTAGCGAAGTATTCTAAAGTACGAACTAATTGAGCAGTGTATGACATTTCGTTGTCATACCAAGCAACAGTTTTAACTAATTGTTTGTCGCCAACTGTCATAACTTTTGTTTGAGTTGCATCGAATAATGAACCGTAAGTCATACCTACGATATCAGAAGAAACGATTTCGTCTGTGTTATAACCATAAGATTCGTTAGCAGCTTTTTCCATTACTGCATTCACTTCATCAACAGTAACTTCTTTGTCTAATACAGTAACTAATTCAGTTAATGAACCAGTTGCTACAGGAACACGTTGAGCAGCGCCATCTAATTTACCGTTCAATTCTGGGATTACTAAGCCGATTGCTTTAGCAGCACCAGTTGAGTTAGGTACGATGTTTGCAGCAGCAGCGCGCGCACGACGGAAGTCGCCTTTAGGATGTGGTCCGTCTAATGTCATTTGGTCACCTGTGTAAGCGTGGATAGTTGTCATTAAACCTTCAACAACACCAAAGTTGTCATGTAAAGCTTTAGCCATTGGAGCTAAGCAGTTTGTAGTACAAGAAGCGCCTGAAATTACAGTTTCTTCTCCAGTTAATGTTTCATGGTTTGTGTTGTAAACGATTGTTGGTACATCGTTACCACCAGGAGCTGAAATAACTACACGTTTTGCACCAGCAGTTAAATGTTTTTCAGCAGCTTCTTTAGAAGTAAAGAAACCAGTACATTCTAAAACGATGTCTACGCCTAATTCGCCCCATGGTAATTCTTCAGGGTTACGGTTAGCTAAAACTTTGATTTCTTTGCCGTTAACGTTGAATGAACCTTCGTGAACTTCAACTGTACCGTTGAAACGGCCTTGAGTTGTGTCATATTTTAACAAGTGTGCTAACATTTTAGCATCTGTTAAGTCGTTGATTGCAACTACTTCGATTCCTTCTACATCTTGGATACGACGGAAAGCTAAGCGTCCGATACGTCCAAATCCATTAATACCTACTTTAACTGTCATTAAAGATTTCCTCCTTATGAAAATCAAAAATTTTTTATTTTAAAGGGTTACCCCTTTTAAAATCTCGTTTGCAGCAGCTTCATCTGTGATGAGCCACGTTTGTTTTGGTGCATTTTTCATATATGCGCGAATGGCTTTGGCTTTCGTTTTGCCGCCCGCAATTGCGACGACATAGGGAATTTCTTGTAAGTTTTTTAATTGAAGGCCAATTCGTGGAATTTTATAGACCACTTTTCCTTCTTCATCAAAGAAATAACCAAACGATTCTGCCACGGCATTTTTTTGTTTGAGCATAACCATTTCGTCATCAGACATTTTTCGGCGTGCCGCCATGTGCAACGCTCGACCAATACTGTGCACCACACAGTTGGCATGACTAATTAACGTAAGAACTTCTTGAATCGAGGGTTCTTGTAATAAACTATTATACGTTTCACGACTCAATTGTTCTGGGACATATAACGCCCGGTAGTTACCACCCGTTTTGTTGGCCATTACAGCACTAATTGAATTGGCTTGGACAGAAACTGCTTCACCAATCCCTCCTCTGGCTGGAACAAACAAATTATGACGTTTTTCAGTTTCTAGTGATCCCATATTTTCGGCCACCATGGCCATTGTTGTCCCACCCATAACCGCAATTGTATTCTCACCATTTGGTAAGAGTAAATTCAGCGTATTGGTTAAGACATCTCCAAAGTCCGAAAGAACTTTCTTTTGGATATCACTATCTCCTGCAACAACGATACAACGTTGAATGCCAAAGTACTGTGTCATTTCTTTTTCGATTTGGTGCATACCAAGCAATTGATTCATGACTAATTCTAAGCCTTGGTAGACTTCCAAACCGCGTTCTGTTAATGTCATCCCGCTTTTTGAAGGTTCAATCAGGTTGAGTTGCTTTAAAACATCTGTTTCTGTACGCAAGACTCGCTCTGTAATTCCCATCGTTTCTGATAAACTTCTACGTCCAATAGGTTGCATCCAATAAATATTGCGAAGAATTTGGAATCTTTCTTGTAATACATCGAGCATATCTGGAGCAACTGCTTCAATCATTTTAAATTCTTTTAACATGATGCGCTCCTTTTGTGGGTCGAAATATGTCCAAGTAAGACTGAAAACGACCTATGAACTTTAAAAAAATAGAATTGATGTTCGTTTTTCCTACTATTTATTCATAACAGTATTAAAAGTACTTATCAATTACACACTTAGTGTACCAGTTTTTTTGGGTCTTTTCAATAAAAATGATTCTTTTTTCATCGTTTTCTTTCAAATCCAAACAAAGCATTCGTTTGTGAGAAACAATAGCGACTTATTTCCGAATAATTAGATCTAATTAAACCAAAAGCAAAGGAATTCACGAACGTCTTTCAATTAACTTCTTGTTTAAATGGGAATTTCAGGTCCTCTCACAAAGCATTTTTTACTTATTTTTCAAAAAAAGCAACGAAAGAATAGACACAGCCATTCTCTCGTTGCTTCATACCCTTTTATTTGTAATCTTCTTCGTAAAAACGTCCTAAAATTTTAACATTATCTGAGATGCTGACAAAGGCATTCGGATCACTTTCTTTCATGGCTGCTTCTAAACTTGGCAACTCAAAGCGTGTCACAATAGTTAGCAAAACAGTTTGGCGGTCGTGGCGATATGCCCCTTCCGCTTCATGAATAATTGTAATACCACGGCGCATTTTCTTTTGAATCTCATCCACGACTCGATCTGGGTTTTTAGTGACAATCATAACTTGCATTTTCTTTTGCTTAGTATAAACAGCATCTGTGACCTTCCCACTTACAAAAATTGATAACGCACTGTAGAACATGTACTGCCAGCCAAATAAATAACCTGCAACGAAGACAATTAGTGCGTTAAAATAAATTGAAATCGAGCCAACTGAACGCCCCGTTTTTTTCCGAATGGTAATGCTTAGAATATCTAAGCCCCCAGAAGAAACCCCGTTTTTTAAGACAAAACCAATTCCTGATCCAGAAATCGCCCCACCAAAAATAGCACAGATAATTGGATCTTGGGTCATCACCGTTTGCGGAACAATATGCATAAATAATGAAGTTAAAGTCACGGTAATGAAAGTAAAAATTGTAAACTTCTTACCTATTTTTTTCCACGCAATAAAGAATAACGGCACATTTAACAGATACAATGTAATGGAGACAGGCACATTAAAACCGACAATTTTTGTTGAGAGGGTTGTTAAAATTTGTGCCAAGCCTGTTAAGCCACTGGAATAAATATTTCCTGGTTGATAGAAAAAGTTCATGGCAATTGATGCAAGAATAGCATAGACAATCGACACAGAAAATTTTGTTGTATAGTCATGAACTGGCAGTCCGTCATAAATTTTTTTCATAAATAATAGCCTCGTTTCAGGTTTTCAATAAATTACATTTCTTTTCATATTATACGTGGTTTACCGAGAGAAAAAAAGAGATTCCTATAATAATTACGGAAGATTCATCAAATGTTTATAGAAATGAAAAAAGAACGAAATCTTAACGATTTCGTTCTTGGGTTGTTTCATAATGGGCTCTTGGTCCACCAATATATTTAGGACGAGAATATAATGCTGTAACATGAGCCGCACCTAACGTTCGAATGCTCAAGCGAAGAGGAACTTGCACATGTTTTACATGCATACCGATAGATGTATCGCCAATGTCAATCCCTGCTTGAGCAACAATATGCTCCACTTCCACAGGTTCATCAAATTTTTCAAAGGCAGCCACTGAACAAGAACCGCCAGCATGTAATTGTGGTACTACCGAGACAATTTCAAAGCCTTTTTCTTCAGCCACACGACGTTCCATCGCTAAAGCACGATTAATATGTTCGCATCCTTGGACAGCCAAAGAGATGCCTTTTTTGTCTAATTGTTCAATTAAGGTTGAGACAATCCATTGTCCTACTTCGGCACTGGAATTTTTACCAATGACGCCACCTACCACCTCACTGGTGGTACAACCTAAAACAAATAGGTCCCCTTTTTGTAAATTTCCTGCTGTAATGACTTCTTCTGTAATTGTCACTAACTGTTCTTTTAACATTTTTTCATCGATAGTCATTTGTTCATCCTTCTTTCTTCTAAACGACCATTTTTTGGTAACACACGTTTTAATGTTTGACTAAGAGGCAATGCTACAATCACCCCAAATAAGGATTGAATGATATTCCCTGGTAAAGAGGCAATCCCCGCACCCACGCCGTAAAGCCAGCTAGTCGCTAAAGCATACCCGCTAATCATAAGGAGACTGGCTAAAAGTAATCCTAGCGTTTGCATCTTTTTACTTTTATTAAAGAAGTGCCCTGCTAACCAACCTTGTCCGCCATGAATCAATAACGAAAAAACGAACCATTGTGGATAGCCTGACAATAAATCAATTAAACCACCGCTTAAAGCTCCGACTGTCAAGCCACCAATCGGACCAAAAAGTAAACTAGCAATGTAAATCCCTGCATCCGCCAATGTAACAAAGCCATTTGTTGCTGGGACGGGGATAATAAAGACCATTGACACAGCCACTGTTAAAGCGGTAATTACTGCATATAGACTAATTTTTCTTGTCATTATCCGCCACACCTCCTGCTAGTAATCCTTCATGCCACACACTTCCAAAAGCTGCATTTAGCTGGACTCCAGAAACAATGGCTTCATGAACGTATGTTTTTGCTAAATCAACTGCTTCAATTAACGGATATCCTTTAACTAAATTCGCACCAATTGCAGAGGCAAAGGAACAACCAGCGCCATCAATGGTGTGGGCCATTACTTTTTCTTTGACCAATTGAATATGTTGTTGTCCATCATAAAAAAAGTCACGTGCTTCTTGGCCAAGCCAACGATTACCACCTTTAATCACCACCGTTGCCGCTCCTAAAGAGTTTAACTCTTCCGCCGCTTGTTGAACTTCTTCGACGGTTGTTAATTTTCTGCCAATGAGTAATTCTGCTTCTTTTAAATTAGGCGTTATAATCGTTGCGAATGGAAAAAGTTTTTCAATCAATAACTGCATGTATCTTTTTTCATAAACTGAAGTCGTTTCTTTAAATGCCAAGACAGGATCCAACACCACCGGCAGACCTGCATGCTTTTTCAAAAAGGTTGCAATTTGTAACATACTTTCTTCACTGTGAATCAAGCCAATCTTGATGCCATCTAAACTCCCGGCAGGTATGGAAGCGAGTTGCTCTTTCACCAAAGAAGTCTCAAGGTCATGAATCTGAAAATGATTCTTGGGGGCTGTAGCAAGGCAAGTTAAAGTTGATAAACCAAAGACTTGATGATTTTCAAACGTTTTTAAATCTGTTTGAATCCCGCCACCTGAAAAAGGATCGGAACCGCCAATTGTTAAAATTATTTTTGTCATTTGTTTCGCTCCTTTATACACTCAGTTATCATACAAAGTTTTCTAAAAAGAAAAAACAGCCAATTGGCAGATTTTTAGCTCAGCCACTTTTTAAGTCTTTCGTTATCTTTTTCCTTCCCAAAGAAAGAGTGACCTCATCCGTCAATGAAGTCACTCTTTCTTTGGATTTAATACTTATTCGTCAATGGCTGTTACATCAATGTTTAATTCAAACAATTGTAATGGAGAAACTAAACTTGGTGCGTTGTTCATTGGGTCAATTGCTTTCCCGTTTTTAGGGAAGGCAATCACTTCACGAATATTTTCTTCCCCAGCCAATAGCATTGCTAAGCGGTCTAGCCCTAAAGCAATCCCTCCATGTGGCGGGAAGCCATAATCTAATGCGTCTAGCAAGAAACCAAATTGGTCTTGTGCTTCTTCTTTTGTAAAACCTAACGTTTCAAACATTTTTTCTTGTAATTCTCGTGTATGGATCCGTAATGAGCCACCGCCTAATTCGTAGCCGTTTAAGACAACATCGTAAGCTTCAGCATACACAGAGGCTGGGTCTGTTGCTAAGCGGGCCACATCCTCTGCTTTTGGTTGTGTAAATGGATGATGAGCAGAAACATAGCGACCAGCTTCTTCATCATATTCAAACAACGGCCAATCCACAATCCACAAGAAATTGAATTTCGATTCATCAATTAAACCTAATTCTTTACCTAAACGTGTACGTACCGCACCTAAAGCAGCGGCTACGATTTCAGGTTTATCGGCACCAAACATTAAAATATCACCGACTTCTGCATTGGTAGCAGCAATTAATTCATCACTAACTTCTGTTAAGAATTTAGCAATCGGTCCTTTTAAGCCATCTTCTTCAACTTTTAACCAAGCTAAGCCTTTTGCGCCAAATTGACTCACATACTTACCTAAGTTATCCATGTCTTTACGAGAATACTTATCTGCGGCGCCTTTTGCATTCAAAGCCTTCACATGTCCGCCATTTTCCAACGCTGCTTGGAAAACTTTAAAGTCTACGTCTTTCACTACATCTGCGACATCAATTAATTCCATAGCAAAACGAGTGTCAGGTTTATCGCTACCATAGCGTGCCATTGCTTCGTCATAGCTCATTCGTGGAAACGGAACAGAAATCTCAATTCCTTTTGTCTCTTTCATCACTTCAGCCAACATATTTTCTGTATATGTTTGAATTTCTTCTGGTGTTAAAAAGGTCGTTTCGATATCGATTTGTGTAAATTCTGGTTGACGGTCGCCTCGTAAATCTTCATCACGGAAACAACGAACGATTTGGTAATAGCGATCGAAGCCTGCCCCCATTAATAATTGTTTAAAGAGTTGTGGTGATTGTGGTAAAGCATAAAAATGACCGGCATGGACACGAGAAGGAACCAAATAATCGCGAGCGCCTTCTGGTGTTGATTTGCCTAAATAAGGAGTTTCAATGTCTAAAAAGTCATGATTATCTAAATAGTGACGGATTGTTTTCGTTACTTGGTGACGTAATTTAATGTTGTTTGTCATTGATGGACGACGTAAATCTAAATAACGATATTTCATGCGCAATTCGTCATTAACGTTATTGTCATCTTCAATGGTAAATGGCGTTGTTTTCGCAGTATTTAAAATCGTAATGTCAGTCGCCATCACTTCAAACTCGCCAGTTTTCATTTTGGGATTAATCGCTTCTTTATCACGATAAACGACTTGACCTTTAACTTCGATGACGTATTCACTACGACATTTATCAGCAATTTCCCATGCTTCTTTTGACTTTTCTGGGTTAAAGACCACTTGGACGATTCCTTCACGGTCACGTAAATCAATAAAGATAACGCCTCCTAAGTCACGACGTTTTTGAACCCATCCTTTTAATACAACTTCTTTTTCAATAAATTCGGCAGATACATTGCCGCAATAGGTTGTGCGTTTTGCCATTTCTCAATCTCTCCTTTTTATTCTTCAATCATTTTTGTCATCATTTCGTCATACACTTCATCAAATGAATCATGAATAGCACTTAACGGGAAGGCTTTTTCTTCGCGTGTTGCCATTGATTTTACGTTGACAATGCCTTCATTCAATTCATTTTCACCGATTGTTAAAACTAATTTTGCTTGTAATTTATCGGCCGTTTTAAATTGCGCTTTTGGTTTGCGATTCATGTAATCACGATCAGCTGAGAAACCAAAGTTACGAATGCTTTGAACAAGTTGTAAAGCTGCGACGTTGGTTTCTGAACCAATGCCAACCACATATGCGTCTAATTCAGATAACGCTGGAATCACAACTTCTTCAGCTTCCATTGTTAACAACACTCGTTCAATGCCCATACCAAAACCAAAGCCTGGTGTATCTGGGCCGCCTAATTCTTCAACTAAACCATTGTATCGGCCCCCTGCACAAATAGTTGATTGCGCACCCATTTTAGGCGCTTCACTCATAATTTCAAAAATTGTGTGTGTATAATAATCCAAGCCGCGAACCATATTACTATCAATTTCATAAGGAATTTCTAGTAAATCTAACATATCAGTTACTGCTTCAAAATGTGCTTTAGATGGTTCATTTAAATAATCTAAAATGGAGGGCGCTTCCGCGACAATCACCTTGTCTTTTTTATCTTTGCTGTCTAACACCCGCAATGGATTTTCGTGTAAGCGACGTTGTGAATCCTCGCTTAATTCTGCCATATGGGGCTCTAAATAATCAATTAATGCTTGACGGTACGTAGCACGTGTTTCTTTATCCCCTAAGGAATTAATGACTAATTTGATTTGTTGGATGCCTAATTGTTTGAAGAAGTCCAAAGCCATAGCCATAATTTCAACATCCAATGCTGGGTTTTCACTACCAAATGCTTCCACACCAATTTGATGGAATTGACGCAAACGACCAGCTTGTGGGCGTTCATAGCGGAACATCGGCCCCATGTAATAGGTTTTATACGGTTTCGTATATTCCGGACCATATAATTTATTTTCAACGAAGGCCCGAACAATTGGCGCTGTCCCCTCAGGACGTAGCGTCACGTGACGATCTCCTTTATCATAAAAATCATACATTTCTTTTGAAACAATATCTGTAGTATCGCCAACACTGCGAGATATTACTTCATAATGTTCAAAAATCGGGGTTCTGATTTCTTGGTATTGATAATCTTTAAAAATCAAACGAGCTGTTTCTTCCACAAATTGCCATTTTTCAGAAGTTCCTGGCAAAATATCGTTTGTTCCTTTTGGTTTTTGATAACTCATTGTCTTTCTCTCCTTCTATCATTCCACAAAAATGTGTGCGCCATTTTCTTTTTTCTAAAAATGAAAAAAGCCCTTGTATGTTGAACATACAAGGGCGTAAAAGTCTCTTTTACACGGTACCACCTAGTTTTGAAAGATTTTACTCTTTCCTCAACGATTAACGCTCGTAACGGGACGGCTTTTCTTCCGTCCATCTCCAGAATGTCTTTCACTTTCACTGTTGAAGTTGCTCTCAGCCACGGCAACTCTCTCTTCGCAGACAGATGAAACTTACTCGTTCCTTCGTAGATTTTTAATATTACCTATAAACTACTAAAGTTCTCTTAGAAAGTCAAGTGGTTCCGACAGGAAAATCAATTATTTTTCTCGTGTATCGATCACAATGGTTACTGGACCATCATTGGTCAACGACACTTGCATATCCGCGCCAAATTCTCCTGTGGCTACCGCTATTCCTTCTGCTTCTAATTGTTGATTAAATAATTCATACAAAGGAATCGCCACATCTGGACGAGCCGCTTCAATAAAACTGGGACGATTGCCTTTTTTAGTTTTTGCATAGAGGGTAAATTGAGAGATACTCAAAATTGATCCTTCAATCTCTTGAATACTGCGATTCATTTTTCCTTCGTCATCTTCAAAAACACGCAATTTACTGATTTTGCCAACAACATAAGCCACATCTTCTGGCGTGTCTTCTTGATGAATGCCCACCAGCACCATGAAGCCTTGTTTGATTTGTCCCACTATTTGCTCTTCTATCGCAACTTGTGCTTGACTGACTCTTTGAATAACTACTTTCATCTTTTTTTCCTCACTTTTAACACTTACCCATTGGTTCGACGAACACTATAAACATCTGGTACACTTTTAATTTTGTCAACGATGGTTTTTAAATGAGAAAGGTTTTGAATTTTCACAGTAACATGAATCTGGGCCATCTTATCTTTGGATGGACGAGCTTCAACGCCGACTAAATTTTTTGTCATCGAACTAATGACTTGTAAAACATCACTTAGTAAGCCACTACGATCATAGCCGTAAATCTCCAAATCGGCAGCGTATTCTTTGCGACTGTGCTCGGTATCTTCCCACTCAACTTCAATTAGACGTTGTGCTAGTTCTTCTTGATGTTGTACGTTAGGACAGTCCGCACGATGAATTGAAACGCCCCGTCCTTTGGTAATGTAACCAACGATTTCATCACCAGGCACTGGATTACAACAGCGGCTTAAACGAATCAATAGGTTGTCCACCCCTTGAATCACGATGCCACCTTCATGACGAACTTTCATTTTTTCTGATTCTTTTTTAGCTGGCTGATTTAACAACTCTTCTGCTTCTTGACGTTGGCGTTCCAACTCTTGTTCGCGGCGTTCTTTTTCTGTTAAACGATTGCACACTACTTGCGCACTTACTTCGCCATAACCTACTGCCGCAAATAAATCATCTTCCGTTTGAAATTTGAATTTATCTAGCACTTCCGCCATTTTATTCTTCGTTAAAAATTCTTTCGGTGTAAAGCCGATTTCTGTCATGTATTTAATGACAGCATCATGCCCTTTAATAATGTTATCTTCACGGTCTTGTTCTTTAAAGAAACGTTTGATTTTATTTTTGGCTTTACTTGTTTTAACCATTTTCAGCCAATCGCGACTAGGTCCGAAAGAATTCGGTGATGTTAAGACTTCAATAATATCCCCATTTTTTAGGACATAGTCTAACTGTACCATTTTGCCGTTGACCTTCGCACCGGTTGTTTTATTCCCAATTTCAGTATGAATGCTGTAGGCAAAATCTAGTGGTCCGGAGCCTTTTGGCAGTTCGGTTACATCTCCACTTGGCGTAAAGACATAGACTTTGTCGCTAAAAATGTCTTCTTTCACACCTTGCATAAATTCAGAAGCATCATAGCTTTCATCTTGTAATTCAATAATTTCATGGAACCAATCGACTTGCTTCGTCAGTTCATCTGTTTCAATTTTTTCCGCTTTGCCTTCTTTATAGGCCCAGTGAGCCGCCACCCCAAATTCGGCGATTTGGTGCATCTCATGGGTCCGAATTTGGACCTCTACTGGATTCCCTTTTGGCCCAATAACTGTCGTATGGATAGATTGATACATATTCGCTTTTGGCATAGCAATATAATCTTTAAAACGACCTGGCATTGGTGTCCAACGTGTATGAATCGCCCCTAACACGGCATAGCAATCTTTAATGGAATCGACAATAACACGAATGGCTAATAAGTCATAGATTTCATTAAATTGTTTCTTTTGGTCCTTCATTTTACGATAGATTGAATAAATATGTTTTGGTCGACCATATATTTCTGCGTAAATTTCTAAATCTTCCGTAGCTAAACGAATATCTTCGACTGCTTCTGCCACATAAGCTTCACGTTCATCGCGTTTGCTTTGCATCAAATTAACAATTCGATAGTATTGGTTGGGGTTAATATAACGTAAGGCCGTATCTTCTAATTCCCATTTAATTCGACTAATCCCTAAGCGATGTGCTAAAGGCGCATAAATTTCTAAAGTTTCTTGTGCAATCCGTCGTTGCTTATCTTCACGTAAATGTTTTAATGTGCGCATATTGTGCAAACGATCGGCTAGTTTCACCATAATGACCCGTAAATCTTGCGCCATTGCCAATAACATTTTCCGATGGTTTTCGGCTAATTGTTCTTCATGAGATTTATATTTAATTTTTCCTAGTTTCGTCACGCCATCGACTAACATTGCGATGTCTTCGCCAAATTCTTCTTTTAAATCGTCCAGTGTTACGTCCGTATCTTCGACAACATCATGTAAAAATCCTGTTGCTACAGTATGGGGATCCATATGTAATTCAGCCAGAATGCCTGCCACTTGAATCGGATGGATGATGTAAGGTTCACCTGATTGTCGGACTTGACCTTCGTGTGCTTTTTCAGCATAAGTTAATGCTTTTTGAACCAACTCAACATGTTCTGGTCCCATATAGGTACTTACAATTTTGATGACCGCTGGGCCTGTCAGTATTTCTTCTTTTGGCATGGTATTCACTCCTCTATGAAGGTGACCTTTGGATAAAGAACACTTCGTTCACGTTTTATCTATTTTAATAAAAAAGAAAAGTACCAC
Source organism: Enterococcus sp. DIV1368f (assembly GCF_051712245.1). NCBI lineage: Bacteria > Bacillati > Bacillota > Bacilli > Lactobacillales > Enterococcaceae > Enterococcus > Enterococcus sp. DIV1368f. The sequence goes on from NZ_JBIOON010000001.1 coordinate 1,749,716, forward strand.
TTGAAACAGTAGCACTTTCAACAACTCTATTATACTAAATTTCCCTTAAATTTCAATCACTGTCGCTTTTTTACTCTCTGTTTATTCAAAGAGAATGCCTACAAGAATTTTACAGGCGGTCTTTCGTTTAATTTAAAAGTTCCATTTGGTAGCTAACCGCACTTAAAAGATACAACGGTGCTGTTTCTGCTCGTAAAATTCTCGGACCCAACCCGCAAAGTTTCGCCCCAGACTGCAGAAATTGTTCAATTTCTTGCGGTGCAAAGCCACCTTCAGGTCCAAAGAGCACACACAAACGTGCGCCTGGCTGGCAAGTGGATAATACTTGTGCTAATTGACTTTTTTCTCCTTGTTTTGCTGATTCTTCATACGCAACCAAGACTGTGTCATATGAGTCAAATTGCGCAATGATTTCTTGTGTTTTTTCCACCAAAGAAACATTTGGTGTCTGCTGCCGATGCGATTGCTCCGCCGCTTCTGTAGCAATTTTTTGTAATCTTTTTTCTTTGGCTGCTCTTTTTTTGTGGTCCCATTTGACAACGGAAGTTTTCGCAGGAAAGCCGATAAACTGATTGCCACCTAGCTCCGTGCCTTTTTGAACAATCCATTCTAACTTGTCCCCTTTTGGTAATCCACACGCAATCGTCACTTCAATTGGCAATTCTTTGTCCATTTCTTCTTTACTAATTTCTTTAAAGTAAACAGATGTTGAATCAATTTCCACAATCTCAGCTAAAATGGCAGTTTTATTTTGAAATACTAAATAACAACGATCATTCGGTGTCATTCGCATAACTCGCACAATATGATGATAGTTTTCATCTGCGACTTTATACAAATCTTTTTCTTGATAATCTTCTTTCATGAAATACCGTTGCATTTTACTCTTCCTCTGGTTTCTTCAAGATAATCGCATACCAATCGCCTTGATTAAAGAGTTGGTCCACCACAAAACCGACTTTCGTTAGTGCTTCTAAAACCATTGCTTTTTTATCTTCAATAATTCCAGAAATAATGAAGGTACCGTCTTGTTTTAGCAAACGCCAAGCATCTTCAATCATTAACACAATAATATCTGCCAAAATATTTGCGACGATTACATCAGCAGAATGGTCAATCCCTTTTAGTAAATCATTGGCTGACACATGAACATCGGCCGCAATGGGATTTAAATCCATATTTTCTTTTGCCGCTGCAACTGCTACTTCATCTAAATCATATGCGTAGACGTCTTTAGCCCCTAAATAGCGACTTGCAATACTCAAAACACCAGAACCCGTTCCTACATCTAGAACTGTTTCGCCACCACGTAAAACAGTTTCTAAAGCTTGCAAGGTTAAACGAGTCGTTGGATGCGTGCCTGTACCGAACGCCATCCCCGGATCCAATGTGATAATTTTTTCTGCTTCATCTTGTGCGTGATAGGCTTCCCAACTTGGCACAATCGTTAAGAATCGTGTGACACGGACAGGATGATAATATTTTTTCCAAGCTGTTGCCCAGTCGCTTTCTGCTACTTCACTAATTGTCATTTCGTTTTTACCAATGGATAAGCCGTACTCAGGCAAGCGTAAAATATTTTCTTTCATAAATGGTAAAATTTCTGGTAAGAAGGTTGTTTCAGGAAAATAAGCCATCACAATCGCCCCTTCTTTAATGTGGGTGAATTGCTCTTTATCTAAAATTTCCCCATACAGATCACTTTCAAAATTTTCAATGTCCAACGCATCTTCAATGGCCACGCCACTTGCGCCAGCTTCCATCATAATGTTTGAAATTGCTTCAACTGCTTCGCTAGCCGTTTCTACTTTTACTTCTGTCCACTTCATGTTCTCACCTCTAAATTAATAACTTGGATACGCAATCCATTGTTCTTTTTCTGTTTCTGCCACTTTTTTAATCATCGCTTCAAAATCTGCTGGCTCCCAATGCAATTCAAAAACTTCCGCTGTTTCATCTGATAAAAAGTCTAACAAATCACTTTGCCCTTCATCTAAAACCACTTTTAAATAGTGAATGAATCCGTCTAAAACTGCTTTGCGTAGCCCTTTCTTTCCTTCATAAGGAATTGTGACTAAATAATCTTCGTCATCAACGACAGACTTTTGCGGATTGTAAAATAACAAGCCATCTTCAAATTCAATAAATGCTTCTTCTGAAAGCGTACCATCAACATCATCAATTGCCACTTGCTCATTGTTTTCTGCATATAAACGAACAATAACTTCGATGGTATGGTTTTTACGATCCCAATCAAGTCCTACTTCGTAATCTGCTAAGTGTTTTTCAAGTTGTTCCTCTAAGTATGTGAGCATTGTTGCTTTTTTCATTTTCTTCATCCTTCCAGCCAAAATCTATTTGGTCTACTGCTGTTCTTTTTTGTTTAGAAATATATGGATTGCCAGCCACGACGTATCTTAAAGGCAACTCTGTCCAACGACCTTTATTGGGAATTCCAATTCGTGGTAGTGCCTCAATTTTTTTCGGAAATTTTCGTTTTTCTGGCACGAGCCGTAACGAACTAGAAAAAATCGACTGCCCATATAATTGCTTATCAATTCCTAAGGCTGCAACTAATTTACCTGGTCCATTGGTCAATTCCACGCCTTGACGTCCTTGGCGATTTTCAATCATTTTGTCGACACCTTCAACAGGTTCAATCGCGCGGATCATCACCCCTTGTGGTTTGCCTTGTTCTTGTGTCACCATATTTAAAATTAAATGCGTGTGCATAGTATATAAATAAATCGTGCCTGGTTTGTCATACATGGCTTGTAAGCGTGGCGTTTTTCTCAAGCCAAAGCTATGGGCCGCCTCATCACCAGGACCTAAATAAGCTTCTGCATCCACAATGTACCCACCTAAAACGCCTGTTGCTGTTTCGTGCTCTAAATACATCCCTAACAAGTATTGTGCCACTTCTTCAGTTGTTTTTTTGTTAAAGATATTTATCGTTTCTTTCATTTCTTTCACCACTCCCTATCATACACGAAACCTTCCGCTATATCCATCTAAAACCCAAAAAACCACCAAAAAGCGAATGTACGTTCTTTATGTTATAATAAGATGATTATGAAAAAGGAGGTCCTTTTATGCAACAACCTTTAGCCTATCGAATGCGACCTCGTCACTTAGACGAAGTAGTTGGTCAACAACATTTAGTCGGCCCTGGTAAAATTATTCGTCGGATGGTCGAAGCCAAAATGCTTTCATCGATGATTCTTTATGGGCCGCCTGGCACTGGAAAAACCAGTATTGCCAGCGCAATCGCTGGTTCAACAAATTATGCCTTTCGCATGTTGAACGCGGCCACAGACACTAAAAAAGATTTACAAATCGTTGCTGAAGAAGCCAAAATGAGTGGCACAGTGATTTTACTGCTTGATGAAATTCACCGATTAGATAAAACAAAACAAGATTTTTTGCTCCCTCATTTAGAAAACGGACGAATTATTATGATTGGAGCCACTACCGAAAATCCATATATTACAATTAACCCTGCGATTCGTAGTCGCACGCAAATTTTTGAAGTAAAGCCCTTAACAGAAACAGACATTCAGCAAGCGATTCAAGAAGCCTTAACCGATAGCACACGTGGCTTAGGTGATTATCCCGTCCACTTAGAAGAAAAAGCATTACAACATTTGACACGCGCAACGAACGGTGACTTACGTAGTGCGCTAAATGGACTAGAATTAGCTGTTAAATCAACACCCAAAAATGAACAAGGCGAAATTAAGATCACCTTACCGATTATTGAAGAGTGCGTGCAACGAAAAGCCTTAACCCATGATAAAGATGGCGATGCCCATTATGACGTGATTTCCGCTTTCCAAAAGTCAATTCGAGGAAGCGATGTAGATGCTGCACTTCATTATTTGGGTCGCTTAGTTGAAGCAGGTGATTTACCGATTATTTGTCGTCGTTTAATGGTCATTGCTTACGAGGATATCGGTCTTGGGAATCCTGCGGCCGCCGCTCGGACAGTCACCGCTGTTCAAGCCGCCGAAAAGCTAGGGTTTCCAGAAGCTAGGATTCCTCTAGCCAGTGTCGTCATTGATTTATGTTTATCGCCAAAATCAAATTCTGCAGTCACAGCGATTGATGCTGCTTTAGCAGATATTCGACAAGGCTCTGTGGGAGACGTTCCTGATCATTTGCGTGATGCTCACTATGCTGGAGCCAAAGAATTAAACCGTGGTATTGGTTATCAATACCCACATAATTTTGAAAACGGTTGGGTCAATCAGCAATACTTACCTGACAAATTAAAAGAGGCACGTTATTACGAACCGATTGATATTGGTAAATATGAACAAGCCTTACATCAGCAACTCAAGCGTATCCAAGAATGGAAACAGAAAAAATAACAAAATAATACGCTTTCAAAAAAAGAAACAATCTCGTTGCCGATTTTGAGAGAGTATGCTATTATAAAGATGGTAAATCTGTGATGTACGCGTTGTCCTTTCACTGTGTTGACCGAACATTTTTATTGATATCTAGGGATCCTGCTTGTATCAAAGTTGGTAACATGCCTTTTCTTTTGGTAGTTCAATACTGCGATCGAGGAACCCACCTGCTTATCTTGCGGGTTCAATACTCTAGGACGATTACCGGCATCGACGGATTTTACCATTTTTATGAAGATTTCTAAACAATTTGCTCTGGCAAGTTGTTTTTTTTTGGAGGACAAGATGATTCGTATACTCGTACTATTACTCGCCATTGTCACAGGCGTAGCCAGTTATTATTTGATGAAGAAAAGTACAGCTTTTTTACCACTCTTAAAAAAAGAAACTGCAACAGAAAGTCAACAGTTTATCGAACGTTTTGGGCGTTATTACTTGATTATCGCCATTCTAGGTGTTCTAGCGGCTATTTTTAATCGCCCGTTATTGTCAATTGGTTTTATCTTTTTTGTTTTATTACTTTCAACGTTGTTTAGTTTAACTTTTGCAAAAAAAATGTCATAAAAGACGATGAATTTAAAACTTCGTTCAAAAAGATTTTTTTGAACGAAGTTTTTTTTACAAAAAAATGCCAATATTCAGAAAAAAAGAAGCGGTTTCAGTTTCTTTTTTTCTTTGTTTGTTTTACAATTATTATAGAAACAATTAATGATTTTTTTACGCTGAAAGGAGCGGTTATTATGTTACAACAATATCAAAAAATTATGATAGCAATCGATGGTTCTGACGAAGCAGACTTAGCCTTTAAAAAAGCGGTCAACGTCGCTAAGCGAAACGATGCTGAATTACTATTAGCACATGTTGTTGATACGCGCTCTTTCCAATCAGTGTCCTCTTTTGATGGTGCGCTAGCAGAAGAAGCAATGTCAATGGCAAAAGAAACCTTAGACACCTACCAACAACAAGCGGTGGATATGGGACAAACAAAAGTCTCTAGCGTTCTAGCCTATGGTTCTCCTAAGAATATCATTGCCAAAGAATTACCAAAAGAATACAACATTGATTTAATTATGTTAGGAGCAACTGGATTAAATGCCGTTGAGCGTTTATTTATTGGCTCTGTCTCTGAATCAGTTATCCGTAACGCTAGTTGCGATGTTCTCGTTGTACGGACGGATTTAGACAACAAATTACCAAAAAATGAAGAAAAATAAAAAATAAGAAGAAACTGAGCCAACTATCACTTTTGATAGTTGGCTCAGTTTCTTCTTATTTACCTATTAAGCACACCTTGTGAGAGCGTCTCACAAGGTGTGTTCGTTTAATTATTTTAGACGTTCTACGTCACGGGCAATCATTAACTCTTCATCAGTTGGTACTAATAGAAGCTTGATTTTTGAATCATCAGTTGAGATAACTGCTTCTTCACCGTGTACATTATTTTTGTCATCATCGATTTCACAACCAAACCAAGTCATGCCATCAATAATATCTTTACGAACGCCAACTGCATTTTCACCGATTCCAGCAGTAAAGACAATCGCATCAACACCATTCATAACAGTGACATAGCTACCAATGTATTTACGAATACGATCGATAAAAATGTTGTATGCTGTTTGAACTTCAGGTTTATCTAAGTTTGATTGAATATCACGCATGTCACTTGATAAGCCATTTGTTAAACCTAATAGACCAGATTTTTTGTTTAAAATATCAACCATGTCTTGCACATCAGTCAAGCCAAGTTTTGTCATTAAATAAGGCAATAGTGACGCATCAACATCCCCTGAACGAGTCCCCATTGTAACACCAGCAAGAGGAGTGAAGCCCATCGATGTATCGACTGATTTACCACCATCAACTGCAGTGATTGAAGCACCATTTCCTAAGTGACAAGTGATAATTTTTAAGTCTTCAATTGGACGACCTAACATTTCCGCAGCACGTTGAGAGACATAACGATGACTTGTTCCATGTGCTCCATATTTACGAGCAGCAAATTTTTCATAGTATTCACGAGGTACACTATATAAATAGTTGTGTTCTGGCATTGTTGTGTGGAACGACGTATCAAAGACTGCCACGCTAATGATTTCTGGTAAGATATGTTTAAATGCTTTAATCCCCATCGCATTCGCTGGATTGTGTAAAGGTGCTAATTCAGATAAAGCTTCAATTTTTTCTAATACTTCGTCTGTAATAACAACAGAATCTTTAAATTCTTCTCCACCAGCAACTACACGGTGACCAACACCAGTAATTTCATCATAAGAACCTAAAATGTTTAAGTCGATTAATTGGTCTAGTAACATTTTTACTGCCACTTCATGGTTATCAATATCAACAATTACTTCATATTTTTGTCCTTCACCATATTTAATTGTGAAGATAGAATCTTTTAAGCCAATACGTTCAACGATTCCTTTAGCGATCACTTCTTCATTTGGCATTTGGTATAATTGCCATTTTAAACTTGAACTACCTGCATTAATTGCAATTGTTTTAGACATAATTTTCTCCTCTTCGTTACTATTTTATTTTAAATTTGAAGCTTTCCAAGCTTCAAATTGTTTAAAGAACTCCGTTACTTTATTGATATCTTTCAAAGAGGCAAGTTTTGCTAACAAAACTTCCTTCACTTGCTCAGCATCTGCACCCTTGTTTTGAACAAGCAAGATACTTTTACGTGATTGTTCTGACTTAAACAATTCATCAGGTAACTGTATCATTCCTTGTAAATAGACATTTTTTGTCAACCAATTTTTAAAGAATTCACTTTGCTCAGTCTCTAAAATATTGGTCGGGATTAAGAATAAGCCAAACCCTGCTGGCTTCACATATTTCATGGCTTGCTCCATTAATAAATGATGCGCATAACTATGGCCTTCCTCCGCAGCAGCAGCAAATCCCTTTGCTCGCTCATCATTTGGATAATAGCCAATTGGCAAATCACTTAATGCTAAATCAACTGGATCTAATAACAAATCTTGCAATCCGTCTTGATGGAACAACTGAATATTGGCTTGTGACCAAGCATTGTTCACAGAAGATACTGCCAGAAGTGTTTCGTCGATATCCACACCATAACCAGAAACTTTGTAACCAGCTGTTTCAAGGTTCAGCAGAACCGTTAACAGTAAATTTCCCATTCCTGAAGCAGGATCTAAAATTTTTAATGGCTCTGATTTATTTGTTAATTGTTCTACTAAATAAACAAACAAAAAGCCAATACCGTCTGGCGTCAATTGATGATTTGCTTGAAGCTGCTCTTTTCTCGTTCCTTTTAACAAAAGTAATTGGGACAAGCGTCGCACATCTTCAGGAGCTAAATCAATTTTTTTAATCGTATGATACAGCGTTTCTAATTGTTTCACTGTCTCTGGATTAGGTACTCCGTCAAGTACTCGTACTTGAAAATCATCTAAAATATTTTCACCATTTTCAATATACGCATCTAAAAAAGAAGTATCCAATGACTGTTGCAATAACTGGATTGCTTGTTCCATTGGCTCGAAAGCCTCTTCAATTTTTTCTGGGAACAAATTAGCACCTCTATTCTATTCAAAATGTAACAACTTCCATACCTGTTTTATTTTAACGAAAAAAGAAAGAATAATCAATGCCTTTACTGTCTTTCTTCTAAAATCTAATAATTTGTAGAAAAACAACGCTATTCCAGTATTGTTTCCGCTTTTTTTTAATGAGAAACTCTCTCTTGATATTGGTATTTTCGACCAGATTTGTTTAATAAAACAGTTATTCTTAATTGTTCATTTTTGTATGTATAATCGAGGGTTACTTGCGCGTATAAGAGCCTTTCTTCTGTTTTTAACTTTCGTCTATTTTGTTTAACATCTGCAAGAAATAAATGAAGGATACTTTTCCCTGCATAGTATTCCTGGGTAGCTTGCGTAAATTTTTGTGTTAACTGACGTTCTTCTAGTAACTGAAGGGTGAGAAAACTCATTAAATAAACAAAGGCCACAGCCGTGAACAATAAGTTTCCTGAATATTTTTGCCTCATTAAAATTCTCCCTTTATTGGAAAAGAACTATCAAATGTTTTTCCAGAAGTAAAAGTAACTTCCAAAGTAAACGATTGTCCTTCATTTTTAAACTGTCCATTTTTGATACCAATTAACAGCGGTTGGTAGCCTTTACCATTGACTCGCTTAATAATTTTATCTTCTTTGATTTGAATTGAAATAGTCTTGTTTGTTTCTGAGTCTAGGAAAGAAATCTCTTGCGCAGAGCCTGTTTGGAAAACGAGCTTTTGACATTCTTTTTCTAATTGAATTAAAAAAATATGCCAGGATTTCGAATCATTGTTTTTCAAATATTGATTTCCGATAAAACTTTGTTGAATCATCAACTGAAACAATTGACACATACAACTTAAAACGACTAGTGCCACTAAACACTCTAACATCGTAAAACCCGCATATTTTTTATTCACCAATCAAAATCGCTCCTCTTGAATCTGTGACTTTTAGTATCCTTCTTCCCTCGTTCTCCATCAAAGAAAATCGGTAAGTTTCTCCTTGATATATCCGCTCTTTGAAACGTAAATCACCCGTCTGCTCTAAAAATAAAATTGCTTCGTATCCTAGACGAGTGCGCGTTAATTCTTGCTCCCGTTGATAATTTTGCTGAATTAATTGTGTAATAGTCAGGGAGAATATCCCTGCTACCACACATACAATACTAAAACTAACGAGACTCTCTAATAAAATAAAACCGCTATAAATAGTTAATTTTCTTCGTATATTTGCCACTCCCCATCTGAAATTGTAAAATAAGTTGCTGTTTCTTTTCAGTCCAAGTAAAAATATATTTCACTAAACGGCCATTGTTTCCTGACGAATGAAGAAAACTAAGTTTGCTTGGGCCACTCACTGTCATTTTTTCAGGTACAGCTAGCGAAGTCCTTCGAGCTGATTGGTTCAATTTATCAGGAAATGAAAAGCTTTGTTGTTCTTCAAAAAACCAAACTTCTTGTGTTTCCTCTAAAACAATTGCTTGCTGTTGCGCAAAACGAAGTTGTTTTTCTACCGTAGCAAGAAACTGTTCAATTTTTAATGTTTCTTGCCAGCGGTGAATAGCGAGTGTTGGGAGCATAGTCATAAAGCAAACAATCGTTAAACTAGCAAGTGTTTCCATTAATGTGAATCCTGCTGACTTGTTCATTGCTTTTCTGCTGTATAGTTATCTAACTGCTCTTTAGTAATGTAGCCTTCGTTGACTAATTCATTTAAGGAAGGCGTCTTATTTTTTTCTAGTGTGTAGAGCTCGATTTGTGATTCTACAATTTTTACGATTGCTTCATTGCCTTTTTTGTCAACTGTTTCTTTATGTTTCGCTAAGTTAGGGACAAAAAGTAAAATCAATACGGAAATAATCAATAAGACAATCAACATTTCTAATAATGTAAACCCTGCGTATTTTTGTTTCTTTTTCATTATAAAACTCCTTCCATATTGCCATAAATAGGCAGCAACATTGCCCCATAAACACCGATAATTAAACAAGCAATTATGATAAAAATAAATGGTTGAACAAGAGTAATGACTCGTTCAATTTTTTTGAAAAAACCTTGGAAACAGACATTACTATAAACCATCAACTCCTTGCCTAATTTTCCTTTTACTTCTCCTTGTTGAATCATTAAACCCAATGCTTTTGTAAAAAAAGGATAAGCAGCTAATTGTCTATGTAAGGTTTCACCAACTAGCAGACCTTCACTAATTGCTCCAGCTAATTCTTTCATTAAGGGGTAATTGGTTGTATGGCGCATCAAATCGATGACTTCTTTCATTTCTAATCCTTGTGCGAGCAACTTCCCCCATTCTAGTGCAAAAAAAGCACTGACGTATTCCCGATAAAGGCCACGGATAATGGGCAATTTCAGATAAATGAACGCTCGCTGAATAGCAGACTGACGCTTCAAATAACGGCTTAAAATAAAGAAACTAAATGAGAGGACAAAAACTAAGGTAACCAGAATGTACGGACTGTACACAATCATAAGAATCCCAATATTTTTAGAATAACTATTGGCATCATTTTCCATTAATTGGGGCAATAAAAATTGCCGAATACCAACAATGACGAGAATCAAAAAAACAATCAGGAGCAGCGGATAACTAATTATTTTATAGAACTGTTGCCAATATTTTTCCGTTTGAAAAAAATGTTCGGAAATCGCTTGTAGTGTCCCTACCAAATCCCCGTGTGCGGTAGCAAACGACAATTGTGCCGAGACCATTGTTGAAAACCCTAATTCTTCGACTAAAGCTTGTAAGGCAATGCCTGAGGAAAAACCTTCAACTAAAAAAGTTATACTGTGCTGGGGTAATGCGTTTGATTTTTTCATGAAGGAAAAACTTTCTTGTATATTAAAACCATTTGCAAGCAAATCCGCTAATAGTTTCAGAAAAAGCTGCTGTTGTTTTTTCGTTAATTTATTCGATGGCTTGAAAATACGTTTTTTCTGTAATAAACCCATACGCCCACGCCTTTCTTAGATTCTTTTGCCAACTACTCTTTATAACGGCTTCCTTAAAGAAGAAATAATCATAAAGAATTCCCGCTACTTGTTCCTTATTAATCGTGGTTGTCAAAATCTGTTGATAAATGATACCTTGCAAGCATTCGGCCAATTCATGCTCTGGGCCACCTAATTCTATCAAACGCCGTTGCACCCCCAATAAGTTACGGGCGTGAATTGTCGCAAAAATAGTATGACCCGTTAAGGCGGCTCGAATAACTGCTTGAGCCGTCTCGCCATCACGAATTTCACCAATAATCAAAATATCAGGATGATGGCGCAAGCAAACTTTTATCAAGGCTTCGTACGTTAACTGAATTTTTTCATTTGTTTGCAACTGTAAAAACTGTTTTTCCTCAATTTCAACAGGATCCTCAATCGCTATCACTTGTTGTTCGCCACTTCTTTGTTTAGCCACACGATACATGGTTGTTGTTTTCCCGGAACCAACTGGCCCACTGAATAAATAAAGTCCTCGTTTCTGACAAGATGCTTCAATTTCATTTAGCTGGTGGGGAAAGAAAAAATGTTCAGCTTGTTCACCGAATCGGTGCAAAAAACGAATCACTAAGCTCTCTCGATTCTGAAAATCTCCCACAGATGATAAACGCAAGCGTTGCTTCATCTCGCCAATTAGATAAGTTGTCGCGCCTAATTGTGCTTTTCGTCTTTCTCCGACATCCATGCCGCCTATAAATTTAAAGTGGAAAATTAACTTTTCGCCTATTTCTGCGGAAACTTGTGTGTAAGGTGTCCGTTGCATCCCTGTCCGAAAAGAGATAGCTATTTCGGTATCATTGGGTAAAAAATAAACGTCTTGTGCCCCATGAAGGACGCCCCATTCAATTAATTGATGGGCCAATTTTTTTACATTTTCAGTCATTCATTTCCTCCTCTCACTAATAAACTACGCATTTATTTTATGATTTCAGCAAAAAAAAGAACCTTCACCAATAAGATGAAGGTTCTTTTTTGAAGTTTGCGCTGTCCATCTATCTTCCCCAAAATAGTGGAACTACTAGACACTTAGTATTATACTAAAAAAATTTTGCGTTTAGTTTTCAAAAATTTCTCTGAATCACAAAATTTTTGAGAAAAACTATGAGAATCAGATCGGATCGTTTACATTTTTGGCTTCGTTTTTTGTTTATTAACTAAATAAACTGGAATTCCTAGAAGCGTAATTCCTATACCAATCAATGCTAGAATAGGCTGTGTAATACTCGTTGTAACCAAGATAAAGATACCACCTAGACTTGCGATAATTGGAATAATTGGATAGCCAGGAACTTTATACGGTCGTTTTAATTCAGGTTCTCGTTTTCTTAAAATAAAAACGGCTAAGAAAATTAATAGATTAAACAGCCACATAACAAAAACTAACATATCCGTCAATAAATCGAAGGTTCCGAAAAACATCATAATAATGGCTACAGCTAACTGGAAAATTCCAGCAACGTAAGGAACAACAAAGCGTTTAGACAACTTTTGAAACTGTCGACTAAAAGGCATCAGATTATCTAAGGCTAAGGCATAAGGAATCCGAATCCCTGTCATTGTGTAGCCGTTTAACGCACCATATACAGAGATTAAAATCCCAATAGTTACGATTTTGCCACCAATTGGTCCAAAAATAGCCACAGAAGCATCCGAAGCTGCATTCAAATTCCCAGCGATTTGCTCAATTGGTAATGTTTTTAGAAACACAAAATTAATTAAGGCATAAATTAAAGTAATCAACAACAAACCAAAAATAATGGCTTTAGGCAAGTCTCTTTCTGGTCGCTTCATTTCACCAGCCACGTTACCCACACCTAGCCAGCCATCATAAGCAAACATGGTAGCAACTAAGGCGCCACTAAAAGCAACTAAAAAGCCAGTATTCGCTGTTGTTTCAATCGGAAAAAGCGAAACAGCTACTTGTCCTGGAGTAAATAACCCCACTAAAGAAATCAAGGCAATTGGAATCAGTTTTACTACCAATGTCGTTGATTGGACCAAAGAAGCAATTTTTGTTCCTAATAAATTAATTACGGTGATACTAGTTCCCGCAAGAATGGCAATCGGGATCAATAAATTTGCCGATAGATGAAACAAATTGATTAGTTGTGTACTAAAAATAATGGATAACGCCGAAATGTTGGCAGGATAATAAATGATACTTTGTGCCCACCCTAAAAGAAAACCAGCTAATTTACCATATGTATATTCAATATACTTCACTGCGCCACCTGTTTCAGGGATTGCTGTAGCAAGTTCGGCGCTGGTTAATCCTGCACAAATGGTTAAGGCACCACCTAACACCCAAGCAAAGATAGCTAAACTAGCTGACTGTGCGTGTCCAACGACACTCGCAGCTTTAAAGAAAACACCAGCACCAATCACCGTACCCATTACCGTGGATAACGCACCAAACGTTGTTATCTCTCTTTTTAATTGCTTTTTCTCCATAGACTCCCTCATTTCATCTAAAATAAACAAGCGTAACAAAATTTCCACTTTCTTGAAAAAATAACGAAAATAATAGCTGTTTTCATGAAAAATTCTGTAACGATCTCTTTTCAGTATAGCTATTTCTTTTAGAATTTCAAGTTTGAAAACCACAAAAAGAAAATTTGTCATAAAAGTTTTAGAGCATTCATCTTTTGTTTATAAACAAGAATTGAGAAATTTACGATTTTTCATTAAATAAATAAAAAATCGGATCAAAAAGAAACCTTTTTGATCCGATTTTAACTACGTTATTGGTTTTTGACTTTTTCTTTTTTCATTTGTTTGCTGCGTAATTGTCCGCAAGCCGCATCAATATCTGTTCCGTGCTCTTTACGAATAACACAATTGATGCCATTCTTTTTGAGTACATCATAAAATTTTAATACCGCTTCTTTAGAGCTTCGGCTATATTGATCGTGTTCACTCACTGGGTTATACGGAATCAGATTAACATAAGAAAGTTTTTTCTTATTCCGTAGTAAATCTGCTAATTGTTGAGCATGTTCTGGTCGGTCGTTCACTTGACTCAACATAATATATTCAAATGTAACACGTCGGTTGGTTTTTTCAATGTATTCATCAATTGCTGCCATTAATTTTTCAATTGGAAAACTACGATTAATCCGCATAATTGATGTACGGACTTCGTTGTTAGGAGCATGTAATGAGATTGCTAAGTTTACTTGTAGTCCACTGTCTGCAAATTCACGAATTTTTGGCACTAAACCACTTGTTGAAACTGTAATATGGCGGGCACCAATAGCCAAGCCTTTATCATCATTAATCGTTCGTAAAAAGTTCATGACATTGGCATAATTATCAAATGGTTCACCAATTCCCATCACAACGACATGGCTAACACGTTCATCCAACCCACGTTCATCGAAATAATGTTGCACCCACATAATTTGGGCAACAATCTCGCCAGCAGTTAAATCTCTTTGTTTTTTTAATAGCCCACTAGCACAAAATGTACACCCAATATTGCAGCCAACTTGAGTGGTCACACAAACAGATAATCCATACTCTTGACGCATCAAGACTGTTTCAATCATATTTTTATCTGGTAATTCAAATAAATATTTCACGGTACCATCTTGCGCTTCTTGCACAATGACTTGTTTTAATGGATTTAATGAAAAATTTTCTTCTAATAAAGTCATCAACGTTTTAGGAATGTTCGACATTTCACTAAATGAAGCAACACGTTTTGTATACAACCATTCCCACACTTGTGTTGCGCGAAATTTCTTCTCGCCATGGGCTAAAAACCAGTCCACAAGCTGTTCTCTCGTCAGTCCATAAATGGATTCTTTCTGCATTTCTTTTCCTCATTTCTGCTATTACATTCGCTTCATAACTATAACGTATTCTCACTTTGAATGCAATATCACGAAGAGCCTCAAAAAAAATCGTTAAGCACGCATGCTTAACGATTTTTTATAATTAATCTTTCACTAAGTGATAAACTTTTTTGAAGTAGAACGTTCTGGCAATTAAATAGTAAACGACCTGAATCAATAAGAAAACGCCTAAAACTTCCCAGCCAGCTAATTGCATTGGCTGATCTAAGACAGCATACATTGCTTTCAAAGCAACAGCTCCATGAATAAATGAAACAACAATTGGGGTAAAGAATAAAATACCTACTTGTTGGTAAATCATTTTCTTCAATTCTTTTTTCGTCAAGCCAAGTTTGTAAATCATCTTGAATTTTTCAACGTCCGTATTCATATCACTGTATAAACGGAAGTATAAGAAACTACCCGCCGAAACAAAGAACACGATACCGATAAATAGTCCGACAAAAAGAACTGGCGTATAAAATTGCGTAATACCTGCAACTGTAGCCGCGGTTCCTAGTAACATTGGGTATTTTTCACCAATAATATTTTCAGCATCAATTAAGGTTTCTTTATCTGTGCCTTCTTTTGGTTGCCAAATCGTTTCTGTTTCCTCTTTAATTCCATCTGTTGAGGTACTATCTGGGATAACAACCACACCGCCAAAAGTCGGTAATACATTGGTTTCTTCTGTTTTATCAATGTTTAAAACTTGATCATTTCCCAATTGAACAGATTTGACATCTACTGATGCAGCAGAAGGAGCATCTTTTTGTGATAAATTAACTACTTTCTCACCTGTTAAAGTTGGTTCATCTATAAATTTTGCGAGTTTATTATATTCAGATGTTTTGATTAATTGGATACCGGCACTTGTTTTGTACATTGTGTAATCAATCTGATCAAACTGAATATTTTTTTCTTGGAATGTTTTTGTCGCAAATTGTTTCATTTCTTGATTTTCTGGATTGGTCGAATCAGACAATGTCAGTTCGTACGGTACAGAACTTATTCCTTTAAAAATCATCTCATTCACGCCGTATAACGTTCCAATGGCAGCAAAAGCAACCGTTGATATCACCGAAACCAAGAAGAACGAACGTGCATTATCTTTCATGCGGAATGCTAAATCTGATAAAACGACCATATTGGTTTTTTTCCAAAAGATTTTTGGTTTCCGTTTTAAACGTTCAATGACAGAAACACTCAATTGGTCAAATAAGAATTTTGTCCCTAAAATAACTAAGAAAATTACTGGGAACATCACCATTAAAACCAACTGTCCCTTAGCAACTAAAGCAATTCCGTAACCGACAACTAAAAGCAACACGGCTAAGAAAGATTTAACTTTAGAGCTTTTGATTTCACCTTTACCCATTTCCCCTGCTTTTAATAGCTCTTGAAGTGTCGCTTTTGGCAAGCGGAATTGAATAAAGAAAGAAATTACTAAGAACAAGACCGCAAATGAAATGACAGTAATGATAAATGGCATCACTGGCAAATAAAAACCTAAACCTAGATGCATCAATAAATTGCTAATCCATAAAATAAACTGTGAAAATCCAACACCTAAAATGCTACCAAAAATTGTAGCAAAGAAACCAATCACTAAGTTTTCAATAAAAATCATTTTCTTTAACTGTTTTGGACTCATCCCTTGAATCATCAAGGTTCCAAACTCTTTTTTCCGAGATTGGATAAAGACATCCATCGAGTATAAAACGAATAAGAAAGAGAAACCATAGATTATAATAGCCGCAGCCGTCATTCCCATTTGTGCTTTAGGATTTAAACCATTAGCTAAGGCTGGGTGAAAGACAAAACCAGTGAACGTAAAAAAGATCATCACAGAAAACATTGTACTTAGGAAATAAGCTAAGTATAAATGCTTATTTCGAATCGTGTTTCTTATAACAAACTGATTAAAATTCATTATCGACACCTTCAATCTCAGCCAGTTTCACCATGATTAAATCGTAGAACTCTTTTTGGTTGCCGTTTTGGACAATTTCATCGATTAATTCACCATCTTTAATAAAGACGATGCGCTTGCAATAACTTGCGGCTAGCGGATCATGGGTCACCATTAAAATAGTCGCCGCTTCTTCTTCGTTTAATTGTTGTAACAAGCCCATCACATCCTTAGATGATTTCGTATCTAAGTTTCCTGTTGGTTCATCAGCCAATAATAATTGTGGATGATGAATCATTGCCCGAGCAACGGCGACCCGTTGTGCTTGTCCACCAGAAATTTCTGCAATTCGTTTTTTCAACAGATGATTGATACCTAAACGCTCACTTAATTCTGCTAATTGTCGTTTCATTACAGAGACTTTTTCTCCATCAAGTGTCAATGGCAAAATAATATTTTCTTCAACAGTTAATGTTGGCATTAAATTAAAGCTTTGAAAAACAAATCCTAATTCTGTACGACGGAATTTAGCAATTTGTTCTTGATTCAAATTGTTTGGATTTTTTCCATTTAAAAGTATTTCACCGTCTGTTGGACTATCGATTGTTGCCAATAAATTTAAAAGTGTACTTTTCCCACTTCCAGAAGGTCCCATAATACCAATAAATTCACCATCTTGGACAGTTAAATTAATCCCTTTTAAAGCTTCATATTTAATTTCGTTTCCGTAAACTTTTTTCAAATTTTGTACTTCTAACATATTTTCCACTCCTATTCTTCTCACTCATTTAGTGTATCGAAAACGAAAAAAAACGACAATAGAAAAGAATAACAATGAACTTACATTACTGTAAGTGCACTGTTATTCTTTTAAAAGTTATGCTTCATATTCAATCACATAAGGATGAATCTTCGTATTATAAATAGCTTCTGAATATTCTACGCAACGACCTGTTGGGCTTAACGAACGCCGAATTCTTTTTAAGCCCGTTGTTTCAGTTGTTTGCAACATCTTTTGCTCTGCTTCTGTCAAAGTTGCAACTTCAAAACGGTCTTCAAATTTATAAATTTCAATGGCATGTCGATCCATCAAACGATACAAGGATTCTTCTTTGTATTCAGTCAATGATACGTCTTTCATGGCAGCTGGCAAATAGTAATTAAAATAAATATAGGGTTGTTCATCGATTAGATATAACCGTGAAAGGTGAACCACTTCTTCTCCTAAAAATTGATAAGCCGGCATCTCTTTTGACAACGTCAAGTTTTCAACTTGTAAAACTTTTTTGGTTACTTTCTGACCTGATTCATTCAAAAATTCAGTGAATGTCCCTGCTTTTGATAGTTTATTATAGGGACGATTGCTTAACACAGTTGTGCCTCGGCCACTTTTTTTCTCAACAAATTCTTCTGTTGCTAACATTTCGATTGCCCGCCGAATCGTAATTTTACTAACATTAAACATCTCTTCCAATTCTGTTTCTGTTGGTAAAAACGTTCCTACTGGATACTTGCCACTCAAAATATCTTCTTTAATCTGATCTGCTACTTCTAAATAAAGCACGCTCTTTCTTCTCATGATACGCTCCCTCCCAACCGCACTATTCCTTTCTATTTTACCAGAAAATGATGATTATAACATGATGCTTTGCTGAAATTATAAAAAAAGAACAAAAATAGATAAATTTATCTATTTTTGTTCTTTTTGTTTATTGTTCTGGTGTTTCAGGTGCTGCCTCTTCTGATTCCGCTTGTAGAAAGACTTTTCTTGGTTTGCTACCTTCTGATGGTCCAATAACTCCGTGTGCTTCCAATTCATCTACTAAGCGAGCCGCACGATTATAGCCAATTCTAAAACGTCTTTGTAGCAATGAAATACTAGCTGTTTGCATTTCAACTACCAAGTTTTTCGCTTCTTCAAACAACTCATCTTGAGGAGCTTCACCACCGCCTGAAGTGGTCGGTTCATCTGTTGGCATCATGCTTTCTTGATATTCAGCTTCTTGTTGGTCCGTTACAAACGCAACCACTCGTTCAACTTCTTGATCAGAGATAAAGGCCCCTTGGATACGAATTGGTTTATTTTCTCCCATTGGTAAGAAGAGCATATCGCCTCGACCTAATAGTTTCTCCGCCCCGTTGGTATCAATAATGGTACGCGAGTCTGTCCCACTTGAGACCGCAAAAGCCATTCGAGAAGGGACATTTGCTTTGATGATTCCTGTAATGACATCCACACTTGGCCGTTGTGTCGCTAAAATCATATGAATACCTGCTGCCCGTGCCATTTGGGCTAAACGGATAATCGCATCTTCTACTTCGTTACTTGCCACCATCATTAAATCAGCTAACTCATCAACAATGACAACAATAAATGGTAGAATCGGACGATTTTCGCCATCTTCCGCATTTTTCTGTTGAATTAGTTGATTGTAACCAGTAATATTTCGGACACCTGTTGCTGCAAATTTTTCATAACGAAATTCCATTTCTTGAACTACTTTTTGCAGGGCTTGTGCCGCTTTTCTCGGATTAGTAACCACTGGCGTTAATAAATGAGGAATCCCGTTATACACATTCAATTCCACCATTTTCGGGTCAATCATCATTAATTTTACTTCATGGGGTTTCGCTTGCATCAAAATACCTGTGATGATGCCATTGATAGCAACCGATTTCCCACTCCCTGTCGATCCCGCAATTAATAAATGCGGCATTTTTGATAGATCCGCAGTTTGAACCATCCCTGAAATATCTCGACCTAAAGGTACTTCTAATAGTTTATCTGGATGACTTGGTTGTGCCTCAACAATATCTCTAAAGGATACTGTACTAATTGCACTATTAGGAACTTCAATCCCGATTAGTGATTTCCCAGGAATCGGGGCCTCCATACGAACATCTTTGGCCGCAAGCGCTAAAGCAATGTCATCCGTCAAGTTAACAATTTTGCTAACTTTTACCCCAACAGCGGGTTGAACTTCAAATTTTGTGACAGATGGTCCTAAACTAGCTTTGACTACTTTAGCATCAACACCAAAACTCTTGAAGGTTTGTTCTAAGACGCCAATGTTTTTTTCGATTTTTTCATATTCACCACTTTGATCCGTTGCTTGAATTGTATCTAACAAATCAGTTGGTGGTAGTTGATAATCACGGTCTTCCACTTCTTCAGAAATTTCAAATTCGAGAACACCAGCTTCATCTGCCGCCTCTTCTTCTTGCTCTCGTTGCGGTTTTGTTGCTGCAATTGGTGGTACAGGCATCGCCTGATTTTGCTGTTGAAACGAATCAATTTGAACAGGCGTTGGTGCGGCCGGTTCTTCCACCATTGGTTGGTGGGTTTCAACTGGTGTTTTTGTTAAGCGCTCGGCTGCCGCTTGTTCCATACGTTCCCGCTCTTGTAATTTTTGTTGGGCAGCGGCTTCAATTTTTGCTTGGCGTTCTGCAGCCTTAGCTTCTTTCTTCGCTGCTCGCTTCGCCTCTTTTTCTTCTTGTCGCGCCTGTGATTTTGCCGAAACATGACTTAGGCGGTCTTGAATACTTTGGAAATGATCAACAATTTGCTGAAAATCCCACATACTCATCAAGAAAATACCCGCTAACAGTAGCAAGGTGGCAATTAAATAGCTCCCAAATTGTGCCACCAAAAAGTACGTTCCTTGATAAAGCAGCGCGCCAATTATACCGCCCCCTACGTTTTGCGTCACTTGGTTAGCTTTTAAATCGCTTTGCAAAAATTCCCAAGTGTTACCTAAAATATCTGGTTGACTGCCACTAACATTTCGAAACATAAAGGCATGGAAAAATAACAAAACACTAATATAAATCAGAACAGCCCCAAAAATAGGGCGCCCTCTTTTTAACGGAAAATCTTTCCCATAAATCATGACTAATAAGCCATACAGGATTAGTAAAATCGCTGCAAATGGAAAGGTATTACCTACAACTAAGCGTAAACAATTCGCTAATAACGTGCCTAAAAACCCTAAGCGAAAGAGTCCAAAGACACCGAATAAAATAAAAATCAGGCCAAGAAACATATAATTTAAACGTTCTTGTTGTTGCTGTTGTTTTTTGGTCTTTTTCTTTGTCGTACTTTTTTTCTTATTTGTTGCTCTTTTTTGTGCCATTTAACTTCCCTCTTTCCATCACTTCTCATTATACATAAAAATGGAATCGAACAAAAGTGCCCACCTCATTTTACTTGAAAAATCATGGAAATTTTTTAAAAACTTTCATTTAAGAAAAATGAGCGTGGGACAAAAATCACTTTGAATTTTTGCTCCACGCTCAAAAACTGATAAACGGCGGGAACAGAACCAACTCCTTCGGAAATAAGCCGAAATTCTCCAAAAATTAAAGAGCAATTTTCGGAAATTTCTTCTTATTTCTCGGAGCTAAACGGTTCTGTCCCGACCTCATTATTTCTTATTTTGCTGATTCTTAATGGTATAAGTCGAAACGACCTTTAGCCATCATTTCTTTGGTACCACCTGTTTCAAAGAGCGCTTTGTTCATGATAATTTTTTTCATGAATGAAGCTGGGTATCCTTTAATGTCTGTTTTACCAACAATTCCTAAAGCACGTGTATTTCCGACAGAACAAACAGAACCTTGTGATTTAAAGCTGAAAGGTTTAGTTGCTTCCCCTTTCAATTGTGCTTGAATATTTTTAGCAGCATGAGCGCCCATCTTCAAGGCGATTTGTGCTGTTGTTGGGTAAGGTCGATTGGTTTCTGTATCCATCACTGCTGAGCAGTCACCAATAATATAGACGTTGCTATGGTTCGCATCTGTTAAATCTGGTTGAACCATGACACGACCACGACGAGCTTCAAATCCAGAATCGCCTACAACGTGGCTTCCACTAACACCCGTTGTCCAAATAATTGTTTTAGCAGAAAGTTCTGCCAAGTCGCCTGCTTCGTTATCTTGATAAACAACTGCGCCTGGTTTGATTTCTTTAATCGGTTTACCTAATAATAAATGAATAGCTGAATCTTTTAATAATTGCACACCATAGTTCGCAAGTTTTTCGTTAAACATCGGCAATAGGCGAGTAACTGCTTCGACACAATAAATTTGGATTTGATCTGCTGAGACACCTGCGATTTCAGCAAATTTTGGTTTGTTTTCAACAAGAGAACCTAATAATTCAATCCCTGTAAAGCCTGCTCCACAGACAACAATTTTTAAGAATTCTTCGTTTTGAGTTGCTTTGTATTGACGCATTTGTTCTTGGATATGTTCATACACGTTTAAAGCCGTTTTCACATCTACCATTTGTAGAGCATGTTCTTGCACACCAGGGATACCAAATGATTCTGATTCAAACCCAAGAGAAACAACTAAGTAATCATAATTGATTGTTTGGCCATCTTCTAAAGCAACTGTTTGTGTTGCAGCATCAATTGTTTTAACTGTTCCTTGGATAAAGGTGGTCATTTTTTCATCGACAACATCCATAATATTGTATGTGATTTTTTCAGCTGGTTGTGTTCCAGCAGCAACTTCATGCAAGTCCGTTGCTTCGTAGTGATAGTTATTACGATCCACTAAAGTAATTTCGACGTCTTTGGCGCCTTTTTGTAATTCGCGTAATGTTTTTAAGCCTGCGTAACCAGCACCTAAAATAACAACATGTTTCTTATTCATTTT
The DNA here is from genome assembly GCF_051712245.1 of Enterococcus sp. DIV1368f. Classification (NCBI taxonomy): domain Bacteria; kingdom Bacillati; phylum Bacillota; class Bacilli; order Lactobacillales; family Enterococcaceae; genus Enterococcus; species Enterococcus sp. DIV1368f. The sequence goes on from NZ_JBIOON010000001.1 coordinate 1,772,086, forward strand.
GATTCCCTTCCACTCTATAAAAAATTTACAGCCACCACAAACCTATGGCAAAAAATAGCACTTGTGCAGTTGCTCCCACAGCTAAGATCTTCACAGCACAAACAAATGTTTTACTCTTCACTTGTTCCTTCAGTAAGGCTTGGGTTTGTTTCCGTACAAAAGGTAAAGTTAAAAGCATGAGTAACATTGTTGGCGGCGTCAATCCTAAACCGACAGCTAACAAAATGGCTAACATTGCTATTGTATTTAATCCGACGAATAATTTCAAAGAACTTGCTTTGCCAAGGTAATGAACTAATGTATATCTCTTGTTATTTTCATCTTCCTCTAAGTCACAGATATTATTTGCTAACATTAAGTTAGCAATGTAACAAGTGTTAGGTAAGGCGACTAAGAAAATCCCCCATAAATTAGCTGCTGACCAATTGAAAACTTCAAACGTATTAATGTAGACACAAATAAGGGTAATCATGAACCCCATTGTAAATCCTGAGAAAACTTCCCCTAATGGTAGACTGGATAAAGGTTTCGGTCCTGATGAATAAAAAATACCAATTAAGTAACAATAAAGACCCATAATTAATAACGGCCAGCCGACAATAAATGACAACCCAATCCCCATTAAAGCAGAAACGAGAATCATCCAAAAAATCATTTTGCGTATTAATGGCAAAGATAAATTTTCTCGACCGATAATATTCGTTTTTTCCTTATAATCATGAACTTCTGTGGCATGATGGTAATCATTATAATTATCTAAAATATCGACCGCCATATTGAAAATAAACATCGCAATGAAAAAAATTAAAACATAGCCGACATGGAGCCGCCCATATTGGTACCAACTAAAACAAATTCCTAACAAAAATGGCAAAACACTAGCTGTTTTTGCTTTTAATTCTACTAATTCAAAAAATATTTCTCGATTCAAACTATCCCTCCGCTACTTTTTTACAAACTTTGTTACTTTTAAAACTTAATTACTGTATTTCTGTCGCCAATTCGTATACAATCAAATAGTATTGAACCACTGAAAGGATCGTAGTATATTTATGAACACATTTTGGAAGTCGTTTCCTGACGTTGAACGTTCTTTAACGGAAACATGTGAATTAATTGAACAAACGTTGCATACACGCAACGAAGACATTGAAGAAGCCTTAGTAACTTTGGCTCGTTCTGGCGGCAAATTATTACGCCCCGCTTTTTTCTTTCTTTTTGCTCAACTGGGTGATGAAGAAAAACAAGAGAAACAACAACTATTAAAAATAGCTGCATCTTTGGAAATCCTACATATGGCTACGTTGATTCACGATGACATTATTGACGATTCTCCATTGCGCCGAGGCGCTGTGACTATTCAATCACAATATGGTAAAGACGTGGCTGTTTACACAGGTGATTTACTATTCACTGAATTCTTTACTTTGATTGCAGATGCCATGAATGGCTCTGAATTTATGAAAATCAATGCACAAGGAATGAAACGGTTATTACTTGGTGAACTCGATCAAATGAGTCATCGATTTGACCGCCGCATGTCGATTCCTGCTTATTTAAGAAGTGTCAACGGCAAAACAGCCGAACTTTTTTCACTAAGCTGTCTTGAAGGGGCCTATTTCGGTCATAGTTCAAAAGAAGTCCAACGTTTAGCTAAACGAATTGGCCGTCATATTGGCATTGCTTTTCAAGTCTATGACGATATTTTAGATTATACTGCCGACACGGAAACTTTGAAAAAGCCCGCTTTAGAAGACTTGTCACAAGGTGTTTATACGTTACCCCTTCTCTTCGCTTATCAAGCAGCACCTGACGTATTCAGCCCTTATTTGGATAAAGGACGCGCCATTACCTTAGAAGAGGCAGCTGAAGTTGCGGCGCTAGTTAATGACTATCATGGCGTTACAGAAGCACAAGCTTTTGCTAAAAAAGTAACCAACAAAGCAATCACTGATATTCAACAATTGCCTGATGGCACAGCAAAAGAAACCTTACTTTCCTTAACTGAGCTCTTATTACATCGTTCATTTTAAACGTTTTATAGAAGAATTGCCATTAATTGAAATAGAAAAACGACTGATTGTTTGTTTAATCAACAACCAGTCGTTTTTTTATTCCTCGAAAGAACTAATGCCACGATCAATTCGGTAAAGTTTCTGATAATGCGCATTGGTTGCAAGTAATTCCTCTGGCGTACCACTCATCTCTAATTGACCATCTTCAATAAAGATCACTTGATCCATCAAAGTTACGCCTTGCAAATGGTGGGTAATCCAGATGACGGTTTTATCTTTTAATGCCTCAAAAAAGGTTTCCAGCAATTGCTGTTCTGTAATTGGATCTAAACCAGTAGTTGGTTCGTCTAATAACACAATCGGTGTATCTTGCAAAAGAATCCGCGCTAGCGCCAAGCGATGTCGTTCGCCACCAGAAAAACGCAAACCTGCTTCATCCACCATTGTTTGTAAACCTTCTGGTAATTGGGCAACCATTTCTTTTAAGCCAACTTTTTCTAAAACCGCCCAAACTTCTGCTTCGCTCGCTTCTTCTCTACCAATCCGAATATTATTTAAAATGGTTGTTCGAAATAGGTACGGTGCTTGGTGCATAACCCCAATATATTCAGTCATCGTCTCACCAAATGCCTCAGTTGGGATGTTTCCTAAAAGGATTTCTCCCGAAGTAGGTCGTAAATCACCACGAATGAGCGAAGCCAACGTACTCTTTCCGGAACCACTGCGCCCTAAAATCGCTAATTTTTGTTTTTCAGGAATTGTTAACGATAAGTCATTTAATACCTTTTTCGCTTGATTTTCATATGCAAAAGACAAATGTTCTATCGATAAACTGGTGCCATTTGGCTGAACAGGCGTTTCTGTTGAGCCGTCTTCCCCTTCAGGAAGCTCATTAAAACGACGAATGGAATCCTTATAAATCGTTGTTTCCTGTGCTGCAGCAGGTAGCGGAGCAAAAGCATCAATTAACGGAAAAACGGTTAAAACAAAGGCACCAATCCAATTGGCTGCGCCCCCATGATTACCTGGAAACCGCACACTAGTCCAAGCTAAGACAGCAATCGCAATCACACCGAACAGAAGTTGTAAAACAAAGTCTCGGCCACGGTTAAATTGCTTCATTTTTTCATCTAATACACGAACGTTTGCTTCATCTGTTTCATAACGAGCAACGAATTCAGAGCCTCGTTGACTAAATACCCAATCAGACACACCTAGAATATTGTCGGTTAGTGTTTGATATAACTCATTTTTGGCATATTTATGTTTTTCTTGACGCGCACCATTCACCAGAACTGAAACAAGTGGCAATAGAAAAACAATCACTCCTAACATCAGTAACATGCATAAAGCAAACCACCAAGAAAAGAAACCTAACGCAATCACTAAAAAGATATACAAAATCCAAGCAATAACGGTTGGGAAAATCGTTCGTAAATACAAGTTTTGGATATGATTAATATCCTCTGAAAGCAAACCTAAGATATCCCCAGTGCGATATTTTGTCTTAAAGAAAATCGCATCTTTTTCTAGTACATTATAAAGTTTCAAGCGCAGATCAGAGGTCATTTTTAACACCCAGTTATGACTCGTTAGACGCTCCACATAACGAAAAACAGGACGGCCAATCCCAAATGCTCTTGTTAAAACAATGGGAATATAAATTAATAAAATATTCTCTGGTAAGGAAGCCGCACGACTGATTAAGTAACCAGACGTAAACATTAATGCCCCTGCGCTAAAGAACGTCAAGAAGCCTAAAAGTAAGGCAAAATACAAGGTTTTTTTATAGCGTTTTAAGAAAGGACGAACCCATTGATCGTTTTTCCAAACGTCTTTCGTTGTCGGCTGTTTTTCCATCATTGGCGTCCTCCTCTCATTTGCTTCATTAATTGAACATAGTAGCCATCTTTTTCAATCAACTCTGCTAGCGTTCCTTGTTCCACTAATTGACCTTTTTCCATCACTAAAATGTAATCCATTTCTTCCATCCAATGAAGACGATGTGTCGCAAAGAAGACGAGATGATCGTTCATTAATGGCAACATGCGCTCTTTCATTTCAACTTCTGTTTCAATATCCAAATGCGCTGTCGGCTCATCAAACAGCAAGACGTGGCGTTTTTGATCGACAAAGGCGCGGGCCAACGCTACTCGTTGCGCTTGTCCCCCACTTAACATTCGACCACTTTCCCCAATTAAGGTATGAATTCCTTCGGGAAGGTCTTTAACCAGCTCGTCTAAGCCAACTAACTGAATCGCTTGCTGAATTGCCTCATCTGTCGCTTCAGGTGTATAAAAGCGAATATTGTTTGCCAAAGTATCTTGGAAAATATATGGTGCTTGCGGAATATAAAGGATTTGTTTTTGCCAGTCTTTTTGTAAAAAATGTGGAATCGTTTGGCCATTTATCGCCAATTGACTCGTTTCTTCTGTTGGTAATAAAAAGCCACTTAATAAATTAATTAACGTTGACTTACCAGAACCACTCGCCCCAATAATTCCAATCTTTTTACGACCATCAACAGAGAATTGCAACGATTGAATCGCTTCTTGCGTTGCATCTTCATAGGAAAAATTTAACGCTGTGACTGACAACTGACTTTCTTGATGCCAATCATCTAACGTTAACACATCGGTCTGTTCTGCTTCTGGCAATGCTAATACCGCTTGGATCGCTTGAAAAGAGTTTTTTCCATCTAAGGTTGCGTGATAATCACTTGAAAAATCACGAATCGGTAAAAAGAACTCAGGTGCTAAAATTAAAGTAACCAAGGCAGGAAATAATAAAATCGTGCCGTTTAATAAACTTAATCCAAGGAAAACTGCCACAACAGCTACCGATAATGTCGTAAAAAAGTCTAACGCAAAGGTTGATAAAATAGCAATTTTCAATGTACTCATGGTCGCTTTTCTGAATCGTTCACTTGTATGGTAAATACTCCCAGCATATTTTTTACTCAACCCAAACAGTTTCAGCGTGTCAATTCCTCGCAAGGAATCAATAAAATGATTGGAAAGCATTTGAAACGCCGCATATTGCTTGTCCGCTTTACTTTGTGCTGCATAACCTAACACAATCATAAAAATAATAATAATCGGAAAAACAATCAGCAATGTTATGCCTGAACGAATATCTTGTGTAAAAACAAAGGCCAAAATAATCCAAGGAATAATCATCATATTCATCATTTTTGTCAAAATCAATTGTAAATAATTTTCGGTTTGACTGATGCCTTCTAAAGCCATGGTAACCATATTTCCAGTCCCATTTTTTTGAACAACATTTGGCCCCAAACGGAAAATTTTGGTTAATAATTGTTCGCGTAATTCTTTCGAGCGTTCATAACTAAATGTATCGAGCATTTTCTCACGAAAATACGTAATAACATGTCGACCAAGATAAAAAATAAAAAAGAGTAAAATACTCTGTAGTTGTTGGTTAAGATGCCCGCCACTCCAAAGGCCGACAATGGCTTTTGAAAGAAAAAAAGCTTGCCCAATTATAAAGACTGCTTGCAGGAAAGAAAAACCTGCAAGCAAGACAAGAATTTTTTTGATTTTAGGCATCTGTAAGATGTCTTTATCAATCATAGATTTAATACCCCTCTGGTACGGCTGTCTGTGAAATACGTTTTCTGAAAATATAATAGGACCAAGCAGTATAAGCTAACACGAATGGTAAAATGCTTAAAGAAATCCACGTCATAATTTTTAGTGTATATGGTGTGCTTGTTGCATCTTTAATCAACAAATCAAAACCTTCACTACCAATCATAACACGTGGGAACAAGCCACTGAACAAGAGAGCAACTAGTACAACTAATGTTAAACCACTCGCTAGAAAAGCTAACATCTCTTTGCGTTTAAACACCCCAACATTGGCAATGACCGTTAAGACCACAATTGCTAACGTTAAAATTAAAGTGACCGCAAAGTTCTTTTCATAAAAGTCCGTTTTGAAGTACATCAACACTGCAAAAACAACTAAACCGACATATAAAACGCCGTATAAGATTTCTGCATAATTTCGAGCACGTTCGCGAATTGGGCCTTCTGTTTTTAAAGCAATATAGTTCATGCCGTGTAAGTAGCAAAGTAATGTTAAGGCTACTCCACCAACAATTGAAAACAGATTAAAATAATCCGTAAATTGCGCATGCATATTGCCGTTTGCATCTAAAGGCATTCCTTGGACTAAGCTGATAAACAAAATACCAAAGAAGAACGGTACAAGGAAACTACCAATTGATAGCGTCCAGTTCCACATCCGACGACGTTTACCTTCCGGCATGTTGTGGCGGAATTCAAAGGAAACTCCGCGAATAATTAAGCCAAATAAAATCGTAAATAGAATTAAATAGTAGCCACTAAATAATGAAGCATACCAATATGGGAAAGAGGCAAACATTGCGCCGCCCGCTGTTAATAGCCAAACTTCGTTTCCGTCCCAAACAGGTCCAATTGTTGCAACGACTTGATCTTTTTCGTCGTCATTGTGTGCCAACGTTTGAACGGCCATTCCAACACCAAAGTCAAATCCTTCTAAGAAGAAGAAACCTGAGAACAAGACGCCGATAAGGACAAACCATAATAATTGTAGTGTACTCATTCGCCAAATACCCCCTTATCAAATGGATCCAACGCTGGTTCATTTTCTTTCGCTAATTTTTTCGCTTCATAGTCTGGTCCTTTACGTAATTCTAAAATGACCAAGTAAACCATGACACTACCTAAACCAGCAAATAATAAGAAATAAATGACATTTGACGTAATTAATGAAGCAACCGATACATTTGGTGAAACACTTTGTTCAATCGTAAATAATCCATAGACAGTCCAGGGATAACGACCTAATTCAGTGACTAACCAACCTGTTGTATTCGCAAGGAATGGTGCGAACGTACATAAAGCAACAATCCACAGCATCCATTTCTTCTCGTACAGAGATGGTTTTTTCTTCCTTGTAAAGAATAGTCCTAAGGCAGCAACCAATAACATTAAGGCACCAAAACCAGCCATGATACGGAAGCTCCAGAATAAAGTGTTAACTGGTGGATAATAATTTTTATCATCCCCATATTTTTCTACCAAGCGCTTGTTGACTGTATCCATTCCATCAACCGAACCTGATAATTTGTTATACGATAAAATACTTAGCATATACGGAATATCGATACCAAAAACTTGTTTATGTTCCCGTTCATCTGCCCAAGCAATCAATGTCCAAGCAGCAGGATCATCAGAGTCTTCATAGGCCCCCTCCATCGCCGCAAATTTCATTGGTTGTCCTTCAATTAGAGCTTTCATTTGCAAGTCGCCAGCTAATAAAACGCCGATTGAACCGAACAAAGTAACCCATAAACCAATGCGCATAGATGCTTTGTGGAATGAAATATCCCGTTTTTTCAACAATTGGAAAGCAGCCATACCAGCTACTGCCATGCCGCCCAATGTAAAGGCGCCCATGATAACGTGTGAAAATTCATACCAAACTTTTGGATTGCTGATGACAGCTACAAAGTCCACCATTTCAGCACGGCCATTATTGATGACATAACCTACTGGATGTTGCATAAAACTATTGGCAACTAAAATCCAGAAAGCAGACATCATTGAACCGAATACGACTAACCAGATAAAGGTTACGTGAACTTTTGGATTCATTTTATCCCAAGTAAAGATCCATAAACCTAAGAATGTTGACTCTAAGAAGAAAGCTAAGAGCGCTTCTACCGCCAACGGTGCCCCAAAAATATCTCCGACGAATCGAGAATAATCAGACCAGTTCATCCCAAACTGAAATTCTTGAATAATCCCGGTTACAACCCCAACAGCGAAGCTTAATAGGAATATATTTCCCCAAAACTTGGCCATTTTACGATAACGTTCCTCTTTTTTCACAACGTACATTGTTTCCATAATTGCTACAACAAGTGCTAATCCTATTGAAAACGGTACGAAGAAAAAGTGGAAAACTGTTGTCATCGCAAATTGGATTCTCGCCAATGTTACAATATCAAACATATTATTTCCTCCCTGATTTGCCTCCACACAAAGAAACAAGCTTACCTGAATTGTTCATTTCCATTAGCGATGACTCCTTTTATCTACAAAACTAAAAGAAAATTCAAGTGAACTTTTCCAAAAAGTGTGAAAATGCATGTAATATAGAATAATTCCAATCTAAGTATACAACTTTCTGAGGCAGAAACCAAACAATACAGAAGCATTTCTCACAATTTTTTTAGGTGCTACCAAGATTTCTTCCCTTTCTTCTATCAATAAAAAAAGCCCTTCCTAAAAAAAGGAAGAACTAATCTCAATCTATCAACATTTTGACTTATCACTTGATTAGTTTCCGAAAATTGAAGTAGCTCGGCTTTGATGATAAAAATTCTAATCTTGTGATGAAAATTACGGATTGCTTGAGGTGATAGTTTGTTTTTTAACAACATGGCTCTAAAACACCAAATACCAGGGTTCGCCTTGCCGAAACGTTTTGGTACCATTCTAAACAACATGACTCTAAAACCTCGGAGAATTATTTTTTCTCCATGATTCCGTATTCGCATCACTTATCCATAGCTAGATTTCAGTTTAGAAAGGTCTGATTTTTTTCTTCACGTTTATTATACCAAACTTTCTCCTTCTTGGCGGAAAAGAGCCTGGGACAAAAATCACTTTGGATTTTTGTCCCAGGCTTAAAAATTGATAAACGGCGGGAACAGAACCAACTCCTTCGGAAATAAGCCGAAATTCTCCAAAAATTATAGAACAATTTTCGGAAATTCCTTCTTATTTCTCGGAGTTAAACACTTCTGTCCCGACCTCTTCTTTATTTAGTAGCTGTAACAGCGAGCCAGATTTCACTATACTTAGCTTCTGCTGGTCCTTGATATTGCGTAAACGAAATTTCTGGTGCTGCAACGACTTGGTAACCAGATGAAGGCAACCATTCAGAGAATATCCTTGCCCAGGTTTCTTGTAAAGTTTGTGGGAAAGGACCTTCATTTGGAAAAACCGCCCATGTATGAGCAGGTACGCTTAGTTGCTCCAAATCTTCATAGGTATTTTCTTGCGAAGTGGCAAAGCCAATCATGTGTGTCATTTCTCCACCTTCTGTTGTTCGTCCCTCTTGAAAGTCAAAAGAAGCATTTACTACTTGATGAGGATATATGTCATCAAATGTATGCATTTCCGCTCGTTGTTGTGGTGTAATGCGCTGTGCCAATTCCATGATTGCTTGATTTTCCCCTTGATACTGCAAGGGAACCTTCTGACTAACTCCGACTATTTGAAACGCTGGTTTTTCAATCAATTTAACATCCATTGATTGTCCTCCTTTAATATCAATATAGAAAGAGAATTTAGGGAACGTTTTTTGGATTTGTGTTTTCATTACTTCAGAAGGGGCTTGTCCTGACCAATCGCGAAAGGCTCTTGAGAATCCTTCAATACTTTGATAACCATATTTAAAAGCTACATCTGTCACTTTTTCACCAGCAAGTAATGCTAAATTTGCTTCCGCCAAACGTCTCTTTTTAATATACTCAGCCAGACTCATCCCCGCAATAAACGAAAAAGTTCGTTTAAAATGGTAAACAGAAATCCCTGTCTTTTTCGCCAATTCATCGAAGGATACTTCTTCCGTTAAATGTTCTTCAATATAATCCATTGCTTGATTCAAATTTGCGAGCATCCGTGTCCCTCTCTTTCTATTTGAAAGTTTACTAAAGACCAACAAGGATGACTTGATTATTTAGAGCCAACATTCGTCAAATCGCTACTCTTGGTTCATAGCGGCTTTTAAGGCCTGTGCTAAAGCACTTTCTTCTGGTTCGTCTGGTTGTGAATATTTTTTCATCAAACGACGTTCTTCATGTTTAGTCATTTTTTGTTTTCGTTCTTTTTTATCGGGAATTTTTTCAGTAATCGAACAGAATTTACATTTGAAAGAACGACCATTTTTTCCTTCTATGATGACCATTTTTTTATGACATTGTGGGCAACGGTGATTGGATACTTTAGGATCTTTTCGCCGACGATAAGAACATTCTTGGTTTGTACAAACGTAAATCTTCCCATCTTTCGTATTTTTTTCCCGTAAGTTTGAGCCACAATCTGGACATTTTTTTTGCGTAATGGAAAAATCTTGATATTTTTTCTCGCTTTGTTTAATTTCACGGACTAATTTTTTCGTATCCTCTTCAATATCCTTTAAGAAAAGTTGACTCTTTTGTTGACCCGAAGCGATTGCTTCGAGCGATTTTTCCCATTTTTCCGTTAGTTCAGGTGTCACAAGTGATGGATTCACCAAGTCTAATAGTTGCTTTCCTTTGGCAGAGACACTTAAACCGCTATTGGTTCGTTCCATCAATTCTGATTTAATCAGTTTTTCAATGATTTCAGCTCGCGTTGCCGGTGTGCCTAAACTGTGTTTCTCCATTTTTCCTAACAACGTTCCTTCGGTTAATGGTTTTGGCGGCGACATTAATTCTTTGTTAATGGTAAAGTTTGGCGCAACGGTCATGCCTTTTTGCCATTGGACAGTGGATAGCGGCTGTTCGGCTGTTGTTTTCCAGCCAGCAACAACTACTTTATTTTGATGAAAGACAAATGTTTCTTTTCCAAAAGCGACTGTAACTTTTGTTTGTTTGGTTTGATTTGGCTCAGCAAACAAACCTAAGAATCGTTGAACAATCATTTGATAGATTTTTTGTTCATCATTGCTTAGCTTTTCATAACGAGGACGTTGTTCAGTTGGAATCAATCCATGGTGATCCGTGACTTTTGCATTTTGGAAAACTTTTTGTTGTTTAACAACGGCCCCATTTTTAAGGTAGCCTTTCACTTCTGGTGAAAAATCAGCAATGGCTTGAAGTCGTTCTTTCATCGTTCCTTTCATATCCGTTGTTAGATATTTGCTGTCAGTTCGAGGATAGGAAACAATTTTATGTGTTTCGTATAAACTTTGTACAAGAGACAACGTTTTCTTTGCAGAAAATTGGAATCGCTGGTTGGCTTCACGCTGGATTTCGGTTAAATCATATGGTAACGGCGCGTTTTCTGTTTTAACTTTTTCTTGGATATCGGTAACTAAGCCCTTTTGTTTTGAGAGTTCTTTGACTAATTGTTCTGCTTCCTGCCGTTCTTTTAAAGCGTATGGATTTTTTTGGGTCATCTTTGCTTTTTCTGATTCAACAGATAACGAGATAGTAAAATAAGTTTGAGGCTTAAATTGTTCAATCGTTTTTTCTTGTTGGCGTACCATTGCTAAAGTTGGTGTTTGAACACGACCTGCGGATAAGTTATCTTGATATTTCACTGTCAAGGCCCGTGTGACGTTTAGCCCCACCAACCAGTCAGCTTTTGCGCGTGCCAAGGCAGAGTAATACAAATTATCGTAGTCTTTCGCTGGGCGAATTTTCTTAAACCCGTCTTTAATGGCTTTGTCTGTTTGAGATGAAATCCATAAGCGTTTGACTGGTTTGTTAAAACGGACATATTCTAAAATCCAGCGGGCTACTAATTCACCTTCACGACCAGCATCGGTGGCAATCACGGCTTCAGAAACATCTTTACGATTAGCTAATTGTTTAATCGCTTTTAATTGATGTCCCGTTTTCGGTAACGGTTTAATCCCTAAATTTTTAGGAATCATCGGTAAAGTTTCCATTTGCCACGTTTGCCATTCTTTGTTTAAATCTTCTGGCATTTTTAGTCCTAAGAGATGGCCTAAAGCCCAGGTGACAATCACGTTGGGTCCTTCATAATAATTCTTATTTTTTTGATTTGCTCCTAAAACGCGACTTAGATCTTTTGCTACGCTAGGTTTTTCAGCAATAATTAATTGTTTTGCAACCACTAGTTTCGCTCCTTTTTGAGTGCTATCTTTTCGTATTATACCAAATATTAGCTCGATTTTCTCTAAATTCCGAGAATAGAAAAAGAGTTTAAAGAAAATTCCCTGAGGTTTTTCTTTAAACTCATGCGTTTCAAATAACTTTCCGTTTGCAGAATTTTGTTTTGCCAAAATGATTGGATATTGTGGTAAACTCAGCTTTATTTTCAAAAGTAACCGCATGATGATTTTCTAGTAATGCTAAACCGAAGTATTGTTGTAAATCTTCATCGCATTCTTCACACCAGCGTTCTTCCCCATCATTCCAGAAAGCCGTTAAATAATTAGGCTTTGTGTTGACGTATGTATAATTCTGAGAAAGTTTTTGCCAAACTTCCACATAATATGTCTCTGCATCGGTCAAGTTATCAAAGGTTTTTTCTTGAACAATGTCCTCTTGCCAATCATCAAAAAACCACCAAGGTTCATTGTCGCCATACATTGTAATTACTTGATACATTGAACCGCTCCTTTTTTTGCTACTGTAGGTATCATAGTCACTTTCTGAAAAAGTTGCAAGGATTTGGTTTCGGACTGAGAAATTTTTGAAATTTATTTTATCTTGCCACTTCTAAAGAAGCAATAAAATCTTCAATCATGCGACGATAACTTTCTTCCGGCGTGGCTTCTTCGCGTTGAAAATAACCTAAAAAACGTAAGGTAATATAGCCATGGATTAAACTACGTAATTCTCGACTTTTATGCAGTCGTTCTTCATTATTAAATGGATAAAAAGCTAAAAGTTGTAAGATAATTTGATTGGTTTCATGGATGCCTTCAATTAATTGTTGGTTTTGCGTTTTCGGCACACTGATAAGTAATTCATAGACTGCAGAATTTTCAAAAGCAAATTGTTGGTACGTTTCAGCATATATCCGAATTGCTTCTGCGCCACTCTTACCCACTAAGGCTCGTCGCAATGCATCATTTAATTCTTGAATTAACAAGTCCACTAGAGCATTTTTTACTTCAGCAATATTTTTAAAGTGATTATAGAGTGAAGGATACTTGATGCCTAAATCAACGGCTAAATTTTGAAAGGTTAATTGTTGAACGCCCAATTCTTCCGCTAGGTTGCGGGCACTTTCAAGGATTTTGGCTTTCGTTAAATTCCGTTTTTTTGCCATCTTTCTGACGCCTCCAATTCTTAAATTTTGGACAAGTATTAGTTTATCATATCTATTGACTCTTTTTAAACTATAAATTATAGTTTATAATAATAATTTGTAAACATCATTTTTGAAAGAAGGCTGTTTGGCATGCATATTACCAACCGTTCTCATTTGGCCGATCGTTATGGCAAACGAACCAGTGCAGAATTTTTATTACACGAACGTCCTATTTTATCTTTTCCTATTTCTTTAGCGGCCATTCCTAAAGAAGCCCGTTATTTATCCTGGGAATTAATTGATTATGACACGATTCCTCTAATCGGTTTCCCTTTTATTCATTGGTTAGCTGCCAATGTTCCTGTAACCAATGAGATTCCTGAAGACTTTAGTCGAACAGCACTCAAGCCTACCATTCAAGGAAAAAATAGTCTTGCTTCTCCTTTGGGGAAACAGATGATTCCTGCGCTTGCCACTGAAACGTTACCTGAGTTAACCGAACGTTATCTGGGGTTAAGCCCTCGCTCTGGTGTGCACACCTATACGTTATATGTGTACGCTACAAAAAATCCACTAAATTTAAAAGAAGGCTTTTTTGCGAATGAATTGCATCAAGCATTGAATGATCAACTACTCGCCAAAGCCAAATTTGAATTTCTTTACTAGAAAGTGAGGAAATAGAATGTATGAATTAATTAAAAGTAAAATTTTCCGTCCAAGACAACCTTGGGAAAAAAATCTGCTCGTTTTATGGTTTGGCACATTTATGGCTGGTATTGGCTTTAGCTTAGTGATGCCATTCATGCCTCTTTATATCAACACATTAGGTACTTTTACCCACCAACAATTGAATTTTTGGAGCGGAATCACGTTCTCCTCCACTTTTTTAGTCACGACCATTGTTTCTCCTTGGTGGGGCCGTTTAGCCGACCGAAAAGGACGCAAGTTAATGTTATTACGTGCTTCATTAGGGATGGCTATCGTCATTAGTTTAATGGGCGCAGTCACAAGTGTTTATCAATTGATTGGCTTGCGCTTATTACAAGGTGTTTTTTCTGGTTATATCAGTAATGCGACAGCGTTAGTTGCTACAGGTACACCTAAGGAAAAAAGCGGTCAAGTGCTTGGTACTTTAGCCACTGGTTCTGTTACCGGCACATTGCTTGGTCCTCTATTGGGCGGTGTCACTGCGTCTATTTTCGGTTATCGGCCAACCTTTTTCATTACTGGTACGATTTTATTACTCGTTTTTGTTTTGAGTCTCGCCTTTGTCCATGAAGAGTTTGTGCCAATTGAAAAAAATCAAGCCGCATCTGGGAAACAAATTTTAAAAAAACTAGAACATCCCCACGTGATTCTTGGAATGTTTATTACGACATTAATCATTCAAGCTTCCAATAATTCAATTAGTCCCATCATCAGTTTATATATTCAACAATTGTTGGGTGGTCACGGAAATGTCACCTTAATTAGCGGAGTCATTGCTTCTATTCCAGGGATTGCAACGTTAATAGCCGCCCCTCGTTTTGGCCGGTTAGGTGATCGTATTGGCAGTGAACGCATCTTGACAATTGGCTTAATTTTAGCCATTTTCGTTTACCTACCAATGGCCTTTGTTCAAAATGTCTGGCAGCTTGCCATGCTTCGTTTCTTAGTTGGGATTTCCGATGCCTGTTTACTACCAGCTGTTCAAACGTTGATCACTCGTTATTCCCCAAGTGACGCTGCAGGTCGTATTTTCAGTTACAATCAATCTTTCCAAGCGACAGGAAATGTGATTGGTCCTATGATTGGTTCAAGCGTATCTGCCGCTTTCGGTTATCGTGGGGTCTTTATTTCCACTTCTTGTCTGGTTCTCCTTAACCTTCTATGGGTTCGTCGAAGCACTGCCGAATTAAAAAAAGAGAAAAATGATGACTAAGTTATACACAGAAAAGTTATCCACAATTTGAATTTTTAATTTTTCTCTTTTTCTTATTTTAAAAAAAATAGGCATATAAAACAAAAAAGAAAAGCGGATATTTACTGGTTTTATGACCAGCATATCTGCTTTTCTTTTGGTTAACTTCATCCTTTTTGTTTCACAACTCGTGAAACTTTTTAGACGTATTGTAGTTCTTTTTCATCTTGGTAGGCGCGATCAATTAAGCCGCCCCCTAAGCATTCCATTCCATCATAAAAAACAACAGCTTGACCTGGAGTGACTGCGCGCGCTGGTTCCTTAAACGTAACGGTTGCTTTTGTGCCATCTTCAGATAAGGAAACATGCACTGGAATATCTGCTTGACGATAACGGAATTTAGCCGTACAGTCAAACTCTTTTGGCATTGGCGTATCAACAGTAAAATGAACCTCACTGGCTTCTAAATGTGTTGCATATAGTTTTTCATGGTGAAATCCTTGTCCCACATATAATGTATTGGTAGTTAAATCTTTCCCAATTACAAACCATGGTTCTTGTGTTTTACCGCCGCCACCAATTCCTAAGCCTTGGCGTTGACCGATAGTATAATACATCAGACCATCATGTTGTCCTTTGATTTCGCCATCTTCTGTCACCATGTTGCCTTTTTTAGCTGGTAAATAATTACTCAAAAATTCTTTGAAATTCTTTTCACCAATAAAACAAACGCCCGTTGAGTCTTTTTTCTTGGCTGTGGCTAATCCAGCACGTTCAGCAATTGCACGAACTTCTGATTTTTCCATGCCACCCAATGGAAACATTGTTTTTGCCAATTGGGCTTGTGATAATTGGCTTAAAAAATAGGTTTGATCTTTATTATTATCAATTCCACGTAACATATGCACTACGCCATTTTCATCCGTTTCTACTTGTGCATAGTGGCCAGTTGCAACATAGTCAGCGCCTAGTTGCATGGCATAATCTAGGAATGCTTTAAATTTAATTTCTTTATTACACATGACATCTGGATTTGGTGTCCGTCCTAACCGATATTCTGCTAAAAAATATTCAAACACACGGTCCCAATATTCTTTTTCAAAATTGACCGAATAATACGGAATCCCAATTTGATCCGCTACTTTTGCGACATCTTTATAATCCTCAGTTGCGGTACAGACACCATTTTCGTCTGTATCGTCCCAATTTTTCATAAAGATCCCAATTACATCATAGCCTTGCTCTTTTAAAAGCAACGCTGTGACAGATGAATCGACACCGCCACTCATGCCTACCACGACACGCGTTTTGCTGTTATCTGCCATTTTATCACCATCATTTCAATTAGATTCTGAAATCATCCACGATTTGAAGGTCGTAACTTTTCAGTGCTTTTCATTATACTATTTTTTTGAAATAAGTAAAGCAAGCCGGGCGTATAATGAGAAAATACTTGGAACAAAGACACAGCCAACAAGCTATTGCTTTCAAAGAAACAGAAAACCTGAAGGAACAAGCTACTTTCACTTGTTTCTTCAGGTTTCTCTAAGTTATTCTACTTTCTCTAATACACCACGGCTAATTAAGCCATCCATTAAGAAAAAGTATTTTTCTTTACTCATTTCATGTTGTTCATTCTTGAAAATATTCATTGGTTTTAAACCATTTGCCGTTGTAATGGACATTTTCAACTCTTTTAGATCAGCAGTGATCGTAATTTTCAATTTGAAGCCTTCATTTCTCTGAGGCGTTGGATCTAAGGAACGAATCAATTGAAAGTTCCCTGATTTTGTTTCAGTAAAGCCGTTATCTTTTAATGTATAGCGTTTTGCACTAGGATGTACTTTGTAAAAAACTGTTGAGCCTTCAACAGCAGCCGTTGTTGTAAATGCCATGGGTTCCACCTCATTATTTTCATTGTTATCTTCATTATAGCGAAAACCTGTAGCTGCCGCAATCAGATTATTTTTTCAATTGTTGAATCACTGCAACTAGTACTTCAGAAAAAGTCGCAATTTCTTCTGGTGTGTTCCCATAGCCAAAACTAATCCGGATTGATTCTTTAATAGCTGAGGAATTTTCTCCATACATCGCTGTCAACACGTGCGAAGGATCCACAGTTCCCGCTGTACAAGCCGAGCCTGTTGAAATCGCAATACCTCTTAAGTCCAAATGCATTAAGAGCAAATCACTGGGAATTCCTTTTAAATGAAGATTTAAGACATGCGCTAAACGATTCGTTGGTTCACCATTAATTGAAAAATCAATATTGGCTTCTTCTAACGCTTTTAAAATAATCGTTTGAAAACTTTGATAGGCTGTTTTTCTTGCTTGCTTTTCTGCAGAAGTTAGTAATGAAACGGCAGTACCCATGCCAATAATTCCAGCTAAGTTTTCCGTGCCCGCACGTCGTTTTTCTTCTTGTTCCCCACCATGTAAAAGAGGTGGTAATTGGATTGCATCGCTTTTAAATAAAAAACCTACGCCTTTTGGACCATTGATTTTATGAGCAGAAATACTTAATAAGTCGATCCCTAATTCATGAGGTAAAATGACTTCACTTCCGTAAGCTTGGACGGCATCTGTATGAAAAATCGCCGAATGATTTTTAAGAATTGCACCAACTTCAGCAATTGGTAATCGATTTCCAATTTCATTATTGCCATACATCATTGAAACCAAGATCGTTTCTTCGCGTAAAGACTTTTTGAATTGATCCATTGAAATCTGACCATTTTCATTCACAGGTAAGTAAGTCACTTCAAAGCCTAACGTTTCTAAGTATTCCATCGTTCGTAACACAGCGGGATGTTCAATTGCCGTAGTAATAATATGTTTTCCTTCCTTTTGACGAGAAAAAGCAACTGCCAAGATGGCTGTGTTATCCCCTTCTGTGCCACCACTATTAAAAATAATTTCGTGGGGTTTGGCTTGTAAGCTCTCGGCAATCGTTTGACGCACTTCTTCCAGAAGACCGTGTGCCTTTCGTCCAAACTGATGAATACTTGATGGATTACCAAAAGTCGTTTGCATATTTTCAGTCATCGCTTGAATGACCGTTGGATGAAGCGGCGTTGTTGCCGCATGATCTAAATAAATGGGTTCCAAATGACTCGTCCCTTTCCTTATGTTCTGGCGTTATTCTAGCATAAAAAGCTTAAAACACAAAATCAGAATACTTTCTCTTCTATTTATAAAAGAGATAAGAAAAATAGGCCCAACACTATTAAAGTTGTTAGACCTATTTTTAGTTTAAGGAACCACTTATTCTCCTTTTGGTTCTAAACGGAATAATGGACTCATTGGTTTATTTTCATGAATACGAAGTAACGCTTCCCCCATTAACTCAGCGCAAGAAATAATATTCAAGGTTGCTGGTTGGCGGTCTGCTGTCGTATAAACAGAGTCAGTAATACTAATTTCCTTAATTGGCGCATTTTCTAAGGTTGCTTTTGCGCCTTCTGATAACAAACCATGCGAGGCGCAAGCATACACTTCTTGCGCACCATTTTTCATTAAAACTTCCGCCGCTGTGGCTAACGTTTGACCAGTATTCAAAATGTCATCAACAAGAATACATTTTTTCCCAGCGACATTCCCAATAACGTAACCTTCTTGACGCACCCCATCAATCTCTTCATGGTCGACAATTGCTAAGGTCGCATCTAAGTACTCCGATAAACTACGTGCGCGTTGAACGCCACTGTTTTTAGGCGAAACAATCACAATTTCTTCCCCTACTAATGCTTGTTGACGATAATAATGAGCAAACAAAGGCATTGTAAATAAATTATCTACTGGGATATCAAAAAATCCTTGGACTTGAACAGTATGCAAGTCTAATGTTAACAAACGTGTTGCGCCTGCCTCTACTAACATATTAGCAACTAATTTCGCAGTAATGGGCTCTCTTGGTTTCGCTGTGCGGTCTTGGCGAGCATAACCATAGTAAGGCAAAATAACATTAATTGTTTTTGCGCTAGCACGTTTTAATGCATCAATTAAAATAAGCAATTCCATCAAATGATCATTTACAGGGGCATTCGTTGCTTGGATGATGTAGACATGATCGCCACGAATACTTTCTTCAATATTAATTTGAATTTCGCCATCACTAAATTGGCGCACGGTGCTTTTTCCTAATTCTGTTCCTACTGATGCTGCGATTTTTTCAGCAAGTGGTCGATTTGCATTTAAACTGAAGATGCGTAAGGTGTCATCTTGATAGTTTTCGGTCATGATATCCTCCGTCAATATAAAATAATAGTCGTTTTCATTCATATTCTACCATTTTTTGTCATAAAAATCATGGGATCCTCCTTAATTTATTGAAAGAAACGGTTTTCTTTGTGAAAAAAGCGCTTGTATTTAGGTGCGCCTAAAAATTATTTGCATTTTCTTAAACTATCCCTTATACTGATTTTAAGGCAAACCTAAAAAGGAGGAATTTCATGAGAAAAAGCTTTAACTTAGCTGTTCAAGCGTTAACCGTTCAATATCAAGGACGGACCGCTTTAAATAATATCCACGTTACTATTCCCTCCGGTAAAATTACTGGAATTATCGGACCAAATGGTGCTGGAAAGTCAACATTTATTAAAGGGTTATTAGGCTTGATTAAAACAAAGGAACGTGATGTTTTGTTAAATAATCAAGCGATTGACCAACAAAAAACAACCATTGCCTATGTAGAACAACGTAGCGCCTTGGATCTTAGTTTCCCAATTAGCGTTTTTGAAACGGTCTTGCTAGGAACCTATCCAAACTTGGGACTATTAAAACGCCCAGGAAAGAAAGAAAAGCAAGCAGCCATGGCTGCATTAAAAATGGTGCAATTAGAAGACTATGCGCAACGCCAGATTGGTGAACTTTCTGGTGGCCAATTACAACGTGTATTTATCGCCCGTGTTTTGGCCCAAGGTGCTGAGGTGATTTTTTTAGATGAACCTTTCGTCGGCATTGATATGTCTAGTGAAAAAGTGATTATGGATATTCTCAAATCATTAAAAAATCAAGGTAAAATGATTATCATTGTTCACCATGATTTGCACAAAGTGTCCCACTATTTTGATGAATTAATCGTTTTGAAAAACCGGCTAATTGCTGCGGGTCCTGTTGAACAAACATTTACTGCAGAAACGCTCCAAGAAGCATACGGTGATTTGTTAGGTGATTTATTAATACAGGGGGTTGCAAAATGATTGCTGCATTTATTGATGGTTTATTCCGTTATCAATTTTTACAAAATGCCCTTTTGACGTCTGTAATTGTCGGACTCATTTCAGGGGTAATTGGTTCATTCATTATTTTACGTGGGATGTCTTTGATGGGTGATGCGATTTCCCATGCCGTTTTACCAGGAGTCGCTGTTTCTTATATGTTTGGTTTCAATTATATTTTTGGCGCTTCTATTTTTGGCTTATTAGCTGCATTATCGATCGGCTTTATTACCCAAAAAAGTCCACTAAAAAATGATACTGCCATTGGTGTTGTCTTTAGTTCTTTTTTTGCTTTAGGGATTATTTTTATCTCTTTTGCAAAAAGTTCCACAGATTTATATCATATTCTGTTTGGAAATGTATTAGCGGTTGCAGATACCGATATTTTAATTACTTGTGTCGTCGGCGTGATTGTTTTGATTTTTGTGGCATTGTTTTATAAAGAGTTGCAACTCACTTCTTTTGATCCCACAATGGCTCAGGCCTATGGTTTAAATATTCAATTTTTCCACTATGCATTGATGTTTTTACTAACACTAGTCGCTGTTTCTTCTTTACAAACCGTCGGAACTATTTTAGTCATTGCCATGCTGATTACGCCAGCGGCAACAGCTTATCTATTAACAAATCACTTACCGACAATGATTGGCTTAGCCTCTACTTTTGGGATTTTAAGTTCAGTGATTGGCCTATTCTTCAGTTATTCTTATAACTTAGCTTCTGGTGCGACGATTGTTTTAACCGCCGCCTTATTCTTTTTATTGGCTTTCTTTTTCTCACCAAAGAAAGGCCTAGTATTTGTAAACCGTCAGAAAGAAATGGAGGAATCAACGAATGAAAAAATTTAGTTTATTTTTTTTAACACTTTTAGCAGGGTTAACGTTAGCTGCTTGCGGGAATCAAGCCGCTGAAAAGAAAGAAAAATTAGCAATTGTGACAACGAACTCGATCCTATCTGATTTAGTGAAAAATGTTGGGCAAGACAAAATTGAGCTGCATAGTATTGTGCCAATTGGGACAGACCCTCACGAATATGAACCGTTACCAGAAGACATTGCGAAAGCTTCTGAAGCGGACATTTTATTCTTTAACGGCTTGAACTTAGAAACAGGCGGAAATGGCTGGTTTAACAAATTAATGAAAACGGCCAAAAAAGTTGAGAATAAAGATTACTTTTCTACAAGCAAAAATGTTACGCCACAATATTTAACAAGTGCCGGTCAAGAACAAACAGAAGATCCGCATGCTTGGTTAGACATTGAAAATGGCATTAAATATGTAGAAAACATTCGTGACGTGTTAGTAGAAAAAGATCCAAAAAATAAAGATTTCTATACAGAAAACGCGAAAAATTATACCGAAAAACTTAGCAAACTACATGAGGAAGCCAAAGCTAAATTTGCTGATATTCCTGATGATAAAAAATTATTAGTTACAAGTGAAGGTGCCTTTAAATATTTCTCCAAAGCTTATGATTTAAATGCCGCTTATATTTGGGAAATTAACACAGAAAGTCAAGGAACACCTGAACAAATGACCACGATTATTGATACCATTAAGAAATCAAAAGCACCTGTGTTATTTGTTGAAACCAGTGTCGATAAACGTAGTATGGAACGTGTCTCAAAAGAAGTGAAACGACCAATTTACGATACACTTTTCACAGACTCTCTTGCCAAAGAAGGAACAGAAGGCGATACGTACTACAGCATGATGAACTGGAATTTAACAAAAATCCATGATGGCTTAATGAGTAAATAAATAATAAAGAAGAAAGAACCAAGTTGACTCCCCCTCAACTTGGTTCTTTCTTCTTTATTTAACTAATTCCTCAATATCAATTACTCGATCCACAATTTCCTCATAAAAATCTGCTTCATGGGAAACCAGAAAAACCGTTCCTGGGTAAACGTGAATTGCTTCTTGTAAACTTTTTTTGGCCGCTTCATCAATATGATTGGTTGGCTCATCTAAAAATAACAAATTACTTGTTTGCATCATTAGTTCCGCTAGTTTTACTTTTGTTTGCTCACCACCACTTAACAGGGCTAGCGACTGCATTGCTAACTTATCTGGTAAACCTGCCCTAGCCAAATGACTTCTTCGCTCTTTAATCGTGGTATCTGGAAAACGATCTGATAAATAGTCTAGTGGCGTTAACTGTTCATTAGGCCACGCTAAGTCTTGGGTAAAATAAGCAATTTTTGTATTCAGCGGATAATGAAATTCTCCATCTAATGAAGGAATCACTTTCGTTAACGTTTTAATTAATGTTGATTTGCCAATCCCATTGAAACCTTTCAATGCGACTTTTTCACCGACATGAACCATTAAATCTAACGGTTCTAACAAAGGTTCCCGATAGCCAACAACTAACTTTTGGGTCGTTAGTGCTTGCGTTGCAACTAACCCTTGATAAGGAAATTCAATCGCCGGCTTAGTCAAGGAACCAGGCGTAGTCAATCGTTCCAAGCGGTCCAATTGTTTTTGTCGACTTTTAGCCATCGTTGCTCGATTTCCAGCTTTGTATTTACGAATGTAGGCTTCCATTTTTTCAATTTTTTCTTGTTGGGCCTGATACTGTTTCAAATAGGTTTGTTTATTCTGCTCTTTTTGTGCAAAAGATTTTTCTACATTTCCAGTATATTTGGTTAACTTGCCAAACTCAATGTCTGCGATGCAATTCGTCACTTCATTTAAAAATTGATAATCATGGGAGACTAATAGAAAGCTTCCTTCAAAATTATTCAGATAGCGAACAAGCCATTGAATATGTGTATCATCTAAATAGTTGGTGGGTTCATCTAAAAGTAACACATCAGGGGCCTCTAACAATAATTTTGCTAAAATCACTTTTGAACGTTGACCACCGCTTAGCTCCCCTAACTTTTTATCCAAACCAATTGCTTGTAGTCCTAACCCATTGGCTAAATCCTGAATAATCGTGTCGATTTGGTAAAAATTACTTTCATCTAAATCTGTTTGTAACTTGCCTGCTTGTTCTAAAAGTTTTTCCGAAGCCGTTTGACTGTATTCTTCATAAAGTTTTGTCAGTTTCGCTTCTTTATCAAAAAGTTCTTGAAAGGCTTGTTTCAAAAAATCAACCATCGTTAGTGATTGTTCTACAGAAACATGCTGATCCAAGTACCCAATCTTGCAATTTTTTTGCCACTGAATCGTTCCTTCGTCTGGCAATACTTCCCCCGTTAAAATTTTAATTAAGGTGGATTTGCCGACCCCATTTTGGCCAGTTAAGCCTAAATGATCCCCTTTATTCACTTGCAATGAAGCCTCTTCATACAAGACCTTTTCGCCAAACCGATGCGTTAAATGTTCAATAGTTAAAATACTCATTTTCGTCACTTCTTTCTTGTTAACTGATTATTTTGGGACAACAAAAAAAGAACCACGTCTGCACGTCGTCCATCCTGACAGAAATCCCGACAACCGCTTGTACGTACACTCAAATAAGACTAGCTTTTCTAGTCAAAAAATGTCCTATCAAGCGATGAAGAAATTAATTGCTCGGCTCCACAACAGTGCTTCATCTGTTCTTAAACTATCGGGAGCTACTTTTCTTGTTAATTTATCAGTTAAAACAAAAAACATGTGAATCACCTTTCTTATGCTTGTATTCTACCATAGAATGACAAGAAAGCAAGCCACGTTGGTTTATAACGAAAGGAGCCCACAAACCATCATTTTGTCGGCTCCCTATCCCTATTATTCTGACAAATAATTTAATGCATAGCGTACGTGGTACTCTGCTGCTAAAAGTAAGGCACGTTCATCAATATCAAATTGTTCATGATGGTGTCCAAAATGAGTAGCAGGATTTTCAGGGTTTCGTGAACCGACCCGTCCATAGATACCAGGAATTACCCCTAAGTAATCAGCAAAATCATCCGCCCCTAAACTTTTAGGATGATCGGTCACAACATTTTCAAAACCAACAATTTCACTGGCTACCTGCTGTGCACGGTTGGTTGCTTGTTCTTCATTAATTAATGGATTCGCTGCCGCATAAACAGAAAAATCAGCAATTTCTGTGCGATGAGACTGGGCAATTTCATGGGCAATTTCTTCGACTCGTTGTAAAACAAATTGGCGCGTTTCCTGACTAAATGTTCGAACAGTACCTTCAATGGTTGCCTGGTTTGCTACAATATTATAGCGTGTTCCTGCTTGTAAAACGCCAATTCCTACTACGACAGAATCTAAAGGATCAATCTCGCGAGCTACAATTTTTTGTAATTCCACAACGATACTGGCCGCTGCTAAAACAGCATCTCGGCCATTCTGTGGTTGGGCGACGTGACTACTTTGACCACTGACTTCAATTTTAAAAATATCACAAGAGGCGTTGGTGGCGCCTTTGGTAGCGACTAATTTCCCGACCGGCACACTAGAATCTAAATGAATCCCAAACACTTGGTCGATTGCGTCTAAATAATTTCCTTCCACAAATTGTCGAGCGCCTGCACCAATTTCTTCAGCTGGCTGGAAGGCCAGTTTAATCGTTCCTGAAAAGGTATCCTGATGTTTTTTGAGCACTTTAGCTGCACCTAGCAATGCTGCCGCATGACCATCGTGTCCACAAGCATGATTGAGTCCTGGATTTTTAGAAGCATAGGCAGCACCTGTTGCATCTGGCAATTCCAACGCATCAATATCTGCACGTAACAAAATCGTTTTGCCAGCGCCAAGACCTCCTTCAATGGTTGCTAAAACACCCGTTTCCCCTACTTCTACAAAAGGAATAGCTAAGGCTAGTAGTTCTTCTTTAATGCGCTTAATCGTTTCATATTCTTTTAAACTTGCTTCAGGGTATTGATGAAAATGACGTCTTAAATGGATTATCCATTCCTTTTCTGTAGCAATAGCTTCTTGGATTGTTTGAATCGTTGTTGTACTCATTATAAATGCCTCCTTTATTTTTTACCAAATGTTTCCCAGGCTGGAACATTGGCGCCTTTTGATGTTTCTGCAATGACCTTTTTCGTTTCTTCTTGTTGATATTCTTCTACAACTTTTTGATAAAGTTTATTCTCTTGATCTTCTTCTCGAGCCACGACAATGTTCACATAAGGTTTCGCTTTTTCGTTTACAGGTTCTAAGAAAATAGCATCTTTATCTGGTGTATACCCAGCATCGACAGCCATGCCGCTATTAATCACTGAAGCATCGACATCTTGTAAAGCACGCGCTGTTTGCGTAGCATCTAATTCAGTTATTTTCAATTGGCGTTTATTTTCAGTAATATCACTGACAGTCGGTAGTTGCTGTTTCGCAGGATCAACTTTTATCAGTCCTGCAGTTTGTAATAAAATTAACGCCCGCCCACCATTCGTTGGGTCATTAGGAATAGCAATTTCTCCGCCGTCTTTAATTTTCGTGATATCTTTCAATTTATTGGCGTAAATTCCCAATGGTGCATTGACTGTATTGCCAATTGATACTAATTTCGTCCCATGTTCTTTATTGTAATTGTCTAAAAAGATTTGATGCTGAAAGGCATTTAAATCAATTTCTTTTTCTGCTAATGCTGCATTTGGTTGCGTATAGTCTGTAAATTCTACCAATTGTAGATCAATATTTTTCTTTTTCAAACGGTCTTTGACCGATTCCCATTCATCGTTTTTTGTTCCTACAACGCCTAGTTTAACAGTTTCTGTCTTAGTATCCTTCGCAGTCCCCGATGCACAACCTGCAATCGTAAAAGCTAATACTCCAATAAGTCCAATTAATTTACTAAATTTTTTCATTTGTCAGTTCTCCTTTTTTCTAATGTGATGTTTTTTTGATTAATTGATTACTAATGGCTTGACTGATAAATACCATAATTAAAATAATTAATGTGGCCATAAATGTCACATCGGTTTGAAACCGATTGTACCCTCGAGTAATCGCTAAGTTGCCCAGACCACCGGCTCCAATCGCTCCTGCCATGGCTGTTAATCCAATCAAATTAATAATTGTCACTGCTGAAACACGAATAATACTTGGTAACCCTTCAATTAAATAGACCCGAAAAATAATCCCTAAGGGACTCGTCCCCATGGCTTCTGCCGCTTCAATAACACCAGGATCTACTTCTAATAACGCATTTTCAATTTGGCGCGCGAAGAATGGAATTACGCCAATAACTAACGGAACTAACGCTGCGGTTGTACCAATTGTTGTTCCTGCCAAAATTCGTGTTAATGGTTGAATCAGTGCGAGCATAATAATGAAAGGAATAGAGCGGCAAACATTAATAATTTTTTCTAAGACACTATACAGGGGTGGATTTTTCAAAACACCACTGGGCCCAGTACTGACAAGCACAACACCCAACAAGACTCCTAACACGCCAGCAATCAAGGCTGTCCAAAAAACCATGTATACTGTTTCCCATGTACTTTGAAGAAACTCTTGTTTTAATTGGACAACATTCGGAAAATATTTCTCAAATAATTGATACATTCTCAGTTCACTCCTTTTTTAAATCACCTGTAAATTCTGCTTTTGCTTCGTTTGCTGATAGGTTTTCAAAACATTGGTTCGCACGCCTTGTTTCGCTAAATAAGCAAGGGCTTGTTGACGCTGGGCCTCATCGCCAGAAAGCACCACAATTAAATGGCCAATAGGAACGTTTTGAACAATTTCGACATTGCCATAAAGGATATTCGTATACACCTGATATTGGCTATACAATTGTGCAATTAATGGCTCGTTCGTTTGATCTCCCACATAAGAAAATTCAATTAATTCTTGATTTTTATCTAAATCAGCTAATTTAGGATGTTCAAGAATCGTGGTTAATGCTTGGTCAATATGAGTTGCTGTCCGGATAAAATCTTTGGTTAAAGGTTGTTGGGGTTGACTAAAAATCGAAACAATATCGTTTGATTCGACAACGCAGCCATTTTCCATCACCGCGACTTTATTACAAATTTCTTTAACCACTTGCATTTCATGGGTGATTAAGACAATCGTCAAGTTCAGTTCTTGATTTAACTTTTTTAACAAGGCTAAAATCTGTCCCGTTGTTTTTGGATCTAACGCACTCGTCGCTTCATCACAAAGTAAAATTTCAGGATCATTTGCTAAAGCGCGGGCAATCGCAACCCGCTGTTTTTGCCCTCCTGATAGTTGACTGGGGTAAGCGTCCCGTTTTTCACTTAGTCCAACTAGCTCTAATAAATGGCTGATTTTTTGACGCCGTTCACTTTTACTTAGCCCAGAATATTTTAATGAAAAATCGATATTACTAAATATGGTCCGCTCTTTCATCAAATTAAAATGTTGAAAAATCATTCCAATCTTTTTTCGTTGTTGTCGTAATTCCTTTTTAGAAAAAGTTAAAATATTTTCTTTGTTAATAATAACGGTGCCCGCTGTTGGTCGTTGCAATAAATTAATTACCCGTACTAACGTACTTTTTCCAGCACCGGAATAACCAACGATTCCGTAGATATCCCCTTTATCAATTGTCAAAGAAACATCTTGGACAGCCTGAATTTCTTGTTTTTTTTGTTGAAATGTCACACTGATATTTTTTAGTTCAATCATTCTTTATCCCCCTTCATTCTTACCAATCTGCATTTTTTCATAAAAAAGAAAAAAGCATCCTCAACGACACAACTCGAGTTGTATCGTTGAGGACGCTTTTTTGCGTGTTACCACCTCATGTTCAGAATTTGCTCACACAAATTCCCTTTTCAAGTACGGAACAATATGTTCGATACCCTAGCTCGATAACGGGAGCCCCCGTCGCCGCCTTGTGTTTAACACTCGGAGCGCTTGCTCAATAGCCATTTTCCAAAACGTCTTTGTCACCTATTCTCAGCTACCTAGGCTCTCTGTTAGACAAATCAAGTCTTGTACTTACTATATCACTGCTTTTTTATTTCTATTCATTTTAAACTGATTTTCGTTTATTTTCAAAATCAAACAGACTAGAGTTCCTATCCCTTCAAGCATCGAGTAATCGCAGATAATAGCTGCTCTCTCTCTTTGCATCAGTCGTAGTGCTCAACAGGATTTGACTGTGACGAGAATCGCAGCTTTGGCGAGAATCGTAGGAACACTTTCGTGCAAATGACACAACTTGCCCTTCGGTCACCTTGTACTGTTCATCATCTACTCTGTCGCTTCGAGCCAGTCGTAGTGATTCACAGCAAAAAGCCCTTCACTAGCGTTTTGCTAGTAAAGGGCGAATGATTCGCGGTACCACCTTTTTTCGAAATATAACTGATTCTTTATATCTCATCTCTTATCCAAGTCTTTATTAACTTGGTGCACATGGTAACGGGTGCTTAGCCGAAATTGCTTACTTATCAGCAATTTATTCTCAGAGGCCATCTTCAACTTTTCTGAACCTTGTCCCTTTTCACCAATCAGGACTCTCTTTTGAAGGTCATCAAAATTTACTCTTCTCTTCAACGAATGAATAGTTATCTGTGATGTTGATTTACACTTTACTAGACAAAAAAGAGATTGTCAACAGTTTTTCTTAGAAAAAAATCATTTTTCTTTTTTTACGAAAGAGCAATTGACAAACTTTCATCTATACGTTATTCTATTTCTTGTGCACGAGATTTGTACGATTTTTCAAAAGGAACTTTGACGTTTACTCGTCGCAGTGTAGCCTTTAAAAACGCCGCCTTAGCTCAGTTGGTAGAGCACCACCATGGTAAGGTGGGGGTCGCCGGTTCAAGCCCGGCAGGTGGCTTTTTGGTAAAATCCCAACTCTTTAATAAAGAGTTGGGATTTTTTTGTTTTGCCTACTCTTAGTGTTCTGTCAAGATGAGAAAATAACAAAAGCAATTTCTTCATTCCACTCGTTATGGTATATTTTAATTGTTAAATAATTATTGGAGTGGAGTACAATCATGAAACAATTACCTACAGAATCAAAAAAATTTGATTTAAAGAATTGGTGTATTGAAAATAAAACCTATCTTCTATTGATCATTTTAATTTATCAAGTGGCAGTTTTATCCATCGGCATTATCAATTTCCCTTATTTAGATGATAATGCTCGCCAAGTCGCTGGAATGACAGATTTTGGTACGACTTACGCACGTTGGGGCAGTGAATTTCTCTCATGGTTTGTTCAAGGAAGTCGTCATTTGACAGATCTGGGCTTGACCACACCGATTCTGACAGGTCTTATCTTATCTCTCACAAGCATACTAGCTATTTATATCATCAATGACCAAAAAATTAGCTGGGGTTCCTCTTTGGTAGCTACTTTAATTGGCCTCAATCCTTGGTTCCTTCAATGTCTTAGTTTCAGGTTTGATAGTCCCTATATGGCATTGAGTATTTTTTGTTCGTTTCTTCCTTTTTATTGGTGGCAGCGTAATTCTTTTACGTTTTTCTTGGTTTCTGTCTTTTCACTGTTTGTTATGTTTAATACTTACCAAGCCTCGTCAGGAATTTATATAGTTATCGTCTTATTCCTTACTTTCAAGCAGTTACTTGCTGGAGAAAATTTCATTGCTCTTTGTAAAAAAGTCGCACTTGCTGCTATCGCTTATCTACTTTCTATAGTCAGCTACCTTATCGAGTTAAAATTTGTACCTTCCGCAACAAACAACATTGGGGGCAGTCAGGCCTTACCAAGTTTGCATGATATTCCCAGTGTGGCTTATCAAAATAGTTACCATTATTTTTCAGAGCTATTGAACCAGAGTAATCGTTTATGGCTCTTATTACTGCTCCTACTGCTTGTTTTATTTTTTATTAGTCATCTATCAAATAGCAAAATCAACTTAGGCCTAAGTTTCCTTTATTGTATCTTGTATTTAGGACTTGCTTCTCTCTTAAGTTTTGGTATTTTTATTGTCTATTCAAGAAATATCGCAGGTGATGCGCCTCGCTATATTTACGGATTTGCTGTTTTCGTTACAATCAGCATGTTAAGTTTATTTAACAATCGACAAGTGAAAGCAATTTATCTAACTTCGTTACTTGTGGCCAGCTTGTTATCTTATTATATTTTATCGTTTGTTTTGGTGTATTCTTCCACATTAAACTATCAAAAAGAAGCATTCAATCGCCAAGCAGCTGTTTTAACAGATGATTTAAAAAATGTTGTAACAAACGAACGAAAAAAAGTTTATTTAAATACGTTTTTCAAAAATTCAACTGTTTATGCTAATACAAGTCGAAACTACCCAATTCTTTCAAAAATCGTGCCACCAAATGACGGTCTATACTTCCCTAATTACGTTTGGTTCAATACTTCATCGAATTTAGGAGTAGAGATGGCACCACTGACAGATACGGATATGTCTAAAAATCAAAAAGTAGTAAGTAATCACTTTTATGACATTTATACAAACAACAAAGAAATATTTGTGTTTATGAAATAATTTGTTCCATCCAAAAACACTTCTTTTGCAATAAACGTGACTGTATGGTTTGATTAAGATGGATTAAGTATTCTTTTCGGGTACATTTATTACTTCCTGAAACTTGTTTATTTCCCATTTTTCTTATGAAGTAACAAAATTTTTGAGAAAAAACAGCTCGTTTTCTATGTTATGATAGAGAAGTGAAAATCACCAGAAAGGTTGTTGCGGACTATGAGAACTCGTCAGAAAAAATTATTTTTATTTTCAATGATTTTGTGGTTGGTTGAATTTTTAATTACACGGATTTCTGATTCTTTTCCAGGAGCAACGCCATTGTTCGTTGTGATTTGCTTGATTCAAGGAATCCTTTTTACTTATTTCTGTCTTGCTTTTTTCTATTATCCGCAATAATCAGTCAAGAAAAGCAATTAGAGCAGATTCAGCAAATTTCTGAAACCGAAAAAATGGCACGTCCTCGCTTTTAGGACGTGCCATTTTTTAAAGCATTATTTGTGTAAATGCCGTTCGTATCGCCTGTTGAACATTTTGAACAGCATCGATTTGATGGCCTTTTGCTTCAGTCAATTCTTTTTCAATATATTCAGGATAATAGGTTGCCAAATAACCCCAGACCCAGATAGTTGGATCTGAAATAACCGTCTCTGCTAATGGATACAAATAGGCAAGATGCAATCGAATTTCTTCTTCCAAATGCTGCAGCATAATTGGATCATCATTTTCTAAGCGATTCCTAAGTTCAGTATAAATTTCGGAATAGATTGGCGTATTTAACGGTCCAGTTTTTCCTTCTAGTAAGACTGTCTGAGGCTGATTGTCATACCAAAGAAAGGTCAGTGGTTCTGAAAATTGCAACAGTGCTAATTCTTCAATGAACCATTCCCGAGCAAAATAACTAAGTGCTTGGTTCATAACTAAATCTTTTGCGACTTCCACAAATACTGGTTTAGGCAAATATAAACTGGTTTTAATGTTCGCTAATTGTTGATAAACGGGCAATTGATCGCTTACTAACAAGTTCCTTTTAATTGCTTGAATTTGCTGCGTTTCTAATTGTTGATACGCCTCTTCCACTTGCATTAATTGCTGTTCTAACGTTTTTTGTTGTGCTAGCGTTATTTTTTTAGTTTGAAGTAATTGCTTCAATAAAATATACCCTTCAATAAAGCGACGACTTTGACTATAAATTTGCATATAAATTGCCGCTGTTTCAAGGTTCTCAAAATAAGACTCTTGGAACGCTTCTGCCAATGCTAGTGCTTCGTCAGCTTCACCCATTTCCAACAATAATTGGACAATTTTTTGGTTTACTGGCGGCGTTTGTTGTAGCTGATAGGCTTGTTGAAAATTTTCTAA
The DNA here is from genome assembly GCF_051712245.1 of Enterococcus sp. DIV1368f. Classification (NCBI taxonomy): domain Bacteria; kingdom Bacillati; phylum Bacillota; class Bacilli; order Lactobacillales; family Enterococcaceae; genus Enterococcus; species Enterococcus sp. DIV1368f. The sequence continues at coordinate 1,803,952 of NZ_JBIOON010000001.1, forward strand.
AGCGGCGATCTGATTATGTTCTACAAGTGCTTCTTCTCCTTGTGCAATAAAACGTTCATAGTTTTTTGGAAATTCATGAATGGTACTCATATCTAACCTCCTTTATTTCTTATTTAAAGCAGATGAGCCTGGGACAAAAATCACTTTGGATTTTTGCTCCAGGCTCAAAACCTGATAACCGGCGGGAACAGAACCAACACTACGCGTTGCTAGGAGCTAAACGGTTCTGTCCCGACCTCGATTTTAACTATTCAAACGGACTTTTTTAGTAAAGATTACGAATAATAATTGCCGTTTCTAGGTCGCCTTCAGCGTTCATCTTCTCCGCCTTTTCTTCTAAACTATACCCAGCAAAACTTTCGTTTGTTAAAACATCTGCTACTGTAAATTTAGCAACTTTTTCAATACTGACTGCATCTGGTGCTACTTCTTGCACGCTATCCCAGCCTGTATCAATAAAGACTTTTGTATCTTCTGTAATCGCTTCGTTTGCTTCTAACGCCTGCATAATTTCTTTTAACTGTGCATACGTCATAACCTCAACTTGATTTTCCATTTAAACGCCTCACTTTGCCATTCCTTTTTAAGGATTAGGTTTTAATTTTAGACTTTTTCTTTAATTGTTTTTAATGCGTGATATAAGGCATATTTCATTGGTTTGGCTTTCCATTGGAAATTGCCCATTAATTCTTCGACATGACCGCCAAAGGATTGTTTGAATTTAAGAACCCCATCACTTCCATCAAAGACACCGTCAACGCCATAAAAATTATATTTGGGAATGTTATTTTCTACTGTGTAAGTTAACATTTTATGTTGAATTAAATACGGTGCATAGTATTGTTTATATTTTTCATACGTACCACTAAACAAGTAAACCACTTCTTGTGGATGAACAATGAATAAGGCGCCTGCTAAAATTTCAGGTTCATCTGATGTTTTCATTTCTTTAGCTTCGTCAATCCGTTTGCGCACGGTACGAACTTCATCTTCAAATTCACGTTTCTGGTTATTTTTTTTACGGCTTTTAGGATTGACAATTAACGCTTCATTGACTTCGTTGAGCGTCTCTTGTAATTTGCGTAATTTCTCATGAAGATTTTCTAAATAAGTAGCAAAGTTTAGTTCCGCCACCATAAATTTTGCTCGTTCGCCAAACTCTTCATAAACAGCTTGGTAATAAGCTAAATCCTTATCTTCAAAATTACGTCGTGCACTTGTTTCTTCCGTTAATTTCTTAAAGAGAGGTAGCTCTTCGTAACGAAGTTCTCGGGTTGCTACTCCATATTCCCATGTTTTCTTGATGTCATATTTAGCATCTTTTCCATAAGATTTCCAGAGCTCTTCTTCTGTTAATCCAGCCATATCTTTGACAAACAGCCAACGTGGCGCGCCATCAAAATTGTGCACATCAAACCCTTGGTGTTCAAAACCAATTGATGTGAAATAGTCAAATGTTTCTTGATTGACCTTTTCAACTTCACCGCCATTAAAATCACGTAAACAAATTTGTTTATTGGGAGTAAAGGTTAAATAAAGGCCATCATTTTTTTTCACATATTTTTTTAAGCCTGTGAAAAAGGCTTCTACACATTTTTTATCTGTATAATCCATCAAAATTCCGCCGTCAATGTCGAAAGCATAACCAATTTTGACTTTTTTCTTGCTTAGGATACACGCAGCAATTAGTTGCCCTTCTCGTTTGACGCCAACGTATTCACAATGCCAGCCACGTCGTTCCAATAAATGTTTCATTTCGGGTGTTTCTAAAAAGTTACCTGCAGGATGTGTCATTGCAAAGGTAGTAAATTCTTGTTCAGTTAATGTACTAAACTGATCCATATCAAACAACTCACAATCTTTTTTTGTTAAATAAATTAGCACTTTTCAGCTTAACCTACTTTTTGCTTTCTTTCAAACAAAGTTACCTCACTGGCTAATTCTTATTTTTCGGTTCTTATTAATTATATCTAATTTTGCTAAAATGCAAACAGTTTTCAACGGAAAAAAAGAATTTCTTTGGAATATTTCATTTTTGACTGAATATCTTTCTTTTATAAAAAATATCTGAGCGTGGGACAAAAATCACTTTGGATTTTTGCTCCACGCTCAAAAACTTATAAACGGCGGGAACAGAAGCAACTCCTTCTTATTTCTCGGAGTTAAACGCTTCTGTCCCGACCTCAGATATTAAAACTTATGAGAACCCGTTAAACATCTTTCTCTCAGGTTCTTGATTTACTCAACAGTTACACTTTTGGCTAAGTTCCTTGGTTTATCAACATCGTAGCCTCTTTGTAAGGTTGCATAGTACGCTAATAATTGACCTGGAACAATGCTAACTAAGGCAGAAAGTAACGGATGAACATCTGGAATAATTAGTTGGTCCTGTGGTTTTGCCAAGGATTCCAAGGCAATCACAATATTTCTTGCTCCACGACTTTCGACTTCCTTTAAATTGCCTCTTGTATGGGCTGCGACTTTGGCATCTGTCACAATCCCAATCACAGGTGTTCCTTCTTCAATTAAGGCAATCGTTCCATGCTTCAATTCACCTGCCGCAAAGCCTTCTGCTTGAATGTAGGAAATTTCTTTCAACTTCAAGGCCGCTTCCATCGACACATAATAGTCGACTCCTCGCCCAATATAGAAGGCATTTCGAGTATACGTCAGATAATCTTCCACCAAGGCTTTCATTTGTTGTTTTTCATCAATCAAGGTTTCCATGACAGCTGCTACCACGCTCAATTCGTGAGCCACATCAAATGAGACGGCTGCTAATGTCTGGCGTTCTTCACCAATTGCTTTTGCTAAAATAGCTAAGACAGCGATTTGAGCAGTATAAGCTTTGGTGGAAGCGACAGCAATTTCTGGTCCTGCGTGTAATAACAAGGTATCGTCCGCTTCACGTGATAATGTTGAGCCAGCAACATTTGTTAATGTAAGTGATGGATGACCTAATTCATTAACCTGTACCAGTACTTGGCGACTATCTGCCGTTTCACCACTTTGGCTTAAGAAAATGAAGAACGGTTTTTCAGATAAAATAGGCATGTTGTAGCCAAACTCGCTTGATAAATGAACTTCCACAGGAATACTGGCAATCGTTTCAATTAAAGATTTTCCGACCCAACCTGCATTATAACTTGTCCCACAAGCAATAATGTAAATTCGGTCACATTGATTAATTTTTTCAAGTAACGCCTCATCTAAAGTCACTTTTTCACCTTGAGTATATGCTTGAACAATTTTGCGCATCACTGCAGGTTGTTCATCAATTTCTTTGAGCATATAAAACGGATATGTTCCTTTTTCAATGTCATTTAAATCTAATTGCGCTTCAAAAGGTTCTCGGTTGATTACTTGTCCTTCTGGCGTTTCGATTACTACTTTATCCGCTGTAACAGTTACAATTTCACCATCAACAATCTCAACAAATTGATTGGTTTCTTTAATCATCGCCATCGCGTCACTACAAATAACATTAAAGCCTTCACCTAGACCGATAAGTAACGGGCTTTTATTTTTCGCTACGTAGATAGTATTGGGATCCATTTTATCCATTAATGCAAAAGCGTATGAACCTTTAATTTCGGCTAAAGCCGCTTTAAAAGCATCTTTTGTTGAAAAACCATTTTCAGCAAAATGAGCAATTAATTGAACGACGATTTCAGTATCTGTATCACCAATTAAGTGAGCACCACTTAAAAATTGTTCTTTTAATTCTTCAAAGTTTTCAATGACACCATTATGCACTAATGCAAAGCGTTGATCGCTTGAAACATGGGGATGTGCATTGGCGACAGTTGGTTCGCCATGAGTGGCCCAACGAGTATGACCAATACCAACCGTTCCATCGATTTCTGGCGTTAATTTTGCTGCTAAATCGGCAATGCCCCCAACTGCCTTAACTACATGGGGCTGTTGGCTTTGATCATTCACACAAATCCCAGCAGAATCATAACCTCTATATTCCAATTTTGTTAATCCTTGGATCAAACTTTCCGTAACATTTTCTTTCCCAATCATTCCGACAATTCCACACATAATGCTAATTCCTACTTTCCAATTGAAATTCTGTATTTACTAGGTCCTGTTTAACTAGCAAATCCCATTATATGTTTCTACCTGCGTGATAACCGCTTTGTTCTAACTTCACAATTAGTTTTTCTTTGTTATCTGTAGAGTGCAGTCCCTAGAGCCACCCGCCGAATCTTCGATAAGCTCTCTCCTCGTCACCTGAACGTTCAGGTCTGGCGCTATCCGATATTGGTCTATATACCTCCTTTGTAAATATATTCCGTAGAAACATAAACAATCATACAATTAAAAGTAGGTGCTTGTCAACAAAAATCTAAAAAACGAAAATTGGTCTAGTTCTTTAAAGTTGCAAAAAAAGAATCTAGTACACTCATAGTAAGAGAAAGTACTAGATTCTTAATAATAAAAAAATATCCGTTCTATTTATAGAACCTTATCAATTTGTTATTTATTGGAATGGATTATAAAACCGGCCACCATTCACATGGAACAACCAGAAACTGATTCCTAATAAGCATAAGGCAAGTAACATTACCGAAAAATCACGCAGATGAAAAGGTTGTTGCGCATACCACGTTCGATTTTTCTTTTGACCAAAACGCCTTAATTCCATAGCGGTACTCACAGTTTCAATTCGATCTAAACTAGATAGGATTAAGGGTAAAACGATTTGTGCTACGCCTTTGATTCGTTGGCCTAACCGTCCCTTTTTAGACATCTCATACCCTCGCGCTTGTTGTGCTAAAGAAATATTAAAAAAATCTTCTTGGATATCGGGAATATAACGAATAGCCAGCGCTACTGCATAACTAATCCGATAACTCACACCAATTCGATTCAAGCTGGAGGCAAATTCACTAGGATTTGTTGTTAATAAAAAGATTAATGCCAACGGAATCGTACAGAAATATTTTAAAACTAAATTAAATTCATAAAATAATTCTTCTTGTGTCAAAGTAAACCGTCCGATTCCTTCCCAAATCACGGTACGTGATTGATATAAATCAACCCCATATTCAGGTGCAAAAAGGTAAACCGTTAAGATATTTAACAAAGAAAAAATAGCAATAAATTTAATAACAAAAGATATTTGATGCCATTTAATATTTGATAATTTTAACAAAACAAGCGAAACCACAGACATTCCTAACAGATAACGAGTATCATACGTGGTCATACAAGCCACAGAGACAACGATTAAAAAGACTAATTTGCTTGTGCCGTTTAAGCGATGAATCCAGGTTGAATCAGGATGATAGCCTAACATTTGTCGTTCACTCATCCAAAACGCACCTCACGATCGTAAGCAACAAATTTTTCCGTAAATAGCAAGGGATTTTCCAAGCCTAACGCTTTAGCAAAGGTAAACAAGCTCGTTTCTTTTAAAGAAGCTGCTTGAATTAATTTTTCATCTGTTAAAACAGCAACTGGAGTCGCATCTGCTAGTAAACGTCCATCACAAACTACTAACGCACGTGTTGTATATTCCAACATTAAGTGCATATCGTGAGTGATCATTAAAATAGTCACACCTAAGCGGTTCAATTCTTCTAAAAATGTCATCATTTCTGTGTAATGTTTAAAATCTTGCCCAGCTGTTGGTTCATCTAAAATTAATAATTCAGGTTCTAAAACTAAGATTGATGCAATAGTTACCCGTTTTTTCTGCCCAAAACTCAACGCAGAAATCGGCCAGTTCCGGAAGGGATACAGCCCACAAATATGTAAAATATTCGTCACACGTTCCTCAATTTCTGCTTGTGGCACATCTCGTAAAACTAATCCTAAAGCTACTTCTTCAAAAATCATTTTTTTAGAAATCATTTGATTGGGATTTTGCATCACATAACCAATTTTATCTGCACGTTCTTTGATTGAATAATTGGAAAAATCCTGCCCTTCCCATAAAATCTTGCCCGATTGAGGCGTGATGAACCCGCAAATTATTTTAGAAAGTGTAGATTTCCCGGCACCATTTTTTCCTACAATGCTGATCATTTCTCCATGATGAATAGTTACTGAGAAGTCATCTAACACTTTTTCACCATGACGATCATATTGATAGGACACTTGTTCCAAACGTAATAGTTCAGCTCCTTTGACTGCACTAACTGAACTAGGTTGGACAGACCACTGTGTCATTTTAGGCAAAACCATTTCGCCTGATACTTCGGCTAATTTGTCTAAATGACTAACTTGTGTTAAATCAATCCCAGCATATTTCATGGCTGTAACGTATAAAGGTTCACGAATCCCTTGCTGGGTCAACGTATCTTGACGTAACAATTCATCTGGCGTTGTATCAGAAATAATTGCGCCCTCATTCATGACAATAATTCGATCAACTGATTCGCAAAGAACGTCCTCTAAGCGATGTTCTATTATTAAAACAGTCGCTTTTGTTTCTTGTTGAATGGTGTCAATCAAAGTCATTGTTTCTTGTCCTGCTCGTGGGTCAAGATTAGCCAAAGGTTCATCAAAAAGTAAAATTTTTGATTGGTTAATTAGAACGCCCGCCATAGATACACGTTGTTTTTGACCACCTGACAAATCTTGTGGACGGTGTTGCAATAACTGATTCAGCTCAACAATCTCGGACCATTTGTGGACCGCTTTTTTCATTTCTGCTTGTTCAACTGCATCGTTTTCTAAAGCAAAAGCAATATCCTCAGCAACCGTTAAGCCGATAAACTGCCCATCGGTATCTTGCAAAACAGTTCCTACATCAAAAGACAAATCAAATAGACTTGTTTCTTGGATATTTTTACCAGCAACCGTAGCTGTTCCTTGAATCTCACCTTCATAAATATTGGGAATTAACCCGTTGATACATTGCGCCAATGTTGATTTGCCACTACCACTAGGCCCAACGATTAAAACCTTTTCTCCTTCATAGATGGTTAATTGAATCCCCTTTAATGTCGGTTCAGATTGGCTATGATATTGAAAGGAAAAATTATTAAAAGTAATGATTGGTTTTTTCATTCGGCCTCACCTCAGTTTCTCCATAAAAGAAAGGGTCTGAGCATTAGCAAAGTAATTACTAGGGCAGACCCTTAACCATTTAAATTATTTCGACAGTTTCTTAATCTTTTGATAAACTGCCTTTCTTTGTTCTTGTTGATGCATAAGCTTTCATCAACAATGTTCCAATAATCCCCACAGCGACAATATTTGAAACAGTCGCGAATACGCCTTGTGTAAACACTTTACTTGCGGGTTCACTATAAATCAAAATATCCAAACTAGGCGCGATTAAGCCCCAAACGACGATATTACCAAACGCTTGGAAAATATTGAAACGCACCATGTCATTTGTTGTAAATTCACCATGTTGAAGATCCATTTTACGACCAGCGAAGCCAAAAATAATACCAATAATTCCTGAACAAATAATCCAGCTCCACCAAGCGCTACCATACGTGGTAAAATCTTTTAATGTGTGACCAATCAAACCAATTAGCCCTCCAGCTACTGGTCCAAAAACAACTGACATTAAAGCAAGAAATGGATACGACGTTTCTAAGTTCGTATTAGGAATCCCAGTTGGAATCACAACGAATCGACCTAAAATAACAAAAACTGCAGAGCCAATTCCAATTGCTACAATTGTCTTGACGGACATTTTTTCTTTCATTTCGCTCCTCCATTCTATAACTCCATTGATTTACAGCCACTCCCTTCTTGATTTTATCAAATAAAAAAAGAAGATACGCGGTGCATCTTACTTCTAAAATAGTACCCTTTTAACCGCTCTATGTCAATGATAGACGGAGCTTATTAGCTATTTTCTTTTTTTGATTTTCAACAAAGAAACCAGACACTTAACGCAAGCTAGCATTAAGTGTCTGGTTTCTAATTTATTCTTATTCAACGCCGATTTCTGCACGTACTACTTCGGCAATTTTATCAACGTAATAATCAACTTTTTCTTGTGTTGGCGCTTCAGCCATCACACGTAACAATGGTTCTGTTCCAGAAGGACGAACTAAAATACGACCTTCGCCATTCATTTCTGCTTCTGCTTGTTCGACAACTGCTTTGATTGCTGGAACTTCCATTGCACCATTTTTATCTGTGACACGAATATTGACTAATTTTTGTGGATAAATCGTCACTTCATCCGCTAATTCAGATAATTTTTTGCCCGTTTGCTTCATAACATTCAACAATTGAATCCCTGAAAGCATGCCATCACCTGTTGTGTTGTAATCTAAAAAGATCATGTGACCAGATTGTTCGCCACCAAAATTGTAATCATTTTTACGCATTTCTTCTACAACATAGCGATCACCCACTTGCGTTACCACATCTTTTAAGCCAATTTCTTCTACAGCTTTATGGAAACCTAGATTACTCATCACTGTTGTAACAATTGTATCTTTTTTCAAACGTTTTTTCTCAGCTAAATATTTGGCACAAATATACATGATTTTATCACCATCGATAATTCGTCCTAATTCATCGACTGCAATAATTCTATCACCGTCGCCATCGAAAGCCAAACCAGCATCTGCGCCTTTTTCAACAACCATTTCTGCCAAAGCTTCAGGATGAGTGGAACCCACACCATCATTGATATTCAATCCATTAGGACTTGTTCCCATTGTATAGAAATCTGTCTCTAAATCTGCGAAGACACGATTGACTGCTGTTGCAGTTGCTCCGTTGGCAGCATCTAAACAAACAGTCATATCTGCTAAATCGCCAGGAATACTTTGAACTAAAAATTGCGAATATTTTAGTAAGCCTTCTGGAAATTCATCTAATGAGCCTAAGCCTTCTGCAGAAGGTCTTGGTAAGGTGTCTTCTTCTGCGTCTAACAATGCTTCAATTTCTGCTTCTTGATCGTCTACTAATTTGAAGCCATCTGCCCCAAAAAACTTAATCCCATTGTCTTCCGCAGGATTATGTGAAGCTGAAATCATTACGCCAGCGGATGCTTTTTGTAAACGAGTAAGATATGCTACACCAGGTGTTGAAATCACCCCTAATTGGAAAACTTCAATTCCGACTGATAATAATCCAGCAATCAATGCTTGTTCCAACATCTCACCTGAAATACGTGTATCGCGGCCTACGAGAACACGAGGTTTTCTTGAACTATCTTCATGTTGACTCAACACATAACCACCGTAACGTCCTAATTTAAAAGCTAATTCAGGTGTTAACTCCTTATTTGCAATTCCTCTTACACCATCTGTTCCAAAATATTTACCCATTTTGATTCTCCTTAGTCACTTGATTCTCTGTATTTTCAGTTGAACCAGCAGTTGTACTTTCTACTGTTGATCCCTCACTTGTTGTTTCAGAAGTATTTGATTCTACTTGACTGGATGTACTTGGTTGTACTGCTTGGCTACCTGAGCCAACCGTTGTTGAACTTGCAGGTTCCCCTGAAGTTTCATTTGTATTTGATGACTGTTGTTGATTGTACACGGGGCTTAAAGAAACGTCAACCTCATCTGGTGTAACTACGTATTCTCCATTAACAGGAATAGTCACTGATTGTTTTGTTTCTTTACGAATATCAGAAATATCTACCGGTACCTCAATTGATTCTAGCGTATCTAAAATTGATTGCGGGCCACTGACCCTAACTTGGTACGTTGATAAACTATAATTGTAATGAGCGATCCCAGCAGGTGGCGTACCTGTCATACTAACATTCAGTGGTACATCTTTTGTTGGCGCAGTTAAGCCTACTGTTACTTTGACTTGTGGTGCTGGATTTTCGATACTTAGGACTTGACCTTTGGCATCTAGCGCTTGAACATTTACCGTTTGTTTAATCGTATCAATTGTTTGTTTGGCACTTGAGACTGGCGCAATCACTTTGTCAATTGCTTTTGCTGTTTCTTCTCCAGTTGTTACTTCTACAGTTTTTGGATCTACAGAAATATTTTTTACTTTATAACCTTCTTTTTCAATGTTATCAGAAAGTTGTGCTTCTACATCGAATTTTTTTGTTACTCTCTTTTCAATCGTTACAGTCACTGTTTTCGGTTCAATTTCAGCTGTAACAGCTGAACTTAGTCCCCGCACTGTCAAAGGCACTTCCGAAGTCCCTAATGGCAATTTGGTTAAGTCTGCGACCACTTGGAAATTTCGTGTGTCAGCATTTGATTCCATGTTTAATTGAATGCGGTTCGCACTACGTAAATGAACATTTACACTCTCTTCAAATCCAGAGACATAATATTTGTCTTTATCGTATTGGACTTGGACAGGAATATTATTCAGTGTTTCACTATACGTTTGGCTTGAACCTGAATTGGAGGGATTATTGCCTGTTGCATTGGCATTAAAAAATAACAACAATGCAAACAGCAATGAAAGCAAACCATTAAACCAGCTTTTTTGGGAGGCTTTTCTCATTTGCGTTTAACCCCCTTTGTTACATCATCGATAAAATGCTGTAAAGCACTTTTTTTATCTTCCGATGATTCCGAAATTAACTCCTTACGCAAAATTGTTAAATACTCTTCTTGCGTTAGGCCAGGAATTAATTCGTTGTTCAACGTCAAACTAACGTCACCAGTTTCTTCAGAAACAACAATCGTAATGGCGTCACTGACTTCACTGATACCGACTGCGGCTCTATGGCGCGTTCCAAATTCTTTTGGAATTAAATTGCTTTCTGATAGCGGTAAATACGCACTAGCAACAGCAATTTTTTCATTTTTGATAATCACTGCACCATCATGTAGTGGTGTATTTGGAATGAAAATATTAATCAGTAATTCACCAGTAATATCGGCATCCAAATCAATACCTGTCTCAATGTATTCATCTAAACCAGTATTGCGTTCAATGGTTATCAAAGCACCAATTTTCCGTTTTGACATGTACTGAATGGCTTTGTCAAAGGCCTGAATAATACGCTCATCTTCTTGTTGCGCACCTTTATTCGGGCGGAAAAACGAACTTCTCCCTAGATGTTCCAGCCCTCTTCGCACTTCTGGTTGAAAAATAACAACTGCGGCGATTACACCATACATGATGACTTGATTCATTAACCAAGATAATGTATGTAGACCAATTATCTCACTTAGAATGCGGATAATGATAAAAACAGCGACACCTTTTAATAGTTGGACTGCTTTCGTTCCACGAACAAGCATGATTAATTTGTAAACGAGGTACCATACGACTAGGATATCTATGATATTGATAACAAAATCCTTAGATAAGAAATCCGTTGAGATGACTTGCTGCCAATAATTCAAATCTAATAATTGATTCAATTGAAACGACATCATACCCCTCACTTCTCTCTCAAGATTTCCTAACAAGTATACCACATTATTTTCTTTCATCACAGAACGCAAGCGGAAACATCAAAAAAATTTAGGAACTTTTTCAAATAACTTGAAATTTTTCATCAAAAAATCGCATTTCTAACTAAAAAACGTGTCCAAGCAAAAAGCTCAGACACGTTTTTTTGATTTCTATTTAATCTTGCTCACGTTGTTTTCTCTTGGCTGCTCGTTCTGCGCGGCGGGCAGCCCTTCTTGCTTCCGCTTCCGGATCAACTACGCGTTCCTTTTTCACTCGTGGCTTCTCGTTCTCTGGCGCAGTTATTTCTGGTTCACTTTGTTTTTCAAGTTTTGCTCGAATTTTTTCTTCTTGACCAGCTAAACGAGCATAATTATAGAACCGTCTCTTAGCATCATTAATTGTTTTATTAAATAACAATTCCGCTGTATCCGGTTGACTAGATTCTAAGGACGCAAAGCGAACTTGTTGGCGCATAAACTCTTTCATTAATGAAAAATCTGGTTTTTTGAAATCCAATGTCATTGGTTCTTTGCCTTTTTCTCGCAATAATGGATTATAGCGATATAAAGACCAGTAACCTGAATGAACCGCGTCTTTCGCTTCTTTCAACGTTTGACTCATCCCACCTGCTAAACCATGTGTGATACATGGTGTATAAGCAATAATAATCGATGGTCCAGGGAATTTTTCTGCTTCTTCAAAAGCTTTAATCGTCTGCATTTGGTTTGCCCCTGAGGCAATTTGAGCGACATAGACATTTTCATAAGTCATTGCCATCATCCCTAAATCTTTTTTAGAGGCATATTTCCCACTGGCAGCAAATTTCGCAATCGCTGATGCAGGAGTTGCTTTGGAAGTTTGGCCACCTGTATTGGAATAGACTTCATTATCTAGAACTAACATATTTACATCCGCGCCACTAGCTAACACGTGGTCAATCCCGCCGTAGCCAATATCGTAAGCCCAGCCGTCCCCACCAATCATCCACTGACTTGGTTTGACAAAAAGATCTTGATCGTCATAAATTGCTTCCAATAAAGGTTGATTCGTTTTTTCTTCAAGCAAAGCTGCACGTAATTTAGCTGCACGTTGTTGCGTACCTTCACTTTCGGACAGATGTGCTATCCAATCTTCCATCAATAAACGTAAAGAATCACTGGCTACAGAAAAAGCTTTGGTCATTTTACTAGCTAAACGTTCGCGACGCGCTTGCGTTGCTAACAACATGCCATAACCAAACTCGGCATTATCCTCTAAAAGAGAATTTGACCAAGCTGGACCTTGTCCTTGTTCATTAGTGGTGTAAGGTGTCACACCCGCTGCAGCACCCCAAATCGATGAGCAACCTGTTGCATTAGCAATCAGCATTCGGTCACCAAACATTTGCGTCAATAATTTAACATAAGGCGTTTCGCCGCAACCAGAACAAGCACCAGAAAACTCTAATAAAGGTTTATTAAATTGTGAACCTAAAACAGTATTCGGTTTTGCTGGGTTTTCCTTTTGACGTAACGTCATAGCAAACGCCCAGTTCATAGCCTGCTCTTTTTCTTCTTCATAAGGTTTCATTACTAAAGCTTTGCCTTTAGCTGGACAGGCTTCAACACAAAGTCCACAGCCAGTACAATCTTTGACTGAGACTTGGATACGATATTTCAAGCCGTCGGCACCACGTAGATCACGTACAATGAATCCTTCTGGCGCTTCAGTCATTTCTTCTTCATCGGCTAAGAATGGTCGTATCGCCGCATGGGGGCATACAAAGGCGCATTCATTACACATGGTACACCGATCGCTAATCCATTCAGGTACTTCTAATGCAACTCCACGTTTTTCAACTGCCGCAGTTCCCAAAGGCATTCGCCCATCTGTCATCCCATTTTTCGCTAGTGTCGCAACAGATAACGCATTGCCTTCTTGACGATTAATCGGTTCAACAATTTCATGAACAAAATCACTAACATTTTCTGAACGTTTTCGCGGTTGAACTTCAAGCGTTCTCCACTCTTCTGGAACAGGTACCTGATGCAACAATTCAACGGTCTTATCGATTGCTTGAATATTTTTTTCGACAACTTTCATGGACTTATGACCATAACTTTTCAGTGCTTCTTCTTTTAAAATTGGTAACACTTGCTCAAAAGGCATGATTTCCGCTAATTTGAAGAAAGCTGTTTCCATCGCGGTATTAATTCGCCCACCTAGTCCGACTTCACTAGCTAATTTCACTGCATTGATTGTATAAAACTGAATCTCATTTTCAGCTAGATACCGTTTTAATTGATTTGGTAAAAATCGTGCTAGTTGTTCATCATTCCAAATGGTATTTAAGAGGAAAGTACCGCCCTTTTTTAACCCTTTTACTAAATCATAGGTATGCAAATAAGCGGCTGTATGACAAGCCACAAAATCAGAATGTTCAATGAGGTACGTTGAGCGAATGGGTGTCTCGCCAAAACGTAAATGAGAAACGGTCAACCCGCCTGATTTTTTTGAATCATAATAGAAAAATCCTTGTGCATACTTGTCTGTATGATCACCGATAATCTTAATTGCTGACTTGTTCGCCCCTACTGTCCCATCAGAACCAAAGCCCCAAAATTTAGCTTGATAGGTTTTCGGATTCGTCAAATCAAGTGGTTTGCCAACTTCTAATGAAGTATAAGTTAAATCATCATCAATCCCAATTGTAAAACGCTTCTTCATGGCAGAACGTTCTTTCATTAATTCATCAAAAACCGCAACAATTTGATTTGGCAGCACATCTTTAGAACCTAAACCATAGCGCCCACCAATAATTGTTGGGCGAATGTCCGCTTCATACATCGCACTTTGGACATCCAATAATAACGGTTCGCCACCAGCACCGGGCTCTTTCGTCCGATCCAAAACAGCAATTGCTTTAACTGATTGTGGTATTTTTTCGAGAAATGTTTCAACTGGAAATGGTCGATAGAGATGGACATTAAGAAAGCCAACTTTTCTTCCTTGTTGTTGTAAATAATCAACCGTCTGTTCAATTGTTTGCGCAACTGAACCCATTGTGACAATCACTTCTTCCGCATCTTCTGCGCCATAGTACGTCACCAAATCATAATTGGTGCCCCGTAATCGATTAATTTCTGTCATATATTTTTGAACAATACCAGGTAATTTTTCATAATAAGGATTTATTGTTTCTCGTTGTTGAAAGTGAATATCTGGATTTTGGTTCATTCCACTAACGGAAGGGTGATTCGGGTTCATGCTCCGACGACGAAATTCGGCTAATTTCTCTTGATTTACTAAGGGTGCTAATTCTTCATAGTCAAGAACTGCCACTTTTTGAATTTCATGACTTGTTCTAAAGCCATCAAAAAAGTTCATAAATGGAACACTCGCTTCAATCGAAGCCAAGTGAGCCACTGGTGCCAAATCCATCACTTCTTGCACACTGCTTTCTGACAACATAGCAAAGCCTGTTTGACGTGCGGCCATTACGTCTCCTTGATCACCAAAAATATTTAAAGCATTCGTGGTTAAAGCTCGGCTTGCCACATGAAAAACAGATGGTAATAGTTCTCCAGCTATTTTGTACATATTAGGAATCATTAAAAGTAACCCTTGTGAAGCCGTATAGGTCGTGGTAAGCGCGCCAGTTTTTAAAGAGCCATGGACCACGCCGGCAGCACCAGCTTCCGATTGCATTTCAACTACTTTCACAGGTTGACCAAAGATATTTTTCTTACCTTCGGCCGACCACTGATCAACAAGCTCAGCCATCGTTGAACTTGGTGTTATTGGATAAATGGCTGCTAATTCCGTAAAGGCGTAGGAAATATAAGCTGCTGCTGCATTCCCATCCATTGTTTTCATTTTCCGCATGTTTTTCTCATCCTTTATATCTAAAAAATAGAATAGTTGCACGCATATTCTTGTTTATTATAGCGTAAAAACCAAACATTTGAAACATTTTTCACAAACATTCTTTAGAGTTTCCTTTTACAGTTACAAATTGTCTCTATGTTTTTATATATAATTAGTTTATAATAACAACTGAAAATAACGATCTACAGAAAGGGAGAATATATTGAAAACTCTTCAAAAAAATAAATTTATTATCCTTGCTTTTTTACTACTAACCATCATTTTTTATTTTATCCCTTACGCTCACGATGAATGGATGTGGGGAAGTCAAGAAGGGCTTGATTTATTAAAAAACGGCTTTCAAGGATACAATGGACGCTACTTTGGGAATATCTTCGCTTTAATTATTACTCGTAGTGTTTTAATTAAAAGCTTGTTTATGAGCGGCACAATTCTATTATTACTTACAGTACTAACAAAATTCACTAACCTAAGTTTAGATAGAAAAACAACTACAAATAAAAAATTTCTTTTGATTTTTAGCTTAGCTCTGCTTATATTAATTCCCACAAAACTTTTTCAACAAACTTATGGATGGCCGGCAGCTTTTGTGAACTTCGTTCCTCCTGTCATTAGTTTAGTGGTTTTTTTCATAATAGTGAATTACTTATTTACTAATGAAACAGCTAATTTAAAACACCCTGTTCTAACAGGTATTGTTTTAAGTTTAGGGACTCAATTTTTTTCTGAAAACATCAGCGTTTATATCACATTCCTTGCAATTGCTTTATGTATTTATTCTTGGAAAACCAGAAAGATGATTGATTCGTTCTTACTTGCTTTTCTAGTTACAAGTTTCCTTAGTTTGATTATTATGCTAATTAATCCAGCTTACTTAAATGCTGCCAATAATACTGATGGCTATAAAAAAATCAATTTATCGCTTTCATATTTTTACTATAAAACAATTGGACCAATGGCAGAAAATATTTTTCATCAAAATCGTTTCATTAATCTTTGTATAGCAACGTTAACTTTATTAATCTCTAAAAAACAAGATAAAGATATTTTACAATCAAAGGCAACGCAGCTGATAAATAAAGGAGCTCTATTTTTTATAAGTACTTATACGGTTTTCTCTGTCTTTATTTATCCTTATTTCACAATATCCTATAATCGCAGTCAAGATTTCACTGCACTATTAGCTTTACTATACTACCTTTCAATATTTATATTTATACTCATTCAATTTAAAGGTAATTTAAAAGCAAAACTACTTTTCTTGTTCTTATCTATCGTATGTACAGCTGGGCCTCTTTTCATTGCTGAGCCCATCGGTCCTCGGTCATTTTATATTACTTACGTTTTTTGGATTATACTTATTTTGCAATTTATCGCTTATTATTTTAATTTACAAAGTGAAGCAGAAAACAACCATGAAATACTGTTTATAACGAAAATTCTTAAACAAGGAATTCTTATCTTATTAACCTTTTATACCTTGATGTTTGCATATACCTACAGGGTAGAACAACAGAGAAAAGAAATTATAGATGAGGCAATCGCTAATAAAGAAACTTCCGTAAAATTACCTTTATTACCAAATGGAGAATACTTTTGGGAGAAAGGAACAACCTCAGAATATTGGATACGCCGTTACAAAACATTTTATAACATTCCACAAGAAATAACGATTACATTCGTGCCGATGGAAACAAAATAAAAAAAGAGCCATAAGGCTCTTTTTTTAGTACAACTCCAAATATTGTTCTCTTTCCCATTCAGAAACGGTTTGACGGAAGGCTGCCCATTCCATTCGTTTCGCTTCTACAAAATTGGCAAAAATGTGACGACCTAATGCATCAATCATTACTTGATCTTTACGTAATTCTTTGATGGCATTGTGTAAGGTTGATGGCAAATCTTCAATTTGTGCATGTTGACGTTCTTCCTCATTCATCACATAAATGTTACGATCAACCGCTGGCGGTGGCGTAAGTTCATTACGAATACCATCCAAACCTGCTTGTAATAAGACTGCCATTGTTAAATACGGATTCGCTGAAGGATCGACAGAACGTAATTCTAAACGAGTCGATAAACCACGAGATTCAGGAACTCGAATGAGTGGTGAACGATTTCTGCCGCTCCAAGCTACATAAACAGGTGCTTCATAACCTGGTACCAAGCGTTTATAAGAGTTCACTGTTGGGTTACATACCGCAGTATAGGCACGGGCATGTTTTAATAAACCACCTAAGAAATGATACGCAGTTTGGCTTAAGCCCATCTCTCCTGACTCGTCATAAAAAACATTACCTTCTTCATTAAATAATGACATATTGCAGTGCATGCCAGAACCATTAATTCCAAACAAAGGTTTTGGCATAAATGTTGCATGCAAGCCATGTTTGCGCGCAATAGTTTTCACAACTAATTTGAACGTTTGAATATTGTCACAAGCATCAACTACATCAGCATATTTAAAGTCAATTTCATGTTGACCTGGTGCTACTTCATGATGCGAAGCTTCCACTTCAAAGCCTAAACTTTCTAACTCTAAAACAATATCACGGCGACAATTTTCACCTAAATCGGTTGGCGCAAAATCAAAATAGCCACCTTTATCATTCAAATCAGTGGTAATTTCACCATTCTCATCTAATTTAAATAGGAAAAATTCTGGTTCTGGTCCTAAGTTAAAAGAAGTAAAGCCTAATTCTTTCATATCTGCTAAGGCGCGTTTTAAATTACCGCGGGGATCTCCGGCAAAAGGGGTACCATCAGGATTGTAAATATCACAAATTAAGCGCGCAACTTTCCCATGGTCGCTTTCCCACGGAAAAATCATCCATGTAGATAGATCAGGGTATAAATACATGTCACTTTCTTCGATACGAACGAATCCTTCAATGGATGACCCATCAAACATCATTTTATTATCTAATACTTTATCTAGCTGACTCACAGGAACTTCAACATTTTTAATTGTTCCCATAATGTCGGTAAACATTAGTCGTAAAAAACGTACGTTTTCTTCTTCTGCAATATGTTTAATCTCTTCTGCCGTTTTGGCTTTTCTTGTCATCGGTCTGATCCCCATCCTTCATTTTTATTGGCTGCTGAAACGTTAAAGCCTTGGTACATTCGATTGGAACGGATTTTGCTGAGTAAGTCCTCCTTGCGAAAGGATTTCGTCGTATAAAATCTGACGAACATCTGCATCGGTTAACGGACGAGTCGCCTCGGCGGTGTTTTTTTGTTCCTCTAATTTCATTTCATACACACGCTTAATCCCTGCCATGTTCAATCCATCAGATAAATAATCTTTAATTTCTAACAAAACATCAATATCATTTAAAGAATACATGCGTCGGTTGCCCTCACTACGTTCTGGATGAATCAATCCCTGTTCTTCATAGTAGCGAATTTGTCGAGCGGTCAAATCCGTTAGTTTCATAACTGTACCAATTGGAAAAACTGACATGGAACGGCGTAACTCTTTTTCTCTCATCTCCATCCTCCTCTCTTAGTTATTTCTTAGAATAACAATAGAATGACAAATTGTCAAGAACTTATGTTAGATTTTCTAACATAAAACAAAAAACCTGATAAATATGGACTTTCCCATCTTTTCACGGCTGATTTTCTCCAACTAATCAAAAAAATAGAAATGATTTGTTTTTACAAATCATTTCTAATCAACTTACCATTTTTTATTCTTTTTCGGATTCAGCCAACCATTTAGACTCTTTTTTCGCAAAGCCTTTCACGATATACCGATTTTCATTTTCAGCATATTCTTCTGAAACCATTAGTGTCATCCGTCGAAGTTCACTTAATAGTTGTCCGTCAGTTGGACTAATTTCTAATTGATAAGGCTCGAGTAATTCCATCATTTGAGCACGGATAGCTTGAACCAGTCGTTCTTTATCTTCAGGAATTTTAGTTGAGATCAATACATTGGGAAATAAGGTTGGGACAAATTCTTTGCTGTCCACTTGATCTCTTTTATTATAAACCGTCAAGCACGGAATATTTTCCAACGCTAGTTCTTTCATCAATGTTTGAACCGTGCGTTCATGTTGTAACCGATCTGGCGCACTTGCATCCACCACATGGAGCAGTAAATCCATCGTCCGACTTTCTTCCAATGTCGACTGAAAGGCTTCAATCAGTTGTGTTGGTAAATCTTGAATGAAGCCGACCGTATCTGTCAGAGTAACTTCCATGCCTTGAGGCAATTGCCATTTTTTGGTTAAAGGATCTAACGTTGCAAACAATTGATCCTCTGAATAAGTTCCTGCTGTTGTCAACATGTTGAGAATGGTTGATTTGCCAGCATTGGTATAACCAATCAAGCCAATTTGAAATAGTTCTGAATTTTGTCTTTTTTGGCGGCTTCGTTCACGATGAGCAGTGACTTCTTTTAACTCACGACGGATGCCTAAGATTTTATTCCGAATGTGTCGGCGGTCCGACTCTAATTTCGTTTCACCAGGCCCACGTGTCCCAATACCTCCTCCAAGTCGGGACAACTGTTTTCCTTGGCCAGCCAAGCGAGGCAATAAATAATCCAATTGTGCTAATTCAACTTGTAACTTTCCTTCTTTGGAGCGCGCACGCAAAGCAAAGATATCCAAAATTAATTGTACACGATCAATTACTCGCACAGCTAACGCTTCAGATAACAGTTGATTTTGACGCGGTGTGAGCTCATGATTAAAAATCACAAGATCCGCTTCATAGGCATCTGTTAATTGAATTAATTCTTCCAATTTCCCCTTACCGATTACGGTTTGTCGATCGACTTGTGGTCGTTTTTGCGTTAAAACAAACACCACTTCTCCATTAGCGGTTTCCGTTAAATTCGCCAGTTCTTCCATTGATGCAGAAAATGTCTGATAATTTTTTTCCGTTTCAACTCCTACTAGAATCACTTTTTCATGAGTGGTCATCGCCTACTCACTCTCCTTCTGTTGTAGCCATTGCGCTACTTCTTTTTCCAACTTGGGCAAATCTGTTGGCTGCTGAACCAAATCCCACCAATGCGCAGCCATTCGATTTCTAAACCAAGTCAATTGACGTTTGGCATATCGCCGCGATTGCTGTTTGACTGTTTCAACCGCCATCTCTAATGATTGTTCACCGGAAAAATACGGGAAAAATTCTTTATAGCCAATACCTTGAGCTGCTTGTGCATGTGGTTGCTGAAACATCTGTTTTGCTTCTTCCACCAGCCCTTCTGTCATCATTTGATCCACCCGCTGATTAATACGTTCATATAATAAAGCGCGATCTGTTTCCAAACCTAACAAATAATAATCATAGAGACGAGCTGGTTTTTCCTTTGGGGTCAAAATACTATAACCGGTTTTGTCAAAGACCTCTAACACACGAATCACTTTTTTGCGATTATTAAAATGAATGCTGTTAGCCGCTAGAGGATCCTTTTGTTGTAATAACTGCCATAAGGCTTGATTCCCTTTTTCTTCCGCAAATAAATTGTACGTTTCTCTAATTTCAGGCGAGTCATCTATCTCACGACTTCCTAGTTGAAAATCATAAAGGAGTGATTGAATATACAAACCTGTTCCTCCAACGATAATTGGTAGTTTCCCTTTTTCAGTAATTTCTTTGATTTTTTGACGACCCTCTCTCTGAAAATCAGCAGCAGAATATGTTTCGCTGACTTCACGGCAATCAATTAAATAGTGAGGAATCCCTTCTTTTTCTGTTTCTGTGACTTTAGCGGTGCCAATGTCTAACGAGCGATAAACTTGCATGGAGTCACCGCTAATAATTTCACCATTAAATTTTTTTGCTAAAGCAATACTTAATGCTGTTTTCCCCACCGCGGTGGGTCCTACAATAACTAATACTTTCTCCAATTATGTTTCTCCTTCTTCTTGCCAATTTTGACGAGCAAATTTTGCTTCTTCAGGAAAATCCGTATGAACACCCGCCAATTTTAGCTGAAAACAATTTTCCATTTCTTCCATCCGATTAACAGTCCACGGCCGCAGCGGTTTACCAATTGTGATAAGTTCTTTTTCATGAGCCAACACCCAAGACATTTTTGGATGTAAACTATCGACAAGCGCGAATGCCGGTCCCGCTTGACTTAAATCCTCTGCAGATTCATAAATAAAGGCAATTTCTGTCTTAGGATCAGCTTTTTTTAATTTAACTAAACTTGGGAAATAAAAACTGGAATATAAATAACGAAACGGCCAGTTTTTTTGATTCATTTGTTGGACAACTTTTTTCTCAATTCCTTCATAATGAATAATATCCGTTTTAAGTTCAATATTCAAAAAACCATTGAATTGTTCTTCTTCAAGACAATTTAAAACATCTTCCAATGTTGGAACACATTGAACAGAAGGATTTTTCTGAAACCAGCTTCCAGCATCCAGTTGTTTTAATTCGTTTAATGTTAACTGTTGGATTTCACCATGACCATCTGTCGTACGATCTACCGTTTCATCATGCATAACGATTAAATAACCATCTTTAGATAGGTGAACGTCTAATTCAATTCCTTCAGCACCAACACGAACAGCCTCTCTGAAAGCAATACACGTATTTTCAGGGTGGGTTCCTTTACTTCCTCGATGTGCAATAATGTCTGTCATGCTCTCACTCCAATCTTGTTTATTGTACCATTGGAGTGAGGTGGGTTCAAATATAGGAAAAACGAGATACAGTCATTCGACTACTACCTCGTTTTTTATAAGTAAAATGAATATATTCATTAATCAATCTCTTTTAATTCTGATTCTTTAGTCTCATTTTTCTTTGGCAAACTGTATATATTTTCTACAAAATACAAGGGACGTTTCTTAGTCTCTAAAAATACACGGCCAACATACTCCCCTAAAATCCCTACAGAAATCAATTGGCAGCCACCTAAAAATAATATCATAATCATTAGCGAAGGGAAGCCTGAGGTGTCCGCTCCAAATATCAATGTTTTAATTAATACATATATCATGTAAATAAACGCAACAAAAGAAACTAAAAAGCCAAAATACATTGAAATCTTTAAAGGAGCCGTTGTATAAGAAGTAATTCCTTCAATTGCCAATTTCAATAATGCGCCAAAACTCCATTTTGTTTCACCATGTAATCTTTCATCCGCATCAAATTCAATCGCAACCTTTTTGAAGCCTACCCAATTATATAACCCCTTCGTATAACGTTGAGATTCTCTCATTTGCTTCAGCGCTTCTACTACCTTACGATCAAGTAATCGGTAATCTCCTGCATCTGGTAAAACAGGCGTATTGGCTAGTTTTCCTAATACTTTATAAAACCATTTAGAGGATGTTTTTTTAAACCATGACTCCCCTTTGCGTTGATTTCTTTTAGCATAGACATCTTCATAACCTTGCTGCCAAAGATCAATCATATCAATAATTGTAGCTGGCGGATGTTGTAAATCAGCATCCATTGTAATAACAGCATCATGTGTAGAATAATCAAATCCCGCACTCATTGCTATCTCTTTTCCATAATTTCTAGACAAATCAATTAAAGAAACATTATCCGTTTGTTCAATTAATGATAAAACTTCACTCACAGTGTTATCTTTGCTTCCATCATTAATAAATAATATTTCAAAATCAACTTCATCTCTTTTTTTTTCTAAAGTTTCATTTAATTTTTTATATAGAGGACGTATATTATTTGCTTCATTATACGCGGGTATTGAAATTAAAATTTTCTTTTTCACAGGTTAAATCCCCCAAATTTAATACTTGCATACAAATTTTAGCATACCATATTAAACTTTTTTTATCTATGACTACTTCGTACAAATTACTTGAAAACTTCTTTTAATTCATACTTAACATATTTATCCAAACCGGATTGAATACTATATTTCGGTTCATAACCAATGGCACGTAGTTTAGATATATCCGCTAAGGAATCTTTGATGTCCCCAGCTCGCGCTTCTTTGTATTCAACTGGCAAAGTGACTTTCATAATATCATTTAAAGAAGAAATTAACTCATTTAAATCGGTTGCTTTCCCTGTTCCGACATTATACACTTCCCCAAGTGATTGGTCAGAATGGGAAACGAGATCCAACGCTTGAACCACGTCTTCTACAAAGACAAAATCACGGGATTGTTTTCCATCACCAAAGATATTGAATGTCACTTCTTCATTAGCTAATAAGCGTTTGTAAGAGTCCATCACAATCGAAATAACGCCAGAATAAGGCGAATTAGGGTTTTGGTTTGGCCCATAAACGTTAAAGAAGCGAACAGCGCTTGTTGGAACATCATATAAATGACAATAGTTTAACACATATTTTTCAGAAGCAAATTTATCCACTGCATAAGGCGTTAATGGACGAATTACTGATTCTTCCTGTTTTGGTAAAGTTGGCTCATCGCCGTAAACCGCTGCAGAAGAAGCAAACACCAAACGTTTTAAATCTTTCTGGTATTTCCGAATTAATTCCAATAATTGTAACACACTCTCAAAATTGACTTGGTGTGTTTCCACTGGACGTGCTACTGAGTCTGCTACACTAGCAATCGCTGCTAAGTGAAAAATGTAATCGAACTGATACTCTTGTAGTACTTTTTCCATTAATTGTTGATCAATCACGCTACCTTCAATGAACGTGATATTTTCAGATGCGTTTAAATTTTCAGTTTGGCCCATTGATAAATCATCAATGACCACAACTTGATTGTCTTTACTATAATAATTTGCTAAGGTTGAGCCGATAAAGCCGGCGCCGCCTGTGATTAGGAATGTTTCCACTTTATTAATAACTCCTTACTATCTTAGTTAAATATACCCAATAGTTTTATTATTTAATTAAAATTGATACACCATCAAACAATTCGACAGTTCTGCTGATTGAATAAGTTTTGCTTGTTGGTTGGCATATTTAGATTTTCAACCTAATTTTACCACATTTTCTATTGTCTTTGATGGTTTTAGATATATAGCAGACTGTTTTTTGCTTATTTAAAATTTTCATAGCAATTATCTTGTTTTCTTTTTTCAAATTTGCTGTATACAAGGCTTCGTTTAACCCTCATCTGTCCATCCAACCTAATTTTTACTGTTCACTATTATTTTTGACACTCTCTAAACAACTACTCGTATATATACCCTACGTTTGCTTTGCACTGATCAGTTATAGTTGTGTGACTCAAGGATTACGTCGTAGTCAAGAGCGCTACTCCCGTTTGCAAAACTCCCCGTATAATCAGCATTAACATTAAAAAGCACTCCATTCATTCTATGCTATATAAATAGCTAATATCATATTTGCTTTGCAACTTGAATTTTCTATCTCTTTTTTATAGAACTTATGGAAATCAGCAATACGAGTATTTGAAAATAGAGCTCCTACCATTAATAATATGACCATCGACAGTTTTTTATTTAAGTAAATGTCTTTGTATCTTTCTACTCCGTAATTTTGATTTCTTTTTATACCTGTTGTTACTATAGTGATTTTCTAACACTTTTATCGAACGGTCAAGAGCTAGTAAATTTTATTTATTCAAATTCATTACTTTATTTAAAAAAAATGAAAAATTTTTCTATTAAATCAGAAAAATTCTCCATTTTCTCAAATTATTTTTTTCGCTTAATTATTTTTATGAATTGTTCGATAAAATTTGAAACAATATCTTTGTTAAGAAACATTAATGCAATAAACATTATAAATTCAATAACCATTAATAATCCGGCATCTACTAAAAACAACAAAATAAATTGAATAAGTAAAATCACATGATTGCCTATTAGCCTTGACCAATCTATTTTTATATGAACAAATGATCGAGTATCATAAATTCTTACCATCCAGCCAGCGAAGAGACTGATGGCTGATGCTATCCCGATACCCATTAAGCCAAATGCTGAAATAAAAATATAATTACAAATAATACTTAAGATACCTGATATTATAGATGTATTCATTAAACCTTTTGTTTTTTTCTCGGCAACGTAAAATTGACCATAAAATCCAATGAATCCTGAATAAATAGCAGATAATAATAGTAAAGGCGTTACTTGCCAACTATCATAATAAGCTTTAGCAACTAAATTGGCTGTAAAAAATTTTAAAAAGACAAGAATTCCTGAAGCAACTGTAAATAGCAGAAATGAATATACCTTAAATATTTGTCCGTGAAATTCGTGTTTATTTTTAGAATCTTTTTCTTCCACTAATGAAATTTGCCATGCCTGAGAAAAAACAGATTGAATCATAGAAATTAGAGAGGGAATTTTGTTAGCTACAGCGTAAAGACCATTTGCACCTGCACCTAAAAAAAACAAAATAAAATATCTGCTTGAGCTGTTAACAAACCACCAAAGAACATCATTTGGAATAGTAGGTAATGAAAAAATCAACATATCTTTCATATACGTAAAATCTACAGCTGATAATTTTAAATAACTAAAATACGGTGTTGTTATTAACAGATATATTAGAGAAACAATTTCTGCCACTACTAAAGCAAGTAAATATCCTTGCAAGCCCATATGAAAATTAACTAAAAATAGAATGTTTGTAACACCAATAACCGCTGTCTTTAACATTCCGTTGAATGCAAATACTTTTACTTGTCCATTTCCTCTAGCAAACTGAGCTAAAATCTGTGTTAAAATTTGTAGAGATAATAACAAAACAAAATAGATTAACGCATTTTCCAAAACATTAAAAAAAGACAATGCAACATATAAAGCAAAGGATAAGACGATTCCTATCAATGAAATCACAGCTGAGTTTGACACTACAATACTTTTATTTGCATTCTTATCTAAAGTAAATCGTAAAACTGCTACAGCAATTCCACCAGAAACAATTGGCAGTAACAAACTAGTCGTCGTTGTAACCAAATCTACAATACCATACTCTGTAGTAGTTAAATAGTATGTGTATAAAGGAACCAGAATAAATGAAATCATCTTACTTCCTAAATTACCTGCAGCAAAAACAACTGAGTTCCCAGCAAGCTTCTTATATTTTCCCATAGCAATCAATGCCTCCATTATAGAAAGGAATAGCTACCTTGTTGAACTACCCCTAAATAATACCTTTATTTAAATTCTTTTGATAGATAGACAATTCTTCCTAAAAATAACCAGAATATTAAGGAACCGATGGAGTTCACTAAAATAATGTCATTTAAAAACATTCCTGAAACTGCCACAGCTAAAACACTTAATACATAGGTAGCGTAACCTTGTTGAAAGAAATTATTAACTTTACTAAAAGAAAAAGCTACAATTTCAATAATTCTCGATACAAAAAAGCTAAAAAAAGTTACAACTCCTAAAGATCCAGTAGATGCCAACAAATTAATATATGAATTATGTGTATATTTTTGTGTTTTAGCAATAAACGTTTGAGGCAACATATCTGATGCGTAAGGTAACATGTTCCTAGGAGAAACTCCTACTAACCAACTTGATTTAAATAATTCGATACCACTTTTCCAAAGTGCCAAACGCCCATTCGAAATATCATCATTATTTTCAACATCTGGACGAGTTAAATCAACTGGTTTTTCTTTGACTGGATTTTTTGTTTTCACTTCATTAAATAGTTCAGGAATATAAGAAAGAATCCATTTAAACAAATCAACAGATAAATAGATTATTCCACAACCTACTAAAGATAACAAAATTGCACATAAAAATTTCACAAGAACATGCTGCTTGTTTATTCTTTTAGAATAAAAAACTTTAAAGAAGGAATAAACGAAGAAAACAGATATTAAGACTAACACTCCAGTCCTAGATCCTGACAACACAATATATAAGAACTGTAAAATAATATTTATTTTCAGTAATAAACCAAGCCATTTATTTCCATAACTTTTTCTGACTAGATATGCAAAAGACAGTATAATAACAACCACACAAACAGTTGAACCAAAGTTAGGATCTTCAAAAACCCCAAATAGTCGGCCTTCATAGAAACCTATACGTAGAAAACGAGATCTTGTTTGTAGGTGAACAGCATAACTATATTGAAAGAAAAACATTATTAAAGAAACTAACGCTAAGACAAACCATACACTTGTTAGTAAACCAGTGAATTTTTTGATTAATCTTGGAAAAATTTCGTTGTCTTGTGCGACTTCGTAAACAACTAAAAAATAAATAGATTGCCAAACTAACAATTTAATATTTCCTGTAATTCCATATCTTCTATTAACAATTGAAGAAATAAATATTACAACCAAAAAACCAATTAACCACCAATTATAATTCCACTTCTTTTTACCACGTACAATGTTGACTAAATCAATTAATATTATAATACTACCAAAAATTGCACCCGCAGCATATAAAAGATTATCAACAATAGATGGCAATAAACTGTATGGCCCTATTGCTCTGAACATCAACAGAATTAACATAAAAAGAATATAATACTCTTTGCTTAACTGATTAAACCTTTGCACATTTGATTTCATTAAATTTCCTCCTATCATTTCACCTGATCAATTTCTTGAAGGATTCGATCCCCTATATCTTGACTTGCATGACCAGTTTCAAAAACATTATATATTTTTTTGAAGCGTTCAACTTTTTCAAGATAATCACTATTAGAAAATTTATAAACTTGGTTTATTAATTCTTCTTGATTTGTTGAAACTGGAAAAGGTAAATTATCCAAATCAATCAGTAAGCCTCTATCTTTAGAGTACTCTTTATAGTCATACGCATAAATAAAACATTTTTTTTCTGAAATCAGTGCTTCTCCTGAGCTAGAAGAATAATCAGTTATTAATGTATCTGTAGCACATAAAAGTTCCTGCATATCTTCATAATCAGATGCATCGATAATATTTTGAGGAAGGCTTCCCCCTAAAATTCTTTCTTTATTTTTTGTGTCGTTGGGATGTAAACGCACTAGCATTACATAGGAATTTTTAAATCTCTTTTCAAAAGTTTGCGTTAGTCGTTCCAAAAATGTTATGTCCACTTCTAAATCATAACCTTGACGAAATGTCGGTGCGTACATCACAATTTTTTTATGATAATCTATATTGTAGTGATCATAGACTTTACGGACCAGTCTCTCATCATAGTTAATAAATATATCACCACGTGGTGTACCATTTCTAAACATTTCACCTTCATACCAGAAATTATACGGAACATCCGAAATCGTATTGGCACTTTCAAAAATCAATAAATCACACATCTTAGAATCTTTTTTTGCTCGTTTGACATATTTAGGTGGTAGTTTATCCTCCACTAAACGTTCCATCATTTTCAGAGAGAAACTTGCATGCCATGTTTGAATATAAAACTGATTCTTTCTCTTTTTAGGATATATATTTTTACGACAATTATCTATCCAGATTTTTGCTGTATGTAGCTCATACAACGCTCTAAAAGAAGTCAAGGATACTAAACGTATAGAAGATGGAAAAGCTTGTGTGTTCTTCACCCGTTTTTCATCAATAAGCCATACAATATCTAATGCTTCGTTTTGACTAAGTAAATATTCACAAATGTACTTCGGATTGTCTCCATAGCCTTGTCCATTAAAATTACTAACAACAATTTTATCTCTTTTTATTGGAACAAAAAACAAAACAGGATAACAGATATAAAAAAAGATTGTCCTAATAATTCTGGGAATTACTCTTTTCCGCCAGTAGTTTATTTCATTTTTATACTTTTGTTTCATTTTAGCACTCCAGTTCTTTGCTATCGGATGAAATAACAAGATTCCTTATTTAAAATCTTTTAGTTCTTTTTTTATTTGAGTAGTTGAAATCTCAGGAGTTCTTTCTAAATAAGCAACTTCAACACCCGTTTCTTCAGCTAAATAGTCAAATTTACCTTCCCAGTCGTTCCCCATTACAAAGGTGTCAATATCATATAACTTCATATCTTTTACTTTTTGATCCCAGTTTTCTTCTGGAATAACTAAGTCAACGTAACGGATGCCTTCTAATATAGATTTCCGTTCTTCATAGGAAAAATAACAGACTTTGTCTTTACTATTGAGATTAAATTCATCTGTAGACAAACCAACAATCAAATAATCTCCTTTTGACTTAGCTCTCTTTAAAAGATTTACGTGCCCGTAATGTAATAAATCAAATGTCCCATATGTTATTACTCGTTTCATAATTTATTCTCCTCTATTCTAGTCTCAGTTATTTTTTCATTTCTAATAAAATACGATTTCCTATATCTTGACTCGCATGTCCCGTCTCATAAATGTTATGTTCTTTTTTAAAATCACGGACTTTTTTTACATAATCAGAAGCAGAAAAATCTTTGATAGATTTAAGCAACTCTTTTTCTGTTAAAGCAAACGGAAAGGGCAGCTCTTTAAAATCCATCAACAATCCCCGATCCTTTAGATATTCTTCATAGTCATAGGCATAAATAAAACATTTTTTTTCCATAATCAACATTTCTCCTAAAGTTGAAGAATAATCTGTCACCAATGTATCTGTTGCACATAATAATTCTTGCATATCATCATACGAAGAAGCATCTATCATTCCTGTAGGGAGTCCTTCGCCAATTATACGATTTTTGTTTACTGTATCATTTGGATGCAAGCGAATCAACATTACAGCATCTTGATTAAATGTCTTAGAATAGACTTGAATAATTTTAGAAAGTAATTCATTATTCATTTCTAAATCATACTCTTGCCTAAAAGTAGGTGCATACATAATTATTTTTTTTGAAGAATCAATATTAAAATAGCTATATACTTTTTCGACAATGAGCTTATCATAGTTTACCAACAAATCGTTTCTAGGAAGACCATTTCTAAAAGTCTCTCCCTCATACCAAAATGTATCCTGTACATCAGGAATCATATTAGAAGTTTCAAATAATAGTAAATCACACATTTGAGAATCTTTTTTTGCTGTTTTTACGTACCTTGATGGCAATTTAGTTTCAACATATTTTTCAATTTGTTTTAATGTAAAGCCAGCATGCCAGGTCTGAATATAAAACTGATTCGCTCTTTTTGGGGGATAAAAACTTTTCCGACAATTGTCAATCCAAATTTTTGCCGTAAACATTTCAAATAATGCTTGAAATGATCGAACATGAACAGTACGAACACTATTTGGACAACCTCCGTTTTCTTTAACCCAATGTTTGTCAATTAACCATACAATATCAACTGGGGCCTTAGCTTCCAACAAATAATTACATATATACTTTGCATTATCCCCATAGCCTTTACCATTAAAGTTACTGACTACAATTTTATTCTTTTTAATTGGAAAAAAAATTAAAATCGGATACAGTAAATAGAATATACTATTTGCAAATATTCTTGAAAAGACCCTTGTTTTCAAATAAAGCCACTTATCCTTTAATTTTAAGACCACTTATTAAATCCACCTCTCAGTATAGCTACTTATTAACCTTTCTTAAATACCTCTGTTGCATTTTAGGAAAAACTTTATAAAGCATTGGGTGTATTCGAAGAAATGTTAAACTTAATTTTCTATTTTTAGTAAAATAAGGGTTAGCATAAATAAACTTTTGATTTTCTTTTAAAAAGTCTACTATTCTTTTAGTTATCTCAGGGTATTCTGACTCACTGTCTGATTTCATCATCTTGTCCAAAACATAAAAATTAGCTGCACATACACGTTTGAATGCAAGGTCGCTATATTCTGGCATAATTTCTTGAATAGTATGCCATGCTTGTTCCCAAGAATCAATACTTTCTAAGTCTCTAATATTAAACTTAGAAGCAGTAATGCTTCCTTCTCTATGAACATAAAAATAATAACTAGCAGTATCTACAACTACCTTTTTACATTGATTTAAAACATCCATAATTACATAAACATCTTCGTGGGCCTTACCAACTGGATATCTTAAGTCAGCAAATATATTTCTCTTATATAGTTTAGCAACAGCATAAACAGATGCTTGTTTACCGATTAAAATCATTTTAGTCGCTTCTTTTTGAGTCACTACATATTTTTCAGAAGGAGTTATTTCAGGCTCTTGACCAGAATAAACACTTGTTACCCCCACAATGGATAAATCAGCATCTTCCTGTATCATATTTTTGTACAATACTTCTAGCATATGTGTATCAATATAGTCATCACTATCTACAAAAGTTAGATACTTCCCTTTAGCAACATCAATCCCTGCATTTCGTGCAGAACTTAATCCACCATTTTCTTTATGAATTACTTTTATCCGCTCATCTAATCTCTTTAATTCATCACACATTTCTCCTGATGAATCTGTAGAACCATCATCTACTAATAATAATTCAAAATCAGTAAAGGTTTGTGAAAGTATTGATTCAACACATTTTTTCAAATAATTTCCGACATTATAAACAGGAACAATTATACTAATTTCTGACATTTTTAACTCCTTACTTCCCTAAAATTTTTCGATACATAAAATTATATAATGGGCCATTTACTAAATATAGAAGTAAACCCATTTTTTTTGCACTACTTGTTTTAGTATTTTTCATTAACTCAACGAGATTTTTTCTAATCCTTTTTCTAGAAAAATCCAGATATTTTTTATTGATTTCCCCTCTAGGTTTACTTGTTATTTTAAATCCTGTAGATAAATATCCATCTAATACTTTATCTAAAGCTAGTGACGATAAAGCAGGATACTCCTCTACTATTTTATTTAACAAAATCTCCCGTTGAGTAACATTATCGTATTGTTTCTCGTTAAATTTTTGATGTACTATACTCGAATGATTTTGGTAATAATAAATCCCTGGCATGGCTAAGTAATTAACGGCTTTGGCTCGTTTCATAACCTCATAGGCAGGCACTATGTCTTCATATAATTTACCTTCAGGAAAACGTACTTCATCAAAAAGGTGATTGCGGTATATCTTATTCCAAGCGTAAAAGTCTATTCCTTTATCAACAAAAAGAGAGCGGATGATCGCCTCTTTGTCAGTAATTATTTGCTCTTTAGGAATCAAAGAAATTTCTTTGGCTTCGTTACCTTTTATCAGACCAAACACTACTACATCTATTTCAGGAGAATCAAAAGCTTGGACCGCTTTATCTAAAATGCTTGGTAAGAAATAATCATCACTATCTAAAAAGGCAATAAGGGTACCTTCGGCATACTTCAAACCATAGTTCCTTGCAGAAGCAAGTCCACCGTTTTTTTTATGGTACACTTTTATATTTTTATGTTCTTCTGCTAATTTTTCAGCTAATTTGCCACTGTCATCAGAAGAACCATCATTAACCAAAATTATTTCATAAGGAACTGATAAATCTTGGTTTAAAACACTAGTTACTGCACGAGTTAACGTGGTCATCACATTATATACTGGAATAACCACGCTTAACTTTAAATTTTCTTTTTCCACACTTTTACCTCATTTATTAATATATTTTAACGTTTTCATGCTCAAAGAAATTTACATGTACAAAATGTTTGAGCACAATAGATCTTTAAAACATCTCTATAGATATTTTCAAGCCCGACTAATCGTTTTATATTTATTAGCTGATATTGAATTCTCTCATGATATAAATAGATAGTTCCTAATTAATTGTATAAACTTTATGTCCTTCTCCATTGACTATGGAACACGTGGTACTAGAAAAATTAAGTTTTTGTTTTTGCATCAACGTTATCTGGAATGTTTATTTTTCGGGATACTAAACATCATCACTATAAGAAAAGCAATACATTCTATAGTAGCTTTTTTCAACTCCATGCTTCCTTATTTTTACAATCCCTATATTTTTATTATTCTTTATCAACTTGATATGCTTATTTTTTTAATGTACTTGTTAGTAACAAAAATCAATCGATCTCTACTACCCTTCTCATTAACTATTAATTTCCAATTTTTACAAGTCCGCTTTCTGATACTTTCTATCGCATTCAAGATATATATTGGATTTATAAACAGGCATAATAGCTGATACAAGTATCTTTTCCATCCATTCACCCCTGCTCTTACTTTATTGCTTATTAGGTAAATAACACCCCATATTATCTCATACGCATACATATATTTCAATTAATCTTTTATAATGATTATCCACAGTTTTATCTCTCTGTAATAAAAACATACTAAGATTAGAGGGGAAATGCATCGACGGATGAATTCCCCCTCTATTGCTCTTTTTAAGCGTATAGTTGTAAGTGAAAGGATGACCGAACATGACCTCTTGGACTTCGAGTCCACACAAAAAAATGGTCTCCTTCACTGTCATTTTAAAATTTGGTTTAAGTATGTTATGGCTTAGAGCCCGTATGTAGGAAATTAGGAACGAAATGAAGCATTGAAGAACCTTTCAATATTTTTTAGGAGTTGTAAATTATGTGTGCACTTGCTTTAGATGTTTCAATGAGGAAAAGTAACGCCGTTATTTATCATGAAAATACCTGTCTTTTTTAGCAAGAAATTCTTCATGACAAGCCCCATTTTAGCCAGCTTCATAAAGAAATCCATTCTTTACCAGAAAGCCCACAAATTGTTTTTGAAGCAACTGGGGTGTATTCAATTGTCATTGAAACGTTTTGGCAAAATAACCACTTATCTTATTGCTTATTAAATCCTTTAGAAGCCAAAAGACAACA
Organism: Enterococcus sp. DIV1368f; assembly: GCF_051712245.1. NCBI lineage: Bacteria > Bacillati > Bacillota > Bacilli > Lactobacillales > Enterococcaceae > Enterococcus > Enterococcus sp. DIV1368f. Next base: position 1,837,717 of record NZ_JBIOON010000001.1, read on the forward strand.
AATTAACTATCGACTTGCGTTCAGTCAAAACTGATAAACGCGATGCCCATCGTCTGGCTCAAGCTCATAGTCAATTTTTACGAAAACAAAAACAATAATTATCAGAAATCAACAAATCGAAGGAGACATTAAACACATGATAATAAACCTGCATACCACTTTACAATTAACTTTTATTTATATCCTAATTATTTAGAAGAATTTAGGCAGACAAAATAAAAAAATCTTTTAAAGAAAAATACCGATAAAAATCTCCAATCAAAAAGTTGTACACTAACCCAACAATTGAAAAAATTACTGACAACTAAAGAACAATTAGGTAAACTGCTAGTTGAAGCAGCCAAACAGACAGAATAATTCGAAAGTATTCTAGAAATTAGTGAACTCTCTGCGGGACTCATGATTGGTGTATTAGGAGACATTCGCCGTTTTTTTCTCACAAATAACTAAACGCTCTTACCAACGGTTCTTCACTTTGACGGATTTTTATCCGTTCGTCATGTTTCTAATGTCATGAGTTTCCTCATTTTTAATGGGCAAACAAGAAAATTATTTGATATTGTTGAAAACCGACAGCTGCCTTACTTAGAACGTTATTTTAATCGTTTTCCACTGTCTGTGCGGGAAAATGTCCAAATAAAAAAATCCAGAGGATTTTATCCTCTAGATTTGACACGATTCTACAATTCCTCTTTCCCGATATTATTTGACAAAGAGCCTTTTTAAGTTACTTAACTAATTCACTTTTTGTACATAACGTTTATTTGAAGTGATATACCCTTGTGGTGTTTTTAATCTTGGATATCCATTTTTACTATATTCAATTCCTTGCACTTTAATAGTAGTTCCTTTTTTTACTGGAGATCCAGGTGTTTTAAATTCTAAATCAGTATAATAACGATCATTGACAAGCATCACAATTTTTACTGGATTTTCTGTATAGTAGTTGTTAATATTACTGATTGCTGCTGAAACGATATCTTTTCTTGCCGTTAAATATCCCTTTCTTGTTACCAAGCGGGGATATCCATTAGATGAATATTCAATTCCTTGCACTTCTACTAGTGTGTTCTTTTTCACTGCGGCACCTTTGCTTGTAAAGTCGGCGTTGTTATAAAATGTTTCATCTTTCATTACTACTACTCGACCTGGATTAGCTGTGTAATACTTATCAATATTACTGATTGCTGCTAAAACGATATCTTTTCTTGCTGTTAAATATCCTTGAGGTGTGACCAAACGTGGGTATCCAGTTGATGAATATTCAATTCCTTGCACTTCTACTAGTGTGTTCTTTTTCACTGCGGTACCTTTGCTTGTAAAGTCGGCGTTGTTATAAAATGTTTCATCTTTCATCACGACTACTCGACCTGGATTAGTTGTGTAATACTTATCAATATTACTGATTGCTGCTAAAACGATATCTTTTCTTGCTGTTAAATATCCTTGAGGTGTGACCAGACGGGGGTACCCTGTTGATGAATATTCAATTCCTTGCACTTCTACTAGTGTGTTCTTTTTCACTGCGGTACCTTTGCTTGTAAAGTCGGCGTTGTTATAAAATGTTTCATCTTTCATTACTACTACTCGACCTGGATTAGTTGTGTAATACTTATCAATATTACTGATTGCCGCTAAAACGATATCTTTTCTTGCTGTTAAATATCCTTGAGGTGTGACCAAACGGGGGTACCCTGTTGATGAATATTCAATTCCTTGCACTTCTACTAGTGTGTTCTTTTTCACTGCGGCACCTTTGCTTGTAAAGTCGGCGTTGTTATAAAATGTTTCATCTTTCATTACTACTACTCGACCTGGATTAGCTGTGTAATACTTATCAATATTACTGATTGCTGCTAAAACGATATCTTTTCTTGCTGTTAAATATCCTTGAGGTGTGACCAAACGGGGGTACCCTGTTGATGAATATTCAATTCCTTGCACTTCTACTAGTGTGTTCTTTTTCACTGCGGCACCTTTGCTTGTAAAGTCGGCATTGTTATAAAATGTTTCATCTTTCATCACGACTACTCGACCTGGATTAGTTGTGTAATACTTACTTAAGTCAGGTCCGCTACTATTATTACCCATATCTAAAAAATTACTATAGGTCATGGAAATATCAAACGGACGTCCTTCATAATTAGCTAAACCAGGGAAATACATTTGCGAAGACCATTGCCAAGCACCATGGTCATTATTCCACTGCATGGAGCTATCAGGAGTATATGGATATTGCGCTACCCATACTCTGTCTCTTCCGAAGGCGGAGGTATCGATATAACCAGCTGTTAACCACCATTTGCCGACATACAACGCATCATTTTTATACCCCAGTGCCTTTAATTGCTGGTTAAATGCAATAGAATTAGCATGGGCGTTTCGTCCATTGTTTGTAAGCGTTGGATCTTCCGCATCATTAAACATTATGGTATTTTTATCTAAGCCTGAGTTAGCCGCCGCCTGAGCGAAATATCTTGCTTCATCTTGTGCTGTCGCAGCAGAGACATACATACTATAGTGATATGCTGAAACTTTTAAGCCAGCAGCTTTGGCATTACTAATTTGGCCAGCAGCATATGGATTAACATACCAAGTTCCTTCTGTTAATTTAACCGAGACACCTGTTACACCATAACTTTTAATTTTTTGATACTCAGCTACTGAAATGTCTCCATTCCAACTAGAAACGTCAATAAAATTCTTGCCAGGCAAATTAGGATCATTCGCATAGACGTTCGCAACTGTTGCTCGCGCTACCCTAGAAGAAATGCCGTTTTTCATAGCATATGTTCCTTTTTTATGGTTCGTTCCTTCACGTGCTGCTTCTTGATAATCCGCTTCATCTTGATTAATGGTCTTTTTTTCTACTTCAGAGCTTTGTGATTCTTCCGTTTTACTATCTGTTGTGTTTGTTTCTGAAACAGAAGAATGTCCTTCTGTTGTACTATTTGTTGAAGAATCAAGAGTCTCTTCTTTTGTGCTTGAAGCAGAACTATCTCTTTCAGAGGTATTTTCTTCTGTAACAGAAGATGTATCCTCCGTTGAATTAGTCGTTATTTCTGACGTGGCTTGAGTGACCAAGCCGGCCTCCCCCGTTGTTTCTGTTTTTACAAGCTCTTCTCCTGATGCAATCACACTAAAACTATTTAATAATACGGTACAAATTAACATACCTGAAATGATTTTTTTCATGAAACTCTCCTTATATATTTAATAATATGTATCTTTCTTAAACACTTGCCATTCCCTCTCGAAAAATGTGTATCCTATAACCTTCAACTAATTGTTTTCACATTTTAAAACTAACACCAATCATTATCTCATACCTTTATTTCAAATTCAATTACGCTTTTTTAACATTCCTATATCAATTTTTTACTTTTAAATGGTAAAAAGATGAAAACAGATCTTTAATCGATTGTTTTCATCTTTTATTTATTTTTTAAGATATTCTGTGTACGATTTTTTAGTATCAACAATTAGCGCTTGTAGCCCACTGGTATTGGCATTTTTGTATCTTCAAATGGAACGAGGTCGGGACAGAAGCGTTTAACTCCGAGAAATAAGAAGGAATTTCCGAAAATTGTTCTATAATTTTTGGAGAATTTCGGCTTATTTCCGAAGGAGTTGCTTCTGTTCCCGCCGTTTATCAATTTTTAAGCCTGGGACAAAAATCCAAAGTGATTTTTGTCCCAGGCTCGTTTCACTTTTCCTTTTCCTCCCTATTCATTCTTTGCATATTTAAATGTTGTATAGAATAAAAAACGCATTAAGTAGAATGAACTTTTAATAACTGAAAACTGTTCATTTTGACGCAAAATTTTCCAAACCCAACTGATTGTATTCCATTTGTTAGAAGATGTAGAGGTAGTTAGCTTACGATAAATGGCTAATTTTTCGTTAATAAAATAGACCGTATTTATTTCTTTCAAAATGTTTAACCAAGTAGCATAGTCTTCATGTTTTAAATCCGGCATTAAATGGCGTTTAAGCAGATTAGATTCGACTACGACCGTTAAGCAGCCGATAGTATTTGTTTTTAAAAGATCTTGATAGGTTTGTGGTCCCTCACTAAAATTACGCTCATGCGTAATGTTGCCATTTTCATTACATACAAAATAAGAACTACATGTAAATAAAAGTTTTTTTTCTTCCATCCACTTGATTTGAACTTCTAATTTATTAGGAAGCCATAAATCATCACTATCTAAAAAGGCAATATATTGTCCCTTTGAAGCTTCAATTCCTTTATTTCTGGTCTTTGCAATACCCATGTTCTGTTCATTTTTCAGTAAAAAGATTCTTGAATCTTTTTCCATAAAGGCAAGTGCAATATCAATAGAATTATCTTTACTTCCATCATCAATGAGTAATAATTCCCAGTTCTGGTAAGTTTGTTCCAGAACGCTTTCAATAGATTTTGATAAAAATTTGCCCGCGTTGTACATAGGCATAATAATTGAAACAAGTGCTGTTTCCATTTGTTCACTCCTCGTTGCATTTTATGTAAGAATGTAACAGTTTATATTATCGCATAGCTCTTTTATTATTTCAACGTTCCTTGTTTCCAAAAAAAGTTTGAGACATAAGCTTAAATAACTTATGTCTCAAACTTTTAACGGTAAATTCTAATAGCATTCTCTTTACAATAATCCATCGTCAATTCTTCACGTTCTTCAGACTCATCCAATCCTCTTGATGATACTTTATCAAAGAGAATTTTGATGGTTTGAAGTAGAATTTTCATATCCAATAGTAATGAATAATTCTTGATGTACAGTAAATCAAAGTTCAATTTACTATTGTAGTCAGAAGCATACTTCCCATAAACTTGGGCATAGCCGGTAATCCCCGCACGTACATTGTGACGTAAATAGTAATTCGGGTTTTCCTGATTAAATTGATCAACAAAGAATGGTCGTTCAGGACGTGGTCCGACAATGGACATATCCCCGCGAATAACATTGATTAGTTGTGGTAACTCATCAATACGTAAAGCGCGCAAGTATTTACCAACTGTAGTGACGCGACTGTCGTTACTTGTAGATAAGACTGGACCTGATTTTGCTTCCGCTGTTGCCGACATCGTTCTAAATTTTAAAATCGAGAACTCACGTTGATCTAATGTAATCCGAGTTTGTTTGTAAATCACTGGTCCCGGTGAGGTTGCTTTGACTAAAATCGCTGCAATAAGCATTAAGGGGGAGGTAATCACAAATAGGCAAACAGAGACTAAAATATCGAATAAACGTTTAATAAAATTCTCTTCTGGTTGGATTTCAAAATTTGAGACTTCGATAATACTTTCATCTTCAAAGTTCATCATGTTTGGTTTTAACATAATTAGATTTTCAAAACTTGTATCTAAAAAGATTTTTTTCTTGTGTTTGACAATTAATTGATACAATTTTACTTTTTCGTTCTCATCAACATTACTTGAAATATAAACAATATCGATTTCATCGATAATTTTTTTTAAGTTTTCATAGTAATTGCTGACAACAACGCTCGTTACTTTATGCTTGTTATTTTTATCAGACATAAAGTTTTGAATTGACCGCATAACTTGATTTTCTTTACCTAGTAAAACAACTTTTCGCTCATTGCTGACCTTTAAGTATAAATAATAAACAAGAATTCGCCAAAGACTTAGAACAATAATTCCGATTATAAAGGAATATCCTAAAACAGAACGTGGGAACGTAAACCAACGTCCGGCAAATGTCACAATCATAATCGTTAAAGTCATTAAAATTTGACCAATCACCGTGACAAAAATGATGTCACTAATTTTGCGATTATAAAAAATATACGCACCTAACAATAAATTCAAAAAGATAAAAAAGATTGAAATGTAAATTGCAGATTTTTCATAAGCCACAAAGTTAAATGAAGGAATTTCTCGGCCAAATTTCACCATAAAACCTAAGATGATTGATAAATTATAGAGCAAAACGTCTGCTAAAATAATTACAATTCGTCTTGCATTACTCCATTCACTTTTTGATGTCATTAAAAACTTCCTCTCTTCACTTCCAGTAATTACATTATTTGTAATAACATGCAACCCCTATATTACCATAATGTCAGCGGACAAGAAAGTTCTATAGGATGAAAATTATCTGCGATGTCTTTGGACACGACTTAATTCTTCAGGTTGGTCCCAGCCCTCTTCGTCAACAGGTGTTATTGGGCCCTCTTCATTGCTAACAGGACTTGTTTGTTTCACTCGTTTTCTTCTTTTAGGCGTCGTTGGTCTTTCATGTCTTCCTCGTTTTTTCTCTGGCCGGAAGTAGAAGGCTAGCCCAAGGAAACTATAAACAATCGGCATCCAATGAGGCGCTAATAAAATATCTTCCATAAATGAATGAATCCAGATTAAAAGGAAGCCTAAAAGTAAACTAACTTGCAAACGATCCAATGTTTTTTTGCGGAAACCAATCAATAAAATCATACTGACTAAAAAACCAAATAAAATCAGATAGCCGATAACACCAAAATTACTTAACGTAAATAGAAAAGCATTATGTGTCCCCAGCGGTTTCCATGAGGCCACAAAAGGCTCCATACCGACTTTAATATGTTGAGGATCAGATAACCATTTAGCAAAAAACTCATGCCAAATTCGTTCTCTTCCTGTAAATAAATCAACAGTATCCGATTCCGCACATAAGTAAAATAACAGTGGTCCCAATGCAGCTACTCCGACAAAACCAAACAGCCAAACTTTCGAACGTTGCAAGAAACGTTTTGGTAAAAGATTATCCACCAGAATAAAACCAACTAAAATGGCAAAAGAGGTTTTTGATTGACTGACCCATGTACCTAAAACACCACCAATGTATACAGGTAAAAGCAGCAGGTTAAAAACTTTATTTCTATATGCTTTGATCAAACTGCTGGCCATCATTGTTGAAAACATCAACGTTGCACCAATCGTATTGGTATTAATCCAAATACTTTCTAGTTTATTTGATTCTTTAAAAATTTCGTCTGCTGGAATCAACTGTGGCAACTCCACGGACATCCGATACAAAGTCGCACTCAAAGCAACTAAAGAGACAATTAATAAAAGCGTTTGATCCATACGGTCAAAGACACAAACTTTAAAACAAAGGACCAACAAAATAATTAAAGGAATCATTGTATCTGTTTGCATTGTGCTATGACGGATTGATTCCGTAAAGTGAAACAAGAGCCAGGTGGCTAGCGCCAACGCTACGGTCAGCCAGTCAATAAATTTTAATTTCGTACAATTTAATAGCAGTACAAGTATTACTGCTATTAATAATAAAATTGAACTATTGGCATACATATATTTTGTGACTGGCGCATCAATTCCTACGACCCACATCGTATACGAGCCGATCATTGTAACTAATAAAATAAGTCGACCGATTCTATTCAATACTTTTCCCATATTCAAACCTCATTCCATGAATGAATCACTAGTCGTTTATTCGATAAATATATGCCCCGTTCTGATCAGGTCCATATAATTTTTCAAAATGAATCGTTGGTGTGTCTAACGGTTCTAATGGTTTATAAACGACCGCATATTTAATCCCATATTCTTTTAATTTTTCTGGAGATAAACGAGCAATAATCGCATCTTTTTGCATCAACTCTAAAACAGGGGTCTGATTTCCTACTTCAACATTGATGTGCGCATAGCGATTATAAATAAATGTGTCTTTTCCTTTTGGATCTAATGGTTTCCAAGCCTCTAAGTCAGGTGTAAAAGCAACACCGTTAAATGTATGCACACCTAACATTGGCAAATAACCATACATCAAGCGTTCGCCCACCCACAATTGGTTGGGGTCTTTTTTGTTAATTTCTTCCACTTCTACTGCTAATTTTTTTCCATAGACAGCAGAAACGCCTCGAGAAATTGGATTAACAAAGGCACCAGAAACCATAATGATTCCTAATAAGACAAGGACAAATAACGTGCGCCAACGTTTAAATAAAGCAACAATTAAAACGGTAGCGACAACCAAGACACCAATGATGTCCATTCGTGTAACGTATAACCGTAAATTGCCCGTATATAAAACAAAGAAATACAGAACAACATTTAATCCTAGCGCCCCTAACCAGGCCATCATCGGAATTTTTGCTTGGCGATTCCATAAATAATCGATGAACCATAAACTCAACAACACAGCTGCAAACCCGAAGGATAACATCGCCCGTTGTTCTGGCACATAAGACCACAATGTCAACTTAGCAAAAATTGTTGGAAATTGCACGCTCATCCAAACTAAGTTAAATAAACAATACACGAATAAGACAAAACCGTAAATGTTTTCTTTGATTTTTTTATAAAAAATAAATGGTGAGAGCGGCAAAATAACAAAAAATAATTGATAAAAACTACTGATTTCCGAATTATTTGAATATGGAACATCTTGAAACGGCATTTTCCAATTTGTTAAAAATAACAAAATATCGCGTTTAGGCATATCGCCACCTAAACTTACCCGTTTTCCTGGATAAGCGGTATCCATTACTGCTTTTAAGGAATCCAACGAGCCATATAGCGATCCGCCAACAATAATCGCCGTCATCAAGAGTGCCCCACCTATCAGGACCCCATCCCACTTATCCAACTTAATTTTTTTACGAAATTCTAAAAAGAATAAAATTAAAAATAATAAAATCAAATAACCAAGTGGTACTTGTAACGCAGGATAAATAACTAAAACAAATCCTGAGGCCATAATAACAGCCGTTATCGCACAAATGACACGACGTCGAACACTACTATGATAATAGAAATAATTATAAATTCCCACTAAAAAACCTAAGCCAAAAAATACTAAATCTCCAACTGGCGAGACAAACCACCATTGAAGGGCCGAAGAAAACGGAATCCAAACACTTGCTAACAAAGCTAAATATTTATTCCGCCGTGTGACGATCAAACCAATTTCAAAAGAGAATAAAATCAAACCAATTAATTTAAGATTCCAATACCAAGATAAGCCATATTCTTTACCTAGTAGCACGTAGCCCCACGTAAAAGGTTTCGCTAACGTGGCCAAATTCCACGCTGGCGAATTATAGCCTACCACCATGTCTTGACCATTTAACGTAATCACATCATTATGTGTTTTCAAACCCGTTTGTGTTTGCGACAGACTAAATGGGGTTTGAACGAGCCATTCATCCGAACGAACACCTCTTGGTTCACCAGCAATTAATGAACTTTTTTGGCCATCCGCATATTCAGAAACATACGCATCCCACATGTTTAATGAACTACCATGGACTTTAAAGGCGACCAGTAAAATAAAAATGACTGCCGCTAGCAGATAGCGCCAGCGTAACAAATGATCAACCAAGCGAGCGCTCTGCTCAGCTTGGTTGCGTAATGGTTGTTTTTCTTTTCTTGTAGTTAGTTGTTGTTCCATCTTTTCGCTCCATTTCGTCATCCGCAATTGCATCTAGTCAATTCGTAATGAAAAGTTGGGAATATCCCTTGTCAGATTAGGATTATAAAATGGATCATTTTCAATTAAAGGTCCCCATTTTTCTTCCATCATCACTTTTTCTTGTTCAAAACGTTTTTTCTTTTTGCCTTTATCATCATATCCACGAGTTTGAGATTCAAAATGATAAAGCTCTGCTTCATGAAGCCAAACATTGTCACGTCCTAAAGCTTGGACTTTCAGGCATAAATCAACATCATTGAAAGCTACGGTAAACGCTTCTTCAAAACCACCAACTGCATCAAAATCTGCTTTTTTCATAAGTAAGCATGCGGCAGTTACTGCTGAATAATTAACATTAATAGCTAACCGACCAAAATAGCCTAAGTCACCATGGGGATAACCATAATGACCATGTCCAGCAACACCACCTAATCCTAAAATAACGCCTGCGTGTTGGACCGTATTATTTGGATACAATAATTTCGCACCTACACAGCCAATCCGTTCTTGCTGAGCAAATGAAACCATCAAAGTTAACCAATTCTCTGTAATCACTTCGGTATCATTATTTAAAAATAATAAATACTCTCCGTGCGCTTTTTTCGCTGCACGATTGTTAATAGTTGAGAAATTGAATGGAATATCGATTGATTCAACGAAAAAGCGGCCAGGTAATTGTTGTTCAAATTCTGCATATAATTCGTGCATTTTTGGATCTGTACTTCCATTGTCTGCCATAATAATCTCGTAATTTTGGTAGGTTGTTTTTTCAATAATCGATGAAACACAACGTTGTACGTCTTTATAGCCATTTTTAGTTGGAATAATAATTGAGACTAACTTGTCGGATTCAATGCCATAATAAACATCGTATAAGCCATTCGCCGCCCCATGCGTTGCATGACCATTAATACCTCGACGAACGAGCGCATCTTGCACGGCTCTTAGCCCCGCTTCAAAAGCATAACCTTTTGAGCCCTGATCCACTGCTGTTGAGGTTGGCAGCATTCGCCAATAGTAAAGAACTTTTGGAATATGTTTGATGCGTTCTTTTGTCGTTTTTTCAGTAAATCTTAAGACTAAATCGTAGTCTTGAGAACCTTCGTAACCTTTTCGAAAGCCGCCAATTTCTTCTAGAATACTCCGACGATACACGCCTAAATGCGAAATGTAATTCGTTCCTAAAAGTAAATCAGGTGACCAATCTGGTTTAAAGGCTGGATCAGAACGATTTCCATCCATGTCAATCTTATCTTCATCACTATAAATTAAATCCAGTTCTGGGTTTTCATTCAGCACTTTAACCACTTCATAAAAAGCATTGATCGCTAATTCATCATCGTTGTCTAGTAAGGCGACAAATTCTCCGGTAGCAATCGCTAAAGCAGAGTTGGTTGCTTCGGAAATATGACCATTTTGTTCACGAAAGACGACCCGAATTCGCTCATCCAATTGCTGGTACTCTGTTAAAATCTTTTTGACATTGGGATCTGTTGAGGCGTCATCGGCCATACATAATTCCCAATTAGTATAGACTTGATTCAAAATAGAATCAATGCACAACCGAAGCCATTTTTCTTCAACATTATACACTGGCATCGCAATGGAAATTTTAGGTTGATAATGAAATGTTGCGATTTCTTGTGTCATCGCTTCTATGTCTAGTACTTCATTTCTAGCTAACCAGTTAGGATACGAAGCTTGATTTCTCAGTTTCTCAATTTTCGCTCGTTGAATGGTATGAGAAATACCATTTTTAGCCATATACTTAAATCCTTTTTTGGCTTTTATCCAAAGACGAGTCACTTTATCTTCTGTCCCTGGAATCACTGGATATTTTTTATTCAAGGGAAAATCCACCGTTACAACATGTGCTGATGATTGAAAATGAAAAGGGAGTACTTTTTTTTGTTTAATTCCTTCAAGTGTAACAACAAAGCCAGCTTCAATCGCAGGCTCTGTTTGATAAATTTGATTAACATCTTCACGTAAAACGCGCTGAATGTTATAAGCGGACACTTGGTTTTCATTATTAATTGTGAAAGTTGGGCTTTCTTTAGTGATTGTATCCAACGCCCAACCTGTAATGGTTAAATTATTTGTTGTTTTGTCGCGATAGATACTATCAAAGATCACCTTAATGTCTTCATTCATGTGCATTCTCCTTATAGATGTTTCGGATTTCGGTAAGGATCAACTAAAGCTTCCGCAGTCCATTTTTCCGCAAGTTCTTTATAAGATCCTTTTTTATCATGGTTTTGCATTTTTTCGTCTGCTTTTAAAATTGCATAGGACACATATACATTTCGTTTACCAGCGCTAGCAAATTGTAACGATAAATCGACACCCATCCACTCTTTTCCTAAGCTTTCGTTAATTCCTTCTAAATTTAGGTAAAGTTGCTTGTTGAATAGTAAGCAGTCTTCAGTTGCTGCTTGAATATTTCTTGGTAAAGCAATTCTGTAATAGTAACCTAAGCTTTTACCAGGGGTGCCTTTTTCAGGATAAAGTAATCGACCTTTGTCTGTATCAACTGATACTCCCACCGTTTCCACGCGATAGCGTGCGTCAACTACGCGGCCAGTCACTAAACCAGAGGTCTCTTGTTGACCAATGTTCATTAACTCTTTTAACCAATCATTTTTCGTTGGTACCAATCCAGCATTTAATAAAGCCACATATTCTCCCTTAGCAGCTTGAATCATGCCATGACGAGTTTCTGTTGAAACATAACGAAGACGGTCATTTTGGATATTTATTTGATTCTCGAAGCGTGCAGGCAATAGAATTTCATAATTTGTATAGGCAGTTTTTTCTAATAATTGACGTAAGTAACTACTCATATTCTCTGTATCATTCGTAATAATCAATGATACCATCGGCACATGATCATAAAGATAGTTAATTTTATAGGAACCATAAAATTCGGCAATCTCTACTTGTGCTTTTAAGCCACGGCGTTCCGTTGCCGCTTGGACCGCTTTTTGACCAGCTACATAGGCGTAACCTTTGCTTTCAGGGTTTAGAGCAGTCGATGATTCAATGGCACGCCAATGATACATCATACCAGGAATATGCTTGATTTTCGTTGCTTGTTCCGTTGCTCGTAATACGAAATCATAGTCTTGAGCGCCGTTATATGCTGAATTCAGTCCGCCTACTTTTTCTAATAAATCACGTTTCACAACAACAAAGTGTGTAATGTAATTATGGTTTAAAATCAGTTCTGGATTCCAGTCCGATTTGTAAAACGCGTTGAAGCGACGACCATTTTCTGTAATTTTATCTTCATCAGTATAAAGAAAATCAATCGTTGGGTCTGTGTTTAAAGCTTTGACCACTTCATATAATGCTTGTGGCGCTAATTCATCATCGTTATCCATGAAACCAACAAAATCGCCAGTAGCAATCGACAAAGCTGAGTTAGTTGCTTCTGAAATATGTCCGTTTTCTTCGCGATAAATAACTTTGATTCGTTGATCTAGTTCTTTATATTTTTCTAGCATGGGCTTAATATGTTCGCTTGGCGATGCATCATCTGCTAAACATAACTCCCAATTTTCATAGTACTGATTTTGTAAAGAAGAGACACATGCTGCAAGCCATTTTTCTTCGACATTATAAACAGGCACAGCGACAGAAATTTTAGGCTGAAATTGGAACGTTTTAATTTCCGCTAAAACTGCCTCCACGTCAACAGGGGCTTCTGCTTTTTCTTGTCGTTTAAAGTACCACTTCACTGAGCCCATGAAACCACGTGTCTGAATCGAACGCCATGCTCGATCAAATTTCGTACCTGGTTGAACCATGTTTGGACGCTCCACCACGTATTGAACCTTCTGACCTGATTTGGTGTCAATGTTTAGCGTGTAGGCTGGTAAATCTTCTGGATCTTTAATCGTAATGACAAAACCATAGTCTTGATCGCCTTCTAATTCAAACATATCAATAACATCACGACGGTATTCTGTTTCCACCGTATAAGTGACTGATTCACTAGCTTCTGCAATGCTGAATCTTAGCGGATAATTTGTTTGTTTGTCATACGCCCACCCTCTGATAACAGAAACGTTATTTTCTACATCGCGAGCAATATCATCGATGGTTAAATTAATCATTTTATCAAATTTAGTTAACGTAATTCGTTTATATTTTCCAGTAGGCATAGGGGATGTCTCCGTCTGTTTATTCATTTCTTCTAAAAATTGATTTCTTTCATCTAACAGTGCATGAATAAAGGTATTCTCACGTTCTGAATAGTTGCCTTCAAAGAAATAATCAATGTCTACTGTCAGGTCTTTGCCTGCCATTTGTGCATCGGTTACTTCGATTACAGGTACTTGCGTATCTAAGAAATAATAGACATTCTCTTGTACCAGAAAAGCATTTGTTGCTGCGACTGGGACTGTCTCCCCGTCTATCGTCATGGATAATTTGACAATTGCCCCCGTTAAACTTGGGAATAATTTTATCAGTTGGACGTCTTCTGGTATCTTCAGTTGGAACTGTTTTGTTTCAGGTTTTTGTAAATCAACTGGTTGATCCAACTCAGTCTCTTTTTCTTCGCCGCAATTAATTAAAATATGAACGTTTTTTTCATTGTATGAATTTACTGGTGTCACTCGCTCTGGCTGTTCTACTGGTTCAGCAGTCAAGGCAAAAAAGTACTGATACACTTCGCCAAAGGGACGCGCTTTAAAAGCTGCTTGCACTTCTACAGGTAACGCTTCATACGTCGTAGGAATTTCGTTGTAGCCAACTTGATTAAATGTAAAATCTTCTTTGGCAATGTATAAACCAACTTCTGCAAAAACTCTTTCAAATCCTTCTTGTAAATAGAATGATTTATGCGTAGCATCCAATAGCCCAGTTTCATTCCATGTTAAACGATTATTAAATAAATCAATTAAGACCGAATTATGTGCCAAATTAGGGAACGTGATTAAAATTTGACCGCCTGGTTTTAAAAACGGTTTGACTTTTGCTAAGGCGTTTTGAGGATTCATTAAATGTTCCAACACATCCGCAAAAACGATATAATCAAACGTCTTACCAGCAAAGTATTCGACCCAATCATTTTCATCAATATTGCCATAAAAGGCATCTGTTGAAAATTGACTGACATGATCATAAAGTTCTTTGTCTAATTCAACAATTGAGACCTGGCACTTTTTTTCTTCCATCAAATAGCTAGTCATTCGCCCATTACCTGGACCAAATTCCAAGACATCACTATTTTCTTTGATTTGTGCTACGATTTTCCCAACACTGGTACTCTCGTCTGTTTCCATTTCAAAATCATACTTCATCTTTTGTCGTATCCTTCCATTTATGATCTAAGATGACAATTCCTTCTCCGGCATAACGACCGGTAATAAACATCGTCACGTATTTTGTTTTGTAGACTAATGGGACTGTTGCATGTTCCTCAAAGAAAGCAATATCAAAATAATATTCACCTGTTAATAATGACATTTTTTCATATTCTAAATAAAAAACATTCCGTCCTTTTTTCCAAGGAATTTGCACGCCATCTAATAACGTATTTAAGCCACAGACATAATGGTTGTCCACTGTTCGAATAGCGACCCCACAAACAGGCTTCTTAATTTGGTCATTTTTGACAGTATATTCAATTTTTACAATCACTTTTTCATCTTGCGTTACCATTTCTAATGGTTCATAATCCGCGTTTAAAAGTTCCGCATGATCCACTTCAATAATATCTGGTGTTGGGGTTTCATCTTTCATGGTCGCTTCGCGGTCAACTGTTTTAATTGATTTCTTTTTCAAAAAGTTTTCGTAATTGGTAGTCACATCCATCGTATCTCCATATTCAACGACTTTCCCGTGTTGCAACCAAAAAGTTCTGTCACAAAAACGACGGATGGAGTTTACATCGTGAGAAACAAATAAAATTGTTTTACCAGAATTTTTAATTTCCGTAAATTTTTCCATACATTTTAATTGAAACTCTAAATCCCCGACAGCCAACGCTTCATCGACAATTAAAATATCTGGGTCCACGTTAATAGCTACCGCAAAAGCCAAGCGGACAAACATACCACTAGAGTACGTTTTAACTGGTTGATACAAATGATCGCCGATGTCAGCAAAATCAATGACATCTTGGACACGCTCTTCCATCTCTTCTCGGGAAAAACCTAGGACCATTCCATTTAAGAAAATATTTTCATATCCTGAATATTCGGGGTTAAAACCTGAACCTAATTCAAGCAACGCTGAAATTTTCCCATTAATCACCATGGACCCGGAGGTTGGTGTTAGTACTCCTGTAATAATTTTTAACATGGTTGATTTCCCAGAGCCATTTTCGCCGACAAAACCAATCATCTCGCCTTTTTTAATTTGCATCGTGACATCGTCTAACGCATAAAACAAATCGTGGTAAGATTTTTTGGTTGGACTAAGCGCTTCTTTAAACCGATCGGACGGCTTTTTATACATGTTGTATGTTTTGGTAATATGTTGGATATCGATTGCATATTCTGACATGTCGTTCTCTCCTTATAGTACATCTGAAAAATGTGGTTTTAAGCGTCTAAACACGGTTGAGCCAATTAATAGTAAAACAATAGTAACTCCCCAGAAATATAAGCTATATTGCCAATGTTCCCAGAACCATGCACCGCCTAAATAAGATTCGCGGTATCCTTGAACAATATAATATAATGGATTGATTTTTAAGATTGTCGCAATCATTCCAGTTGGTTGCCATAAAATTGGTAATGTCCACATAACTGTTTGCATAATGATATTGATAAATTGCATAATATCAGGTAAAAATGGTTGTGTTGAAGCAGTAATCCACGTAATTGCTGTTAAAAAGACTAATAAACAAGCTAAGTAGTAAATTAATTGCAAACTGTACAGACTTGGGTAATAACCGTTAGCTGTAGTAATTACAAAACCAATTAGAATGAAAAACAAGTGGGTGTACAAGTTCGATAAAATTTTAGACGTTGGTAAAATTTGTACATTAAACACGACTTTTTTAACTAAATAACTATATTCACGAAACACATTCGTGGCTGATAATAACGAATCTGAAAAGAAGAACCAAGGCACCATCCCTGTTACTAAATAGACAATGAACGGCATATTGTCGCCAGCTCTAGAACGAAGGCCTACAGAAAAGACAAACCAATACGTCAAAACAGTTACTAATGGCGTTAAAAACGCCCAGACAATTCCTAGTGCTGAACCAGCATACTTGGCCTTAAAATCATTAAATGAAAATTGTAGTAACAATTTTTTGTTCTGAAAAATATTCTTGAAAATTGAAAATGTTTCTTTAAACATATACTTATTCCTTCCGTAATAAACTATTTTTATCTAAAATTTTTGGATACAAAAATGCCATTTTAAACAACATTTCTATTTTATCGATAAACGCCTAGCTTTTCAATAGTAGACCCCTTTTTATAAAGAAAAATTTAACTGATTTCGCTATATTAAAAAATCTTGTCCAATTTTTAGGAGATTATGCTACAATAATGGAGGTCTTGCATTTTTTGCATGGAAACTATTTTTGAGAGAAGGGAAATTATGGTTCTTTTTATTATTTACGTATTTCTGTCTTCTGCTGGTCTGGTCTTATTTAAACTAGGTTCTAGCAGTTTGAACATCCAACTCCAACAAACAATCTTTTCAATGAATATCTCACTTATTTCTTTATTAGGTTTATTTTGTTATTTAATTAGTTTTATTTTATGGATGTTAATTATTAGTCGTTCCGATGTTTCTTACATTGTTCCTTTAGGCGTTGCCTGTACAAACATTGCTATTTTAATCGCTTCAAATCTGATTCTAAAAGAGACAATCACAACGAATGCCCTTATTGGTGCTGTGGTTATTATTGTCGGCATTGTGATTATGAATCTTAAATAAAAAAGATCGCTATCCATTGAGCTGACCCTTAAAAATTAGACTTTCAGGTCCAACTTTTAAGGGTCACTACACATTAGCGATCTTTTTTATTTTCTTCAGATTTCATGATAGATAATTCCTGCAATAATGTTTTAATGCGATTTTCGTGTTTTGAAATCAACACAGAATTTTTAATTTCCATAATTAAAAGGACAATCACTGCAGCTGATAATAAGAAGTTTGATGTTGTTTCAAACCCAAAGGCCATTGCTAACCATTCTGCCACATGCGGGAAAATAGCAAAAATAATTAAAACAATTGAGATTAATAACCAAATCAAAGCATTTTTTAGGAGAAAAATATTTTTATTAATCCCTCGAATAATGTATAAGAAAAAGCCAATTGCAAATAAAAATAAAGCTAGCCATAACACGGTTGGTAGCATCAATCTCCCTCCTTCATAAAGGCAGCAATCAGAATTGCTGAGCCGACTTCCAGCATATACTTCACAGAAGCCAAGGCACGAATCGAAGAAACACCACCAAGCCGTTCCATCATATTGACAGGTCTTTCAACAATCACAAAGCGTTTTTTAATTAAGTGAACAATCGATTCTGGCTCGGGATAATTTGTCGGATAACGCTTTGCAAAAAAAGCAATCACTTTCCGATTTCCTGCTCGATACCCCGAAGTCACATCATAAATTGTTTTACCAGAAGCCATTCGAATGCAAAAAGATAACAAACGAATACCAAAACGGCGCATTTTCGTACTTTGAAAAGCCGCTTCGTTTCCAGGAATGAAACGAGAGCCAATCGAAAAATCACATTTACCCTCTGCTAATGGTTCAAGTAAAATAGGTAAACTATTGATATCATGTTGACCATCACCATCAAACTGAACCGCCACATCATATTCATTTTCTAAGGCATATTTATAGCCGGTCTGTACCGCCCCGCCAATCCCTAAATTCAACACTAAATGAATGGCATTAATTTGGTTGACTTCTAAAATTTGTTTGGTTCCATCTGTCGAGCCATCATTAATTACCACATAATCCAATTCATGTTGAAAATGCGTAACTTCCTGTTTAAATGTTTCAATGGAAGCAATCGTCCGCAAAATGTTTTCTTCCTCATTGTAAGCAGGAATGATTAAAAGTACCTTCATAAAGAGAAACACCTTTCCACTTTTTCTCTAACAAAACCCCTCACTTACACAAAGCAATTTATTGTTGAACATTTTCTAACATTTGTGCTAAGGCTTCTTGCCAAGTAGGAATTTTAAAGCCTAACGCTTCTGTTTTACTTAAATCCATAACAGAATATTGTGGTCTTTGCGCCTTTTGTGGAAATTGAGTTGAATCCACTGGCAGTACTTCCACTTCAGTATCTTTTAAAATTTCTTTAGCAAACTGATACCAGCTACAGCTGTTTTCATTAGACAAATGATAAACACCAAATGGCGCTTTTTCTGCAATAACAAATGCCATAAATTCGGCTAACGTTCTTGTCCAAGTTGGGCGGCCAAACTGATCGTCCACTACCGTTAGTTGGTCTCTTGTTTCCGCTAATTTTTGCATGGTAAAGACAAAGTTATGACCGTATTGGCCAAATACCCATGATGTTCGAATAATATAATAGTCGTCCAGGATTTCTTGGACCGCTTGTTCACCTAATAACTTCGTCCGACCATACTCATTTAAAGGATTCGGTTGATCATCAATCGCATAGACGCCTTCTTTTTTAGTTCCATCAAAAATATAATCTGTACTTACGTAAACAAGTGTCGCCCCCACTGCTTTAGCAGCTTCTGCAACATGACGTGTGCCATCTACATTCACTTTTTCATCTAATTCCTTGCCTTCGTCTTCTGCTTTATCAACAGCTGTATAAGCAGCACAATGATAAATGACGCTTGGTTGAATTTCTTTCACTTTTGCCAACGTACTATCCGCATCAGTAATATCTAATTCTGTTGAATCCGTTGAAACATACTCAATTCCTTGTTCGTCTAATAGGTGACGTAATTCTGTGCCCAATTGGCCATTTCCACCAGTAATTAAAATCATTTTTTTCGCTCCTTCTTGAAAAAAAGGCAGGGCAAAGTAGCTTTTGTACTTTGCCATCGCCTTTCGACTGTTATCTCACATGTCAGAAAAAATTACTGACCATTTTGTGCATATTTTGCTTCAACAGCTTCTTTATCTGCACGCCACCAGTCTTCATTTTCTGTATACCACTTGATTGTTTCTGCCAAGCCTTCACGGAAATTCGTGAATTCTGGTTCCCAACCTAATTCTTCGCGTAATCTGGTTGAATCAATCGCATAACGTAAGTCATGTCCTGCACGATCGTTGACATGCTCATAGGCATCAACAGGTTGTCCCATTAATTCTAAAATTAATTCCATCACTGTTTTATTGTCTTCTTCACCATCGGCTCCAATTAAATACGTTTCGCCAATTTGACCTTTTGTTAAAATTGCCCAAACAGCCGAAGAATGGTCGTTTGTATGAATCCAGTCACGAACATTTTTACCAGCACCATAAAGTTTTGGTGTAATGCCACTTAAGACATTGGTAATTTGACGAGGAATAAATTTTTCAATATGTTGATATGGACCATAGTTATTTGAACAATTTGAAATTGTTGCTTGTAAGTTAAAAGAACGAACCCATGCTTTGACTAACAAGTCAGATCCTGCTTTTGTTGAAGAATAAGGACTTGAAGGATTGTAAGGCGTTTCGGCAGTGAATTTTTCCCCTTCGCCTTCTCCATGTCCTGGTAAATCTTCTCTTAAAGGTAAATCGCCATAAACTTCATCAGTCGATACATGGTGGTAACGAACATTGTTTTTACGGCAAGCTTCGATCAATGTGTACGTCCCAATCAGATTGGTTTGTACAAATGGGAATGGGTCGTTTAATGAGTTGTCGTTATGCGATTCAGCAGCATAGTGAACGACCGCATCTGTTTCAGCGACTAAACGATTAACTAATTCAGCATCAGCGATATCTCCTACGACTAATTCCACACGATCACTTGGTAGACCTTCAAGATTTTTTTCATTTCCTGCATACGTTAATTTATCTAATACAGTTACATGAACTTCTGGATGATTCTTTACAACATAATGAACAAAATTTGAGCCGATAAAACCAGCTCCACCTGTTACGATGATTTTTTTCATAATTGAAACTCTCCTACTTTTTTCTTAAATTTCGCCATAGATAAACGGATTTTCCGCTTCAAATTCTTTTAAGGTTGGATGTTTTTGATCCTTTTCTGACGTAATCGCTTTTTCTGGCGCAATTGGCCAATCAATAGCTAACGCTGGATCGTTAAAAGCAATACCGCCGTCTGCTGCCGCATTGTAGTAATTGTCACACTTGTACATAAAGTTCACGTTCGGTGTCAAAGTGACAAAACCATGGGCAAAACCTTTTGGTACTAAAAGCTGACGGTGATTATGTTCTGATAAAATGTAGCCTTCCCATTGACCATAGGTTGGACTCCCTTTACGAATATCAACAATCACATCTAATACCGCACCTGTTACAACGCGAATTAGTTTTGTTTGCGCAGCTTCGCCTTTTTGAAAATGCAATCCACGCAAGACACCTGCTTCTGTTGATAATGAATGATTATCTTGGACAAAATCAAAGTCTAATCCATGTTCTGCAAATTTAGCTTTGGAATAACTTTCTGTAAAAAAGCCACGATGATCACCGAAAACATCCATTTCGATAATTTTGACATCTTGTAATTTTGTATCAATAACTTTCACGTTTCTTCGCTCCTATTCTGCTGCTAAACGTAGCAAGTATTGGCCGTAGCCATTTTTCTTCAATGGTTGTGCCAATTCTACCAATTGTTCTTTTGTAATATAGCCCATTCGATAAGCAATTTCTTCCAAACAAGCGACTTTTAAATTTTGACGTTTTTCAATTGTTTCAATAAATGTTGACGCTTCTAGCAAGGATTCGTGTGTGCCTGTATCTAACCAAGCAAAGCCACGGCCCATTACCTCAACAGAAAGTTTATTTTTTTCAAGGTAGACTTTATTAACGTCTGTTATTTCTAATTCCCCACGTTCTGACGGTTTGATCCCTTTCGCAATTTCAACCACTTCATTGTCGTAAAAATACAAACCTGTCACTGCGTAATTTGACTTCGGTTGTGCTGGTTTTTCTTCAATAGAAAGCGCCCGCATCTCTTCATCAAATTCTACCACGCCGAAACGCTCTGGATCATTTACATGGTAACCAAAGACTGTTGCCCCGGATTCTTTAGAAGCCGCTCGTTGCAACATTTTTGATAAACCGCCACCATAATAAATATTGTCCCCTAAAACTAAGCAGACACTATCATCACCAATAAATTCTTCACCAATAATAAATGCTTGCGCCAAACCGTCTGGGCTTTCTTGCACCGCGTATTCGATATGAATGCCTAAATCATGGCCATCGCCGAATAAGCTTTCAAAACGTGGTGTATCTTCTGGTGTAGAGATAATCAAAATTTCATTAATTCCCGCCAACATTAACGTTGACATTGGGTAATAAATCATTGGTTTGTCGTAAATTGGCATTAATTGTTTTGATGTTGCTTTTGTTAGCGGATATAAGCGTGTCCCGCTTCCGCCTGCTAAAATAATTCCTTTCATGAACAATCTCCTTAAATACTTCTATTTTTAGTTTCTATAAAACCAAATATCCTTCCCTATTATCGCATTAAGCATAGGGTTTGTCATGTTATTTACGTAAATTTTACAAATCTGTAAAAGTTTAGCGTTGTTCCTTTAAACGCTGATGTAAAGCTTTTAATAAATTCACACGCCAATTTAATTTTTGTTGGAAACTTGTTTTGGTAATAATAGGGCTGACATTCGCTCCATGTCTTCGGTAAAGCACTAATGGTTCTTTAATGAGACCCGTTTGCTTCTTCCGTGCAGCTAATAAGCCAATCCACATATCATGCATAGGAACTTCTGGCGGAATGGGTAAAATGACGTTTTTCATCTCTTGACGAAAGGCCATACCTGCCCCAATATAGCCACTTTTTATCGCATTTCGCCAAAATCCTGGTTTGACTTTTCGAAACTTAAAATAAGAGGGATTGGTAACTTGTAAATCCGCATCAACAATTTTCAAGTCACTAATAACCACTTGGATGTCAGGGTGCGTTTCAAAATATTCTGTCACCGTCGTTACTTTATTTGGCAACCAAACATCATCTTGATCTGCTAAAAATATCACTTCGCCTTTCGTATGCGTAAGCGCAAATGCAAAATTAGCAATCACTCCTTGCCCTGGACCTTGTAACAATTGAATTTGGGGATAATTCGCTGCATACGTTCTCAAAATTTCCAACGTATGATCAGTAGAACCATCATCTGAAATAATTAGTTCATCTTCTTCACTGACTTGTAAAAGAATACTATCTAATTGTTCCGCGAGATATTTTTCTCCATTATATGTCGCAATACAAACTGAGATCATAGATTATCCTTTCATTAACTTGAGAAATTCTGCCAATGTTTGCCGCCAAATTTGGCGATTTTTGACAGTTAAAAATTGCTTACTACTGCGTAAAAATAAATGGCGTCGATGATGGGAAAACTTTTCTTGATCATATCGACGATAAAATAACGTTTCTGCTTCAATAATAGAGCGATAACGTTGAGGACTCATTGTACGATAATCTAAAACAGACAATTCTTGTTTTAGGTGGATTGGTAAGACTTCAATCTTTTTATTGGCTTGATTCAATTGATAAAAGAACCAATGATCTAAATAGTCCAAAGGAAATTCTTCCGAAAATCCTTCCAACCAGCGCAGTGTTTCTGCCGTAATGACTGTACCAGAATTGATAGCCATCAACGGTTGGTTGGCTATCCCTGCTGTTGGCTTTGCTCCTTTAAGTCCAACATATTGATCACTATATACTGGCGAAATTTGTTGTCCATTTGCTTCTACAATTGGAACATAGACTGCCACAGTCGGATCTAACGGCATGATGATCAACGTATCAAAATAAGAAGCTGGTACTTCTGTGTCTTGGTCAAGGAGCAACAATAATTCACATTGATTCGTTTGACTAAAAGCAATCGCTTCATTATAAGCGGTCGCTAGGCCTGGATTATCAGGATTATGTCGATAAGTAACATTTTGTTGTAAAAATAATGCATCTTCTTGAGGAAGTGGGCTGTTGTCATAAATAAATAAGTGCAATTCGGGATGATTTACCACTTCTTTTAATAACAAATAATTCGGCGTATCAGCCATTTTCATTTGATATAAGACGATGACTACCGCTAATCTTTGACTCATTAAAAGAACCTCCAGCCCCATTTGTTAAAAAATTTCCCCATTGATTGCATAAAGATTTTAAACAATTTTCGACTTTTATGGGCGCCCTTTTCATACATGTGAACAACCGTTTCAAAAGGCGTATAGAGAATCCGATAGCCTGCTTTGCCAAAGCGTAAACATAAATCGTTGTCTTCAAAGTACATGAAGAAACGTTCATCGAAGCCACCAATTTCAACGAATTTTTCACGATCAATCAACATAAAACAACCTGAGCCCATTTTAATATCCGTTGTTTCTGTATCCGACAAATCGCGACATTCATAAATGCTCAAACGTTTATCAAAAATTTTCTTTACAAATTGAAAGGGAATAA
The DNA here is from genome assembly GCF_051712245.1 of Enterococcus sp. DIV1368f. NCBI lineage: Bacteria > Bacillati > Bacillota > Bacilli > Lactobacillales > Enterococcaceae > Enterococcus > Enterococcus sp. DIV1368f. Next base: position 1,861,739 of record NZ_JBIOON010000001.1, read on the forward strand.
AACGTAACATATAATCGAAGACATCTAATTTTTGACGAACTAAATATTGCGTCGTGCCATCTTCATTTAACACTTTAGGGCTAACGACTGCAATGTTCTTATCTATTTTGATACGGTCTAATAAACGATCAAGCACGTCTTTAGTAACCAACACATCGGGATTAAAAATAATTGCATACTTTGTCGAAGCATTGAATAACACTTGATTATGACCATGACCAAACCCTTGATTTTCTTCAGCGCGATGGATAGTAATAAATGGTTCATATGTTGTTAATTTTTCAAGATACGCTGTTTCAGAATGATTGTCATAGATATGAATATCATAGATACTATCAGTACCTAGTTCGGCTTTTAATTGGTCTAGTACATTAAAAATGTAACGACTATTATAAGTGACAATCGAGATTGTTACCATTTCTTGCATGCTCATTTCTCCTTACTACTGAAACATCGTCTTAAAAAAAAAGCATATGTTTCACACATATACTTTTTTAAGTTTAATGGAATTATATCATAGGTTTACGCTCTCGCAAAGCAACCTAAAGATTTCTTTACTTTCTCTTAGAATGCTTGCCAAGTCGCTTTTTCATTTGCTCCTGACGATATTCACGATTCCCTAAAATCCGTAACAAATACATCAACGGTTGATGCCCTTCGCCAACTAGACCGATTAGTTCAATGAATAGTTCTAAGCCAATTAAACAAAAGACAATTAATAAAATTGATGCTACTGTACTTGAATAGCTGAACAATAAAGAGACAAAGGAAAAAACTAACGCTAATGCATAAATAGTCATGACCGCCCCTTTATGGGTAAAACCTAAAGATAACAAGCGGTGATGTAAATGCATTTTATCTGCTGAGGAAATGGGCTTCTTGTTCAATAGCCGTCGAATAATTGCATAAACCGTATCCGTAATTGGCACACCTAAAATCACCATTGGCGTAATTACCGTAATAAACGTAGCATTTTTCAAGCCCTGTAACGACATTACTGCAATCATAAACCCGAGGAATAACGCCCCGGTATCTCCTAGAAATATTTTAGCCGGATAAAAATTGTATGGGAAAAATCCCGCAATGCTCGCAACTAAAATAAAAATAACAATTGGAATATAGACCGTTTTAGCATGTAGGAAAAAATACCCTGTAATACCAATCGTGGTTAATCCAATAATGGATACGCCTGATGCTAAACCATCCAAACCATCAATTAAATTTACTGCATTCGTAATCGCTAAAATCCACAATAAAGTTAGTGGTAAACTAAACCAGCGTAAATCAATCATTCCAACAACTGGCAACGTCACAAAATCTATCCGAATTCCAGCAACAAAATAAATAACTAATGCTGCTAACAAAATACCGATTGTTTTTTTCATTGGAGTAATCTCTTTAATATCATCAATGAGGCCTGTCAAAACAACCATTCCACCAGCCAAAATAATCGGCCAAATATAATCTTGTGGGATAATCGAACGAAAAATCAATAAACATGAACTAGCAAAAGCAATGTAGATTGCAAGTCCTCCTGCTGTAGGCATATTTTTGGTATTGATTCGTCGCTCTCCTGGTGCATCATAGGCGCCAATCCGAAACGCTAGAAGCTTAACAAGTGGTGTTAATAGCAAAGATAAGATAAATGTCATAAATAAACGTATCAAAACTTCATAAATAAATAGTGACATAGTCGAACCCACTTTCTTCTCGTTCAGGGTATATTATACCGTAAACTGAAGCATTTACAAGCTGAAACATGTGTTCTGGCAACGGTTTAGACTTTTTTAAAGAAATCTATTTATTTTTCTTTTTAAACCATCTAAACAAGCGTTGTTCAAAACTTGGTTGTTTCTTTTCTTTATCTCCAGATAAGTATTCATCAACGACAGCGTTGACAATTGCTCCTAAAATAATAATCGTGGCAGCAAAATTCAGCCATAACATCAAGATGATAAAACTCCCGATGATTTGATAACTTGCGATTCTAGAACTAAAATATTTTACGTACAAACCAAAAATTTGTGATAATAGCATCCAACCGACTGTCGAAAAAATAGCCCCTGGCAAAATAGAACGTAACGATAATTTCCGATTAGGAACGACCGCATAAATCAAACACATAATCACTAATAAAACAACGGTCGTTAACGGCCATTTTAACGCTTGGAAAGTATCGATCACAGATGTTGAGTAATGGAAAATTGGTTGCAGTAATTCAATAATGTACTGACCCAGACCTAAAATTACTACTACACCGACAATTGCTACCATAAATAACAAAATAACTAAAAATGAAACCACTCTTACGAGAATAAAATTTTTCCTTTGTTCGACACCAAAAGCTTTATTCATCGCATTTTGTAGTGCATTAATACTTTGACTGGCACTCCAAAATGCTGCTAAAGCGGAAACAGAAAGCAACCCGCCTGAACGTTGAGTCAGTAGTGAACGAATCGCTGGTTCTAAGTTCTTATAAACATCTTTCGGAATCGCCTCTGCAATATAAGGCAACACAGAATTAGGGTCGATTCTTAAATAAGGTAAGACATTACCTACCGCAATCAGTAATGGAAACAGCGAGAGTAATAAATAATAGGCAACAACCACTGAGCTGTTGCCTATTTCGGCTGTGACCATGTGACTTTGCGTTGTCTCAATAAAACGCATCAAAGATTGATTCTTTTTGATGTTGTCGAGAAACTTCATCACACACTCTCCTTATTAATAAGTCAATTCTTCGCCTTGTGACGTTAAGATTCTTGGACCTTCTTTCGTAATCGCTAATGAATGTTCATATTGACAACTTAGACCGCCATCTTCAGTATAAGCAGTCCAACCATTTGGGTCCATTTTCATGCGCCAAGTTCCTGTGTTAACCATTGGCTCAATGGTAATAACCATTCCCTCTTTTAAACGTAGTCCTTTACCTGCTTCACCATAGTGAGGAATCATTGGACTTTCATGGATAGTCGGGCCAATGCCGTGGCCTACAAAGTCGCGAACAACCCCATAGCCTTCTCCTTCTACATACGTTTGAATTGCATGACCAATGTCGCCAATTCTATTTCCTACTTGTGCTTGGTCAATTCCAAGATATAGCGCTTTTTTGGTTACTTCCATCAAGCGGTCAATTTCAGGTGTTGATTCACCCACGACATAAGACCAGCATGAATCAGAGATTGCGCCCTTTAAGTCGACACACATATCTACTTTGATTAGGTCGCCATCTTTTAATACTTTTTTACGAGGAAATCCGTGGCAGATTTCGTCGTTGATACTACAACAAGTAGCATATTTGTAACCTTCATAGCCAATTTGAGCCGCCACGCCACCATGACTTTCAATAAAGTCTCTCACAAATACTTCAATATCCCAGCTTGTAATGCCAGGTTTAATAAACGTCCGTAAATGACGGTGAACATCCGCTAATAATTCCCCTGATTCATCCATCATTTCAATTTCTCGTGGTGATTTTAATGTAATCATACTATCTCTCCTAAACTTGTTTCATTCAAATTATTTTATCACATTTTTTGCAAAAAAGATTGTTCAAACACCAATTTTCAAAAAGTCCCTTAATAAAAGCACTCACTAGTCTTTTATAAGAAATGCGCATCTGCTATAATAAGTGACAGAATTGTATGAGGGGGAAGAAAGTTTATGACGTTAGCTAAAATTGTGTATGCAAGCATGACTGGGAATACAGAAGAAATTGCCGACATTGTTGCAGAAGCATTTGAAGATTTAGAATTAGAGGTCGAAATTGATGAGTGTACGCAAGTCGATGCCGCTGATTTTGAAGAGGCCGATATCTGTGTAGTAGCTACATATACGTATGGCGATGGCGATTTACCTGATGAAATTGTCGACTTTTATGAAGACTTACAAGAGATTGATTTATCAGGAAAAATCTTCGGCGTTTGTGGTTCAGGAGACACGTTTTATGATGATTTTTGTAAATCGGTGGACGACTTCGAAGCAGTCTTTACTCAAATTGGGGCAAAAAAAGGCGCCGACAGCGTTAAAGTTGATCTAGCCGCTGAAGAAGACGACATCAAACGTTTAGAAGAATTTGCGAAAAAATTAGCAACTGCCGCAGAATAACTACGTTGAAATAAATAAAATAAACACCAGAAAAAAATGGGAACTAGCCATTTTTCTCTGGTGTTTTGATATTCCTAATTTAAAAATAAAATACTGTAATTTAAAGCTGCCGCAAAAGTAACCCAAAGAATATAAGGAATCATCAACCAGCCACGCGTTATTAATTTATAACGCAAGTAGTCCCACTGTTGAACTATTAATAATAACCATAACAATGAGATATCAATCACAGATAATAAATTATTTTGTAAAGAAAAAAAGAAAAATGTCCAGAAAAAGTTCGCAATAAATTGTAAAATAAATAGCGTAATCATCCGTTTTTTCTGTTGTTTATTTGGATGAACTAAGATGAAATAAAAAGTAATGCCCATAAAAATATACAACACCAACCACACTGGTCCAAATAACCAGCCTGGCGGAGCAAAACTTGGTAATCTCAACGCTTGATAATATTCTCTCGCATTTACTGAAAATAAGCCCGACAAGAGCCCTAGTCCGGTAATTCCTACAATACTTAGCCATAAACGCTTATCTTTCACTCGGTTCATGTTTTTTGCCCCTTTCTATCTCTCTTCTTTACTGTAGCATGGTTGCGAATAATCTACCATTAATACACTTAACAAAAAAAGACCGTTCTTTTAAGAAACAGTCTTTTGCTGTAACCTCACAGAAGTTATCAGCATGAGGTTACACTTTTTTTAATTTTTATAGGTCAATATCAATTGGTTCATCTCGTTCAAGAATTGCTTCAATACTATCTTTCATTAAATGAATGATTTGTTCTTCTGAAGGATGGATAATTCCAGAAGTCATCAATGCAGCCACACCAGTAGCGACCACCCATGTTCCCATGTGTAAAGAGTCAATTTGAACATCGTTTAAATTAGCATACTCAGGATCAGCTTTTACCGCTTCAGTAAAATAGTGATAAGAGAATTCTTGCATTTTTTTGCCGCCACCATATTCTTCTAAATAAAGCGCACGGTATAACTTACTTTCACTTGTCGCAAAATGAATATAGTTTAAAGCCAAATCAACAATTGTATTCCCGGTATGTTTTACTGGAAATACTTCTTTCGCTAAGTATTTATGAATTTTTTGGAATAAAGCATCGCGTAAATCATCCATGTTTTTAAATTCCAAATAAATCGGTTGGGTGGAACATTTCATTTTATTAGCAATATTACGTGCAGTGAACTTCGAAAATCCTTCAGTGGCGACTACTTCATAGGCAGCTGTTAAAATCTGCTCTTTCGTAATGGTTTTTTTTCTTGCCATAATTCCCTATCCCCTTTATTCATTCATATACAACGCTTCCAAATAAATGCTTATGGTTATTGTAACACGATTTTTCTATTATGCAAAATTAGAACAACTCTTTGTACAAAAGTTCACTGAGCGGGAGCACGACAACTTTTACCCCGACTTAAAATAACAGTTGATAAAGGCTTTATTTCGTTGAGTTCCCCGCTCTTCCGTGTTATGATATGAGCAGTCATTACCCATCAAAATGAAGGAGGAATCACGAATGACCTTAGAGAATTTTAATGAAAATCTAAAGAAATATGCACGTTTAATTGCTGAAACGGGTGTCAATGTTCAGGACAATCACACGGTTGTTTTACAAATCAGTGTCGATCAAGCGCCCCTTGCCCGCTTAATTACGGAAGAAGCTTATCGCTTAGGCGCGGCCGAAGTAATTGTTCAATGGAGCGACGAAACCATTCAACGTGAATTTTTAGCTCATGCTGCAACTGATCGTATTGAAAATGTTCCTCAATATAAAATTGATCAAACCGATGATTGGATTGCCAAAGGCGCAAGCCGAATTAGCGTGGTTTCTTCTAATCCTGATGCATTAGCTGGCGTGGATGCACAACGTGTAGCAACTTTCCAAGCGGCTAATGGGAAAGCATTGGTCAATCTACGAAAAGCAACGCAAGCCAACAAAGTAAGTTGGACTGTTGTAGCTGCTGCTAGTGAAGGCTGGGCAGCTAAAGTCTTTCCAGAATTAGCAACAAGTGAAGAACAAGTTGATGCACTTTGGAATGAAATTTTCAAAACAACACGAATTTATGAAGAAAACCCAGTCATTGCTTGGGATATCCATGATAAAAAATTACAAGAAAAAGCGGCTGAATTAAACGAACAACAATTTACTGCTTTACACTACACAGCTCCTGGGACAGATTTAACGATTGGTTTGCCTAAAAACCATTTATGGGAAGGCGCTGGTAGTTATAACGCGCGTGGGGAAGAATTTATGGCTAATATGCCAACAGAAGAAGTTTTCACCGCCCCAGATAGTCGCCGCGTTGATGGTTATGTTTCTAGTACAAAACCACTAAGTTATGCTGGCACTATCATTTCGGGAATGAAATTTACATTTAAAGATGGAAAAGTTGTTGACTTCTCAGCTGAACAAGGTGAAGAAGCATTGAAAAATCTCTTAGCTATTGATGAAGGTGCCAAACACTTAGGAGAAGTTGCTTTAGTACCCGACCCTTCACCAATTTCACAATCCGGTTTGATTTTTTATAATACATTGTTTGATGAAAATGCCTCTAATCATTTAGCCTTTGGTTCGGCCTATGCCTTCAACTTACAAGGCGGCACGGAGATGAGCGAAGAAGAATTAGCTGAAGCTGGTTTAAATCGTAGCCAAACACATGTGGACTTTATGGTAGGATCTGACAAAATGAATATTGACGGCATTAAGGAAGACGGGACGATTGTTCCAGTTTTTAGAAATGGCGATTGGGCATAGTCCTACCAAATGTTGAAACCAAAGTTTTTAGCTCCAAGAAATAAGAAGAAACTGCTTTTATTCAGTAGGTTCTTTTAAAATTTAGAAAGTGAGGCCTAAGTTGCAGCGACTTAGGCCTCACTTTCTTATGCTAAAAAATCAATTGCATTCGAAGGACCTTTAACGTTATAATCAAATTGAAAGCGGATTCTTTTGCACGATATAAGTTTACTTTTAAATAAAAGAATTTTTTTCAAAAAAGTAGAATTGGAGAATTAACATGGGATTATTTGATGGATTATTAGGAAATGCAACACAAAATAATAATGAAACAGCTGAAAAAGAATTACGGGATGTTTTAATCCCTAACGAAAAAGTAGATATGGCCTTCACTTTAGTAAGAGATTTAATTGTCTTTACAGATAAACGTTTAATTTTAGTCGATAAACAAGGAATTACAGGTAAAAAAGTTGATTATAAATCGATTCCCTACAAATCTATTTCACGCTTTTCTGTTGAAACTAGTGGACATTTCGACCTAGATGCGGAACTAAAGATATGGATTTCAAGTGCTGAATTACCTTCAGTAAGTCTTCAATTTAGAAAAGATAAAGATATTGTTGCTATTCAACAAGCCTTAGCAGCTGCTGTATTATCTTGAATCCACTAAAAAAGACAGGAAAGCGACCAACTTTCCTGTCTTTTTAATTTTAGATAAAATAAAAAAAGGCTTCTCAGCCTTGATACGTTCCTTATTCAATCAGACACATGGCGGCACTTGCTTAGTGCTGCTTCCTTCCGGATCTGACACAATTCACTAGCCCGCCATTGTCCTAGCCTTTCGGCAAAACCTAGTATAACGTATTTTTATTCTTTTGACTAGTCTTTCTTTTGATTTTTTAAAAGTTTCTCTTCTTTTTTCTTTGCCCGTAACTTTTTAAAGAACTGAACTAGCAATAAGCGACACTCTTCTTCTAAAACGCCTGCTTCGACATAGGCCACATGATTGAAGCGTTCATCTTCTAATAAATTCATCAATGTGCCAGCAGTGCCTGCTTTAGGATCAGTTGCGCCATAATAAACTTCTGGAATTCGTGCTAAAAGCATCGCCCCACTACACATTGGACAAGGTTCTAAAGTTACAAATAATTGGGTTTCTTCTAGACGCCAATTTTCTATCCCGCGACACGCTTCTTGGATTGCATACATTTCTGCATGCGCCGTTGCTTCTTGCCGTGCTTCTCTCAGATTATGCCCGCGGCCAATAATTTCCCCTTGTCGAACAATTACAGCTCCAATAGGCACCTCAGCCAAACCTTCTGCTTTTTTCGCTTCTGCAATGGCTTCTCGCATAAAAATTTCTTTTTCTTCTTGTGTTAACGTTGTTTCTTTTTTTCCCAATTAATTTCCACCTTTCGGCTTTTTCCCACTAAACTTCTGTCTTGCTTCATGGTACAATAAATCAGTGAGGTGTGTCTATGATTATTGAAAATTTATCTCAGCTTTATCCCAAAGGCTATTTATCAAAAACAATTGGTTCCGAAGCCACCTATTCAATTCCTGTTGACGACCAATTTTTCATTGTGAATAAAGCTTTCTTAAGCATTAAAGAACAGCATTTGTTGGAAGCGCTTTTCCCAATTTCTGAAAATCCCACAATTACTGGTAACCATCCTTGGTTCAGTTACTTATTTCAACAGGCAAAATTACCTGCCGAAGGGACCTTTCGTATGTTGCAAATTCAAACGAATGTCCCAAAAGAATTACAAGCTGAATGGCAATTTAATTTAACAAAGATGTTTCCAGATACAGTTGATTGTTTCAGTCCAAGTAATAATATGTATATTTTAGTTGAAGAACAGTCAAAAAATACCTTTCAACAAGAAGAAATTCAAGGGATCTTTTTAACATTAGATACAGACTTTGATTGCACTAGTGCTGTATTTGTTGGCAATTTTTATTCCTCTGAAGACATTCTCCGGCGTTGTTTCCATGAAGAACAACGTATTTTTTCAGAAGAACTTAATTCCTCTAGCCGGACGACTGTTTTTAGTTTAACCGATGTCGCCCTCCACTATTTTACCAAGGAAGCCATGAGTCAAAATGTACTTGTTGAGTATTATCGTCGTTTATTAAATAAAGACACCGATATTCAGCCAATCATCAGCGCTTTGTGGAAAAATCAAGGCAATATCAGCTCCACTGCAAAAGATTTATTTATGCATCGAAATACTTTACACTATCGGTTGGAAAAGTTTTTTGAACAAACTGGCTTATCTTTAAAAAAAATGGATGATTTAATCTTTTGTTATTTGTTATTAAGAAAGTAGTACGTCCATTTTTTACTCGTATGTTTTTTATTCCCAATTAGAAAGTAGGCGTTCCAATGAAAATTACCGCATATGTCGCTAGTGCATTTAGTAAAAACCACGAAGGTGGCAACAAAGCAGGCGTTGTTTTTATGACACAGCCCTTAACGAGAACCCAAAAAATGGCCATCGCCAAAGAACTAGGATTTGCAGAAACTGCTTTTATTTCAGACTCAAAGATTGCTGATTTCCGCCTTGAATATTTTACGCCAAAAGAAGAAGTCGACTTATGTGGCCACGCGACAATTGGCGCTTTCACCATCATGAAGCACTTAAATAAATTATTGCAAACAGCATATACAATCGAAACGAACAGCGGTTTGCTCGCAATCACGGTGAACGATGAACAACTATTTATGGAACAAACTGTCCCAACTTTTTATGATACGCTCACTTTAGAAGAATTGAGCGGCTGCTTTGATTTAAACGCAGTGGCAACTGTTTTTCCTATCCAGATTGTATCAACGGGTCTAAAAGATATTTTGGTTCCCATTAAAAATGCGCAATTATTACAGGATTTACAACCAAACTTTGAAAAAATTAAGTTACTTAGTCAAAAGTATGGAGTTATTGGGATGCATCTTTTTGCTTTGTCTGAAGAAAATATCATTTGTAGGAATTTTGCGCCCCTTTATGACATCGATGAAGAAGCCGCTACTGGTACATCAAATGGTGCGTTAGCTTGTTATCTGTACCATCACCAAATTTTACAAAAAACCAATTACACCTTTGCCCAAGGTTATACCTTAAACGCTCCTTCAGAAGTTTTAGTGCGTTTGAACACTACATCCCAAAAGACAATTGATCAAGTTCTAGTTGGTGGCAGAGGCTATTATGTTGAAACAAAAGAATTATTTTTATAAAAAAAAGATGGCCTAGGCCATCTTTTTTACTTCATTGCATCTTCAATAAATGTGAAAAAGCGTTCTTTTAAAGAATCTGTATTGTCTTTAACTTTTTCGCCATATTCAGCTAATTTTGAACCGCCATCTTTCACACGATCAACAACATTTAAAACAGAATCTAATTCATCATCGGATAAATCATCGACAATCGATAATAATTTTTGGTTTCCATCAAATTTATCGTCTACAAACTTTTTAACTTTATAACGATTGGAAACATGAGATACCTTCTTAATAATTTTTTCAGAAGCGATGACTGCAACAGAGACACTTGCAACTGCAGCAATGCTTAAACCGATACCAATTTTTGTTGATGCTTTCATTTCCTTCAGCTCCTCTGTTATTTTCTATTTTAATCATAACATATTATTACTTTTATGCGTAATAGAAAGACCTTTGCTGGCACTTAGTCTCGGCGGTTGTTGCCACCAAATAAAATAACCAAACGTAAAAGTTGTAAAAAGGTCGAAAGCGCCGCTGCTACGTAGGTAAGTGCAGCTGCAAAAAGAACTTTTCTGGCCATTGGGACTTCTTCTTCTGTTAATAACCCACCTTCAGAAAGAATACTTAATGCACGTCTAGACGCATTAAACTCCACCGGTAAAGTCACCAATTGAAAAATCAAGGCTAATGAAAAAGCCAAAATTCCAATGTTGATTAATGTTTGATTCCAACTAAATAAAACACCAATCAAAATTAGTGGAAAGGAGATGGTTGAACCGATGTTGGCAACTGGAACAATGGCTGCACGAAGACGTAAAGGCACATAGTTCGTATGATCTTGTACCGCATGTCCGCATTCATGAGCCGCCACGCCAATAGCCGCGACCGATGTCGATTGAGCAGTGGCTTCGGATAAGCTCAACATTTTGTTTCCAGAATTATAATTGTCAGTTAAATCACCAGCAATTTGCTGAACTCCAACATCATTAATTTGTTCTTTTTGTAAAATATATTGTGCTGCCTGCGTGCCTGTAACATGTTTACTGCTTCGTACTTGATCATATTTACGAAAGGTACTGTTAACATATGCGGAGGCCGCACCAGAAATCACAATTCCGATAATTACCAATATATAGGTTGGATCGATTCCAAAATAAAAGGGCATCATTGTCCTCTACCTCCATCTTTTTTCTTTATTGTAGCATGATAGTGAAAAAAAGGGAGCGACAAACGTTGTCTTTTGTTTAAAAAAATGATGAATTTTTCAAGAAAGTGCCAAAACTAACAAAAGTGTCACTCAATTAACGGAAAAAAATATGGCAAATTTCCCAAAAAAAAGGCATACTATTCCTTGAGGTGAGGAAAATGAAAACATTACTAAAAATATTAATTCCCATAGTCATTTTAGCTGGCGGTAGCTGGGGCGTTTATAATTACTATTACGGCGGAGAAGCCTACTATACACAAATCACAACATCTGGTGAAAAGAAAGATGAAAAATCAGCTTCTGGTGAACCGACGACTTTGTATTACTATCAACAACCTGCGTTTAATAAAAACGGTAAAGAAAAGACCGTTGAATTAAACGAATATCGTGATCAACCTTTGCGTATGAAAGCCTATCTAAAATTGAAAGTCAATCCCCGTAAAGGTGTGATCAGCTGGAATGAAGTGACAGAAAAAGAAGTCCCAGAAAAAGCTTTGGAAAAATTAAAATAAAGAAAAAAGCCGTTGGTCGATTGCCAACGGCTTTTTTCTTTATAATTGATTACTAATTTTTTCGATATTTTTTAGCATGATGGACACTGTGCCATCTGGATTATTAACAAATTCAATTAAATCCCCATTGCGGTAAACATCTAACGGAACAATTAATTCAATACCGTTATCCATTTTTAACTTTTGTTTGCCAAATTTCTTTTCAGAAATTTCGCGAGATTCTCTGACTGGCGGTGTTTTGTCGACAAACTTCGACTCATTCACTTCTTCTTGGTAAGCTAATTTAGCTGATACATTTTCTTTAAACACTTGATCAGCAATTTGCTCATTGTCAATCGTTCCCGTTTCCTCAATGCTATCATATACCGCTTCTTTTACCGAAGCCATTAGTTCAAACTCATCTTCGTTAAATTTCTTTCCAATGCGTTTGACTGCCTTTTTAATTTCTTTGATATTTTCTTCCATGGAAGGTGCCGCTTGTGTCTCAATCACTTTTTCAGAGAAATACCAGATTTTTTCTCCTGAAAATTCATATCTTTTCTCTAGTAATTCAAACGCTAATGTATCTAAGTCAACCGTAATCCCTTCATCTGGTTTTTGTGATTTTGAAGACAAAATTGCTCGATTGATAATCAGTTTGTTATAAACGGATTCTTCTTCATAGTCGACGTAATGCGTGTAACTTTCTTTATAGTTTAATTTAATCATTGCGACATGTAACACCGTATCTAATTCATATAAAATGAACAAAATATCAGCACTAGGCGCATCTTCGCTTCCTGAATAAACATCATACCAATGTTGGGTAACTTCTTGGCTTTTCTTCACAAAATCACTAGGAATCCCACGTAACGTGTCAACAAAGGAACTATTTTCCGCCAATGTTCCAGTCTTTGTTTGTGCAGTCGAAAGTTTTGAAATTTTTGCAGTTAAATACGTTCGAATATACTCAGTGGTTAAATCTAGTTCCTTTTCAGAGAAAACCGGCGTCCCAGTTTCTCGATCAATAATGTGTAAAATTGCTTTTTTTAAATAAATATCCATTTTTACGCTCTCCTTTTCTCAACCTTTTTAGTCTAACTGAAAGAGAGAAAAAAGCCAATAGTTTCTATAAAAAGAAGAAGAATTCGTAGACATTTTTCTACGAATTCTTCTTTACTTCAAAAAGCGATTACCCTTCTTCGCTGTATAACATCCCTGTTGCTTCATCAACTGGATCGACTTTATTAAAAATGCCTTTCTTTCTGAAAATATAAGTTAAGCCCATTGGTACGATAATAGCAATCACCATTGCGCCTAAAAACGGCAAGTAATATTGTGGCACAATAGATAAAATTCCTGGCAAGCCACCGACGCCGATACTTGTCGCACGAACGCCCATTAAAGTGGCAAACATTCCTGCCATTGCTGAACCAATCATGCCCGCAACAAATGGATAAACATATTTTAAGTTGATCCCAAACATCGCTGGTTCAGTCACACCTAGGTAACAAGAAATCATTGCTGGAATCGAAACTTGTTCTTCTTTTTTGTTTCCACGATGCATAAAGATAACCGCTAAAACTGCTGAACCTTGTGCAATATTTGATAGAGCAATCATTGGCCATAAGTTGGTTGACTGAAAGTCAGCAATCAACTGTAAATCAATCGCATTACTCATATGATGCAACCCAGTGATGACTAATGGTGCGTACATAAAGCCAAAGACGGCGCCAAATAACCAATTAAATGTTGACGTTAATCCTGCATTTACAATATCAGAAACCCAACTACCAATCGTCCAACCAATTGGTCCTAAAATGACATGTGCAGCCAATACTGTTGGTACTAAAGCAAACAATGGGACAAAAATCATTGAAATTGCTTGAGGAATCACTTTTCTAAAGAAAATTTCAAGATAGGCAAGCAAGAAGCCGGCTAACATGGCTGGGATAACTTGCGCTTGATAACCAATCATGTTAACTTGTGCAAACCCAAAATCCCAGAAAGGAATTTCTGCTGCTTTAGTCGTCGCAACTGAATAAGCATTCAGAAGTTGTGGTGAGACTAATGTAATCCCTAGGACAATCCCCAAAATTTGTGTGGTTCCCATTTTCTTCGTAATACTCCACGTAATCCCAACTGGCAAGAAGTGGAAAATTGCTTCGCCGATTAACCATAAGAATGAATTGACTCCATTCCAAAATTGAGAAACTTCCACGATTGTTTGACCATCAAGAAAGCCAAATGGAACCCCTTCCAAAATATTGCGGAACCCTAAAATCAATCCCCCGATAACAAGTGCAGGAATCAATGGTGTAAAAATCTCAGCTAAAACAGAAACAACTCGTTGAACAGGACTCAAATTACTTTTGGCAGCTGCTTTCCCTTCTTCTTTTGAAACCCCTTCTAAACCGGAAATTGCAGAAAAATCATTATAAAATTGTGGGACTTCATTCCCAATAATTACTTGAAACTGTCCAGCATTTGTAAAGGTTCCTTTTACAGAAGGAATATCTTCAATCACAGGTACATCCGCTTTTTTTGGATCTTTTAATACAAAACGCATTCGAGTTGCACAATGAGAAACAGCTGAAATATTTTCTTTGCCTCCTACTGCTTTCAACAACTGTTGTGCATCGCTTTGAAACTTACCCATTTTACATTCTCCTCTCAAACTTGTATATACAATTAAGTTGTATATACATCATACTTGATTATTCTTTTTTTGGCAAGCGCTTTCTTTCAAAAAAATAATTTTATTTTTTTGCAAATCCCTTGTCTTTTCTTAAAGAGTCAAACAGAACGCTTTTTTAGCTGCTTCTTTATTGCTATACTACAGAGGGAAAAAACGAAAAGGAGTATGAAAAATGTTTTTTAAAGAAATTCATCATGTGGCAATCAATGCCTCAAATTATCAAGCAACTAAAAATTTTTATGTCGAAAAGTTGGGCTTTGAAGTTCTTCGCGAAAATCATCGTCCCGAAAAAAACGATATTAAATTAGATTTAAAATTAGGCAGCCAAGAATTGGAAATTTTCATTTCTGATCAATTTCCAGCTCGCCCCTCTTATCCTGAAGCTTTAGGATTACGTCATTTAGCTTTTAAAGTTGAACATATTGAAGAAGTGATTGCTTTTTTAAATGAGCAAGGAATTGAAACAGAACCGCTACGAGTAGATGATTTTACGGGTGAAAAAATGACCTTCTTTTTTGATCCAGATGGACTACCTTTAGAACTTCATGAATAATAAATAAAGGAGAGAAACAAAATGAAAGATACCTTTCGCTTAGAAAACCAGACGATTTATTTTGGTACAGAACGAGCAATTTCAGCCAGCCCTCAAACGATTTGGCGCTACCTAACTGAGACAGACAAGCTAAAACAATGGTTTCCAGAATTAGAAATTGGTGAATTAGGTGTTAACGGGTTTTGGCGGTTTATTCTGCCCGATTTTGAAGAAACAATGCCTTTCACTGACTATGCAGAGGAAAAATATCTGGGCGTGACTTGGGATACTGGTATCATCTATTTTGACTTAAAAGAACAAGCACCTCATCAGACCCTGTTAGTCTTTTCAGAATCTCTCCCAGAAAATTTTACAACACCTCGCCATAAAGATATCGCTGGTTGGTCAATTGTTCTCAACCGCTTGAAGCAAGTAGTTGAAACCCCTGATGCAGCACCAGAAAAAATAGATTTTCCGCAAATAGAAAATCATTACTTGGAAAAATTAACGAATTTAGAAAATTAAAAAGTGTGGCACAACGGGTAAATAACCCTCTGTGCCACACTTTTTAAAAACGTAAGATACGCTGATAAACAAATAAACCTAAATCAATTAAGCAAACAACAAAAATTGCCAATAATACAAAAGAGACCCGCAACTCTGCGGCGTACATCCCTCGTAAACTAATTGTTGCCAAACATAACCCAAAAATCGTTGCCATTGTCACTTGTAACACGGTTCCTGGTTTTAGGGCATAAACAAAAATGCCAATCAAACTAGAAACAACGAGGTGTGTCAGTGGCAATTGAAGCCAATTGACAACAAACAGACTAAGGAAACATCCTAAAAGAGTCCCCCAAAAACGTGTCTTAATACGCGTGTTCATTTCTGCTTTCACTGGATGCAAGAGTAGAAAAACATTCATTGGAATCCAAATTATTTTAATGCCTCCTACACTCCACATTAAAATAAAACTCAGCGTAATGGTGAAACTCATACGAATAGCTAAACGAAATCGTTGCACCCTTTCGTCAGGACTTTCTAAAAATTGTTTGAAACTTGTAATCCCAAAAAAAGTCTGTTGTAAGTCGTACCAGAAATTAATAACCGCCAATTTTTGTTGCTTCATATTTAATTGAATGCTTTTAAAAAAGCGAACATAGCCTCTACTCTTTAAGCTGGTTAGCTGACTTAATCCTGTTTGCCACCAAGCGTTTAGTGTTAAAGCCAATAAAAAAAGACCAATTAAAAAGGCCACAACTTGAGATTGCATCAAAAATGTATTTCCTTTAACCTGGATTAACTGACAAAACGTAAACATCATCAAATAACTATGGTACCGCATCGGTGTCGCAGATGAATAAAATAAATAAACAATTAAAAATGTCACACTACTATTTAAAATAATAGACCAGCTAAAGGAACTACTAGCTATAAATGCTAAAAAACTGATCACAAATTGCCTGATACTCATTTTGAGCAGCGCTACAAACGAATAATCTTTTTTATAGTTAATTTTAAACATAATAGTAAATACAGGCACCATAATTAAATAGCTTGGGGAAAATAAAAAATCCAATGTATAAAAACTAACCAAAAAAAAGGCGATGACTGGGAAAATGGCCCAAACATACGCAAAAAATTGCTGACTTTTTGTACTAAAAAAATAAATAACAATCACTCCAATATCGATTCCTTATCCATTGTAACATGCTTGTCAATTCCCTTTCCAAATTGAATATACCAATTCGTTAAAAATAAATAAAAAAGCAAATAAATACGCTTTCATTTCTCGTTTTTTGTGCTATAATCAGCCTATATGATATATCATTTAAAACAAAGGAGCTACTTTAATGAATATTCAAGCGATTGATACGCGACACGGAACTGCCAACCAACATAGTTTTTCAAATGGAAATTGTCTACCCTATACTGGCGTGCCATTTGGGATGAATTTTTACGCCCCGCAAACAACTGACCAAAAAGGCAGCTGGTGGTTTCATCCAGAAGATCGAACATTTCAAGGCTATCGAGTAACGCATCAACCAAGTCCTTGGATGGGTGATTTTAGCCATTTATTAATGACCCCTGTCAGTGGTTCATTGTTGGAACTTTCTTTATTCCATGCCCAAAGTTCTTATCGTCCAGAAGAAAGCCTTTTTTCTCCTGTTGAAATTAACTTAACTCAATTACGCTATCAAATAACTTCTCAATTAATCCCAAGCATGTATGGTGGTATCTTAACCATTGATTATCAACAAAAAGACAATCACTTACTACTAACTCTGCCTGGACGTTATCAAGTAAAACAATTAGATGACCATCAAGTGGCTGTAAAAGTCATCAACTATTCTGGTTGTGAAGATCCAGATTTTAGTTTTTATTTTGTGCTTCATTTTGAACAGCCTTTAACCAAATGGTTTGCCCCTTCTTCAGGTGAAGATGGCAAAATCCTTCTTTCTTTTGGAAATATTGCTCAACAAGTTGTTCATTTTAGTAGTTCATTTATTTCTGAAAAACAAGCGCAGTTAAATTTAGCGCGAGAAATCTCTTTGCGTTCTACTGAGATGCTGCAACAAGGAATCGCAGATTGGCATAATTATTTCGATCGTCTTAAAGTAACGCATGAAAATCCTGAACATACTAAAACGTTTTATCATACACTGTATCGAACATTCCTATTTCCGCAAACCTTTTATGAATTGGACGAAAATCAGCAGCCGATTCATTATGATACGTTCTCGCAAACGGTTCGTCCTGGTCTACTATATACCAATAATGGCTTTTGGGATACTTATAAAACGGTTTACCCATTGTTCTCACTAATTGCTCAAGAAAAATACGAAGAGATGCTAGAAGGCTTTTTAAATAGTTACAACGAAACAGGTTTCTTGCCAAAATGGTTATCTCCAGATGAGCGTGGTTTAATGCCCGGCACCTTGATTGACGCTGTCATTGCTGATGCCGCCGTGAAAAAGATTCGTCCTGACTTGATGCCTCAGTTCCTAGAAGCGATGAAAAAAGGCGCCACACAACAAAGCGAACGAGAAAATTATGGACGTCAAGGAACTCTGGATTATCTAAAATATGGCTATGTTCCTTCAACCTATCATGAATCTGTCAATCATACCTTAGACTATGCGTACAGCGATTTCTGTATTTCGCAAGTTGCAAAAACATTGAATGATTCAGAGACCGCAACGTTTTATCGTCAACAAGCCTTGAATTATCAACAACTTTTTAATCCTGAAACTGGCTTTATGCAAGCAAAGGATACTGAAGGCAATTTCCGTCCTGACTTTTTAGATATTCGTTGGGGCAAAGATTACGCCGAAGGAAGTGCTTGGCAATCAAGTTTTGCGGTTTATCAAGATTTTGCAGGTTTGATTAAGCTATATGGTAGCGAGTTAGCTTTCGAAAAAAAATTAATTCAGCTCTGCAATCAAGCGCCTAACTTTAACGTTGAAGGCTATGGTTTTGAAATTCATGAAATGAGTGAAATGGCGGCAATTGATTTTGGTCAATTAGCCATCTCAAATCAACCAAGTTTCCATTATCCGTTTCTATTCAGCTACATCGGCAAACCAGAGATGGCTCAACCACTTTTAAAACAACTAATGCAAACATTTGATGCTTCACCAACTGGCTATCCAGGTGATGAAGACAATGGCAGCATGTCTGCTTGGTATATTTTTAATAGCTTAGGCTTTTATCCCGTCACACCAGGAACTGGTGAATATGTAATCGGGATGCCTTTAGTCCAGACGGCGGAAGTAAAACTGTCAAATGGTAAACAATTAACCATTCAGACATCACCAAACAAAGTCCAACAACAATTTATTCATGAAATTCAGTTAAACCAAGAAAAACATACTGCGCCTTATTTTACTCATCAAGAACTATTAAACGGCGGGACTTTAGATTATCAATTAGGGATCGTCCCGAATCCACAAAACACAGCAGAACGACCGTTTTCATTAAGTACGGAAAAATAATAAAAAGAAAGATGTTCATAAAAATTGAACATCTTTCTTTTTATTCTTCGACACCTGCGTAATTTGATTGGTATTGCTCTCGAAATTCTTTTGGCGTAATTCCATTTAATTTTTTAAACATTTTTGAAAAATAGTTGGTATTGTTAAATCCTACTTTTTCTGAAATTTCGTTGATTGTATCATCCGTGTACAATAATAATTTTTGGGCATGCTTGGTACGCACTTGATTCAAATATTGAGAAAAACTCCGCTTGGTTTCTTTTTTGAAAATTTGGCCTAAATAACTAGGATTCAAATGAAGCTCATCCGCCACCGTTTTTAAGTTTAATTCTTCTAAATAGCCTTGTTCAATTCTTTCTACAGCTTGGCTAACACTTTCTGAATATTTTTTTATTTTAGGTTTATTTTTCACTTCTGCCAAGACTTGCTGCATTAACGCATACAGTGTATTAAGATTGTTGCTAGCTCGAATTTCTTCCACGATTTTTTCATAGTTTTCTTCTAACACAGTTGGATACTGACGGGAGATATCTGAAAAAAGTAAGAAGACTACATAGCGTACATATTCTGGCGTAGCATGTTGTTGACTTAACTGATTGAAAATAGCATCTAACTCCCGTTGAATGGTCTGCATATCCCCAATCATCAAGGCTTGGTTAAACGCTAGAAAAGTAAAATCTTCTGCCGAACGATTCATTTGTTCTTTTTGATTATTTGGCAGAAATTCTTGATAGAACGTTTCAATTGCTTGCAACTGTTTTACTTTCTCATAACTTTCATAAACCGTTTCCCATTCATTGACAGATTCCCCTACAAAAATCTGACCTTGACCAGCTAGAATCGCTTCAATTTCACGAATAAATAAGAACGCTTCTTGTCTGGCCCCTTTATAGATAAGTAACAATTGGTGGTACGTACTCATCCAACTTTCAATGAATAACAGTTGACCTTTTTTCATAAATAGTTCCTTGATTGTTTCTAAAAATGGCATCTCAGATTCAACCAATAAAACGGTAAAATCACCTGGTTTTATAGTCGCAAATTGCTGCATTAACTCTTCGTATTCCCCTTCGCTGATTTCATCATTAAGCCAACGCATCAAGCCATTTTCTAGATATAGACGCACGCGGGCATGGGATTTTTTTTGTTGGTCCAATTCTGTTTTAATTCTCTGGATATTGGCTAATAGTTCTTGTTTATTGACTGGTTTCAAAAGATAATCTTGGACCTGCAAAGCCATGCCTTTTTTGACGTAATCAAACTCTTGATAACCTGATAAAATTAAACTAATAAATTGATGTCCTTTTTTCTTTGCTTGCTCAATTAATTCGATCCCGCTCATTTCCGGCATCGTAATATCTGTTAATAAAACATCAATGGATTCTGTTTCTAAAAAAGCCAATGCTTCTTGCGCACTACGTGCTGTTTTAACAATTTCAAAGCCTAACTCTTGCCAAGGAATAATCCATTTTAAGCCTTCTAAAATCATATATTCATCATCAACAAACATCACTCGATACATCTTTTCACCCCTTATGCTACAAACGAAAGACGAATTGTCGTCCCTTCTCCTTCTTTCCCTTCAATGGTTAAACCATAACTCTCCCCAAAAAAGCGTTGTAAACGTTCATGAACATTTCTTAACCCAATGGATTGTTCCGTTTCTATTTCTGTTTGATTTAAACGTGCGCGAATTTCCTCTAACCGATTGGCGGTAATTCCTTTTCCATTATCCACAACAGCCACAATAATTCTTTCATCTTCTCGGTAGGCGTGGACCTTGATAGCATTGTCTTGTCGTTGATAGTCAATACCATGCACAAAATAATTTTCGACAAGCGGCTGAATAATGAACTTAGGAATTTCAACATCAGCAATTGCTTCTTCTATTTCGAACTTATAGGCAAATTGGTCGGGATAACGCATTTGATACAAATACACATACTTTTCGCAAAATGAGATTTCCTCTGCCAAGGTCGTGGTTTTTTCTTGGTTAATATTATTCCTAAGTAGCGTTGAAAAAGCATAGACAACATCAGCTAGTTCTTCTTGTTGCCGACTCAAAGCATACATGCGAATATATTCCAACGTATTATAAAGAAAATGAGGATTAATTTGCGACTGTAACGCTCTCATGTGGGCATCACGTTGCTTAATTTCTAAAGTATAAATATCGTGAATGTATTGATCTAAACTGTCTACCATAAAATTAATCGCGGAAGCAATATCATTCAACTCTTCCTGAACTTGATTCGTGTCAATTCGTTCTTTTAAATTGCCATCGCCAATGGCTCGTGTTGCTTCTAAAATTAATTGGACTTGTTGAGAATAGCGTTTAAACAGGCGGTTTAAGCCCACTAATAAAATAACAATCAAAAGTAACCCAATCCCTAAAATGGCCGCATAATTCATAAACAATTGTTGAAATAAGACTCGGCGGCTTGTTAATAAGAGAATGGTACTCCGGCCACTGCTTTCTATTTCCGTAATATCGTAGCGATTATGAAAAACCTGTTGAATGTCACTATCGGTGTGCATTCTTTTATCTAGTTGCCGCTCTTCTTCTTTGGTAAATTGTGCTTTTTCAGAAAAAATTTGATTCCCAGCACTATCATAGATAAACGCATTAATACCTGATTTTTTCAATAAGTCTGCTTGGTTGCCTAGCAACTCTTGACTTGAAAACACAGTGTACAATTCTCCCAACGGTTGTCCTGTATAAGGATCGGAGATAATTCGCATTAGTTGAAAGCCATGTTTTTTAATTGATGACATATCCATTTTTTTCCCATTTGTAGCTGTGCGATTGGCGAACAAAACCTGATCAAATTCATCTAAGCGAATAATCACTTCTTCTAAGTCAGGAAAGGTGCTAAATAATGTACTTAAATTATTTCCAAAGTGGGTACTGACCCGATCTTCTGACCATTGGCTGTAAGTATAGTCAAAATACTCAGGAGGAGAAAGTTCCATATATTTTCGCATGTTTTCAATTTTACTTGCAGAGCCAGCTAATTCATTAATCATATTCGTTGCTGCATTATTTTTATTCGTTACATAGCTGTCAATTTGGGAAACGGCGTTATTTTTTTGTGAATCAATTGATAAGTTAATTGTATAAGTAACATAAACGCACAAAGCAGCCACCGTTAACAAAATAATACTTGTTAACAGTAGACTGTATTTTTGTACTAATCGATTTAATAAATATTTTTTTTTAAACAGTTTTTTGAAGATTCGCTTCATTTTGTTCCAACTTTCCATCAATAAACTGGCGATTTTTACGCGTGACATAGGCACACCACATCATAATTAAGGCAAACGAAGCAAATAGTAGCAGTCCTTTCATTTTCCAAGTTAAAGCAACGATACTAATTACACCGAATAAGACTTTAAAAAATACACCGAGGTTTAAAAAGATACTGATAAATGAAAGCTTCATTAAATCAATAGTTGAGATAAAATAGCTTCCTTCATATAGTAGCATATAAATGTAAAAAATAACGAGTATTAGGGAAACAAAAAATAAAATAAATGTAATAATTAACCACATTATTCCGGTAAATTGAACGGCTAAATAAATATTATAAAAAACAAATCCTAAAGTGAAGAGAAAAAGTAAAAAATAACAGTTACTTCTTTTAAAATGTGCTTTCCATGATTCAAATGCTCGTTTAACGGTGATTGCTTGATAATTCATGCCCTCTTCCAAAATGAAATCAGTCATCATTTGGAGTGCTGGACCAACACCAAAAATAATCCCTCCAGCTAAACTAAATAAAACAAACAGTAAATTTAGTTTGATTACTGTCCAGGAAAGGTAAAACAACCGCTGAATCCCTGTACTTTCCATCTTCCTCTTCCTTTCTATTATGTAAAAGGCTGAGCCAAAAGCGCTCAGCTAATGCCTCAGCCTCCTGTGATTATTTTTGAGATTGGATATATTCGTCTAATTGTGTTTGCATTTCTTTTTGAACTTTATCCCAGCCAGCTGTTTTTAGGTCATCCATTAATTTTGGAAGTGTTTCTTCTGGATCAACAGTTCCTGTATTTAAGCTTGCTGCGTAACGATTCATAACTGTAGCAACGTTAGTGATTTCAGTTTTCACTTTATCATTTACAAAAGTAAAACCAAGAATTGGTGAATCTTTTGCTTCTTCGATGCTCTTATCACGTTCTTTAACCATGTCTTCAGTGACAGATTCTTCTGGCCAAATGATTAAGTTGTTTCCTGTGTTCCAAGCACTCAAATGAGTTGTTGGTGTGTAATCTTTCAATAATTTCACACGATCATCGCCAACTTTTTCATATTGTTTGCCTTCTTCACCATAAACAAGTCCGTTTAGCAATTCTGGATTGCTGTTTAATAAGCCTAGCAATTCAACAGCTTTTTCTTTGTTTTTAGACGTATTTGCAACAACATAGTTAGCCATTTGCGCTTGTGCTGTTGTTTTTAATGGTTCTGTTAGTGGGCGAGAAACAAGTGGTTTGCCAGCAGCTTGTGTTAAGATTGTATCACCATAATCCATAGGTCCTTGTGTTTCTTGACGCATGAACCAAGTATTGGTATTTAAGTCATATGGTGTTGTACTTGTAGCAGCATCTGTTGGAATCAAGCCATCTTTATACCATTGATGTAAGACTTTTAAGTTATTAATCATGTCTTTGTCGGCATATTGGTTAATAATTTTTGGTGAGCCAGTATCAGTTGTTTTTACTGCAAATGGATATTGGTTACCAATAGGGAAGTCATAATTACCTGTTGCAAAGAATGTTTGGCCGATAGCAAAAGCAGCAATATTTGGTTCTTTTTTATGGAATTCTTTTAGAACTTCCGTTGCACTTTCATAACTACCATCGACTTTACTAATATCTAAATTGTATTTATCGACATATTCTTTATTAAAAGTTAAAACTTGTTGACCGTAAGAGTTACCTAAAATTGGGAACGCATACAGTTTTCCATTGATCGTATTTCCTTTAATATAGTTATCTGGCAATTGATCATAGGCTTCTTTTGCATATTTAGGTGCTAAATCAGTTAAATCAGCATAGGCGCCTTTTTGTGCATTCGTTGCATAATTTTGTGCTAATGAAATATCATAGCTTTCACCAGAAGCAACGATTGTTGACATTTTTTGGTCCCAATCGCCCCAACCAACAAATTCCATTTTTAATTTTGCCCCAATTTTTTTCTCGATAATTTTATTCGCATTATCGATTAATTGGTCATAATTATCTGGTTTGTCCCCAACACGATACATTAATAACGTTGGTGTACTATCATCACCTTTTGACGCTGCATCTTTTGAAGATTTACCGCACGCGCTTAATCCTACAGCTAAAGCTGCTGCGCCAGCTACGGCTAATCCTTTTTGCCATTTTTTCATTCCTTATTTCCTCCTGTACAATTTTATTCTTTCACGCCGCCGATTGTTAAACCACCCACGAAATATTTTTGGAAGAATGGGTAAGTTAACGCAATTGGTAACGTAGATAAGACAACAATCGCCATTCGAGCCGATTCACTTGGTAGAACGCCTAAGCCTTCTTGTGCTGCTGCACCCATATCCGTACTTCTTGATAAGAACTCTAAGTTGTTTTGAATTTTCATCAATAAATACTGTAATGGTACCAAGGTATCTTTTTGAATGTAAAGTAACGCATTGAACCAATCGTTCCAATAACCCAAAGCCGCAAACAAACTAATTGTGGCAATCCCTGGAACGGCTAGTGGTAACACAATGCTGACAAAAATGCGCATTTCACTTGCGCCATCAATACGTGCCGATTCAATAATACTGTCAGGCACGGTTTTCTTGAAAAACGTTCGCATCACTAAAATATTAAATGGTCCTAAAGCTAAAGGCAAAATTAACGCCCAAATTGTATCTTTCAATTGCAATAAGTTTGTCATTACTAAATAGTTCGCAACCATCCCTGGTGAAAATAACATTGTAATTAACGCAAACAATGTAAAGAATTTTTTAAATGGAAAGTTGGAACGAGAAATGACATAGGCATATAATGACGTCATTGTTGCATTGACAATCGTCCCTGTCACCGTAATGAAGACCGTTACCCCTAAGGCATGAATAATGCGTTGACTCATTGCCCCTTGGAAAATGTAACGATAGGCCTCCAATGAAAATTCTTTTGGCCAAAACCGGTAGCCGTTTGCTGCTAATGATCCTTCACTTGTCAATGAAATCATAATAACAAAGAAAAACGGAACCACACAGGAAATAGCAAAAATAGCAATGACAATATTGAAAATCAAATTCGCTGTCGGGTTGAAGGATCGAACGTTAACGCTAGTGACTTTTTTCTTTTTCATAATCCTTCCTCCTAAAATAGTGCTGAATCTGGTTCAATTCGACGAACAACTAAATTCGCAATTAATAACAAACATGCCCCAACGACAGATTGATATAACGCTGCAGCTGCCGTCATGCCTACATCACCAGTAGCCGTTAAGCCATTGTAAATATAGGTATCTAACACACTTGTCACGTTGTAAAGCGCACCTGAGTTTCTTGGTACGATGTAGAACAAACCAAAGTCTGCTCTGAAGATACCGCCGATGTTTAAAATTAATAAAACAGACATCATTGGTAAAATTTGTGGAATCGTAACATTTTTTATTTGTTGCCATTTGTTGGCACCATCCACCATCGCTGCTTCATAGTATGTCGGATCAATCCCCATCACAGAAGCATAGTAGATAATACTGTTGTAGCCTAGGCTCTTCCAAACATTTAGGAAGACAAAAATTACTGGCCACCAACGTGGATCTGCATACCAGTTAATCATTGTGCCGCCATTACCAGTAATCCATTGATTCAAAATCCCTTTATCTGGACTTAAAAAGGCATAAACAAAATAGTTAATAACCATCCAAGATAAGAAATATGGTAGCAATGACATCGTGTGATAAACTTTAACCAAGCGACGATTTCTTAATTCACTCATAATAATAGCAAAAGCAATCGCGAAGAATAAGTTAAAGGCTAAAAAGACGACATTGTACAAAATGGTATTTCTAGTAATTAACCAAGCATCTTTTGACGCAAATAAAAATTTAAAGTTTTCAAAACCAACCCAAGGACTTTCTCTTAGACTAGCTAAGAAACCATCTGGTGAAATATGAAAATCTTTAAATGCGACCACATTGGCTAAGACTGGTATATAGAAGAAAAATATAAACCAGATAAATCCTGGTAACGCCATAAGGATTAAGGCCTTATAACGCCATACATTTTGAAAAAAACCGTTTTTCTTCTTCATTCGTTTCGCTCCTTTCATAAATATAATAGCGTTTTCATAATATCTTTTTAAGGAACAAATTATAGGATTTGAGAAACAAATTATAGATTTTGTATCATTTTAAGCTAAAAATTTACCGAATTAACTTTTCTTTGTGAAAACGTTTGTCTGATATTTTTTTACAATCTCTTAAGAACCTTAAAAATAATTGGCTAAGCCTCACTCATAAAGCGATTTTGCTAGTGTGTATTTGTTGTATAAAAGCTGAGAACTTGTTATTTTCACAAAGGATATTATCTAATTATTTTTGAGGAGGACTATTTTTGAATTTTATCCGTAAAAACACCAGAGCAATTCGTTTAATTGTGGTATATTTTTTTGCAGTTTTAATGCAAGCTGGTTCTTTATTATTATTAGCTATTTCACTACTATTTTTCTATTTGCCTTTATGCACACACAATATGTTGGATTTCTTGTTATAAATAAAAAAAGGAACTAGCTTAGCTACATTTGCTATTGCTAGTTCCTTCTTTGTTTCAATTACTTCACTTTTCCCCTAAAATTTCAATCCAACCATAATAATATTCAATATATTGATTTTCCTCTTCTAGTTGTGTCAAGATATGCTCTCCGACAACGATGCCTGTTTCAAATCCTTGTTTTGCTAAACGCTTTTTTACTTCTTCGATATTATTCAAACGGGTATCTTGTGTATTGACTTTTAAAATAAAGCCTTTGTATTGGCTACTTGATTCTTTGAGCCAAATCACTTTATCTAAACTTTTTTTATTCACATGATTTGCCAAACAAATCCCATACGTCAGTTCATTGGATACACTTAAATCCCCGTAAATACCTAAAGTTGAAATGTGTTCCATATAAACTTTCATCTCTTCTGGATCCTCAATATCAACAACAACAATTTTATCAAAAGGAATTGGTTCATCTGAAAAAACCAATGTTTCTAAATCAATTAACGCATGTAAATGTAATTTTCTTTTCTTAATTTCTTTGTATTTATGTTGAAGCCTTTTTATTTCTTGCCCCAGTTGTTCTTCTGTTGCTTCCATGGTGGCATAGAGATCGGTAGGTGTCTTTTTATACAAATTCAACATATCTTTGATAGGAATCCCCATTTTTCGATAAAAATCAATATCATATATTTTGAACAAATCTTCTAAATCAAACGTTCGATATCCGTTTTCTTCATTGCGTGTTGTACTAATCAACCCTTGCTCGTCCCAATAACGAATCGTGGACTTAGGGATATTTAACAACTCAGAAACATCTTTTATTGTGTAATTTTTTTCCATCCTGTTCCCTCCATCAAAAAGTTTAGCATTTCTACTGTTGACATTCAAGTTACTTGAACGTGTACAATGACTCTTTGTAACAGCTAAAACGGTATTGTTTAAGGAGGAAATTTCATGAAATTAATGAAAGAGTTTATTAAAGAAAATAAATGGATTGTTCTTGCGACAACTTTAACCATCTGTTTGCAAATCGCAGGAACCCTTGGCGTCCCTAAATTAGTTGGCAAGTTGATTGATGTGGGCATCGTTAGCGGTGACCAACAAGTAATTAAAACGATTGGCATACAAATGTTTCTTGTGGCATTCATTGGAACAATTGCCGCAATTATTTCTAGCTATTTGTCTGCTTTAGTAGCTGCTAAATTTGGTTTTCAAGTTAGAGGATTGTTCTTTAAAAAATTTCAACAATTCTCGATGAAAAATGTTGATAAATTTGGTTCAAATTCTTTGCTAACTAGAATGACCAACGATGTAGATAATGTTCAAACAATGATTGTGCTGTTTTGCCAATTAATCTTTCCAGCGCCTATTATTAGTTTATTTGCCTTAGTGATGACATTTTCTTATTCAGTTTCACTCGCTTGGGTAACATTGGCTTCCATCGTATTTTACTTAGTCGTTGTTTATTTTTTAATGAAAAAAGGTACCCCTTTATCTTTAAAAATTCAACCAAAAATGGATCGAATTACTACGACTTTACGAGAGTTCTTTACTGGAATTAATAT
This sequence comes from Enterococcus sp. DIV1368f, assembly GCF_051712245.1. Lineage (NCBI taxonomy): Bacteria > Bacillati > Bacillota > Bacilli > Lactobacillales > Enterococcaceae > Enterococcus > Enterococcus sp. DIV1368f. Next base: position 1,890,036 of record NZ_JBIOON010000001.1, read on the forward strand.
GATTCGTGCGTTCAATAATCAAGACTTTGAAGAGCAGCGAACCAATCAAACATTTAAAAATTATGCTGAACGCATGAGTAAAGTGAATCGAATCTTTGCTTGGATTACTCCCGTTGCCTTTTTATTAATGGGCGTTGTGTACGCCTCTATTTTGTGGTTTGGCGGTAATTTAGTTGCAGTAGGCACCCTACAAATTGGCACCGTTACAGCTGTGATTGAATATACGCTTCTAACTTTGGCCTACTTAATGATCGCGGCTATGGTATTAGTTGTCATTCCACGGTCCGTTGCTTCCTTGAATCGCTTGCAAGAAGTTTTGTCAGAAGAAATTGAAATTAGCGATCCTCACACTGAAGCAACCATTGCTTATCATCCTGAGAAAGCCTTGATTTGCTTCGATCACGTCACGTTTCAATACACAGAAACAGCTGATCCTGTTTTAGAAAATGTTAGTTTTGTCATCCCTAAAGGAAAAACAACGGCGATTGTTGGTGCAACTGGCGCTGGTAAAAGTACTTTAGTTAAGTTACTTTTACGAATAAATGAGGTCACAGCCGGCACGATTAGCTATTCTGGCACAGATATCCGCTCATTATCTCAGCAAACGATTCGCCAAGTCATCAGTTATGTGCCACAAAAAGCCTTTCTTTTCAGTGGGACAATCTTATCAAACTTATTAATGGGAAATGCCGAAGCAACTACAGAAGAAATAAGAACGGCACTAGAAATTTCACAATCTTCTGAATTTATCGATTCCTTACCACAAGGGATTGAAAGTTTCGTAGCACAAGGCGGGTCCAACTATTCTGGTGGTCAAAAACAAAGAATGTGTATTGCACGAGCCTTAATCAAACCGGCAGACGTTTATATTTTCGATGACAGCTTTTCCGCATTAGATTACAAAACTGACGCCGCTCTACGTGCCGCTTTACATGCACAAATGGCGGACAAAACTTTACTCATTGTTGCTCAACGGTTAAGTACAATCATGAACGCTGACAATATTATCGTCCTAGATGAAGGAAGGATTGTTGGTCAAGGCACCCACGCTGATTTACTTACCACTAATAGCTATTACCAAGACTTTGCTAAATCGCAAGGTATCTTACCCAAGTAATTAAAGAAAGGATGTGACTGCTTGAAAGAAAGTTTTCTTTTCAAGCCATACAATGAAAAAAACAATGAATCTTCAAAGCTTTAAACGTTTCTGGAAAATGATTAAACCTGAGCATCCAATCTTTTATGGTCTAATGATCTGCAGTTTAATTGGAAACTTATTAATTGTTGCCATGACCTATATTATGGCAATCGGGATTGATAACCTCTTAGAAGCTATCAAGCGTGTCGGGCTCAAAGGCATGACACTTCCTTTAGTTGAAGAAGCACTCTTAGGTCCCGTCTTACTTTTAATTCTCTTTTCAATCATTAGTAGTATCACTTCTTTTATCCAGGAACGAGCAATGGCTTCTTTAAGTGAACGGGTTACTTTAAGAATTAGAAAAGAAGTGACAAAAAAGTTTAAAACTTTACCAATGGCCTTCTTTGACAATCACCAAGTGGGCGATATCATTAGTCGTTCAACAACTGGCTTAAACCAATTGTCACAAGTTCTTTTAACAGGCATCAACCAATTTTTCACTTCCGTCGTGACTATCCTATTTGCAGGAATCATGTTGTTCTATATTGATGCAAAATTAACCATTTTAGTGTTGCTGCTAATTGGCGGCAGTACTTTCATGACGACAAAAATTGCGAATAAAAACAAGGTGTTTGCTGATCAAAGTCAAGCTGAATTAGGTCAATTAAATAATAAGATGGAAGAATATTTAGCAGGAAATTTGGTCACAAAAACCTTTAATCAACAGCAAAATGCTGAAAAAACAATTGATGCTGTTAATCAACAACATTATCGCGCCTTTAAAAAAGCACAGTTTCTAAATTTTGCGATTTATCCAGCTATTCGTTTTATCAATCAGTTGGCTTTTATTATCAGTGCTATCTTAGGCGCAATGCTCGTTTTATCTGGTGGTATTACGATTGGTTTCTTGCAAGCGTATTTGCAATATATCAACCAAATTTCTGAGCCGATTTCTACTGCTTCTTATGTCATTAACTCAATTCAAGCAGCGATGGCTTCCATTGATCGGATTTTTGTTATCTTAGATGAAGCTGATGAACAGCCAGAAGCAACTCATTTAGAAACTATTTCTTCTCCTAAAGGAGCCATTGAATTTAAAAATGTTCAATTTGGCTACACACCAGAAAAAATTTTAATGAAGAATGTTGATTTTTCTGTTCAACCGAAAAAAACAGTGGCCATTGTAGGACCCACCGGCGCTGGTAAAACAACATTAGTCAACTTATTAATGCGTTTCTATGAAATAAATCAAGGTGCCATTACTTTTGATGGGATTGATATTACGAAACTTTCTCGACAAAATCTAAGAAATTTATTTGGCATGGTTTTACAAAACACTTGGCTATTTGAAGGAACCGTAGCAGATAATATTGCCTATGGAAAAAAAGATGCTTCTCGTGAAGAAATAATTGAAGCAGCTAAAATTGCTCAATGTGATCATTTTATTCGGACCCTTCCTCAAGGATATGACACAATTATTTCTAGCGAAAATGGTGCATTATCACAAGGGCAACAACAGTTATTAACCATCGCCCGAATCATTTTAGCAAATCCGCCCGTTGTTATTCTCGATGAAGCAACTTCGAGTGTGGACACACGAACAGAAGCCCATATTCAAAAAGCGATGGAAACTGTCACAGAAAATCGAACAAGCTTCGTTATCGCTCATCGATTATCCACGATTGAAAATGCTGATTTAATTTTAGTGATGAAAAATGGCGATATTATTGAAAAAGGAACGCATCAGGAACTATTACAAGCTCCGACTCTTTACGCCAGCTTATATAATAGTCAATTTCAAACCACTTAAAAAGAACTGGAACAAGTCATTCTTCTTTTGACTTGTTCCAGTTCTTTTATTGCTTAGAAGTATTGAATTCCCATTGCTTTTTTGACTTCTGTTAAGGTTTGTGCTGCCACTTTTTCAGCAGCAATACTTCCTTTATGCAACATTTCCATAATCGCTTCTGGATTTTTAGCCAGCTCTTCACGACGTCGACGAATCGGTGCGAGTTCTTCTTCTAGGACATCAATTAAGTAACGTTTAATTTTCACATCTCCTAAACCGCCATGACGATAGTGTTCTTTTAATTCTTCAATATATTCTTTCTCTTTCCCAAAGACATCCAAGTAAGTAAAGACCATATTTCCTTCAACTTGTCCTGGGTCCTCTATACGAATATGATTTGGATCGGTATACATACTCATTACTTTTTTCTGTACCACTTCAGCTGGATCTGAAAGATAAATACCATTGCCTAAAGACTTACTCATTTTTCCGTTGCCATCAATTCCTGGCAAGCGTCCCATGCCTTTTGGTGGTAACACAGCTTCCGGTCTAACTAAAACTTCACCGTACGTCTGATTAAAACTATGCACAATTTCTTGCGCTTGTTCCAACATTGGTTTTTGGTCTTCCCCAACTGGGACTAAGTTCGCTTGAAAGGCAGTAATATCAGCAGCTTGTGAAACGGGATAAATAAAGAATCCTGTCGGAACACCCTCCCCAAATTTTTTTTGCTCAATTTCTGCTTTGACCGTTGGATTCCGACGAACACGTGACGTGGTCACTAAATTTAGATAGTACATTGTTAATTCAGCTAACTGTGGAATTTGCGATTGGATAAAAATTGTTGTTTTCGTAGGGTCTAAACCAACTGCTAAATAGTCCAAAGCAACTTCTAAAACATTGGCTGAAACTTTTTCGGGATTTTTTGCATTATCTGTCAATGCTTGTAAATCTGCAATCATGACAAATAATTGATTTGTAGGGTCTGCTTGCATTTCTACTCGTTTTTTTAAAGAACCTACGTAATGTCCTAGGTGCAATTTACCAGTTGGACGATCACCTGTTAAGATAGTATTCATTGTCTACACACCTTTATCATTTACTTTCATTTATTATTTTACCTTGTTTTAAAAAGAATGAATAGTAGGCAATAGAATATTTATTGATTCTAGATAATCGAAGAGACTAGAAAGATTGCAAGGTACAGCAATTCTTGTTCCAGTCTCTTCAAACAGTTTATTTATTTTGTGACTTTAATTGAAAATTGTGCAGTCACTATCGGCAAAACTTTGCTTGTTACTTTGATTTGATAATTTCCTGCAGCAGTCGTTGCTTCTGTCCTAATCAGACCGTTTCCATCTACACTTACTGTATTGCCAGCATCTGGTGTAACCAACTCATATGTTACTTGTGAGCTCCAAGCATCCGTTTCTGTGTGCGGCGCTTGACCGATCACTTTAGATTGAATTTGATAATTTTCGCCTGATTTTATAGTAGCTGTTTCTGTAGCAAATTGAATTCTTTCAGGAATCGCATGAGTTTGCACAACTTGGAAGATTTTTCGTTCATCGGGATTCGCAATTCCTATTTTTTCTTCTACTGCAGCAGGGAACTGGTAAGTACCTGGCGGGCTACTTGGCGAATAATTACTAACATCGTCATCCCAAGAAATAACCTTCAATTTCGTTTCGCTACCATCATCTAATTTTGCAATTACTTCAGTTGGCAAATTCAGTTCGCCTCGCGAGGTGCCTGTTAGTCGATCCAGCGTAGGCAATTCCTTGAATCCAACAATATGTTTAGCGGTGACTTTTACATTGGCAATAATTGGCATTGAGACACCTGCTGCTCGTCCTACAACAGTGAATGTTCCTTCTTTTTGATAAGAAGATGCTGGAACTTCTGACCAATTGACAGTCACTTCTCGTTGTGAACCATCCGAATAAAAAATAGTTGTTTTTTCTGGTAGATTAGGGGCTTGACCCGCTTCTGTCGTGACCTCAATCGACTCATGTTTGACTTCGAAAACATTCGATAAAACAATTTTAGGACCTAAACTATCCTCTGTTAGCTGTTGACCAGTTGGCAAGGTCAATTTGCCTGCTAAAAAGTCTTGATAGGCCTTTTGTGCGCCTTCTTTTGAAAAAGCATCAAACCCAGCATTATCAGAATCATAACCAGTCAAACGACTGTCTGTAATCGCTAATAAGAAACTTAACTTGGCTGGAATTTTCTCACCACTTTGAATTAGCTTCCGTAGATAGTTACTAATATCAATAGAGATTGTATTTTGATTATTTATAATTGAACTATTTGTAAAAGATTGTCGAGCAATAAATTCTTCATTTGGTACATTTAAATTATTTGGACCATTGTTCCAAGTAATGGTGTTACTCATCCAATTAGTATTTGTTCCATAAACATCTACTTGGAACTGCGTATTTTTCAAACGTTCATCATTTGTATTTCCAGCACCATTCCACGCATCATAACGCATCACATTTAGTTCTAAATTGGCACTTTTTAGTGATTGATAGTTCTTCAATTCTTGTGTATCAATTTCAACGTAAATCCGGCGATTATACCCCGCAGAACTAGCATTTTTTAATTTTAATGCGTAATTGCCTGTATAGTTTACTCCATATGGATATTTATAGGCGTCTCCTGAACTAATGGCAGCAGTACCGCCTGCTATAGCAGAGTATGCTCGGTTACCATCACTCTTTTGAACATAGGCAGTTTGGGCTGTTTTTAGTTTAACGGTGTCTTTTCCTTCACCAAGTTCACCCTCAAAAGAGACCTTGGCTGTTACTTTGACAGCATCTATCGGTAAGCCGATAACTGTTGCTGCAACTTCAACTGTGCCTGCTGTATTAATTTTTTCTTGAGGGATTGCTTCCCATTGTAACTTAAATTCTTTTTTGCCTGTCGCAACCACTTCTTCATTAACGACTTCTTCGTACGTTAATTCAACTTGCTCTGGCAAATTAGGATACACACCTGTTGCCGAACTAATTTCTAACACTTGATTTTGATAACGAATACTTTTTTCAATTGTGGATGCTTGTTGCGCACCAATATCTAAAACTTTATTTTTCAAGCTATTTCCAAAGAAGTCTTCGGCCGCACTATTCACTTCCGACAAGCCTTTACCAATCGCTGGAGAGGTTTCTTTTAATTGGAACATTTGTGCTCGCTGACGTAAGCGTTCTTTAGAAGTAAATTCAACCACATTATCTTTTGTTGGTTTCATTGTCGTAAATTCTTGCTCTGCCAACTCTTTCACTTTTTCAGGGTTATCTGTGATTTCTAATTGTGGTTTTTCAAAAATGTTTCCACTTGATACTAATTTTGCAACAGTTGCACCACTTTTTTCTGTAGCAATTTCTTTTGGCCAAATAACATTATTTTTGAAATATTTTTCTGGATTATCGACCATTTTACGTTCAATTGGTTGTGTCCCATTTGTTGGATAATTAGATAAGAATTTTAATTGTCCGGTACCTTCTTTGTATAAAATATTATTGTAAAAATTGGCTACTGTACCACTGTTGTCAGAACTATTTCCTTCACCAAATAATGACGTTGAAATGCCGTCGCCAACATAAATCGTATTATTGTGGATAGTTGGCATTGCCGCTCCATCATTTTTTACCCAATAATGGAAAATACTTTGTTCTTTATAATTGTAGCCCCCAGCTCCGCCTGGATTGTCTTTACCTGTTCCTCGGTTACCACCGCCGTCATTAGCTGAGATATTGTACCGAATAACCGAATTTTTTTGATCAGACATAAGCAACAAAAAGCCGCCAGTATTATGATGTGAATAGTTATATTGATAAATAACATTGTTTGACTGCATGTCCACATCATAAGCTTCGGCATCGTTAAATCCATATTTGATTCCGTATACTTCGTTATATTGGAACAGTCCGTCATCTACAGACATTGCCCAAACGCCCGCGTAATTTTGTGTACCATAATCGGCGTTGCACATTCGGACAGCAACATTTCCTTCAACCACACCGCCACTTTTGGCTTCTGACAAGACAATCCCGTCGCCAGCAATATCTTCTAAATAGTTATTACGAATCGTAATATTAGAAAACGTTTTGTAGAAAGTGTTGCCTCTTGATGTATCTGAATCAGCTTTTGTTCGAATTCCTTCAAGTCCCACTCGTTGAATCACGTTATTTTCAATCAAAATATCATTAAATCCAGTCGTTGTTCGATGATCATTGGCAGCCGTTACTACATTGCCATTCTCATCAAACCAACTTCCTAAAACAATAATTCCACCTACCGCTTTTAATCGTTTGGTTGCAGTATTCCCACTTAGATTCAAATAATATTCTGTTTGAACATCATGAACATAGTTATTCCGTATCGTGACACTATTGAACGTTCGATTTTGTTCATATCCTAGGACTAATATCCCCGCTCTTTGAGCATCTCCTGGTTTCTTATAGCCTTCGAGATTATCTAGCTCTGGTGTATTTGTCACTTCTAAGTTTGAAATATCCCAATATTCTTGGTTCACTAACTGCACGGCCCCTGAGATTGCACGTTTGAAAGTCCCTGTGCTGTAGGTGCCACCACCGTTAATAATCGGACGCCGTGTTGTTTCAAAAATGGTTTCTCCTTTGTCATTCGTATCATAAAAATCAATGACAATCTTTTGTGCCGCTGTCCCATTCCCTTTTGGATGCAACAATTGGTTATTCCAGGTACTTTGCGCATTCAGCAGAAGATGGTCGCCTGGCTGAAACTCCGTCTTATTCACTTTTTCAAAATCACGCCAAGCACTGGCTGGAGACTGCCCATCGTTGGCATTATTTCCTCCTTCCCCATCCACATAGTAGGTCGTCCCATTTTGAGCGACACCTGCTGAACGAAAAAGTAACGGTTGATCACTCACTGTTTCCCCATAAGCAGGAAGACTAAATAATTGAAGCTGGGAAAAAACAAGCAAAATAGAAAGGAAGATGGTTACACTTTTAAAATACGCTTTTTTTCTCATTTTCTGCTCCTTAACTGTTTTTATTTTGATAATTTTGAAAAAACTTTTCTCTGTCTTTCTCTAACAAGTCCACTTTAGTTGCTTGTTGATACGTAGCTAATTTCTCTTTGTAGCATGTGTTGATATAGGCATTTTTGCCAAATTGTGGTGCTTCTTCAAACTGTAAAAGTTGCCCTCCTTCCTTATTAAAAATATAAAAGTATTGGTTTTCGTGGTATCCTTTCACCACGGTACCAACAGCTTTTTCACTAAGAATCTCCCCAACAGACAACGAATAAATATCCTCTTTTTGGATTTCTGCACTCTTCAATTGATACGATTCAATAACAAGATTAGGTAATTTATTTTGCCACTCCAATAACGTCTCCTCATAAGATAGATTCGGAGAGATTGCTTCGGCTATTTTTTCTAATTCTGCTTGCTTACCTGAAAAAGTTGGAATTTCAATTGCTTCAACAAAGTAATCGGTCTTTTTATATTTATCATCCAATTGCTCAAAGGCCTGCCGCAATTCTTTTTGCGTTGGCTTTTCTTTCTCCATTAATTTCTCTTTTATTTGGTCCTGTAATTGTTGATCTTTTGCATCTAAAAATTGCCAGAGCGTTAAACTGCTCTTTTGGTCTTGCCATTCTTTTTTTTCTTGCCCAAATGTTTGTGAGTGGACTATTTCTAACTCCGTCGCCAGTTGTTTAATCATTTTATGTTGTACTAAATCCTCCGTTGCAACCTTCAGTAGTTCCTGAGTGGGTGATTTTCCGTTATACGTTTTGCGCCAGAAATTTTTTCCAAACGAAGTTAAATTATTCTGATCAGAGAATTGCTTCGCTACACGATTCATATTTTTATCGCCATAAACAATTAATTCTTCGACTTGGATTGCTTCGTTATTAATCATACTTTGCTGGCTGGTAGTAAAAATAACGAGCACAAAAATAGCACCTATCAAAAAGCTACTTAAAATAATTATTTTTTTCTTCATTCGTTCACTCCCTCCACTTTAATAAACAAGGCAAGAACAAAATAAGCAACCCCACCTTCATTCATTTTCCTGAAAATCGAGATTACTTATTATGTAAAAATTATTTATTCTTTTTTTGCTTTTCATGCAATTTCCCAGTATTTAAATAAATAATCCCTAGGAAAAGGACAGGGGTTACAACAAACCCAAACTGTGGCTTCAAAAACATCATTGCAAACATTGAGAATAGTAAAAAAACATTTAGACAGCTGACATACCATTTCCGCAGTCCATAGTAAACAGAAATCCGAAACACATCTTTAAAAGAAGCCTGCGGGTTTCGTACTTGAAAATACCAAGCATTCAGCATAATAGCTAACCCAAAAATTAGCAGAAGGACCATCAATGGAATAAACCATTTACCAATCGTTGTTTTGGCAAAAAAGAATATATCTGTCACACTGATGATGCTACTTCCTAAGCCTAGCAAGCTGATAAGAAAGCCTCTTAACCCAAACTGACGAAACTTTTGGAAAAAAGTTTTAAATGGATCCAGCTCCTTTTCTTCTTTAAAAGTATCGATTAAGCCTAAAAGTGCAATCATCCCTGCCCCCATCGGCAGCAACGTTACTACAAAAAGTGGGAGGTTTCGTGGATCAATGTCTAAGCTAATCACCGCTATGAAAAAAGGAATGTTCACTAAGAGAAGCCCTAGATTACCGATAAATAAAATGTAAAGCCAGCGAAAAATTTTCATATAGATATTATTATCAAAGGTTTGCTTAGTAAACATTCAAACTTCCTCCTAATTCTTCATTCCAGATGTAGCAATACCTTCAACAAAGTATTTTTGCATTGCTAAAAAGACAATCCCTACTGGTAAAATAGAAACCACTGATGCGGCCATGATTAAGGCATATTCAGCATCAAATAAACCGACGAACATTTTCAAACCTAACTGAATCGTTTTATTCTCAGTAGAAGATAAATAAATGAAAGGACCCATATAGTCATTCCATGTATTCACAAAAGTAATAATCGTGAGACTGGCTAAAGCTGGTTTGGTTAATGGTAAAATAATTTTCCAATAAATTCCCCACTCACTTAACCCATCAATCCGCGCGCTTTCACATAGTGAATCTGGAATACTGCTGTAATATTGTTTCAGTAAAAAGACCCCAAATGCATTAAATGCTTGTAATAAAACAAGTGACCATAATGTATCAGTCAAACCTAGTTGACGCATCATAATAAATTGTGGAATCATATACGATTGCCAAGGAATAGCAATTGTTGCGATGTACGTAATAAAAAGTGTATCTCTTCCTCTAAAATTCATTTTTGAAAAGCCATATGCTGCAAAACTTGAAGTAAATAGTTGAATAATTGTAATCACAATACTTAAAAATAACGTATTTTTAAAGAAAGTTAACAATGGAATGCGTTCCCAAATAACGGAATAGTTTTCTGGATGCCAACTTTTAGGAATCCATTGAATTGGAATGGTGAAAACTTCATTGTTTGTTTTAAATGATGCTGAAACCATCCAAATAAAAGGCACCAAAGTAATTAACGCAAGTAAAGTTAAGAGAATGATTACAAGGATCCCACCAGGTGTGACTTTTTCTGCTTTTTTCGTTTTTGCTTTTCGAGTATTTTCTTTTTTTGAAAAAGTTGCTTCCATCTTTTCTCCTCCTAAACTTTCTCTTGATGTTGATTCCATTTAAATTGAGCCACAGTAATCGCTAGAACGATGATGAATAAGACCATCGCAATGGCTGATGCATAACCAAAATTAAATTTGACAAAGGCTTCATTGTAAATTTCATAAACTAACACATTCGTTGCACGTCCTGGTCCACCACCAGTCATAACTTGAACTAAGTCAAAAACTTTGAAACAGTTAATTACAAGCATGATAGTCACGAAAAAGGTCGTTGGTCGTAATGAAGGTAAGGTAACATTTAAAAATTGATTCCATTTACCCGCGCCATCCATTGACGCTGCTTCATATAATTCTCTTGGCACACTTTGTAAACCAGCTAAATACAAAATCATATAATACCCCATAAAGCGCCACACACTAACGATGATAATTGCTGGTAAAGCCCAAGTAGAACTAGATGTCCAGCCAGGAGGATTTTCAATAAATAATTTCAAAAATTGATTAATTGGTCCCATCGTTGGATGAAATAGCATATTCCAAACGACCGCAATCGCAACTAATGACGTTACATAAGGAAAGAAAAAAGCCGTTCTAAAAAATTTCATCCCTCTAATTTTACGATTCAACAAAATTGCTAGTCCTAATGAGCAAATCAATGTTAACGGAACAACACCAATCGTATAGATAAACGTTTGTTTTAACGAAATCCAAAACGTATCATCATGAATCATTTTGGTGAAATTTTTCATTCCGACAAATTCAGGAGTTGAAAAAGAATCCCAACTCATAAAAGCTAAAATCAGTGAACAGATAACCGGGATTAAAGTGAAGAGGAAAAAGCCAATAAAGTTTGGTGCGATAAAAGATAACGCAGTCCACGTATTTTTTCGTCTCAATTTATTTGCTGTTTTTGTTTTTGAAGTAATTTCCATAATTGTATTCTGTTAAGTGAACTTAACAGGCCCTCCTTCCAAACTCAAGCTACATTCTTTATTTAAAAAAATAAGCTGAAATTCATTGTAGGTTACTCATTTCAGCTTATTTTTTTCATCAATCTTTTGTGTTTTTGCAGGAAATAATAGTTAGTCTATCTCTGCTTTGACACGTTTTTCCATGTTAGCAATACCATCTTTTGGTTTTTCGTCGCCGACCATAATTAAATCATGTTCTTCTTGTAATACTTTATCAATTGCGGCACCGTTTTTATCAGATGGGAATTCTAAATTAATTGTATCTGGGTTAAAGGCTTTTTGTGAGACTTCATCTGAAGGCATTCCTTTTCTTGCAAAGTAGATTTTGTCAATTTCATCTGTTTTATAAGAAGGAACCACTCCTACTTCTGCTAAAAGTTTTGCACCTTCTTTACCTGAAGCAAAGTCTAAGAATTTTTGAGCAGCTTTTTGTTTTTTACTGTTTTTATTAATTGCAAAACTTGTCGGTGAGCCAAAGGTAGTTGCTTTGCCTTTTTCTTGTTGTGGTATTTCGGCAATCCCCCATTCGACATTTGTTTTGCCATCATCAATGTTGGTTAATAAAGTCCCCATGTACCAGCTACCCATGTACATCATCGCCGCTTTTGAATTTTCAAATTGTGATTGATACGTTACTTTTGTTGATTTTGCTGTTCCAAAATCCATTTGTGATTGATCTTTTTGCATTCTCAATGCGCGATCATAATAAGTTTCCATATAATTGTATTTTGGTTCAATCAAATTGGCATTGTTTTGAGCAGCAGCAATCGCTTGAACGGTTGAGCGCCAAGTATGTTGATAGGCACCATATACTTGTTCTTCTGGTTTAGATAATTTTTTCGCTAATGCTTCATATTCGTCCCAAGTCAAGTTATCGGGATAGGCAATTCCGGCTTCATCAAACATTTTTTTATTGTAATACAATACCCAGAAATCTGTACGGTAAGGCTGAGCATAGGTTTTACCATCGATTTCATACATCTCGTAACTTGCTTTGGCAGGTGCGATATCTAAATCTTTAACGTGATCGGTTAAATCCACCAATTGATTGCGTAGCGCGTAATTAGAATATGAAAGTAAGTTTTTCATGGTTAAAATATCCGTCGTATCTCCTGATGAAAGCATCGTTGTTACTTTTGTGTCATAATCATCTGAAGCAATGTCCACCGGTTCAATAGTGATATCAGGATTTTCCGCTTCAAAAGCTCTGAATAATTTCTCAAATTCTGGGGTCGTGTCATAATTCCAAGTAGTTACTGTTAATTTTGTTTTGCCATCTTCACTCTTTTCAGTTGCTTTCTTTTCACTTGAACCACCACATGCTGTTAAAGTTACTGCCGCCACCGCTAACAACGCTGCCGCTGTTAAGCCTTTTTTCCAAAATTTCATTTGTACTACCTCCGCTATTTATTATTTTTTAGGAGTTTTCCTCCATGAATTACCAAAAAGAATACCAGCTTTTCGCCAAACGAGTTAACGCTTCCAAATAAAAGTAGTCGCCCCAAATCATGCATTCATCGACTCCTGTATTTGTTTTTTTATCATAGACACCATGAAGCAATAGGCCGTTCGACTCTGGTCGTAAAACCGTTGTATACTTTTCCGCTAATGCTTGTAATAGTTCTAGCGCAACCTTTTCATAATAGCCATGTTTTTCATCATTTAATGGAAGCTGACGAGATAATTCTAGTAAGCCACATGCAGCAATTGCAGCAGATGAGCTATCACGTTCTTCTCCACTCCCTTCATTGAAAATTAAATCCCAGTAACAGATTTTGTCCTCTGGTAATTCTTGAATAAAGTAATCAGCAACATTTTTCGCTGTTTCCAGAAAACTACTATCTCCTGTATATAAATAACTTAACGTAAAGCCGTAAATTCCCCAGGCTTGGCCGCGAGCCCAACAAGAATCATCTGAATATCCTTGCTGTGTCTTTCCGTACAAGGCTTCGCCTGTTTCCGTATCAAAATAATACGTATGGAACGTGGTGTGATTTTCTCGCACAATATATTTTTGTGTTTGTTTCGCATGATTGTAGGCAGCTTCATAATACTCTTGCTTGCCAGTCATTTTTGCTGCAAAGTATAATAATGGTAAGTTCATTAAACAATCAATAATCATTCTGCCTCGTTGCTCTGGATCGTCTAAATTCCCCCAAGCTTGAATAATCTTGGCTTTTGGTGAATAACGTTTCATTAATAAATCCGCAGCTTGCAAGGCCATTTCTTTTGAGGACTCATGACCATTGACTTGATAATCGGCAATGGCTGTTAAAATATACAAAAAGCCTATATCATGTGTCTCCAGCTCAATTTGTTCATCTAAGCGATGTTGAAAAGAAGCCATCTGTGTGGCAATCACCTCATCGAACTCTGTTGAATTTGTTAATTCCTTTGCTAAAAATAACATTCCTGGCCAAAAGCTGGCCGTCCAGTCAATATTTTCTTCAGGATAATAAATTTGATTTAAACTTGCCGCGGGTGGAACTAATTCTTTAAATGTCTCTAAATTTCCTCGAACTTTGTTTAAAGCAAAACTGATTTGCTTCGGCAACCACTCAATCTGTCCATTTTCTGTCATTGTGTATTTCTCCCCCTAATTCCCCAAAATTACAACTTTTTCTTCAACTAAAAGCTGATTTTCTTTTAACCTAACTTTAACTGGCTCAATTTGTTCATTCGGTAGTACGCCTGTCACCAATGAAATTAAAAGATGTTTCCCTTTCGACAAGTTTGCTTTCAAATATGGCAACTCCGTTAACGGATAAAGTAAATTTGTATTCGGTTCTGTCCGAATAATCGCAGCTTCAGAAAAACCGTTGATATTTTCTACTTTTGACACACCTTTTGCATTTTTTACCTCAGCCATTTGATCAGAAACGCAAGTGACCTTTTCATCGAAGAGCGGGATTGAGAAGCCACCTTCATAAGCCACTAATGCACGTTGTGTCTCAATTTCGTGGATCCGTAAATGTTGGCCTTCTAATGGTACAATTGTCGTTTTGATTGCTACATCGGACCAAGGATGCCATTGATGAATGATACGATCATCAAGAATTTCGTACTGATCATCTAATCCTTTCGTGCGGAAATAATGGTCGTCTTCAGCTAAAGCCAAGCAATTATCATAAGCACCTTCGTAATACCAATAATCACTCTTTATAGTACTGAAACCAAAATGGGAAGAATAAACAAATTTACTATATTTATCATGCGCATGAGCTTGATAATTAATAAATTGTCCCGCTGGAAACATTAAACCATGTGTCCCTGCATCATTTACTTGATAGTAGTTCCGACTTTCTGGTGAAGGTAAGTGTTTTTCTGGAAAACTAATAGGCTGTGTTTCTGCTTGCCAATAAGGATGATCTTTTGGAACCGCTAACAAAATGAATGTTTTAAAGGCCCAATAAGGTGAACCAGGACCATTATAGCCTTCGGCAAAGACCATATTTTGATAATCATAACCTACCGACAATAATCCATCTGTTGTAAAAATATCTTTGTTCATCCATTGATGAAGATGTCGGCTGATTAGACCTTTGATCTCACCCCACGGCAATGCTTCAACATCTGCAAAAACTAAGGCACTAAAAAATGACACTTGAGCAAAACGATATGTTAAGCTACGTCCGAAGGGAATCGCTTCTCCTGGCTGAGTAAACCAATATTTAAACTCTTGCGCGAACAAAGTTGCTCGTTCCTTCATAATAGCCACTCTTGCGGTATCTTCCGGGGCAAAACGACAATACAATAAACTATAATAATGAATAGCGAAAGAAACATAATAATCAACTTGTGTCTCGACTCCGTCATAATACCAACCATTACCGACATAAAAACGATCAATTACAGCCAAATCAACAGCGATCTGTTCTTTTGAATACGGCATTTCACAATGTTTCATCGCTAAATTCAGCAACACTCTAAAGAAATGCCAATTATTTGGCGGAATAATATTTTCATTGGCTTGTATCAGCCAACTGTGTAAATTGTTTTGCTGTTCTTTTGTTAATTGGTCCCACGTTTTTTCTTTGTTTAACAAAAGAAATGTACTTAATGCTGCCATCTCAACAATCAATTGATCATAATCTTTTGTTTTTCCCCAATAAGATGAACTCTCAGGATCGGTGCCTTCGATAATTCCCGTTAGAAAGTCATTCAAATACTCACTTTCATTTTGCGTTACATAAGGACCTAGTCCCCATAATGGTCGTAAAAATGCCTCCGCATCACGTGTTCCTTTAGAATAAACTGTCCCGTGTGTCCCTAAATCCAGATGACCTTGATACTCTCGATCAAAAAACAATTCCAGTGGCGCTAATAAATCTTCAAATCCTTCTGCAACTTCTTCGTATGTTTCAAAAGGATTCTGTCTAATTCGTGGCTGAATCATGATTCTCCTCACTTTCAATTAATGTCCCTTTCAAAAAGCCGTAATATTCTCCGTAAACTGTCACTTCGTCACCAATTTTCAATTTTTTCTTTTGCTCATTAAAAACTTGATATTTACTAGAACCACTTTTCAAAATAAAACGATCACCTTTTTTTATTAAACTGGAACGACTGTCACTCTCAACAATCTCCCCTTTCAAAGAAATATATTCATTTAAACGAACGTCACCATTTTGTAATTCTGTTTCTGAATAAGACTGTGCCGTTTCCTTTAGATTTTGAAGAGACTCTTCATCAAATTCTTTTTCACCAGATTTACAACCTGTTAAAGTAAGTAAAATTAGTAAAAAAAGTGAAAATCTTTTCACTAAACCACCTTCTCCATCGAATTAAAGCGCTTTCTTTGACTTTATAGTATATTTTTTTAGTCAAAAAATCAATAGTTTTTGCTAAAAAAAAGTAAAAAAAGCTTTTTCTTGCTTTTTTTTACTAAAAAGAAATATACTATATGCTATAATAGTACTTGAGAAGGAGGCATTTAGAATGGCAACTATCACAGATATCGCAAAAGTCGCGAATGTTTCAATTTCAACTGTATCGCGAGTTCTGAACTATGATCCAAACTTATCCGTTACAGAGGAAACCAAGCGAAAAATTTTTGAAGCAGCAGAAACCCTGAATTATACGAAATATAAAACTAAAAATAAAAACAAACAGCAGGAGCAACTGACACCTAACCTTTCCGTACAAACAGCTCCGCAAGAGCCTTCGATTGCCGTCGTTCAGTGGCGTTCAGATGACGAAGAACTAACGGATATTTACTATATGTCGATTCGTTTAGGCGCTGAAAAACGGGCCGAAGAGTTAGGTTACAATATTCTAAAAGTTTCTCAATTAGAACAACATAACCTTCAAGGGATTGATGGTATTTTGGCAATTGGCAAATTCACTCAAAAGACGTTACAAGAGTTGCAGCAACTGCATCCCAATCTTTGTGTAATTGGCAGTAATTTCCCATTGGAAGAATTTGATTCTGTAAATACTGATTTTTATCAAGCAACCGAGATTGCCTTAACCCATCTTTTGGAATTGGGCCACGAAAAAATTGCCTTTATTGGTGCCGAAGAAAGCGAAAATATGTATGGTTTCCGTCGCTATAAAACACCGACAACCAACGCTTATCTTGACATTATGCAGCATTATCACTTGTTTAACGAAGATTATTTTATCTTAAAAGAAAATGGCATGTTGGATGTCAAAACGGGGGAACAATTGACAGAAGAAGCGTTAGAAAAATGGGGAAATGATTTACCTACTGCGATTCTTGCTTATAATGACGCCTTTGCAATCGGTGTGATACATACGTTAGCCGCACACGGTATAAAGGTTCCTGAAAAAATTAGTGTCATGGGGATCAATGATATCTCTATTTCTCAATATGTCTCACCGCCGCTATCCTCTGTCCATGCCTTTACTGAAGAAATGGGCGAGACAGGCATTAATTTATTGCACAAACGAATTCAAATGCCTAGCATTCCTCGTAGAGTCCTGTTAAACACAGAATTGGTTGTCCGCCAATCGACAACTAGCCCACGCCAGAAATAAAAAATAAGGACCGCTCCTATAAAGGAACCGTCCTTATTTTTTATTTGTTTTGACCAAATAATTCAATTTGTGTTAATGCTGGAAATGGTGATGGTTCATCTGCTTGAATTAACTCTGTTAGTATCACCCACTCCGCTGCCCGTTTCGCAAAGGTAAAGCTCTGGCGTTGCTCAGTCTTAACAGTTTTAAAAACTTCATGTGTACCGTCGGAAAATTTTAAAGTCACTTGTTGCCAATAATTATCATGAGGAAAGTCCGCTCGTAATGTTAAGATCACTTTATCCAACAAGACTTCACGCCCAAATTCAATTTTTAATGCGGCATCTAACTGCTGATTAATCCCCCATGATTGATAAGGATACGGCCCATGATAAAGATTAGCGAAGGTACCATCAATCGCATTACAAGCAAAAAAAGTGGCATCATTTCGCGTTTCTACGTTGGCAGATGCATGAGGATACGCACCAGTAAAATGTTGTAAATCATGTGGATTTAACGCCCAATTACGATAACTCTTAATTTCTTCTTTAGTGGCAATACGCACACTTATATAAGGTTTCTTGGTTTCAAAACGATACGCTGCTCGCGCTTCGATAGCGTTTTCATTTTTTATGATTGGAAACGTCCATTTTTGTTCTGGAACATAAATTAAACTGCTATCAAGCGTAGCATCTAACTTCACCATTAAATAAGTATTGGGCGTATCTAAACAAACTTGAATCACATCGCCGTCTTGTAATTGACAATCCCGAGCAGCTAAACAAACAAAATCTTTTCCTGTAATAGTTAACTCTTTCAAAGAATCTGAATCATCTATCTTAGCTTTTCTAACTTCTTGTTCTTGATTTAAAATCGATAATGAAATACACGTCATATGCTTCCCTCCTAATTTTACCTTTATTATATATTATTTTAGTAAATTAATCTATTTTTTACTAAAATAATAGATGGTTACAGAATAAATGTTTAGATTAAAAAAATAAAAAGGGGCTTCTTAAAAGGCTTCTTTTGTTCAACTAACTATCTTAAGATTTAGGAAGTGAGACATAAGTTGAGCCGACCCCCAAAAGTTAGATTCCTAGGTCTAACTTTTTGGGGGTCGGCTCACTTTCAATTAAAAAAGAATAAATTTATGATTTTTTCTGATCATCTTCATCCATCTTCAGAACCGCCATAAAGGCTTCTTGAGGAACTTCCACGGATCCAATTTGTTTCATCCGTTTCTTCCCTTCTTTTTGTTTCTCTAACAATTTACGTTTACGAGAAACATCGCCACCATAGCATTTAGCCAGTACGTTTTTGCGTAAGGCTTTAATATCTGAACGAGCCACAATTTTTTGACCAATCGCCGCTTGAACTGGGACTTCAAACTGTTGACGTGGAATTAGTTTTTTCAGTTTCTCAACAATCGCTTTACCACGCTCAAATGCGAAATCTCGGTGAACAATAAAGCTTAAAGCATCCACTTTTTCAGCATTTAATAGAATATCCATTTTTACTAGACGGCTGGTACGATAGCCAGCCATTTCGTAATCTAAGGATGCATAGCCTTTTGTACTTGATTTCAATTTATCGAAAAAGTCAAACACGATTTCAGATAACGGAATTTCATAAACTACGTTTACACGATAATCGTCTAAGTAATCCATTGTAATGAATTCGCCACGTTTACGTTGTGATAATTCCATTACTGCTCCTACATAATCGTTTGGCACCATGATTTGCGCTTTAACATAAGGTTCTTCCACAGATTCAATCGTTACTGGTTCTGGAAATTCAGCTGGGTTGTCAACAACAACGGTTGTTCCGTCAGTTTTATTAACGTGATAGATTACGGACGGTGCTGTTGTAATTAACTCTAAATTAAATTCTCGTTCCAAACGTTCCTGAACAACATCCATGTGCAGCAAACCTAAGAAACCACAACGGAAACCAAACCCTAAAGCTTGCGATGTTTCTGGTTCAAATTGTAACGCCGCATCATTTAATTGTAATTTTTCTAATGCTTCCCGTAAATCATTGTAGCGCGACGTATCAATTGGATATAAGCCACAATAAACCATTGGATTCATTTTGCGGTAGCCTGGTAGTGCTTCTGCTGCTGGATTGTCAGCCAAAGTCACTGTATCCCCAACCCGTGTATCTTGAACCGTTTTAATGCTAGCGGTGATATAGCCCACATCACCAACCATTAAATAATCACGAGCAATTGGTTTCGGTGAAAAAACGCCGACTTCTGTTACATCAAACGTTTTACCGTTACTCATCATTTGGATTTTATCTCCAGGACGAACGACACCGTCAATTACACGAATGTTTAAAACAACTCCTCGATAGCTATCGTAAATAGAGTCAAAAATCAAAGCCTTTAAAGGAGCCTCAATATCGCCTGATGGAGCTGGTACATACTCCACCACTTGTTCTAAAATATCTTCAATCCCAATCCCTGCTTTTGCACTTGCTAAAACAGCTTCCGATGCATCAATCCCAATTACGTCTTCAATCTCTGTCCGAACACGCTCTGGATCAGCAGCGGGTAAATCAATTTTATTAATAACAGGTAAAATTTCTAAGTCATTATCCAATGCCAAATAGACATTTGCTAGCGTTTGCGCTTCAATTCCTTGCGCCGCATCAACAACTAAAACAGCCCCTTCACAAGCTGCCAAACTACGAGAAACTTCGTAGGTGAAATCGACGTGCCCTGGTGTGTCAATCAAATGGAAAGTATAGGTTTCACCATCTTTGGCTGTATAGTTTAATTCAATTGCGTTCAATTTGATGGTAATGCCGCGTTCTCTCTCTAAATCCATTGAATCAAGTAATTGATCTTGCATTTCTCGACTGCTGACTGTATTTGTTTTTTCCAAAATCCGGTCGGCTAAAGTTGACTTCCCATGGTCAATGTGGGCAATGATCGAGAAATTACGAATTTTCTCTTGTCTTGCTTTCATTTCTTTATTGTTCATTTTTTGCCTCATTTCTTTTAAGAAAAGCTAGCTCCCTGCTAGCTTCATCAATCAATTGTTATATTTTAGTTGCCTTTTTTATCAAATTATCATGTTTAAAGGTCTAGGATAATCAGCACTTTTCATTATACC
Organism: Enterococcus sp. DIV1368f; assembly: GCF_051712245.1. Lineage (NCBI taxonomy): Bacteria > Bacillati > Bacillota > Bacilli > Lactobacillales > Enterococcaceae > Enterococcus > Enterococcus sp. DIV1368f. Next base: position 1,910,679 of record NZ_JBIOON010000001.1, read on the forward strand.
AATTTTTGAAGAAGATTTAAAGCACTTCCCTTTTATTCTTTTGGTTTCCAAAGGCTAACAGAGTTTCGAAAAATTTGGTATACTAAAAACAGTAAATTTATTGGAGATGGAAAAATGGATGAACAAGAATTTCGAAAGCAACTGACCTTAAAGCCTGTTGAGGAAGAACACATTGATCAATTTAATGAACTTCTTTCCTATGTTTTTCAAGTGACTGAAGCAGATATTGAAAAAAGTGGTTTTGAAAACAAACGCGCATTTATCAAATCAAAACAACCGATTTTAGAACTTTCAAAAGTATTTGGCTGGTTTCACGAAAATCAATTAATTTCACAAATTGCTATCTATCCATGCGAAGTCAATATCCATGGTGCTTTGTATAAAATGGGCGGCGTTACTGGTGTCGGTACCTATCCTGAATATGCCAACCACGGTTTAATGAAAGACTTGATTCAAACGGCATTAGAAGAAATGCGCCAAGATAAACAGTGGATTTCTTATCTTTTCCCTTACAACATTCCTTATTACCGACGTAAAGGTTGGGAAATCATGTCTGACAAGTTATCTTTTAAAATTCGGGATACGCAATTACCAAAAACCGTTCCTGTTCCAGGAATGATTGAACGGTTAGCTGTCGATCACCCAGATGTCTTTGATGTCTATGCGCGATTCGCTCGTCAAAATCACGGCGCACTCATTCGTAGTGCCTTCAACTGGGAAGAATATTGGCGTTTCGAAAACGAGGAAGAACGAACTGCTGCTGTCTATTATGGTGCCAATCAAGAACCTTTAGGAGTACTTTTTTATTGGGTGGCCGATGAGGTATTTCATATTAAGGAAATGTTTTACTTGAACCAAGAAGCCCGAAATGGCTTGTGGAATTTTATTACTGCGCATTTTTCGATGGTTTATTGGGTCAAGGGCGATATCTATAAAAACGAACCATTAGCCTTTCTTTTAGAAGATAGCCAAATTAAAGAAAGCATTGAGCCCTATTATATGGCTCGAATTGTCGATGTCAAAGCCTTTTTAGAAAATTTTCCTTTTGAAAGTACGGCTAAGCCCTTCCATTTTGTTGTTAAAGATCCTGTCGCTGAGTGGAATAATGGTATTTTTGGCTTAATTTGGGATGAAAATGATCAAGTAACCATTACGGATGAACCTTTAGGCACCGCCGTTCACTTAGATATTCAAACACTAACTTGTTTAGTCATGAATTACCGACGCCCTTCGTACTTACATCGAATTGAGCGCATTGATACAGATAAAGAAACTTTAAATTCTTTGGAACGGATTTTTCCTGACCAAGAAGCTTATTTCAGTGATTATTTCTAAACCCTTGGATTGGAGACAGACAAATGACAAAAATTTATTTTGCAGGACCTTTATTTTCGCAAGCTGACTTACGTTATAATGCCTATTTAGTCGAACAAATTCGACAATTGGATAAAACAATCGATCTTTATTTACCACAAGAAAATGCGGCGATTAACGACAAATCTGCTTATGCCGATAGCAAAATGATTGCCTTAGCAGATACAGAAAATGTCCTTGCTAGCGACTTATTGGTTGCTTTATTAGACGGTCCAACCATTGATGCGGGCGTAGCTTCCGAAATTGGTGTTGCTTATGCCAAAGGAATCCCGGTGGTTGCCCTTTACACAGACAGCCGCCAACAAGGTGCTGATAATCACCAAAAGCTTGATGCTTTGAACGAAGTCGCTGAAAATCAATTCCATTATTTAAACCTTTACACAGTTGGTTTGATTAAATTGAATGGTCGGGTTGTTTCTTCAGAAGAGGACTTGTTGGAAGAAATTAAGCAACGATTGTCATAACAAAAAAAGAACGAGCGAATTCGCTCGTTCTTTTTTTATACTTCTTCTATCGGTTCATTTTCAAAAACTAATTGATTGTCTAATAGACTAATCGTGACTTTTGTTTTTGGCATTACTCGTCCAGAAACAATTTCTTTTGCTAATGGTGTTTCAACTTCGCGAGTAATGAAACGTTTTAACGGACGAGCTCCATAAGCTGGCTCATACCCATTTTCAGCAATCCATGTTTTAGCTTCATCTGTGATTTCCAACACAATTTCTTGTTGCTCTAAACGATGAGCAAGTTGTGCGGTCATTTTACCAATGATTCCTTTCACATTATCCAAGCTTAATGGTGTGAATAAAATGGTATCATCAATTCTGTTTAAGAACTCTGGTTTAAAGTGTCCTTTTAGAATATTCATGACTTGATTTTCAACTTCTTCTGGAATTGTTCCTTCAGGTGTCACACCTTCCAATAAAAGCTGAGAACCGATGTTGCTTGTCATAATTAAAACTGTATTTTTAAAATCAACGACCCGACCTTTAGAATCTGTCAAACGACCATCATCTAAAACTTGTAATAAGATATTAAAGACATCTGGGTGCGCTTTTTCAATTTCGTCTAATAAGACAATTGTATAAGGGTTTCGACGAACAGCTTCCGTTAACTGGCCACCTTCTTCATAACCAACATAGCCTGGAGGGGCACCAACCAAACGAGATACGGCATGTTTTTCCATGTATTCACTCATGTCAATCCGTACCATATGATCTTCAGAATCAAACAAATCTTCAGCTAAAGCTTTAGCAAGTTCTGTTTTACCAACACCAGTTGGTCCTAAGAAAAGGAACGAACCGAGTGGGCGATTTGGATCTTGTAAGCCTGCTCTTGAACGAATCACCGCATCACTAACAGCATCGACGGCTTCATCTTGACCAATCACACGTTTGTGTAATGTTTCATTCAGTTTCATTAATTTTTCTCGTTCGCCTTCAACTAATTTTGTCACAGGAATGCCAGTTAAACGACCGACCACTTGCGCAATTTCGTTTTCAGTAACCGATTCTTGTACCATTTTGACGTTATCTTTGGCGTTTTTTTCTTCCAATTCTTTCAATTCATGTTCTAATTGCGGAATTGTTCCATGACGCAAAACAGCAGCTCGTTCTAAATCATAATTATTTTCAGCATCTTCTAATTCGTGTTTTGCTTTATCAATCTCTGCACGTTTGTTGGAAACCGCATTAACTTCTTCTTTTTCCGTTTCCCATTGCATTTTCATTGAGTTAGCTTCTTCACGCAAATCTGCTAATTCTTCTTGCAAGTTGGCTAACCGTTTTTTACTTGCATCATCCGATTCTTTTTTCAAGGCCGCTTCTTCAATTTCTAGTTGCATTAACCGACGTGTTACTTGATCGAGCTCTGTTGGCATTGAATTCATTTCCACTCGAATCGTTGCGCTTGCTTCATCGACTAAGTCAATCGCTTTATCTGGTAAGAAACGATCAGTAATATAGCGATCGGATAAAGTAGCGGCAGCAACTAAAGCATTGTCATGAATATTCACGCCGTGGTGAATTTCAAATCGTTCTTTTAAGCCACGCAAAATAGAAATTGTATCTTCTACTGTTGGTTCTTTGACTAATACTTTTTGGAAACGACGTTCTAAGGCTTTATCTTTTTCCATATATTGGCGATATTCATCAAGCGTTGTGGCACCGATTAAATGCAATTCACCACGTGCTAGCATCGGTTTTAATAAGTTCCCGGCGTCCATACTGCCTTCTGTTTTACCAGCTCCGACGATATTATGAATTTCATCAATGAATAAAATGATTTTGCCATCACTTTTTTTCACTTCTTTTAAAACAGCTTTTAACCGTTCTTCAAATTCGCCACGGAATTTTGCTCCCGCAATTAAGGCACCCATATCTAAAGAAAAAATGGTTTTATCTTTTAAGTTTTCGGGAACATCTTTACGAACGATTCGTTGTGCTAATCCTTCAACAATCGCTGTTTTACCAACACCTGGTTCACCAATTAAGACTGGATTATTTTTAGTTTTTCTTGATAAAATCCGAATAACGTCACGAATTTCTTCGTCACGACCAATGATTGGATCTTGTTTTCCTGCTTTTACTTGTTGTACTAAGTCAACACCGTATTTTTCTAGTGCTTTATATTGTTCTTCCTGGTTTTGAGAAGTCACACGATCTCCTCCTCTCATCTCTTCAATATTTTTTCTTAATTCTTTTTCCGTAATACCTTGTTGCATTAAATATTTTGTTAAACGATAATTTTTCAATTTCATTAAAGCTAAAAGTACAATTTCGGTTGATAAAAATTCATCTTGGAATTCTTCTCGAAGTGAATCAGCTTCTTGCAATAAATGGAACAAATTTTGACTTAAATTTTGACCATATTGCACATTACCGCCTGCCACACTTGGATATTCATCTAACGCGTTATCTACTTCTCGTTCAAATGCGTCAACATCTAAACCAGCATCTGTGTAAAAATTACGCCCAAAATGGTTTGGTTGAAGAAAAATTTTCCATAAATGTGCGATATCAATTTCTTGATGTTGCCGTGTCACCGCAACTTTTTGAGCTTCAGCAATCGCCTCTTGTAGCGTGGTTGTCATTTTTTCAATATTCATAAACGATCCCTCCCGTTTATTGTTTTGTCTTTTTTATTTTAACATTCTTTACAATTATTATTATCCGACTTTTGATGGATTTCTTCAAAAGTTAAGGTATCTGTAAACCTTATAAATTTATTATACTCCATTGGTCAGTAAAGGTCAATGAATAAATTGACCTTTTTTGACCTTTTCAATAAAAAAAACCTAAAACAGCTAACTATCACTGATTTAGGGCTTTTTTCGCAATAACAACTAGTTTGACCAACTCTTTATTGCTTTGATTTATTAAAAATAAAGTTTTAACGTAAGATACTTTTTATCGGCATGGCTAATCAAAATAGCCAAACTGGTTATTGCTAAAAATAATTCGTACTCATAACCACTAAAACCACTTGCCAAACCAAAAGAAAAAATAGCTCCGACTAAAACTGCTATGAATCCTACTGATACCAAAGGAATTAAAAAGCCAATAATCATAAATAACCCACCAATTAATTCAATTGCCGCTACACCATAAACGAAAAGACTTGGCAAACCAATACTAGCAAAAAACGCTAAAGTATCTTCCAATGACGTTACTTTCATCACTCCATGAATTAGCATCGTCACCCCTAGCCAAATTCTAATCACTTGAATGCCTCGCTGTTGTTTATCCATACTTCTCCTCCTTTGTTTGCATTAAATAGTTAATGTAACTATTTAAGTTACATTATAAAGGATAAATCGAAAAAAGTATAGAAAAAAACAAACGTATTTAACAATACGTTTGTTTTTTAATGTTACTGTAAAACTTATATTTTTTCTTAATACAATTAACTTTCCTTTCAAGTGAAACATACTAAGATTAGACTACATCGTCCAATGACCAGGTTACTGTAGATTGATATACTTTTGATATTTCTCCTACATTTGCAGGCACAGTTAATTTTATCTCTTCAAAAGGAAAATATAGTTGCCAAGTTCCACTTCCTTGCGTTCCAGTTGCTGTTATTATTGATTGGGCTGTTGCACCCGATCGAAAAGCTTGAGAACCTAACGTCGGTCCGTTGGTAAAACTATTAGTTACTGATTCCACAGCTGTATTAGCATATTGAACTTTTTGAAGTTGAGTGTTCGCAAAGTTCAAGGTAATCCCTTCTCCTTGTGGTAAAGATTTACCAGTACTATCTTTAAATTCAGATAAACTAACGTTTAATTTCCAACCTGTGCTGATTGGTCGATTATCTTCTAGACGTAACTTAAAACCAGCTTGTTGTAATTCGGGACTTCCTACATAGTTTGCTGAATTTAATCCGTAATTTTTTGTCATCGGCGAAATAGCTTGTTTGCCAAAATCAAAAGTACTTGGTGTCCCCATCAATACAGGCCGTTGTCCACTCCATTTCGCATATAACGTTACAGTCCCATTATTAGTAGAAGTTAATATTGAAACTATTTGTTTATCTGTATATACAACTTCACTTGCTCGCGTCCTTGCCCAACCAAGAAATGTATTACTCTCTTTTGTAAAAGTATTGGCTGGTAATGGCTTACCTATTCCATAAATAAAACTCGTATTAGGCATCGTACCCGTTCCTCCATTAGCATCAAACTTCACAGTATAGCTATTCCCTTTCCAAACAGCATAATAGGTCCTAGCTGAAGTATAATTAACGAGAGGATTTGTTGTAATATTGGGGATTGCGGCGTTGGCTGTTGTAGCCCAACCTTGGAAAGTGTAACCCGTTCTTGTTGGCTTCGCAACAGTACTTAAATTAACCACTGTCCCAAAAGTATACGCTTTAGCAGCTGTACCACCCGAGCCCCCATTGGCATTAAAAGTCACATTCACTGAGATAGGCTTCCAAATAGCTTTCAGTGTTATTTTTGTAGTAGTTGAAGTAGACGTAAAGCTGATCGTTGCACCAGGTTGATATTTTTTGGTTGCTGTTGCAACATCTTGCCATTCCACAAACGTATAACCACTAAGTGTTGGTTTGGTTGTTGGAATGATAACTTTTCCGGCACCATTGACATCTAACTGAATTGTTTGCGGAGAAGGTAGACCTTTAACACCACTTCCTGACACAATAACATTTGGTAAATTTTGTTCATAGGCTACTTGAGCAAACTCCGTACTAAAGGTGATTTTGTTACTGACTGCCGTTAAAGTTGCTCCTGCTTTGGCTTCTTTGGCAGAATATTGAAATTGGTTAATCGCTTTTTGATTTTCCGCTTCCGGCACTAAAAAGTCCATAATCGCATCTAAGGTCTCGCCTGGTTTGATTGTGGTCGCGCCAAAATCGACATAGATTGCTGTGATTAAAGCTGAATTAGCGGGTTTAGTTGTAGTGAACCCTAAACTGGTTAGTTTAGCGGCATTCCAGGCTTGTAAATCATTATTATTATAACCAGGTAATTGTGCGACCGGCTTAGTTGTATAGTAAATTTTGGCTGTCCCACTATTATTGGTCAAGTTTGTAAAACCGATGCTTCCTGTTGAACCACGACCATCACTAGCAGAAGGCAATATGTTATATAACCGAACGCTCGTAAAGCTGGTATTCCCTGAGTTTTTAATCACTGTTTGCATTTGCGGAGTTCCTTTACTCTCCACCGCAAAGATATTACTGCTAGACCAAGCTTGCGTTGCCGATCCACGAGCATTCGTTGCGCTGTCCAGTTTTGAAGCATCAACAATGGAGAAACCGGTGTTACTAGCAGTAGATGCGTTCACCCCGTAGCTATTTTCATTCGCGTTGTCTAAACCGACTTTCTTAGCCTCTGCAGCATTTAGCTGAGTAGGTACGCGATTAAAGAAATCCGTTGCCTTAGAGCTGCTATAGGCGACATAAGGAATCTGATAGCTTCCAGAAGCGGTTGAACTATCTACGACAAATTCTAATGGAATCCGAAAAATACTACTTTTTCCCGATACTTTAGATTTATAAGCCGTGCTGGATGTCTTAAAACGATAATAATTGTACGCCGTGTCTTTGATTGGTAACGTTTCAACGGTCACCGAAGCTGGATAGGTAACTTGATTACTGTCATCAATAAAATCTTTTTTCGTAGTAGCTTTTAATCGCAACTGTTTAGGAACTTTAATTGTAATAATAGGATTCGTCCAATCCCCATAGGAAGTAGTCATATAGTAGCTAAAATTTTCCCCGATTATTTCATAGTTAATCGTGTCCCCAGGCAGTTTATTTTGACTATTAACACTAGCCAACTTGGCAGAACCATTCAAAGCTACGCCTTTATTATAATATACTTCATTATCTCTTAATTTAAGTTCTTTAAGCGTACCGGTTGCGTCTTGGTACTGCATGGTACCTCCAAAGGTGACTGGATTAACCTTCTTAGAAAGAGCAGTTCCATCTGGCCATTTCCCAGTAGGCCAACTTTTGATTTGATAACGAAGCGTCATTCCGTTCCCTGGAGGTAACGAATTTCTTGTTTTGCCATCGGTTCCCATAGGAACGACATAAATTTCTGAAATATACTCATTAGTTGCTAAAGTCGGCAAAGCGGGGCTAAAGCTGCTGTTCTTAGCTAGTGTAGTACTCCAAACAGAACGACTCGTTCCAGTTACAGCATTTTTCACATAAAACCAAGGGCGGTAATAGGCTGGTGTATTCACTCCATCAGTTAAAACATAAATATATAAATCAGTAAAGTTTCCTTTAGCTGAGCCTGCAGTTAAATCTTGTAATTTGTATGTCACCCCTTGAATTGCTTTAGATCCAGTATTCTTAATAGTACTAGTTCGATTAAATGTATTAAGGCCAAAAGCGTAAAAATGTCCGGTTGTTGCTAAATTATTTAAGTTATTAACTGTTTCAACAGTGCCAGCAAAACCTGAATTAACCCCTGTTCCTGACAATTGAAAATCTGGTCTAGAGCGCTTTATATATTTTTTCGTACTTGTGAGCGTAGTTATTCTCCCATTCAGGTGTTTTACCTTCATTCCAAAATTTATAGAAAAAGAACGACCTTCTGCATAAGTTTTATTTAAAGTAACCCTTGTGTCGACATAGTATAAATCAATCAGCGTTGCTGGGTTTTCTAAAGCGCTTGGGTTGAAGATTGCTAATTTCTGGTAGTACCGAGTGAAGCCCACTGGAACACTAGAGTCTTGTGCGTTCGTGATTCCTGTTTTTAATAATCTATTGGCTAAAGTTCCCTTTAATGTAGCTCCCGTTGGAATTTCAACATACACTTGATGATTATAACTAGGGTCTAAATTTGCTCTAGATAAATAATTAAAGCGATAAGTAGTTGACATCACAATATCACCGTCAAAATAGCTGTCGTCAATAGGAACTGCATAACCAGAACCTACATATGTAGCCAAAGAATTCACATTAGTTTTTATAGTCTTATTCGTACCTGAACTTGCGATTTGTTTACCGGTATTGTCAAATACCTTCGCTTGGAGATTATTCCACACGATTTGTTCAGGTGGGATTTTGGCATTATAGACGTTATTAAATTTAAATCGTAAGTTAATCGTCTCTAATGTTGTCTTGGTTTGTTTCAAACGAATAATCAACTTTTTATTGGTCGTATCATTTACATACGATGCTACAATTGAATTAGCATTAGGCGTACTAGGTGTCACCAACGAAAAAATGGGTGCTGTATTATCAAAGTATTTAAAAACGGGGTCGCTTTTACTTGGATAAAAGCCATAAGGAAGTTCAATTGAAGTACCAGTGAGGCCCGCTTGGCTGATGGAAACTGGTATAGAAATCGTTAAGTAATCTGGTGCTGTTCCTGTGGTAGAGTCGGTATACGTACGATAAGTGGCAGGAGCAGTCAAACCGACCGTAATTCCATTCGCTTTTGAGGCAATAGTTTTAGATTTAAGGACCGGACTACTTTTTTTGTTTTCCTTCGTTTGCTTCTGCTCACTACGCTCCTGTGGCTTTTGAGCCTCAGGTATTTGTTCTTTAGCAACCGTTACGTCTAAATTTTTAGCCAATTCTTTTTGATTTTTGTCTTTGACTGATAAAGTGAAAGTTCCTGCTTTTGTCGTTGTCAACAGCAAGTAGCTCTCCCCAAACTGAGCTAAGTTTCTTAAAACCAAGCTATGTTGTTCTTGATTATAGGAACTATGCTCCTTCAATTGTTGATTTTTTTGGGGATTATATTGAATTTCCTGAGGCAATTGTATTTCCGCCCAGGTTACATTACTAGTTATTTTTAGATAAAAATCCGAGCCTGCACTCACTTGCCGTTCTGGTTCTTGTTGTGACCAAGTAAAAGAAACAGTTTCTAATTCTTTCGTCTCTTCTGTTTCTTGAGTTTTTTCAGTTGAAGAATCGGTTGTTTCTGTTGTTGCAGTTGAAGAATCGGTTGTTTCTGTCGCTTGTTGTGATGGCTCTGATAGCTTAGGTAATGAATCTTCAATAATTTGTTGCACTTCACTCGTTACTGTTGTCGGCTTAGACCCCTCAGCTAAGCCATTAATTGGTAAAATCATCGTTCCTAATAATATGACTATGACACAAATAAGACAACTCGGTTTCTTATTCATAACCAACACCTTCTTTTCCTTTTTATTCCTTTATTTTGTCCTACTCTTTCTAAAATAAAAATAAACGCTAATTGTAACAAGACACAATGCGCTAAGACCTATTAACAAAAGCGGTTGACTTATTGCTGAAGCTGTACTAGCCGACCATTGGTTTACTTGCATTTGTGTGATTGTAAAATCTTTTCGCCAGTGCCATTCTTGGTTACCAGCACTGGCTTGACTATGGAAAGTATACGTTCCCGGTGAAAGGGCGACTTCATTCAATGATAAATCCATAGCTAATAGAGAATTTGGTGCCACTGACACATCTGCTTGTACTTTTTTTAGTAACTCTTTTGGCTGACCTTTTTTGGTTAACCAGTTGGTAATTGTTGCTCCTTTCATAACTTTTGGTTGTCGATTTTGGAATGTTGCTTGAACAACAGGTAGGCCACCGCTGATCGTTGTATCAACTTTTTTTAGTTTCAATTCTGCTCCTTCATCAAATGGCTCTTTATCTTCTGTCAGCATGATTGAAATAGTATAAGCATAGGTTGATGTAAATTGATTAGTTGTTAATGATTCATCCTCTAGTTGTTTGACAAATCGTAATGCACCTAATTTAACTCCCGAAAATGGCTCTTTAGGCGTTCTAATTTCATAATTTACTATTTTTTCTTCAAAGTTTTTTACAGTGACCGTAGCTTCCTTATTTTGTAAATGTACAATTTGCGTGATGGAATTCGTTAAACTAGAATCTAATTTAGGATTCGTCTGCGTATAGTCAATCTGTCCTTCCGTTCCGTTAACCGCATCATGAATACTTAAAGCGACAGTGACTGGTTCTTTTTGCAAACTTCTGATTTTTACTTGAACAATCTGCTGACTACTTGGCTGAACACCTAAATAAAAATAAGTTTGGTTCTTATCTAGCTGATTATCTGGTATCATACTTTCAACTGTGAAACCTGCTAGCGGTTTTGACTCAGGTTGTTGCGCTAAAGCAACTTCGAAATGTAAGAAGATTAGATAATAAATAATTATAAAACAGAGATAGCTAAATACTTTCATTCCATCCCCTGTAGTCTTATTTGGGGCTTGTGACAATTTCATTTCAACCAACTTTCCCCCTTTCTTTTAAGAATTACCGTTAATAGACTCATTATATCTGAAGACACACAAAAAATAATTTTGAATTTTTAAACCTATAATTAAAAAAACAGTATCTTCTTATTCCACAAGGGTTTAGCGGCACTTTCTCCCTATGAAAACCTCTAAATTCCCTCTTGTTTTGAAAAATATCTCCTTTAAAATCTAAAGAGCAAACAAATAAATAGCGAACAAACATCATAAGATAAGTGTCGTTCTTTCACCTATTGACGTTTGCTCGCTAAAATTTAATACTTTTTTCTCTAATTTCTACTAAATAACTTTTCAACTTTTTTTCTGAAAATAAAAAAGGGCAGCCAGGACAAAAACAAAGTGTTTTTGTCCTAACTGCTCTCTTTTTATCCTAAACCAACACGTTCAAAAATCGTGTCAACGTTTTTTAAATGATAATGGTAATCAAAGGCATCATCTAGCTCTTCTTTTGATAAGACAGAAGTAATTTTTTCATCCGCATCTAGCAACGGACGGAACGCCGTTTGATGATCCCATGCGTAAGCTGTTTTTGGTTGGACCAGATCATACGCTTCTTCACGTGTCATGCCATGGTCAATCAATTTTAATAAGACACGTTGGCTGTAAATTAGTCCATAGGTCGCATCCATGTTACGTTTCATATTTTCTGGGAAGACCGTTAAGTTTTTGACAATATTACCAAAACGATTCAACATGTAATTTAGCAAAATCGTCGTATCGGGAATAATAATCCGTTCAGCAGACGAGTGAGAAATATCTCGTTCATGCCATAAACTCACATTTTCAAAGGCAGTAATGACATGACCACGAATCACACGTGCCAAGCCAGTCATATTTTCAGAACCAATTGGATTCCGTTTATGCGGCATTGCCGAAGACCCTTTTTGTCCTTTTGCAAAAAATTCTTCTACTTCACGCGTTTCTGATTTCTGTAGACCACGAATTTCTGTTGCAAATTTTTCAATACTTGTCGCAATTAATGCCATAGCAGAAACATATTCAGCATGTAAATCACGTGGTAAAACTTGTGTCGAAATCTCTTGAGCACGGATCCCCAAATGTTCGCAAACATATTCTTCAACAAATGGTGAAATATTGGCAAAGGTACCTACGGCTCCACTGATTTTACCTGCTTCGACACCTTTGGCTGCATGTTCAAAACGTTCAATATTGCGTTTCATTTCAGAATACCACAACGCTAATTTCAAACCAAATGTAGTCGGTTCTGCATGAACACCATGCGTTCTTCCCATCATGACCGTATGTTTATACTCTTTAGCTTTGGATCCGACAATCTCCGTAAATGTTTGTAAATCTTTCCGTAAAATATCATTCGCCTGTTTCAATAGATAACCATAGGCAGTATCCACAACATCTGTGCTGGTTAACCCATAGTGCACCCATTTTCGCTCTTCACCAAGCGTTTCTGAAACGGCACGAGTAAAAGCGACAACATCATGACGGGTTTCTGCTTCAATTTCTAAAATACGTGCAACATCAAATGATGCATTTTCTCGGATTTTTTGTACATCTTCTTTAGGAATTTCGCCAAGTTCTGCCCAAGCTTCATCCGCCAAAATTTCAACTTCTAGCCATGCCTTGTAACGGTTCTCATCTGTCCAAATTGCGCCCATTTCGGGTCTTGTATAACGATCAATCATTGTGCCTTATCCCCTCTTTACTCCTCAATTTTTGAAAAATAATTACGACCAAATCTTTGTTTCTTTAATTTCTTCCAGTGTTTCATCAATTTCTTTGGTTAATATAGTAATATGCCCCATCGCTCGTTGCGCTTTTGCTTCACTGTGGCCATAATAGTGGAAATGCCAATCTGGATGTTCATTAATAATGTCCATCGTTTCATAGGCTTCATTCCCAAGTACATTGACCGTGATCGCTTCAGACAACAGTTGAATCGTTGGCATTGGCCAATTACATAAACCACGAATATGCGTATCATATTGGCTAAAAGAACAAGCATCTATAGAAAAATTCCCTGCATCTTCTGGACGAGGTAAAATTTTATTTACATAAATCCCGCCTGTTTCTGTATAAAACATTTCAATTGAAAGGGTGCCGACTAAACCAACTGCTTTAGCAATCACCTTAGCAATTCGTTGCAACTCGCCACTGACTTCGTCATCAATTTGGGCTGGCGCAATCGTTTCATGTAGCTTACGCTCTTTTTTAATTGTTTCCACAACTGGAAATGTCGCAAATTCGCCACGACCATTACCAGAAATCAGAACAGATAATTCTTTTTCGTAAGGAATCCAAGCTTCCAAGACACAGGTTCCTTCTCTTAGAAGATTCATGGATGGCGCTAAGTCTGAAGTACTATGTAGTACATAACGACCTTCCCCTCGCGTGTTCTTCAAGATACACGGGTAGCCAATGCCATCAATTGCTTCTTGAATATCAGTCGGACTAACAATCGTTGCATAAGGTGCAATCACAATATTATTATCTTCCAAGAAACTTTTTTCCATTAAGCGATCTTGCGTAATCGCTAAAATGTCTGTTCCTTGTGGTATATTCGCTAAATGTTGAATCGCTGTTAACGCATCAACATCTGCATGTTCAAATTCATACGTAATCACTTGGGCACGTTTTGCCAATTTCTCTAACGCTTCAGGATCATTATATGCTCCTAATAATTGCCAATCGGCAACTTGTGCAGCAGGACAATCAATTTGTGGATCTAGCACACCCACTCGAAACCCCATTTCTCTTGCACTAAGGGCCATCATTTTTGCTAAATGTCCGCCACCAATGATACCAATCACTTGACCAGGTAATAGTGGTTTATCCAAGTTCATCACAACTTTCCATCACAGTTTTATCCTTAAAATCCTTCTGCGGTTTCTCGTCGCAGTCTAGCCTTTAAGAGTGCTCTTTTTACATGATACAAGGAAAAAGGCTCAACTTCAAGTGCCAGCAGTGTTTCCATTAGGTTTTCTCATCAGAATTTATTAACATACTTTAGGATAAAACAGCGGTAACTTACTACTCGTCTCTTTGTAACCAAGCTTTTTTCTCTTATTCTCTTCAGATTAATGAAAACATTAAATTTTTCTAAACGATGATGAGGTCAAAAAAGTATGAAAGAAAAGCCACCTGACCTTATCTATCATACTTTTTTTGAAACTATTCGTTACTTTCTGAGGTTTCTTTTAAACCATTGAATAAAAGATTTAAAATAATTGCGGTAATGCTGCTCATGACAATTCCATTACCAGTAAACATGCTAACAGTTTCTGGTACTTTATTAAAGAGCGTCGGCATAATATTAAAGCCTAAACCAAAGCCAATCGAGATGGCAATAATTAATAAATTTTTGTCATTTGAGTAGTCAACTTTTGACAACATGCGCATTCCTTGGACAGCCACCATTCCAAACATAACCAGCATTCCACCACCTAAAACTGGCTCTGGGATAATTTGGGCCATCGCACCAATTTTTGGTAATAAGCCTAAAATAATTAAGAAAAAAGCAGAAAAATAAATTGGTCGACGTGTTTTGATCCCAGATAATTGAACTAACCCGACATTTTGAGAGAAACCTGTATAAGGAAACGTATTAAAAATCCCCCCTAAAATGACGGCTAAACCTTCTGCATGATACCCACGACGTAAATCATCTTCGCCAATTTTCTTCCCTGTAATATCTCCTAAGGCAAAATAAACACCTGTTGATTCAACCATACTAACAATTGAAATAATAATCATCAACACAATAGAAGAAAGATCAAACGTTGGTTTGCCAAAATAAAATGGCTGTGGAAAATGAAACCACGTAGCTTGACTAACAGGAGACAAATCCACTAATCCCAGAAACGCAGCTAAAATTGTGCCGCCGACTAGGCCGATTAACACGGCAATTGACTTGATAAAGCCACGTCCCCAAACTTGCACAACAATGATTAAGGCAATTGTTACAAATGCGAGGAGCAAGTTTTTAGGATCACCAAAACTTTTGTCCGTTGCTAAGCCGCCACCCATTTTTTCAACAGCAACAGGAATTAAGGTCAAACCAATAACTGTAATGACTGTGCCGGTGACTAAAGGCGGAAATAGACGTTTAATTTTTGAGAAAAATCCTGCAATAAGAACGACAAAAATGCCCGAAGCAATAATTGAACCGTAAATTGCCCCAACCCCTTTGTTCGTACCAATCATGATTAAAGGCGCAACTGCTTGAATGGCACAACCTAAAACGACTGGCAAGCCAATCCCAAAAAACTTATTCACCGTTAATTGTAAAAGTGTCGCAACACCGCACATAAAAATATCGATTGAAATTAAATACGTCATTTGTTGCGAATCAAAATTCAAGCCGGTTCCGATTAATAAAGGTACGGCAACTGCCCCAGCGTACATCGCTAATAAATGTTGCAATCCTAAAACGGCGGCTTTTCCATTTGATGTTTCCGTCTGTTGTGGTGTATTCAATTGTTTTGTTTCCAAGATTATGCATCCTCCTCTAAAAACGTCACCGTTCCTTCACTTAATGAAGCAATACGTGCTAAAGAGACTACATTTAAGCCCATGTCTTCTAATAACTGACGACCATCTTGGAATGATTTTTCAATTACGATACCAATTCCTTCAACCTTTGCACCAGCCTGTTGGCACAATTCTACCAATCCTTTGGCAGCTTGTCCGTTAGCTAAAAAGTCATCAATAATCAACACTTTATCAGCATCAGATAAGAATTTTCTTGAAATGGAAATTTGGCTTGTCACTTGTTTTGTAAATGAATAAACTGAAGCTGTTAAAAGCTCTTCATCCATGGTTAAACTTTTTGCCTTACGAGCGAAGATCATTGGCACGCCTAATTTTTGCGCTGCGTATAAGGCAGGAGCGATTCCTGATGCTTCAATTGTAATTACTTTGGTAATGCCTGCTTCTGCGAAAACCTCAGCAAAACGATTACCCATAGCCTCCATCAATTCTGGATCCACTTGGTGCGTAATAAAACTATCTACTTTTAAAACACCTTCACCTAATACACGGCCATCATTTTTAATACGTTCGACTAATTCCTTCACAATATGAACTCCTTTACTTATTTTTCGATAGATGCTTTGTTCTCATCCTGAGGAAAGGACGGTTCGTTAAAAACGAACGAAATAAAACAAAGTGCTATTTATATTCGTGTTCTAACAAAAGAAAAAAGCCCATTTTGCCAAAGCAAAAAAGGGCTATCCGCTCTTCTTCACTTATAGACCAGCATTTACGGTGCTGGGTAGAGACGGTCAACCGTATTTTGACCTTATACAAGCTTCTATGTTTCTCTAGGATAGTACAAAAATCTCTAACTTTCAATGGTTTAACAGCTTTTTTTCATTAGAATTTTCAAATAATTGGTTCATTCTTCCATTGTTCCGTAAAAGCGAACATTAAATAGCCAAAAACGCTTTGGCAGTCTATCCTGCCAAAGCGTTTTTTTATTCTTCATCGGTTGCTTTTTCTTGTTCACGATATTTTTTCATTTTTTTGCTGAATAATTCACCGTTACTAGGGGGCGTATATGTAATAGCATTCGCTCCGGCGATAATGGTTTCATGAATACTCGATTCAGTTGGTCCTCCTGTTGCAATAATCGGTAATTCTGGATACTTGCCACGGAAATAGCGTACAGTGGCTGCAGTGTCTTTTCCTGCACTGATATTAATCATATCCACGCCAGCCGCAAGTTTTTCATCAATTGGCGTATGAATAGAAGTTACTGTGCTGATAATAGGAATATCGATTGCTTCATCCACCATTTTAATTGTTTCAATTGGTGTAGGACCATTCAAAACGACACCCATTGAGCCTTGTGCTTCTGCAAATAAACTCATATAAGCAGAACGCATGCCTTGCGTTAAACCGCCGCCGACTCCTGAAAAGACAGGAATATCCGCTGCTTCAATAATGCCTTTTGTAATCGCTGGATGCGGTGTAAAAGGATATACAGCAATCACTGCCTGTGCATCCGTATTGCGGATAATCGCAATATCTGTCGTAAAAATAATTGATTTTATTTTACGGCCAAAAATTTTAATGCCACTGGCTTGCCGAATAATCTCTGGCATTTTTACAATATCTTGTTTCAGCGGCGTCATAATTTCTGGAATCCACTTTTCGCTCATTGTCATCGTTCCTCCATGCTTAACGGTCGTATTTATTTAAATTGTATTCTTCAATTACATGAATGATCTTATCAGCGTATGTAGGATCCGTTGCGTATCCAGCATCTTGAAGCGCTTGTGCAGCCTCTTTATAATTTTTGGCTAACAAGACTTTTTCATATAAATTTGGATCCCAATCGACTCCATCAACAAATAACTTGGTATGATCTCGCATGGATTCTTCCCAATTGTCATAAACTCGAAAATCACCCTGAATCGTAATCCAGACCTCATTGACATACTCTTTTGTTTCTAAATTGACTTTTGGTTGATTGCCATATGCTTTAATCCCAAAAAGATTGTTATATTTCGATGCTAATTGACTTTGTCCAAAATTTGATTCTAAAACTGCTTGCCCCATAATAATACTTGGTAATACCCCGTAAGATTCTTGTAATTCACGTGCATACGGTGTGATTTCAGCAACAAATTCTTCTTTTGAGATGTTTTCATTTTGGCGATTGACTGACTCGTTTTGTCCCTTATCTGAATCAGAAAGGACAGATAACGAAAAGACAAAGGCCAAACCGACGACAACTACGCCTAAGAATAACTTTGGCAAATTCAGCTGCTTTTTTCTTTTTTTCTGATAGTTGCTCACTTCATTAATTCCCCACTTCATCTTTTATTTTCCGATAAAATGTTTCACTATCTTTCACTTTCGTGATTGATTTCATTTGTTACTATAACCGAATAATTGTATCATTTTCACAGAAAATTATCAACTTTCATCACTGCTTACGCTCGTGATTTCAGTACTTGATTCAGTGGTAGCAGTTGAAGAAACTGTACTACTTTCAGAAATTTTAGTGGATGATTTCACTGTTGTTTCAGTTGATGTGTGAACAGATTCTTCAACTGGCTTTTTGCCAAAAAAGACAAAAATTACCGCACCAAACATAATAATCACAGATAAAATCCCAGC
The DNA here is from genome assembly GCF_051712245.1 of Enterococcus sp. DIV1368f. Taxonomy (NCBI): domain Bacteria; kingdom Bacillati; phylum Bacillota; class Bacilli; order Lactobacillales; family Enterococcaceae; genus Enterococcus; species Enterococcus sp. DIV1368f. The sequence continues at coordinate 1,928,888 of NZ_JBIOON010000001.1, forward strand.
AATTGTGTATTTCAAAAGACCATCCTTCCTATTCGTTATTCACCTACGTAAGTATCCATCAGATTTTCGTTGACCCAATCTAATAATTCAACTTTTGAACCTTCCAATTGTCGTTGAATCGTAGCTGGTAATCGGAATGTAATAATGTCATCAAAACCCCATTCACCATAGGCTAGCGTCACTTTCAAATCAATATAACCAGCAGCAATTTCTTGTTCCTGTTTATTGTTAGGAATTAATTCTACAACGCCCAAATCAGATTGCAGCCATTTTTTGGCAATTGTTGTTTTTAACCGTTTATATTCCGAAACAGCTAGGTTGCGTTTTTCCGGAAATAAGATGGTTTGGCGGAGTATTTTTTGAGTCAGCATCCACTCATAATCCGTAAACAAATTCTTAATTTTTTGCATGACTTCATTGTCCAAACCAAATTGGCCTTCTTTCCAAGCTTGCCAATCGGCTGCTTGAATTTGATAAGCGGAGTAAAAATTTTCTTCTGTTTGGTACTGTTCAATAATTGCGTCAACAATAATATCTACATAAACTTGATGCATAATCATTCGCCTCCATTTTCTATTTTACTGAAATTCTCTAAAAAAAGCATCTTTTTATCTCTGGATTTTATCATATTTACAAAATTGTCCTTGTTTTCTAATTTCTCTTGTTTACAGTATAATAAATAATGAAGAAGATTTGAAGAAATTGCATAGATTAGGAGGACTTCTTTTGACAAAAAAATTATATCAATGGGGCATCGTCGGATTAGGTGGGATTGCCCACGAATTTGCTTCAACGTTTAAACAAGAAACTAGCCAACTTGCAGCTGTTGCTTCACGGACATTGACTAAAGCAGAACAATTTGCCGCTGATTATTCAATCCCCAAAGCCTATGGTTCTTATGAAGAATTGCTAGCAGATGAAACGATCGATGTTGTCTATATAGCAGTGCCAAATAAACAACATGCTGAACACATTTTAAAAGCGCTCCAGGCTGGAAAACATGTGTTGTGTGAAAAAGCTATTACGATGAACGCTGCAGAATTAAAACAAGCCTTGGCAGTTGCAGAAAAAAATGACCTTATTTTAGCAGAGGCCATGACTATTTTTAACATGCCACTATACGACGAATTACGTCGCTTGATGGATGCTGGCAAATTTGGTCAGTTAAAAATGATTCAAGCACCATTTGGAAGTTACAAAGAACCCGATCCTAAAAATCGCTTTTTTAATCCTGACTTAGCAGGCGGCGCATTGTTAGATATTGGTACTTATGCGGTTTCGTTTGCTCGTTGGTTTCTCAGCTCACAGCCAGACGTTTTAGCTTCTAGCATGGTTCCCTTCTCTACTGGTGTTGATGAACAATCGGTGACATTGCTTCGGAATAAAGAAAATGAGTTGGCTACTATTTCATTAACATTCCAAGCAAAAATGCCAAAGCAAGGAATTGTTGCTTTTGAAGATGCCTATATTACCATTACAGATTATCCACGCGCAGATGAAGCGATTGTTCACTACAACGACGGTACGGTTGAGACCATCGTTTCTGGGTACTCAGCTGAAGCCATGAATTACGAAATCTACAATATGGTTGAAGCAATCAAAGGTACACAACCCAACCGCTCCTTATTTTTCACGACAGAAGTCATTGATATTTTGGACCAGATGCAAAAATTATGGCAGAATTAAAAAAAAGAACTTCGGCTTTTGCTGAAGTTCTTTTTTTATTTGTTCTCTATGGATAAATACGGTTTAACATACGTGGGAACGGAATCGCTTCACGAATGTGTTCATTACCAGTAATGAACGTAACAGCACGTTCTAAACCTAATCCGAAGCCAGAATGTGGCACTGAACCGTATTTACGTAAATCTAAATACCAGCTGTATTCTTCTTCAGATAAGCCAAACTCAGCTACTTTTTCTTTCAAATAATCATAATCAGTTGCACGCTCTGAACCACCGATAATTTCACCATAACCTTCTGGCGCAATTAAATCGGCACAAATTACAACATCTTCACGTGTTGGATGTGGTTTCATATAGAAGGCTTTAATTGCTTTTGGATAATTTAAAATGAATGTTGGAACGCCATAGTAATTTGAAATAAAGGTTTCATGTGGGCTACCAAAGTCTTCGCCCCATTCAATGTGATCATAATCATTGTTTGCTTCTTCTTTTTGTAATAACTCAATCGCATCATCGTAAGTAATACGTTTGAATGGTTCCGAAACATATTTTTCCAGTAACGCTGTATCACGTTCTAAAACATCCAATGGATATTGTTGATTTTTCAATACTGATTTAATTAAATGTTTTACGTAGGCTTCTTGAATATCTAGTGATTCTTCATGAGTTGTGTATGCCATTTCTGGTTCAATCATCCAGAATTCCGTTAAGTGACGACGAGTTTTGGATTTTTCCGCACGGAAGGTTGGTCCAAAAGTAAAGACTTTTCCAAATGCCATCGCACCAGCTTCTGCATATAATTGACCTGTTTGTGATAAGAATGCTGGTTGTCCGAAGTAATCTGTTTCAAATAATTCTGTTGTGCCTTCTGGTGCTGAGCCTGTTAAAATTGGGCTATCAATTTTAATGAATCCTTGTTCGTTAAAGAACTCGTAAGTAGCACGAATAATTTCGTTACGAACTAACATGATTGCATGTTGTTTGCTTGAACGTAACCATAAATGACGATGATCCATTAAGAAATCTGTGCCGTGTTCTTTCGGCGTGATTGGGTAATCTTCTGAAGCGCCAACGACTTCTAAATCAGTGATATCCATTTCATAGCCGAATTTAGAACGGCTATCTTCTTTGATAACACCAGTAACCATGACTGCTGTTTCTTGTGATAAATGTTTAATTTCTTGGAATTTTTCTGTACCAGCTTCTTCACCAAAAGCTTCAATGAAGTTTGGTTTGAACACGACACCTTGGAAAAAGGCTGTCCCGTCACGTAATTGTAAAAAGGCAATTTTTCCGCTTGAGCGTTTGTTAGCAATCCAAGCGCCAATTTTTACTGTTTCTCCAACATGTTTGTTTGAATCAATAATTTGAATTTGTTCCACGTTTGTCTCTCCGTTCATTTCTTAGTTTATTCTTTTAGGCGTTGTGCTGAATCCGTTTCTTTTCTATAAAGTCGTTCATTCGCTCAATCGCTTTTTCTAACGTCATTAAATCTGTCGCATAGCTCATCCGCACATGTTCTGGTGCACCAAAGCCCTCTCCCGTTACCAGAGCAACATGCGCTTCTTGTAATAAATCTTCCACCCAATTAGTCACGTTATCATACCCACAAATTTCTAATGTTTTTTTGACATTCGGGAATAGATAAAAGGCGCCTTCAGGTTTTATTAGCGAAACACCTGGCAAAGCTGCTACTTTTGGATAGATATGATTCAGGCGTTTTTCAAAGGCCTGACGCATGTCTTCAACTGTCGTCTGTTCACCTGTTAAAGCCTCAATTGCCGCATATTGGCTAACTGCGACTGGATTACTGGTGGATTGTGAAGCGAGTTGTGTCATTGCTTGAATAATTTTTTCATCACCGACTGCAAAACCAATGCGCCAGCCTGTCATTGCATATGTTTTGGAAACACCATTAATAATGATTGTCTGTTGACGAATTGCTTCTGAGATGGTTGCAATTGGTGTGAACCGATGTCCATTGTACACCAAACGACCATAAATATCATCTGCAATAATGAGGATATTATGAGCAACTGCCCATTCACCAATTTGTCGTAATTCTTCTTCCGTATAAATAACACCAGTTGGGTTAGATGGTGAATTTAAAATGATTGCTTTCGTTTTGTCTGTTCGTACAGCTTCTAATTGTGCGACTGATACTTTAAATGATTGCTCTTGCGTGCTTGATACAAACACTGGCTTGCCTTCTGCTAACTTGACTTGTTCACCATAACTTACCCAATAAGGGACAGGGATAATCACTTCGTCCCCAACGTTCAAAATGGCTTGAAATAATAGATACAGCGCATATTTGGCACCATCTGTCACAATAACTTGCTTGGGTTGATAACAAAGTTGATATTCTCGTTCCACATAAGAAACAATTGCTTGCTTTAATTCAGGAATGCCGCCAGAAGGTGTGTAATAACTTGCTCTTCCATCCTCAATTGAAGCAATTGCTGCTTTTTGAATATTTTTCGGGGTTACAAAATCTGGTTCCCCAACCGTTAAGCTTAAAACATCTACACCTTTTGCTTTTAATGCTTTCGCTTTGGCGGCAGCTGCTAATGTAACAGAAGGAGTCAATTGCTGTGCTCGATTTGATACGTTCATACACCTTTCACTCCCACTTTCATCAAAACCTATCTAAATTAAATATCTTTGACAACGTTAATCTCTTCGCCTTTATCAAAGCTCATCAGATAATACGTTAGTACTCCTTGATCATTTTCGGTGACCACTTCCCATGCAGGGCGCTTATCATAAAGCCCTAACGTAGCTTTCATCACCGATTCATCGGGATGGGCTTTAGCAACCATGTCTGTTATTTGTTGTTCAGTTTGACCATCTTTTTGATTTAAGACCGTGACTTTTTCTCCCGATTTAGGGACAATCACGACAATCTCTGTGCCTTTATCATTTTTGCCGGTTAAAGTAAAATACGTATTTTTGCGTGTAAACCAGTAAAATTTATCAACTGTTTCTAAATTAGCAGAAGTTTTGGCAATTGCGGTTGCTTCTTTTTTGGCTTGAGCCATTGGTTGATTGGTTCGTACAAAAAAGATAATTATTGTTACAAGAATTGCTAAAAGGATTGCCAATAGGGTTAAAAGGACAGTAATCCGTTTCTTCTCTTTCTTTTCTTCTAATTCCTCCAAAAATCCTTCCATCCTCTCTAAACTTACTGGGTCTTATTATAGCAGAAAAATAGCGGCCTTTCACAAATATGACCTAAAAATAATCGATTATTTGTTTAAAAATTCCTTTAATTCTTCTAAAATTTCAGGCATGGGCGCTTCTTTTACTGAGAGTCCCTTAGGAAACGCTTTGATTAATCGTTTGCCATATTTTGCAGTGACTAAACGACGATCCAGAATCAGCAATGCCCCTCTGTCTTCTTCAGAACGGATTAGACGGCCCAGTGCTTGTCGCAAACGTAAGGCTGCTTTCGGTACCGCTTCTTGAGCAAATGGTTGTATCCCTTCTGCTTCTAAATATGCATATTTTGCTTGCACAAGTGGTCGTTTCGGATTTTCAAAAGGTAAACGCGTGACTATCAATAACTGTAAAGCTGTTCCTGGTAAGTCCACGCCTTCCCAAAAGCTATCGGCTCCTAGCAAGACATTCGGTTTTCCATTAGAGAACCGTTTAAGAATTTTTTCACGACTGCCGCTAATCCCTTGGGCGAGGACCTCTTGTCCTTTTTCCAATAATCTTGGCTGGACTTGATGATACACGGTGGACAATAATTCATGCGAAGTAAAAAGAACCAACATCGAACGTTCCTCTTGCGCCATCAATTTTTCAATGGTATCTGAAATGTATTGACCCATTTCATAGAAAGAGGCATTTTGAATGGCTACTGCTTCTTCCGGTACATAGACTCGCGCATTTTCTGCATAGTTATATGGCGTTGGCAGGGTTTTGAACGTCACCTCTGTTAAACCTAACCGTTGCGGTAAATACTTTTTATTGTTGCCAAACTTCAATGTGCCGCTTGTATAAATAATTCGTTCATACCGCGGATACCACTTTGTTTCAGGAAGCAAACTAGCTTCTAAGTCATGAATTTCAATCAAGCCATGGTCTTCATTTTGTGGTAAATATTCTTTTACCCAACGTGGACGCCAATCATCAAGATAAATGGTAAAACAGTGGTGAATACGTTCAATTTCATCAAAAAATTGAAACAAGCGAACAAAAACGATGCGATCAGCCAAACTAAAGGTTTCCAACTGACTCATAATTGTTTGCTGTAACTTACTTTGAATAGTTAACAACTCCTGCAGTAAAAGCTGGAGCGTTTGACTATGTTTTTCTCCCGCAGCAGATAAATAATCAATACGTTCTTTGGTTAAAAGCAACTCCTGATGGTCTATCCGCTTCTGCGTTTTACTAAATAAACGATGCAATTCAAAAAGAAAATCTTGCCATTCATCCACAAAATCCAGTAAACCTTGCTGATAAATTTTTACAAGCCGCTGCTCTTCAGAAAACTGTTGAAAAATTTGCTGTAAAGCAACAAAAAGTTGTTCTTTTTCAATAAAATGCGTGACTTGTTTTTTTAGTATCACACTGTTCACTCGTTCGCTCGCCATCCGACTAGCGATGTCTGGTAAATGATGTGCTTCATCAATAATTAGCCACGGACTTTCAGGTAATAACGGTTGTTTCCTTAGCGACTCTTGCGCCAAAAATGCATGATTAACAATCAACACGTTACTTTGAGCGACTTTTTTATACAGATGTCTTAAAAAGTCAACTTCATAAAGTTCATCTTTTTTTGAAAGAAAATCCAATCCGCGATGTGTAACTTCTTTCCAGAATAAATGATTTAAATTCGTCAATTGTAGTTCATCTAAATCGCCCGTTTCTGTTTCTAGCAACCAGACGAGAACGCCCATTTGATAAAGAGCGTATTGTTTTTGCGGAGTTGGCTGATTCAACGTTGCCTTAAAGCGTTGTAAATCAAGATAGTGTCGATGGCTTTTAATAACAATGCCACGTAATTTCCCTTGGCAGATTTGATTGGCTAACGGTAAATCTTTTTCTACTAATTGATTTTGTAAAACAATCGAAACTGTTGAAATAATGACTGGTTTTTCTGGCGTTGCTAAATAGCTCATCGGTAACAGATAGCCTAATGTTTTTCCCGTTCCAGTCGCCGCTTCAATAAATAAATCTTTTGTCGTTCCTTCTGTAAAATGATCATAGACTAAATTCATCATCCGACTCTGTTCCGCACGATAAGCGAAACGTTCGCCAAACAGTTTTTCTTTGGCTTTTTTAGTTTTGGGATACGTACTAGTCTGATAGAACGTTTCTTCAAAAAGAGGAACTTCTTTTTTGCGTAAAGCAATGCCACTGACCACTTGATAAGCTGGATTTAATGGTGTCACTTGTTTTTTCATTTGTTCATATGTTTGTTGAATAAAGGCACTGGTTTCCCGCGCTGTCTGTTGACTTAATTCCGCAATTTTTTCCATAGTGACTAATGGTAAAGATTTCATTTTTTCTTGAATTAATAACAAAAGTTCGGCTGTAACCTGCGCATCACTATCTGCTTGATGGGGATTCTCATGAGACAAACCTAAACTTTCCGACAAATCACTTAAACGGAAACTTTTTTCTGTCGGTAAAAAAATCTGTGCCAATTCCACTGTATCAATGGCTGGAATGGTAAGTGGCGGCGTGCCACACCGTACCAGTTCACGAGCTAAAAAATTATAATCAAAGTGGACGTTATGCGCCACAAAAATAGTATCTTCCAGATAATGATAAATTGTATGTGCTACATCTTCAAAATAAGGCGCTTTTTGAACTTGCGTATTACTAATCCCCGTTAAACTTTGAATTTGTTTTGGTACTACTTGATTGGGATTCACATCTGTCGCAAAGTTCGCAATAATCTTTCCATCTTGAACGAGAACGCATCCAAACTGAATGATCCGATCACTTGTAGGATCTGTTCCAGTCGTTTCAAGGTCAACTACTGCATACACTTGTTTGTCTTTCAATGACTTCACGCCTTTCATTCATCTTTGAAAATTATACTACAATTTATAGGATTTTCACTAGTATTTCAAAAATTCTCTTGAAATCTTTTCCAGAGATAATAAGAAAGAACCTGAAACAAAAATCCAAAGTGATTTTTGTTTCAGGTTTAAAAACTGATAAACTGAACGTTTTTGTCTTACCTTCTCCTAAATAAACGATTAATAACAGTCAAGGATTTTCTGCATATACTGGTTTAATTGCCCATAGCCTTCCAATTCTCTGATTACTGGGAGCGGACAACGAACCTTTTTATTAAATAGTGTCCGCTTTTCAACATATTCTGTAACTTCATCTAAAAATTTATCTAATCCTTTTTCTAATTTCATACAACTTAACTGATTGCAAATTCGCACGTCTCCTGCTTTTTTCTTTTGAACTTGTTTAAATGATTGTGAGAATGCTTTTGCTTCAATCATTTGTGCTTCTAACTGTCTTTTTTCAATCGTTATTTTCGGTACTACTTGATTTCCATCAGTATCCTCTAATTGGCGACTCATAAAGCGACGATAAATTTCCTCTTCTAATTCGTCCAATTGTCGTTGAAAGTCTGCAGGAATTGTCCGACTTGATGAACTTTCTTCTTCACTTTCCATAGAGGCAGCTTCTTTTTCTGGCTTCTGCTCCTCTTCTTTTTTGACAGACTCATTCACTGAATTTAGCGAGCTTTTTTCTGTTTCTTGTAGAAAAGTAAATAAAGGTTTTGCCGCGGTACTCTGTTGGTTTTCTTGTTTTTTTCTGGCAGCGCTTCTTTAAATGGCGCTGGTTCAGATAGCACTGGTTCTTTCGCTGGTTCTTCAAGCGCTGGTTTGTTAACAGGAAGCTCTGCTTCACTTGTTGCTACAGTTGTTTCAACTTCTTGATTTTCCCGATTATCAGGCGAGAGATTGACGTCTGGTTGTTTCAGATTAGCATCCTCTGATACTTTCAGCGATGCCTGTTCTGCGGTTATCACAGGAGAAGCTCTTTTCAAATGGATCGTTTTTATTTGTCTAGAAATGACGGGATTTCTCGTTTGATTAACGGCTTCATTCAAGGAGGCTAAATTTTCTTTTAAAAGTGTCAACATTTCACGTAAGACAGCAATTTCACCAGCTAATTCCGTTATTTGATTTTCTTGCGGCACTACTTGCACATTGGTTTCATTCGTACGGACTGTTTTTTTATTTTTAGTTGTCGGTATTTCATACATCCATTGTTTTAGTGCGAATCGTAAGTCACGAGTGGTCGGCTCAAAGCTTCCAAAATAAATAGTGTAGTACATTAACTCCGTTTCAACATAGACATAAATCTTTTTAACAATTAACTCTTCAAACTGTTCTGATTCATCCCAACTTTCACATAAAGCCTCAAAAAATTGTTCCCCTTCTGCTAAATTTTGATACTCTTTCGCTAAATAAAGCTTGCGAATTAAGTAAAAATTATACGGTGTTTCAACATTATCCGCATAAATTTCTCGTCCTAAAAAATCTGGATTCGTTTCTTTACAAAGAAAGACCGTTTTCTCTTCTGGTTGTGTTTCAAGTGTTTTAGTCATGAGGTTCACTTCCTTTTTCTCCGTTAATAACCATTTTTAATGATAGATACCTTTAGTATACAGGAGAAATTCTTCTGATTTTCTCATATTTTTAAGAGACAATAGAAATTTTAGAGAAAAATCGACAGAAAAAAACGTGAGACAAACAGTCCTATTGACCATTTATCTCACGCAAAATACTTATACTAACTATTTTATCCTTGGACATGTAACCAATTATTCTGCTGAATCAATTGGCAAAATCGTGTCTTTTTTCTCGCGACGTGCAATTGCTGGTAAAATCATTCCTAATAGAATTAAGACGATTGGTGTCACAATGTTAGAAGCTAATTGGAACAACCAGCCTTGAGGGTCTGAGGCATACTCAAATTTAGGCACCATTCCTAGGATACAAGCAAAGGCTGTAAATAGGAAACACCAAAGACCAAACACAAAACCAATTTTAGGATTTTTAACAAATTTATATTCTGAATTAAATTGTTTGTATGCTTTGTTTAGAAGCATATAGGCAAAGAAGACCCACAAATAACGCATTGGCATAACTACAGAATTTAAGTTAGTTAGCCATTTAACCACTTCGTTCATGTCCTTCAACCCAAACATTGGTAAAGCGATAATAATACTTACTAAAATACCTGTTAATAAGTAACCATTAATTAACGTACCTTTTTTCGTACGTTTACGTAACCAACTTGGAACAAATTCTGGATCTGCTTCAGCTAAAAGAATTTTCAGTGGAGCATCAATTGAAAAGGCTAGCGCAGCCACTTGACCCACTGTATTCGTTAACGCATAAACAATCATTAAGAGATTACCGACACCATAATACGCACCTAATTTTTGGAAGGCACTGTAGGCACCATTTGCCATTAAATCTTTAGGAATATTATCACTTGAGAATAACATTCCCATTGCAAATGAACCTAAAACAGCCGATAAACCAACCATTGCTGCTAGGAAAATCATTCCTTTAGGGAACTCTTTGGCTGGATTTTTAGTTGCATTTACGTAAGGAGAAATTTTTTCAGCGCCACCTACCGCAAAAACTAACATTGATACGGTTGTAAAATAACTAAAGTCAAATTTAGGAATGTAAGTACTGACTTGTGACATGTTTGGCGTCGCAAATTCAACCGTTGAATTAATAAATGGTGCGCCTACCGCTAATAAAATGAATAAAATAGACATCACAAACATGGCGGTTCCAGCTAAACCACCAATAACTTTTAAGGTGGTTAACCCTTTTGTTGATAATAACAAGAAAACCAAGAAAATTATTAATGAAATAAATGATACCGTTACAATTGGCATCGTATTGACTAGGTTTCCATTTCCTTGAACTGCCCAACCTAAGGCAATTAAAATTGCTTGTGGTTTTTGTGCCAAGTAAGGAATGTGCACTACCCAATAAGTCCATGCTGCATAATAGGCTAGACGTTTAGTACTGGTGTTTTGCACCCACGAACTAACCCCACCATTGCTGTCTTTAAATGTTGAACCTAACTGTCCTACGATTAACGCATAGGGAATAAAATATAAAACTAAAATCAAAAGCCATGAAGTGACCACTGAAATCCCTTGTTGTGCATAATTATTCACAACATTTCCAAGACCCCAGACCATGTTAAAGGCAATTAACCCGACGGTGAACCATCGTAATTGCTTTTTGTCCATATAACCAATTCCTTTCTTATTAAAAAAATAAAGCTCTTCATTTATCATAAGCATTTTACTTTTTATGCACAAGCTCAACATAATTAAATAAAGATGGCTTTTTAATAAGTAATTAAAACGCTTCTAGCAATGATTTTCTAATTTATTTGATGACTAAAAAAGGCCGGTGAATAAGTTGCTTCACCAGCCTTTTTCTAAGAGATTTTTCTTTTATAACATATCAAATAATGATAATTGGTTTTCATCTGGCAAGTCTTTTAAGACACCATTTTCATTCATGTATTCAATCAATGTTTTAGAAACTTTACCTCGTGTTGCCAAATCTTCTTTCGACAAGAACGGTTGCTCTTCTCGCGCAGCGACAATGGCTTTCGCTACGTTGAGGCCTAAACTTGGCACTGCTCGGAAAGGTGCAATCAAGGTATCCCCTTCAATCACAAAATTTTCAGCATCTGATTTGTACAAATCAATCATGCCAAATTTATAGCCCCGTTCCAACATTTCATTACATAATTCTAAAACCGTTAATAAGTTTTTCTCTTTGGTGGAGGCGTCCATCCCTTTGTCCGTAATTTCTTTCATTCGTGCTTTCACAGCTTCTTTCCCTTGTGACATTGCCACTAAGTCAAAGTCATCCGCCCGAACGGAGAAAAATGCACAGTAATATAAGATTGGGAAATAAACTTTAAAGTAAGCGACCCGCAATGCCATTAATACGTATGCTGCCGCATGGGCTTTCGGGAACATATATTTAATTTTAGAACAAGAATCAATATACCAGTCAGGGACGTTGTTTTCCTTCATCGCATTTAAATACGTATCCCGTAGTTCATCAGGAATCTTATTCCATTGTCCTTTACGTACCGTTTCCATAATCTTAAAGGCCATCCCACTGTCCAAACCAGCATGAATTAAATAAACCATGATATCATCCCGACAACCAATTACTTCAGCAAGATTGGCTTCGCCACGGCGAATCAATTCTTCTGCATTCCCTAGCCACACATCGGTTCCGTGAGACAGTCCAGAAATTTGAAGTAATTCTGCAAAAGTTGATGGATGGGTCTGTTCTAACATACCTCGAACGAAACGTGTCCCAAATTCAGGAATTCCTAAAGTTCCTGTTTTAGAATAAATTTGCTCTGCATCCACACCTAGAACATCAGGTCCTTCAAAAATACGCATCACTTCTGGATCGTCTGTTGGGATGGTTTTTGGCTCAATCCCAGATAAATCTTGTAACATCCGAATCACGGTTGGATCATCATGTCCCAGAATATCAAGTTTTAAAATATTATCGTGAATGGAATGGAAATCAAAGTGCGTCGTTTTCCATTCTGCCTCTTGATCATCAGCAGGGTATTGGATTGGCGTAAAGTCATAAACATCCATGTAATCAGGAATTACAATAATACCGCCGGGATGCTGCCCAGTCGTCCGTTTAACCCCTGTTGAACCTTTAGCTAAGCGATCAATTTCAGCACCACGCAAATGTAAATTATGATCTCTTTCATATCCTTTAACAAAGCCATACGCTGTTTTGTCGGCTACTGTACCAATGGTTCCTGCCCGGTAGACATATTCTTCACCAAAAAGAACTTTCGTGTAGTTATGGGCTTCGGCTTGATAATCGCCAGAAAAGTTCAAATCGATATCGGGAACTTTGTCGCCATGGAATCCTAAGAACGTTTCAAAAGGAATGTCGTGACCATCTTTAAACAATCGAGCGCCACATTTTGGACAGGCTTTTTCAGGCATATCAAACCCTGAACCATAGGAACCATCTTCATAGAACTCAGAATATTGACACTCAGGACAATAATAATGTGGCGCTAAAGGATTTACTTCAGTAATCCCTGTCATTGTCGCAACAAAACTCGAACCGACAGAGCCCCGTGAACCGACTAAATAGCCGTCTTCATTACTTTTATGCACCAGTTTTTGAGAAATTAAATAAATAACCGAGAAACCATTCCCGTTAATCGAATTCAGTTCCTTTTCTAACCGTTTTTCGACAATTTCTGGTAAAGGATCTCCATACAATTCGCGCGCACGATTGTAGCTTAAATCAGTGATCTCTTGTTCAGACCCAGGAATTTTTGGCGTATACAAATCGTCTTTTACTGGAATAACTTCTTCACATAAATCAGCGACTTTGTTGGGATTTTCTACTACAATTCGCTTAGCGACGTCTTGTCCTAAAAATTGGAATTCCGTTAACATTTCATCGGTGGTTCTGAAATGAACCTTTGGTAAACTATGGCGATTTAACGGATTAGCGCCACCCATAGATCCGACTAAAATTTTCCGATAGATGGCATCTTCTTCATTTAAATAATGAACATTTCCAGTGGCGACAACCAGCTTGCCAAGTTCGTCACCGATTTTCACTAGATTACTAATAATTTCTTCCAAATCTGCTTCATTTTTCACCAATTCTTGTTCAATTAATGGCGCGTAAACTGGTTTGGGCATAACTTCAATATAATCATAGAATTTGGCACGATTTTTTGCTTCTTCGACACCTTTTTGCATCATCGCTTCAAAAATTTCGCCGTTTGAACATGCGGAACCGATTAAAAGCCCTTCTCTTAACTTCGATAATTGCGAACGAGGAATCCGTGGTACTCGGAAAAAATAATCTACATTGGACATCGAAATCAATTTAAAAAGATTTTTTAATCCTGCTTGAGTTGTTGCTAAAATCGTTGCATGGAAAGGTCGAGCTCGTTTGTATGAGTCTCCTTCGCCAATATGACGATTCAAATCATCATGGAAATGCATATCATGATTCTCTTTCGCTTCTTTTAAGAAAATCCAGCACAAATGACCTGTTGATTCTGAGTCATAGATGGCACGGTGATGTTGTTCTAAGTTGACGCCAAATTTTTTCGATAAGGTATTTAGACGATGGCTTTTGAAATGTGGATACAAGAATCTGGATAATTCTAATGTATCGATGACGGGATTAGCCGCTTCAGGTATTCCATGTTTGCCATAACTTGTATTTAAGAACCCCATATCAAAAGAAGCGTTGTGGGCCACTAAAATAGTTCCTTCTGAAAACTCTTTAAACATGCGTAAAACTTCTTCTTCGGATTTTGAGCCGCGCACCATTTCATCTGTAATCCCAGTTAAATTGATCGTCGTTTGAGATAATGGATGGCCAGGATCAATAAACTGCTCGAAAGTCTCAATGACATTTCCTTTGTGCATTTTGACAGCGGCCAATTCAATAATTGTATCATAAACAGCGGAAAGCCCCGTTGTTTCCACGTCAAAGACCACATAGGTAGCATCTGTTAATTCAATATGTTCTTCGTTGTAAGCAATAGGTACACCATCATCAACAATATTGGCTTCCACGCCGTATAAAATTTTAACGCCTGCTTTTTTACCTGCAGCATGGGCATCAGGAAACGCTTGGGCGCCGCCATGATCCGTAATTGCGATGGCCTTGTGCCCCCATTTCCCCGCTTGCGCCACCAAGTCACCGACTTTATTGGTCGCATCCATTGTACTCATGTTACTATGCATGTGTAATTCTACACGTTTTTCACCTTCTGGCGCGTAGTCTTTTCTTGGCGCATGGGCGACTTCCATCAAATCTTGGGCATTCATGACTAAATCACGCATGAAGGTATCTTCTTGTACACTACCACGAACACGAATCCAACTTTGCGGTTGAATCGCATCAAAAACTTGTTCATCTTTTTCCCCATTCGAAAATTTCTTCACCACGAAAGAGGAAGTATAATCAGTAATTTTCAAAATTAAAATTTTTCGTTTAGAACGCAATTCACGCACTTCTTTATCAAAAATAAAGCCTTCAATCGTTATCCGACGTTCTTCTTCCAGTATATTTCCCATTGGCATAATGGGTTCATCATTGGGAATATTCCGACCTAAACGAATTGGACCATCAAACGCAGGCGCTTGTTGTTGTTTTTCTTTTTTCATTTGTTCATGTTTAACAAGCGATTCAGCAGCTTGTTGTTGAAAGGCTGCGGCTTGTTCTAATTTTTGCTCTTCAAACTTTTTCAGCACTTCTGCAGCTTGCTGTTGATCCATTTTTGGTTCAATATGAAATTTAGGAAACCCGTAAGAGAAATAAAGTTCCTCAATAATTGGTAAATATTGTTGCTTCAAATAAGGAATAACTGCTTCATTATCAACAGGTAAGATAATTTTCCGATCTTCAAATTGTGGTGTCTGTGTTTTTAAGACTTTCTGAACTAACGGCGTATTACATTGACTATTTAACAAGGCCAACTGCCAATAATCCGTTAATTGTTCCTCAGTAAATGTTGTCTGATTTGTGGTTATTTGAACGGATACCTGCGCAATTTGTTGAAAAGCTAGTTCCAATTGTTGCATAAATGTTTGATATAGCATCACTGGCATCAATTCATCAAAACTTAAATGAAATTCCCATAAGCGACTTTGTTGGTGAACAATGACCTTGTCAATCCGGCCATTTTGAATTAAGGGATGTTCTTTCGCTGTGTCATCTAACTGAATTTGCGTCATCAGTTTATCAAATAAATCGCGTGCTTTTTCTGTCACAAAATGAACCTCCTTCTATCATTGAAAAAAGGCCCTCAGACAAATCTGTCAAGTGCCTTTTTTCGGTTTCTCTGCATTCGCTTCTCTATTAAGTATACTCGTTTTTTGTAAAAAAACAATCTTGTTTCTTTTCTAAAAAGAGCTAAGAAGAGCTTGAAGCAAAAATCACTTTAGATTTTTGCTTCAAGCTTAAACGCTGATAAGTGGCGGAAACAGTTTATCCTAATCATTCTGTCCGCCCTTTTCATTATTATTCCACTTCTGATGTTGTGTTCATCAAAATAGAAAGTGTACTTTCTAATTCTTCCTTGCGTACTTCCAACATTTCACCAGTACGTTTGATTTTGACTTCTACCACACCATCGACTGCTTTTTTCCCGACTGTGATACGGATTGGACAACCAATTAAATCAGCATCAGCAAATTTTACGCCTGCGCGCTCGTTGCGGTCATCAACTAATACTTCGTAGCCCGCTTCGGTCATCATTGCTTCAACTTCTTGTGATAGTTTTGTTTGATACTCATCTTTCACATTCATTTGGACCACGTGTAAATCAAATGGCGCAATTCCTGTTGGCCAATTAATACCGCGCTCGTCTGCATTTTGTTCAACGATTGCTGAAAGTAAACGACTAACACCGATACCATAGCAACCCATGATCACTGATTTTTCACGACCGTTTTCATCTAAAACTGTTGCGCCCATAGCATCACTGTAACGCGTTCCTAATTTGAAGATATGACCAATTTCGATTCCTTTGGTAAAGGCTAAGACACCATTGCCATCAGGAGAAGGATCGCCTTCTTGAACAAAGCGTAAATCTTCGTAACTAATTGGTTGGAAATCACGATCTGGATTTACATTTGTCAAATGATAGCCATCTTCGTTAGCTCCAACAATGGCGTTGGCTAAATCTTGAACGGCTAAATCTGCATAAATTTTAACATCTTCGGAAACATTGACTGGACCAATTGAACCAAAGCCCGCTCCTAAGACACGGCGAGCATCTTCTTCTGTTGCTTCATCTAAGAAATCAGCGCCTAAGAAGTTTTTTAATTTGACATCATTGACATCATGATCGCCACGAACCAAGACCATTACTGGCTCTTCATCGGCAATAAATAGTACTGATTTAATAATTCGTTGTGGCTCAACTTCAAAGAAGTTTGCCACTTCGGCAATTGTACCCACTTCTGGTGTTGCAATTTTTTCTAAATCTAATTGTGTTTCATGTGATTTTTTCGGCGTATAAAGACTTGTTGCCATTTCTAAATTGGCAGCATAATCACTTTCTGTTGAATAACAAATAGTATCTTCCCCAATTTCAGAAATCGCCATAAATTCTTTAGAATCTTTACCACCCATGGCACCACCGTCCCCAATAATGGCACGGAATTCTAGTCCACAGCGTTCAAAAATGCGTGAGTAAGCTTTTTCGTAATCACGGTATGATTGATCTAAACTAGCTTCATCGGCATGGAAAGAATAGCCATCTTTCATGATAAATTCACGGCCTCTTAATAAGCCAGAACGTGGGCGTTTTTCATCACGATATTTTGTTTGAATTTGGTATAAATTCAAAGGTAATCGTTTGTAAGAATTGATTTCATCACGAATTAATTCTGTGAAGGTTTCTTCATGCGTTGGGCCTAAGATATAGTCACGGTCATTGCGATCTTTTAAGCGATACAAGTTAGGTCCATAAGTTTCATAACGACCTGATTCTTTCCAAAGTTCTGCGGGCAATAACGCAGGCATTAACATTTCAACTGCATCAATTTTCTCAAATTCTTCTCGCATAATCGTTTTTAATTTTTCTAAAACACGATTGGCTAAAGGTAAATAAGAATAGATCCCTGCAGCGACTTGACGAATATAGCCTGCGCGCAACAGAATTTGATGACTTAAGACTTCTGCATCATTTGGTACTTCTCTTAACGTTGGAATTAACATTTTTGACTGTTTCATTAAAACTCTCCTCTATTTTAAAATCAACTATTTTTGATTTCTTTACACACTTTTTTACTTAAGCTTTCTCCTTAAAAGAAAAAGCGTTGAATATCGTTCCAAGTAACTAACACCATTAACACCATGACAAACCCAAAGCCAATTAACGTAATGATGCCTTCTTTTTCAGGACTAATTGGTTTTCCACGTACACCTTCAATAATGTTTAAGACAATTTTCCCGCCATCTAAAGCTGGGATCGGCAACAAATTAATAATCCCTAAGTTCATTGACAACATGGCCATTAAGAATACAACTGTACTTACTCCAGCATTGGATGCTTCTTCCGATAACTTAAACATCATGACTGGCCCACCTAGTTTGTTTAAACTAAAGCCTGTGAATAGTGAGCCGAGTGCTTTAAAAATCTGTGTCGTACTATTTAAAGTATCCTGAATACCGCCCATCAATTTTGACGGTAAATCGGTTTTCATATAAGGATAAACGCCGACTTTACCAATCGTTTGTTTTTCCACTTTTTGTTTTTCTGGTGTCACTGTTAGTTGCTCTTCTTTGCCGTTACGCTCAACTACGAACGTTAACGGCTTTTCGGGGTTCTTCTGCACAATGGTTGTAAAATCTTCGTATTTTTTGATTTTTTGATTATTGATCGATAAGACTTTATCGTTTTCTTTCAACCCAGCTTCTGCGGCTGGGCCATTAGGAATCACTTGTCCAATTTGGTTCGTGTTTAAATCAGTGACGCCTCCTTGTAGAAAGACCGCTAACGTAAACAGAATAAACCCTAAGATAAAGTTATTCATGGGTCCCGCAAAGTTCGTCAAAATGCGTTGCGATAATTTCGCTGATTGAAATTGAACGTCAAGTGGCGCAATCCGCACCTCGGTCCCATCACTTTCAATAATCGTTGCATCATGGTCAACTTTATAAACGGTTTCTTCTTCCTCGTTTCCATTGACATAGCCCTTGATGAATAATTCTTTTTCAAGATCAAAATCAACGACTTCCATCGGAATACTATGAGGTAATTGTACTTTTTTACTTGTATTAATTTTAACCACATTACCCACGGCATTTAACTCAACAGATAGAGGCATACCTGGTGTGATTTCTGTCATGTCTTCGCCCATCCCAGCCATTCGCACATAGCCACCAATTGGCAATAAGCGAATCGTATAAGTGGTGCCATCTTTTCCACGATGCGCAAAAATCTTTGGTCCCATTCCGATTGCAAACTCACGAACTAAAATACCCGCTCGTTTTGCAAAATAAAAGTGGCCAAATTCATGTACGAGGACAAGAATACCGAAGACAATAATGAATGTGATAATTGTTTTCATAGATGTCCTTCTTCCTTCATTCACTGACGTTCAGTGCTTTTTATTATTACATGGGAAAGTCTCGTAAAACTTGCTCTGTTCCCTTCCCGATAAACCAGTGCAGCTGTTTACTGAGAACAGTCACCACTGTTAGTGAACAAATCTTTCCTTATGTAAGACAAGTTTTATTTTAGCATATTCACTCATAAATAACCATTGGACTTGACCACTTCGCCTAGATATTTTGTGTTTTTTTAGAAAACTCTATAAATGAGAGGAATTGATTACTACGACCAGTATTTTTTTAAAGACCTTCAACAATAGTAGCTAACTTTAGACCATAAACTTTTCCGACAGTTTGTCGTATTTTATCAACACGCTGATTGACATGTGCTACCATGAAAGTATTAATAGTAATTTTAGGGGGAATGAATCAATGTATGGAGAATTACATGGTAAAGTGGCCGTTGTCACTGGTGCAGCTACGGGCTTAGGATTATTTATTACTCTGCGTTATATCTTAGAGGGCATGAATGTTGTTGCTGACTATGTCGGTGAGCTGCCTAAAGAATTTGAAGATGTCCAAGCCAAGCACGCAGACCGCGTAAAATTCGTGAAGGCTGATGTCTCTAATGAAGAAGATATTAAAGCGTTAGCTGAAACCGCTTTAAAAGAGTTTGGTCATGTTGACATTTGGGTAAATAACGCCGGTGTGGAGGCTTCTTTTCCGACAATTGATATGCCATTAAAAGAATGGCAACGTGTCATTGATGTCAATTTAAACGGTGTCTTTTTGGGTTCTAGAGAGGCACTCCGAATATTTAGAGATCAAAAAATCAAAGGGTCAATCATTAATATGTCCTCCGTTCACCAAAGAATTCCTTGGCCAACGTTCGCCCACTATGCGGCAAGTAAAGGTGCAACCGAAATGTTCACGAAAACAATCGCTTTGGAATATGCGGAATATGGTATTCGTGCCAACTGTATTGCGCCTGGAGCGATTAACACACCTATTAATGCTGAAAAATTTTCCGATCCCGAACAGTTAAAACAAACAACGAGCATGGTTCCTATGGGCATTATTGGTAAACCCAATCAAGTAGCTGCTGCGGCCGCTTGGTTAGCTTCTGATGAATCCTCATACGTAACCGGAACAACACTCTTTGTAGATGGCGGGATGTCTCTATACCCTTCGTTCCAACACGGAGCTGGTTAAAAAGTAGTCTGCAACAAAAATTCTCTATGAATTTTTGTTGCAGACTTTGTACTATCACACACAAAATCTATTCAGGAGGCTTACCATGAAACTAGTCAAAAATGTTCTTTTAATTTTAATTGGTTTAGTTATTATCGGGATTGGCGCATCCACTTTAAGAGTGGCAGGTTTAGGAGTTGATCCTTTCACTGCTATGAATATCGGACTTTCTTCGATGTTTGGTATGCAATTAGGCATTTTTCAAATTATTGTCAATGCGTTTATTTTATTCTATGTCTATTTAAAAAACAAAAAAGCCATTGGTCTGGGAACTATTTTAAATATGCTTTTAGTAGGGATTTTGATTCAACAGATTTCTACTTGGCTTCAACCTTACGCCGATAGTTTAGGAGGCTCAACAATTGGCAAACTACTTTCTTTATTCGTCGGAGTTCTGATTTTTACATTTGGCTGCGCCTTATACATGGCTACAGATCAAGGCGAATCCCCCTATGATGCGATTGCGCCAACCATCTGTCAACAAATCAACAAACCTTACGCTTCTGTTCGAAAAGCACAAGATTTGTTGGTCCTATTAATTGGCTTTATTGCTGGTGGTCCAATTGGGATTGGTACAATTATTTGTGCATTTGGTGCTGGCCCACTCATTAGTTTCTGGAACAAGTTACTTCAACCTTTAGTAAAATAATTTTTTAACTAAAATATAAGAAAAAGCGATGACTTCATAGAGATTTTCTTCTCGAGTCATCGCTTTTTTATTTGTGCTTTCTTTGAAGAAGCATGATCAGGGTGTTTCTTGTTTGGCTTTCCGTTGTTATTTTGGTTGATTATTTGTTGGTAGAGTGAAAAACTAGCCGACAGAGCCTTCCAGCAAAGGGTTAGTTTTTTTAAGAGCTTCTGATAAGCTCTAATCGTTGGTATGACAGCATTATTCTTTTTCTTAGAATGTTGTGAAATACCAGTGATTTTTTTCAATTGTAGTTAGTTTTGATTTAGTTTCAAACCGTTTCAACTATAAAAATATGGATACTTTTGGATAGTTTTTAGTAAGAAAAATGCGAGCTAAACGAATAACTATAACAAAGTCAGTTTTCATGAATAAATTAATTACGACAAAAGAGTTATTTACAAACAAGAACGTACGTTTTTATAATAAACCTAGTGTTACAGTTTAAGTGCAACACTAAATTATTCTACTTGAAAGGACGATAAGTATTTGTTATTGATTTAAATTCTTTAAGCGAAATAATTTTATTGTCGTTCACTTTGAAAAGAGTAACACCAGTAAAATAATGCTCCTCGCCTTTATATTTGTACTTTTTGAATTTGTACATTTCTTCCCCTTTCAATGTGTTCAATTGTTTTATAGTACAATTATACTAAATGATATCACCGATAAAAAAGCCAATAGCCCGCACATTGCCATCACTGGACCCACTGTAAACGGAAAATCTTACTTGGCAAAGTTCATTTTCTTCCTCTCCGTTTTAATGAATGGAAAAGTCTTGTACGTTGACCCTAAATCTGAGTTTTTTAATCGGATTATGGAGGTGATCAATCATCCACTTTATTACGATTCAATTCTCAAAAACTCAAGCAGATGGAAAAACAGTCACTTACACTAATCCTATAGCTATCAACATAGGCTATGATTATCGTTATGCGTATGGCAATATGTTTTATGCTCAAATTGTTAAACAATACATCACTTCTATTTCCAACAACAATAGTCAAGGGAATTCAGCTATTGTAAAAGCAGCACTTAAAGAATTGAATGAAGGAATACATAAGGGTGGAACGAAATATTGGCAATGGTATGGCTTTAATGGACGTGTAGAATGGTGCGCTATTTTTGTTTCTTATAATGCTGAAAAAGCTGGAGTTAAAATGGAACATTTTGCCTATTGCCCAACTGGTATTGAAAATTTTAAAGCGAATAACCAATGGTTTAGGAAAGGAAGTTTGCCTAAAAATGGGAATATCATCTTTTTTGATTGGGATGGTGATTCTATCAGTTATTACGTTGGGATTGTTGAGAAAGTAGAAAATGAAGTTGTTTACACAATTGAAGAGAATTCAGGAAACAAAATTGCTAAACTAAGTTATGAAAAAATAGCCCTTATATCATGGGTTATGGTATTCCGTAAACAGCATATCTTTCTGAATAAATGTTTGATAATTTCAACATTTTTTAGTATCAATATCCTTTTACTCTAATAATTCCCAATTCAATAGCTTGAATAATTGCAGAAATGGTTGAATTTACCTCTAGCTTATTATTTATGGATACAAGATGATTATTTACTGTTCTTCTACTGATATGAAGTTGTTCTGCTATCTCCTGCTGCTTAAAACCTTCTGCAGCACATTTTAGTATCTCTTTTTCTCGTTTACTAAGAACATCTAATGTACTTTGGCACTTGGGTAGCAGATCAGTTCCATGATGTATTTTTTGTAAATCATCATACAATTCTTCAATTGTTACATTTTTATTTAATAGTCCCCATGCTCCAGATTTTATTGCTTCATTCTTGTATTCAATTAAATCAAAACCTGATAAAAAAACTATTTTTTGATTTGGAAATTTTCCAATAATTTCTTTAGATATTTCAAATCCACTTAACTCTCCAATATGGATATCCAATAATGCTAAATCTGGTTGCTCATTTTTTAGTTTATTTAAAAAAAATTCTGGATTAGTAAAACTAGTAATTGAGACATCCATTGGTTGAAATGCAATTTCAAGACTTTTAGAGAAAAGTGCATGATCGTCTAATAAATATACTTTCATGAATCTATATCCTCCTTTGCAATCGGTAAAGTTATTGTAAATTTTGTACCATGTGGATTTACAGATGATACTCTCATTTTTCCATTTAATGAATTAACCTCTTGATTTATTGATAGAATACCAAAATGTTTATTTTCAAATCCTCTAAGTTTTATTTTGCTATAATCAAAGCCTGTGCCATCATCTTGTACAATACATTCTATATAAAAGTCCCTTTGAATGAGATAAACACAAACTACTGTTGCTCGAGAGTGTTTTAGAGCATTAGTTATTAACTCTTGTATAATTCGATAAATATGAAATTTCTCTTCTTTTTTTAGATGCATTTCTTGTGGACAATAAAAATGAACAAATATAGATTCTTGTCCCTCATTGAATTTATCACAAAGAATTCGAATGCTTTGCGACACAGGCACTGTTTCAATCGTCGAAGGATATAATTCAAATATCTTGTCTCTAAAAGTTTTATTTAAAGTATCAAAAGTTTCTAATACTAATTTCTTTGTTTCTACATTTTCAGTAGACATAGATTCGATTAGTTTTTTTAAAGCCAAAATATTTTGTAAAACATTGTCATGAATAAAAAATGAAAAATCTTTATGAAAATTTTGCACCATGTTTAAATATTCATAATTCACGTATTCATCATAAGATAAACTTTCTATTTTTAATGATTCTTGTTTAATATCATATAAGCGTTCATTTTCAATAATTATTTTACCAGCAACACCAACTAAATCATATATTTCTTCATGTTTCATACTCGCCAAGTCAAAGTCTTTTTCTCTATCTATGAGTAACCAACCTAAAATTTGTTTATTCTCAAAAAAAGTGAATTTTCTATATTTATTGTTGTGATAATGGAATATGTTAGAGTCGCGTTCAAATTCAGCAATAATTTTATTCGTTAAAATCAGTTTAGAAAATTCTCCTGAGCTAGACAAAATATATGGTTGGTATTGATCTTTCCAAACCATTAAATAACTATTTATTTCGTAATGTTGCAAAAAGATTGTACTAATTAAAGTACTTACTGAAGACAAAGTCTTTTCTTTACTGATAGTTTGTACAAAATCGATCTTTTCTTTTTGGAAATCTTTCTTTCTTTGTTGAATTCGGCTCACCTCAATACTACTCAAATACCAATTCTTCAAATAAAGGATAAACAAAATCAGACAATAAAAAATAGAAATAAAATAGATATCAAGTATTGATAATCGAAGAAAATAAAAATTAATAATGAAGAAGATTCCTATACAAATAATATGGATAACTAAATTTATAATAATTGATACTTTATCTAAGCTAATTTCATTACGTTTTATTAAAATAATTCCGACTGTGATTGGGATAAGAAAAAGAACCAACCCACTTAAAATAGAAGTAGAAATAATTAACGAAAATAGCGATAAAACTAGTATTCGAATTAGAAAAACTTGTTCTTTTTTTGTTCGAATGGTTAGTCGATCTTTTCCTTTAAAATATAAAAATAAACAACCAAAAATATCCAAAATGATTACTATACTCACCATCCATATGAATTTTTCAAAATTAAGAAGCAGTAACATGGATACAATAATAGATTGTATAAATAAAATTTGATCAATTTTTTTAGAAACAGATAAAATCGAAATTAAGTTAAAAGTGACAAAAAACTTATAAACAAAGTAAGGTAAAAATGAAATTAGCAGGGATTTGACAGGATGCACAAAAGAATAAGGAAATAATCCTATTGCTAAGGAAATGGAAGTAAAAAAAGTAAGTACAGCGAAGTATCTAATCTTTTTAATATCTTTAGAGACAAAAATAATAACTGCGCAAAAAAGAATAAGTACAACAATAATCGGTACAACAGTTACTGCTTGCGATCCATACAAATAGTCATTCTGCTTAATAGTAAGTAGAGCTATCACTAAGAATACAAATAAGGATAACAAATAAACAAATTTTTCTTTCATACACTTTTCTCCAATCTAAGTATTCCTTGAATATTCTACAGTTCTTCGTTTTTTTAAAGATACTAATTTTGAATTTATAGTTTGAATAAAATTTTCTAATATCCCACTAATGTATTAAACAACACAGATTTTATTCATACTCCACTCTGTGTATTTTTTAATGATATCTTCATCTTACTCTTTCTTAAATAATTGCACAATATACTCATTACAAATAATCCCTTTTTTTGTATGATTAATATATAAGTTGAATAGAAAAAAGCTACTTAACCTTAAAAACAACGAATTAAGAGTAATTTATTTCCTGATTCTAGCTGTTTTGTTCTATTGTTTAACTAAAATATAGATGTCAAGAATTTCCTATACTCATTTTTCAGTACTAAGTAATCAAGGTAACTATTTTCTAATTTACTTGAATTAGAAAATTTAGTATACACCAACTATGAAGGAGGTGAACTCTATGACAAAGCAAAATTACAGTAAACCATCAATTGAAAAAATTGCAGGTTTTAAAGAATCTACTCGTGGTCTTTGGACAGGTAAATTTAGAGATGTATTTGGTGGACGCGCTCTTTTCCAAGTTGTAATTTATTACTAGGACAGAAAAATGGGAAATAATTATGCTAGCGGTCATCGAATTACATAATTATGCCATTGGTCATCGAATTACATAATTCGATGACCTTTTTAGTAATCCGCATAGTCTTTATTTAGGGAGGTGCTTCTAATTATTGTAAACAAATCAAATATCTCTATATCCTCAAAAAAATTGATGTTTCAAAAACGTATTACTACAGACTACACTAATATACTGCTGGTATCCAATACCGAGTACTCTCAACATACACACGATCAATTTGAAATTTACTGTATTTCTTCTGAATATTCAAGAATATTTTGCAATAAAGACCAATTTAACTACACTACTACAGAAAACATGTTAGATTATCTTCAAGCAAATATTTCTAAAGGCGTATTTGTTTTAATAAATAAAGAAGGGCTATTTATGGGAGGATCATTATTTGATGTTTCTCTTTCATGGTTGGACTCAAATGATGAACTAATCATTAGTGATTCATCAGCAAATATCGCATTATTTCTTAATTTACCAATTTCTAAATCGGCTCTTGCATTAAATCTAATTCATAATTTACCATACTACCCATTCCAAAATATTCCCTTATGGGAAAAAGTAAACACGATCCAACCATTCTATATTTTGAAATGTACAACAAATGGAATCTTAGAACCCATACAAACTTGGACACCTCCAAACTTAGAAAACAAAGTCGAATCTATTTATTCAAAAATACGAGAGCGGCTTCTAGAATTGCTTAGTCAAAATACAGTTAGTTACTCTGAGATATCCGCTGACCTTTCGGGTGGAGTTGATTCAGCAACAATTATTTATATCTTAAAAGCGCTTCAAGCTAATGTTAAACTTTATCACGCAAATGCTGATAGTGAATGGAATAGCGATTCTACATGGGCAAAATTAATCTCAAACGATATCAACGTCATATTTACTTCATTACCTTCTTTAGGTAGCTCGGGAAAAAATTTTGAAATTGATAGAGATTACTCAAACTCAGTGTTACCAGATTCTCCATTATTTTGGGCAGATACAGAGGGATATGTTGAATCCATAGAACATTCAGCATTAACTCCCGCCAATGCCACTCATTTTACAGGTCTTGGCGGGGATGAATTATTCACTCCTATGCCTGCTAACGCATGGTCTCTTGTACGACAAAATAAATTACGCAGTATAGACTTAGGCTTACGATATTGTTTACTAAATCGGATTCCTATTTCAGTTGGGACAGTAGATCTAATAAATAATAATTCCTTTAAGGAAGCTGTAAAAAATGAAATAGACAAAGGATTTGGTTATGCTAAACCAACTCGTCAAAACTCCGCACTCAACTGGTGCGGTCCAGTCACGGTACCTAATTGGCTTACGAAGCCTTACCGAGAATTAAGTTATAAAGTTCTAATAAATAAATTAGATCACACATCGAATTCTTTAGATTCCGATCGTTCTCGACACCAAATGATCGAGTCTCTACTTTTTCAAAGACATTTGGTAACTCAGATTAACAACATATATGGTGTTAATGGTATGACTTGGCAAGCTCCCTTTTTAGATGTCGATATTATTAATTACTCGTTAACTATACCAGCTCGTTACAGACAAGATCACACTGTAACAAAATCGATTTTATATAATGCCACTAAAGGACTTGTTTCAAAAAATATTTTTACACGTGGATTTAAAGGAGACTATTCCACAAGTTTGTATAAAAGTTACAAAGAAGCCGTAAAAAAGCATTCCCAGCAAGTGCACCAATTCAAATTAGTTGAATTAGGAATTGTAGATGCAGATATACTAATTTCTGAATTATCAATGCCTTCTGCTCTACATACTAGAGTTGAAGCCTTTGAGAGATTAGCAGCTGTTGAACGCTGGCTTCGTGTAGCTTTAAAAAAGAACTCAAAATAAAAGGAAGTTGCTGCTTACCTAGTTGTAGTTATTTTCTAAAAAGGAGGAGTAATATTAATGAGAAAAGTAAAAAGAGAGTTGAAAATTATTAGCCAAGATGATGGTGCAATTGTTTTGGATAAAAGTAGAGGAATTTATTTCCAAGTAAATGCTTCTGGAGTTTCTATGTTAGAAGGTTTGAGTAAAGGATTGACGATAGAAGAGTTAGCACTACAATTGGAAACTTCATTTTCTCTAGATAAAGCTCAAGCGGAAACAGATGTTGCCGAGTTTATGGCTCTTTTGAAGGAGATGAAACTTGCATAATGAATATCCAACTTTTTCCAGAACAAATAGATCCGGTATCTTTTAGTGCAAGATTTCTGGCTCGTTTGAGTTTAATACTATCTGCACCGCTTAATTGGATGTCCCCTGGGAGAATTGAAAAAATATTGGTGAAGCTAATAAAAAACAATCCTCCCGCATCAGAAAAACAGGTAAAAATTGCGCGAAACGCAGTGTGTATCGTAAGTAGTAGATGTAGAAGTCAAGAAGGATGCCTTAGACGATCGCTTGCTGTTGTAATAGTACTATGGCTACAACGTAAATCAGTAAGTTGGTGTACTGGGTATGCACAAGAGCCATTTAGAGCACATGCATGGATAGAATTGAATGAATGCCCTATTGGAGAACCCGTAGAAGTTCAAATATATTCTAAAGCAATATGTGTTCCACACCGTTCAAATGATATTCTCAGAAAGGAATCGTATTTGAAAAAAATAAAACAAGAAAATATAGAACGTAAAAAGAAGGAGTCCGAAATTGTTAATCCTGAAGACCATACGCCCTCAGTAAATATTAGATCCCTGTTTGCATTAGCAAAAGGGCATAATTGGGAATTCATTTGCGTTGGAATATTAGGATTAATCAGTGCAGCTTTAACCCTCGCTCAACCTAACCTTGTTGCTAATTTAATTGATCAATCAAATACAGGAATTAAGATTAATTCAAGTTTAGGAATTCTCATTGTAGTATTGATACTATCTACGATTTTAACGGCTGTTCAATATTATCTGCTACAAATAATTGGTGAAGGGGTCGTTTTTAAAGCGCGAAAAAGTTTAATTAGTCATTTATTAAGATTGCCAATCCACGAGTACGATACAAGAAGTGTAGGTGATTTACTAAGCAGGGTTAGTGGTGACTCTTCTAAATTGAGAATGGCTTTAATACAAGTGAGTATTGCGCTCAGTAGTGGTTTTTTAGTTGTTGTTGGGGCAGCTATCGGGATGATTTTGAGAGATTCCTTGCTATTTTTTATGGCTCTTTCAACAGTTTGTGTATCTTTTATTGGAACCATCATTATGAGTAAAGCTATACAAAAGGCTAGTTTTTCTGCACAAAAAGAGTTGGGAAAATTGAGTGGAGATATCGAACGTGATTTACATGCTATCAGAACAATTCGTGCAACAAACGCAACAGACAAGGAGGAAGAAAAATCTAAATTGCAAGCAGAACGATTGCGTAATATTGGAATAAGATTAGCTAAAATACAAGCATTCATGACTCCTATTTCTAATATGACTCTGCAACTATCTGGTCTAATTGTACTGGGAATAGGTGGATACCGTGTGTCTATTGGTTTAATGTCTGTTGCTGACTTAATTGCATTCGCTTTGCTACTCTATACAATGATTGGTCCGATAGGACAAGTTTTCAATGCCTTCGGGGGCGTTGGCGAATCACTCGGTGCTTTTGCTAGAATTCGCGAATTATTAGAACTTGCATTAGAAAGTGACTATGATGTCACTCCCGCTATTCCCCCCAGTTCAAATTTAATAACTGAGGAAACTGCAGTCTATTTTGAAAAAATCAGCTTTGGATATAATAAAATGAAATTTGGTTCTGATCCTAAGGAAAAAGAAGATAGCATGATTCTCAAAGAAGTAACGTTACGTGCAGAAAAGGGAAAAAGAACTGCAATTGTAGGTCCCTCAGGCGCAGGAAAAAGCACATTGCTTCAATTAATTGAAAGATTTTATGATCCTGACAGTGGCAAGATATTCGTTCAAGGAAAGGATTATAGGCATTATAGCAGAGAGGAGCTTCGGAACTTCATCACTTATGTTGAACAAGACGCTCCTGTTATATCTGGGACACTACGCGACAACCTACTTTTAGGAAATTCTAAAATATCTGATTCAAACTGCATCGAAGTATTGGAAGAAGTCAATCTTCATCATTTATTAGATAGAAATTCTAAAGGACTTGATATGCAGGTTGGAGAATCTGGTGCAAACCTCTCTGGTGGAGAAAGACAACGTTTGGCTATGGCACGCTCTCTTTTATCATCTGCAGAAATTGTGTTACTTGACGAATTAACCTCTAACTTGGACAGCTTAAATGAATTAGGAATGAAAAAGGCAGTGGATAAATTAAAAGGGAAAAAAACAGTTATCGTTGTAGCACATCGTCTATCCACAGTAATTGATTCTGATATCATTTATGTCCTTGAACATGGTAGAGTTGTCGGTTCAGGAAATCATAATGAGCTAATTGATACAGTTCCACTTTATCGAGAATTAGCGAAAGAACAATTTGTGGATAGAGAACTGTAAATTTTTAATTTAAGAACAAATTAAATAAAAAAATTTAAAGGAGCCATACTATTGAAAAATATTGTCCTTTCAAATATATGTAAACAACATAAAAAGAAAAATATACTAGAAAATATAACTTTTAAGGCTAAAGAAGGACGCATAACAGCTTTTCTTGGACCTAACGGAGCTGGAAAGAGCTCTACACTTAGAATACTTCTCGGTTTAGACCTGCCTTTATCAGGAACAGCCACTTTCGGTAAAAAAAAGTATAGTAATTTCATCTTTCCATTACAAATTGTCGGATCGGCATTTGATGGGATTGGCGGAACTCCATCAAGAAAAGTTAAAACACATCTGAAAATCATTGCAAAAAGTAACAACATCCCGAATAAACGTATTTCAGAAGTCTTAGATCTTGTCGACCTATCAAATAAAAGTCATGCACAACTTGGAACCTTATCTTTAGGTGAAGGGCAAAGATTAGGTATTGCTATTGCTCTGCTAGGAGATCCCCAATATCTGGTTCTTGATGAACCAACAAATGGTTTAGATCCCATGGGAATAAAATGGTTTAGAAATTTTATTCGTAGACAAGCTGATCAAGGAAAAACAGTATTACTCTCCTCACACTACCTTTCTGAAATCGAAGCTATTGCGGATGACGTTGTTATCATTAACAAAGGTCAGATTGTTGTTACTGGTGAACTTCATGAAGTGATGCAAAATATTGAAACATTAGAAGATGTATTCTTTCTACTTACTGAGGGAGGAAATTAATCATGAGTTTTGTTAAAGTAACTTATTCCGAATTTTCTAAACTGATAAATAGTCGTGGATGGTGGATAGTTTTTGGATTAGTAATCGTGCTTCAACCCTTACTTGGATTATTAGAAGCGGATCAATTACTTTCCATAGGATTAGATGCAACTCCTGCAACACATCCAGATTTATTAGAAGCTATGCCTCCATTAGATTATTTTGGTTTTGATGCCGCTCTATTTGGAGTACTTCCAATTGTAATATGGGGCGGAATTAGCGGAGCTAATGAATATAAAAATCATAATTTACGTACAACCATGTTATATAGTAATAAGCGTAAAGAACTTTTTAATGCCAAACTACTAACTATTTTGATTTCTACTATATCAATTTCATTCATTTCAATATTTATTACCGTTGCGATTACACATGTTAGATTAGGTAGTTTAGGATTGAATCCATTCATTTTAAGTCAAACTACTTGGAAGTTTATTGGCTACACTACATTAAATTGGATATTATTAACGGTTTTATCCTTTTTGATTGGCTTACTTTTTAGAAATATGATTGTTCCGTTGATATTTCTAGTTCCTCAAATCTATAATCTTGGAAGTTATCTAGCAGAGAAATGGCCCTGGGGGGAATATCTACCCGTAGCAGCAGGAAATTTTATTGTTGCTACTCCGGTTAAATCTTATCCTCATGATCCAGCAAAAGGTACATTGATACTTCTTCTATGGATATTTTTTTCTATGTTAATAGCATTCTATTCGTTTACTCGTAGCGACGTGGGAGGAAAATATTGATGGTTAAAAATATTCTTCAAAGTGAAATAATCAAATTTTTCTCTTATAATTGGTGCTTATTCGGCACAGTCGGAACCATTTTAGTAGCTCCTGTAATATTATTTTTTTCTGGAATTGGAAATGATCAACCTTTGGTAACCAATGAGATATTATCCATGAGTATACGTAATTTTTTTTTGAGTCAAGCGGGACTTGTTATAATAGCTGCTAGTTTCTTCGGTCAAGAATATTCAAATTCATATTTACGTACAACTTTACTAACGATACCTGCTCGAATAAAACTCATTACTACTAAACTATTTCTTCTAACAGTTATCGTATGGATTATTGGTTTATTCTCCAGTTTAATTTGCTTAGGAATTGGTATTATCCAATTTAACGGCTCTTTTACTCTCTCTTTAATTCTTGAATTTTTGATTAAAGTGATTATTGCAATGTTAAGTTGGACGCAAATAACTTGGATTACAGTCTTTTTGACCATCATTACCAAATCACATATTTTACCAATTGCAATAATGTTCTCTCTTATTCTTGGATTAAGTCAAATGTTATTCGCAATGACTGCATTTGCAAAATACTTACCCGATTTAGCAACCATGAATCTTTTTTTTTCAACCCATACAACTACTTTATTAAATGGTTCTCAGGGTTTATTAGTTCAAAGTATCTGGTCCTTATTTCTTAGTCTAATTTCATTTGGATTGATTCAATATCGTGATGTTCGATGACTACCTCTTCACTTTCCTTAAATACTACTATATAGAAACTATCAAAAATCAATTGATAGTTTTTTGTTGTTATTGAATGGCTTTAAAACCTCTTATTAATAAAGAAGTGATTATTTTGAATTTATTAGAAGAAAAAAACGCTTATGAAACTTATAGTTGAATTAATCTATGAGAGAAAAGCAATTACCAGTCTTTGTGAGACAATCGAAAAACGATTAAACCAAATAGAAAAAATTGATTACGCAAAATTTAATGATCAAAAAATAAAGACTACTTCTATTCTCACGACATTATTTCTAAAAATATCTGCTACATTTTTAAAACTTCTGGCATACCGATGAATGCTTCACAAATTTATTCTGTAATCACAAAAAAATCTACATTTCAATTTAGGTTATAACAATCTAGTAAATAATATTTTACCAAAAATGCCAGACGATAATAGCTTACCTGTTAAAAAAGTTCATAAAAGTTTTTGGCAGTATAGACATCAGGAAAAGTCACATAGATATAGGAGGTAGTTTACATGGACAATACTCCAAGCGATAACAAACTAAAAAAATACATTCATATAGGTGTACTACACTATCATGCAAACAACTATTATAAAAAAAGAGGAACTACTCCACTAGACTACTCTTTACCTATTTTCACGATATCACGCTCGATTCTTCTTACACATATAACTATTTTAATATTATCAATATGTCATCACTTGACTTGAAAAACTTTGAAACTTATTTTGAAGATGAATTGCTTATATAAGCAATCAAACAACTTAATATTAAAGAAAAGAGATTTCTACTAGAAAAATATGTTGTAAAAAAGAAGATATTATGTACCGTGTCGGCCATAAAGATTCAAAGATGACTCGACAAGTATATAACTACTTCTACCCCGAACGTAAGGAGCGTAGCGCTGACCAATTCGCTCAGTTTATTGAAAAGGAAAAATATCTTTTCTAAAAGAAATTGTAGTTAGTTTGCTTTTTTGAAAAAAAGAAGCACCAGAAACATTGATAAATCAACATTTCTAGCGCTAAAAAAGGTTTTACCCTACACTGCCTTCCATCTCATAACTAATCAACCGATTCAACTCAACCGCATATTCCATCGGTAATTCTTTCGTAAATGGTTCAACAAAGCCCATAACAATCATTTCTGTCGCTTCGGCTTCAGATAAGCCGCGACTCATTAGATAATATAATTGTTCTTCAGAAATTTTTGAAACTTTGGCTTCGTGTTCTAAGGACACTTGGCTGTTATGGATTTCGTTAAACGGAATCGTATCTGATTTTGATTTTTCGTCCATGATAATCGTGTCACATTCGATGTGGGAAATCGAGCCTGCGCTGTCTTTGCCAAAAGTCACTTGGCCACGGTAGTTAACTTCGCCGCCGTCTTTAGCAATTGATTTTGAAACAATTGAGCTAGAGGTATTCGGCGCATTGTGAATCATTTTGGCTCCAGTATCTTGGATTTGGTTAGCGCCAGCAAAGGCAATCGATAACATCGTGCCACGGGCACCTTTGCCATCTAAGTAAACGCTTGGGTATTTCATGGTTGTTTTAGCTCCTAGGTTCCCATCAATCCATTCGACAGTGGCACCTTCGTAAGCTTTAGCACGTTTGGTTACTAGGTTGTAGACGTTATCTGACCAGTTTTGAATAGTGGTATAACGACAATAAGCATCTTTTCTAGTGAAAATTTCTACGATGGCCGCATGCAAGCTGTTACTTGAATACGTGGGTGCCGTACAGCCTTCGACATAGTGAACGCTGGCCCCTTCATCGACAATAATCAAGGTCCGTTCAAATTGGCCGGTATTTTCAGCGTTGATTCGGAAATATGTTTGTAATGGTACATCAACTCGAACGCCTTTTGGTACATAAATAAAGGTTCCACCTGACCAAACAGCTGAGTTTAAAGCGGCCAGTTTATTATCTGTTGGCGGCACAAGTTTTGAAAAATACTCTTTGAATAAGTCAGGATATTCTTTTAACGCAGAGTCAGTATCTGTAAAAATGATGCCTAATTTTTCAAATTCTTCTTTCATATTGTGGTAAACAACTTCTGATTCATATTGAGCAGAAGCCCCAGCTAGATAAGCACGCTCAGCTTCGGGAATCCCAATTTTTTCAA
The DNA here is from genome assembly GCF_051712245.1 of Enterococcus sp. DIV1368f. NCBI lineage: Bacteria > Bacillati > Bacillota > Bacilli > Lactobacillales > Enterococcaceae > Enterococcus > Enterococcus sp. DIV1368f. The sequence goes on from NZ_JBIOON010000001.1 coordinate 1,963,176, forward strand.
AGGTTTCTTTGATTTTATCAGGTACATCATCCCAATCGCGTGCGGGTTTGTCACTCGGTTTTTGGTAATATTTAATTTTACTAAAGTCAATATCTGACAGGTCTGGACCCCATTCTTGCATGGGCATTTTATTGAATTGTTCTAACGATTTTAAACGGAAGTCAAGCATCCATTCTGGTTCGCCTTTCACGCGAGAAATTTCACGAACGACGTCTTCTGTTAGGCCGTCTCCGGTACTAAAGACTGGTTCCACATCGTCGTGAAAGCCAAATTTATATTCTTCTAATTCAGGTACTGTACTCAATTCGTCGTCACCCTTTCTTTATTTTTCACAATGTAAATGACCGGCTTCGCCTTGGCCGTTATTAGCAACAGCCTGCTCTAAGGCTTTCCAAGCCAGGGTTGCACATTTAATCCGAGCTGGAAATTTAGCTACGCCGCTTAACATTGCTGCATCGCCTAATTTTTCATCTTCGGCCACTTCATTTCCTTGAACAAGTTGAGAGAAATCCTCTGCTAAGGCCGTTGCTTCGGCGATTGTTTTTCCTAAGACCGCATCAGTCATCATACTAGCACTTGCTGTACTGATGGAACAGCCACTTCCTTGAAAGGCGATATCTTTAATCACACCGTCTTCAATGGCCACATCCAGTTCAATCACATCTCCACAAGTAGGATTATTCAGTTCAATTGTTTGGCTAGACGCATCTAGCGTTCCGTGGTGATGTGGGTGGCTAGAATGGTCCAAAATGACTTGGCGATATAAGTTATCTAATTTAGAAAGTGCCATGCTGGAAAAACTCCTTTGTCGCTTTAATCGCTTCAACTAAGCGATCTGCGTCTTCTTTGGTATTGTATAAATAAAAACTTGCCCGTGCAGTTGCTGGCACGCTCAGATAGTTTAATAGCGGTTGCGCGCAATGGTGACCCGCTCTGACAGCGACCCCTTCCATATCTAACGCCGTAGCCACATCATGTGGATGTAAACCGTCAATATTAAAAGCAATCACACCTGTGTGGTCTTTTGGATTCTGTGGACCATAAATCGTCAAGCCCTCGATAGCTTGCAACTTCGGCAAAACATAGTGAACAAGGGCTGCTTCATGTTGATGAATGGCCTCTAAACCAATTTCAGTTAAATAATCAATGGCGGCACCTAAGGCAATTGCCCCGGCAATATTAGGTGTGCCAGCTTCAAATTTCCATGGAAGCTCTTTCCAAGTACTTTCTTGAAGATGAACAAAGTCAATCATTTCGCCACCAAATTCCACAGGTTCCATTTGTTCCAATAAATGACGTTTGCCATAAAGGACACCAATTCCAGTTGGTCCACACATTTTGTGACCACTAAATGCATAAAAATCAGCATCGATGGCTTGAACGTCCACAGGCATATGAGGAACTGCTTGCGCGCCGTCTACCACCATCACAGCGCCATTTTGATGAGCTAATTGTGTTAATTCTTCGATTGGATTAATGACCCCTAACACATTTGAAACATGAGCAATCGAAACAATTTTCGTTTTTTCTGTAATTTGTTGACGTGCACTTGCCATGTCTAAAAAGCCGTCTTCAGTGACGTCTATATACTTCAAAATGGCTCCTGTACGTTGGGCTAATTGTTGCCAGGGAATAATGTTTGAATGATGTTCCATGTAAGATATGACGATTTCATCCCCAGCTGTAACTGCCAAGTCACCATAACTTTTGGCAATCCAATTCAAACTGGTTGTTGTTCCTCGTGTAAATAAAACTTCCGCTGTTTCTTTGGCATGGATAAATTGGCGAACCTTTTCGCGGGAGGCCTCATAGTCTTTCGTTGCTCGTTCGGCTAACGTGTGCATCCCACGATGAACATTGGCATTATCGGTTTCATAATAATGTCGTAAAACATCTAACACCGCCGTTGGTTTTTGGGTTGTCGCAGCATTGTCTAAATAAACTAGCGGTTCATCATTAACTTCTTGAAATAAAATAGGAAACGATTGACGAATGGTTGCTGCATCCATCATGCGTTTAACTTCCCTTCGATTACTTCTACAAATTCATTTTGTACTTCTTTAACTGGAATTGCTGTAATGACAGAACCTAGGAAGCCACGAATCACCAAACGTTCCGCTTCTTCTTTACGCAAGCCGCGGCTCATTAAATAATACATTTCTTCTGGATCTACTCGACCAACGCTGGCTGCGTGCCCGGCAGTCACTTCATTTTCATCAATTAAAAGAATTGGATTGGCATCACCACGAGCTTTATCAGACAACATTAAAACACGACTTTCTTGCTGTGCGTCGGCTCCTTTTGCTCCTTTTAAAATGTGGCCAATTCCGTTAAACGTTAAAGTACCACGTTCACGAATAACTCCATGTTGTAAAATATGACCAATTGAATGTGGCGCTTTGTTTGTCACTCGTGTGTCGATGCCTTGTGTTTGTTTACCTGCACTAATTGCAACGACTTTAACTTCTGAATGAGCGCCTTCGCCAACTAAATCAGAATCAAAATCAGCCACAACATCGCCATCATTCATGACGCCTAGAGCCCAATCAACAGAGGCATCCCGCATAATATAGCCACGACGATTCATATAAGTCGTTACAGTTTTCCCTAATTGATCCACAGCTGAGTATTTAACTTTTGCGCCATCTTTGGCAATTACTTCCACAACAATATTTCCAGAAGCTTTCTCTGCGTGATGACCAGTTGATTGAAAACGTTCTAAATAACTGAATTCACTATGATTATCTGCAACGATTAAAACATGTTTAAAGAAAGGTTGGTTGCTATCTGAATCCTGAATAAACAAAGATTCAATGGGCTCTTCAATCACTACGTTTTTAGGAACGTATAAGAAAACGCCACTATTCATGAAAGCTGCATGAGCTGCTGTCAGCTTATCTTCTTCTGGTAATACGGCTTTAGTCATATAGTATTCTTTAACTAATTCTGGGTGCTCTTGTAAAGCAGTAAAAATGTCTGTAAAAATTACCCCTTGTTCCGCTAATGAGGCTGGCAATTGCTCAAAAGCATGAAAAGATCCTTGTTGAACAATTAAAGGATTGTCTTTCATTTGATCAAAACTTGCGACATTTCCTTCAGAAGGCACATAACTTTCCATGTGAACATTTAATAAAGGCCAACGATGAAATTTCACACGATCAATATGTGGTAACTCACTTTCGTCAGCGTTTCTTAAAGCCGTTGTTCGCAATTCAGTCATCCAAGCTGGTTCTTCATGTTCTAGTGAAAAAGCGGTGACTTCGTCAAGATAATCCATTAGATTTACTTTTTTCATTTATCTTGTCCTCCTTACGCTTCTTCTTTGTAATCAATACCTAATTCTTGGCTGATACCAGCATAGCCTTCTGTTTCTAAACGTTTTGCCAAGTCAGCCCCACCGGTTTTCACAACGCGGCCTTCCATCATGATATGAACAACATCTGGCGTGATATAGTTCAATAAGCGTTGATAATGGGTAATAATTAACGCACCAAAGTTCTCACCGCGCATTTCATTAACCCCTTTAGAAACTACTTTTAACGCATCGATATCTAAGCCTGAATCAATTTCATCTAAAATGGCAAACGTAGGCTCTAACATCAATAATTGTAAAATTTCATTTCGTTTTTTCTCGCCGCCAGAAAACCCTTCGTTTAAGTAACGCTCAGCCATTTCTTCAGGCATATTTAATAATTCCATTTTACTATCTAATTTTTTTAAGAACTGCATGACTGACATTTTGTTGTCTTCGTCACGTTTTGCATTGATTGCTGCACGCATGAATTCAGCATTGGTAATTCCTGGAATTTCACTTGGGTATTGCATTGCTAAGAATAAACCTAAGCGAGCACGTTCGTCTACCTCTAAATCTAAAACGTTGACGCCGTCAAATAGAATTTCTCCTTCTGTGACTTCATAGTTAGGATTTCCCATAATTGCTGCTGATAAAGTAGATTTACCAGTTCCATTAGGTCCCATAATTGCATGGATTTCTCCAGTATTAATTGTTAAATCGACCCCTTTTAGAATCTTTTTATCTTCAATTGATACGTGTAAATTTTTGATTTCTAACACAGACATGTACAATTCCCTCCAACTTGTTTTAATCGTTTTTCCGTTCTCACTCATTTTAGCCTAATTGAGAATGAATCGCAAATTACAATTGCTAAAAATAACAACTCTTATCATCAAATTTTAGGATTCAATTTGTGAAGGAAAATTTTAAAAGGCTGATATTTCAAAGTTTCTCTATATTTTTAAGTGATCCTCTCTACACAAAGAAAAAAATTCTGGTAGAATAAAAGAATTTATTCAAGAAAGCGTTTTCTTAAATAATTACTTTAGAATGACTTTCGCAAAGAGAGCGTTGAGATACGCCTTCCTCATCTATACAAAAAAATCCAGAGCATTTGCTTCTCTGGATTCAATAATTTTTATTAGTGATTGGTTTTATACTTCTAAAAGTTCTTGTTCTTTTTCAGCAGTAATCGCATCGATATTTTTGATGCTATCATCTGTTAATTTTTGAACATCTTTTTCAAATGAACGTAATTCATCTTCAGTGATGTCGCCATTTTTTTGAGCTTTTTTCAACTCATCCATTGCATCACGACGAACGTTACGGACAGCAATTTTTGAGTTTTCCGCTTCTTTTTTCACGTCTTTGGCTAATTCTTTCCGACGTTCTTCCGTTAATTGTGGAATGACTAAACGGATGACATTTCCATCATTGGTTGGGCTAATGCCGATATCACTCATTTGAATAGCTTTTTCAATGTCAGCGATAGAATTTTTGTCAAACGGTGTAATCATTAATACACGAGCTTCTGGGATATTGATACTTGCTAATTGGTTAACTGGTGTTGGTGCACCATAATATTCTACTTGAATACGGTCTAATAGACTTGCGTTCGCACGACCAGCACGAATTTGACCTAATTCACGGCGTAAGCTTTCTTCCGCTTTTGTCATTTTTTCTTTGGCTATTGCTAAAACTTCTTTAGACATTCTTTATTTCCCCCTTACAGTTGTTCCGATATTTTCACCAAGGATGGCACGACGGATATTTCCTGCTTCATTTAGGTTAAAGACAACTAAAGGAATATCGTTATCCATACTTAATGAGCTTGCTGTTGAATCCATTACTTGTAGCCCTTTAGAAATAACATCTAAATGTGTTAGTTCTTCAAATTTTGTCGCTGTTTCATCCACACGTGGATCCGCAGAATAAACACCATCAACATTGTTCTTCGCCATTAAGATGACGTCCGCATCTACTTCTGCAGCTCGTAACGCAGCCGTTGTATCTGTCGAGAAGTAAGGATTTCCTGTTCCTCCGGCAAAAATAACAACGCGGCCTTTTTCTAAATGACGTTCTGCACGACGACGAATGTATGGTTCTGCAATTTGACGCATTTCAATTGATGTTTGAACACGTGTAGGCACACCAAGATTTTCTAATGTATCTTGCAATGCTAAGGCATTCATCACAGTAGCTAACATGCCCATATAATCTGCTTGTGCACGTTCCATGCCCATTTGAGCACCAATTTGTCCACGCCAGATGTTTCCGCCGCCAACCACGATGGCCATTTCGATACCTAATTCATGGACCTCTTTAATTTCTTGGACGATTTCTTTAATGACTGGTGGTTTAATGCCAAAACCGTCTTCTCCGGCTAGCGCTTCTCCACTTAACTTTAATACGACACGTTGATACTTAGGTTTAACCATCATAATTCCCTCCAAGATTCTCTAAAAATCATTCAATTCCTCATTTAGATGACTTTTCACCAAAATGATTTTTTAGACCAAGCAGTGCGATCCACTGGTTTTGCCTAAAAAAAGGGAGCGCATATCAAAGTTATGCGTTCCCAAATGGCTGAAAGACTGCCTTGAATCAAGCAGTAATCAATTTATGCAGCTTCCTTTGGGGATCGCTGTCTGTTTAGATACTTATGATTCACGGCTTTTCAACCGAGCGTTTGATGCTCTTAGTTTTTCATTTGGCTCATTACTTCATCCGCAAAGTTATCTTCACGTTTTTCGATACCTTCGCCAACTTCAAAACGTACGAATGATTTCACTTCGCCGCCTTTAGAAGCAACAAATTTTTCGACAGTCATATCTGGATCTTTAACAAATGGTTGGTCAACCAAAGCGATTTCTGCTTTGAATTTTTGTAGACGACCAACAACCATTTTTTCAACGATATTTGCTGGTTTACCTTCGTTTAATGCTTGTTCAGTTAACACAGCTTTTTCGTGTTCTAATTCTTCTTGAGGAATTTGAGATTCGTTGACATAGCGAGGGTTGATTGCCGCGATGTGCATAGCAACATCTTTCGCTACTTCTTCGTCAGTTGTGCCATCGATAACTGTTAATACAGCAATACGGCCACCCATGTGTAAGTAAGCGCCAAATGCAGCATTGTCAGCTTTTTCGACAACTTCAAAACGACGGAAGCTGATTTTTTCACCGATAACAGTTGTTGCTTCGATTAAATCAGATTCGATTGTGCCTTTTTCAGTTTTAATAGCCATTGCTTCTTCCATCGTAGCTGGTTTGTTTTCAGCAACTTTAGTCGCAATATCTTTAACTAAATCTTGGAACATTTCGTTTTTAGAAACGAAGTCAGTTTCTGAGTTTACTTCAACGATTGCTGCAACGTTACCTACAGTTGCTACGTTTGCTAAACCTTCAGCCGCAATGCGGTCATTTTTCTTCGCTGCTTTAGCCATACCATTTTCACGTAAAAAGTCTACGGCTTTTTCCATGTCGCCTTCTACTTTTACTAATGCTTTTTTAGCGTCCATCATTCCAACGCCAGTCATATCGCGTAATTCTTTTACCATTTTAGCTGTAACGTCTGCCATTATTTGTGTCCTCCTCGGATATTATCAATTCTTTTTAAAAAAGCTATCTCAAAGGAGAATCAGGCTTTTTGTCGCCTAGCCTTTGAGACAGCTCCGTAATCATTATTATTCAGCTGATTCGTTGTTTCCTTCAACAACATCAACGATTTCTTCGATTGAAGTTGCTTCTGGTGTTTCTTCAACGAATAACTCTTCAGTTGCTTGGTCTTCCCCTTGGTTACCTTCGATGAAAGCATCAGCCATTTTAGCAGTGATTAATTTCACGGCGCGGATTGCATCATCATTTGAAGGGATTACAACATCAATCTCATCAGGATCACAGTTTGTATCAACCATTGCAACGATTGGAATGTTTAATTTGTGTGCTTCTTGAACAGCAATGCGTTCTTTACGTGGGTCAACGATGTACATTACATCAGGAATTCTTGGCATATCAGCGATACCACCTAAGAATTTTTCTAAACGTTCACGTTCTTTGTTTAAGCCAGCAACTTCTTTCTTAGGTAAAACTTCGAAAGTGCCGTCTTCTTCCATTGCATTGATTTTTTTCAAGCGAGCAATACGTTTTTGGATTGTATCCCAGTTAGTTAACGTACCACCTAACCAACGATGGTTTACATAGTATTGACCAGCGCGGATTGCTTCATCTTTGATTGCTTCTTGTGCTTGTTTTTTAGTTCCTACGAATAAAGCAACGCCGCCTTCTTCTGCAACGTTTTTCATGTAATCGTAAGCTGCATCTACTAATTTCACTGTTTTTTGTAAGTCAATGATGTAGATACCGTTTCTTTCTGTGAAGATATATTTCTTCATTTTTGGGTTCCAGCGACGAGTTTGGTGACCAAAGTGTACGCCGGCTTCTAGTAATTGTTTCATAGAAATTACTGCCATGTTGTGTTTCCTCCAGTTTGGTTTTTATTTTCCTCTTCTTTTCGTCAACTCCTTGAAGAACTACCGTAGTAGCACCACTTCGCAGATGGAAAAGAATGTGGATTTCGTGTGTGAAAATCACACCTTTAACAGTATAAGATATTTTCAGAAAAATAGCAAGCCTTAAAACTAGAAATGTCGCTCCTGCTACGCTTGCCAAACAAGATGACATTCTTCGTTTCCCGTTTCATCGATGGTTCGCTTTTGTTGGACAAAGCCTTGTTTTTGATAAAAGGCATAAGCTGCTTGATTTTTCCTGTAAACAGCCAAAGATAAGATGTCCTGTTCTTCTTTTGCTACTTGCAGTAATTTCTGACCGATGCCCTTCCCTTGAAACGCTTTTTTTATAAAAATTCCTGCGATATAGTTATCCATTAAGCCTAAAAACCCAATTATCTGACCCTCTTCTTCCGCTAAGATCAGTGTTGCTTTTGGCAACGCAGCGCGGACAAATGCCTTATTTTCTTGCCAATAAGTTGGTGCGACAAATGGATGAGCTTCTAGATTCGTTTGCAGCCAAATCGCCATAATGGTTTCTAATTCTTTTTCTGTTAACTGGGTTGTCTTTTTGATAGTCAGCATTTTTTGACACTCGTTTCTGTTATTGATTATTTTCAAAATAAAACATTAACACGCCCGCTGCGATAGCGACATTCAATGATTCTGCTTGACCTTTCATTGGAATATAAAGATTTTTCGTGGTTTCTGCTAACAATTCTGGCGAAACCCCGCTACCTTCATTGCCTAAAATCAACGCATAATTTTCCACTGCCTCTTGTTCATAATAAGCAATCGCAGCTTCATTTAATTCTGTACCGAAAACTGGTAGTCCTTGCTTCTTGAATGCCTGAACCACTTCGGTCAACTCTCGTTGGAGAACTGGTAAATGATAGTGGCTTCCCTGCATTGAGCGCAACACTTTTGTATTGTAAATATCTGCTGTGCCTTTGCCTAAAATCACACCTGCTAAACCTGCTGCATCAGCTGTGCGAATCATCGTACCAACATTACCAGGGTCTTGGATATTATCTAAAAGTAACCAACCACCTTTAAAAGAAAGCGACTGCTCTTTCTGCGTTTCCAAGGTGACAATTGCCAAAATTCCTTGTGAAGTTGGCAGCTCCGACAAACTATTTAAAACCTCATCACTTACAAAAATTAATTTTTCTGTTTCTTGTTCAGCTAACCAAGTTCCCCATTCTTGTTGACCTCTTTGGTTAAACAAAATCCACTGGACATCGGCATTGGCCTTCACCGCTTCTTCAACTAAATGAAATCCTTCTATTATATATTGGTTCAGTTCTTCTCGGTACTTCTTTTTGTGTAATTTTTTCCATTCTTTTAATTGGTTATTTTTCGTTGATGTAATTTCTTTCATAAGTCACCTCGCCTTTGTATTATAGCATGCTTCTAGCTTGCTTGGATACTTGCTAGAACCAAGAAAAATCGCTATCATAAAGAAAAAAGCAAAGGAAGTGTCTCTCATGGAAAAACTAAGAATGAATGTACAAGGACGTGTCCAAGGTGTTGGCTTCCGCTACATGACCAAAATGGTGGCAGATCAATTAGGTGTCACTGGTTCAGTGAGGAACGAAGACGACGGGTCCGTTTCAATTACAGCAATTGCACCCGAAGACATAATGGAAACATTTATCAAAAAAATCAAAGATTCCCCCAGTCCAGCGGGACGTGTAACGTATGTTGATATTCAAGAAGACCCTTTGTTAGAAGAAACGGAACAATTTAAAGTGATTCAATAAACTTACTTTCTAACAATTGATTTCTTTGGGAAGAAGCCTTGAACAGCAAGTAGTTCCTGCTTTTTATTGATTTTTGTAAGAGCTTCTTTTCGATTTTGATTGAAAAAGAGCGCTGTTTCAAGTATAGTTAACCATGTAAAAATTTTTTAGAAAAGGACCGAATTACATGCGTAAATTAAACCGATGGCTTTACGGCTCTGGCTTACTATTTTTAGTAATGTTTTTATCAGGCTGTGTGAAAACAGGAGCAGATGGACAACCAACTGGTGAAGGTTTTGTCTATAACTTCCTTGTTTTACCGATGAGTAATGCAATTACTTATCTTGTCGATAACTTTAATTGGAACTATGGTTGGGCGATTATTTTTATCACCATTATTGTACGGATCATTATTTTACCGTTAGGCTTACATCAATCGAAAAAAAGCTTTATCCAAACGGAAAAAATGCAAGCAATCAAACCCCAAGTGGATGTTGCACAAGCAAAAATGAAACAAGCAAGTACGCGTGAAGAACAAATGGCCGCACAAGCAGAACTACAAAAGATTTATAAAGAAAACAATGTGAGTATGGTTGGCGGAATTGGTTGTTTGCCTTTATTAATTCAAATGCCTATTTTCTCTTCTCTGTTCTTTGCTGCTCGTTATACAAAAGGTATTGCCACAGCAAGCTTCTTAGGAATGAATTTAGGGCAACCAAATATGATTTTAGTGGCATTAGCTGGTTTAGCCTATTTAGCTCAAGGTTATATTTCAATGATTGGTATTCCTGAAGAACAAAAGAAAACAATGAAATCAATGCTGATTGTTTCACCATTAATGATTGTTTTCATGTCCTTTAGCTCACCTGCAGGCGTAGCGCTTTACTGGGTAGTTGGTGGTATTTTCACATGTATTCAATCTGCCATCACAAATATCCTCTTACGTCCAAGAATTAAAAAACAAGTACAAGAAGAATTGAAAAATAACCCACCAAAACAAGTGGTTACTCCTATTAAGGATGTGACACCAAAAGAAACAAACAAAGTAACGCAAAAAACGAACCAACCAAAAGCAAACGGCAATAAAGGTCGCAATGCTGGAAAACAAAAACGTAAATAAAAAAAGGATCGCCTCTAAACGGCGATCCTTTTTTTACTTCAATTCCTTCCCAGTCATCTCTTCAATAGTTCGAATAGACTTTGGACCAAAGCCATGCAACGAAAGTAATGCTTCTCGGCCTCGTGCGTAGAGTTCATCCACACTGTCGATTTTTTCATTCGTTAGCGCACGAACAGCTGGCTTTGATAATTGTGTTAAAATTTGTTCAAATGTTGTTTCTAGCATGCTACCAGTTCCTCCTTAGCGGTCGAAAAGCAGCGCTTTTTATTTTACAATTAATAAGTCTAAGCTAGCAATTGATAACGCCATTTTAGCAATTTGCATTAATTGTTTTAATCGGTTTTGTTTGACTTTTTCATCCTCAACCATAACCATCGTTTCATTGAAGTACGCATCAATTAACGGACGTAGATTTACTAGTGCTTCATAGTTTTCTGCAATCGTGCGTGTCGCAAAAGCTTCAGATAAATCGTTAACCGCTTGATACAGTTCTTTTTCTGCCTTATTTTCAAACAGACTTGGATCAATCCCTTCTTCAGTATCACCTAAAAGTTCTTGACCTTTTTTCGCTAAATTAATAACACGCGTTAAGGCTTCCATTGATGGTTTAAAATCTTGATCTTCAAAACGGCTTTTTAAAATATTCGCTGAAGCAAATAATTTCGATAAATCGGCTTGCTCAGCAGACACCACTGCATCGATAATGTCATGGCGAACATTTTTCGTCATTAATAATTGACGTAAGCGAGCTTTCACAAATTCAACGACTTCTGCTTGTCCTTCGTTTAGTAAAACGCCATATTTCTCAACATCTTGATTCACTGCTTCATCAACTTCTGTTTGTAATTGAACTAATGGGAAGGTCCAGCCTTTATCTTCAATAATTCGGATAACGCCATAGGTTTGACGACGAAGTGCATAAGGATCGTTAGAACCTGTTGGAATCATACCAACTGAGAAGAATGAAAAGACGCTGTCAAGCTTATCGGCTAAGGCTAAAACAGCCCCGATTGCTGTTTCTGGCAATTCACCTTCACTGGAAGTTGGTAGATAATGTTCTCGAATCGCCGTTGCTACGGCTGGTTTTTCGCCTTGTAATAAGGCATATTTTTCTCCCATAATTCCTTGTAATTCTGGGAATTCACCAACCATATTTGTTACTAAGTCAAATTTATAAATTTCAGAGGCACGTTTTAAATCTTCCAATTCCTCCTCAGATAAGCCAACTTTTCGACCAATGATTTGTGCAATTAAAGCAACCCGTTGCATTTTTTCATAAATTGAACCAATCTTTTCATGGAAAGTCACATTTTTTAGTTTTTCAACACATGCTTCAATCGTTAATTTTTTATCTTCATTGTAAAAGAATTCTGCATCTTCTAAACGAGCAATTAACACTTTTTCATTTCCTTTAATCACGTTTTCAAGGTGAACATTATCCCCATTGCGAACAGCGATAAAATGCGGCATTAATAAGCCTTGGTCGTTACGAACTTCAAAGTAACGTTGGTGTTCTTTCATAGAAGTCACTAATACTTCATCTGGAACAGATAAATATTTTTCATCAAAACTGCCTACAAATGCAGTTGGATATTCCACTAAATTCGTGACTTCTTCCAATAACTCTTCATCTAAAGCTAACTGCCAATTTTTTTCTGCAGCGAGTGCGTTCGCTTGATCAACAATCATTTGTTTCCGTTCATTCGGTTGAACCACTACAAATTGTTCTTTTAATTTTGCTTCATATTCATTAGCATGTTGGAACGTCACATTGTCTCCCAAGAAACGGTGGCCACGAGAAGTTTGCCCTGTCGTCACGTCTAACACTTTGAAAGGAATTACTTCATCATCAAGTAGTGCCACAATCCAATGAATTGGACGAATATATTCGAAATCATAGTTTGCCCAGTGCATTGTTACCGGGAAAGTTAGACTTGTAATCACGTCATTTAATTTTGTTAATACCTCTTTGGCACTTTGGCCTTTGGTAAACTTCGTCACATAGACATATTCGACACCATTTAATTCTTTGAAAACAATGTCCTCAGTTGTAACTCCTTGGCCGCGTACAAAACCTTGTGCAGCTTTTGACCAATTTCCTTCAGCATCTAAAGCAATTTTTTTCGCTGGACCTTTTACTTCTTCTTCAACATCCGCTTGTTTTTCAGGAATCGCAGTTACTTTCACGGCTAAACGACGAGGTGTGGCAAAGGATTGCACTGTTTCATAGTCTAAATGATGTTCATCTAAAAATTTGATTACTTTTTCTTCAAGTTGGATACGGCTTGGTGTGACAACATGTGCGGGCATTTCTTCTAAGCCAATTTCTAATAATAAATCTTTTGCCATGTTATTCTGCCTCCTTGGATACACTTTGATCTTTATTTAATAATGGGAACCCTAATTTTTCACGTTCAGCCACAAAAATTTTCGCTACGGAACGAGCCATATTCCGAATGCGGGCTAAATATCCTGCACGTTCTGTTACAGAGACAGCGCCGCGAGCATCTAATAAATTGAATGTATGGCTACATTTTAAAATATAATCATAGGCTGGATGAACTAAGCTTTCTTCAATACAGCGTTTAGCTTCTTTTTCAAATTTGTCAAAGTTTTCTAAAAGCATTTCTTGATTACTAATTTCAAAGGAATATTTTGAATGTTCATATTCAGGTTGCACAAAAATTTCACCATATTTAACGCCTTGTGTCCATTCTAAATCATAGACACTTTCGACTTCTTGGATATATGATGCTAAGCGTTCTAACCCGTAAGTAATTTCAGAAGTGACAGGATGACATTGTAAGCCGCCAACTTGTTGGAAATACGTAAATTGGGTAATTTCCATGCCATCTAACCAAACTTCCCAACCTAAACCAGCACAGCCCATTGAAGGATTTTCCCAGTTATCTTCTACAAAACGAATGTCATGTTCTAATGGATCAATTCCTAATAATTTCAAACTTTCTAGATAAAGTTCTTGGATATTTTCAGGAGAAGGCTTCATTACAACTTGGAATTGATGATGTTGGTATAGACGGTTCGGATTTTCGCCATAGCGTCCATCAGCTGGACGACGAGAAGGTTCTACGTAGGCAGCATTCCATGGTTCAGGTCCAATGGCACGTAAAAACGTGTAAGGACTCATGGTGCCGGCTCCCTTTTCTGTATCATAGGCTTGCATTAACATACAGCCATTAGATGACCAAAATTTTTGCAAGGTTAAAATCATTTCTTGTACGGTTAACTTGTTTTTCATTGTTTTCCTCCTTGGAATATTTTTTATAGACATAGGGATTGACTTTGCTTCGGGAATGTAAATTTAAAAAGGGCTACAGAAAAACAATTTTGTAGAATGGGATAATTTTTATGCTGTTCATCATCTACTCTGTCGCCTTTGCGCCAATTGAGCTTTTTTGAATAAACGTTACTATTTTTTCTTTTGGTGTTAACTGTTTGCTTTTTTTTTATTCGGTTACAACGTTCCCTTTGGTCACCTTGTGCTGTTCATCATCTGCTCCATGTTTTTGGCTAAGCAGTTTGTTTTAACACAGAGGAACAGAGGAGACAACGTTCCTTTCAGTCACCTTGTGCTGTTCCACATCTGCTCTGACACTTTTGCGCCAATTGAGCTTTTTTGAATAAACGTTACTATTTTTTCTTTTGGTGTTAACTGTTTGCTTTTTTTTATTCGGTTACAACGTTCCCTTTGGTCACCTTGTGCTGTTCATCATCTGCTCCATGTTTTTGGCTAAGCAGTTTGTTTTAACATAGAGGAGACAACGTTCCCTTTGGTCACCTTGTACTGTTCATCATCTACTCTGTCGCATTTGCGCCAATCGTAGTGATTCACAGCAAAAAGTCCCCATGCCTATTAATAGACATAGGGACGAATAATTATCGCGGTTCCACCCTACTTCCGATGTGTTCATCGGCAGCTTCGTTTGTCGTACTCCAAAGTGCCTTTCAAAAGTTCCGTGTTTCTGGCTCCCACTCTCCCAGATTCGCTTAACAGAGGGTTCTTTTTACTTCTCTTTTTCTTCGTACGTATTTAACTTCTCTATCATAATACGGTGTCTGAGGGAAGTTGTCAATTTTTTTTTTAGAAAAATGACTGCTTGTTTATGTTTCTTTTTCTTCCTTCTTTCGTGGTGGAATTTTTAACGTATTTTCCCACGTTTTCATTTGATCAATAAATTTTTTGCTTTTTAAGTGCAAACCGACATATTCATCGTATAACATATCAATCGTTTCTCGAATACTTTTCTTAGTTTCTTCTTTTACTTGAATGTTTTGGACTTTTTCATAGGAGACTTGCGAAAATAAGCGAATAAAATGAATCGCTCTAGGATCTGCATGGTAGCGCTGCTCATCTAAATGCCAATGTTTTTCACAAAGCACACCGCTATATTTTGAGGAATAATCAAATTTCCCTTGTGTTTCGCCACAAGCCACACAATGATGCCATTCTGGTCGTACACCAAACCGTTCTAACAATTGAATTTCAAAAATATTTGTAATGATTTCCGGATCTTTTTGCTCATTTAAAGCGGATAATGCCATGTGGGTAAATTGAAATAAATTAGGGTCATAGTGCTGATCTTCAATTGCTGCATCGACTAAGTTTAAAATATATGTTCCGTATGCGTTAATAAATATGTCTTGTTGAATGTTTCGAAAAGGTTGAACTTCTTTGCTGCTATTGAGAAAAGATAAGCCTTCTTCTCTAAAGTTTCCGATGTAGACGGCTTCTGTAAATGGCAGAATCGCTGGCAAAAGAGGATTATTTTTTCGATGCGCACCTTTCACAAAAAACATCAATTTTCCATAGGATTCTGTAAAAATTTTGACGAGTTTATCCTTCTCTTTAAAATCCTTCGTAAATAAAATAATGCCTTTGGTCTCCCCTAATGCCATTCAATTCACTTCCATTTCTTATGTAAATTAGTGTAGTGTTTGGAAAGTTCGTTTATACACTCGCTTCCCAAACACTACTTTCTTAATATTCTTCTTTGCGATAACCAAAATCTTGTAAATAGATTTTTTTGTCACGCCAGTCTTTTTGGACTTTTACCCAAAGCTCCAAATACACTTTGTCATCTAATAAATATTCAATATCTTGACGCGCCTTGGTACCAATTTGTTTCAGCATTTTTCCGCCTTTGCCAATGATGATGCCTTTTTGACTGTCCCGTTCCACAATAATGGTTGCTTGGACATGGACTTTATCGTTTTCATCTCGTTTCATTGAGTCCACAACGAGAGCGACAGAATGAGGAATCTCATCTCTTGTTAAAAGTAACACCTTTTCACGAATTAATTCGGAAACGATAAAATATTCTGGATGATCCGTAATTTGGTCATCAGGGAAATACTGTGGTCCTTCTGGCATTTGCTCAACGAGAACATCCATTAAATGCTCAAAATTATTTCCTTCCGTAGCAGAAATGGGAATAATTTCTTTAAAGTCCATTTGTTTCGAATAGTCTTCAATAATAATCAATAAATCATCTGGATGGACTTTGTCAATTTTATTAATAATCAAGTAGACTGGACTATTATTATTTTTCAATCGTTCAATAATAAAGTCGTCACCTTTCCCGCGTTTTTGATCAGCACTTACCATAAATAAAGTAGCATCTACTTCACGCATCGCATTGTAGGCACTTTCCACCATGAAATCGCCTAAGCGGTGTTTAGGTTTGTGAATCCCTGGAGTATCGATAAAAACAATTTGTGCTTCAGGAATTGTATAAATTCCTTGAATCTTATTACGAGTTGTTTGTGCTTTGTCACTCATAATTGCAATTTTTTGGCCGACAATTCGATTTAACAATGTTGATTTTCCAACATTTGGTCTGCCGACAATGGCTACGAAACCAGATTTATGTTCAGTTGTCATTGTATTTCTCCTCTTATTTCCACATTTGAATGATTTGTAAAATTTTTGGTACAAATAGAATTAGTCCTACTAGCACTGCGAAACCGGCTGTTAATAAAACAGCTCCTGCGGCCATGTCTTTGACTTTTTTTCCGATTGGATGAAAGTGAAAATCCGTAAACATATCTACGACATTTTCAAAAATTGTGTTGATAATTTCTGCCAACCAGACGAGAAAAACGGCCAATAACAACCACAGCCATTCAGCAAGTGTTAAGGAAAACAAGAAACCAAACACAATGGCCGTGACGCCAAACGCCACATGTTTGCGCATATTACGTTCTTCTCGAAAAACTGTTTTGATTCCTTGCCAGGCAAATTCTAATGAATTAATAAAATGTTTATTTTTTCCTGTTTGCTCATCTTTTAAGGCCATACGCATCTAAAATCTCTTTCTGTAAACCAAACATTTCTTTTTCATCTTCAGGTTCCATATGATCGTACCCATTCAAATGTAAAAAGCCATGTACTGCCAAAAAGCCCATTTCTCGTTCCAATGTGTGCCCATATTCAACTGCTTGTTCTGCTGCTCGCTCTGTTGAAATAATTAAATCACCTAGATTACGTGGTAACTCTGCCAACTCTTCATCATCAAAAATAATTGGCAATTCGTCTTCCCCTTCATCCTCTAAAGCAAAACTAATGACATCTGTAGGCATATCTTTGCCCCGATAGTCACGATTAATCACTTGGATACCTGCGTTATCTGTAAAAGTCACCGACATCTCCGTATCTTCGGCAATTTCTAGAAAACCCGCTGCAAATTGCAGCAAGTTTTCGATTTCTTTGATTTCTTCTGTTGGTACTTTCTCGGTTTCATCAATGAAAGTAATATCCATTAGTCATCTCTCTTTTCTTGTTCATCTTTCATTTCTTCTGCTTCAGCTTTCATTTTTGGATACTTAATCCGTGAATGGAAGGTACTGCATAATCCATTAATTAATGATTTTTCAATGATGCGAATCTCTTTCATCGTTAACCCGCATTCATCTAATTGGCCATCTGAAATTCTGTCTTGAATCACATTATGCACAAAGGCTTGAATTTTTTCGTTGGTCGGATGATCCATCGCCCGCACAGCAGCCTCACAAGTATCAGCAATACTCACAATCCCTGCTTCTCGTGTTTGTGGACGTGGTCCAGGATAACGGAAGTCGGATTCTTTAATTTCAGGATTGCGTTCTTTTGCTTTCACATAGAAAAATTTCATCAATGTTGTGCCATGATGTTGACGACAAATGTCAATCACCATTTGCGGCATATTGTACTCTTCTAAAATTTTGGCGCCATCAATTACGTGGCCAAAAATAATTTGTTTACTATCTTCTGGTAATAAAAAGTTATGTGGATTTTCTGCACCAGCAGGTAAGTTTTCCACAAAGAAATTGGCGTGTTTAATTTTGCCAATGTCATGGTAATAACAAGCAACTCGTGTTAATAGCGACCGCCCGCCAATCTCAGCAACAGCGTTAGCGCTCAAACTAGCCACCATCATGCTATGATGATAGGTACCTGGCGCTTCTTCTAACAGTTGTTTTAACAACGGATGGTTCGGATTACTTAATTCATTCAAGACAATCATACTATCATCGGTCACTAATAATTCGATATATGGATGCAAGCCCATTGTTGCTAAAAATGAAAGTACCGTTCCTGCACTTGCACAAATTAAAGCTGTCCACGTTTTACCATCTGTTAAACTCATCCCTTGATAAATCATTAAGACAACCGCCATGAAAACAGGAAAGACCACTACCCACATTAAAGCTGGGAAAACTTGCTCACTCATCCGTTTCCGTTTAACAACTGTTGCTAGAAATCCTGAGAATAAGTACATAATCAGAATAACCGTCAACGAGTTTGTGCCAATAGAATTATAAAAGATAAATAACGCAAAAACGACTTGGAAAATGGCAGCGATTATCCCTGAACGACGATTCACAAAATGATTTAGAATCAGCGGCGCAAAGGCTGCTGGATAGAACAAGGGAATATACATCAACTGCTCTGTTTGGAAAATCTGGAAGAATTTCATTAAAATAACACTGATTAGCATAGCACCCGTGTAAAAGATAATAAACGAGCGTTGTCGCGAAGGCTCAGTCACTTGTTTTGTAAAGAAAATCAACACTTCAACTTGAAGTAAAATAGCTAATGCTAATGCCACCATCGGAAAAATAGACGTATTTTGACTAGTCATTCCTAGTAACTCAAGTTTTTCGACCGCTTTTGCATCAATTTGAGTACCTTCACGAACAATAATTTCGCCTTGATAAATCATTGCGGGTTGAACAGCATTCATCGCTTTTTGGCGTAGCTCTTCTGTTCGTTTTTCATTGGCAATATCGTTTACCACAATCCCTTGGTTAACAATGTAACGAATGACTTGTTGCATGGTACTCGTAATGTCTAAGTATTGAATTTTACCGTTAGCTTCTTGGCGAATTTTATCCAAATCAGATTCTCGAACGTGATTTTGCATTGCGTCATCCACCAACATCAAACTTTCTGAACGAACCTTATCTAATTGCTCAGAGGTTAATGTAAAGATTGTTTGATAAAAAACATTAGGAAAACTTTGATAAAACGTAACTTCATCTTGCGGTAAAGATTCAAACAATGATTTTAAGCTAGCTACTCGTTCTTCCACGGTCGGCGCAGGAATCGTTTCTTCCTTTTTGGCCTTCGCTTGCTTATTGCTGTACTCTTTGTCTACTTTTTCATTCGCAGAATCAATCAATTTAAATAATTTATCAATACGATTATGTTGGACAGATGCCGTATCTTCTTGATAAATATATTCGGGTGTGACAGCTTCTGCTGCCAATTTTTTTCTTTGTTCTGTTTCGTAGGTATTCTCGATATTTTTATTTGCACGAATGGTTTTCTCGGCCAGTTGACCTTCTTTAATTTCTACTCTTTTCTGATGGACACTGCCAAACATAATCATAAATAAAAGAAGAGAAAAAACGGCTAATAAAATAGGTAAATAGGCTTTACCTAAACGATCCCCTAACTTTGTAAGTACTTTTTTCAAAAGGTACTTTCACTCCTTCCCTAACTGCTTAGGAATGCTTTTGTTGTTCTTTTTCATAGGCTTGAATAATTTGTGCTACAACCGGATGACGCACAACGTCACTGGCTTCAAAATTTACAAAGGCAATTTTTTCAATGTCTTTTAACGTACGCTCGGCATTAACTAAACCACTTGTTACACCACGTGGCAAGTCAATCTGACTAGTATCTCCATTAACAATCATTTTTGAACTAAACCCTAAACGAGTTAAAAACATTTTCATTTGGGCAACCGTGGTATTTTGTGCTTCATCTAGAATGACAAAAGCATCATCCAATGTACGACCACGCATATAAGCAAGCGGGGCAATTTCAATAACGCCGCGTTCCATTAAACGATTTGTATGATCCATACCAAAAATTTGATACAAGGCATCGTAAACTGGACGTAAATAAGGATCGACTTTTTCTTTTAAGTCACCTGGTAAAAAGCCCAAGCTTTCGCCAGCTTCCACCGCTGGACGAGTTAAAATAATTTTTTGTACTTCGCCTTTTTTTAAAGCTGCTACTGCCATCACCACGGCTAAAAAGGTTTTTCCTGTCCCCGCAGGTCCCACCCCGAAAATGACGTCATGAGTTTTAACTGCATCGATATATTTTTTTTGACCAACATTCTTAATTCGGATGGCCCGACCATGATGGTCCTTCATAATTTCTTCTTCATACATGGCAATAAACGCCTCTAAATTTCCAGCTTTGGCCATTTTTAAAGCAGAAACGACATCTGGCGTATGCACTTTGATGCCTCGTTGAATTAATGTTTGTAGCGCTCTTAACACGGAAGCGACTAACTCTACCTCTGATGATTCGCCAATTAACTGAATAACTTCGCCACGACTATTAATCGTTACGTGGGTATTCTCTTCTAAAAATTTGATATGTTTATCATGTGTTCCTAAAAGCATGTGTGCATCATCAGAATCAGTAAGTATTAATTCCAAAGATTTTGACTGATTATCTGTCAAAAAACGTCCATCTCCTTTATTATATAGTCCTTTACAATGATACCACATTCTTATCTGTTTAAAAAGAAGTCGTACCTGATTTGACTTTGAAAGTCAAAAAAGAGAAAACCGTAAAAAGCTACCGGTTTTCTCTTTGTATAAAAAAACTAGGACAGTATCCTGTCCTAGTTTCGATAACGCTCTTAGTTTTCTTGTAATAATTCTTTCACAATTGCGTTAACTTGGTTGCCATCGGCTTTGCCTTTGACTTTCGGCATCATAGCGCCCATCACTTTACCAAAATCTTTTGGTGAAGTGGCGCCAGTTTGCGTCATTACCTCTTGAACTAGTTGACGAATTTCTTCCTCCGTTAGTTGTTGAGGCATATATTTTTCAACAATTGCTATTTCAACTTTTACTTTTTCAACAAGATCGTCGCGTCCCGCCTTTTCAAACTCTGATAAAGAATCTTTTCTCTGTTTCATCTCACGAGACAATACAGTGAGTTCTTCTTCTCCGTTCAATTCACGGCCCGCTTTAATCTGATCATTTTGAATGGCAGTCTTTAACATACGAAGTACGGCTAAAGTTTCTTTGTCTTTAGTTTTCATCGCTGTTTTAATGTCGTCATTCAATGTGGTTAGCAATGACATACCACCAACTCCAATTCATTCAAAACTAGAATTTTTTACGTTTTCTAGCTGCTTCAGATTTTTTCTTACGCTTTACACTTGGTTTTTCGTAGAATTCACGTTTACGTGATTCTTGTAAAGTACCCGCTTTTGAAACGGAACGTTTGAAGCGACGAAGAGCATCATCAAGAGATTCGTTTTTACGAACGACTGTTTTTGACATGTTATTCCCTCCCTCCGAGCTTAAAAAGTAACCGTTTTTCTTATTTGTGGGAAAAACCCACAAATTAAAATACTGTCCTTGTTATATTATAGCTAAAGCATAAATAACCGTCAACCACTCTACTGATAAAATACGAAATTTTTGTTTGATTTTTCGTCTTATTCGCTATTTTTCGCAACAATCGGCACAACGACCAAGTATTTCAAAGCGATGTCCTTCAATTGAACAACCTTTTAACTGTTCTTCAAAAAAATTCATCGGACACATGTGAATTTCTTCCGTTTTGCCACAAACCGTACAAATAAAGTGATGATGATGTTCCACCTCTTGGCAACAACGGAAGCGAAACTTTTGCTCGCCATTTAATTCTGTTTTTTCCAGCAATTCTAAGCGCTCAAAGTCATGCAAGTTACGATAAACCGTATCATAACTGACTCCTTTAAAGGTTTCATTCATAAATTCATACACTTCACGTGCAGAAACATACCGATTTCGCTTAATCAAATAGCTCATCAGTAATTCTCGTTTTTTAGTATATTTTAATCCACTGGCTTTCATGGTTTCTAAGGCTTGTTCAATATTGGTTTTTACTGGTGCCATCGCCATTTCCTCCCTCACCAACCTAAATCAGAATCATTACGAAATAGATTCTGGACTTATGGTATAATAAAATTATTAAAAATGCAAGAAAGGACTTACCCTCTATGACTATTTCTGAAGAAAAAAAATGTGTGACGATTTTTGTCATCTCAGATTCTGCTGGCGAGACCGCTTCAAAATTGGCGGCTGCTTCAATGGCCCAGTACCCCACTGTTGATTTTACTTTGATTAGACGAACATTCGTTAAAGACGAAGATAAACTGGTGCAAGCGTTAGAAGATGCCAAAAAAGCAGAAGCCATGGTGCTTCATACTATTATTAATGATCATCTCGTGGCGATTGCTAATCAATTTTTCAATGAGCATCAATTGTTCCATTTTGACATTTTGACACCACCAGTTGCGGAAATCGAACGATTAACAGGTGTCGCACCCATGCGGGAACCAGGTGCCTTACATCATCTGAATGAAAATTATTTTAAACGAATTGAAGCAATGGAATTTGCTGTCAAATATGACGATGGCAAGGACCCACGAGGCTTTTTAGAAGCGGATGTGTTACTTCTTGGCGTTTCCCGAACTTCTAAAACACCGCTAAGTCTCTTTTTAGCCAACAAGAACTTAAAAGTTGCTAATTTGCCACTAATTCCTGAAGCACATTTACCGAAACAATTATTCGAAATGGACCCTAAAAAAATTGTTGGCTTAACCAACGATCCCAATGTTTTAAACGGGATTCGTAAAGAACGAATGCGCGCATATGGATTGCCTGAAAATACTTCTTATTCAGATATTGAAAAAATTCGTCGAGAACTGGCTTTTGCTAATGATCTTTATCAAAAATTAGGTTGTATCGTTATTGATGTCGCTTCTCTTTCAATTGAAGAAACTGCCTCAATGATTCTTAATGCTTTGAACTTAGAAGATCATAGTTATTATTCCACGGAAACATCCGAGGATTAAAAAAAACGAGAAAAAATCACTAGTGATTTTTTCTCGTTTTTTTTAAAAGACTTGAACGCCTTCTTGATCAATATTGAAAATTTGGATGCTCGCTTTGGTAGATAATTTCTCCAAACTTTGAACAATTTCGTTGGTTCGTTCTTCTGGCGACAAGATTAGCACAGTTGGACCAGCACCGCTTAAGAAAGAGCCATAAGCACCTCTTTGCTGAGTTAAACGACGAATTTCTTTTAAGTGAGGAACCAATGAACGACGATACATTTCGTGCCATTTATCTTGTTCCATCATTTTGCCTGCTAAAGGTAAATCCCCGTTTAAAATTGCGGCAATCATAACATTGGCAATTGAGCTGGCCGCAACTGCTTCTTTATAAGCCAATTTTTCGGGCAAAACAGCGCGACTTTTTTCGGTAAATAACGGTTCCTCTGGAATAAATGCAATGACATCACACATTGGAAAGTGATGTTTGACATGGTAGACTTGGTTTTCTACATGGCTAGCCACCACGAAATCTCCTAAAATAGCAGGGGCAACATTATCCGGATGACCTTCCATCTCTGTGGCCAAACGAACTTTTTCTTTAGGGGACAAATTTAAATGTGCTAGTCGGTTAGCTAATTCAATGCCTGCTACAATCACACTTGAGCTACTGCCTAGTCCTCTTGCAAGGGGAATGTCAGAAACCATCCGAATAACTTTTGGTGTTAATTCTGGTGCAATTTTCAATGCCGTTTGAATTAATAAATTCTCTTCATTAGTAGGAATCTCTTCTCCCAAAGTATGTTGAATTTCCCAAAATTCACTTTCACCTAAAACGTTGATTGTTAAATAAGCGGATAATGCAATGCCACATGAATCAAAGCCAGGTCCTAAGTTGGCACTAGTGGCAGGTACTCTTATTTTCATAGTGTTGCGACTCCTTTTCGTAAGTGCAGACGCATTTCTTCCACGTCACTCATTTTTGAAATAGTTACTTCTGTCTCCATTGCTGTATCAGGATCTTTCAGTCCGTTACCAGTAAAGACTGCCACGACGGTTTCACCTGCTTTGATTTTACCGCTTTTAACATGTTGAATAACTCCAGCTAATGAGGCAGCCGAACCAGGTTCAATGAAAACCCCATCTTGAGCAGCAATTTTTCGGTAAGCCGTTAAAATTTCTTGATCTGTCACGGCATCAATGAAACCACCGGATTCATCGCGTGCCTGTTCTGCTAATTGCCAACTAGCAGGATTTCCAATCCGGATCGCTGTTGCCACGGTTTCAGGTTGCTCAATCACTTGGCCTTTCACGATCGCTGCGGCACCTTCTGCTTCAAAACCATGCATTCTTGGTAAAGTTGTTCCTTGTTTTTCATGCCATTCTTTAAAGCCTTTCCAGTAAGCGGAAATATTGCCGGCATTTCCAACTGGAATCGCTAAGACATCGGGCGCTTGACCTAATTGTTCACAAACTTCAAAAGCTGCTGTCTTTTGCCCTTCTAAGCGATAAGGATTCACTGAATTAACTAGCGCAACTGCCTCAGTTTTCGCAATCTCTCGCACCGCTTTTAATGCTTCATCAAAGTTACCTGGAATCGAAATAATGTCCGCCCCATACATAATAGCTTGCGCCAATTTTCCCAGTGCGATTTTCCCTTCTGGAATCACTACATACGCTTTAATGCCTGCTCTTGTGGCATACGCAGCAGCGGCGGCACTAGTATTTCCTGTAGAAGCACAAACAATCGCTTTGGCACCTTCTTCTACCGCTTTTGCTACAGCCATCACCATCCCGCGATCTTTGAATGAGCCGGTGGGATTTAAGCCTTCGTATTTTCCATATAATTGAATACCTAATTCTTTGGATAAATTAGGTAAAGGAATCAGTGGCGTATTTCCTTCGGCTAAAGAAATCATTGGTGTTTTTTCTGTTACGGGCAAATACGTTTGATACTGTTTTAACAAACCTTCATACATGTTTACTCATCTCCTATAACCTTCATTACATTTAATAACTGAAAGGCTTCCGTATTTTGAATAGCTGTCACAACTTGTTGCATTTGTGCTTTTGATATCTGGTGTGTAATGGCAACAATTCTTGCTCGCTGTCCATCTGATTTCTGTTGAACTAATTGATCAAAGCTGACTTCTGCTTTAGTCATTAATTGCGTCAACTGCAAAAATTGTCCTGGCGTATCTGGAACATCTAATGAAAAATAGTACTGTCCAAATACATTTTCGGAACTCGTCAATTGGGTTTTATGTTGATACGAATTGAACATATGGCCAGTCGTTGCCAAGCGAATGTTTTTAGCAATCGTAATTAAATCACTGACAACACTGGTTGCTGTCGGTTTAGCGCCAGCTCCTGGACCGTAATACATTGATTCGCCCACGCCTGCACTTTTTATAAATACTGCATTGTACTCATTCCGAACAGATGCAATAGGATGCTTTTGATTGACTAGCATAGGCGCCACTTCCACCGAGATACTATTCTCATTTTGTTCAGCAGAGCCAATCAATTTGATTTCATACCCCAGTTGTTTAGCCATGGCGACATCATCTAAAGACAATCCGCGAATTCCACGAATATCAACTTGTGGTAATGAAACATTCATCCCAAAAGCAAATTGACTTAAAATAACCATTTTATAGGCTGCATCGATTCCATCGACATCATTTGTCGGATCCGCTTCAGCAAATCCCAACGCTTGCGCTTCTGCTAAAGCTTCTTCATAACTTTTATCAGCAGAAACCATTTGCGTAAGCATATAATTCGTCGTACCATTCACAATCCCTAAAACTTGTTGAATATTGTCTGCCGCTAAGCTATTAGCAATTGTTCTTAAAATAGGAATCCCGCCAGCAACACTTGCTTCATAATATAAATCACAATGATGTTTTTGGGCTAACGCTACTAATTCACTCCCATGTTGCGCCAGTAAATCTTTATTGGCAGTCACAATATGTTTGCCCTTTTCTAAAGCTTTCATGATATACGTTTTGGCTGGTTCAATGGTTCCCATTAATTCCACAACGATTTGAATCTCTTTATCTTCTAAAATATCATCAATTGAAGTTGTTAAAGACAGACCGTATTCTTCCGCTTGCGCTTGTTTCGTTTCAAGATTTCGAACAAATGCTTTTTCAATGACTACATTCATTCCTGTCACTTGTGAAATTTTCTCTTGATGTTCTTTCAAGAGAGTTAAAACGCCAGTGCCTACAGTCCCTAATCCTAGTAACCCGATCTTTAAGGTATCCTTCATTTTTACCTCCATCAACAGCGCTATTCTAGTTACGCTATTTTTTCCTACTTTTTATCGATGTTCAATATGCTCAAAGGTCTGATTTAAAATATCTATTACATGATGATCATCCAATGTATAAAAAATCGTTTTTCCTTCGCGACGTGCCTTGACAACCCGGCTATCTCTTAATAATTTTAGTTGATGAGAAACGGCGGACTGTTCCATTCCCAATTGTTCACTAATCGCCGTTACGTTATGTTCGCCTTCTTTTAAAAGTAGCAAAATTCTTAAACGTGTTGGATCACTTAATACTTTATATAATTGACTTACTTGTTTGATTTCTTCCATTTGTTTCATTATAGTCGCCTCACTTTGCACTCATTATAACACAGAGTTTTTTAAAATAAGAACTGCGATTGTTCTTTCCTACGAAAAATATGGCACAAAGAAAGTTGGAAAAATGACAAACTTGTCGATTTTCCAACTTTCTTCATCTATTCGTGGTTGGCTTGCTGAACTGCATCCATCACGGCATAACGGAAGCCATTTTTTTCTAGAGCTACGACACCGCGAATCGTACTTCCTCCTGGAGAAGTCACTTCATCTTTCAATGCTCCTGGATGTTTTTTCGTGTCTAAGGCTAAGGTCGCCGTTCCTTTTATCATTTGAGCGACAATTTCATAAGATAAGTCCCTTGGTAGCCCTTCTAAGACTGCTGCATCTCCCAATGCTTCCATAAAGATATCAACAAAAGCTGGACTGCAACCAGCCACAGTGCCAAAAGTTTCCAGTTGCGCTTCACGAATTTCTTTGACTAACCCTAAACTAGCAAGAAGTTCCATTACCAGGTCCTTCGTTTGGCCTTCAATTGTTGGTGCCAAGGCTACGCCAATCACGCCTTGATTCACGCTAACTGGTGTATTAGGAATGGCATGAACAACTTTGGCTTCTTTATTGCCAAGAGCCATTTGTGCTTCTTGTATGGTATGACCTGTTGCAACAGAAATCAATAGACTTTCGTTGGAAAAATGAGGAGCTAATTCCTGAAGGACAGGTAACACGACCTTTGCTCCTGTCGCAATAAAAATAACTTTACACTCTTGAAAAAGCGCATAATCTGTGACAAGTTGAAAGCCCCACTCTTTTTGAAGTGCTTCTGCTGTTCCACTTGAGCCGCCTTTCACATATAAATGTTCCTTCTTGACTGCCTCAGCTTTCAGTAACCCTTTAATCATGGCACCGCCCATACTGCCAGCACCGATAAAGCCAATTTTCATAGCATTCCCTCCTTAGTTAAATAAAGTGTTTGTGTCAAAAGTCAATTAGCTTTTGACACAAACACTAACATTCGTACTTTTTTCCGTACAGCCTGTTTTGTTTATTTTATTTTGTTAATTCATTAACGACTGCTTCAAACGCAGCAATTTTTTCAGAAGCTTCTGAACTACTTGTTGCTTTTGTCGCTAGATAGAATTTAATTTTTGGTTCTGTTCCTGATGGTCGGATAGCAATCCAACTGCCATCTTCTAAATGATATTTCAGCACATCAGAAGGAGGCGTTTGTAATTGTTCTGTTTGACCATCTGCAAAAGTGCGTGTTAATTCTTTAAAATCTTCCGTTTGAGCAACTTGAATCCCGGCAAACTCAGTTGGCGCTTGTTCACGACATTTTGCCATTAAAGCTTTGATTTTACCGCTGCCTTCAATTCCGCTCATTGTTACGGAAATAGTTTTTTCTTCAAAGTAACCAAATTCTTCAAAGATATCTTGTAAGCCATCGTATAATGTTTTTCCTTGTTTTTTATAGAAAGCCGCTACTTCTGCTAATAAAACTAACGCTTGAATTGCATCTTTATCACGAACAAAAGGTTTCACTAAGTAACCATAACTTTCTTCAAAACCAAACATAAACGTTTGACTGTGGTCTTCTTCGTATTGTTGAATTTTTTCAGCAATAAATTTGAAACCTGTTAAAACATTAAACATCTTCGTATTATATTTCTCAGCAATCGCTGTAGCAAGTTCACTAGAAACGATTGATTTTAGAACCGCAGCATTTTGAGGCAACGTGCCTGCTTGTTGATGGGCTTCTAAAATATAATGAATCATAATTGAACCTAATTGATTTCCTGTTAATACTTGGTAGTCTCCGTTTGGCATCCGCACAGCGGCACCTAAACGATCAGCATCTGGATCTGTTGCAATCAATAAATCAGCGCCTTCTTTTTCCCCTAAACGAATCGCGTATTCGAAAGCTGAATGTTCTTCAGGGTTTGGTGACTTAACTGTAGTAAAGTCAGGATCAGCAACAGCTTGCTCAGGTACTAAAACAAATTTTTCAAAACCGGCTTGTTTTAATGCTTTTTCTCCTAACATTTTCCCAGTTCCATGTAAGGGAGTGTAAACTAATTTTAATTCTTTACCCATTTCGTTAATTAATTCTTGATTAATCGTAACTGTTTTAATTTCTTTCAAATACGCGTTATCGACTTCTTCACCAACAATGTTAATTAAACCGCTGTGGGCAACTTCTTCATCTGATAAGACATCAATTTTCAAAGGATTTTCGATACTACGAACATATTTAGTTAATGCATCTGCATCAGCTGGCGGCATTTGACCACCGTCTTCACCATAGACTTTGTAGCCATTATAGGCAGCTGGATTGTGAGAAGCTGTAATCATGATTCCCGCAAAAGCTTTAAAGTAACGAACCGCAAAAGATAATTCTGGTGTTGGTCGTAAGCTTTCAAACACAAAAGAAGGAATATCATGTTTAGCTAATGTTTTAGCTGCTTCCATTGCAAATTCTGGAGACATATGACGTGAATCATAGGCAATGGCTACACCGCGACGTTTTGTTTCAGGATCTTGCGTATCCATAAAACGTGCAAGTCCTTCTGTTGCTTGACGAACCGTAAAGATATTCATCCGATTAATACCGGCGCCTAAAATTCCGCGCATCCCGGCAGTCCCAAATTCTAATGGTGCGTAAAATGCATCTTCACATTTTTCAGGGTCTGTATTTAAGTCCTTTAATTCATTTTTTAAATTTTCTGGAATATTTTCTTCATTTAACCATTGTTGGTAAACTTGTTCCCAAGACATGGAAAACACCTCATTTGTTTTTTTGTTTTTACTTTTTAAGTATAGCATTGGATATTCGTTTAGAAAAGGGAAGTTGTAGCGTTTTCTCTCAGCAAATGATTTTTATAAGAAAAATCTTACTTACTGTTCTATTTTTGTTTGTCTATTTTCAGAAAGCTGTCGTGTAATCCGTACCATTCGCTCACAAAAAAGAGGCATTTCTTCTGGTGAAATTCGGGAACAGTTCAAGCGAATACTTCCACGTTTTTCACTAAAAGCGACACTTGGTGCTACCAAAACACCTTCTCGTAAAAACACTTGCCACTCTTCTGGCTTAAGTGCCCCTTGACGCCAATGTGCCCATAAATAAAAGCCGCCTTTTACTGGCGAAACTTCCCATTCTGGCAACGATTTAAATACTTGATATACAGCTGTTGCTCGTTGTTCCACTTGTTTATTTAATAACGTAATTTTTTCAGAAAAAGAAGGATCTTCAATCGCCATTTTAGCGAGCATCTGGGGAAAAATACTCAACGAAACATCCATCATTTTTCTGGCTTCTGCAATTTGTTTCGTCACAGAGGCGGGCGCACTTAACCAACCAATTTTCGTGGTCGAACCTAAAATTTTTGACAACGAACCGATATACAAGACATTATCTGGATCTAATTTTTTTAAAGGAGGAATTTCTGTTTTTGGGATAAAACTTAGCTGCCCAAAAACATCATCTTCTAAAATAGGAACTTGATACGTTTGACAGACTTTCACAAGCTGTTCTCTTTTTCTTAAAGGCATTACTGTCCCAGTGGGATTTTGAAAGGAAGGATTAACCATAACCATTTTGATGCGATGTTGTCGAATTGTTTGTTCTAGCGCTTCAAGATCAATCCCTTCCTCTGTCATGGGCACACCAAATAAGCGCACACCAGCAGCTTGGAAAATTGGTAAGGCATAGAAGAAAGATGGATCTTCTACGGCAACACTATCTCCTTGTCTCAATAAAACTTGCAAAACTAAAAAAAGTGCTTGTTGTGCACCTGAAGTGAGCAATAAACTTTCACTTGGTAAATGAAGCTGATATTCCGTTGCTGTAATGGCTTGGATTTCTTTTCTTAACGGCAAATAACCTAATTCATCTTGTGCTTCCTCTTTTAAAAATTGTTTCCAATTTAATGCTGGAAAATCGAAACTGGGAATTAAGTCTAACGGCAACTCGCCTGTATACATATCTAAGTCAGTCGGCAAATTTTGTTTAGCACGTAACTCAATCTCTGTCACCAAGGGATGAACTTGTTTGAACACATTTTGTTCTAAATAACGATGCCAATCCGTTCGTGGTGTCATCATTACCCCCCATTTCCCTTCGTTGACAATCGTTCCACTCCCTCTTTTTCGCACAATCCAGCCTAAGTCCACCAGTTCATCTAATGCATGAACAACGGTTGAACGATTGACAGACAAGTATTCTGCCAGTTTACGTTCCGAAGGAATTTTTTCGCCTGGTAATAATTCGCCTGTTTGAATCTTTTGAACAATCATTTCCATAATACTGCGATAAATGGGAACATTTTGTTCTTTTTTAAGTTGCCACATAGCAATCACCTCAACAATTGGATGAGTTAAAAGTAATCCAGTTTAATGCTTTTGTCAATCGAAAATACAAGAAAAGTGGGACAGCCGTTTTGACGAATGTCCCACTTTTCTGTTTTACTATTAACAGGTTTGTCTCAATGTTTGTGTAAAAATGCTTGGATGGTGTTATAAAAGATTCCTGCGAACATAAAGATTAACCAACTAAACCGCCAATCCCCTAAAACAAAACTAATAAATAGATAGAGTGCAACAACTAAGGGCCAATAAACGGATGCAATAATTGCACCGACAGGATTTCCCACAGGTCCTTCCTCTGTTTTTGTTTGTTGAGGGGCAAAATCAGGATGACCAACATGTTCTGAATAAAAATAAGTTTCATTCAACAATTTATTAAAACTTCCTTTAATTACTCCACCAAATATAAACAAGAAGACGCCAATCGATACTAAAAAGAAGAGCCAACTAATTCCCATCGTTCCATTATAATATTGTCCGCCCATCATTTGATGCATGGAACGGCGCATCATCAGATGAAGGCCACTACTAAAGACAACAACTGGGATTAAACCCAAAATACAAAAAACTACGCCCGCTGCCATACAAAAAATAAATGATCGTTGAAAACTTTGTTCTCTTTGTGCAACTTCTTTTTTTAACTTAATCGGAATCAATCGTTGCCCCAGTTGTTTGTCCATTGCAACAAACCGATTACCAGCAACAATAAATAATGGAACGCCAATTGCCACACCTATGAAAAGACCAACTAAACCGAGACCGTTAGAAAGAACACCACGCATACCAACCAGCAAGCCAACACCCACCATGATTGCAACAACACCAAGGCCAATTTGAATCGCACCTTTACGTTGGACAGCTAAATAGTCAAGTCCTTCCTCCACTGAAATTTCTGGCAAACCGTTCATTGAATCGTTTGTTTCATCCACTTGTTTATTTTCTAAATTCAATTCTTCCATTAATTCATCGATAGTACCAAATTCAGAAATAATTGTACCAATTGCTTCATTTTCCGATTTTCCTTGGCTGAGCAAATCTTCATAACGATCCTCAGCATTTGCTAATAAGTCCGCCTTTAATTGTTTTGTTTCAGGTGTTTCAACAACGCCTGAAAATAAGCTATCAATAAATTCTTCTATAATTTTCATTTTCCCATCTCCTTTACAAATGCTTCGACGACGTCTTTTGTTACTTCCCATTCTAGTAACTTTTCCTCTAAATAACACTCTCCTGCATGGGTTATTTGATAATAGGTCCGCTTTTTGCCATGCGTTACTTCTCCTGGAAATGATTCAATGTAGCCATTTTTCTCTAAACGTGTAAAAGCAGAATAAAGTGTCGTTTCTTTAATCGAATATTGTTCTTTAGAAATTTCACGAATGCGTTTAGAAATCGCATAACCATATGAAGCGCCGGATTGTAAGATTGAGAGAATAAAGGTATCGTTGTATCCTCGAATTGCATCACTACCAATCACATAAATTCCTCCCTCAAGTACTTCAACTATCGTACTACGTCTGTCGTTGTAATTATCTTAACACGATTACTACGATAGGTAAAGTAAAAAAAAGCACGTAATGCAGAAATCATTTTAATTTCTGCACTACGTGCTGTCTTCTTTTCAGTCTATAGTTGAATGTTAAATGGTATCACCATTAAAAATAGAATTTTTTACAATCACATAATCAACTTTACGAATCGCTTCTAAATCGCGACCTCCCGCGTATGAAATGGAAGATTGTAAATCTTGTTGCATTTCGACTAAAGTATCTGCCAACTTCCCTTTATGGCGTAACCAGATTTTTTTCCCTTCAACGTTTTTCTTTTCGCCTTTTTGGAATTCAGAGGCGCTACCAAAGTATTCTTTGTAAACAACGCCATCTTCCACTTTTGTTTCACCTGGTGATTCTTCATGTCCCGCAAATAGTGAACCAATCATGACCATAGTTGCCCCAAAACGCACAGATTTTGCAATGTCTCCATGGGTCCGAATTCCACCATCTGCAATAATTGGTTTCCGAGCAGCTTTGGCACACCAACGTAAAGCCGCTAGCTGCCAGCCACCTGTTCCAAAGCCAGTCTTAATTTTAGTAATACAAACTTTTCCTGGGCCAATCCCCACTTTGGTGGCATCAGCTCCAGCGTTTTCTAATTCGCGAACGGCTTCTGGTGTTCCAACATTGCCCGCAATAACGAACGTTTCTGGTAAAGATTTTTTCAAGTGTTGAATCATATTAATCACCGCATTTGAATGACCATGGGCGATATCAATTGTCACGTAGTCAGGAACTAAACCTTCTCGGGCTAACGTTTCAACAAAAGCGTATTCCCCTTCTTTCACACCCACACTAATTGACGTGATCAAGCCTTTTTTTTGCATTTTTTTAATAAATGGCACTCGCGCCTCTTCATCAAACCGATGCATGATATAAAAATAACCATTTTCAGCAAGGGTTTCCGCAATCGTTTCATCAATAATTGTTTGCATGTTCGCTGGAACGACAGGCATTTTAAACGAATGTTTTCCTAAAGTTACTGTAGTATCACATTCAGAACGACTATTCACGATACATTTATTGGGAATTAATTGGACATCTTCATAATCAAAAACTTTCATACTTACTGCCTCCTAGTTATTTACAAAAATAACGTAAAAACCGAACATTCGGTCATTTAACGTTCGTGTTTACAAACACCATTGTTAATTTACACTATTTACCGCCACTTGTCAAAGGCGTTTTAACGAAAATTAATCTTTTTACCCTTCTTGAACGTTTGGTAAAATTGCCTGCAATAAAATAGCAACAATTGAGGCAGTTGCCACGGGTGAACTAAATAAATATTGTAAAAATTGTGGTAAAGTTTCCAAAAACTCTTTTGGTAACAATGTCAACGCTAATGTCATAATAATCGGAACGGCAATTACATACATCTCTTTTTCATGAATTGTTACATCACTCATGACTTTCATTCCACTTACAGAAATGATGCCGCAAACAACCACAAAAACGCCGCCGATAACTGGTGCCGGAATGGCCGAAATCAAGGTGGAAAGTTTTCCAGATAAGCCAAATAAGACAAACCACGCACCTGCAGCCACAAAAACCTTGCGACTAGCAACTCCAGTGATTGAAATAATCCCAGCATTTGTAGAGTAACTAGTCACTGGCGTGCCGCCAATGAATGAAGAAACTAAGCAACCTAAGCCTTCACCAATTACGCCGCGATTAATTTTTTCTTCGGTCAAAGGTTCAGCAACAACATGACTCACAGCAAACCAAGTGCCTGTTGTTTCCGCCATTAAAACCAGATAAATAACTAACATCGTGGCAATGGCTGACCAATCAAATTGGAAAGAAAAGTTAACTAATGGTAACTGAGGCAAACTAAACCAAGCCGCTTCACTAACGGCTGATAAATCAAGTACCCCTAATAATTGTGCCGCGATGCTCCCAAATAATAATGCCAAAATGACAGAAGAAACGCGGAAAATCCGCCCTTTTTTCAAAGCAGAACCTAAGAGTGCAAAGAAAATCAACGTACCCGCTGCTATAAATGCTAATAAAATATTTTGTCCTAATTCCCCTTTTGCGTGGTAAATATTATCCGATAAAGCGACTGGCATTAACGAAAGCCCCACCACAAAAATAATTGTTCCTCCCACAATTGGTGGAACAAATTTAGTGATTAAACGATTAAAAATACCAGTAAATCCTAATATAATAACAACAATTGCCCCCACTAAACTAGCACCTAAAACTGCGCCCCAGCCATTTCCTTGTTGGTTATTGGCAAAATAAATTCCTGCAATTGCCCCGATCGGAATAAATGAAGGGCCTTGCGCAACTGGTAATCTCATACAAAAATGAGATTGAATAATCGTGGCAAGTCCTGCTGCTATGAATGTTGCTTGGATTAAAGAAGACGTTTGTGCTGTGCTAATCCCAATAATTGAAGCAATGATCACAGGTACGACGTACACGTCCATTGCTAAGACATGCTGAATCCCTAACATAGTGGCCTGCCCAAAAGATACTGAATCTTCTGGCCCCACTGTTAAATGAAGATTACTTTGTTTCTTTTCACTCATTTTTTATGCTCCTTTAGTTGCTGACATTAAATTTTTATCATGTACTTTTTCACCTTGTACCCAGACTTCTCGAATATTTTCTGGTCGTGCTAAATATAAGATTTTTTGGAAAATATCAAGCAATGATTCCCCTGGATTTTTAGGGATTCGTGCTTGTGACAAGCTTGTATTAATAATTTGAACATCCCAAGCATACCCTTTTTCTAATTTTCCAATTGGCAAACTTAGCGCTTGACCACCACCAGCAGTAGCTAAATAAAACGCTTCATTTACTGTAATCCGTGCTGTTTTAACACCTCGTACTTCTGGTTTTTTTGTAGCATCGACGCCATCTTCTAACATTCTAGAAGAAATCACCGCTTGCTTTAAATTGTCAAAAAGACTTGGTGAAAAACCACCTGAAAGATCACTACCTAAACCAACTTCTACTTGATGTTGATGTACTAATTTTGCAATCGGTGTTACTGCATTGCCAAAATAAGCATTAGAGATTGGGCAGTGTGCCACAGCCGTCCCTGTTTCATGGAATAAATTCATATCTGCTTCTTCTAAAAAGCCTGCATGTGCCATCACTGCTTTTTCTGTCAATAAACCAAAATCATTCAATGCTTGGGCATCATTTTTTCCAAAACGTTCTTGAACAAATTGATGTTCCCAATCACTCTCACTACAATGACTTTGAACATGGACTTGATATTTCGCTGCTAATTCTCCTAATCCTTTAAGTGCTTCCTCTGTACAACTTGGAATGAAACGTGGAGTTACAACGGGATACACGCCTTGTTTTGTTTGCTGCGCTAATGTTTGAATTTCTTGAATAAACCGTTCCGTTTCTTCTAATGCTTGTTGCGTTGTTTGATCACGATAGTACTCAGGATTCTCATTAAGATCATCCATTACAACTTTACCAATTAAGCCACGCTGCCCTTTTTCCGCACAAATCTCTGCCAAACGACGGCTAGCTTCATAATGAATGGTCGCAAAATAAAGGGCTGTTGTTGTCCCATTAGCTAACAATTGGGTTACCAGTTCATCATAGACTTGTTGGGCAAATGTTAAATCTGCAAATTTGGACTCCAAAGGAAACGTGTACGTATTCAGCCATTCATACAATGGAATATCCAAGGCGGTCCCTGATTGTGCCCACTGAGGTGCATGGACATGTAAATCAACAAAGCCGGGTAAAAGATAAGAATCTTGGGGCAATTCTTGAAAACGTTGTGCCTCTTTTTGTTCTGCTAGCACAGTTTCATACGCTTCAGCATCTGGTTCAATTATTTCCTGAATTACTCCGGCCTCATCTATACAAAAAAGTGTCTCTTCATAAACTTTAATCTCTTGCAAATTTTTACTAGAAAAACCTGTTCCTTTTATTACAAAATGAAACATTTAATACTCCTCCTTACTATCACATGAAGATTATACATAAACTTTCGCTTAATAACTATAAAAATGTGATTTTTTTTAAAAAAATACGTGTTAAAACAAGCAAAAACCGAACATTCTAAGAATGATTTATTTTTTCTTTGGATAAACAAGAAAACTTTCTATTCTTAAGATTCTTCGGTATACTTGAAGAGAATCGTTAGAACTTTAGGAGGTCCTGAGATGATACAGATCGAACAAATTAGAACAGGTGTTATTCAAGAAAACTGTTATCTTGTTTATAATGAAGAAGCATTATTAATTATTGATCCAGGTGCAGAAGGAGCAAAACTAATTCAAGAAATTACCCGTTTAGGGAAGAAACCAGCCGCTATTTTATTAACACATACTCACTATGATCATATTGGTGCGGTAGAAGAATTGCGCCATCATTATCAAATCCCTGTTTATGTTAGTCCATTAGAACAAGCGTGGCTTTCCAATCCTATTTTGAATCTTTCAGGATTAGGCAGACATGATGATATAGCAAATATTATTGTTCAACCCGCCGAACATGAATTTAAACTAACCGATTATGAAATTGGCGGCATGAAATTTTCCGTAGTCCCAACACCTGGTCATTCAATTGGTAGCGTCAGCTTTGTCTTTGATGATTTTGTTGTTGTTGGGGATGCATTGTTTAAAGGTAGTATTGGTCGTACTGATTTACACACTGGTGATATGCAACAATTATTACACAGCATTACGACCTATCTATTCACTTTACCAGAAGAATTTCCTGTTTATCCAGGCCATGGTGATGCCACGACCATTCAACATGAAAAAGCCACAAACCCATTTTTTAATTAGAGATTTATTCACTATTTAAAGAAACTTAGGAGGAGTAGCAATGACTGAAGCAACGACACTTTATATTATTCGTCACGGAAAAACGATGTTTAAT
The DNA here is from genome assembly GCF_051712245.1 of Enterococcus sp. DIV1368f. Lineage (NCBI taxonomy): Bacteria > Bacillati > Bacillota > Bacilli > Lactobacillales > Enterococcaceae > Enterococcus > Enterococcus sp. DIV1368f. The sequence continues at coordinate 2,000,566 of NZ_JBIOON010000001.1, forward strand.
ACGATTGGCCGTACCCAAGGCTGGTCAGATACCCCCTTAACCAAACAAGGAGAAGAAGGCATTTATCATTTAGGCTTAGGTCTTAGGGACATAGACTTTAAGGAAGCCTATAGTAGTGATAGTGGTCGTGCCATGCAAACCGCTCAGATTATTTTACAAGAACATCAAAACCACCAAAAGATTCCTTACCTAACCGATAAACGGATTCGTGAGTGGTGTTTTGGTTCTTTAGAAGGTGGCTATGATGGTGAACTTTGGGGTGTGGTGCCACGCATTTTAGCTTTTAAAAGTTATGAGGACATGATGACCACGAAGATTACCTATCGTGACCTAGCAAATGCTATTATTGAAGCCGATACCGCTGACTGGGCGGAGCCTTATGAAGTTATCCGTGATCGTGTTTGGTCTGGTTTCGAAGATATCGCTCATCATCGAGAAAAAAATGGTGGCGGCAAAGTCATGGTGGTTTCCCATGGACTAACAATTTCCTTTTTACTTTCCTTAATTGATGCAAGTTTGCCTATGCAGATGGCGCTGGAGAATGGTAGCGTGACGACCTTAACTTACGAAAAAGGAACATTTACCATTCAAGGAATTAATGATATTTCTTATATTGAAAAGGGAAAAAAGATCGCTGAAAAGCGCCGTTTATTGTAAAAAAAGAGAAGGCTATCTGTCAAAATGACAGATAGCCTTCTCTTTTTGTTTATTCTTTTAAACGTTCTACATTCTTTCTTGAGATTTGAATTTTTTCTAAGGTTTCCTTATAGTTTTTTGCTGCATAACCAAAAAATAAAACATCGACTACATACAATTGTGCCACCAAGGAAACAGTAGCCGCACTTCTCAATGGCACGTCTTCCCCACTAGAGGTTTGAAGGACGATATCACTTTTTTCACCAATCACTGATTTTTCATCTTGTGTGATACTAACAATAGGAATCCCTTGCTGCTTCGCTAAATCAGCTAAAGTACTTGCTTCTTTATTCGTTCCAGAATTAGAAATAACAATAAAAACACTAGGCTTTTCTGTAGAGCCTAACATAGAAGCAAATAAATGATGATCCAATGTTGTAAATACCGTTCGGCCTAATCGCGTAAACTTTTGATAAATATCTTGAGCAACCAACGAAGAGGCGCCCAACCCATAGACAAAAATTACTTCTGTTTTTTCCAACAAATCAACGGCTTCATTCACTGCGACATCCTCTAATGTCTGACCGCTTCGCTCAACCACATGAACAAAGCGCGCCTGTAACTTTTGTTTAATATCAGCTGTTGATTCCCCTTTAGTAACTTCAGTGTACATTTGCTGCTTCATTTGGCCAAGATTTGCAGATAATAAAAGTTTCAACTCTGTGAAGCCATTCACATCCATAGAATGACAAAAGCGAATAATTGCCGCTGGACTTGATCCTGCTTGTTTCGCTAGCTCTTGCGCATTCATTGAAATAACTGTTTCTGTATTTTTTAAAATATATTCTGCGATTTTTCGTTCTGATTTTGGTAATTGTTGTAGACGATCTTGGATAGATAAAACAATATTTTGTTGCATAAACATCCCTCCTGATACACCATTTCCTACGCAATTAAATTTTAACAAAGAAAAAGGGAGAAGCCAAGTTCTCCTTTTTCTATTTATTATTTAGTTGTTTGCATATCTTTAGGAATCCCAAAGAATAACGTTGCTACAAACCCACCTGCGTAAGCGGCCAATAACCCTAATACATAAGCAAGCCATTGGTTGTTGGCAATTAATGGAATTAAAGCCACCCCACTTGGTCCAATAGCAATCGCACCAACATTACCGAAGGCACCGATTACTGCACCACCAATACCACCGCCGATACAAGCAGTAATGAATGGACGTCCTAATGGTAAAGTAACTCCGTAGATTAATGGTTCACCAATACCTAAAATTCCAACTGGCAAGGCACCTTTAATCATTTCAACTAATTTTTTATCTGATTTACAACGAATCCATAATGCTAAAGCTGCACCGACTTGTCCCGCACCAGCCATGGCCAGAATTGGTAATAACAAAGTCATCCCTGTTTGATTAATCATTTCAATGTGGATTGGCGTCAAAATTTGATGTAAACCAAACATTACCATTGGCAAGAAGGTTAAACCAAGAGTAAAGCCAGCAACCATGCCACCTTTTTCTAAGACAACATTGATAATACCAACTAAGCCATTAGAAATAGCTCCGGCTACAGGCATGATTAAGAAAATAGTTGCTAAGCCAATCACTAAAAGTGAAATGGTTGGCGTTACGATAATATCAATTGATTCTGGGACAATTTTATGCAATTGTTTTTCTAACAATGATAATAACCATACGGCAAAAATAACACCGATAATTCCGCCTTGTCCTGCAGATAATGTTCCCCCAGTGAAAATATTACTGATTGGTGCATCTGGATTCATTCCTGTTAACATTGTGACTGCCCCAATAACACCACCCAACGCTGGCGTTGCACCAAAAACGCTGGCACTGTTAATCCCAGTGTAAAGAGCTAAATAAGCAAAAATCCCATTTTTAATGATATTTAAGACATCAATATATTGTTGCCATGAAGCTGAAATATCACCAGCAACAACTAAGTTAGACATAACAGCTGCAATCCCGCCAATAATACCAGCCCCAACAAAGGCAGGAATCATCGGAACAAAGATACTAGAAATGGCTTTTAACACTTTTTTAAATGGTGAAGTGTTATTTTGTTTCGCTTTTTGTTGTGCTTTCATTTGAGCGGCTTTTTCTTCTACTAAATCTTTTCCAGATTTGCCTGCTGAAGCATCAGTTGTGGTGCCATGATTAAATGGTTCTCCCAATTTGACACCTGCTTGATCTACCATTTCTTGTGCAACCTTGTTAACAGTCCCTGGACCAACAACTACTTGTAACGTATCATCTTCTACGACGCCCATAACGCCATCAATTTTTTTCAATCCTTCAATATCCACTTTGTCATAATCGCGGATATCCATACGAACACGAGTCATACAATGAATGACTTTGTCCACGTTTTCTTGACCACCAACTTCTTTATAAATCCCATCAGCAATGCGTTTAATTCTTTCTTCTGCCATGTTAAAACACCCTCCTAATTCCTTAATTTAATGTATTCTTGATAAATTGATTCCCGTCAATTAATTTTTGTGTTGCTTCTTCTTTAGTACTATCAGTTAAAATCATTACAATTGCTAACTTCACATTTTCTTCTGCTTCTACAAATTTTAGTTCGGCAACTTCATAACTACAACCCGTTGCTTCCATAATAATCCGTTTGGAACGCTCTACTAATTTTTCATTGGTTGGTTTTACATCAACCATTAAGTTATTGTAGACTTTTCCAATACCAATCATGGAAATAGTTGATAACATATTTAAAATTAATTTTTGAGCTGTCCCAGATTTCAAGCGAGTCGAACCTGTTAAAAATTCAGGCCCTGCATCTACTTCAATCGGCATTTGTGCATATTTACTAATTTCGGCATTTTTATTACATGCCACAGTTGCGGTAGCTGCTCCCACCGTTGTAGCATATTCTAAACCGCCAATTACATAAGGCGTCCGACCGCTGGCTGCAATCCCAACAACAATGTCATTTGCTGATAATTTTAGATCAACTAAATCTTGACGACCTAGTTCTTTTGAATCTTCAGCACCTTCTACTGCGACAGTCATTGCTTTTTGACCACCAGCGATGAGGCCTTGAACCATCTCTGGCTCGACGCCAAAAGTTGGTACACATTCGGCTGCATCTAAGACACCTAACCGACCACTCGTACCAGCGCCCATGTAGATCAAGCGGCCGCCTTGATTGAAGCTTTTGATGATGGCTTCTACCACTGGTTCAATGGCTGCTAATTCTTGACCCACTGCAATTGCAACTTTTTGGTCTTCTTGATTCATTTTTTGTAAAGCTTCTTTGACACTCATCTCATCTAAGCCCATTGTATTTTCATTTCTACGTTCAGTTGTTAAGTTTTCTAAATTCATTCTCTATCGTTCCTTCCGTGACTAGCGTAAATTGATTGCCTGCCTTGATTAACGGCAATATCGTTTGATCTTTTTCAATAATTCGTGTAATCGTATTGACTTTTTCATCTTTCGGCAAGTCCACCAGTGTGACTTGAATTTCTCCCATATAGCGACCATATTTTTCATTATCAATCGTTACGGTTCCCACTGGACGTGCTTCAGTCTGCTCTGACTCAATCGTTGCAATTTCATCTTTTCTGAACATTTCACTCGTTCTTGATAATTCACTTCGCAAAACATCTCTTGCAGCATCTAAACGATTGGTATGAGTCCCAAGTATTCGCTTCAAATAGCGGCTCTCGCTAGGTGCTACTTCTAACAGAAATTGATTGGTTTGGTGATAATAACCAAATTGAGCCATGGTTCGCTCACTAATTGTGGGATCACCAATATAAACAGCATCGACATAAGGATCAGCCATCAAACCAACGGAAGCGGCGAAAGGATTTTGCCCCCGATGTTTTTCTAATGTTGGTAAACCAGCAAAAATTGGGCCTCTTGTTTGCCCATCTCCTGGCACAAAAGTAAAAACTTGTAAGCCTAATTCTTTAAGCCAGCGGTTCTTTTCATTAAAAAATGTTGTTCCAATGCCGGTTTCAGGTCTTGGATAATAATTATGCCAAGCTTCTAAGCGAGAAAAGTCCGCTTGGTGAGCCTTTAACTCAGCCACTTCTTCCAGTGTAATGGTACTAGCATTCAATCCTATATCAATCTTATGTGAAGCATGAGCCATTTGTTCTATCGTAATGCCATAGTCCATCCGAAGGCCAGTTACGCCCAACTCGATTAAAGGCTCTAATTCATCGAAAGAAAAACCCGCTCTTTTTAACGCTTCACCTGAAATATCTACCATAATTTTCATTTTTTCTGCCTTAGCAATTGCCCCTAAATCAGTCAAGCGTTGGCGGTAAAGGGAAGTATCATCTTCTGGAATGTGTAAAGAAGTGAAAATACCATCAAATCCAAGCGCTTTCATCTTTTTGATATAAATAATTGTATCGTTTGTAATCTCTTCACCAAGAAAAACTGAAATACCATACATCTTTTTAGCTCCTCTCTAATACGCTTTCATTATAACTCGTTTGAAATAAAATTTCAACTATTTTTCTAAATATTTTTTAATTCCAAAATAAAATTTTATTTATGTTCAAAAAAAACGAGCGTGGAACAAAAATCACTTTGGATTTTTGCTCCACGCTCAAAAACTGATAAACGGCGGGAACAGAACCAACTCCTTCGGAAATAAGCCGAAATTCTCCAAAAATCAAAGATCAATTTTCGGAAATTTCTTCTTATTTCTCGGAGCTAAACGGTTCTGTCCCGACCTCGTCTAATGCATTAATTGGCTGTGGCAGAGCCAACTGGTGTACCAGCTGTAACCACGCCAGTTTTCTCTAACGAAAATTGTGCTACTTTATCCATGTTGGTAATAATGACAACCATTTCAGTTCCTTTACCAGCTACTTTAATTGCTTCTAAATCAGCAATTGCGACCACCGTATCTGCAGTCACTTGGTCGCCTTCTTTCACTTTAATAGTGAACGGTGCCCCGTTTAACTCTACCGTATCGATACCCATGTGTAATAAAATTTCAAGACCGTTTGTCATTTTTAAACCAATGGCATGTTTTGTTTGGAAAACGCTTAAAACTTCTCCTTCAATAGGTGCATAAATTTCACCATTTTCTGGAACTACTGCGTAGCCATCTCCCATCATTTTTTGTGAAAAAACAGGATCATTCACTTCACTAATTGGGATAACGGTTCCATTGGCAACGGCATACATTGTATTATTTTCGACAACTTCATTCTTTTTCTTCAAAAATCCAAACATTTCTCTTCCCCCATTTTTTAAAGTATCACTAGTATAGAAAAAAGTTTCATGAATTACAAGTGGCACCTTTGTATAATTCTAAAATTTATTTTAAAATAAGAATTTGCATTGGCATTTACTTTGTCAGCGGGTATACTTATACTTGATGTGTTTTGCATTTATTTCAGAAAGGAATGGTGACATGCTTTTTGCTAACCTATGGAAAGCAATTATTCTTGGTATTATCGAAGGAATTACCGAGTGGCTTCCAATTAGTAGTACCGGACATTTAATTTTAGTGGATGAGTTTATTAAACTCGATCTAAGTAAAGATTTTATGGAAATGTTCAACGTCGTTATCCAATTGGGAGCAATTATGGCGGTTGTTATTTTATACTTCCACAAATTGAATCCTTTCTCACCAAAGAAAAATGGCGAAGAGAAAAAAGATACTTGGATTCTTTGGTCTAAAGTCTTAGTCGCTTGTTTACCAGCGGCAGTTATTGGTCTAAAATTTGATGATTATTTAGATGCACATTTTTATAACTTTTTAACAGTATCGATTATGTTAATTGTTTATGGGATTGCTTTTATTATCATTGAAAAACGAAATAAAAATGTTGCACCGAAGTGTACTAATCTAAAAGACTTCACTTATAAAGCCGCTTTAATCGTTGGTGCTTTCCAAGTACTGGCATTAATTCCAGGAACTTCACGTTCAGGAGCGACCATTTTAGGGGCAATCTTAATTGGGGCCTCACGTTTTGTTGCAACAGAGTTTTCATTTTTCTTAGGAATTCCAGTAATGTTTGGAGCAAGTTTTTTAAAAATCTTTAAATTCTTGGCCAAAGGAAATACGTTTGGATCAGAAGAAATCATTATTTTATTAACTGGCTCTATTGTTGCCTTTGTTGTTTCCATCATTGCGATTAAATTCTTATTGAATTACTTGAAGAAAAACGATTTTACAGTTTTCGGTTGGTATCGTGTAATTTTAGGTGCGATTTTAATTGGCTACTGGTTATTCTCATAAAAATAAAACCGTTGCTTTCACTAGTGAAAGTAACGGTTTTATTTTTTTAAATCGCCAAACGTTATTCGCTCAATCCCCTGTTCTTCAAACCACTGACGAACACGAGGATCACAAATCGTTGCTAATTCTTTGCAGCGTAAAGTGGTATATGAAGAATTGTCTAAAACAAATTGATCCAAATACCCAACATCAAAATGCATCTCAGCAATTGCCGATTCCGGCATCCGTAATAAACCAAAGTCATCTTTTAAAAAATTCTCCACTGATACGCCTTCGTGAATATAAGATAACGCGCCAGACTCTAACAAATGTGTCACCTGAAAATAACCTTGTTGCGGTGGATATTCTTTTTCCCCACTATATTTCAGGGTTGTATGAAGTCCGTACTCTTCTGCTAATTCTAAAAATACTTGATCAACCACTTCATCACCAATCGAATGGCAATCAAAATGTTCAGGATAATGTCCAGTTAGTTCCTTAAAGCGCGTCAATTGCGCAATCGTTTCAAGTCGTACTTCTTCATATACGAAGGTTACTTGCTTTTGTTGACGATAATAAGAAGAGCGATGAAAATTGCCTTGTTCATCTACCAGGGAAGGAATCATACATGGGTCCGCACAAGGTTTCCCTAATAAAAAATTCGTATGCTGACCTACAAATAAGCCTGGATAATTTTTTGCTAACGCAACGGCGTGTTCTGCTGTTGGTAAATTGGGCATCAAAAGTGTCGACGTCGTTAAACCATCGACATAACTTTTGATAATGCCATGATTAATCGCTTCTGACATCCCAAAATCATCAGCATCAATAATTACTTTAACCAACAGCTCCCCCCTCTTTTCTTTACGTATTTTTGATGACAATTCCGACAATAATATTAACAGCTGATTCACAATCATTAATCGTGCGCTCAAGCTGATCATAAACATCTTTCCACTTGATAACTTTTAATAAATCTTTTTCGTTAGTCATCAAATCTTTCATGGCGCTACTGTATAATTTATCGCCTTGAGATTCAATCGTATTCACTTCATCAATCAATGAAACTAACGTTTTAGAATTCTTAAATTTTGCAAATTCCTTCGTTGCTGATTTAACGCCTTCTGTCGCTTTAACAATATAAGCAGTTAATTCTAGCGCGGGCGTAATCATTTCTTCGACAACTAAATGATCAAGTAAATAAGACAAACTATTAATGCTATCAATAATGTTATCTAAGTGATCCGTAATATCGACAATATCTTCTCGATCAATCGGCGTAATAAAGGAAATATAGAGTTCATTTAAAATTTTGCGAACAATTTCATCATTCTCTTTTTCCAATTGATGAATCACTTCTGATTTTTTTACTAAGTTTTCTAATGAATAATTGTCTACAATTTCTTGCAAAACCTTTGCCGCTTCATAAGCATTTGTTGCTAACTGGTTTAATTCTCCAAAATAATCAAATTGTTTTTTACGTGCCATGTTTTTCTCTCCTTAAAAAATTGCAATAAATAATTTTGACATCACATAAGCGATCAGCCCACATCCTGGGAAAGTTAAAATCCATGCTATCAGCATTTCTTTCACGATACGCCAGTCAACACTTGAGATTCGCTTAGAAGCACCTACTCCCATAATCGCTGTTGTTTTTGTATGAGTAGTTGAAACTGGAATCCCAAAAGCCGATGCTAAAAATAAACAAATAGCCGTGCTTAAATCTGCAGTGAAGCCTTGATAGCGTTCGAGTTTTACCATATCCATCCCGACTGATTTAATGATTCTCATGCCGCCCACAGAAGTTCCGATGCCCATTGTAATGGAACACAGAACCATAACCCATAACGGAATCACAAAACCGCCACCTGTTTTTTCGACTAAATTATTATAAAAAAGCACTAACATGAACACGCCCATAAATTTTTGCCCATCTTGCGCACCATGTAAAAAAGCATTAGCTCCTGCACCAAAGGCTTGCCCAACTGTAAAAAATTTGTTGGCTTTTCTTCTAGGCACAGCCGAGAAAGCTTTCACAACAAGTTTGGCAATCAAATATCCGCCGCCAAAGCCCATAACGGTAGAAACAACTAGACCAACAAGCACTTTGATCCATTCCGAGCCATTGACTGCACCCAAACCACCTAATGCCATTGCCGAACCAGTCAAGCCGGCAATTAACGCATGGCTTTCACTTGTGGGAATACCAAAATACCACGCAGCAACTGCCCAAACCACAATTGAAAAAAGCGAAGCAGCCAAAGCCACCTGTGAAGCGTTTCCATTTGCGTCAAAACTAACAATGTTGCTAATCGTTTCAGCTACTTGGGCATTAAAAAAGGTCATGACTAATGCACCTAAAAAGTTCATCACAACAGCCATCCAAATTGCGACATTCGGTTTTAACACCCGAGTCGAGACAGCGGTTGCAATTGCGTTCGGCGCATCCGTCCAACCGTTAACAAAAATTACACCCATTACCAAAGTAATCGTTACCAATAATGCAATACTCACAAAGACACCACCATTTTTCATTTATCTATTTTATCATAGCATGTTTTAAAAAAAATGTATGCTTTTTTCTTAAGGCTCTGGCAAATTTTCTTATTTTTTTCTTGAAATTGTCTGTTAAGGAAAAAAACTTGTCGTCTTTTATTGCAATGGAACAATGGATTAGGTATAATGATTACTGTTGAATTACATTGGCTGACCAGTGTAAAACCTAAATCATCGGAGGTGAAACAAATGCCAAATATCGAATCTGCAATCAAACGCGTACGTACAAGTGCTAACGCGAATGCGAAAAATTCATCTCAAACAAACGCAATGCGTACAGCAATCAAGAAATTTGAAGAAGCTGTAGCTGCTGGAGCTGATAACGTCGATGCTTTATACAACGAAGCTGTTAAAGCTGTTGATATGGCTGCAACTAAAGGTTTAATCCATAAAAACAAAGCTAACCGCGATAAAATTCGTTTAAGCAAATTAGCTAAATAATGTGAGATAGAAGTTAGCATTCATGTTAGCTTCTTTTTTCATCAAAAAATGTCCAAGTCTGTTTTCACAAAGACTCGGACATTTTTTTATAAAGGTGAATCAATCCACGGTAAATCTGTTGTGAGATGTTGACTAAATAATTTAGTCTCTTCTCGCAAAGCTAAACGTTGTTGTCGTCTCGTTTCATAATTGGAACAAATCAACTTTTCTTCTGCAGTTTCTGGGACGACTGCCGCTAATTGGAAGTCACTTTCGGGATTCATATGAGACGGAATGGCTACAAAAGTTGTAAAACAAGTCGCCGCTAAATAACGCTCTCCAGTTGTTAAATCTTCTCCTACAACTTTAACAAATACTTCCATCGATTTATGATGCACGCCAGAAACAAACGTTTCAACACACACTGAGTGATTTTCTTTTAAAGGTTTTAAAAAATTCAAGTTATCTAAAGATGCTGTAACTGCCCCTCTCCGACAATGTCGTGAAACGGAAATGGATGCGGCGTCATCAATTAAAGACATTAATTTCCCACCAAATAGTGCACCAAAGGGATTTAAATCAAAGGGAAATACACGATGTGTTTGAATCACTCGTGATTCTCGACAAAATTTTTCTTTCGTCATTAACGATTCCTCTACTTTCATTTATAAACTTTTCCACGCTTTACTTTAGCTTACTTTACCATTTGATGCAATCCTTACTTTTTAGGAAACATTTAAAAAATAACAAATTTGCAAGTCCCATTTATTCATTTTTAGGAAAGTTGCTGTATAATAATAACGGTTAAAGAACTTTTAAGGAGATGGATACACATGAAAATTGCAATTGCTGGTGCCGGCGCTATGGGCAGCCGTTTAGGAATTATGTTGCATCAAGGCGGAAATGATGTAACTTTAATCGATCAATGGCCCGCGCACATTGAAGCCATTCGTGAACATGGTTTAATCGCTGATTTTAATGGAGAAGAAGTTGTCGCAAAACTACCAATCTTCTCACCAGAAGAAATTGACCATCAAAATGAACAAGTAGATTTAATTATTGCTTTAACCAAAGCACAACAATTAGATGCAATGTTTAAAGCGATTCAACCAATGATTACTGAAAAAACGTATGTACTATGTTTATTAAATGGCTTAGGTCATGAAGATGTACTAGAAAAATATGTGCCAAAAGAAAACATCTTGGTTGGCATTACCATGTGGACAGCTGGTTTAGAAGGACCGGGACGTGTTAAACTTTTAGGTGATGGCGAAATTGAATTAGAAAATATTGATCCTTCTGGTAAAGAATTTGCTTTAGAAGTCGTTGATGTCTTCCAAAAAGCTGGGTTAAATCCAAGCTATAGTAGCAATGTTCGCTACTCTATTTGGCGGAAAGCCTGTGTCAATGGCACGCTAAATGGTTTGTGTACAATCCTTGATTGTAATATTGCCGAATTTGGTGCACTACCTGTTAGTGAATCCCTTGTTAAAACATTAATCAGTGAATTTGCAGCAGTCGCAGAAAAAGAAGCCATTCATTTAGATCAAGCAGAAGTCTATACACATATTGCTCAAACTTATGATCCAAACGGTATTGGCTTGCACTATCCATCTATGTATCAAGATTTAATTAAAAATCATCGTCTCACAGAAATTGATTACATTAATGGTGCTGTTTGGCGCAAAGGACAAAAATACAACGTAGCAACACCTTTCTGTGCCATGTTGACACAGCTTGTTCACGGAAAAGAAGAACTATTAGGAGCTAAATAATAAGAAAGTACCAGAGGCAATCGTTGTATGACGATTGTCTCTGGTACTTTCTTATTTTGCTTGTGCAGTCAATTTTAAAATAAATAATTGGAATAGTAATTCTTTATCCATTTGGCCCGTTTTCATGCGGTAATCATTTTCAACTAATTCATCATAAAGTCTTTCTAATCGAGACAATTCAAATCGTCGGACTTGTTGTAACGCTAACTTGACTCGATAAGGATGAACCTTTAATGTATCAGCAATATTCGCTTGTTGATAGCCCATCTTAGCCAAAATTTTTGTTTGTAGAAAAAGGCGAATCTGATTCAGTAAGATTGCATTTAACTTAATGGTTTCTTCTCCTTGTAAAAGTAAATCTTCATACAATTGAACAGCTTTTTCACTGTTTCCAGAAAGTACTTCGTTGGTTAAATCAAAAACATTATGTTCCAAAGACTTAGGGACTAATTCTTGAACCGCACCTCGTGTAATTGTCTTCGTTTCAAGGGCATATAAATACAGCTTCTGTAATTCTCCCATAATTTTTGATAAGTTCAAGTCTGTCAATTGAAGTAATAAATCAAAAGCATCGGAGCGAATAGTGTACCCTTCGCTCTCAATCGTTTGAGAAATGTACTGACGAATAGCCTTTTCATCCATTGGATTGACGTCAACTACTGTGGCATTTTTTTTCAATGCTTTGGTAATTTTTTTGCGTTCATCTAATTTTTCATATGAGGCCATAAAAACAAGAACAGTTGTTGGTGATGGACTTTCCAAATAATTCAATAAAAGATTGACATCATGTTCCACACCGTTTGTTTTTCTTTCGGCAGTTAAAAAGTAAGGATTTTCCACAAAGACAAGGCGATAATCACCAAAAAACGGAATTGTTTCCGCTTCAGCAATCGCTGCACTTAAAGGTGTTTCCTCCATATCAAATGAGAAAAAGTTAAATTGATCATCCTCTTCCGTCAACAATTCTTTCATCAATGTTGTTTTAAATAATTCAGTTAAATAAAGTTCTGTTCCTATTAATAAATAAACTGGAGCGATTTTTTGCTCTCGCACTTCTTTCAAAGCTTTTTGTAACTCCATTGGCTCGCTCCTTTTCTCGTTTCTCTTGTTTATCCTATCATGTTACTTCTGGAAATACTAGTCTTGTTCTTTAACAAATTTGGCTTTAGAAAGCCCTTGCCAGGGTAACCATTGATAATAAATCATTCCTTGAAGATCGGTCCGATAATAATTTATTTTTTGCTCCTCCAGCGTCGCTAATGTCTCCTGATGAGGATGTTTAAAACGATTATTCAGTCCAGCCGAAATCAATGCTTCTCGCGGATTAAGCTGTTTGATAAATCTTTTAGTAGACGACGTTTTACTACCATGATGACCGACTTTCAAGATGTCGATTTTCAACTGGGGATAGCGAGCCAACACTTGTTCTTCTCCTTCGGCTTCCAAGTCACCAGTAAATAAAAAATGCCGTCCGCCTAATTGTGTGGAAAACACTATCGAGTCATTATTGCCCCCAATACTGCTCTTATTTGGTGATAAAATTTGAAAAGAAACGGGCCCATTAATTCGCTTGGGCGCTAAAATCGGCCGACAGTCTGTCCCGCTTTTTTGGAGTTGTTTCAAGACTTGGCGAAACGAAAAATTGGCTTCAGCTGCTCCTTTAGGAAAATAAAGAACAGAAATTGGAACCTTCTGCGCAATGGCTAATAAATCGCCAAAATGGTCTTCATGTGCGTGTGTGATGATCACTTCATCTAAACGTTTGACTCCTTGACTTTTGAGAAAAGGAATCACTGAATATTCCGCTCCTGATCGACTATTTTTCCGTTGCCGCCAAGCTTCTTTGTCAAAAGACAACCGACCACCTGTATCGATCAGTGTATTTTTTCTGTGAAAAGGCGCTTGGATAAACAAACTATCCCCTTGGCCTACATCGATCATTGCAACAATGCCAATTGGCGAAAGGTATTTACTATTTATCAAAACAATTAGTAGTCCGATTGAGAAAAAAATTTTTTTAGACTTGTCTGCTAAATAAATCATTGAAAGTCCGATTAGTAATAACAAACTAATTTGTATCCAAGAATTTAAATAGCTGATGGTCAGCTTCGGATTTAAGTGAACTAGCACCCACTCAAATAAGCCATTCATTGTTAAAAATAGCGGTTCGAGCAAGGCTGCTAAATAGCGTGCTGGCATAATAATCACTAGAAAAAAGCTCAACGTCAAAAGCGGTAACAAGAACCGTTCAAAAATTGATAACAAGAGAAATGTTAAGAAACTTCCTAACAAGGGCCATTCATAAAATGATTGGACTAAAATAGGTAAGGAAGCCACAGCCAATAGGAAAGAGCCTAAACAATTTTTAATGAAAGGCGAAGAATAACCAACCAATGTTTGCTCTAAAAACAGCAGAACAAAGGAAAGTAAGTAGCTAAATTGACCGCCGACTGAAAAAAAGAGGGTTGGCTGAACAATCAAGTGCACTAAGAGAGTTAAACTCCAACAATCGAGGGCCGGTACCTGCCAATTAAACCGTCGATTGAACGTATTGAGGTTTGTTTGTAAAAGCGCCCGCATGACACTGACTGAGAATCCTGTTAAACCAGCATATATCAGTGAAAAACCGCATTGCCACAAAAAATAACTTTCTTGCGTTCGGCGAGCAATTCTTAGCATTAGCAAGCGAAATAAACGAAGGAAAAAAGAAACATGCATCCCTGACAAACTAAAAAGATGCAAAATGCCTAATGCTGAAAATTTATCGCTTATTTCAGCAAATTCTTCATTACGAAAACCTAAGAGCAACGCATTCATATACATTGCACTAGTCTCAGCAAAATTTTTCTGAATATGTACCATCGCCCACTTCCGCCAGCCGCTAATGATTTCTTTAAACCGCCAAGAAAAAAAAGGACGCGGTTGTCCTATCTCCTCAATGAATAAAATAGCTTCGATTCCTTGATTCTTTAAAAATAGTTGATAATTGAAGCCATTTTTGTTGGTTTGACCTTGGGGCGAGTCTAAAATACCTACAGCGGTTGCCTGAATGGTTGTGGTTAGTTGTTGCCATTGCTGTTTTTCTTTCACACTTTTTAATTGGTAAAATGCCAGTACTTTCTGCCTTTTGCCTTTTACGATCCAATTGGCAGGAAATTTCACTTGATCGCCATCTACTTGTATTTCATCTGGTAATATCATTAGCTGTCCTGACAAGCGGACTTCTTTAGGCAACAAAGAGACTGGCTTTAACCACTGGAAAATCAATACGCCTCCTACTATTAAAAAACTGCACAAAAAACCTCCCAATATAACAGGAAAACTTTTTGTACAGACAATACGGATAACAGTGATAGAAAGAAGAAGAGCTCCTAATAAACTAGGTGCGAAAAGACACCACAGCCCACAACTAGTCAGCAGAGCTATGAAGAACCAATTATTCCTCAGCTGAGGAAGGATTGTCCTCAAGTGTGGCAAATTCTTCTCCCCATTGTAATTCGGCAAAATATTTTGGTACTAAAGTCACTTTTTCAACCGTGGCTCCTACTTGTTCAATTAAATTTAGGGCGTACGCATCATTACGGTAATCCTTTAAATAATAAATCTTTTTAATCCCTGCTTGTAAAATCATCTTTGTACATTGCAGGCAAGGGAAATGTGTCACATAAATTTCTGCCCCTTCTGTAGGGACGCCAAACTTCGCACATTGTAAAATTGCATTCATTTCTGCGTGGATTGTTCGAACGCAATGATTATCAACAACATAGCATCCTTCATCAATACAATGCGTTCCGCCACTAACTGAACCATTGTAACCCCCTGCAATAATTCGTTTGTCGCGAACAATGGTTGCTCCGACAGTTAACCGTGTGCAAGTACTTCTTAATGATAATAAGACGCTTTGTCCCATAAAATATTGGTCCCATGGAATTCGTTCCATAATAAACCTCCTTTATTTTTAATGACTCCTGTGTTCGATTTGCCAAATCATTTAATCTTATTACAAATAGTATGTTATCCGCATCCCATAGTCAAGAATTCTCAGGAATTTTCTGTTAAAAGTTAGCCAGTCACTGTCAACATGTCTTTTAAACGTTCTACTGTTTTCTCTCCAATACCTGGAACATTTTTCAGTTCCTCGACGGTTTTAAACGGTCCTTGTTCGTCACGAAAACGAATAATCTCTTGTGCTTTTTTCGCACCGATTCCTGAAATCGTTTGTAGCTCTGCTTCTGTTGCCGTATTAAGGTTGATTTTTTCCTCCTGATTTTGCTGAGCAGGTGCCGATTCCTGCAGCGTTTCTAATGACTGTGCCACTGCTTCTCCTTTTTTGGGCACGTAAATAATCATTTGATCTTTTACTTTTTGAGCGTAATTGACCTGGGCAGTATCAGCTTCCTCGCTCACGCCTCCAGCTAAAGCTAAAGCATCCCAAATCCGCTGCTGATTTTTTAGTTGATAGATTCCTGGTACTTTCACTGCGCCTTTAATATCAACATAGATCATTGTTTCTGCCCTTTCTTTTGTGGCATCTGTGGCGACCTCTGCCATAGTGGTCAGACTTGTCTCCTCCCACATTGTGGTGTCTACTCGTGGCTCCTTATTAACCATCAAATAAATGCCCACTAATAGAGTTATCAAAATAACTATAGACGCGCCACTACCTAGCAATAGCCACTTTTTAGGTAACTGTTTCAACCAATCCATCGTTTGTCCTCCCTTCAAAATATAATTACGCATTTTTTAACAAAAAAATGCACCTGGACCAAAAATCACTAGTAATTTTTGGTCCAGGCGTACTTTTATTTTAATTTCTCTAGATAGTTCAAGGCATCTTGAACCGTTTTTACTGGGACAATTTTCATTTTTGTCCCAATTTTTTTCGCAGCTTCTTGTGCTTCTTGATAATTCGATTTGATTTTTGGCTCAACTTTTTTCATTTCTGAAGTTATTTCATCATCAGGTGCAAAGAAAATTTCTGCGCCGTTCTCACTGGCAGTTACAACTTTTTTGTCAATGCCTCCGATTCTACCAACGATTCCTTGACTGTTCATCGTACCTGTTCCAGCAATTTCATGACCTTTACGTAAATCTTTATGACTTAATTGTTCATAGGTCTGCAAAGTAAACATTAAACCAGCCGATGGCCCACCAATATCACCCGCTTCAATAGATACTGGGATAGAAGAATCAATTTCTGTATGGTCAGTCAAACCAATACCAATCCCCGCTTTTTTATCTGTTGGCAATTCAATTAATTTGCCGGTCGCTTCTTTTGCTTTGCCATCTTGAATAAATTGAACTGTGACTTTTTGATTCACTTTTTGTGCTTTAATGTAATTCATTAATTCTTCACTGCTTTTAAAAGATTTACCATCCACGCCTGTCACGGTATCGCCAACTTCAATTTTTCCTTTAAAACTTGAGTTGTCTTCCATCGCTAACACATAGACGCCCTTAAATTTCATCTCATATGGAACCTTCGCTAATTTTAAGGCTTGCTCAATTGCAGCGTTTTTTGAGGAATCCATATAATATTGTTGAATTCGATTATATTCGCTATTACTACTATCCCCCATTAATTCTTTTTTGGACATGACTTCTTGAAAATCCGAAAAGTTTGCTTTTATGGCAGAAAAAATAGTGGCCGAACGAATGCCCACCGTTGTTAAATAAAAAGCACCGGACTGCGTATCTTTTTTCCCATCAACAGTTACAAACTCTTTTAAATTTTCTGTCGTTCCTGGTCCTTCAATATAATAAGGAATTGGGACGATAAACAAACCAATTAGCAGCAATGCCAATACCATTGGAATGAGTGATTTAAACGAAAATTTTTCTGTTTTTTTATTCATTATTTTAGCTCCAGTCATTCTTCTTTTGTTTTAACGCATGATAAATATTGGGAGGAAGATAGTCAGACACATCGCCCCCAAAACGTAAAACTTCTTTTAGTAAACTGGAGCTTACATGTGCATATGGTTCTTCTGCTAATAGAAAAACCGTTTCAATTTCTGGCGCCAGATGTTGATTCATTTTAGCAATGTCTTTCTCGTACTCGTAGTCTTTGACGTTTCTAATACCACGAATCAAAAAATTAGCCCCTAATGATTTTGCACTTTCCACAGTTAACTGGGTTTCTTGCATGATAACACGCACATTTGGCATTTCTTTAGTTGCTTCTTCAATTAAATATTTTTTCTCTTCTGGCATAAATAATGTTTGCTTACTTGTATTTATAAAAACGCCAATAATGACTTCGTCAAATAACTTCGCACTGCGTTCAATCAAATTTAAATGACCATTTGTCATCGGATCAAAACTTCCGGGAAATAGAGCAATTTTACGCATCCTACGCCTCCTGACGATAAATCGTTACTTGAGTGATTCCGTAAACGGTTTCTCTTGTTTTTTCTAGTGTACCAATCGTTTCTGGTAACTTGACAGTTTTATCTGTTTCACAAACGATAACGGCTTCGTTTGTTAATAACTGCCGTTCTAACATCTTTTCTAATTGTGAAACAATTTCTTGTTTGGCATAGGGCGGATCCAATAAGACCAAATCAAATTGTAGCTTCTCTTCATAAAACTGTTCTAAGGCACGATTAGCATCCATTTTTCTAACTTCAAATTTTTCTGGTTCTTTTGTAATCGCAATATTTTCTTTAATTACTTTTAGTGCAGCAAAATTCTTTTCAATACAAATACTTTTGTCCATTCCACGAGAAACGGCTTCAATCGCTAACCCGCCACTTCCTGAATATAAATCCAGCGCCATTCCACCATCGAAATATGGACCAATCATATTAAAAATAGATTCTTTTACTTTATCTGTTGTGGGCCTAGTATTGTCGCCATCTAACGCTTTCAAGCGCCGGCCACCATATTCTCCAGAAATAACACGCATTGTTTCGACTCCTTTATCAATCATTCTTTTATAATTCATTATAACAAAAAGAGTGAAAAATGTTTGAAATTTCTCATAACATTTCTCACTCTTTTGCATTAGACATTCTCTGCTAAGCGAATCTCTGTAGATAATTCCTCTACTACATAGCCATCGTCTTCTTGTTCTTGATAAGCCGCTTTGGTACCAATTTTTTCAGCAAAATTCATTTCGACATCTGGTCGATACGATTTATCGACACTACGAACAAAATGTAACTGATTAATTTTTTCCATGTTACTTTCAATATTTTCTTCATTCATGTAAATCACCACATATTTCATTTTTCGTGAAACATAGTGAATCAGTCCATATCGGCGTAACTGTTTTAACGGTTTTAATGTGTATACCCAAACAATTAGGCAACGACGCTCTTGAAGCGTAAATTCTTTTTCTTCTTTAGCTTGCATGGCAGCTTCCTCCACAACCTGAATGTTTCTTTCCTCGTTCAAAGAAAGGATTTCCAGCATCTACTTTAATATCTTCAGAAATTAGTTGCGCAATCTTTAAACCAATTGTATCTAGCAACGTTTGAACGTTTGTCTCAGCAAAACGATAATTTGCAACGATTTCATTTAAATCAAGCGCCCGCTTTGCTTTACGTAGGGCTCGTTGTTTCTCCCGAAAATCGGGTGCATGAATTCCATAAGCCTCTACTCGCTCAAAAGCTGACTTAGCTTCTAAAAATGCTTTTTGCAACTGAGCAACTTCCGCCGAAGCATACATAGCATTTTTTGTTTCTTTATAGTTTTGAACAGCATCACTTTCTAAAAGTGCTGAAATTAAGCATTCTGTTTGATCTTCAATTGCAAATAAATGTTCTGTCACAATCATAACTTTTCACTACTCTCCGTGATTTGCCTATTTTCTGGTCGTTTCTCTAATAAGACTAACACACCTTCATTGGAAAAGGCAACGCCCAATTCTGTCGTTTCTGACTCAGCAAAATAGCTATCATATTGCGGGTCCGAAAACCATGACAAAATAGTAAAGGTACTATCATAAACAGGTTCTTGGAAAATACCTGTCGGTTCTCTCAACGAAAGTTTGCTCGTTTTAACTAATAAAGAAAATTCATCCTTAGTCAACTGAAAGGGATGAATAGCCGTATGTTCCTCTCTTGTTTGTAACAATTCCGCTTGTCGATTTGCCGACAAAATTGTTGATGTATGGTTAGCCAGCGTTTGATACAATGTTTGGGCATCTTTTTGACTTTGTGTGGAAACTGAAAAAGCAGCTTGCTTTTCTTGCTGTTTAACCAGATTCATGACATAAATCGCTTGGTTACTTTGAACAGGATCGAAGGTCATTGACTGCGTTATATCAACTGGCAAAGGAGAACCTTCATTTAATTGATACGGCATTTCCGTAAGCAACGTTTCTTTATTGACATAATTAACTGCCATTAAACCACCTGTCCGCTGATTAAAAAATAACACTGCAAAACTGCCATTATCAAAAGCAACCAATGGTCGATAGTTCATATCTTCTTCCATCAGCTCGACATCGTAAGCTTCATGATGAAAATTAAATGCAAAATTAGAATAAATCGTCATTAAATCAGACAAGTCAGCAAGCTTCATATCTATCTTAAACGGTTCTATCATTTTGTCATTGTTAAAGGCCTTAATTGCGATGACTTTATTTTCTCGAACGTTGACTTCTAAGTAATCATTCATCGTCAAACCGAACGTCCATAATTCATACGTACGACCTGTTTTAATTTTTTCTTTAGGATTGCCAAACTGGCGGATAAAGGTTTCCACATCTTTCCCTATGTATGCTGCGTAGCCAGAAGCTGGCAATTCTTCATGAGGAACAGCAGTGTGAGCGCTGGATAAGCGCCCACTTTGAGCTGTTTCGGTTGGTTTTTCAGCAGGGAAAAAAACTGGCTCTAAATATCCGATGAGTAGAACTGTTAAAAAAACAGCAGTAAAGGCCCAAAATCGCTTCATTTTTTCCCCTCTCATCTTATTTTTCTT
Organism: Enterococcus sp. DIV1368f; assembly: GCF_051712245.1. Taxonomy (NCBI): domain Bacteria; kingdom Bacillati; phylum Bacillota; class Bacilli; order Lactobacillales; family Enterococcaceae; genus Enterococcus; species Enterococcus sp. DIV1368f. The sequence continues at coordinate 2,021,120 of NZ_JBIOON010000001.1, forward strand.
TCACTTCTAATAACAAATCACCTGAGCTGATTGCTTCGCCTTCTTCAACATAAATGTGATCTACCGTGCCCGCAAAACGTGCTTCGATAGTCGTTTCCATTTTCATGGCTTCTGTAATCAGCAACGGCTGACCTTTTTCTACTTTATCGCCACGTTTGACCAATACTTGTAGAACAGAACCAGACATCGTTGCGCCGATTTGTTCTTTATTAGTTGGTTCCGCCTTTTGTTTTACTTGAACAGCAGACTTAATGGAGGCATCTTTAACTAAAACCTCACGACGTTGCCCATTCAAATTGAAGAACAAGACACGGTTTCCGTCAATATCAGGTTCGCCAATTTCATCTAAACGAATAATTAACGTTTTTCCTCGTTCAATTTGAACTTCCAATGTCTCTCCTTGACGAATACCATTAAAGAATGTTGGCGTATCTAATAAGGTTATATCTCCAAAGGTTTCGTATTTTTGACGATACTCTAAAAATACTTGTGGATACATTAAATAACTTAAAACTTCTTCCAATTTAGGTTGATACCCAATTTTTTCGGCTAATTCTTCTTGTACTTTCGCAAAATCAACAGGTGCTGCTAAGTCACCTGGCCGCTCTGTGAAGGCTGGTCGACCTTTTAGAATAATTCGTTGGAGCTCTTTCGGGAACCCACCAACTGGTTGACCTAAATCACCTTGGAAAAAAGTCACAACTGATTCAGGAAAACTTAGTTCTTCGCCACGCGCATAAACATCTTGTTCTGTCAGATGATTTTGAACCATGAAGAGTGCCATGTCTCCCACGACTTTTGAAGATGGCGTCACTTTTACAATATCACCAAACATCAAATTCACTGTGTGATACATTTTTTTGATTTCATCCCAACGGTGCCCTAAGCCTACCGCTTTTGCTTGCTGCTGTAGATTAGAGTATTGACCACCAGGCATTTCATGCATATAGACTTCTGTTTGCGGTGCATTTAACCCATTTTCAAATGGTTGATAATACATGCGCACATCTTCCCAATAATGATTGATTTTCTGTGCATTATCAATGTTAATAGTTGGCGTCCGTTCACCATTGACTAAAGCATAATATAGACTGTTCATACTTGGCTGGCTAGTTGCGCCACTCATCGCACTCATTGCGACGTCAACAATATCAACGCCTGCTTTAGTAGCTGCTGAATAAGTGATGATCCCATTGCCACTAGTATCGTGGGTATGGAGATGAATTGGTAAATCCGTGGCTGCCTTTAATTCACTAATTAAACGATAAGCAGCTTGTGGTTTCAATAAGCCAGCCATATCTTTAATCGCAATGATTTGTGCCCCTAAATTTTCCAATTCTTTAGCCATATCAAGGTAATATTGAACATTATATTTTGCTCGGGCTGGATCATTGATGTCCCCAGTATAACAAATTGCTGCTTCCGCAATTTTTCCGGTATCCCGAACGACTTGAATACTTTTTTCCATTTGAGGAATCCAGTTTAAGCTATCAAAAATTCGGAAAACATCGACTCCTTGGCGAGCGGATTCTTTAATAAATTCTTCAATAACATTATCAGGATAATTTTGATAGCCTACCGCATTAGATCCTCTGAACAGCATTTGTAAAAGTGTGTTTGGCATCAACTGACGAATTTTTCTTAAACGTTGCCATGGGTCTTCGGTTAAGAAGCGATAGGCAACATCGAACGTAGCGCCACCCCACATTTCACTAGAAAACAGCTCAGGCAGGGCTGCATCAGTTAGACCAGCAATTGCTTTAAAATCTTGTGTTCTCACACGAGTAGCTAATAAACTTTGGTGCGCATCACGGAACGTGGTATCTGTCATTAACACACTTTCTTGATTCTTAACCCAATCAATGACGGCGGTTGCTCCTTGAGCGTCTAGAATATTTTTAGCTGTGATCACTTTTTCTGGAACTTCAATATCTGTCGGCACGCGCGGGGCTTCAAAATATTTTTTCTCCGTTCGTTCAATGCCAGGGAACCCATTGACCGTTACTTCTCCAATGTATTTCATCGTTTTATTGCCACGATCGCGCATACGAGGAAATTCAAATAATTCAGGTGTATTATCAATAAAGGTTGTTTTGGCTTCGCCAGATTGAAACGCTGGATAGCTCACAACATTTTGTAAAAACGGAATATTTGTTTTCACGCCACGAATCCGAAATTCTTTTAAGCAGCGTTGCATTTTACTGATTGCCTGTTCAAAAGAGAAACCATGCGTACAGACTTTAACCAATAAAGAATCAAAGTAGGGCGTCACAGCGTAGCCAGAATAAGCATTCCCTACATCTAAACGCACACCAAACCCACCTGGTGAACGATACGTATCAATTTTCCCTGTATCTGGCATAAATTGGTTCAAGGGATCTTCAGTCGTAATCCGACATTGAATAGCCGCGCCTTTTAATGTCAATTCGTTTTGTTTTGGCAAATGCATATCTTTATGCAAATCAAGCCCTTGCGCAATTTGTAATTGAGAGATCACAATATCAATATCTGTAATCATTTCTGTGATAGTATGTTCTACCTGAACACGAGGATTCACTTCAATAAAATAAAACTGATCCCCTTCTACTAAAAACTCAACCGTTCCCGCATTCACGTAGCCGACATGCGCCATTAACTGTACAGCAGCCGAACAAATGGCTGCTCGTTGTTCTTCATTCATTGATACACATGGTGCGACTTCTACCACTTTTTGGTGGCGTCGTTGAACGGAACAATCACGTTCAAATAAATGCAAGACATTCCCATGATGATCGCCTAAAATTTGTACTTCGATATGTTTAGGATTAGAAATATACTTTTCAACATAAACCTCGTCAGAACCAAAGGCTGCTTTCGCTTCACTTTTTGCTCTTTCGTAACCTTCTCGTGCTTCTTTGGCATCGTGGGCAACGCGCATCCCGCGACCGCCGCCACCTAAAGCAGCTTTAATCATGATAGGAAAGCCATGCGTTTCACCAAAGGCTACGACCTCTTCCACCGTTGCTACTGGCCCATCTGAGCCTGGAATCGAAGCAATCCCCGCAGCTACAGCTGCTTCTTTCGCTTTAATTTTATCGCCAAAAATATCTAAATGATGTGTTTTAGGTCCAACAAAAATGATTCCTTCTTCTTCACAACGTTCGGCGAAGCGTAAGTTCTCAGATAAAAAGCCATAACCAGGATGAATGGCATCTGCTCCCGATTTTTTGGCAATTTGGATAATGTTTTCAATGTCTAAATAGGCTTCAATTGGTTTTTTCCCTTTACCAACTAAATACGCTTCATCAGCTTTGAAACGATGAACAGAATACTCATCTTCTGCAGCATAAATCGCTACTGTACGGATATCTAATTCTGTACAAGCTCTAAAAATTCGAATCGCAATTTCGCCACGATTGGCAACTAATACCTTTTTCATAACGTCACTCCTACCATCAATTTCCTTCAAATTTATTGGTTCTGTTCTAAAGATAAATAGTACTCATTTTCTAATTTCTGACGTGTTTCATCTGCACTGATATTCAGGACAAAGGCCACAGCAATCGAAATAATCAGCAAACTATTCCCGCCTTGACTCAAGAACGGGAAAGTAATTCCTGTTAATGGAATAATCCCAGTAATCCCACCAACATTAATAAAGACTTGAATTAATAACATTGTACCAATTCCAATACACATTAGTGAATTAAAAGGTTTCTTCGAGCGTACACCGACTAAAATAATTCGCGCAATCATAAACATCAACAATCCTAAAATCGCTAGACCGCCGATAATGCCTAACTCTTCTAAAGTAATCGCAAAGATAAAATCCGTATGTGCTTCAGGTAAAAAGCCTTTTTTCTGAACACTATTTCCTAGACCTTTGCCAAACCAGCCGCCATTACTGATTGCATAATAAGAATTAGCTAACTGATGGCCTAAGTTCCGTTCATCTAAAAATGGATTTTTAAAAACAGCAAAACGATTATAAATATATTGGTAACGCGCTGGGAAAATTTTTCCTTTAGACATAATTAATAACTGAATAGCCGTGATACTACCTAAAATGCCTAAGCCACCGACCAAGTAGGTATACATATAATTAATCCCACTTGCTAAAACCATCACGATGGTAATCAATGTTAGAATGGCCGCATTCCCAAAGTCAGGCTGGATTGCAACTAGCGCAATTAATACAAAAACGAGCATCAACGGGCGCCCGGCAGCTTGTTTAAATTGATCCATGCCTCCATTAATTGTCTTTTGTCGTCGTGCTAAAATATAAGACAGATACCAGACAACCATAATTTTTAAATACTCAGCTGGTTGCATCGAAAATCCACCAATCTCAATCCAACCACGCGCGCCGTTAATTTCTTTCCCGATACCAGGAATCCGAACGGCTAAAACCATAACCGTAATTACTGCAATGGCAAACATGATAAAACTTCGATTCTGGAAAACGGATGTTTTCATCTTATAAATAAAAAACATTGCAACTAACCCTACTACCCAAAAGGCAACCTGGTTAATAACGAATGACGTAGGTGAAAAACCTTTCATTACTTGTAATGCGGATGTGGAACTATATACCATAATCAATCCCACGATACTTAAAATTAAATATGGAATAAAAATACTATAGTCTAGCAAATGCCGTTTTTTTACTTTGTTTGGCAAAGCTTAACCCTCCTTGCCAATCTCGTTTTTTTCTTGTGTTTCTTCATAAACATCTGTATATAATTGATTCAATTCGCGTTCTAAATCACTTAGTAAGCGATGTCCTTCATCATTAGTTAAAATCCCCAAACGGGTCGCATAGGTCACTTGTCTTGAAAAACCATACATTTGTGTATCCACTACTTCTTCAAATGCTTTACATTGAGAAATACACAAACTGTTTTTTTGATTACGAATAAGCATTTTAATGCGTTCTGCATCGTCTTCTAATAATTGAATGGCAAATTTCTTTGAAATTCCTTCGTCCATTTGTACAGAACCTCCCTATCTTAATTAAATAATTATAACATACTTCTCAGTTAGATACATGATGATTTCAGAAAATTTCCTTTAAGAAATTTTCTAAAACCAAGCGATATATTAAGTAAGAAATCTCTTTATATAACAAGCTTATTTTATCAATACAACAACAAATACATTAAAAGACTTTTTTCTTATTTTCTGCTTTTAATTTTAAATAAAATAACAAACTATATCATTTTTTTATCTCTTGATATTCTTTAATTACTTCTAAAAAGGCGGTGCCATATTTATCTAATTTATTTTGGCCGACCCCTTTTATTTGCAATAATTGAATCGTTGTTTGCGGTAATTTTTCACACATTTCTTTAAGTGTACTGTCGGAAAAGACTACATATGGCGGCACGCCTGCCTCTTGAGCCATGTCCATACGTAATTCGCGCAATCGTTCAAACAAGGCATCATCCACTGCTACTTTTCGAACTTTTTGGTCTTCTTTTCGGAAGACTTTCCGTTCTCCTAAAAGCACCTGAACACCTTCTGTCGAGACTGATAACAACGGAAATTGCCCATCAGAAGGAATTAAATAACGTTCTGCTGTCAAATAATCAATCAGCTGTGTGACTTCTTTTTGGGTGCGACCTTTCATTAGTCCGTATGTTGGCAAACGATCAAAATGCCATTGATCAATTTTTTGATCTTTTGAACCAGTCAAGACTTTACCAACTAAGCCCTTACCGAAACGTTCTCCCATACGTTTTACACAAGACAAGACTTTTTGGGCATCGACCGTAATATCGACTAATTCTCGATTATCCAGACAATTCGAGCAGCGACCGCAGTCCGTCCCTTCTTCACCAAAATAGCGTAAAATATATTTTTGTAAACACATTTGTTCATTCGCATATTGTGACATTTCCCGTAATTTCAAGTACTCTTTCTGCTTATAATCAATGGTCATTTCAGATTGTTCAATAAAGTATTGTTGAATTTGCAAGTCTTGTGGAGCAAACATTAACACAGCATCACTAGGTAGACCGTCACGACCAGCTCGGCCCGCTTCTTGGTAATAAGATTCAATATTTCCTGGTACTTGTGCGTGAATGACAAAACGAACATTACTCTTATTAATCCCCATACCAAAGGCATTTGTTGCTACCATCACTTGCACTTGATCATACAAGAACGCTTCTTGATTTTCACTACGTAACTGTTCACTCATGCCCCCATGATACATCCCAGCTGCAATTTTTTTACTTTCTAATAAATGATAAATTCGTTCAACTTCCTTCCGCGTGCTTGCATAGATAATACCTGATTGCCCAGTATTCATCTTTAAATATTCCAAAAGAAAAACGTCTCTGTTTTGATCTTTCACGACTTGAAAAGATAAGTTTTCTCGAGCGAACCCTGTTTTGATTTCATTTTCTGATGGAATTCTTAATTGCTTGACAATATCCTCCGCTACTTGTGGCGTTGCTGTAGCTGTTAGTGCAATCACAGTTGGTTGCTGTTGAAATTGATCAATAATCTCTGCTAAACGCAAATAGCTTGGACGAAAATCATGCCCCCATTGTGAAATACAGTGTGCCTCATCTACTGCCAATAAATCAATTGGTACATGTGTCAGCATCTGTTGAAAATCATAAGATTCTAATCGCTCTGGCGCAACATACAATAGCTTGACTTCTTTGTTAACCGCTAATTGAATACGATGATTCATTTCTTGATAGGAAATGGTACTATTGATATATGTAGCTGGAATCCCCATTAAATTTAGGGCGTCTACTTGATCTTTCATTAAAGAAATTAATGGTGAAATCACCAATGTTAAATTATCCAGAAGTAAGGCTGGCAACTGATAACAAATCGATTTGCCTCCACCTGTTGGCATAATGCCTAAGACATTTTCTTGTCGCAATACATGACGAATAATCGTTTCTTGTCCTGGCCGAAAATCATCATAGCCAAATGTATCTTTTAATAATTCTTGTAATGCACTCATTTATTGCGCTCCAATCTTTGTTCTACAAGTCATTTTAACACGCTAATCTAACAGGAACAAGGTGTGTTAAACCAAGACACAATCGTGAAACACCAGTTAACGTGAAACATCAAAAAGAATGAAAAATTGTGAAAGCTTGCTATCAAAAGCTTTCAAAAATAGCGACATTTGCTTGTTGTGGATAACGAGTAGTTATCCACACATAAAAAATATCCTTATCTTAAAATACGCATTAATTCGTTTTTACCATCAAAAAAACCAACTATTTTCGTAGTAAAACGAGCATAGTTGGTTTAAATGTTTATTTGTCGAAAAATTATTCAGCTTTTTTCTTTTTCTTGCTTGCTTTTTCGCGTTCATTTTTGTTAAGAATTTGTTTTCTTAAACGGATGCTTTCTGGTGTTACTTCACAGTATTCATCTTCATTCAAGAATTCTAATGATTCTTCTAACGTTAATTTTTTCGGTTTTTTGATGACTGATGTTTGGTCTTTCGTTGCCGAACGAACGTTAGTCATTTGTTTAGCTTTTGTGATGTTCACAGTTAAATCGTTGTCGCGGTTGTTTTCCCCAACAATCATTCCTTCGTAAACTTCTGTCGTTGGTTCAACGAAAACTGTACCACGTTCTTCAATACTCATAATTGAGTAAGTCGTTGCCTTACCAGTATCGATTGAAACTAATGCACCTTGATGACGGCCGCCAATCGTTCCTTGAATCATTGGTAAGTATTGATCGAAGGTGTGGTTCATAATACCATAACCACGAGTCATTGATAAGAATTCTGTTGAATAACCAATTAAGCCACGAGCTGGTGCTAAGAAGATTAAACGCATTTGTCCGTTACCGGCATTAATCATATCTTGCATTTCGCCTTTACGTAAACTTAGTGATTCAATCACGCTACCCATGTATTCTTCAGGTGTGTCAATTTGAACACGTTCAAATGGTTCACATTTAACCCCGTCAATTTCACGCTCAATAACTTCTGGACGAGAAACTTGTAATTCATAGCCTTCACGACGCATGTTTTCAATTAAAATTGATAAATGCAATTCGCCACGGCCTGATACAGTCCAAGAATCTGGGCCAATAGGATCAACACGTAAAGATACGTCTGTTTGTAATTCAGCCATTAAACGTTCTTCGATTTTACGAGCGGTAATGTATTTTCCTTCACGTCCCGCAAATGGAGAATTGTTAACTAAGAAAGTCATTTGTAAGGTTGGCTCATCAATGTGTAGAATTGGTAAAGCTTCTTGATTGTGAACATCTACAACTGTTTCCCCAACGAAAATGTCTTCCATTCCAGAAACGGCAATTAAATCGCCCGCTTTTGCTTCATCAATTTCCACACGTTGTAAGCCAAAGAAACCTAAAATTTTCGTTACACGGAAATTTTTCACGCTGCCATCTAATTTCATCAACGCAACTTGGTCGCCGACTTTCATTGTGCCACGGAACACACGGCCAATCCCAATACGTCCAACGTAATCGTTGTAGTCTAGTAATGAGACTTGGAATTGAAGTGGTTCGTCTGAATTATCAACTGGAGCTGGCACATGTTCAATAATTTTATCAAAAATTGGGGCCATTGTTGGCTCTTGATCTGCTGGATCATCTGATTCACTTGAAGTTCCGTTTAAAGCAGAGGCATAAACAACTGGGAAATCTAATTGATCGTCGTCTGCGCCTAATTCGATGAATAACTCTAAAACTTCATCTACTACGTGTTCAGGACGAGCAGAAGGTTTGTCAATTTTGTTAACAACCACGATTGGTGTTACTTTTTGTTCTAATGCTTTTTTCAATACGAAACGTGTTTGAGGCATTGTTCCTTCATACGCATCGACAACTAAAACAACACCGTCTACCATTTTCATGATACGTTCTACTTCACCACCGAAGTCCGCGTGTCCTGGTGTATCTAGAATGTTGATACGTGTACCGTTATAATCTACGGCTGTATTTTTTGCTAAGATAGTAATTCCACGTTCACTTTCAAGTGCATTGGAATCCATTGCACGTTCTTGTAATTGTGTGTGTCCATCTAAAGTGTCAGATTGTTTTAAAAGTTCATCTACTAAGGTTGTTTTACCATGGTCAACGTGGGCGATAATTGCCACGTTACGAATATCATCTCTGTATTTCAATTTAATTGCTCCTTATCTATATACGCTTATGTTACTTAAGTCCATAAAAGCCGACTGCTTATTATAGCAAACTTTTTTCATTAAAAAAAGGCTTTCGCCTGCAAAAATAATGAAAGTTTTAGAAATTATTCGGCTTTTTCTGAAAACAAGGACATTTTTTTACAAATTTTTCTCTTTTAAAAGAGGAAGAGCCTTACCTTTCAGCAACGCTCTTCTTTGATTATTCCGATTCATTTAAATACTGGGTAAATACTTCATCATAGGTTTCAGGAGTTGCTGCAATAAAGTATTCACGGCCAGCAAAAGTTAATGGTTTTCCTGTAATACCAGAGTATTTAAATCCAAATTCTTCCAAAAGTACTAAGCCTGCTGCATAATCCCAAGGACTTAGATTAGATAAATAGCCATGATGGTTGCCTTTTAACATAGCAATAATTTCCAAACCTGCACAACCGCTAATACGCACGCCCATGCTTGCTTGTCCGATTTCCGTTGCATGATGAATATTTTTTCCATGCATGTAAGCATTCATGCCCCATAATCCATCTGCCAAGGCTTTCATAGTAGGCGCTTTTAATAATTGATTATTCCGATAAACGCCAAGCCCTTTGCCACCCCAATAAAGTTCTTCTCGCATCACATCATAGATAAAACCTAATTTACCAATGCCGTCTTCATAAACAGCTAACATAATACAAAAATTTTCTCTTTCCATCACGAAATTCATTGTGCCATCAATCGGATCGATGATCCACACGCGACCAGCAAAACTTTTTAAAGTATTGTAGCCTTTTTCTTCCCCTAAAATTTGATCTTCGGGAAAATTTGTTTGAATTTTATTCATTAAAAATTCTTGGGTTTGTTCATCCATATTTGTCACTAAATCGGTGCGGCCATTTTTCTGTTGAACGGTTAACTCTGATTCCAAGTTCATTCGAATCACATCGGCTGCTTCAAAAAGCCAACTTTGAATTGTTTGAACAAATTTTTGCGTTTCAGTCATCTAATCATCCCCCAGCTTTAATTTACCGCTTCCCTGTTTTTTAGCTTGTTGAAGCGTACGATATAACGAATATCCTGAAGCATTTTCAAATTCACGACCTAAGCGTTTTTCTTCGCCGATACTTTTAACGACCGTTTTAAATTGTTGATAAGTTGTTAAAAATTTGTCAACAGGCAAGCCTGTTTCGTTGGCTTGCTCAACTGCTGTCCACATATTAGTGACAATCACCATTTCCTCTGTCGTCCAATCTAAATCTAATGGATATTGATAGTCTTTCATGTCTTCACCTCATCTTCTCTAGTTTAGCATATTTTCATAAAAAAACATCTTATTTACGTCGATTTTTTAATGCGTTAAAGAGAGGATATTCTGCTGTTCCTTTGCGATACAAACTTTGTTGCGAAGCATAAATACCGCTATTTCCTGAACACATAAAACTGATTAAGCAGACCATGAAAAAATAGACCGCCGCTTCACTACCAAATAGTTCAATGCCCATAATGAAGCAAGCAATCGGCGTATTCGTGGCGCCAGAAAAAACACCAATAAATCCTAAACCTGCTAAAAAAGGAATTGACAGATGTAACAAAGGGGCCAAAGAACTACCTAACGTAGCCCCAATTTCAAACAATGGCGTTACTTCCCCTCCTTGGAACCCAGCACCCAGGGATAACACCGTAAAGAATAATTTCCCAACAAAATCAAAAGGCTGCGCATTGCCTGCAAACGCATCTTCTAGTAAAGGTAAACTCAAGCCTAAATAACGTTGGTTGTTTAAGACGAGCACAAACAGAACGACAATGGACGCCCCAAGAAACGCACGAAGGTAGACATTAGCAAACCAATTTGCGTAGGTCTTTTTTAAAAAGACAATGGAACGACTAAAAACCCAACCTGCCAAGCCAAAACAAATCGATGCCAAAAATAATTTTACAAATAGATCAACTGACCAAGTCGGAATTTTGCCCATCGGATAATGCGTATGTGTTACACCAAAACTTTCAGTTACAAAATTAGCAAATAAGCCTGCAAAAAAACTTGGGAAAAGTGCCTCTGCACGAACTTTTCCAATCGCCAAAACTTCTAATCCGAAAACCGTTCCCGCTAATGGTGTGCCAAAAACAGAACTAAAACCTGCACTAATTCCGCTAATAATAATTACTTGTCGTTCCAAAGCGGACAGTTTAAAGACTTTTCCTACAGCATTTGCGATTGCGCCCCCCATTTGCACCGCCGTCCCTTCACGACCAACAGAACCACCAAATAAGTGCGTAGTGATCGTGCCAAACAACGTTAAAGGAATTAAGCGCAAGGGAATATCTTCTTCCCCGCCATTGCCTTGTTCAATCACTAAGTTATTTCCTCGGCTAGCATTTTTCCCAAAACGCGTATAGAAATACGTAAAAACGACACCGCTAATGGGGAGGATAAAGAGTAACCAAGGATTTGCTAAACGAACATCTGTTACATAGGTGAGACTCTTTAAGAAAAAGGCGGATAACGCCCCCATAAATAAACCAATAATTGCGGTAATGAGCAACCATTTTGCCATATACCCGCCAATTGATAGTAGTTGCTTTGTTTCTTTTTTCACTTTACATGCTCCTTTACAATTTTCTTATCGCCAATCCTAGCGTACAGAAAAAGCCTACCAAAGGGTACACTTCTCCCGTTTGGTAGGCGTCATTAATTTATTCGTCCAATAAATAGTTCGTGGTGAACACCATCACCATGTTGCTATTAAACTATTAAAAATAATACCACGCAACTCTGGAAAGTGCAATAAAAAATCAATTGCGTTCCGTTTTTATCCACGTGCTATTACCTTTGATAAACCGATAATAAGCCATTACCACACTAACGAATAAAATTAAGTACATGTAGGAAATAGTAAAAGGTAAACTAATTAGCCCCAGTTTTGCAGGTACTTTTAGTTGAAACTTTTTCAACTCGCGATAATAGTTGATTGTAAAAAAAATGCCGAAAACTAACGAAATACTGACGGCCAAAACAAAACTAATGACGAGTGATAACGAAAAACCTAACCTATACAAGTGTTGCAGTTGAAGCCCAGTTAAGATAAAAACGAGCATTCCTGCGACGAGATTAATAAAGGGTTGCGCTAAAAAATAATAGATGCCGCACTTCTGCCTTAGCGTTAATGACTTTGATTTAATCACCCTGGGTAAATACGCTAAACAATCTAAATTTCCTTGAACCCAACGACTTCGTTGACGAATAAAACGTTTCACATCTCTCAGTGCTTCTTGAGCCATAAAGGCCTCGTCAATATAAGCAATCGATAACTCTTTCAGCATTAATTTAATGGTTAACTCATAGTCATCCAACAAAGCATTTCCCCAAGGTTGATAGCCTAAGTGTTCGGTAATCATGGATAACCGAAAAAACTGACCGTTGCCACCAAGTCCGATGGTTTTTGTTGCTCGACGCGCCTTTTGAATAAAATTATTAATCGTAAAAAACTCAACATCTTGTGCAATAAACATAAAATTTGTGACATCTTTCATTTTGATTCTGGTTTGCGCAGCACAGACTGTTGTATCTGCGAAAACAGCAATTAGTTCATTGATAATATTCTCACTAAAAAAACCATCTGCATCCACTACTCCCACCAATATTTGATTTCGTGAGTAGTCTTTTTTTTCTGCATCTGCTAATACAATTTGGAAAGCATGGTTCAAAGCGGCGCCTTTGCCTTGTTGCGCATTGGGAAATTGACGAGACAGAACTTGGATTGGACCAGCAATACTGTCCATCATTGCTTTGGTTTGGTCCGTTGATCCATCATCAATCGCAATTATTTTTTTCTTAATTGGTAAAGCAACCAGTTTTTTTAATGTTTCTCCGATGACTTTCTCCTCGTTTACACACGGTACAAGAAAGTAGCAGAAAAATTCTTCTGCTACTTCGACTTCTCTTCTTGTTTTTTTTCTTGTTCGAAAACTGAGAAATAAACTTGTAAATAAATAGGTTAAGAAAATGAACATAATTACTTTGTATAACTGATACAAATAAATCATGTAATTTGTCCTCTTTTCAAAAAATAACGGTATAAAATGTAGGCAGTGACAATTGAAACTAGAATAACACCAATTAAATCAGTCACAAAAAAGGCGCCTGTTGAAATTACCCCAAGTTTCGGTAAAGCTGATTGGCTCATTAGATACTCCTTTCTCTCTATTTGTTCTTTACCAACACACCACCACGATGACTATCACACATCCCCCATAATAATATCTTGGCGGATTATAGTACACAGGTGGATTATAGTTAGTGACTGGCGGCACATACTCAGGCCAATATGTTGGTGGCGGCGGATTATAAACTGGTATTCTGCGATTTTCTCGAACAATTGCAATTGTTTGACCCGCATGATTTTGCGTCAGACTGACACGTGTTGGTGTCGTGTTCCTCGAATAACCTGCTGGTGCCTGAATTTCTCTAATTTCATACACGCGATTAACGGACAGTCCGCTAATCGTGACTGTGCCGTCCCACCCGGTTGTCACTCTTTGTGTATAGCCATTAGTTGTATCTTTCCATTCAAAAACAGCGCCTGAGAGGCGTACTTTTGTTTCAACGTCTTGTTTAATAATTTTGATAGCACCATAATTCGCTTTGTTATTTAACACTAACGTATGCGTCTTTGTTCCTTGACCTCTTAGATCAATCCGATGAACTCTACTATCTAACGAGTAACCAGTTGGTGCTTGAATCTCAGTGATTTCGTAAATACGATTTGACGATAATCCTGGAATCAGAACCTCTCCATTACCATTTGCTGTGAATGTCGCAGTGTAATTATTGGTGGTATCGCGGAACCTAAATTTCGCTCCTGCTAAACGTTGTCTTGTATCCGTATCTTGCTTAACAATTTTGATGGCACCCTGTTGCGGTGTATTATTTAAGACCAAGGTATAAGTTTTTCCACCTTGTCCACGTAAATCAACTTTGTGAACACGCCTATCTATGATATAGCCATTCGGCGCTTTGATTTCTGTGATTTCATAGATACGATTCCCCGCTAGTCCTGGAATCAGAACCTCACCATTTCTATTCGCTGTAAATGTCGCAGTATAGTTATTGGTGGTATCTCGGAATTTAAATTGTGCACCTGCTAAACGTTGTCTTGTATATCCATCTTGCTTAACAATTTTGATGGCACCCTGTTGTGGTGTGTTATTTAAGACCAAGGTATAAGTTTTTCCACCTTGTCCACGTAAATCAACTTTATGAACACGTCTATCTATGACATAGCCATTCGGCGCTTTGATTTCTGTGATTTCATAGATACGATTCCCCGCTAGTCCTGGAATCAGAACCTCACCATTTCTATTCGCTATAAATGTCGCAGTATAGTTATTGGTGGTATCTCGGAATTTAAATTGTGCACCTGCTAAACGTTGTCTTGTATATCCATCTTGTTTAACAATTTTGATGGCACCCTGTTGTGGTGTATTATTTAAGACCAAGGTATAAGTTTTTCCACCTTGTCCACGTAAATCAACTTTGTGAACACGCCTATCTATGATATAGCCATTCGGCGCTTTGATTTCTGTGATTTCATAGACACGATCACCTGCTAATCCAGTAATCAGTACTTCACCGTTTCTATTCGCTGTAAATGTCGCTGTGTGATTGTTGGTGGTATCTCGGAATTTAAATTGTGCACCTGCTAAACGTTGTTTTGTATATCCATCTTGCTTAATAATTTTGATGGCACCTTTTTGAGCTTGATTATTTTTGGTGAACGTGTAGGTTTTGCCAGCATAATTCGAGGGTAAAAGAACTCTATGCACCGTTTTGTCAAGTATATAACCATTTGGTGCTTTGATTTCTGTAATTTCATAAATCCGGTTGACGGAAAAATTATACAAAGTTGCTTCACCATTAGCATTAGCAGTTACTACGCCTGTATTCCCATTCACTGTGTCACGCCATCTAAATTGTGCGCCTGCTAAACGTTGTTTTGAGTAACCATCTTGTTTTACCAATTTTAAATTGCCACGTAGTGCTACATTTTCAATTGTATAATAACCAATCTTATCAGCATAATTAGTCGTTAGTGTAACTCGGTAAGTCTTGTTATTTAGGATATATCCGTTTGGTGCTTTAACTTCTGTAATTTCGTATACACGATTGACTGGTAAATTCGTTATCAGGGCTTGTCCGTTTTTGTCGGCTACGACTGTTCCTACTTTTCCTGTCACCGTATCACGCCATTTGAACTCCGCACCTGCAAGGCGTTTTCCTGAATCTTTGTCTACTTTGATTATTGCTAAACTACCTTTTTTCGCAATATTATCAATGGTTACTGTCACTACTTTATTGGCTTGTGCAGTTGTTAGAGTGACTTTATGCACGATTTTGTCTAGTACATAGCCTACGGGTGCTTTTGTTTCCGTAAGTTCATACGTACGATTGACGGATAAGTTGGGAATTGTGACCGTTCCATCGGTTCCAACTGTCACTATTCCTGTTTTTCCTGTCACTGTATCCTTCCATTGGAATTCTGCGCCTGTTAAACGTTTTTTACTGTCTTTGTCTTGTTTAACAATTTTGATGGAGCCTTTTTGCGCTACATTATCAACAGTTACTGTCACTACTTTATTAGCTTGTGCAGTTGTTAGAGTGACTTTATGCACGGTTTTGTCTAGTACATAACCTGTGGGTGCTTTTGTTTCTGTGATTTCATACGTACGATTGACTGCTAAATTGGGAATTGTGACCGTTCCATCGGTCCCAACTGTTACTATGCCTGTTTTTCCTGTCACTGTATCTTTCCACTGGAATTCTGCGCCTGTTAAACGTTTTTTGCTTTCTTTGTCTTGTTTGACAATTTTAATGGAGCCTTTTTGCGCTACATTATCAACAGTTACTGTCACTATTTTATTGGCTTGTGCAGTTGTTAGAGTGACTTTATGCACGGTTTTGTCTAGTACATAGCCTGCGGGTGCTTTTGTTTCCGTAAGTTCATACGTGCGATTGACGGATAAGTTGGGAATCGTGACTGTTCCATCGGTCCCAACTGTCACTGTTCCTGTTTTTCCTGTCACTGTATCTTTCCACTGAAATTCTGCGCCTGTTAAACGTTTTTTACTGTCTTTGTCTTGTTTGACAATTTTGATGGAACCTTTTTGCGCTACATTATCAACAGTTACTGTCACTACTTTATTGGCTTGTGCAGTTGTTAGAGTGACTTTATGCACGGTTTTGTCTAGTACATAGCCTACGGGTGCTTTTGTTTCCGTAAGTTCATACGTGCGATTGACGGATAAGTTGGGAATCGTGACTGTTCCATCGGTCCCAACTGTTACTATGCCTGTCTTTCCTGTCACTGTATCTTTCCACTGAAATTCTGCGCCTGCTAAACGTTTTTTACTGTCTTTGTCTTGTTTGACAATTTTGATGGAGCCAGTTTGTACTTGTTGCTTATTCTTCACCCGATATGTTAAAGTGTAGTCGGTTTTTCCAGCAAATGAAATAGGATGTTTAGTATCGTCTAATTCATAGCCATTAGGCGCCTTCGTTTCAACTAAATAATATTCTCCATCAGGTGATAAATTTGAAAATAACAGCTCGCCGTTTTCATTCGTGACACCTTTTGCTATTAGATTATCTTTTTGGTCGTACAACGAAAACTCAGCACCTGCTAAACGTTTCGCCTCATTATTTTCATCTACTTTTTCTACTTTTAATTGATTTTCTAAACGTGTATTTTCTTTTTTCAGACGAATCGTCTGAGTTTGGCCTGTTTTAATTTCAAACGGAACTGGTGTTGCATCTAACTTATAGCCAGTTGGTGCTCTTGTTTCAATCAGTTCATATAGACCAGGTTCTAAACCAGCTAAACGGATTTGTCCAGATTGATTGGTTCTTAAATTCTCTTGAACAACTTGTTGTGTTTTTTTATTCACAAGTTTGAAAATAGCGCCTTGCAGCACTTCAGCTGTCGCTGCATCTATTTTTTCTAAAATAACACCACCTTGGCCTGTTCCTCCACTATTTTCATCAGCCGTGATATAAGCGATGTCTTCATCTTCCCAAGCATCGAATCCCTCGTTAGAAATACGCATATAGGTGTAATTTGATAGCAAGGCATCACTTGGAATATTTTCATTTGGAATTGTTTCTAAATAAATATAATAGGCGTTTTTATTAGAAAGATAACTGCCTGTGGCCGTTGGTATTCCTTCAAATTTCTCCGCTTCATAATTAAATCCAGATTCAGAAGCATATTTTTGGAAAAATTGACTGGCATCATAACTGTATTCATCATGCTCTAAATTCCGAATCATTTCACCATTTACTTCTAAAATAGGCTGCTTGGTGAGATACGCGGCAATACTGTCAACAGCTAAAGTTTGGTTTGGACCTACATTATCTAAAAATTTAAAGGTTGTTTTTTCTGAACCTGAAAGTCCTGCTTGATTATAGTTAAAGTAAATGACCCAGGCAATTCTTCCCTCTGAGGTAAATCCTAACGGGACTTTTCGAACCAGTTCAGTTGGCGGAACTTTCTCCACGTATTGCCCGATATTAATTTTGACAATTTTTTGTGAATCACCAAAAGTAAAAACGACTTGATCTTCAAAATCTTCTGATAAATTTTGATTATATCGCAACTTCAGTTGTAAGTTAGCAGAGTAATCTGTGATTGTTTGTAAGGCTTTAATCGTCCAAGTACCATCATCATTTGGAATCACTTGGAGTGCATCTCCAATTTCAAAAGGCGTCATTGAATAGGAATATTTTTCACTAGCCATTTTTAACGTAAGGACCTCGCCCTTGGTTAATTCGGAAATTGATAACGCCAAGGAAACAGTTGCCCAATCTTTTGTGGCAACAATTTCCGTTTTTTCCTCAGGATATTCAACAGCTATGGACCGAATTTGCGTGCCACTTTCATTATTCATCGCATAAGAAACAATACTTGTATTAGACCCTATAATAGTAAAAATAATTAAGCAAATCGAAAATAACTTATTAATAATTTTTTTCATTCATCACAATCCTTCCAATACCAATATGTGTCTTTTTAGACACTAATTCACTAAAAAAAATAGTCATAATTTCTTCATTCTTCAAATCCAACAATTGTGAAATCAATTTAATATCCGATGCTTTGAAAACAACTTCTCCTTTTAATTTTTTGTAAATCGTTGAAGCAGATATGGGCTGTCCGTATGCAGTCATTTCATTTGCCAACCACTCAACATTTTTCCCTTTCATTTTCAATTTTGAGTGAATTAAATTAGATTCCATTTTACTCTCCCCCTTTTCAGTGTCTAATAAGACACTGAAATTATATCATTTTGTGAAAAAAACGTCAATATCATTAAAAAATACTGATTTTTTTATTATATTCGTTACTTTCATTTTGAAAAAAACATGTTTCTTTTGCGACACTTTTTGTGCTAGAATGTTTTTACGGAGGTGGTTTTTTGAAAGAGAATTTTTTGAAGCAAAAACGGATGGAGAAAAATCTTACATTAGAACAAGTTGGAAATTTTGTTGGTGTTGGAAAAAGTACCGTCAGGAAATGGGAAACTGGAATGATTGAAAATATGGGGAGGGATAAAATTGTCGCCTTATCTAAAGTTTTAGATGTATCACCTCTTGAAATCTTAGGTATTCCTGAAACGGAAGAAACGCCATTTGTTGTCCCGACCAATATTATGAATGTTTACAAACAATTGACAACTGAAAATCAAGAAGCAGTCTATCGATATGCTCAAAAGAAATTAACAGAACAAAATTACTTTTAATATTTATTTTAAATAGATGAATGCTAGACTTTTTAGTCAACGTCAAACAAAAAAAGCTTATCCTTACGGATAAGCTTTTTATTAGATTGACTGTTGGCCAAAATACTGACGCCATTTGGTTTTCATGGCTGTCGTCATCGGCAACGCCGCTTCTTTCACAGCACAATATTTGTCAACAAAGGTTACAATGTAACTTTCTTTGTATTTTGGTGGTGCAATAGTTGCGCCCCACATATGTTTAATAATAATGTCTCGTTCTAAATCAGACAACTCTGTAATTTTTTCAGCATTTTTGGCTGCAATTCGTGGATGAACATAGGCATGAGAGCCTTCGTCAAACTTTGTTGTGCGCCAATCATAGTAAAACAAATCATGTAATAAACCAGCACGAGCTGTTGCACGAGCATTGCCGTTCCAACGCTTTGCTAATTTATAGCTATGATAGGAAACACTAATTGAATGTTCTAAACGAGTTGAATGCATATGTTGTGTGTATTCTGCTAATTTTTGGACTTCTTCGGTTGCTAATAAATCTTCTACATAAGAAAGATATTCTTCGTCTTCACGCCATTTTTCTGTCATATAATTGGGTGCCACCTTTTCTAATCCTTTTATAACTTGACTCGAGTATAGCACCCCAGCTATTTAATTACTATGAATTTCTCAATCTGTAACTTAACTTTAATATTTGCTTAATAAGTTTAGCGTTCAACGCAGTAAAATTTTCACAAAAACTTCTACATTTCTTCTGGTGCATGTAACCCTAGTAAACGTAAATCTTCTTTTAGAACAGTAGCTACTGCATAAACTAACGCTAAGCGTGCCTCTTTTTGAGCATCTTCATCCAAAATCCGAACATGGGCATAATATTTATTGAACGCTTGTGCTAAATGAATGCTATGTTTCGCAATAACAGATGGTTCATATTTTTCAGCAGCTTGCATCACAGTTTCAGGGAATTTTTGTAACAACTTCACGACTTCCCAGCTGTCCTTGTCATTTAGTGCATAACGTTGTGTAGCGTCTGGTGTAAAGTTTGCTTTACGTAAAATACTCATCGCACGAGCATGCGTATATTGAACATATGGCCCAGTTTCACCTTCAAAACGAACAACTTCATCTAATACAAAATCGAAATTATTTAGACGATCATTTTTAAGGTCATGGAAAATAACTGCACCTACACCTACTTGTTTCGCCACTTCTTCACGATTTGCTAAGTCTGGGTTTTTCTCGTTAATTTGATTTCCTGCTAAAGTAACAGCTTCATTCAATACTTCTTCTAATAAAACAATTTTCCCTTTACGTGTGGATAATTTTTTACCGCCTTGAGTAATTAAACCAAACGGAATGTGTTCCATATCATCTGACCAGTTAAACCCTAGTTCTTTCAAGACTGCTTTTAATTGTTTGAAGTGATTGCTTTGTTCATTGCCGACTACATAAAGTGATTTGGCAAAATCATACGTCCGTTTACGGTAAAGCGCAGCAGCTAAATCCCGTGTGATATATAACGTCGCACCATCTGATTTACGAATAAGTGCTGGATTTAAATTATATTCTGTCAAATCAACAATTTCTGCACCTTGATTTTCTGTTAATAAATGTTTTTCTTCTAATAAAGTAACAATTTCATCCATTTTATCATTATAAAAGGCTTCGCCATTGTATGAATCAAATTCAACTTCTAACATGGAATAGATTTTATCAAATTCTTTTAGAGACTCGCTACGGAACCATTTCCATAATTCATTGGCTTCTTGGTCTCCTTCTTCTAATTTTTTAAACCAAGCACGTGCTTCGTCTTCTAATTCTGGTTTTTCTTCTGCTTCTTCATGAAATTGCACATATAAGCGCAATAATTCATTAATTGGCTGTTGGCGGACTGCTTCTTCAGAACCCCATTTTTTATAAGCTACAATTAACTTACCAAACTGTGTACCCCAGTCACCTAAGTGGTTAATCCGAATTGGCTGATACCCAATTTTTTCTAAAATAAAGGCAATTGAATTCCCGATTACCGTAGAACGTAAGTGTCCCATAGAAATTGGTTTAGCAATGTTTGGTGAAGACATATCAATAGGAACATTGCCATTATTGCCAAAGGTACTGTTTCCGTAGTTATTTTTTTCTTTGACTACTTCGCCAATAACAGCTTGACTGACTGCTTTTTTATTCATGAAGAAGTTTAAATAAGGTCCTACCACTTCAATTTTTTCAAAATTCGTGCCATCAATTTTTTCTGCTAATTCTGCTGCAATTTGTTGTGGTGCTTTACGATAAATTTTAGCTAATGAAAAGGCTGGAAAAGCCACATCTCCATGATCAACAGATTTAGGATTTTCCAATAATTGTTCGATTTGATCCATCGTTAATTCTTCATTTAAAACATCATGTAACGCTTTTGCTACGATTTCTTTGTTGTTCATAAGAACCCTCCTGATTAATTTGTAAGTATTAAAAAAATAAAAACGTCTCTGACAAAACAAAATATTTTGTTTTGTCAGAGACGAGAATTTACCCGCGGTACCACTCTAATTGTCTATACTACTTGGATAGACCTGCTTCATCGATAACGGTGATTGCCGTCTGCTTTCAGCAGAATTCTAAAAGTGCGCTTCCTCATTCCGATCACTCTTGGCTCCCACCTTCCCAAGATCGCTAAGCTGACGTTGAAATAAGTACTCTCTTTATCATCGAATGTCATTGTTAAACTGGCTTCATTATAGCAAATTTTTGTCTAGCTGGCTAGCCTTCTTCACTAATTGTCATAAAACTAACGCCAGGTTCTGCATTTAAGTTATACGAAGCAAAATGATTCTTTTCAGCTTCGATAAAAGCGGCAGCGCCAATCATCGCCGCGTTATCCCCACAAAGTTTTAATGGCGGAATAAGTAATGTTACTGCTGGTAATTGTTCACTGATTGCATGTCTCATTGCTTCTCGTAATCCTTGATTCGCAGCAACGCCCCCAGCGATTAGCAATTGCTTAACAGGATATTCTTGACAAGCACGAATGGTTTTAGCCACTAATACTTCCACCACACTCGCCTGAAAACTTGCGGCTAAATCCTTTGTAGACAGTACTTCACCACGTTGCTCTGCATTATGAACCGTGTTAATAAACGCACTTTTTAAGCCACTAAAACTAAAGTCATAGTTATCCTCTTTTAGCATCGCCCGTGGAAATTGATAGGTATCTGTGCCTTCATGGGCCAAAGCATCAATCTCTTTGCCACTAGGATAAGGCAGCCCTAACACCCGTCCGACTTTATCATACGCTTCACCAGCTGCATCATCACGTGTTTCACCAACAATTTCGAAAGAGCCATCTTCTTTCATGTAGACCAATTCCGTATGTCCCCCACTAACAAGTAAGGCCATCAATGGAAATTCGAGCGGTGCTACAAAACGGGCAGCATAAATGTGTCCAGCCATATGATTGACCGGAATAAGTGGTAATTGGTGCGCCCAAGCAAATGCTTTTGCTGCAGAAAGTCCTATTAATAAAGCACCGACTAACCCAGGCCCATAGGTCACAGCAACGCCACTAAGCTCTTCAGGTGTGACTTTTGCTTCTGTTAATGCTTCTTCAATACAGATCGTCACTTGTTCAACATGATGACGACTCGCAACTTCTGGAACGACTCCGCCAAAACGTTGATGGCTCTTAATTTGCGAAGCTACGATATTGGAAAGAATTTTGTCGCCATCTTCAATGACAGCCACACTTGTTTCATCACAGCTACTTTCCACAGCTAATAATAATTTACGTTCTTTTGTAAAAATTGTCATTGGGCTTCCTTCCTTAATTTCGCACACATTACAAAGGCATTTTCTTGAGGTTCTTTATAATAATTTTTTCGAACAGCTACTTTCCGAAAACCTGTTTTCTCATAAAGTTTTTGAGCTAATGTATTCGATTCTCTGACCTCTAAGAAAATTTGTGTAATGTTACGACTTCTAACATATTCTTTAAAAGCTTTCATTAATTGACAACCAATTCCTTGGTGTTGTCTCTGACCATTCACAACAACGTGACTAATTTCTGCTTCATCTAAAATAAAATGATAGGCAATATAGCCTAACCACTGGCCATTTTCAACTAAAAAAAGATATTCGCTATTTTCCTGAGCAAAATCTTCCGCGAATTGTGTTTCTGTCCAAGGGGAGCCAGTTGTATAAGAAGAATTACTGAAACGCCATAATTCTTCACCAATATTTGCTACAGATATTTCTTTTTTTGTTACTAACATTTTTTCTTCACTCTTCTTTTAAATCAATTATCATTTCTAGTGCGTCTTCATTATTTTCGTCATAATAGCCTTTTTTCACTGTTTGTGAGGCAAAGCCAATTTTCCGATACAAACGTTGGGCTTTAACATTACTCATTCGTACTTCTAGCGATAAGGTTTCACAACGATTTTTCTTGGCAAAAATTCGCGTTTCTTCTATTAAAGAACGACCTAAACCTAAGCCTTGGTATGCTGTATGGACAGCGACATTCGTAATGTGTGCATCCGTTCCTTGAATCCGACAACCAATAAAGCCAACTGTTTTTCCGTTAATTGCCGCTAACAAATAGAGATGCGGCGCTTTTGAGCCAAGTTCTGCCATGAAAGCAGACATCGTCCAAGGAAGTTCCCCAGCATAAACTTCACGTTCAATTGCTAGTAAATCCTTAATATCTTGGTAGGTGATTTCACGCAATTGAAATTCTTGCTGGTTCATTGCAATGGTTTTAGTTATATACCGTTGCCGTCTTTTTGTAAAGTATTTTGTCACAAAATTAAAGTTTTTCCACATAGCTTTCTCCATTAGGCGTGTGTGTCTTCAACCAATTTTCTTCCGCTTCTACTTTTTTCAAATACGCAGGTAAGAACCCATGAACATTTTCAACAGGTTCAGCCACACTACCTAACGCAGCCAAAACTGCGGCATTAGGAATTTGCCATTGCGGGACATCACAAATTTCCCCATGAGGAATGATTTGAGCTATTTCTTCAGTGAATTTTTCAACATCTTCACCAACAAAAAAAAGATTTGGTTCATTTTTTAGTTGTTCTAATAACTCCCGCAGGGAAATATGTTGGTCCGGTAACTCATTTTGCCACACGCCATTGACAAACCGATAAGCACCAGCATAGACGTTTTTACGACGCGCATCAAAAAGAGGCACAATTAAACCAGTTTGTCCAACACAATTGGCAGCTAACGTTTGTAGACTGGAAATGCCTACTAGCTCTTTCTTTAAAGTATAGGCCAATGTTTTGGCAGTCGTCACGCCTAAACGTAAGCCAGTGTATGATCCAGGTCCTTCTGCTACGACAAAACGATCAATTGCCGTTGGCGCCAAGTTCAATTGACTCATCAAATAGTCAATTGCCGGCATTAATGTTAAGCTATGATTTCTTTTAACCGTTGCTGTATAACTTCCCAGAATTTTTTGATTTTCACACACAGCAATACTCAATGTTTGGTTAGATGTATCTATTGCTAAAATTCGCACACGAATCCCTTTCCTTCTACAATTTAGTCGCTTCATTGTAGCACACTTTCCTTTTTCTAAAAAGGGAAAACGAGGTTTCTTTTTACAGAAACCTCGTTTCGTTCATTTTCTCTTTTTATTTAATGGTTGCTTCTAAGTAATCAATTAATGGTTTACTGATATCTGTTGCAGAACCATTTTCTCCTGAATTTTCAACCATAATCATTGTTAAGAATTTATTGTTACTACGATCTAACGTTAGAAGGAAACTGTTTTCTTTGCCATCTGTATCTTGTTTATCTTTTATTTCAGCTGTTCCTGTTTTAGCAGCCAATGAGAAGTTCGGATTGTACATATTATAAACATAACCTGAAGGATCTTCCACACTACCTAAAAGATCTGTGGCAATTGTATTCGCTGCGTTGGCGCTGATTACATTGTCTTTTTTCTTTGTTTCTTTGTCTAAAACTAATTTTGGATAGACTAATGTTCCATTATTTTGGAAAACACTATACATGGTAGCTTGCTGGATTGGCGAAATTAACAATTGGCCTTGACCGTAGCCCGTATCTGCTAAAAGAATTTCAGAATTAAATTTATCTTCATTTGAAATTTGAGCAGGCGTCATGGCAATTGGTAAATCTAGTTCCTCACCGAAAATGAATTTATTAAGACCCGCTCTAAATTTGTCTTCCCCCATACGTAATGTTTGTTGGGCAAAATAAATATTATCTGAATTAACTAAAGCGGTACGCAGATTGACTGGACTTGCTTCTTTTACACGTGTCGCAAAATAGCCGCCCCAAGATTTATCTTTTTGCCATTTCAAGCCATTAATTTCTAGCTCTTCATCTGGCTTCAATGTCCCTGCATCTAAACCAATGGCACCGGTAATTGTTTTAAAGGTAGAGCCTGGTGCATAGCCTGTCGCAAAACGTGCTGTGAATGGTAAATCTTTGTTGTTATTGTAAGCATCATATTCTTTTTGAGAAATGCCATTGGCCATTTTATTAGGATCATACGAAGGTGAACTAACCGTTGCTAATAAATCGCCTTTTTGAGGATCGGTAATGACCGCACTACCAGGGCGTTTGTCAAATATAGCGAAGGCTTGTTGTTGTACGCCACTGTCAATCGTTAATTTAATCGTTTGACCATCTTTTTTCTCTTTGGTTTGTAAAGCTTTTTTGACATTCTCTTTGTCATCTAAAATAACTAGTGAGCCACCATCTTGCCCTCTTAATTCTTTATCAAACGCTCGTTCTAAGCCAGTTTTACCAATTACGCCCGTACTACTTAACTCTGGATTTTTTTCAATATCTTCTGCAGTAATGGTGCCCGTATACCCGATTAATTGCGCAGCTGCTTCCCCCAGCGGATAATAACGTGACTCTGTGTCTTTTGTCGCAGCCCCTGTTGGTAATTCTGTCACTGGTTCAGAAGCAACTGTGATTGGTACAAAGGAGTCTGCTTGGACCCATCCTTGGCTTAACTTTTGATTGATTTCATCAACAGAAACGCCGAACTTATCACTAAAAGCTTTGATATTGGCTGTTTTTTCTGCGCCAGAACCGAGTTTGCCAGGCACTACGCCCACTTCGTCAAACACTTTGTTAATTGCTAGCCCACTACCATTACGATCGACAATTTCTCCACGTTTGGCATTATCTACTTGAATCGAAATTTTATCATTTCCTGACATATCTGGAAAAATTAAAGACGGCTTCCAAGCGATTTGGTAGGTATCACCTTTCTTGGCGATACTTGATTGATAAGACAAATCTTTCATTTCGCCTAAAGGAGTGCTCATCGATAATTTATAGGTAAATGTGTATTGATTGTCTTTCGCCTTTTTGACTTGAACATCACTAGCTTTGACTCCTTCTGCTTGAATCCCTGAATAAATTGCTTGGTATTTTTCAACAACAGATTTAGTATCATAGCCATTTTTCTTTAAGCTAGCTTCTTGAACAACGGACGGTAACTTATCAAATTCCTGTTTTGACAATACGTTTAAAAATGTAGTAGCTGTTTTCTTCGCTTCGGCTAATTCTTGTTTGGCTTGCCATTGACTATAAGCATAATACCCGCCACCGGCAGCAGCGATTAGAACCAAGGCAGAAACACCAAGAATAAGTGGTTTTTTTGAAGATTTTTTATTACGATTGCTTCGTTCCATTCAATAATCCCCTAACTATATAATATGTCTTTTCTTCTATTATACGTAACTTTTTTTAAAATGCTTGTGTTTCACCTATACTTTTTTTAATTTCTTAATAAAGTTTGATCAAATTTTTCCATTTCATCAGGCTTTCGTTGGATTTCTCTGCATTCATTGTATGGTATACTAGCTGTAACAATTAGTTTTTTATTAGGAGGAATGAACATGGGACTTATTAAAGCAGCAACAAGTTCAGTTGGCGGTGGCTTGGCCGATCAATGGCTAGAGGTTATTGAACCTGATAATATGGGGGACACAACCGTCATGACAAAAGGTGTTTTTGTACGTAAAGATGATAAACGTGGTTCTAATCGTAAAGGAACGGACGATGTTTTAACAGATGGATCTGTTGTACATGTCTATCCCAACATGATGATGCTTCTTGTCGATGGTGGCAAAATCATCGATTACACTGCTGAAGAAGGCTATTATACAGTCAAAAATGATTCTGCGCCTTCAATGTTTAACGGTTCTTTAAAAGATGCGATTGCAGAGACCTTCAGTCGTTTCAAATTTGGTGGCGTAACTCCACAAAAACAACAAGTTTTTTATATTAATTTGCAAGAAATTAAGGGCATTAAATTTGGAACACCTGCGCCATTAAACTATTTTGATAATTTTTATAATGCCGAACTTTTCTTACGTGCACACGGAAATTACTCAATTAAAATTACAGATCCTTTGCTATTTTATACTAATGCGATTCCTAAAAACCAAACGCAAGTAGATATTAATGATATTAATGAACAATATTTGGCAGAGTTCATTACAGCATTGCAAGCAGCAATCAATCAAATGTCTGCTGATGGGCAACGTATTTCTTACGTTCCCTCAAAAAGTGTTGAATTAAGCAAATATATGCAAACTGCGCTTGACGAGGATTGGCGCACCAATCGCGGCATGGAAATTGTTTCTGTAGCAGTTGCAAGCATTTCTTATACAGATGATTCAACTAAATTAATCAACATGCGAAATGAAGGTGCTATGCTCAGCGATCCAGGTGTTCGCGAAGGCTATGTTCAAGGTTCCTTGGCTCGTGGTATGGAGGCTGCTGGTAAAAATGAAGGTGGCGCTATGAGCGGCTTTATGGGCGTTGGTATGGGCATGAATGCGAATGGCAACTACTTTGCGCAAGCGTCTCAAACAAACCAACAACAAATGCAAGAAAAACAAAACCAGCAAAACGCACAAGGGGCTACAGACACTTGGACTTGCCCACAATGTGGGACTGAAAACACTGGGAAGTTTTGTTCAAACTGTGGTACACCAAAACCAACAAACGAAAAACCAAAATTAGAAATGAAATGTAGTGAATGTAGCGAAATTGTTGACTTAAGTAATGGTATTCCTAAGTTCTGTCCACATTGTGGTAAACCATTCCAAGGGGTTCCTTTATAAGCAAGTAGTGAACAATTAAAGAAAAGGGTCAGGCACAAGTCTACCCTTTTTCTTTGAATCAGATTCCTGTTATTTACTCACTCTATTAGAAAGGACGGTTGCAATGGAAACAACATTTACCCATAAATGCCCCAACTGTGGCGGCCCGCTCTTATTTAATCCCAAAGATCAAAAATTTCATTGTGAATATTGTTTAAATATTTACACGGAAGAAGAAGTGACTCGTTATGAGCAACAGCAACATGAGGCGCATTTAGAGAATCCCTCAACAACGACTGCCGAGGAAAATTTGACTTTCACGGCGGAAGAAGAATCCTCCGCTACGCAACAAACAGAGACCACTGAGAATGAGACAACTGCAAATGCAGGTACAATGGAAATTTTTAATTGTCCAAGCTGTGGCGCTCAAATTGTCACCGATGCAACAACGGCAGCCACATACTGTTATTATTGCCATAATCCAGTTGTCTTGGCTGGTCGATTAAGTGGCGAATTTTTACCAGAAAACGTCTTACCCTTTACAATTGAAAAAGACGAAGCGATTGAAAAATTTCTCGCTTGGACCAAGAAAAAATGGTTCATTCCTCGAGATTTTTTCAGCAAAAATCAAATCGATAAATTAACTGGGGTTTACTTCCCCTATTGGGTCGTTGATGCAGAAGTCGACGGACAACTCCAAGCTACTGGCACAAGTATTCGCATTTGGCGCGTAGGTGATATTGAATACACCGAAACAAAACGTTTCAATGTGGGACGTTCAGGAAAATTATCGTTTAAAGAATTAGTTAAAAATGCCTTGTCAAAAAACGTCCAACAAAAAATGGTGGAAGGCGTTCAACCATTTTTAATTGATCAAGCAGTGCCTTTCAAAAGCCAATACCTAGCAGGTTTTCAAGCAGAAAAACGCGATATTGAATATGAATCAATCAAAAAACACGTCCAACAAGAATTACAAGATTATTCGGAATCATTGTTACGGGACTCTGCTTCTGGTTATACTACGTTGACAAATGTTCGCACGGATATTTCTCTAAACCAAGAAAATAATCACTATATGCTTTTGCCAATTTGGTTAGTCACCTATCGCAGTCAGGAACAATCAAAAAAAGTTTATTATTACGCCATGAATGGACAAACAGGTAAAGTAAGCGGTGTGCTTCCAATTAGTTACACTCGTTTAGGACTAGCAACGTTAGGCATTTTCGCTGGACTCTTAGCACTCTTTTTATTAGGAGGTTATTTCCTATGAAAAAACGACTTTTACCTATTTTTTTCCTAATACTTCTTGCCTTTGGCCTTGCCCTACCCGTTTCGGCGGCTGAAAATTCAATTGATGATGGTGCACAATTACTGACACCTGATCAAATCAACCAACTAAAGCAAGAGATACAACCTTTAGAAGAAAAAACAAAAGCCTCTGTCTTTATTGTGACCACAAATAATAATACCTATGGCGATGAACAAGAATATGCAGACCATTATCTTTTAAATAAAGTTGGCAAGGACCAAAATGCGATTCTTTTTCTCATTGATATGGACTTACGGAAAATCTACATCTCTACTTCTGGAAACATGATTGATTATATGACAGATGCGCGAATTGATGATACCTTAGATAAAATATGGGATAGTATGAGTCAAGGAAATTATTTCGCGGCTGCTCAAACCTTTGTTCAGGAAACTCAAGCATTTGTTGATAAAGGGGTTCCTGGGGGGCACTATCGTGTGGATAGCGAAACAGGTAAAATTACCCGTTATAAAGTCATTACCCCGCTGGAAATGGTAATTGCTTTTGCTGCTGCGCTGATACTCAGTTTGGTCTTCTTAGGCATCAATATTTCTAAATACCAATTAAAATTTTCAAGTTATCAATATCCTTTTAGGGAAAAAACAACTTTAAACTTAACCTCCCGCACAGATCAGTTAACCAATTCTTTTATCACTACGCGTCGTATTCCTAAAAACAATGGCGGCAGTGGCGGAATGGGCGGTGGTGGTAGCACCACCCACTCAACTGGCGGCGGCACATTCGGTGGCGGCGGTCGAAGTTTTTAGATTTTTTATCTTTTTTAATTATTTCATAAAAATAATGGTGTTATTTTTATGGAATAATGATAAAATAAGTATACTGTGGTGTGTTATTTTTACACATGGCGGTATACTTATTTTCATGAATAGACTTACTATCATTTTGGGGATTGTCTTTTTAGTAAGCGCTACAAAAAATAACAAGAAAGAGAGAGTTAGTGAATGAAAAAAAACATATCTGGTAATTCATCTATAAAAAAACCGTTTTATAAAAAAGTTTGGTTCTGGGTTGTTGTAGTTGTAGTTTTAGCCATTGGGGGCAGTGGCATGGGAAAAGAAGAGAAAAAAGCTACTTCTTTGCCTACAAAAGAAACGAGTCAATCTACTAAAAATAGCTCCTCTTCAAGTAGTAAAGAAGTGAAAACTTCAACCTCTACGAAAGAAATCAAAACATCACAAAGTAAAGAAAATTCTTTCGTCTCTAAAGTAAAAGAAAAAATGTCTGAAGCAGCATCCGAAGCAGATAAAAAGAAAGCAGAAACACCAGAAACAAAACCTTCTGAAGAAGCGGCTCCTGATGTACCAAGAGAATACAAATCAGCATTAAAAAAAGCGCAATCATATGCAAAAATTATGTCTATGTCAAAAGCAGGTATTTATGATCAGCTGACATCTGAATATGGTGAGAAATTCACTCCTGAAGCTGGACAATACGCAATCGATCATTTAGAAGCCGATTGGAATGCCAATGCTTTGAAAAAAGCGAAAGATTATCAAGAAAATATGGATATGTCACCAGATGCAATTCGTGATCAATTAACATCTGAATATGGTGAAAAATTTACTCCTGAAGAAGCAGAATACGCTATTCAAAATTTAAACTAAATTTTGAAGGACATCCCCTTCCATTAAAGCCCAATTTGGGCTTTTTATTTACCGTGGATTCTTGTTACTATGTTTTCTGAATGGTAAAATTAATTTATCTTAACAAAAAGGAGTCATCCCATGAAAAGTATGTGCGAATTGTGTGATCTTAATCCTGGTAAAATCATCACCTTTGATAATCACAGTATCTGTAAACATTGTGCAGAACATTTAGAATTAAAACCGAAAGAAATTAAAGATCGAACAATGGAAAGTATTATAAAACGTCAAGAAGAGATTATAAAAAAAGATCAAGCAATGCAAGCAAAGGGTAATTTATGTTATCTTTGCGAAGAGGAAACTGGTAAGTACTTTACGAGTGATTTTTATCGCGTAGGAAAAAGCTGTTTAAAAAAACTTAAAGTATCCACTTGGTCCGTTGATAAAAAAAGTTTAGCTGATTTACAACAAATACAAGAGTTAATAAACAAGCAGTCTGAAATCGCAAAAGCAAATGAAAAAAATGCTGAAGTTTATGGAAATCTATGTGCTCTTTGTCAGGATAATAAAGGAAAATATTTAACTTCAGATAATTACCAAATCTGTAAGAAATGTGCAGGTCAACTCGGTGTCCAGGGACAAGGATATACCCAAACTTGGACATTGACGGATTTAAGAAATGTCCAAGAAGACAACCGGCTGTTCAACCCTACAACAACTATTGCTGGCTCGATTGAATTCGATGAACCTGAAAAAAAATTCCGACTGGTTGGTTCATCAAAAATTTTGCCCGTAAGCATTATCGCTGATTACAAAATTTTAGAGAAAAAAAATACCCATTTTACAGAAGAAAACGTACCTTATGATCGCGTTAGTAGTGTCTATATTTTGATTAATCTAGATGATTTGCAACGTCCAACCATCACTATTTCCTTTTTAAAGACACTTAGTGAGCAAACTACTGAATTTGATCGTCAATTAGCGATCGATAGAGCCCGTTTCAACGCCGAACGAGCCCTTTCCATCATTAGACACTATTGTTCGTCGAATAAAAGAAAAAGAAATACCAACTCCTATAAAGAATGATGAAAACCAACCGATTGAACCAAAGCTATCTGATTCACAAAAAAACATATCTAGCGCTATTGAAGACGTAATGGCTGAGTTAAGAAATTTAAAACTGTTAGTAGATGAAGGAATTCTAACAGAAGAAGAATTTCAACAAAAGAAACGGCAATTGCTTCAATTGGATTAATAAAAAAATCCTGAAAAGACTCGTCACCTTTTCAGGATTTTTTTCTTCTTGGTATTTTCCCATAATTCTTGATAAGGTATTTCATGAATATCACGGAAATAGGCTACTTCAAACTTTTCAAAATCAGTTGACTGGCAGTTGCCGGTTAAAACACCAATTCCTGCTTTACCATGACAAGTTCCCATGAAAACATCCACGAGCGAATCCCCCACCATAATTACTTCTGTCGCCTTCAATTGACATGACTGACAAAAGGCTTGGAGCATGTCCGCATCTGGTTTCGGTAAGTAACGATCTCCTGTCGCAATAAAAT
The DNA here is from genome assembly GCF_051712245.1 of Enterococcus sp. DIV1368f. NCBI lineage: Bacteria > Bacillati > Bacillota > Bacilli > Lactobacillales > Enterococcaceae > Enterococcus > Enterococcus sp. DIV1368f. Next base: position 2,053,595 of record NZ_JBIOON010000001.1, read on the forward strand.
CAAACATTTCTGTTAAACCAAGATATTCCATAATCAACATAGTTGCTGGCAAAGTATCTGAAGTTGCTAATCCAATTTTATAGTTCTCCCGTTTCAGCTCAAGGAATAACTGTTTTAAATCACCAATTGGTTCAATCTTTTTCAGATTTTTTCGTAAATAATCATAAAAAAATTGCTCCAGCCATCGACTGCTGATTCCCTGTTCGACTAATTCCTCAAATTGCGCCAATTCCTGATACAGTTCCTGATAAAGGACTTCATCAAGTAAATGTTTTTGCAAAAAACGTTGCTCCTGAATAGCTAATATCTTTTTTATTTCTGCTGAATGATGAGGGGCTAACATACTTAGTGTTTCAAAACAAGCTTTCAAACCTGCTTGCCAAAGAGTGTCAAAACGAATACACGTACCATCTTTATCAAATAAAATTCCTCGATTTCCCATGAAAGAACACCTCAAAACGTTTGATTCCTATTTGTTGCTTCAAGTATACTAATCATTTATTTGATTTTGATATGCTTTTTGTATCATTTGTGTAAAAAAATATATAAAAGCAACGAATTTAGAAAAATTCGTTGCTTTTATATTAATCGATTACTTTTTTCACTTTGAATTCTTTTGTTTCAGCAGACGGTTCTGTTTGATCAGCTAATTCAAATAAAATATGGGTACCATTTTCTTCATCTTCAACGATAATCAGTTTTCCTGGAATCTTTCGAGTATCTTTCGCAATTTGGGCTTCTTTAATTAATTCTTTTTGATCTCTTTTTGAAGCAAGGGCATTTCCTAAATTAAAAAAGACAGTTTCTTCCATAATTAACCACTCACTTTCTCTACTTTTCTTAAGTTAATTATAGCATATCCCTAGAAAAAGTGGCAGCTTGTGTCCTTTTACTTTCATTTAAGCATCAATAATCAAGGAATAAGCATAAGGACTTTCATAAATTCCTGAAGTATAATAATTGAGCCTCTTTTTAAATAGCGGGCCGTCAATTACCAATGTATGGTACTCCCCGTTTTCTCCGCAAATATCTAATTGATGCTCTTTAAGGTACGTGATAAATGTTTCATCTAACGGTTCTCCTAAAAATTTTATTGGAATACCTGCCTCTTTGCTGACCGTTTTGATAATTGCTGTGTACCCTTTTGCCAAGAATTCTTTCACAAGTGCTTCGCGATTTTCCTGCCAAAGAGGTAATTGTGGCTCAAGCCCAGCACTTAATGCAACTTGGCGATCCCAAGCACCATTTTGTTCAATATCTATATCACCAAAACAAACCGTTTCTGCACCTAATTTTTTGGTTTCCTGCAGTGCCTCAACCACTTTTTCTGTGTAATTTGTTTCATTGTTATGTGATATAACAAGTGGTAAATCTAACGCTTCGGCTGCTGCTTCTAAGACGGAGATTGGTATCCCGTGAAACCAAGAACGATTAATTTCTTCACTTAGTGTTGTCACTAACGCTACTGGCTGATTTCCTGCTTGTATCAATCGATCCATCGCCAATAAACAATCTTTACCAGAGCTATAACTTAAACAAAATTTTTTCATAAACGTTCCCTCTTTTCTCTATGACTATACCCCAAAACAATACATCCGTATACATATTTATTATTTAAGTATAACTAATACTGAATAGTTATTTGAATCAAAACATGGTATAAAATAGAGGTAAAGCAAGCTTTATTCACTTCTTTATATCTCTTTTCAACGGATGATCAGCTGGCGGAAACCAGCTGATCTTTTTTTTCAAAAAACACAGCTATCTTTTGCAGTTTTCTTTTCCTCATGTTATAAAGAGATAGTAGGAAGCATTTATTCACTTCTTTACAAATCTATCTTAATCTTAGACAGTCGGCGGAAAACGGCTGTCTATTTATCTGGAAAAATTATGAACTCGTCAGCTAGTGGTCAGTTGACGAGTTTTATGTTATAATAATTAGAACACGAAAAATATTTTTAAACGAACCATTCAATTGTTTTGATGATTTTATTCAAAACTGGCGTGTCTAGAGAGATACAAGGATGTATTAGAGGTAGGGAATACATCGCTTAAATGAAAAATACTTGAATACTAGAAATAGTCTGATCCAACTTTAAAATAATAATATTGATTCGTTAGATAGCCTTCTCTTTAAAGAGAAGGCTATTGTCAATTAAAGAGTAAAACCACCGTATTCTTGTCAGTATACGGTGGTTTTACTTCTTCACATGTTACATATAATCAACAAATTTACTTCTGAACTTGACATGTAAATGAGCCCCTACGATAAATATTACTAATGTTGTTAGCCAAAAAACAACAAGTTGGGGCTTATCTTCAAAAAACCATCTTTTATAGAAAAATGTATCTCGAAATCCATTAATAATATATGCGTAAGGATTCAACATAAGAATTTTTGATAACCAAGACGGTAAATTCTTTGTACTTAAATCCCAAAAGACCCCTGACATATACATTAATACTTGGATAATAGAATTCAAGAAAATTTGATAATCCCTAATTAATGCAGCAATCGTTGAATTAATCAGACTAAAACTATATAAAAAGATAATCATCGCTACAATATAGTAAGGTAGCTGAATCCAATAAATAGAAATCTTTTCGCCTGTCGAGATTGACACAATTGCTGCTAACGTAGTGAACGCAAAATAACTTGGTAACTCAGAAAATATTTTAACCATTGGCAAAATACTTATTGGAAACTTCATTCTAGAAACCATGCCAACTTGCATATAAACAGAACTAGAAGCTTGTTTCGTTACTGTACTTAAAAAAATCCATGTACTTAATCCTACCATCAACCAAGCGATATAGGATACTCCTCCTTTTACGGTTCGAGCACCACCAAGGGCAATACCAAAAGCAAAATAATAGACACCTAACTGAATTAAAGGACTTAAAATTTGCCATAAATTTCCTAAGATGTGGCTTTGATATAATGCTTTATTACTGTATTTAGCAATTCGTTGTGCAACGCCTAAATATGAAAACTGTTCAGCTAAAATTAATTTTACCTCGCGCATTATTCAGTCACCTCTTTCAATTTCAACACTTGTCCAGGATAAATAGGTACCTCAATGATTTCTGGATTCAAAGTTTGAAGTTGTTCTATAGTGAGTCCGTGATTTTCAGCAATCAAACTGACTGAATCTCCAACTTCCACTGTATATGTCGACACAGCTTGTTCACTATTATTATTTTCTGGTACGTTCGTTGAACTAGACTGTACTTCCTCCTGCTGGATAGATTCTTTTGTTGAAGTTGGTTTAGTTTTAGACGTTTTCACAGCGCTTGAATCCTTACCTGCTACTTTCTCAGGAACAAATATACGTTGAATTGTTTCTGCTGGATGAATAAAAGCTGTTGTTAATGAAATACCTTTTACAAAGGTAAGACTTACATAAAAAATCATACAAAGTAGCAAAATTAACAAGCTCTTCGTACCAAGAGTCATTTTATCTCCAATTTTATTTTTAGTAGTAAATTTTATGACTTCTTTAGTCGTCCGGCGACTGCCTACTTGTTGATTGGCTTTTTCAAGAATTGTTTCTTGAAGTTGTTCCAAAGAAAAATTTCTCTGTTTGGCCTTGCCATCTCTCTGATACGATTCTTTTTGCGGTTCAGTGAAATGATTATAACGGTGCAAGAAAGCACGATATTCCTTTAAAATATGCTTAGTTTCACCAAATGCACGTAGGTCACCATAATGCATCCAAGCTACACGATCACAAATTTGCTCTACTTGTTGAATAGAATGAGAGACAAAAAAGATAGTTTTGCCTTGCTCTTTAAATGCAAGCATTTTTTTTAAGCCTTTATTATAGAAGGTTTGATCTCCTACAGATAACGCTTCATCGATTACTAAAATATCTGGATTTTGATGAACCGCAATTGAAAAACCAAGCTTAGCACGCATACCGCTAGAATAAGTTTTAACAGGCTGGTCGATAAAAACGCCTAATTCTGAGAATTCAATAATATCATCGATTTTGGCATCAATTTCTTTATTCTTTTCCCCCAACATTAAACATTTCATTCGAATGTTTTCTCGTCCTGTTAAATTATTATTTAGTCCTGCACCAATCGAAATAATTGAAACTTCACCATTTATTTCAAGTTCTCCTGACGTTTGAGGGGTGATGCCTGAAATAATATTTGATAAAGTGGATTTGCCTGAACCATTTAAACCAATAATACCAATTGTTTCTCCAGAATATACGTCGAGGCTAACACCTTTTAACGCCCAAAATGTGGGAACTTTGTTTTGAAAAATACTAAAAAGTGTCTTCAATTTGTCAATACGTGTTTGCGCTAAACTGTATTCTTTGGTAAGTAATTTTGTTCTAACTTTCAGTTCTTTTTCCATTTGTTCCTCCGAGTCTAACCCTTCACTAGTTGGCCATTTCACCAAATTCTTTAGCGACTGCTTTCAAAGCTGCTCCGAAAACTTGGTCCATATCATAGTATTGATAATTGGCTAAACGTCCACCAAAAATAACTTTTTCTTGAGCGTTTGCTTTTTCTTTGTATTTTCTAAACAAAAGTGAATTTTTCTCATCATTAACAGGATAATAGGCTTCTTTTGAACGATCCCAATCTTGTGGGTATTCTTTCGTCAAAATCGTTTTGTTTTCATCGGCCTTTTGATCAAAATGTCGCCATTCCATTATCCGTGTATAAGGGGTTTCTGCATCTGTATAATTAATTACGGCATTGCCTTGTGCATTGTTTGAATCTACTGTTTCATTTTCAAAACGTACTGAACGATATTCTAATTCACCATAAGAATAATCAAAGAATGCATCAATCATCCCTGTATAAACAATTTTTGGAAACTCTGATAAGTAAGTTTCTTTCTCTGCTAAAAAGTCTTTATTCAATTGAATATCAATTAATTCACTCTCTAACAATTTATCAAACATAGCTGTGTAACCGTCGACAGGTACGCCTTGATAGCGATGGTTAAAGTAATTATTATCAAAAGTAAAACGAGTTGGCAAACGGCGAATAATAAAACTTGGTAATTCCGTAGCCTTACGTCCCCACTGTTTTTCTGTATAGCCTTTAATTAATTTTTCATAGATGTCTGTTCCTATCAAACGAATTGCTTGTTCTTCTAAATTTTTTGGAGCTCCTTTAATTCCAGCTGCCTCCCGCTGCTCTGAAATTTTTGCTTGTGCTTCAGCTGGCGTTTTTACCCCCCACATTTGGTAGAACGTATTCATATTGAATGGTAGGTTGTAGAGCTCTCCTTTGTAATTAGCAACTACTTGATTGATGTAGCCATTGAATTCCGTCAATTGGTTGACATAAGACCATACTTCTTTATTGTCAGTATGAAAAATATGGGCACCATAGTCATGGACATTAATCCCATTTTCTTTATGTGTATACATATTGCCACCAATATGAGCACGTTTCTCAATCACTAATACTTTTTTTCCTCGTTTAGCTGCTTCACAAGCAAACGTTGCCCCAAAAGGTCCCGAACCAACAATTAAATAGTCATAATTTTTCGTATTGTATTTCATTTACTAACTTCTCCTAACAAAGTTACTTTCAATTTATTTCAAACACCAAATGCATTATTTATTTTTTCACTAGAGTAGCCAATACCTTTTTCCCAACGCCTTCTTTGGTGTAAGAATATAAGTTGATTTTTTCGTTATCTTTTTCTATTTTATAAACTACAAGTGATTTCAAATTTTTTCCCTTTAAAATCACAATATTATCATTTGTAGTGGAAACGTCATAAATACGTTTGCCATCCAATGTCCACACATTATCTTTAACAACTAATGTTTTCCAATCCCAATTAGCTGTTACTTGATACTCTCCATTTGTAATCAAAGGTTGTTCTGAGTTAGTACTTTTGGAAATAGTTGTCTCTTGGTTTTCTGAATATTTTTTACTGATGTAATATCCTGACCAAAAACCACAACCGATACCAATTGCTAAAGACACAATTATCGTGATTATTTTCTTCATGTCACACACTCCTCTGTTTATTTAAAAGTTAAACTTGCTTCCCACATATTTGCACCTAAAATTCTCACTTCTGGTTTTAATAAAAATCCAGAAAATTCATAAACTTTTGCAATAATTAAATAAATTAATGCTTCATAGTCTTGAGCAGAAGCTTGTTCAACATTGATAAAGAAACCTGGATGTTTTTCAGATACTTTTACTCCGCCAATTCTAGTACCAACTAAGCCAGCTTGTTGAATTAATCGAGGCGCCCGTCCCCAAGTAAAAGTTGATCCATGATTTGGATGTGTTAGTGGGTGCATCCTTTCTCTAATTTCGACAGTTCCTACCATGTCATTTACCATGTTTTCTAAATTACCTTCTGAAATCTGTAATTTAGTTTCTAGAATAATCCACTCAGGATGATCCATAAATGAACTATAGCGATGACTAAATTGAACATCTTCTTTATTTAAAACTTTAATTTCTCCATTTTCATCTACAATCGTAGCTTCAAGAAACATACTATTAATATCCTTGACTGTCCCAGCATTCATATAAACTGCGCCACCAATGGTTCCTGGAATATTATCTGCCCATTCTAAACCGCATTTCAAGTGTTCTAGTAGATAATAAGATGTTTCAATTAAACTTGCACCTGCCGAAACTGTTAAAACATTCCCCGTAATTTTACGATAATTCAACGCAGTCATATTTAAAGTAATCCCGCGGATACCACCATCACGAACTAAAATATTTGAACCTTTACCGATAACAGTTAAAGGAATCTGATTATTTTTAGCATATTTTACAATTAAAGCAACTTCTTCTATCGTTTTTGGAAAAATTAAAAGGTCTGCTGGACCACCAACAAAATTCGAAGCATATTCTTTTAATTCACGACCTACAAATAACTCTAAATCTGGTAATTCTTCTAAAAGATCTTGTTTCCACGAACGAATTCTCTCATTTTGCACAATTTTCATTATTAATTGTTTTCTTGTTAAAAGATTCTCGGGAATTGCTAGTGCTTTCTTTTCTGTACCTTGTTTCGGTTTAGGCTTAGGTTTTTGTATCGGATGCAAATACATAACATGTTCGATTTTTTCATCTTTCACATATTTACCGACGATTCTAAAAGGACTGAACGTTTCCTTTCCCTTAAACTTTTCACGATTAAATCTTGTAGTGACTTCACGATGATTATTCATAAAAATTAATTCTTTATCTGTTAGCTTCCAGAAGCTTTCATTAGGGTTGGAATTTTTTATCGTACCATTTGGCGATAAAACAATTGCTGCGGAAATCGGAACAGTTGTTTTAGCTCGATAAAAATCCAAAGGTTTATTGATAATATATTGTCTAAATTCATCATATACTTCGTCTTCATCTGGGCTAAATTTACTTGTCAACGCATCGGTTAACCACTTATCTGAAATCTCTTTTTCTCTAGCAATCTTTCCAGCGGTCTTTTGATAGTCAAGTGCTAAACTAATATTTTTATTTTCTTCAATTTCTTGTTTTGTGTTTTGCTCATAGACACGTCTAGTTTCGCCAAGCTCAAACAGGTTCATCAAGCTGTTAAAGCGGTCAATTCCACGTTGTTCATTATAAAAAATTGAAAACGGTTTTTGGAAAATAGTCGCAAAAACAGTGCCATGAAACGAATCAGTAATAATATATTTTGCTTCTCGATAAACAGCTAAGAAATTTTCTGGTGTATCTTCAGAAACATATTCTACTGTATTAGGGAATGTTTTTTTCGCTAGTTCACGTCCTTTTAAAGGATTAGGCAAGACCACTAATTTCAGTCCCAATTTTTCTGCAATTGCTAATGCTACGCGAACTTTTTCCTTGTTAATATCCAAGAAAAAGACAGCCATATAATCTCCTGATTCTTGTCGTTTAAACGTAGCTTGATCAGCTAAAGAATCATATTCATTTTTTTCAACAAGATAGGTTGGATCCAGAGCTTGAATAACTTCTTCTTGAAAAATATCCTTCATAATTTGTACAGAAAAATCTTCTCTCATAGAAACATGATTAAACTGTGTAATATCTTTTTTGCGATTTGCAACCCATTTGGGATCATATTTACTTGTATCTGCTTTTCCTAATGAAACAGAATAGGCAATTGTTTTATTACGAGGATAAACAAAATCTAAGAAATCATCGTCGTCTACCCAACCATTCCACGGATTCCACATTTGATCAGAGCCTAAAATAAAGGTATCTAGATTTTCTAAATCGTTCAATGTCGGTAATGTTTCTTTTGTTAATTGCTCAGTATAGGGCATATTATTTTTCTTAAAAAAATTATACGCTAAAGGCATCCATGCTCGAAAGTTACTTCTGTTTTTATAACCTAGTGGTCCATCAATCATTACCGTCTCGTACCCTTTATTCTGTACATATTTGTTTAGAGCATAGTATGTTAAGATTGATCCATAATTTTGGTTATACCACCAGCCCATAATTGCTGCTTTTTTCATTTTTCCGCTCCTACTTTCTCTGTTACTTAATCAAATAAATAATTATTTATTAATGCTAATTGTAAATGAATACTTTCCATTATCGTAAGGCCGTGTATACCAATTGTATTTTCAGAATCAATCATTAATTCTAATTTTTTCAAGGTAAAACCATTAGATAAGGGGTAAATTTTCTCATACATTTTTTTATTTGCTTCAGAAGCAATCACCGTAATGTTTTCTAATTCATAGTTTGACTGTTCCATCTTATCTTTTATTCGATTTGAAAAATCCATTTCTACGAAATCAAACATTAACTGACGATCTATTCTACCATCCGCACTGTTTACCCAAGGCTCTCGATCAATTACTGGATCTACACTAACTGTTTTGTAATTACCTGTAATACCTAATAATAACGCTCCCGTTCCGCCTCTAGAGTTTCCATAGAAGATTATATCTTGATGCTTCAGTCCAAATTCTGTTTTCTTTGCTTCAATTAAATCCAAAATTTCTTGCTCAAATAATGTGTAATAGGATCCTGACACAAAGCCAACATCAGCTATTCTAAGAATGATGGTATTTTTTCGAACAGATTGAGACAGGGTATTCCATTGTCTCAATCCAAAATATCTTTCTTTGGCACCAGAGTGTCCCACTCCATCTGCAGGAACAAAAAGTACTACCATCTTCTTACTTAGTAATTCATTAAATTCTGGGATTTGGATACTATAATGAATATTTCCAAATTTTTCCAGACCAATAGACAGAGTATCTAGAGCAACAAAATTAAGTTGATCATTTAAAATTCCATCAACTGTATAACCTTGTAATGCTTTTGCCTTTATCAATTCTTTCTCTTCAGGATGATTATCTAAAAAATTCCATAAATCGTTCATTTTTAATCTCCTTTAAAATCTTTCTATTTCAACAACCCTTTTGCTTTTTTAAGACTTTTTGATACAGCTTTTTTAATTGTTGTAGGTTCATTTCCTTCAATTTTATTGATAGGTGTTAATTCGTTACCAATACTTGTCATTGTATCTTGGATATAGCCTTGGTTTTGTCGAACGACACTAAAATGTGTTTCCCCTTCTCGAGAAGTCAAAATTCGAACATTGTAATCAAATGCTGCATATTTTTGAGTATAGCCCGCCCAAATTGTAAAAACATTGTCTACGAAAGTATAATACATATTTTCTTGTAGTAAGGTATAGCCTTTTTCCCACTCGGCTTGTAAAACAATCGATTTTAAAGTAGTACCTTCTTTTTTAATTAATAAAGATACTAATAAACTATCATGAATTATTTTTGTATTGTCACCCATATAAACGAAATCAATCACTCCGCTGGCATTGCTTGTATCGTTATCTGCAATAATAATTGAAAACATTTCAATTGCCGTCCCATTCCCCTGGGTCTTCTCTTGTCCAAAAATTACTTTACCTCCACGCTCTTGAATATGAACATTCGGAATAATGAAGGTTTTTTTCATCCCAAAATCTTTATAAATATTTTGATATATTTCTAGATTGTATTGTAAAATATTTTGGATTCGGGTGATACGCTCTACTTGTTCTGGATCATTAGAATATTTTTCTTTTTTCACTAAGTCTAGCCCTAGTTGTTGGATGTATTTCTCTTTTAATTCTTGATAGAAACGTTCTTTAAATGCTTGATCAACACGATTCATGTCAAAAATAAACCAGTTTAATGTATTAATAATTTTTAACCGATATGCTTCAATTCGATTTGGAGCATGTTGTTTTAAGTACTCCAACATTTTGTCATGTAAATTGAACTCATCACGATAATTCATTCCATACGTAGACATCAAGCCATCTTGTCTAACGATTCGTGTCAGCAAATATTTATTTAGTGCAACAATTTTTTCGGTACCTAATAATGCTGTATAAGTGAAATAAGCATCCTCGCCAACAAATTGTTCTAAGTTTACCAAGTTATTTTCTTTGATGTATTCTAATAAAAATAATTTATCATATAAATAAGGGGTTACTTCATCCAATGAAATTTCTTCACCAGACATACGTCCGCCATTAGTTAGTAATGGATTGTGAACAACGTGCACTTCTCCATTTGGTAACTTTTCTTTCATGCCAAATAACAGAATATCTGTTGCACTATCATATGCACGATAATAAGCGTCTTGTAATAGATTCACTTCAAAATGATCATCTGCATCTAGAAATTGCAAATACCGTCCTCGTGCCATCGAAATGCCCACATTTCTTGCATGTCCAGGATTACTTTTACCAATAGAAATCCCCATAATTCTCGGATCTTTTACTGCAAATTCGTTAATGATATCCATAGTATTATCCGTAGAGCCATTCTCTACCAAAATGATTTCAATCTCACGTAACGACTGCCCACAAACATTTTCTAAGGTTTGTCTTAAATATTTGGATGCATTGTGAATCGGCATGACAACACTAACTTTATACAGATTTTTCAAGTAGTCCTCATAATAAGCTACTGGATCATTCGCAATTTGATAAAATTGTTTGATGTATTCAAAATCGATATCATTCAGCTGGTCTATTTCTATAGCTTGTTTAAAATCTACTGCCACTTCTTGAATCACTTCATAAACCGACTCGTCACGTAAATGGGTTAATTTTTCAATCGCCCAAAAGTATTTTTCGAACATTTGTTTATAAAAATAACCTTTGTAACGTTCAAATTTATTTTGTTCAATTAAGTTTGAACGAATTAGTTTAAATTGTTGGAACAAGAAAGGAACCTTTGTTGCCACATTATTTACTGTCGAATTTGGGTTGTCTTGTCTATAAAAATACAAACAATCTTTAATAAAAATAACATTCTGAGATGCTGAATTGATTTTCCAAAATAGACCAGTGTCCCCATAACTTTTAATTTCCTCATCCCAAGTTACGTTTTCTTTCTCAATCATACTTTTTTTATAAATAGCATTCCAAGGATAAACTTGTACAGTTAAATCTGTCGTTTTTAAGTCAATCAATTGATTGTATTTATCAGGATATTGCCATAATATATCTCGCTCAACCTCTTCTTCAGAAGAAAATTCAACCCAATTGCAACGGACAACATCTGCATGATGACTTTTAGCCGTATTGTATAAACGCTCATAGGCATGCAACGCTACATAATCATCACTTTCAAATTCAGCAATATACTCACCTTTTGCTTCTGAAACACCCAAGTTAAAAGCTTTTCCAATTCCCCCATTTTTAACATTGAAAACGCGAAAACGTGGATCGTCTTGTGCAATTTCTTCAATAATTTTTTGACTATTATCAGTAGAGCCATCATTAATAATTAAGAATTCAATTTCTTTTAATGTTTGGTTTTTCAAACTCATTAATGCCTCTTCTAAATAGGTTTCTACGTTATAGACGGGTACAATGACTGACACTTTCACATTTTCCATAAAACAAATTTCCCTCACTTATCATTTATAGTTGTATACTCAAAATATCCTGATTTAAACGGACAAAATTTAAGCAAAAAACTTACTAAAATCTTTAACCCCAATTTCTAAATAATTATCAAAAACTATCGTAAATCTACTTTCTTTATTTGAAAATTTTTCTGGCAACTCTACCTGATAGCTAGTTTCACTAATTTTTTTAAACGCCAGTCTTTGTCTTGTCTCAAAAGGATTTTTCAGCTCTTTTATTTCAAATCCTGTAATTTTTTGGTGTGTATACACATTTAAAGAAAGCGTATTGCCTTCACGTTGCGTTGCTTCTGCATAAGCATTCATGCGAACTGCTGGGAATCGTTTCAATAATCTCGGATAATAATAACTTTTCTCTGTTTTTGAAACATAACCAAAGCGATTGACTAACACCCAACGAATGGACTGACATTGAATAAACCAATACAAACCATCAATATCGTTAGTTTGTAAAAATGTCCAAATGATTTGGCGCACATCACTTCTAAAATACGGACTAGGATCAAAACTCAATTCACCTAAATACTGATCCATCTGTACTTTAAAGTCTTGTAATCGTTTTTTACTGAATGGATACCCAGTATCCCTCCGAATACAAAAGTCATAAATTAGCCATTCTAAACGGCGGGCTAACATCCGCTCTTTAGACAAATCATCTGGAAACTGTTGATTGATATAACTTAACGCACGCAACCAGGAAAGCATAAATGTCCGATTAATTGATTTGCTTAAACTTTCATTATCTGCATCTCGATTTAAATAAGTCGTTAACCTTTCCCCTTGTGTAATGGTTTTTGAAAATCGCATGGCTTCATAAAAGAACAACACATCATCTGCCACCCGTTGATTAACAAAGTGTAAATTATTATTGTGTATCAGTGAAGTTCTTAACATGATAGCTTGCGGTCCTAACCAACCATAAAATTCAGCTGGCAATTCTTGGATAGACCGATTTTTAAATGACCCATCCATATAATATGGCTTACTTTTTAACATTAAGTAGCCATCCGTACTCTGTATTAGACCAGAAACAGCAAAATCATCATGAGAATCATCTAGTAGGTCTGATAAATATTTCAATGCATTTAAATCATACCAATCATCTGCATCTAAGAAGACACTATACTCACCACGTGCATTTATAATCCCTACATTTCTTGGACCGTGAGCACCTCCAGTGTTTTCAAGTAGCTGATAAATTTCAATATTTGGATATCTTTCAAGATACGGCTCTATTACTTTTAACGAATGGTCTGTGGAACAATCATCAATAAACATCACTTGCAATTGCTCAATCCCAATGGTTTGTTGAACAAGAGAATCCATCATCTTTTTAAGATATGGTGCATTATTGTAATTAGCAATAATGATTGAGACTTTAGGATTTTTTGATATTTTTTCTGAAGAAAACAGCTTAAATTGACTTAACTCCTTTTTCCACGTTTCATTATCTAACATATATTGATACTCTTCATATTCTTTTTGGACTTCTTTTTGTTTTTCCAACCTACACCCTCCGGCTTTTTATCTCTTTAAAATTTCTGAAATCAGCTGTCTAGTGGCATCCTGATTTTCAAGGCAAAATTCACGAAAAAACTGCACATATAAACGTTGTTCCTGTTCCATTTTATAAAAAAATACGTTTTTTACAGACGTTACTAGGCTATCCGTATCTGTCACAATTTTTCCAGGTAAAATTGCTGTTGGATCAAAATAGAACCCCCTTGTACTATTTTGATACTTTTCCTTATCATACATAAAAAATAGCATCGGTTTTTTTGTTAATGCAAAATCAAACATAACCGATGAATAATCTGTAATTAATAAGTCAGCGATTAAATAAAGTTGATTGATATCTGGATAAGAAGAAACATCGATTACACGTGAACCAAATTCACTTACATCAAAACTTTCTGCAATTAAATAATGTAAACGTGTAAGTATTACAATAGAAGGATCTATTTCTAAAAGTTGTTCAACTGGCAAATGATTGGTAAAACGATAGGCTCCTTTTCGGATAGACTCATCGTCGCGCCACGTTGGCGCATAAAGAATAATTTTTTGATTAGCTGAAAGGCCTAACTGATTGCGAACAGAAAAAGCTATTTTATCTTTATTTTCACAAACTAGCAGATCATTTCTCGGATAACCTATTTCTAATATTTCCCCTTCATAATGGAAAGCCTGTCGAAACACTCTCGTACTGTATGCATTAGGTGAGATGAGGTAATCCCAACGCTTTGCTTCTTGAATAACTTCTAGTTTATAGCTCTCTGTTTCATGCTCTGGCATTTTGACTGTTTCAATATCTAAGCCCAGTTTCTTTAGAGGGGTCCCATGCCACGTCTGTATATAGATTGTTGTTTGATTCTTATACATCCAAGCTGGCATCCGTGTGTTAAAAACCCAATACTGAGCTCTTGGCATCAACCATAGCCATTTCCAACTTAATCGTTTGACGAAAGGAACATTCTCTTCCAAAAAAGGCATCTCATATCCTTTTTTGACTGTCCAGATACATTGATATTCAGGATAGTTATCTCTTATGTACTCAAAAATTGCACGTGGATTATCACTATACTGTCTTCCATGAAAACTTTCAAAAATAAATAACTTCTTTTTAGGTAGTTTACCTAAAAAGAAAAAACAAGCTTTTATGGCTTGATGTATACTATCCTCTAAAAATTTTTTCATTGAATTAATCCTTTACATTAGATTATCAAAAATATAATCCTAATCTATAACTTTGTATGAAGAACGCGTTCACAAATCTTTAATTTATCTTCTCTTTACTTGTTTAAATTTATGAATAACTCTCACTACGATTGAACAAGCATATAAAATACATTATTTTGCTTTTCTTCTTTTAAGTATAAATTTATCTATGCTAAACGTCAATGGCTTTATTGAAATAAACATTCCAGTGTTATTCGATTGTTATAATTTAATTTTTAACAATCGGATTTCCCTCTGAATGTTCAGGTATTTAACATCCGATCACCTATTTAATTTTTCGAAACTTTAGCCATCGTTATACAATTACTCTTAGAAATTAAATAACTCAAAAGTTACCTAAACTAACCCAATAAACAGCAAAAATCCAGAAGAGTCTCTCTTCTGGATTTTTGCTTATTTGACGATACTTTTTTAAATTTTGTTAATCAATTTAAAATAATCCACATAAGTGCATAATTGGGAAAACAAATAATAAACTATCAAAACGATCTAAAATACCGCCATGTCCTGGCAAGATGTTACCAGAGTCTTTCACGCCATAATGACGTTTGATAGAAGATTCAACCAAATCACCGAATTGCCCTACTATAGAAAATAGAACCGTCAATACGAGCATCACCGACATCGGATAAGGAAATAGCCCTTTATTAGCTGTGAAAACTAAAAACAACGCTGCTACAACGACGGCTGATAAAATACCACCAAGTGCACCTTCTATTGTCTTGTTGGGTGAAACATCTGGCATCAATTTATGACGACCAAATCGGCGTCCAAATAGATATGCACCAATATCCGTTGCCCAGACAATGAATAAAGCAAATAACAAGACTTCAAAACCTGCGGAACGGGCACTAATAAAGTTCTGGAACCCCATCCCTACATATAAACTGACAATAACTGGAAAGCCAGCTTCTTCAATCGTATATGTATTTTTAGAAATTACCGAAGCACCTAACAACAACATTACAGTGACATAAAATAAAATGAAATTTGTTTGCATTTCCGGCAAAAAGTTTAACCATTTAATTGTTGGGATAACTAAAAAAACGGCCCCTAATGCTGATAAAACACCTTCAAAACTTAATAACGTTAATCCTTTCATACGGAATAACTCGTACACGCCGACTACTGCCAAAGCAACAGCGGCAATCTCAATTGCAAAACCACCATACCAGATAATTGGAATAAAGATGATTAATGCGACGATAGCTGTGATGACACGTTGTCTCACTGCGGATCGCTCCCTTCTGTTTCTGTAGTTTCTTTTAGACCTCCAAAACGACGATTACGATTTTGGAAAGAAGCAATCGCGGTTTCTAAAGTGTCCCCTGAAAAATCAGGCCATAATGCTTTTGTAAAAAACAACTCGCTATAAGCAATTTGCCATAGCAAGAAATTACTAATTCTCTCTTCCCCACTTGTTCGAATCAACAATTCTGGATCGCGAAGTTCCGTGGGTAAAAAGCCAGTCATTAAGTGATCTGCGATCGTTTCTTCTGTAATCTCATCTGACGTATATGTTTTTTCTGAAACCTCTGCAGCAATCTGTTTCATGGCAGTTAGTAGCTCCGCACGCGCCCCATAATTTAAAGCAAAGTTCAAAACCATGCCCGTATTGTCCTTGGTTTGCTCAATGGCCCGCTTAACAGCATCTTGCGTATGGCTTGGTAGAAACTCTTGGTAGCCCATTACATTGACTTTAACATTTTCCTTAATTAATTCAGGCACGAATGTATCAAAAAAATCAACAGGCAATTGCATTAAGAAATTGACTTCATCTGTTGGTCTCTTCCAATTTTCCGTTGAAAATGCATAAAGTGTTAAAACTTTAACGCCTAAATGACTAGCATGCTTCGTTATTTTTTTGACCGTATCCATGCCTTCTTTATGTCCAGCAATTCTCGGCAGTCTTCGATTCTGTGCCCACCGGCCATTTCCGTCCATAATAATGGCAATGTGCTGAGGAATTTGGCCTTCTTTATCAAAGGCGTACTGGCTTGCTTCTTCTACATATTTATTTTTTTGCGGAAAAAAACGTAACATCTTTTTCCCTCCATTCCAAAAAATCTATCTTAATTATTATAACAATAACTAATACAAATGCCTATGCATAGTCCCTGAATTTTCCTGATAATTAAGAAATTCCTTGTAACTTTATCATTTATGGTCCTTTTTTTAAAGAAAAAGACTTAGACTTGGCAGGTAAATCAACATGATGTATCTGTCTAGCCCTAAAATTTTAAATAAACAACGGGACAGGAGCAGCTTCTTCGGAAATAAGCTGAACGTCCTTGAGAGACAAAAAGCATCTTTCAGAACTTTCTTCTTATTTCTTGAAGCTTAACACGCCTGTCCCGACCTCAAGTTTTTATTCTATTGTCATTTTCTTTTTATTCATTGACTGGAACAATGGCACCGTTCCATTTTTTTGTAATCCAATCTTGAACTTCTTTGCTACGTAACACTTTGACTAATTTTTTTACATTTTCATTGTTTTCGTCTTCTTTACGAACCGCAATAATATTAGCATAAGGTGAACTTTCTTTTTCTAAGGCAATCGCATCTTTTTTCGGATTTAATCCTTGATCCACGGCAAAGTTTGAGTTAATTAAAACCGCAGCCCCTTCTTCATTGTCATAAAGAGTAGTCATGATTGCTGGATCACTTTCATGATTGAATTTCAACTTTTTAGTATTTTTATCAATATCATCGAAAGTAGCAGTTGTCCGGTCTACCCCTTCTTTCAGCGTGATTAAACCAGCATCTTCTAAGATAGTTAATACGCGTGGCCAATCTGAAACGGAAGAGCTAACGTAAATCGTTGAACCATCAGGAATTTCTTGTAACGATTTGTATTTTTTCGAGTAAAGCCCAACTGGTTCTAAATGAATCGCACCTGCATTCGCAAAGTCATAATCATTTTCTTTAACCGCTTCATTAAAGAACGGCACATGTTGGAAATAGTTGGCATCGATATCGCCACTTTCCAACGCCTTGTTAGGTAGCACGTAATCTGTATAAGTCGTCACTTCTAGTTTTACGCCTTCTTTTTCTAATAAAGGTTTTACATGTTCTAAAATCTCTGCATGTGGAACTGGCGAAGCCCCAACTTTCAAGACCGAGTCATCACTCTTTTTATTGCCGCACGCCCCTAAAATTAAGATAGCTATTGCTACAGTAATTACTGACCATAATGTACGTTTTTTCATCTTATTCCCTCCATTTATCGTTTATCTATTTTTTTAGCGACTGTATCCCCAAGCCATTGAATCGCAAAGACAATAATTAAGATACAAATCGTTGCTACTAAGGTAACTGTATTTTGACCACGTTGGAAGCCATCTTGATACGCCAAACTTCCTAAACCACCCGCTCCAATAGCAGCTGCCATTGCAGTGTAGCCCACTAAAGAAATGGTTGTAACGGTTAAGCCAGAAACAAGCGCTGGCAGACTTTCTGGTAATAGAACTTTCCAAATTATTTGGAAACGATTGGCCCCCATTGCTTTGGCTGCTTCAATCACGCCTTTATCGACTTCACGAAAAGCAATTTCGACCATGCGAGCATAAAAAGGTGCTGCGGAAATAATCAATGCTGGTAAGGAGCCTTTGACACCAGACATACTCCCTAAAATAATTTTTGTAAAAGGAATTAACAAAACGATTAAGATAATAAACGGAATCGAACGGAAAATATTTACAAAAATGGCCACTAGCCAATACAGTAATCGGCTCAAAATTCCTTTTCTGCCTGACGTTTCAAAAAGCAGTAGTCCTAAAATCAGCCCTAAAATGGCGACCACTATGATTGAAATCCCTGTCATATAGAGTGTTTCAATCGTTTTTTCTTGTAGTTTACTTATATCAATTTGCGAAAAATCAAAGAAACTTGCTAAGCCACGATTATTCATTTCCAATCACCTCTGTTTCTACACGAAGTTTACGTAATCCTTCAATGGCTGCTAGAATATTTTGCTCTTCGCCTAATAATTGAATATAAAGAGAACCCACTGCGCCTTGTTTCGTTTGCTGAATGTTCCCTTGAATAATGCTGACTTCTACTTGATATTCTTGGACAATATGCGAGATAATTGGCAATTTCGCTTGTTCGCCGTGGAAAAGTAGGCGAACAATTTTTCCATTCGGATATTGTTCCAACATTTCTTCGACAACCAGTTCCGTTTCTTCAATGTTTTTATCCGCTTCTTGTTGGATAAAGCGTTTCGCAATTTCTGTTTGAGGCTTTTTGAAAATATCGATTACTTTACCTTCTTCAACAATTTCACCATATTCCATCACGGCTACGCGATTACAAATTTTACGAATCACGTGCATTTCGTGGGTAATTAATACAACCGTTAAATTTAATTCTTGGTTGATTTTTAGTAGTAATTCTAGCACTTCATCGGTTGTCTGCGGATCCAAAGCACTCGTTGCTTCATCACAAAGCAAAATGTCAGGATTGTTAGCTAAGGCACGGGCAATCCCCACTCGTTGCTTTTGTCCACCAGAGAGTTGACTTGGGTAGGCGGTTTCCCGTCCTTCTAAACCAACCAACTTGATTAACTCTTCTGCGCGGCTTTTCCGATTTTGTTTTGGAACGCCAGCAATTTCCAATGGGAGCATGATATTTTCTAGGACCGTCCGTGACCATAATAAATTAAAATGTTGAAAGATCATCCCAATTTTTTTACGGAAGTTTCGTAGTTCTTTATTTGGCAACAATGCAATATCTTGTCCTTGAATTTCTACTTCACCTTCTGTAGGTGTTTCAAGTCCATTCAATAAGCGAACCAACGTACTTTTTCCTGCACCTGAATAGCCAATAATGCCATAAATATCACCAGATTCAACCGTTAAATCAATATCTTTTAAAGCCGTGACTTTACCCGCTTTACCGGAAAACTCTTTTTTTACATGACGTAATTCAATTAATGCCATTTTGTTCTCCTCTTCTTTCTGTTCTACTTTCTTATTTTGAAGGTTTCGCACTTTTTATGAAACGAATTTGCTTAATAAAAACAAAAAAACTTCCATCCTTTTGCTATTACAGCAAAAAGGACGAAAGTTTGTCATTTCGTGATACCACCTTAATTCGCTATTATTTCTCAATAATAACCTCATACGGTACTTGATTCTTCGCATACCGTTGGCTGTAACGGGCGCCCCGTAGTAAGTTCACTGCTTCGCTCACTTACTCTGCTCAAAGACCATCTTCCATCTTAAATCTGTTACCCATTCTCAGCAAACAGGGCTCTCTTCAAACGTCCTTAACATGTACTCTTCTTTTCAAAGCTTTCTTTTGATTAGATTGAGAAAATTATAGCAATAAACATTGGCCTTGTCAACGTAAGACTAAAGATTTTCAAATTCTGTTGGTTCAACATCTGCTAAAACAGCAATCCAGGCATTTTCTTCATCTAACGCACTTGGCTCTTGATCAGCCGCTTCATTAATCGCGACTACCTTACCAGATAATGGACTACTGAATTCACTGACTGCTTTTTCTGCTTCTAATTCAATTAAAGAGTCACCTTTAGCTAATGTTTGTCCGACTTTTGGAAACGTTGCAAAAGTAATCTTCCCTAAATCCTCTTGGGCTTCGGCGGTTAAACCAATTTTATAACCTGCTTCTGTTGGTAAGATCCATAATTGATCGATTTGTTTCATTTCACTCATTTTCCAAGCACTCCTTCGTAATCTGTTTCTTTAAAACCATTCGTTAGAAATGTATTGTCTTTTAAGAGAATTGGACGCTTAATCAACATGCCATCCGCAGCTAAACGCTGACTTGCTTCTTCAATAGAAAAACTGTCAACCAGATCTTTTAAGCCTTGTTCTCTATATAAAACCCCACTTGTGTTAAAAAAACGACGAACAGGCAAGCCGGTTTCTTTCATCCATTTTGCTAGTTGTTCACTACTAGGCGGTGTTGTTTTAATATCAATTGCTTGGTATTTAACGCCTTGTTGGTCTAACCACGCTTTCGCTTTTTTACAAGTTGAGCATTTAGGATATTCATAAAGTGTGTACATTTCTACCCCTTCTTTCTTCTTTCTTTAACGACCACTTCTGGTACGAACCGTTTCTTGTTGGTAACGCATGGACATAATTAAGCCCACCCCAATCATGTTACCTAAAATGGAAGAACCACCTTGACTAATAAACGGTAATGGAATCCCAGTTAATGGTAGTAAACCAATATTCGCTCCAATGTTTTCAAAAACATGGAACAAAATCATCATGATAATTCCTGTGGCAATGTAGGCATAGAATTCATTATTTGTATCAAAACAAACGCGAATCATGCGGTAGATTAAAATAAAATACAACAAAATAATGAAACAGCCACCAATAAAGCCAAAGTTTTCACCAACAACTGTAAAAATCATATCTGACTCACGAACAGGGACATACACATCACTCACGTTAAAGCCTTTTCCGAAAAGGCCCCCAGAACCAATTGCTGTTAATGCTAGCGCTGGTTGGAATGAGCGATCTGGATCTGTATGGAAAGGATTTAGCCATAAATCAATCCGATCAAATTTATAGGCTTCGACCCCTAACTTAGACAATAAATCTCTACCTGTTTCTGTTGTAATCAAGTAAATGGTTCCAGCTCCGACTAGAGCAGCTAAAATAAAAACTGGCACAATAATTTTCCAAGTAATGCCAGACATTAAGAAAACTCCCCCAAAAATGGCTAAGAAAACTAACATCGTCCCGAAGTCTTTTTGTAAAAGGACTAAAACAATTACCGGAATCGCGACTAATAGCATTTTAGCGATTAGCCAAAAGTCGCTTTTGAGTGTTCGGTCTACATATTTAACATTATGCATGGTCACTATATAGGCCAGCATCAAAATAAACGCAATCTTCATCAATTCCGATGGTTGGAATGTGGTGCCACCAAAGCGAATCCAGTTTTTAGAACCTGTTTGCTCTGCTAGCACGGGATCATAGAATTTTAGTAGTAATCCCATTAATACTAATCCAAGTGCATAAAAAACGGGCGTTAACCGCCAGAGTAATTTTGAGCTAAAATGCATAATAATGACAATACTTAATCCTCCGACTAAATACCACAGTCCTTGTTTCATTAACAAGCTACCAATTTTAGGTTTGCTTGGATCATTGTAAAGCGCTACGTAAAGCGATAGCATACCAATTAGTGATAAAAGAAAAACTGGTAATATCACGCCGTAATCAATTCGACTATCTAAATTTGTTTTCTCTTTTCTATTCATTCGTCATCCCTTTTCCTTTGTTCATACGTTTTTTATTATATCTTTCTCACAGAAGAAAAGAAAGGAATTCTACTATATTTGAGAAAAACTTTAGAGAATTGGTCCTTCACTAGCAATTTTTTCTTTTTCTTCAATCCTATTTTGCTTTTATTTAAAATTTTTCACATCAGTGATAATGAGAAAGTTTACTATAAACATTCAGTAACAAAAAACAGTCGCAACTAAAACACGTTGCGACTGTTTTTATTCGCTTTTTCTTTGTTTCGTTTGTTGTAGCTCTTTATTAATTCGGACAATTTCGTTGCCAAAATTTTGCCAGTCACTGGCTCGCGGGGGCGCTAGCCAAATTAAACATTTTACTGAAAATAACGTTTTTGGTAAATAATCCGAAACTACTAAATCAGTATCTGGTCGAATCGCTGAATGAAAGTGAATGCTGAAAGATTCGAATATTTTGATTTGTTCTTTGATAAACTGAGTATATTTTTCTCCTTGCGTAAAATTCACATAAAGATTGATCGTGCTTTTTTCATTCCTTTGGTCATAAAGACGGGATAACACTAATAGCAAATCAAAAAATAAAGAAAGCTTACTAAACTCAAACGTCGAACAATCCAACGCAAATAAAAACTGACGACAGCTATCAAAAACAATTGGGTAGCGTTCCTGAAAAAATTCTAAATCCATAATTCGTAAGGTGATATCGATAAAAGGCGTAATAAAACGATGTTGATAAATAATCGGAACAATTTCTTGATAAAATTCTTCTTCCGAAATTGTAAACGGCATATAAGAAAAGAATAATGTTTTCGTAGCCGTAATTGCCTCATTGTGAGAACTCAGCAAATGTTCCGAAATAAGTTCACTTTGATAGACCGATAAATTGCCGATAATTCCTTGAATTTCTGCGTTTTTCTCTGCATGAGTCGCCTTCATTACTTCGTTGATCCAACATTGAATTTCTTGATAAATCGAACTTTCTTCGTCAAAAACGAATGGATTTTCTTCTTGGGATAAAAAATAATTAGCTTTTCTTTGCGTTCGTTCTAACGCCACCAATACATAATGTTTAAATAAATGAAAATTAGTGATATTTTCATAAGAGCCTTTCAATTGAGCCAATAATTGGTTCACTGCGCGAAGATCTGTTTGATTATATAATTCTTCAGAATCTTTGTAAATTCGGTAATAGAGCATAGTAAAATATTGTCTAATCGCCATTTCATTGCCGCTAAGTTGTAAATTTTTGGATAACTTAATACCGTATTGACCTAATTCTTTCCGGATATGGTCAACAATTTTGTATACAACCGTTCGACTCATCCCGTGCTTTTCACCGTATTTTTTGATTGAGGTAAACTGATGAAAGAAAATCGTTTTTAATAGATTAAATTCTAACGAGTCTTTTAAATAATATTCTTCAATAATACTTGAAGAAATACGAAGGCTTTGAGATAACAAAATTTCATTATTTTTTTCACTGATTTCCATCTCATTAATCAGACCAAAGCGTTGCAAATCTGCATTGATTTCTGTTATGTTCCGTTCTAGCAAATAAGGAGAAATAGCTAATTGCTTACATAAACGATCTTTTCGTTCAGAAAATGAATATTGTTGCTCTAACTTTCTAATAATCGCTAATTTTAAATTTTCCCGATCATCTAATAACAAGAATTCCATTTAAACTCTCCTTGTTCCATACAAAAGTGAGCCTGACAGGAAGCTTAAAGTGGTGCCAAATTGAGAGGCCCCACTTGCCGCTCCTCCAGTAATTTCCACTGGGGCTATCGTATCTATTTTTTTCAACAACTCATCATTTAACAGCACCTTTTTATTTACTCGTTCCTGTTCAATTTTATTTTTCTTTTTCTCCTGTTTTGTTGGTTGCTCCTTGTCCTGTCTCGAGGCAATAATTGGTCTTTCTGGCCCAATCATTGCATGACTATAAGGAAGCTCTGCAAGCATATTCCCCTCTGCAGCAAAATTAGTAGGGTTGACATACACCTTCGCAATAGAAAGGTATGACTCGTAACGGAAGGTTACAAAATAAAGGCCTACTTTTTGAGTATTTACATTATTTTCTATAATTACATTTTCTAAATTTAGCGGGCGTCCCTCTTTATCTTTTAGAAAAACGACATTGTCTAATGGCGACCATGCTTGATTAACTCCTAAAAACGTGTCTTTTAATTTAAGTTCCGTTTGATTTTCTTTGACCGTAATGGTTGCTGTTTCAATTTTGCCATCCACTTCATAAGTCACGGTGTATTTGCCTGGTGTTGTCGCTTCGTTTGCATAGCTATTCACTGAAGCAATTAACATTCCTGAAGAAAGAAATAAGGCTGTGCCGATACTACCATAATAAATAGTTCGCTGGTTCATCTCGTTTATTATTCCTCCAAACTATTTCATAAAAACAACTATCTTAACAGAAAAACCTGCTAATAAGTGTTCTTAAAATAAGTAACTTGTAAAACTTCCTATTTTCCAAGGAAACAGCTACCCTCATTCATGCACTTATTCATCTTTTAAGCGTGGAACAAAAGTCACTTTAAACTTTTGCCCCACGCTCATTTAATTATTTTCGTTTCTTCTTGATGACTATACCACTAATAATCACAATAAGTAACACAACAAGTCCTAGCACACGATAGAGACCATTAGTTTGTTCTCCCATTTTTGGATAACGTCCTTGCTTGTCAGGTTTCACAATGTGTGTGACATACTGACTACTTTTTATCGTGGTTTGATTCGTTGAAGAACTAGTCTGGTTGTTCTCATTTTTATCTGGTAGTGGTGTAGGATTACGATCAATCACATGAACAGTTGCTACTGTCGTTAATTGACGAGGTGTTTCGTTTGAAAACATTGAGAAAAGTCGTGACTGCACAGCTGGTTTGGTTTCATTAACTGGCTCAGTGGTATAGGAAATCTGGTACTCTCCAGTTTTCTTTGTATCAACTTCCCCTTTTACTTGAACCTTATCAAAGGATATAGCATGACCATCACGATCTGTCGCTGAAACGAAATTATCTTCTGGTTTCCACGAATCACCAACATAAATCGTTGAATCTTTGACTTCTAACTTAGATTGGTCGGGTTTGACAGTCACATTAGCTGTTTCTTCTTTACCTTCGTAACTGTAAATGATTGGGTAAATGCCCGCTTTGGTGTTATCAACTTGACCTGAAACAGTGATTTTTTCGAAGGGGACATCTTGACCTGTTTTATCTGTCGATGAAACAAAGTTCTCTTCTGGTTTCCATGAATCACCCACATAAATCGTTGTATCTTTGACCTGTAAGCGACTGTCATCACGGACATGAACGATTGCTTTCGCTTCTTTTTTGCCATTTTTATAGACAATTTCATAATCGCCTATTTTATCAACATTCACTGTTCCCTGAACATCAATTTTTTCAAAAGGAACATTTTGACCTGTTTTATCTGTTGCTGAAACGAAATTATCTTCTGGTTTCCACGAATCACCAACATAAATCGTTGAATCTTTGACTTCTAACTTAGATTGGTCGGGTTTGACAGTCACATTAGCTGTTTCTTCTTTACCTTCGTAACTGTAAACGATTTGATAAACGCCTGCTTTGGTGTTATCAACTTGACCTGAAACAGTGATTTTTTCGAATGGGACATCTTGGCCTGTTTTATCTGTTGCCGAAACGAAATTATCTTCTGGTTTCCATTTATCGCCCACATAAATCGTTGAATCTTTGACTTGTAAACGACTGTCATCACGAACATGAACGATTGCTTTTGCTTCTTTTGTGCCATTTTTATAGACAATTTCATAATCGCCTATTTTATCGACATTCACTGTTCCCTGAACGTCAATTTTTTCAAAAGGAACGTCTTGACCTGTTTTATCTGTTGCTGAAACGAAATTATCTTCTGGTTTCCATGAATCACCCACATAAATCGTTGTATCTTTGACCTGTAAGCGACTGTCATCACGGACATGAACGATTGCTTTCGCTTCTTTTTTGCCATTTTTATAGACAATTTCATAATCGCCTATTTTATCAACATTCACTGTTCCCTGAACGTCAATTTTTTCAAAAGGAACGTTTTGACCTGTTTTATCTGTTGCTGAAACGAAATTATCTTCTGGTTTCCACGAATCACCAACATAAATCGTTGAATCTTTGACCTCTAACTTAGATTGGTCGGGTTTGACGGTCACATGGGCTGTTTCTTCTTTACCTTCGTAACTGTATACGATTGGATAAATGCCCGCTTTGGTGTTATCAACTTGACCTGAAACAGTGATTTTTTCAAATGGGACATCTTGACCTGTTTTATCTGTTGCTGAAACAAAGTTCTCTTCTGGTTTCCATGAATCGCCGACATAAATCGTTGTATCTTTGACTTGTAAACGACTGTGATCAATTGTTTTAGTTAATGGAATTTTTAGTTGGTTGTCTCCTTTGACCAGCTTAATGGCTTTGCCTGTCAAATACTCTTCATCCACGGAATATTCCTGCGGTACATTCGTTACTCGCAAAGTATAATCACCTGTCATGATGGCATCAAAGGAGTATTGACCTTTTTCATCTGTTGTAAATTCGGTTGCTGTATGTGTGACATTATCAATTAGTTCAAAAGAAACCTTCGCAATTGCTTGGTTTTCATCCTCTATGTTATGCGTATAGAATGTGGCAGTTGCTAAATAAACAATACCTTCCGCATCGCCTTCTGAGAATTTCAATGTGATTGGCGCAGTGGCGACTTTTTTCTTGTTAGCAGACATCTGGTCCAATGTTTCAGAGTCGATTGTTGTTTCTGTATAGATTTGGCCAGCGTTTGCAGAGACAGTATTGTATTCAATCGTAATATTTTCTGTCAATGTATAGTCTTTAAAAATAATTTTCGCACCGTTTGTAGTCTTCTCTAATGAATAAGCATCTTCTGGCACGCCTTTCACGGTAATAGAATTCACATCGATTTGAGCATTGGTTGTGCCTTTTGGTGTTAATTCAATCGTTGGATTTTTCACACGATGTGTTTTATTATCAATATTTTTTGTTGTTACTGTCGTTTTTGTTACATTTTTTAATGTTGGATTCGCCGCTTGTGTTGCACTCAAAATGTCTAACGCTTCATTTTGAACAGAAACCGAAGCAGAGCCTTCATTATTATTCGATTGTGGTTCTTTAGCTGTCCCTGTTATATAAAGAGTCGGCACGTCGATCCAGCCATTGGCATTTTTATACTCAATAATGTAACGTTTGTTGGTTTTTCCAAAATCAAACGTGTAACTATTGGTATTTTCGTCAAAAGTAATTGTTGGGTATCCAGGACTGTCTGGTGACATTGGTTTATCAAAATAATAGCCACGATCCCAGTATTGTGGATAAATTGAATCTACCTGATCGTTTGAAACATCATAAATGTCAAAAAGAACATCGGCGCCAGCTGGAATTTTTGTACGGACACTTAGTGAGTCAAAAGAATCATTTCGTGCATTGACAAGGAATTGATTTTTACTACTTTGAAGTGTTCGTTCTGAACCACGCTTACTATTAGTAGTTACTGTCGTATCAACTGGAGTTAAACCTTCAGCACTCATTGTTATCGGTATCGTATCGACTGGGATACTTTTATCTTTTGGCAAACTATCTGGCACATAATTAAAACCAATTGGAATTTGGATTTCATTGGTTATTGGCGTAGTGAACTTAATAACTGAGCCATCTGACGTTGGCGTTACTATATAATCCGTTCCTAACTTGTAATAAAAATAAATTTCTTTTGTAGCTCGTAATGAAAGATAATTAGGATGCTTTACTTTAATTTCTAAATTTTGAATCGGTGTCTCTTTGCTTCCCATAACTGAGACAGTTGTTCTTGATGAATAGGCACCATTTTGATCATAATTACCCCAAGCAGTTTCAGCATTCAAAGGATTAACAACACTAATTGGTTCAATATATTGATCAGATACTAATTGAATGGCTTTATTAGGACCAATTACAGGTGTACTTAATGATAGATTAATGTCCTTCTTGTCAAAATCCATTGTTAAATCAGAAATATTTATTCTTAAATAGCTATCTTTTGTGGCCGTTAAGGTAAGCTTGCCACCTTCAGTTTTAATATCAAAATAGTCTTCCAATTTTACATTTTCATATAAAGGACCATACGCCGTAAATTTAGGATTCTTAATTTCTTGACCATTTGTACTCTCTAATACGATTTGTTGACCTACTTTTGTTTCTGTTAATGTGCCATAAATTGTTACATAATATTTCCCTTTGCTTTGAAAACTGATATAGGACATACTACGCATTTCACGATCAGCAATTACTTTACTTGTTTGACTCGTCTTAGCAGTAAAATCGGTTGTTTTATTCGTTCCTGTCGTATTTTTTAACGAAAGAGAACCTAACTTGGTTGTTGGATATTGCTGATAAAATGAATAACTGTAGTCCGAAGCACTCTCTAAATAAATTGTTCGATTAATCGATAAAGAATAGGCTTTTTGTTGATTCATGTTTGGAACAGTTACAGCAATCCGCCCGAGTGAATTATCGCTTAATGTATAATCTTTGCCAGGTGTTAACAGGGTTTGCGTTTCTGGTAAAATTTGACCATTAATGTCGACATCGTAACTGAAAACTTGAGGTTCCAAGTTATCTTGTTTTCCAAAGACAGCGCCTGGCGTCTCTGTTGTCAATAATTCTAATGTTTGATTGCCAGTTAACGTCCGGTCTAAATTATAAAAAATTTCGCCATCTAACCCTGTCGTTCTGGTTCGTTCGTTATATTGAATTGGTTCCACTTGTTCATATAAATCAAACGAGTAGTTTTTTTTATTTTTTCCTGGAGTTTCAATTTTGATTAATGGTTCCGCCTCTGTTGTTAGATAACTTTTTAGTTCTACTTTAAAGGAGGTATCCGAAACTCGCTGATTAAACGTAATACTTAATATTTTGGTTGCCGCATCGACTGCCCAAGTTGCGCCAATGCCTGTCACTTCTCCACTAACAGTTGAATAACCTAAATGTTCTGGTAATTGAACTGTATAAACTGATCCAGGTGCATAACCTGTGTTTCCAACAGCAAATTGGAACGTAGCGGTTACCGGTGTTGTATTTAATTCGCGATGAACCTCTGTTTGGCTGTATTCTGTTCCACCAATCGGCGCAAGACTCATACTGTCAAGTAGTTCATCTGTAATTGGCGCTTGAACATCTGGTAGGGCTTTTTCATTAAGTGAGGTATCCTTGTCCTCCGTTGTTTGTTGTTCAGATGGTGTAGCAGCATCACTGGAAGCTGTTGTGCTCGCCTCTGTGGTTTGCGATTCAGTTGTTGCAGTTGGCTGATTCATTTCTGAAGTAGTCGTTGTTGCTAAAGGTAAAGCTGGTG
Organism: Enterococcus sp. DIV1368f; assembly: GCF_051712245.1. Taxonomy (NCBI): domain Bacteria; kingdom Bacillati; phylum Bacillota; class Bacilli; order Lactobacillales; family Enterococcaceae; genus Enterococcus; species Enterococcus sp. DIV1368f. Next base: position 2,082,864 of record NZ_JBIOON010000001.1, read on the forward strand.
TTGTGCTCGATAACTCTGCCTCTTTTTTTGCTGTATCAGTGGTCTCTGTTTGTGCTTCTGTCGTTGTTACAGCATAGGCATTTACGGCAAACCCGAAATTTTGTGCGAGAAGTATACTCAACATCACAAAAGAAAAAGTTTTTTTCTTCATACTAATCCCCTTTCAATAAAATTCATATAACCTAATAATAGCTTGTTAAAAATGAAACAATTGATTAATTTTTTTTGAATCTTCGAAAAAAAAAAACAGCTTTTCATAAAAAAATACTTGGAAAATCAGCCACAATCACTGTTTTTCCAAGTATTTTTTTATTAATATTTGTAAATTATCGTTTCTTTTGACGAAAAACGACCACGAAATAAACTGCAATAAACAATAACACTAAGAGCGAGTTACTATTTTTAATGAAAGTTAAAAATTGACTTGTTTGCGTTGAAATACCTTTGCCGCCAGTCAATTCTAATAAAAATTGTGTCGTACCACCTTTGCCTACTACAGTGACTAACATAAGCGCCATCAAAATAAATTGATGGAATAAACTCCCTTTTGTTTGTGTTGTATATTTGATAAGGATGCGACTATCTTTTGGCAAATCTGTCTCTTGATAATATCGCCTAGCTAAAAAGCTGTTCAATGTGCTTTTGAAAAAACTCAAGAGAAACAGGCCTAAAATAGTCCACGAGGTAAGAAGTAATATTCCCAAACTTCCCGCCAGACCAACCATTGGTATGTTGTTTGACCATTGTTTCGTTTTACTAGCTGCAATCATTGCAAAAATCATCCCTAAAACATAAGGTAAATAGAGATAGATGCCCATATGAGCTCTGCCATAAACCCCTGCAACATAAATGGAACCAAATAAAAATAAATAGTTCCCGACAATCCCGTTAATCAAGGTCGCAAGATTCATTTCTAATGATACTTTATACGCGCCGCGTTTGCCATAATGACTAACGAAAAGGACAGCCACCACAAAGAAACAGCAGGCGCCAACAATCGCATAATCAAATTCCACCGCATTCGTTAATAAGCGACCACTTCTTAATAAAAGCAATAACACAAAAAAGATAACAAACAGAATTAATTCTTTTCGTGAAACTTCTGCTGATTCTTCTTCTAGCTCGTTTAATGAAACAGGATAGCTCTTGATTGCTACTAAAGCAACCAGAAAATAGAGCGCGTACACCAATAACGCCAGTCCAATCTCAGTCGCTTTAAAAAATAAAGCGCCAAATAAAACAGCGGTCAATAAGACTGTCGTTAAAAGATTGCTATGACTGATTTTTTGACCTTCTTCTTTTAAGAAAAAGCGAATTGATTGATTACTTGGTGGCAACAACGCCCCACTAAGTCCTAACAACATTCCTGAAATACTATAAAGCGGGAAAGAATAAGCGCCGGCAATCCCAATTAAGGAGCCTGCCAAGCCTAACAATAGAGAAATCTTTAGTAGACCTAGACTAGTTAAAGACAAATTAATTCCTCGAACTAGAAAAATGCCTGTCATACGCAATGTATAAAATAAGACAAATGGTAAAATTGTTAAAAGGTTGTGTCCATCACTCAATTGAATGTAAAGTAAATAAGGCACAACAATAATCGTATTACTTAGTAAACTTAATGCTGTATTACCAAGACTTTCAATTTTTTTATTCATTTTGACCTCTTCTTTTATCTTTCATTTTCTATTATTTTTAGGGTAGCATTGTTTACTTTTTTTGTCCATAAAATAACAGATGTAGCAATTTCCTAATGTCTATTTTCCACTGTTACGTATAATAGTTAATGACGACTGCTTGGACTTTCTCTGTTCCGTCATTTATATACGTGTGTACTTGATTAGCATCAAAATACATAGCCGCGTCTTTTGGAAGAAGATATCTCTGACCGCCCACTTCAATAGCTAATGTTCCTTGAATAACCATGACATATTCTGTCGAACGTTTTGAATGCCCAACAGCTTGATACTTTTTCCCTGGATCTAATTCAAACTGAAAGAGTTCAAAGTTTCTTTCCTGGTTGTCTGAGTAGTAATTAAAGACTCGATAGGAGTGATCTTCAGAATGTTGTGTTACCGTCTCAGTTTTTTTAACCACGGGATTTTCTTTAACATAGTCATCTTCTAATAAATACGTATATGGAACATTGAGTCCATTACTTATTTTCCAAATTGTATTTATGGTAGGATTGGTGGTTCCTTTTTCAATCTGCGAAAGCATCCCTTTACTCACTCCGGTTATCCCAGCTAGTTCATCTAACGTAAGTTTTTTTTCTTGTCTAATTTTTTTTAAATTATTGCCAATAATTGTATTAATCTCCAAAATAGTTGCTCCTTCTGTTTCTTTTTATCATCCAAAAGTTTAATATATTGAACAAAAGTATTCTTTATTGTATTATACAATATATATCTTAGTTGTTCAAAAGGAGTGGTTAATAATGAAAACGCTCATTCGCTCGTTGTGTCTTATTATCGAAGGTCTAGATTTTCAGACACACGTGTTTAAATTTTATACAGAAAGAAGGAAAAAAAGAGAATGAACCCCCAATTAGATGCACGTACTGGCATTCGTGAAGCCTTGCCAACGGTTTTTGGCTATATTGGTATTGGCATTGCTTTTGGTATCGTAGGACAAGCAGCAGGTTTTCCCCCTCTTATTGTTAGTGCGATGTCGTTTTTTATTTTTGCAGGATCTGCTCAGTTTGTAACAGTTAGTATGTTGACTGGTGGCAGCCCTATTTTATCCATTGTGTTAGCGACTTTCTTAGTAAATGCGCGTATGATTCTTATGGGAATGACCATTGCGCCTTACTTTAAAGCCGAATCTCTCGGTAAAAATCTCTGGTTGGGAACCTTACTGACGGATGAAAGTTTTGCACTAGGAATGAATAAATTAAACCACACCAAAGGACGTTTAAGTTTTGAGTGGTTTAATGCTGCCAATTTGATTTCCTATGCGACTTGGGTTTTTTCGACGATCATCGGTGCCTATCTAGGACGCTTTATTGCAAATCCTCAAGCATTAGGTCTTGAGTTTGCGGTCGTGGCTATGTTCATTGGTTTACTTTATCTGCAGATAATTAGTGATCGTTCCATGAAAATTGCTTTACAACTCATCATGGTCCTGATTACTTTTGGGTTGATGTCTATTGGTCTAATTTTTATTCCCAGTAATTTAATTGTCTTAGTTGTCACGTTAATCGGTTGTGGAATAGGAGTGATGATAAAACATGCCTTCTTCTGAGTATCTCTTTTTAACAATTTTAGGCTGTACCGTTGCAACCTGGCTTTCAAGAATACTGCCATTTTTACTTTTAAAAAAGATCAGTCTGCCACAGAAATTATTAGAATATCTAAGTTTTGTTCCCATTGTGATTATGTCCGCCTTATGGTTTAGTAGCTTATTTGAACAAAGAATTGGGCATTTACCAAGCCTCAATCTTCCTTATTTATTCGCTTCATTCCCTACCATTGTAGCCGCAATACTTACTAAAAACTTATTGCTTATTGTACTGGTAGGCATTGCTTCATTTGCACTAATCCAAAATTTTATCTAAAAAAACAGACAGGCACTACCATCTGGTAGTGCCTGTCTGTTTTTTTAGATGCCAGCTGCAGGGATCGAACCTGTGACCTACGCGTTACGAGTGCGTTGCTCTACCAACTGAGCTAAGCTGGCCTGAAACAAATCTATTATAGGACTTTCTACTTTATTTGTAAAGTCTGTTTGTTATTTATTTATGCAAAATCTCTTTAAAATAAGCCAAATAGCGACTTTACAAACTTTTTTCTGAAAATGTGGTATAATAGAGATATCAAGAAAGGATGGTTTTTTGTATGTCAAATTTTAATGGTATGGTTACTCCTGTTGTTCCATCGGATGCTGGTAAGGATTTCGCCGTTGACACCCATGTTACTTTTCTTGTTCACGGACAGCCACAAACAGGCGTTGTTACGAAACAATTAAAAAATGCCGCTGTCGTCGAAATTGACGAAACGCAAAAAAACAATCACTTAATGGTGCACAGCAATGGTGTGATTGTTATTAATTACAAACAATTGAAAAAGATTTAATTCTTCAAGCGTGGGAAATTTCCCCCGCTCTTTTTTATGTACAGAATTGGAATACTTTCCAATTCGTCGGAAACTATAATGCTGTAATAAACGCAAAAAAACCAAAAATAATTCCGGGAACATTAGCAAAAATAATGGACTTATCTCGTGTTTCTCCATCGTCTCCATATAAACCATGAATCGTCCAAAAAATACAATTAATCATTGCCACTAATGGTTGCGTCGGATTGCCTTTTTCCCCATGTAAATTTCCATAAATTTGTGGAATATATGAAACATACATCAAAACTGACATCACACTAGCAATCACAGCGATAGCGTGTAAGACTTTTTTATTCTTTTTCATAGCTCCTCCTTTGTTTTTTTATTTTTTATTATACACCTAGAAAAGTTCTTTAAGCAAAAGAAAACCGTTAGTAACCATAATCGGTTATCTAACGGTTTTTTGTTATTATTTTGTTCCAAATAAACGGTCACCAGCATCCCCTAAACCAGGAACGATATAGCCGTCTTCGTTTAAGCGCTCATCTAAAGCTGCTGTATAAATATCTACATCTGGGTGCGCTTCTTGTAAAGCTTTCACACCTTCTGGAACGGCCACTAGACATACAAATTTAATGTTGCTAGCACCACGTTCTTTTAATGAATCGATGGCCATAATTGCGGAACCACCTGTTGCTAGCATTGGGTCAACAACAAATAATTGACGACTTGCAATGTCTTCAGGTAATTTCACGAAGTATTCATGTGGTTGCAATGTTTCTTCATCACGGTAAAGTCCAACGTGTCCAACTTTCGCTGCTGGAATTAATTCTAAAATCCCATCAACCATGCCAATGCCGGCACGTAAAATAGGAATGATTGCTACTTTTTTCCCTGAAAGTGTTTTTTGTGTTGATTTACCCATCGGTGTTTCGATGACAACATCCTCTAAAGGCATATCCCGTGATACTTCATAAGCCATTAACATAGCAATTTCGTTGACAACTTCGCGGAAAACCTTTGTCCCACAGTTCTTTTCGCGAATCATTGTTAGTTTGTGTTGAATTAGCGGATGATCAATTACTTGAAATTTTCCCATATCTATTCTCCTTCATTATTTTATTCTTTCTTATTGTAAAACAAAAGAGCCTAGGACACAAGTTGAATTCCTTAAATCCTAAGCTCCGACTCTTATTTGTACAGAGAATCGCGCTTCAGCTATCCCTGATGTTAGTTATATAATGGATATTTTTTAGTTAGCGCTGCTACAGCTGCTTTGACTTCATCATGAACTGCTGTATTTTCTGGATCTTTTAAAACTTGAACGATTAATTTAGCAACTTCTACTGCATCTTCTTCTTTAAAACCACGTGAAGTAATCGCAGGCGTTCCAATACGGATACCACTTGTTTTAAATGGACTTAATTGTTCAAACGGAATTGAATTTTTATTGACAGTAATATTTACACTATCTAAAATAGCTTCTGCTTCTTTTCCATTTAAACCAAAACCTGTCACTTCAATCAGTAATAAGTGGTTGTCTGTTGCCCCACTAATTAAACGAGCTTCTGGCGCTTGATTGAAAACTTTCGTCATCGCTTGTGCATTTGCAATCACTTGCTGACTATATTCAGCAAAACTTGGATCCAAAGCTTCTTTAAAAGCTGCGGCTTTTCCAGCAATCACATGTTCCAATGGGCCACCTTGAATGCCTGGGAAAATACTACTATTTACTTTTTTCGCCAATTCTTCGCTATTTGTCAAAATTAAACCGCCACGAGGACCACGCAATGTTTTATGGGTCGTACTTGTTACGATATCAGCATACGGAACTGGATTTGGGTGCAACCCTGAAGCTACCAAGCCTGCAATATGCGCCATATCAACCATTAACTTGGCATCTACTTCATCAGCGATTTCACGGAAACGTTTGAAGTCAATCGTTCGTGAATACGCACTTGCGCCTGCAACGATTAGTTTTGGACGATGTTCTCTTGCTAAAATTCGCACGACATCGTAATCGATTACTTCTGTTGAAGGATCCACTCCATAACTGACAAAATTATAGGTTTTTCCACTAAAGTTAACGGGCGAACCATGTGTTAAGTGACCACCAGCTGATAAATCCATCCCCAAAATGGTATCACCTGGTTCAACCAATGAAAGGTATGCCGCTGTATTGGCTTGAGAACCTGAATGGGCTTGTACATTCGCGAATTTTGCACCAAATAATTCTTTGGCACGATCGATAGCTAAATTTTCTACGATATCGATAAATTCACAACCACCATAGTACCGTTTGCCAGGGTAACCTTCTGCGTATTTATTCGTTAAAATACTTCCTTGGGCAGCCATAACCGCTTTTGACACGACATTCTCAGATGCGATTAGTTCCAAGTTATTTTCTTGGCGCTCTTCTTCTCTTGCAATTGCATTCCATAAATCTGGGTCATACGTTTTGTAATCCATTCAAACAACACTCCATTTTGTTTTCTTTTGTCTGATTGTATCATACTTCTGTGTCAGCTTCGTTACAAATACCTCTTATTTTTCAAAAAATTTTTGATTGGCTGATTTTTTCAAGCGATTCATGTAAGCAATGCCTAAACCAGTTTCTGCAAATCCTTGTGCAAAAATCGTGGTAGCTCCTTGCTCATCTAACGCTCTTAACCCTGCAAATAGTTCTTTTGTGGCATTTTCAACTGTTTCTGCACCATAAGAATAAACAAACGCATTTTCTGTATCTAGTTGTGCTGCCTGTTCATCACTTAAAAATAAGCCGATTTTTTCCTGTTGTTCTTTTGCTTGCTGAATCGCCGCTTGCCATTCTGCTGTTTGACCGCTTATAATCCAAACTTCCGCATCAGGAGAATAGTGTTTGTATTTCATCCCTGGCGCTTTGGGTGCTGCATTTTCGCTAATTAAATGTGTATCGATTTTCACTTGGGGAATAATGCTTTCCAACTGCTCTTTGGTAATTGCTCCTGGTCGTAAAATAACTGGCACACCATCTTCCGCCGTTAAATCTAAGACCGTTGACTCCACCCCAATCTGCGTTGGGCCATCATCTAATATGGCAGCAATTTTCCCCTGCAAATCATGATAAACATGCTCTGCAGATGTTGGACTAGGCTTGCCAGAAGTGTTCGCACTTGGTCCGACCAACGGAACATTGGCTTGTTCAATCAAAGCTAAGGTCGCTTGGTTATCTGGCATACGAAAAGCGACTGTCTCTAAACCACCTGTTACTGTTTTAGAAAATGTATCGCTAGGCACATTAAAAATTAAAGTTAATGGTCCCGGCCAAAAGGCAGACACCAATTTTGTAGCGACTTCTGGTAAGGTCGCTACGTATTTTTTGACCATCTCAACGTTGTTCACATGAACAATCAATGGATTATCACTGGGGCGGCCTTTTACTTGGTAAACTTTTTTTACTGCCGCTTCATTTAAGGCATCGGCACCTAAGCCATAAACAGTTTCTGTTGGAAAAGCCACTAGCTCGCCTGCTTGAATGGCTGCTGCTGCTTGGGCTATTTCTTGTTTGGTTAATTTTTTTGTTTCCATTGCAAATCGCTCCTTCTAGAAAAGTGGCGACGAAGAACCTTAGTTACTCGGCTATCGCGAGGCGATCGTTGCCAGATAAATCTTTTTCAATTTTAATTGTTTTTTGTGGATAGGCGGCTCTCAATAATTCTTGGAGGGCCGCGCCTTGTTGAAACCCTATTTCAAAATAAATTTTACCGTCTGCTTTAAGCATCGTTTGACTTTCATGAATTAATTGTTGGTATAAAGCCAAACCGTTATTTTCAGCGAATAAAGCGGTTTTAGGTTCATACGTTCGGACACTTGCATCCATTAAATGCCATTCTTGTTCACTAATATAGGGCGGATTAGAAATAAGCAGATCAATTTTTTCAGAAGCAACTGGCTGTAAGCCATTCCCGTGATAAAATTCGATGCCAGCACCTAATGCTTGCGCGTTTTGTTTAGCGACAGTCAACGCTTCCTCTGAAAGGTCAATAGCAATAACTCGCCAGTTGGGCCGTGCCAGTTTCAAGCTAACCGCAATGGCACCTGTCCCTGTTCCGACATCCACGACCGTCAAAGGAGTATCTGGATTGGCTTTTAAGCAACGCTCGACTAATTCTTCTGTTTCTGGCCTAGGAATCAAAGTATGTTCATTAACAATAAAGGAATGTCCATAAAATTCAGCTTGTCCTAGTAAATATTGTGCTGGGTAATCTGTCAATAATTGGGCTAAATCCGTTTTTAATTGTTCCTCTTCTTCTTTGGGCATTTCTTCTTGCATATGCAAGAGCCACTGCGTTTTATCCCAACCTTTACGTTCTAAGAAAACATAGTGAATAGCATAGCCTTCTTTGCCTTGCGCCTCTAAAAAAGAAGAAGCCCAGTTAAGGACTTCAAAGTAACGTTTAGCCATTTTGCATCTCTTCTAATTTCGATGTTTGATCATATAAGACTAATGCATCAATGATTTCGTCTAATTTACCAGCAAGAATCTGGTCTAGTTTTTGGATGGTTAAACCAATACGATGATCCGTTACTCGATTTTGTGGGAAGTTATACGTTCTGATTCGTTCTGAACGATCTCCGGTCCCCACCGCCGATTTACGGTTAGCATCATATTCACTTTGTGCTTCTTGTTGAATTTGGTCATACACACGAGCACGCAAAACTTTCATTGCTTTTTCACGGTTTTTTAGCTGTGAACGTTCATCTTGCATTGCGACCACGATTCCTGTTGGTAAATGGGTTAAACGAACAGCCGAAGCGGTTTTATTAACGTGCTGTCCACCAGCGCCACTTGCATGATAAATATCGACACGGATATCTTTATCAGCTAATTCGATTTCGACTTCTTCGGCTTCTGGCATAACTACAACGGTTGCTGTCGATGTATGAATCCGTCCTTGTGATTCTGTTGAAGGAACTCGTTGCACGCGGTGAGCGCCACTTTCGTATTTTAATTTTGAAAAGACGTTATCTCCTGAAATCATCATAATTACTTCTTTATATCCACCGATTCCAGTGACGTTCGCTTCTAAAACTTCCGCTTTCCACCCTTGTGCTTCTGCATATTTTTGGTACATATTAAATAAGTCGCCAGCAAAAAGTGCGGCTTCATCGCCACCAGCTGCACCACGGATTTCCATGATGATATTTTTATCATCATTTGGGTCTTTTGGTAATAATAAAATTTTAATGCGGTCTTCTAACACTTCTTTTTCTTTTTTCAAATCAGAAAGTTCTTCTTTCGCCATTTCGGCCATTTCCGCATCTAAGTTTTCACTTAAAAGTTCTTCGGCATCGCTAATCCCTTCAACAACTTGTTTATATCGGCGATAAACCTCAACCGTCTCACGTGTATTAGCTTCTTCCTTCGATAATTCCATGAAACGTTTTGTATCACTAATGACTGCTGGGTCACTTAATAATTCCCCCAATTCCTCATAGCGATCTTCAATAGATTGTAATTGATCGTACATAGTGTCTCTCCTTACTGTTCTTCATTCACTGTTTTTGGATGAAAATAATGTTTGCGACAAACAGGATAGTAGGCTTCATTCCCACCAATTTGGACTTGATCCCCTTCATAAACGGGTTTGCCATCAATATAGTGCAAGTTCATAGTTGCTTTTTTATGACAGAACCAGCAAATCGTTTTTAATTCTTCTAATTTGTCTGCATATAAAAGTAAATACTTTGAGCCTTCAAATAATTCATTTCTAAAATCATTCTTTAGCCCAAATGCCATTACTGGAATATCTAATTCGTCAACAATTCGTGCAAATTCAATGACATGATGCTTGTTTAAAAATTGACATTCATCGACTAATACGCAAAAAGGTTTGTAAGACAAATCATTAATCAAGTCAAAGACATTGGTTTCTTCAAAAATTGGAATAGCATCTCTGCGTAATCCGATGCGACTGGATACTTTCCCAACACCATCACGTGTATCTAGTCCACTGGTCATCAAAACAACTGGTTTGTCTTGTTCTTCGTAATTGTGTGCTACTTTTAAGATTTCAATGGTTTTACCACTGTTCATTGCGCCATACTTGAAAAATAATTGAGCCATGTTCACTACACCTTTCCGTTAGTTCCTTACGTATTTTACTATATTTTCGAAGTTTTTTATAGTGGTAAATTCAAGTCTTACGCATCAAAGACTTTCAGCAACATGATTTTTTTCATCCCTGCTCCATTTTTAGAACATAAAAAAGATAATTCCCCACTTGAATTAGTGGAACAATTACCTTATCTGCTTTACTTGCTATTTCTATTAGATTTATACAGCTGATAAAGGATTTTTTGCTCTTTGCACTCAATATCTGCCTTATTTTTTGCTAATCTAATTGTATCAAAATAAAAGAGCTATTGAGCACTCAATTTGTGTAATATTCAACTTATTTTTAGCTAATCGAATTACTCTAAAACTTTTTTATTATGACTGAAATACCTATTTCTAATTTGAAAAAGACCATTAAATTTAGAGAGTCAATATATTAATTGGCAGCTTAATTAATATTGTCAGATGTCAGCATGAAAAATTAGGATTAGCAAATCCAATTATGAAGAATAAAAAGTTGGAAATTCCATGATTATTACAACTATTCTTCCATTCTTTGAATTTGATCAGGAGATAGAAATATCCTAACAAACTCTTTATCTCTATGATTTAAATCATAATATTGATTTTTATGTGTAATTCTTCTAAGTCTTACTTTTATCGAATTGCGCATAGCAGTTTTATCAATACTATTATCTTTTAGTTTGTTATAAACACTCTTCAAGCATTTTGCTTGATTACATGTCAAACCAACATCAATCCTTATAGCTTCTATCAGATTTTCTTTAAAGTCACTGTTAGGTGAAGAAAAAAATTTTTCTTCTATAATCTCTATAGTGCGTTTTTTCCAAAATTCTTGTTTTTCTTTACCCATACGTTCTTTTTTGACAATATTGCCTTCTGTATCTAATAAAACAGAGTTATTGTCTTCAACATGTTCAATAAATTTTTCAATGCAAGAGCTACCAACAATCATTTTATTCTTATTGTACTTGTTGATGATGGTATACTCGTACCTAATATGCTCATGTTCACACAATTCACAATCCATCTCAGAATCACTATTATCTTCTAACCCTCTATAATTCCATTCTTTTGTTGCAATTATGAAATTGTTTTGTTCTTCACTAAGAGGAAGTAAATTCTTTTTTGCATTTTTCAACCAAACATTGCTCATATCAAACGGCCTCCAATCCTTTTATTTAATTAAACTCCTTGCTATTTTAAATATTATTACAAAGGGTTTACGTTTCAGTATCTTTAACTTCTGATTTATGTCCACTTATACAAACTTTTGTTAATTAACTCTCTGCTTGCTAAATATCCAACTCGTCTTTTTTATTTCCATTTAAAATACTGGTAAGTCAATATAATCATATTGAGAAAAAATTATTTCCACCATTTTGAAAAAAGACCTTTTCTATCTTTTTTTATTTGACTTGTACTGGTTACATTTTTATCATTGTTAGAAGTTCTTTTACTATTATCAATTTTATTCATATTGCTTTTTTCATATTTTCCAAATTTACTTTTAGCAAGTTTTCCGATAATATTGGTTAGCTCACTCTCGAATTCTCTGGTCACATCATCTAAACCTAGATTTGCATGTACTAATTCATGAATAACAGTACCTAAAAAATCATCAAGGTTAGCTAATTGGCTCCTCTTTATAATAATATCATCAAACGGATGTGACCTATATAAACCAGCAGCATGTGTTAATGCATCATACGGATTAATACTTTCAGATATTCTAATCCTATCTACATAATATTTATCATAACCCAAGTATTGGATTATTTTGGGTATTAATGAAAGTAGGTGCTTTTCTTTTGGCAATAAGTCACTGTAATCAATAAAGCTGTACTCATATTTTTTACTATCTTGTCGAAAAACTTCGTGAGCAGTCATTATTGGTGTTCCACTACTATCAGTATCAGGCAAAGAATCATAAGTTGAATCTTTTACAAAGATTAGTTCCTTATTATTACGCTCTAGTTCTTCTCTTTGGGAGGTAGGCATTTCAAAATATGAAGAATGACTGATAAATGTAACATTTAAAAGTTCATTTGCTTTTAAAACTGCATATCTTTCAATTTCTTTCCAACCCAACTCATCCTTTTGCTGATTTTCTTTTAAATTACTGACAATTCTATTTATGGTACTTTTACTTTTAGAATTGAGAAGTATATTCTTGATAGATTAGGTATATGCGCTGCGTCCAACATTAGTTCTTTCTCTATTCAAGGCCTTATTGATTGCAGCATTTTTTTTGGTAATGTTATATGAAAAAAGAAAATTTTCTTCTTCGGATACTCTAACTCCATTAATATAAATGTATGATTTGTCATCACTTCTTTCATAGACTTCTCCATATTCATTTTTCTCTAGCAAAGTAGGTTTATTAAAATAAAGAAAATTTTGCTTTGCTAATTCTAAATCATTTTTTGATATTCCTTTTAAAATGAACTCTGTACCAATAAATCTTTGATCTCTTGGCTCAGATATAACGGCTTGAAGGGTAACAACATCTTCAAATCCACTTTTACTTGACTGATTTAAAGTAACAAAAGCATTTTTTGATTCTATAGAAACCTCAACATTATGTCGATACAAAGTTGCTAATGCATCCTTTAGTCCAACCCCAAACTTTCCTATAACTTCAGGATTATTTAATTTTTCACTATTTTCATTTTGAGTAAAATGTTCATAAGAGATACCTCTACCAAAGTCTTTGATAGCCAAGGTACCATTACTCCACGCAACTTCTATAGGATTGCTTTTCGTTAGTAAATACTCGTCTAATGCATTTGAAATGATTTCTCTTATTGCATCACTAATTACCCAGTCTTCTAATACATCTTGAATATTCAAGTCAAAATTTCTTGAGTTTTTCATAAAATCACTCCTTTTTTATTCCTATTGATACTTTATTATACCAAAAAAGAGGTCTTATCAGCTCCCTAATTAAGTAATTACCAAAGAATCTTTTTCTTTATGATTACTTTTAAATCACTAATTAATTCTTTAACAGTATGCACTTTTGATATTCTGTTTCAATTTACATGTTGAGAATAACTTAGTTCAATACCTTCAGCAAGGTCATTTCTTCAACTCACTATAATCCCTCCATTTTTTCTCCTAGTACTCCTTATAATTTTTCTAGTACTTTGCTTGTTGCTGAAATTATTATCACACCTTTCTTTTAAGTGTGTGATGTTAATTGTGATCCTAGTTATAGTCAAATTTTTCCTTATAAAAATTTCCACGCCTGAACAATTTGGTCTCCTTCAATATTATCCTGTCTCTTCCACACTCTCACTACAAACTCTCTTTTTTTTAAAGATTACTTTATCAGCCAATCGAAATTACTATATTTTCAGCAAAAAAGCAGTATTTTTAGCTAAAATGGTCGTGCATTTTTCTGAAAAAAACAGAATCTACGCCAAAGTCATTTTAGCAGGGCTGTTTATACTCCAACTAATGATCCTGCTAGTATGCAATAAAAAAGCCCGAAATTGTAGTTATTTGACTACAATTTCAGACTTTTTAATGCTAGTTATTTTTGAGCAGAGGCAAATTCTGCTGATTGCGTACCTGCTTGACGACCATAAATGATAATATCGGCGATGGCATTGCCTCCGATACGGTTTTGACCATGTAAGCCACCTGTTAATTCACCAGCAGCATATAGACCTTTAATTGGTGTGCCATCTTCACGTAAAACTTCTGTTTTCGTGTTGATTTTCACGCCACCCATTGTATGGTGAATCCCTGGTGCAATTTTAATTGCGTAGTAAGGCGCTGTGCTTAAGTCAGCTTCCATTCCAGTTGTCCGGCCAAATTGTTTGTCATCTTTGGCATTAACATCTTGGTTCCAAGTATCAATCGTTGCTTTCAATGTATCGGCAGGCATGCCAATTTTTTCAGCTAATTCTTCAATCGTTTCACCTTTTTCCACGAAGCCTTTTTGATCATAGAAATCAATGGCTTTTGCACGGTCGCGAACGCCTTGGTCAAAGACTAAATAAGCTGATTTTTCTGGTAAGGCATTGATTGCTGCAGAAACTTTGTCGCGTGTATCTAACTCATTAACAAAACGTTCTCCTTTTTGAGAAGCCAAGATTGCGCCTTCTCCACGAACTGCTTCACCAATTAAGAAAGCATCGCTTTGTTGAACAGTTGGGTGAATTTGAATTTCTTTCATATCCACTAACGCACCGCCAACTTTTTGAATCATTTGGATACCGTCACCTGTTGTTCCTTCTTGGTTCGTTGTAACATAGTTTTTCAATTCTGGTTTGTATTGTGTAATTAATTTTTCGTTGGCACCGAAACCACCTGTTGTGACAACGACTGCTTTTGCTTTAACTGTTTTTTCTTTATCATCTTTCATTTTCACTTTTACGCCATCAATTTGACCGTTTTCTTCAACTAAGTCTGTGACGTCAGCATCAACAAACAATGGAATTTTTTCTTCGCGAACGTTACGTACTAAACCGTCAACTAGATAGCCCCCAATTGCTGATCCGTCAGCAGGACGGTGTGTGCGTTTTTCACTCATTCCACCTGTAATCGTTAAATTGCTCAATGTAATTCCTTTTGTATCTAACCAATCAATTGCTTCAGCTGAATGATCAACAAAATAACGTAGTAATTCTTGATCGTTGGTTCCTTTACCGCCTTTTAGTGTTTCTTCAAAGAATTTATCGTTGCTATCTTTAATGCCTTCTTTTTCTTGGAATTTTGTTTGTGAAGCATTCATTCCTGAAGACGATTTAATTGTATTCCCACCTGCAACAGGCATTTTTTCTAAAATAACTGGATTCATGCCAGCTTCTTTGGCTTGTAATGCAGCGGTCATCCCCGCACCACCTGAGCCAACAATAACAACATCATAACTGTCTTTTAGTTCACTTGGATCTGTATAACCATTAGCAGAGGCACCAGATGTTGCTTCTGTTTTTTCAGAAGATGCTTTTGTTTTACCAGCGGCTTTTTCTTGATCGCTTGTACAACCTGTTGCTGCACCTAATAATAACCCTAGGGAAAGAACTCCCATTAACACTTTTTTCATTGTTTTCCCACCTTATAAACTATTGATTTCTACCAACACAATTTCTTATTTTTCATTTGAATAAAAATAACAGTTTGTTACATAAAGTGAACACATTCACATATCAACCGAAATAAAAAAGCTACCACTACTTTTTAAAGTTGTATCGTTAGACAAACTGACCAATTAGCAATAAGTTGTTTGGGGAACAACCTATTTTTCTATTCTTTCATAAAATATCATGTTCTCGCTTGTTTGTGGATGTTTTCCAATTATTTCTAACGAATTTCTTATTTTTATTTGTCATTTCAAGGATTTTCTGGCAGAATTATTCGTTTGAGGCGAAAAGTTTTGGTATACTTAGTTTAATTAGAATTGGGAGGTTATCTAGTGAACCATACACGTTTGCTGTGGCTAGCACAGCGAAAAAGCGATCGATTTATTCGCAAAAATTTTTCATCTATTCAAATCATCGTCGCTTATTACATATTAATGACGGTTATTTCTTATTTATTGTTTTGCCTCCCTATTTTCAGAGAACCTGACTCGCATGTTCCTTTTATTGATTTATTTTTCTTAGCAATCAGTACAGTCAGTGTTACTGGACTCACCACAGTCGATATTAATTCGGTTTTTAATGATCGTGGGATCGTCTTATTGGAGGTTCTTTTCCAAGTTGGTGGCTTAGGGATTATGATGATTTCAACGGTCTTTTTTATTTTATCAAAACGGCGAATCACATTAAAGCAACGTCAGTTAATTATGACTGACATGAATCAGCCGCGACTGAGCGGAATTGTTCGACTGATCCGCACCACTTTTTTGATTTTAATTTGGTTTCAAGTAATCTTCGGCTCGCTCTTTTCGCTTTATTTTTATATAAATGGTTATTATACGAACTGGCGAGATGCGATATTTTATGGCTTTTATCAAGCTATTTCTGCAGTAACTAATTCAGGCTTTGATATTTCAGGTGATTCAATTATTCCTTTTGCTCATGATTATCTCTTTTTACTGGCAATTATGTTCTTGATTTTTATTGGCGGGATTGGATTTCCCGTTTTACTGGAAATTCATGAGTGGTTACATTTTAAGAAAAAGAACTTTCGTAAGAAGAAACGAGGCTTGCCTTTCCGCTTTTCATTGTTTAGTAAAATTGCTTTGCTAGCGTTTATTGTTCTGTTTATTGGTGGGACTATTTTGATTTACTTATTAGAAAAAGATCACCTATTTTTGACAATGAATGAAAGTGGCCGTTGGGTAAGTTCGATGTTTTATTCGATGACTACACGAAACGCTGGCCTCCAAATTAATGATTTAGGGGACTTCCAAATTACAACGTTGATTATTTTTTCTGTGTTAATGTTTATTGGTTGTAGTCCTAGCTCTGTTGGTGGTGGTGTCCGAACAACGACTGTTGCGATTATTGGCTTGTATTTGTTAGCTTTTTTAAAAAGTGAAGATGATATTAGCGTCTTTAGCCGTAAAATAGATGACGATGATGTCAAAAAATCGATTGTCGTCTTCATGTTATCTTTGATTATGTGCTTTTTCGCTGTCGTCTTTTTGTCAGCCACTGAAAATCTGCCCTTGATTTCAATCATTGTGGAAGTCGCTTCTGCCTTTGGAACAACCGGTCTTTCTTTGGGCATTACAGACGATTTAACAACAGTAGGTAAATTAATGATTGCCTTATTAATGTTTATTGGACGTATTGGTATGCTTTATACCTTAATGATTTTTGTACCAAAAGAAACACGTGACTTAGGCTACGAATACCCTTCAGAAAAAATTATTATTGGATAAAAAAACAAAGCCTCTCAAGTAAGAGGCTTTGTTTTTTATTTTTTCATATGTGTGGCTAGTTTGTTATAACTTTCAGAGCGTTCAATTGCATCTTCTTTAGTTTTATCAAGTAAATGTTCGACTACTTCTTGATTCTCTTTAATTGTATGCAACGCAGAGTAACGTGTTTGTTTTTCAAGAAAATCACGCATTTTGTCAAAATCTGTTTTCTTGTAGTCAATGACCATCGGATCTTTGCCTTTCTTAACTAACTCTGGATTATAGCGATAAAGTGGCCAATAGCCAGATTCAACGGCTTCTTTGGCTTGATCTAACGTCCGAACCATTCCGCCTTTGACCCCGTGATTAATACATGGGGTATAACCGATGATAATTGATGGGCCTGGGTACCGCTCCGCTTCGTCAATTGCTTTAATCGTTTGCATTGAGTTTGCGCCTAAAGCTACTTGTGCAACGTAGACATTCCCATAAGTGATTGCCATCATCCCTAAATCTTTTTTAGAGGTATGTTTCCCACCCGCTGAGAATTTGGCAATGGCTGAAGCTGGTGTAGCTTTAGATGTTTGTCCGCCTGTATTGGCATACACTTCGTTATCCATAACAAAAATATTAACATCTTCCCCACTGGCAAGAACATGATCGATGCCGCTAAACCCGATATCATAGGCCCAACCATCGCCGCCGACAATCCATTGACTCGTTTTCACTAGTAAATCTTTTTGTTCGTAAATTTTTGTTAAAAGTGGATCTTCATCGGCTTCTTCACTTAATGCTGCCGCTAGTTTGGTGGCTCGCTGTTGTGTTCCTTCCCCTTCAGCCATGTGTTCCAACCAATCTTTTAACAAGGCTTGTAGTGAATCTGATCCGACATTTTTAGCAAGACTTTCTTCAACCAGACTAGCTAAATGTTGACGTTTCGTTCGATTGGCAATATACATACCATAACCATATTCCGCATTATCTTCAAACAGCGAATTACTCCAAGCTGGTCCTTGGCCACATTCGTTCGTTGTATAAGGCGTCACCGGTGACGAACCACCCCAAATTGATGAACAGCCTGTTGCGTTAGCAATCATCATTCGATCACCAAATAATTGTGTCAACAACTTAATATAAGGTGTTTCGCCACAGCCTTCACAAGCACCTGAAAATTCCATCAATGGCTGATTAAATTGGGAACCTTTAACAGAAAGTTTTTTGACTGGGTTGGCTTTTTGTTTAAGAGTCATCGCAAAGGCCCAATTCATCGCTTGCTCTTTCTGAGTTTCATAAGGTTTCATTAAAATCGCCTTGTCTTTCACAGGGCAAGCCTGAACACAAAGACCACAACCTGTACAATCTTCTAAAGAAACTTGGATACGATACATCAATCCATCTGTGCCACGCATTTCGCGCATGGCAAAACCTGCAGGTGCTTCTTTCAGTTCTTCTTCATCCGCTAAAAATGGTCGAATAGCCGCATGTGGACAAACAAAGGCACATTCATTACACATCGTACACTTATCCATTTGCCACTCAGGCACTTCTAACGCAATGCCACGTTTTTCATAAGCCGCAGTGCCCATAGGAATGGCACCGCCCTTCATTCCGTTTTCAATCAAATCTGAAACGGTCAGCTGATCCCCTTCTTGACGATTGATTGGTTCTAAAATATTTGTCACAAAAGCTGGAGCTTCCGACTCTTGATTTTCTGGTTCTAAAACAATGGTGGCCCAATCTTCTGGAACTACAATTTCTTGCAGCGATTCAAAGGTAGCATCAATCGCTTGGTAATTTTTTTCAACAATTTCCATTGATTTTTTTCCATAAGTCTTTTTCACTTCTTCTTTAAGTAACGGTAAATATTGCTCTTTCGTTAAAATATCTGTTACTTCAAAAAAGGCAGTAGACATCACTGTATTGATCCGACGACCTAAGCCTACTTTGCGAGCTAACTCAACCGCATTGATAATGTAAAATTTGATTTGGTGTTCCCCAATATATTTTTTTAACTTAGCCGGTAATAAACGGTGAACCTTTTCTTGATCCCAAATAGTATTCAGTAAAAACGTTCCACCATCTTTTAAACCTTTTAACAGGTCGTATTTATGCAAATAGGAAGCATTATGACAAGCGATGAAATCTGCTTGTTCAATTAAATACGTGGAAGTAATTGGCTCTTTACCAAAACGCAGATGCGAAACGGTTAAACCGCCTGATTTTTTAGAATCATAACTAAAGTAAGCTTGTGCATAAAGGTCGGTATGATCTCCGATAATTTTAATCGCTTGCTTGTTTGCTCCCACAGTTCCGTCAGAACCAAAGCCCCAAAATTTTGCTTGGAAGGTAGTATCTGGCGTTAAATCTAAGGCAGGTTCTTCTGGCAATGATTGATAGGTTACATCATCAACGATCCCCACCGTAAAGCGTTGTTTTAATTCTTTAAATGGCAATAACAAATGATCATAGATCGCTTTAATTTGATTAGGCGCTACGTCTTTAGAGCCTAACCCATAACGTCCACCAATCACAATTGGTCGATTTTCATGTTGATAAAGAGCGCTTTGAACATCTAGCAATAATGGTTCCCCTTCGGCTCCTGATTCTTTTGTTCGATCTAAAACCGCAACCTTTTCTACTGTAGCTGGTAATTTTTCAAGAAGGTTTTCGGTAGGAAATGGACGATATAAATGAATATTGATAAAACCAACTTTGCGTCCTTGTTGATTGAGATAGTCGACTGTTTGTTTGATTACTGGCGAAGCCGACCCCATTGAAATAATGACTTCTGTTGCATCTTCAACCCCGTAATAATCGGTTAAATCATACGTTGTTCCACGAAGATTGTTAATTTTTTTCATGTATTTTTGAACAATTTTTGGCATTTCTTCGTAATTTTTATTGACTGTTTCTCTTTGTTGAAAATGAATGTCAGGATTTTGAGCGGTCCCTGAAACAGTGGGATGATTAGGATTCATGCCTCCCATTCTAAAACGAGTTACAGCTTCCTGATTCACCATTTCTTTCAGGTCATCATAATCAATCACTTCGATTTTTTGTAGTTCATGGCTCGTTCTAAAACCATCAAAAAAGTTTACAAAAGGTAAACTACCTTCTAAGCTAGCTAAATGAGCAACTGCCGACAAATCCATCACTTCTTGAACACTCGATTCTGCTAACATACAAAAACCTGTTTGGCGGGTAGCCATCACATCGCCATGATCACCAAAAATACTCAACGCACTTGTCGTTACTGCCCGAGCCGCCACGTGGAACACAGAAGGCAGCAATTCTCCTGCGATTTTATACATATTGGGAATCATCAACAGTAAACCTTGTGAAGCAGTATAAGTAGTGGTTAACGCACCTGTTTTTAACGAACCATGAACTACTCCCGCTGCCCCAGCTTCTGATTGCATTTCAATAACTTGAACTTTTTGACCATAAATATTTTTTAATCCATTTTCCGCCCATTCATCCACCAACTCAGCCATTGTTGAACTTGGTGTGATAGGATAAATAGCGGCAACTTCTGTAAACGCATATGAAATATAAGCCGCTGCGGTGTTTCCATCCATTGTTTTTTTCATTTTTTCACCTTTTATCTTTCCTAAGCATTGCTTGTGACTGTTGTTTTTTGTGTTTTGACATACTGATCAATTGCATTAGCTGCGATTTTTCCGGCGCCCATCGCTAAAATAACGGTGGCAGCACCTGTGACTATGTCGCCCCCAGCAAAAACGCCAGGTATTGAGGTTGCTCCTGTTTTAGGATCAGCCTGAATGTACCCCCATTGGTTTAGTTCTATTTCTGGATACGTTGATAACAAGACTCGATTTGCCCCTTGGCCAATTGCCTCGATTACTGCATCAGCAGGAATGGTAAACGTGCTGTTTGGAATTGGTTCTGGCCGTCGTCTTCCAGACGCATCTGGTTCACCTAAAACCATTTTGACACATTCAACACCGGCTAGATTTCCTTGTTGGTCATCTAAATAAGCAATTGGATTCGTTAACCAATAATAGTTAATTCCTTCTTCAAGGGAATGGTGGTATTCTTCAATTCTTGCTGGTAATTCTTCTAACGAACGACGATACACAATGTTCACATTTTCAGCGCCTAATCGTTTGGCTGAACGAGCAGCATCCATTGCAACATTCCCGCCGCCAATCACAACGACATTTTTAGCACGTTTAATCGGTGTATCATATTCTGGAAACTCATAGCTATGCATTAAATTGATTCGTGTTAAAAATTCACTAGAAGAATAAACCCCGTTTAAGCTAGTTCCTGGGATTCCCATAAAGTTTGGTGCCCCTGCACCAACCGATAGATAACAGGCATCAAACTCTGACATTATTTCTTCCATCGTAATCGTTTTACCTACTACCACATTGGTTTCTATTGTTACACCTAAGGCTTCAATACTCGCAATTTCTTGTTTAACAATTTTTTTCGGTAAGCGAAATTCAGGTATACCATAGGTTAATACGCCGCCAGCTTCATGAAGCGCTTCAAAAATAATTACTTCGTAACCGAGCTTTGCCAAATCCCCCGCAACCGTTAACCCAGAAGGACCAGAACCGACCACTGCGACTTTCCCTTTTGTTGGTTCCGCTGTTTTCTTAGGAAACTTGTGATTTTCTAATGCCCAATCGGCAACTAAACGTTCTAATTTGCCAATTGCCACTGGTTCAAAGTTTTTGGCTTTCCCTAATTTACAAACTTGTTCACATTGTTTCTCTTGCGGACAAACGCGTCCACAAATAGCAGGTAAATTCGTATATTTACTTAAAATATCGGCTGCTTGTTCCATGTTTCCTTCACGAATAGCTAAAATAAATCCAGGAATATCAATCATCACTGGGCATTTAGCAATACAAGGTGCATTTTTACATTGTAAACAACGAACCGCTTCTTCTTGCCCTTCTGCTAATGTATAGCCTAAGCAAACCTCTTCAAAATTACTCTTTCTGATAGTAGGTGCTTGTTCCGCAATCGGTGTTTTTATACGACTTTTTCTAGCCATTTTTCTCCACCTGCTCTTTCAAACGATCTGTAAAGCAAACTGCTTCTTCTTCCTGATATTGCTTCATTCGATTAATGAATTCATCCCAATTTACTTCATTGCATTTAAACTCAGGTCCATCAACACAGGCAAATTTCATGGTGCCATCAACAGTGACCCGACAACCGCCACACATGCCTGTTCCGTCAATCATAATAGGATTCAAGGAAACATAAATTGGTAATTGATGTTTTTCAGCTGTCAAGGTACAAAATTTCATCATGATGCTGGGCCCAATCGCCCAACTGCACGCTACAGATTCACGTGCAATAACTTCTTCCATCGCTTCTGTTACTAAGCCCTTTTTACCTAATGAACCATCATCCGTTGTAATGATTAGCTCATCCGAATAACAACGGCATTCTTCTTGTAACAGAACTAACTCAGCTGTTCGTGCCCCCAAAATCGTAATCACTCGGTTGCCTGCTTCTTTTAAAGCCTTGATAATTGGATAAATAGCCGCGATACCAACCCCGCCACCGACAACCATCACCGTTCCATATTGCTTCACTTCTGTGGGCATGCCTAAAGGTCCAGTGATATCTAACAAAGAGTCGGAAGTTTTAAGTTGGGAAAGTGCAGCTGTTGTCTTACCGATTACTTGGAAAATAATTCGAATACTGCCTGCTTGTGGATTTGTCTCCGCAATCGTTAAGGGGATCCGTTCTCCCTTTTCGTCAATTCTTAAAATAACAAACTGTCCAGCCTGAGCATGTGTCGCTATTCTTGGCGCTTCCAACCAAAAATCAAATGTATTACTAGATAATTGAGTCGACTGAAGAATATTAAACATTGAAATACCTACCTTCATCATTCCTTTTCATTCTGACTCCTACTTTCTTAAATCCTTAGGCAACGCTATCAGATAAAGTTGTGGCGACACTTTTAACAAATGTTTTTAGCATTTCGATGTCTTCTTCTTCTGCATTGTTTTCAATTTCAACTGTTTCAGCTACTTTTTTAGCACCAGCTTTTTCAAAAGCTCCTACAAAATCATGCGCTGATTTACAGAAAAATTCACCATATTCACGATCACCGGAGCCAACAACGCCAAATGGCTTACCTGCTAAATCCTTTTCAGTTAATTCATCAAAGAAATCTTCAAATTCAAAAGGCAGTTCTCCATCACCATAAGTATACGTTGCGATAATACAGGCATCTGCATCATCAAAGAAGTCTACATCAACTTCTGAACATTCTTCACGTTCTACTTCAACTCCAGCTTCTTGAAACTGTTCTTCCAAAATCTCGGAAATTTCTTCTGTGTTTCCAGTCATACTTGCATAAACAATTTTTACTAGTGCCATCTTCATTCATTTCCTTTCTTTTTTCCTAAATATTTCAATGCATTCAAATGCAATTGTAACCCCTTACATTAATTCCTAAAAAAATAACTTTTACAAATGATTTTATTCACAAACTAATCTAACTAAGTATGTACTCTTCTCCTTTCGAGATAGAGTGTTTTTTACTACGTCTTTACTATACCACACTCCAAACCTTTTTAACAATATTTTTAAGGTAAAAAAAATATTATTTAGGTTCTTTTTTATAAAACGTTTTTCCTTCTTCCAATCATAAAAATTGCTTCTAAAACCGCTCCCCCTAATGCACGAGCTTTGTCGGAAATCGTCAAGCAATCGACTTTCTCAACCGGTCGAGGATCTACATCTGCACACTTCAACCCTTGATAACATGTTACCTTTTCTGAAATCAATCCTCTCAAAGTCCCTGTCAGAGGCGAATAAACTGGAACCTGATCGATAAAAAATAATGCTTCCCCTTTCAACACAAAATCCCCGATGTTTTTAAGGTGGGTAACTTGTCCTGAAGCAGGGGCATGGACAACTCGTTCCGCACTTTTTCCGCCAATTTCACCTGGAATACCTGTATTAGGTAAAGCTGTTCCTTCAAAGTATAAACGTCCCAACCTATGTCCACGCATTGTCTCAATCACAACATCGACATCTTGCGGTGCTGAAAAGCCTGGTCCTAAAGCAATCGTAATCGGTGCCATTCCTCGATGCGTACCTAAATTTTTCTTAGCCAAAATCGCATCGATAACAATCAGTGGTTTCAATTGTTGAATAGCACTTGCTGTTTGATCGACAAAAACAGGCAGCTTATTTTGCTGCCAACATTTCGCGCAATCCTTTAATGAAGTAATTCGAACAGCAACCAAATCTTCCACTCTTTGTTCTTTCTGAAAAATAGCATCACAAACTGAAACAGTCCGCCGAATGGCCAGAGGACATTCTGTTTCTAATACTAGTATTTTAAAGCCAACGTGCCATAATTTTTGGATAACACCTGTCGCTAGATCGCCCCCTCCGCGAACAATCACTAATTTTTCTTGGATGTTTTGACTGATTTCTCCCATAAAATAAGTCCTTTCTCTAATTCCATATTGCAAGCAATAATTTTGTCTAATTTTTCAAAACAGCTTTTGGGTAACTGAAGACAGACATTCATCGCTTGAACGAACTCTCTTCGCGTATGGGTTTGATTTAAACACAAAATTCGTTTGCCTTGGCTCTCTTTAAACAATCCTTTTGGATGAGCAATGAGTTGAGCTAACAATGTTTCTGTGATTGGTTCTTGTTGTTGCTCATCGGTTAATTCCAAAAAAAGCGGCAACCGATGAATGGTCGTTTCATCTATCTTTTGACCAATTACAGAAATCGGAAGCACACCAATTGTGGTGGTTGTTTCCTTTAATATCACAGGTTCATAAGAGGACCAGCCTTTCAAAGGTCGTTGTTTGGACCCATCCGCTTCTAAAAAAACTTTCGTGAAGTGCTGAAACAATGTTTGAAACGAGGTCATTGCAGGCATCGTTAGTTTTGTTTGGTTGTTGATAGCGGTTCCTGCTAAAGTGATTCCGCAGATATTCGGCGTTATTTTTTCAAAATGGTTTGTATAAAAATAATCATACAATTGACGTTGGGGAAACCCAATTTTTGTAGTTGTACTAACCAGAACAGCTTCCTTTCGATATGTTTTTGCTAGCGCCCACATTAAGCTTGTTTTCCCACCACTACCAACAATCGACACAATCTCCTTTCCTTGTAAATCAAAACACTTTTTTAAGGACTCCACAGTTGGTACCTCCTTTCCCCAAGGTCATTTTTCACAGAAAAAATAGAGGCTACGCGTACTTTTGCTTCTTCTAAAAAAAATACACTGTGAGTTATTTCTGCTTCATTAATGAGTAAACCGATCCCACAGCCATCCGTCAATGATGGTGGCAAAGTAAAGACGCGAACAGCCACCTTTCTTGTCAACAGTACTTGTTCTGCCTGAACAGCATAATGTGTATTCGGAAAGGTTAGCAAATACTCCATCTTTTCACCTTCTTTTTTTGTTAAAGCGTAATTACTTTAGCCGCTTGATTCATTGTTTCAACAATTTCGTACATATTAGTAATAGAGCCGATGGCTAAGGTGTCTGTTAAATGATAAAAATCTAAACAGGCCCCACACGTTTGAATCGTGGTTCCCTTCTCCACTAATTGTTGCAAATCAGCTAAGGTATTCGCTGCTTGATTCGTTAAAAACGCCCCTCGATTAAAGAATAACAGCTGTGTAGGAACAGTTTCTGCTTCTGATAATGATTGAAGATAACTTTTCATTAATAGTCGTCCTAGCTGCTCGTCTCCAGTACCTAATTGATCGGAGCCAATCGTAATTACTAAATCTGTTGCTGACTGACTTGTTTGTTGCGTCGCTTCTTCAGGTACCGTAATTTTGACAGAGAAAACCGTGTCTTCTATCTGCTTTGCAGTCAAAGTGGCCTGTTTTTTAGCAGCTAATTTTTTCAAATTTTCAACAGCTACTTCGTTATCGACTAAAACTTCGATAGTGCCTCTAGCTAAACCTAACTCCGCCAAGGCTTTTTTTGTTTCAATCACAGGTATTGGGCAAGGTTTTCCCAACGCATCTACTAATTTCATATTTGGCCCTTCTCTCTATAAAAGTACTACTGCTTGTTGTTCTTTTGGCAGAACCTCGCCAATAATTTTGGCAACAGGGTCCTCTTTTTGAATAGCTGCTAAACAGGCTGCCGCTTCATCAGCAGCGACACTAATTAACAGTCCGCCAGATGTTTGTGGATCAAACAAAAGTTCTTGCATTTCCATAGAAATTTTTGAATAATCGATTGTCGTTCCGATTGTTTGGCGGTTTCTTTGCCCAGCTGCAGTGACTAAACATTCTGCGGCGTAGGCCAACGCTCCTGTAATGGTTGGTAATGCTTCTGTATCAATCAGTAATGTTACCTGATTATCAGCCATTTCTTTTGCATGAATTAATAGACCAAACCCAGTCACATCAGTACAAGCATGTACTGCGTAGGATCGAGCATTTGCAGCGGCATATTTATTTAAACGTTCCATCGAATCTTGTGCGATTTTTTGTTCCGTCTGCTTCGCTAATTGCCCTCGAACAGCCGCTTGAATAATTCCTACACCTAATGCTTTAGTTAAAATCAAGACATCCCCCACCTGTGGCGTATTATTATGCCACAATTTTTCTGGATGAACTTCTCCAGTTACCGCTAAACCATACTTGGGTTCATGGTCATAAATCGAATGGCCTCCCGCCAGTAAAGCACCCGCTTCCTTTAATTTTAAGCTGCCACCCAAGAGCATTTGTTCCAACCATTCTTTTGACATCTTTTGTGGAAAACAAACAAGATTTAGCGCATAAAGGACTGTTCCGCCCATGGCATAGACATCGCTTAAAGCATTAGCGACCGCAATTTTTCCAAATGATAACGGATCATTGACCATTGGTGAAAAAAAATCTACCGTTGAAATCAAAGCTTTTTCAGGCGTTAGTTGGTAAACCGCGGCGTCGTCGGCATGTTCAAATCCGACGAGTAGCCGCTCATTTGCCGGTGTTTCGGGTAAGTGTTGCAACAATTGGTTCAGTACACGGGATTCAATTTTTGCCCCGCAGCCACCTGATGTACATTGTGATAAAAAATCCATGCTGTCCGCTCCTTCTCAAATTAGTAGTTCTTGTAAAGCGTGAATTGTCCAAGTAATTTCTTCAGGCGTTGTCTGCCAACCAAAGCTAAAACGTAAGGTGCCAGTTGCTAAAGTCCCAGCTGTTTCATGGGCTAATGGTGCACAATGCAAACCTGCGCGGGTCATAATGCCATATTGTTCTGCTAGTTGCTGTGCCACCACTGTTTCTTCCTGATTCCATAGTGTGATAGAAACAACAGGGACAGTTTGTGCCACGTCCTTGGTTCCTAAAATTGTGACAGGTAACCCTGATAAACCATTAAAAAAATTCTGCATTAAGGTTCGTTCGTGCTTTTGAATCGCTGCTAAACCAATTTTATTCAACTCTTTAATAGAACTATTTAAGCTTAAAATACCTAAACTGTTTAACGTACCAGCTTCAAATTTATCTGGTAAAAAAGAGGGTTGATCAAAAGACTTAGAATGGCTACCAGTGCCGCCCGTTATCAGTGGTTTGACCGCTTCAGCCCCTCGCTCACTAAAAGCTAACCCACCAATACCTGCTAATCCATATAAGCTTTTATGTCCAGTAAAGGCTAACACATCAATGGCCATCTGGGTCATTTTTATTGGTAAAAATCCCGCCGTTTGAGCCGCATCCAAAACGGTTAATAATCCTTTCTGTTGAGCCCATTGAAAACATTCTTCAATGGGTAAAATGGTGCCTAAGACATTCGACGCGTGTGTCATCACCAATGCTTTTGTATTCGTTCGCCAGGCTCGCTGAATATCTTCTACATCTAACAGGCCCGTTTTTTGACAAGCAACATACGTCACTGAAATACCTCGTTCTTTCTCAAGTAAGTGAAGAGGTCTAGCTACTGCATGATGTTCTAGCATGGTCGTAATCACATGGTCGCCAGGTTGTAAAATCCCCGCTAATGCAAGATTTAAGGAAGTTGTTGCGTTATTCGTAAACGTAATCTGAGCCGAACTGGGTGCCTGAAAAAAGTCTGCTAACAATTGACGTGTCTCTAAAAGAGGAAGCCCCTCTCTAAGCAAAGGGGCATTTCTTCCGTAATTCATGAACTGATTTTCTGCTAAATAGGCAGTCAAAGCCGCAATGGTTGCTGGAAATTTTTTATAGGAAGTCGCTGCATAATTTAAATAAACCAAGTCCTTCATACGTTTTTCCTCTCTAACTATTGGTTTCTTGAATTAGTTTTCTGTACTCTTCTGGCGTATCAATATCTTTTAAACGGCCAGGAGTCGCTATTCTCAACATCTGAACTGCTTCTGGAAAGCGTTCATAAATCATGCGTCCGCCTGTTTCACCAGTCAATGTTAATAGTTCTTGTCGAAATTGATTACCGAATAATACTGGACTACTAGGACAACCATCTTTTTGTAACGGCACTATAATTTTATTTCTCTGACATTTATCTAACACGGGTTGTAGCATTTTAGGTGTTAACAATGGTTGATCACTAGGTAAGTATAAATAGCCAGCTCCCCGAGCTTGTTCAGTTCCTAAACGAATACTGCTACTTTGCCCTTCTTGCCATTGATGATTGAGAATCAACTGAATGTTCTTAGGTAAAGGAAACGCTGGCTGATTCTCAGGCGAAACAACTAAAATCCGTTCTAATACGTCTAATTGGTTCACTAAGGTTAACGTGTGCTCTAAAAATGTTTTTCCTTGATATTTTAAGAACAATTTATTTTGGCCCATTCGTTGTGAATTGCCCGATGCTAGAATAATGACACTAACGAGTGACATGAGTTGTCTCCTTTTATCTTTTTTTCTTTTGATAAGGGGTATTTTCTAAAGGCAGACTTGGTCGGAGCTGACCATCCAAGGCGAAATATGCGCCTGCTAAAGCTGGTGCGGTAGGGATTGTTGCTAACTCACCTACGCCTTTAATTCCATAGGCTAAACCTTCGTGAAGATTGTCAGCATGAACCAAAATTGTTTCGATTGGTGGTACTTGAGTGGCGTTCACTAATCCTAGCGTTGCATATTTTGCTTTAACATAGCCTTCTTCTAAGGCAAATTTTTCAGTTAAAGCATACCCCATGCCCATTGCAATCCCACCTTCAATTTGACCTTCAGCAGCTCGTGGATTCACCACTTGCCCCATATCATACGCAGCCACAAATTTAGCTACTTTTCCTTTGTCATCTAGAATAGCTACTTCAGCAGCATAACCATAACCAGCATGACTAACTGGACTTTTTTTATCATTAATTAATGGATCCGTTTTCGCTGAATATTCCCCATAAAATTCTTCGCCTTCCAAATCACTTAAAGCACGTCCCATATCAAGCTCATACCGTAATTGCATTGCCGCTCTTCTAGTTGCTTCTCCTGTGAAGAGTGACTGCCTCGAAGCCGTTGTCGTTCCTGAATTCGGTGTTCTTCTCGTATCAGGGGCTTCCGCAACAATCATTTCTGGTGGTAAATTTAATGTTTCACAGGCAATTTGTGTCGTAACGGTTGCCATCCCTTGACCGATACAAGCAGCACTTGTGCGGACATGTATTTTTCCTTCTTCAACAGAAATAATACAACGCCCTGTATCAGGTAGCCCCACACCCACGCCACTGTTTTTAAAGAAACTAGAAATTCCAGCAACTTCCGCTTGTTCATAGACGTCTTTAACTGCTAACAAGGCTTCTTTTAACGCCGCATTTTTCGAGACCAATTGTCCATTCGGTAAAGTATCTCCTGGGGCGACGGCATTTTTAAAGCGTATTTCCCATGGTGATAGTCCGACTTTTTCTGCTAACAAGTTTAAATTACTTTCAATTGCAAAAGCCGTTTGGCAAACACCAAATCCACGAAATGCACCTGCTGGCGGATTATTAGTATATACAGCAAACCCTTCCACATCAATCGTTTGATACTTGTAGGGACCTGCCGCATGTGTACAAGCCCGTTGCAATACTGGTCCTCCTAAAGAAGCATAGGCCCCAGTATCCGCATAAATCACTGCTTTCATTGCAGTTAAATTGCCTTCTTCATCACAGCCGGTCGTAAAGTCCATTTCCATGCCATGGCGTTTGGGATGAACCATCAAACTTTCTTCACGGCTTAGCAGTACTTTTACTGGTTTCTTCAATAACCAAGCGGCTAAGGATGCATGATGCTGAACACTCATGTCTTCTTTTCCACCAAAACCACCACCAACAAGTTTTGATTGAACATGAATTTTTTCCTTGTCCAGACCTAACATCCGAGCCACTTCCCGTTGTTCATCATAGATACTTTGACCCGCACTAAAGAGTAAAATGCCCTCACCTTCAGGCTGTGCAATCGCACACTCGGGTTCCATAAAGGCATGTTCGTTAATTGGTACGGAATAATGTTCTGTCACTACAAACGCAGAATTTGCTAATACTTCATCTGCGTTGCCACGTACCAAGTGTTCATGAGACAAGATATTGCCCTTTTCATGAATAGCTGATGCACCTTCTGCTAAAGCAGCTTCACAAGAAGTAAGCGGTATCATTTCTTCGTAATCAACTTCCACTAAATTTTTTATCTCTGGTAAGGTTTCTTTTCTTTTTGAAACAACGAGTGCCACTGCATCCCCAACATACCGTGTTATTTCTCCTTCTGGAATCATTACATCCCAATCGGAAATAAATTCTAAATGACCAATTTTATTATTTCCTGGAACGTCTTTAGCTGTGAACACAGCCACACAGTCAGGATGCGCCAATGCTTGGGTACTATCGATTGATAGAACTTTTGCACGAGGATAGGCACTCCGCAAAGCAGATGCATGAAGCATTCCTTCTATGTCAATGTCATCTACATAAATCCCTGTGCCTAATGTTTTCTCCACTGCATCGACCCGTTGGAAGTCTTCCCCTAATTTACCATTTGAATGTTCTTCTGGAATGCTCGTTTCTTCACAAAACATTTTAGCAGCTAACTGAATGGCTTCTATTATTTTCACATATCCTGTACAACGACAAATGTTTCCTCGTATAGCTTTCTGAATGTCTTCTTTTGTGGGTTCGAGTTTCTTGTTCAACAATCCTTGTGCCGAAATAACCATCCCAGGGATGCAATACCCGCACTGAACTGCACCCGTTTTTGCGAACGCATAGGCGTAGACATCTTTTTGCCGTTGGCTTAAACCTTCGATTGTCGTGACTTCTTTGCCAGCTAATTTTTCCAGAGTAAACAAACATGCTTTGGAAGCCTTTCCATTCACTAACACCGTACATGCGCCGCAAGAGCCTTGGTTACAACCATCTTTTGTTCCAGTTAGGCCCAGATCCTCCCGCAAAAAGTCCATTAATTTTTTGTTTGTTTCACAGGTTTCACTTTGACCATTTACAATAATTGAATACATTTCTTGCACCTCGATTTCTGATATAGTTTAGTGTTCAATCACCTAGATTATACCACAAATCTTCGTTCTAAAAATTATTTTTTAGCAAAAAAAGTTTTTTGTTTAATTTAAAGGTCCTCATTATTGATAGCGCTGTTGAATTAATTCTCCCGCGATGCTAATCGCTAACTCTTCTGGTGTTTCGGCTGCAATGTCTAAGCCAATTGGCATGAAAATTCTTTCAATTTCAGTCATTGTATAACCGACCTCTTTTAACCGTCGAACTTGTGAAGCAATTTTGTGTTTGCTCCCCATCACACCAATATATTTGGCTGGTGTTTCCAATAACTGTTTGGCAACGATGAAATCAAAATTGTGTCCTCTGGTAATTACTATACCATAATCATCCGCCGTTATTTCAATAAACGCAGCTAAATTTTCTAAAGGAATCACCCGTAGTTCCTTAGCTTGTGGAAAAGCTTGTGCCGTCAAAAATTCTGGACGATCGTCCACTACAACGCAATAAAACGATAAATAGTTTAAAATAGGTACCAATGCGCGTGCGACATGTCCACTTCCAAAAATATACACTTTCCCTACTTGGAGGATCGCTTCTGTTAAAAAAATTATGTCCTCTTTTTGCTCACAATGGATACCTTTAGGTAGCAAACTTAATTCCCCCTCCCAAGAAGTGGAACCAATCAATTCGCCTGTTTCACTATAAAAGGATACTTTTCCTAAATTGTTTTGATCTAGTTCAGTCATTAACCAACCTTGTTGATTATTTTGAAAATGCGTTTCTATGGACTCACACAACTCTTTTAAAAATGGCGTTTCCCATGAAAGATAATGAAAAAAAATCGTGACATTTCCGCCACAGACCATGCCTAAATCAGCAATATTATTCGGTGCTAAAATAAATTGACGTTGTGCATTTTCTTTCTCAATAAGTAGCTTTTTTGCCACTTGTTCAGCCTGAAATTCAACCGCCCCACCACCAACAGTTCCGGCTATTCTACCTTCGGCGGAAACCAGCATTCTAGCCCCTTGACTTCGTGGTGTAGATCCTGAACTTGTACCAATCGTTAATAACATCGTGTCTTGCTTTTCCAATATTGCCTGTTTCAAACGCTGAAATACTTCTCTCATTTCAGTTCCTCCGATACTACATCCTGTTCTTTAAAGATTTCTTCAAAACATGCCTCTACCTGTTGATACACTTTTTTCTCAAATAAAAGATATTGATCAATCAACTCTTTTCCTTGATCCGTAACAATTGACCCGCCACCATTACAACCGCCAACGCTTTTGATAATTAATGGAAAAGATAGCTCTTCTTCAGCTACCCGCACAATTCGCCATGCTTTATTATAAGACATTTTCATCTCTTTTGCCGCTAAGTTTAGTGAACCAGTTTGCTGAATTTTTTGTAAAACTTCGACAACGCCAGGACCAAAAAAGTTCCGATCTGTTTTTAATTTTAAGTTTAGGGAATACGTAAACATCTTCTCCTCCTTTATTCGTTCATTTTTTTATAGATAACGTAAGGGAAAAAGGATACGAAAGCTTACTCACTTTCGTATCAAAAAAAGCAATCTTCACTCAAGTGCTACGCGCTTTTTTGGTTTTAAAATGACATTTAAAAGGACTGCTACCAAAGTGGTTAAGATAACTTCCGAATTACCGAAAATCGTTGTTACCCAAGTTGGAAAACCAGCTAAGCTTCCAGTAGACAATGTGACACCAATTCCAAATGCTAGAGCTGTTCCGACAACCCCAGTATTTCGAGGAGTCATTTCCTGCGAAGCAATCATCCGAATACCTGTCATAGAAATAGAAGCAAAAACTGAAATCGTTGCGCCACCAATTACCGCGTAAGGAATTGTAGTTAATAATGCAGCTACTTTCGGAACAAAACCAGCAATTAATAATATAACTGAAGCGAAAACCAGAACATACTTATTAATCACTTTTGTTACCGTAACCAGACCAACATTTTGTCCAAAAGTTGCCACTGGGATTGATCCAAATAAACTGCCAATAAAGTTAGTGAAACCACTCCCCATAATTCCGCCAGATAATTCTTCATCCGTTGCATCCCGATCCATTGCCCCAACCGTTGTTGCTGTAAATTGACCGATGGCTTGAACAGCATCAACAATAAACATTACCACCAGCGTAAAGATAGGTACCAGTTGAAAATCCAGTCCAAAATGAAACGGGGTAATTAGCTGAACGATTTTAGCATTTTGAACTGGCTCAAAACTAACCATCCCTAAAGCTAAAGAAATCAAATAACCAATAACCATTCCGTTTAAAATTGCTGATAACTTCAAAAATCCTTTTGCAAAATAATTGAAGTAAAAGACAATCGCAAAGGTTAATAATGCAACTAACCAATTCCGGGCTGAACCAAAATCAGCACTACCAGCTCCTCCTGCCATATACTTAATCGCAACTGGAAACAGGGATAGCCCAATACTTAAAATAACCGTTCCTGTTACTAAAGGCGGAAACAACACACGGATTTTTTTAATGAACAAACCAACAATAATAACAAGAATACTGCCAACTAATTGGGAACCAAAAATTGCTGCAATCCCAAAATCAGCTCCGATGGCCATCAAAATCGGTACATACGCAAAACTTGCACCCATCATAACTGGTAACCGTGAACCCACTTTTCCAAAAATAGGGAAAAGTTGAATTAACGTGGCAACTGCTGAAAAAATCAATGATGTTTGAATCAAAATAGTCGTATCACTAGGACTTAATTGGCAAACTTTGGCAATCATAATTCCCGGTGTGACAATCCCTACTACTGCTGCGACAACGTGTTGCAATCCCATCGGAATTGCTTCAGAAATTGATAGTTTCGCATCATATTCAAATAATGCTTGCTCTTTTTTTTCATTCATAGGATCGTTTCCTTCTTCTTTTTATTCTAAAAGGATTGTTCCCCTTAATCAGTAAAGAATGCAATCCTTTTTCCCTCAGAAACATCTTAAAAATTATCCTTTGACAGCAACTGCTTCAATTTCAAATAACCCATCTTTTGGCAACTTGGCTACTTCTACACAAGAACGTGCAGGCAAAACTTCTGAAAAGTAATTCCCATAGATTTCGTTAATTTTGCTAAAATCAGACATATGTTGTAAAAACACCGTTGTTTTCACAACATTATCATAGGTCATTTCGACCTCTTTTAAAATCGAACCTAAATTGATAAAAGCTTGTTTTGCTTGTTCTTCCACTGTAGCCTTCATTTCACCCGATTGCGGATCTAATCCTAGTTGTCCAGAAATGTACAACGTATTTCCCGCTAAGACAGAATGTGAATAAGGTCCTACAGCAGCTGGTGCCTGTGCAGAATTAATCATTTTGTTTGTCATCGTTTTCCTCCATTCTATGATTCTTTATTTTCAATTAAAGTCCCTGTTTTTCCAGATAATCCTTCTTTGGCTTTTTCTAATAACGTAATCAATGTTTTTCGACCTGGCTTAGATTCAGCAAACTTAATCGCTGCTTCAACTTTTGGTAACATTGAACCTGGAGCAAACTGACCTTCTTGCGCATATTGTTTCATTTTTTCTGTTGAAATATTCCCTAAGGCTTCTTGATTTTCTTTACCAAAATTAATACAAACTTTTTCAACTGCTGTTAAAATCACGAGCAGATCAGCATCTACTTGTTCAGCTAGTCGTTCACTACAAAAATCTTTGTCGATGACTGCATTTACACCTTTCAGTCGGTTCCCTTCTTGAATGACTGGGATGCCACCACCGCCGCCAGCAATGACTGTTTGGCCAGCGTCAACCAATGTTTGAATCGTGAGAAGTTCGACAATATTTTTTGGTTTAGGAGAAGCGACGACTTGGCGATAACCACGGCCAGCATCTTCCATCACTTGTATATTTTTTTCTTTGACTAATTGTTCTGCTTCTTCTTTTGTCATGAAGCGACCAATTGGTTTCGTTGGTTTTTTGAACGCCGGATCATTTTCATCCACGACCACTTGAGTGACTATGGTGGTGACGGCTTTACTTATATTTCGCTGACGCAACTCTTCTTGTAGCGCATTCTCTAAATCATAGCCAATGTAACTTTGACTCATGGCTACGCACATGGATAACGGAACAACTGGATATTGTGGATTATTAAAGGAAAATTCTTCCATAGCTAATTGAATCATCCCCACTTGAGGACCATTGCCATGAGATAAAATAACTTCATATCCTGCTTCAATCAAATCTGCAATCGCTTTGGAGGTCTGTTTTACGGCAGTCATCTGCTCCGTCAAATTATTTCCTAAAGCATTGCCACCTAAAGCTACTACGACGCGTTTGCCCATTGCTTCACCTCATTTTCTGTTTTATAAAAAGGACGATGCTTATTCTTTTTCACAACGAGTTTTCGTATTAACTGTCTGTTGTCGTTGCATGAAGTCAACGCACATGACTAAGCGTTCTTGACTCGAGACAATCACACATTCATGAATAGACTTGGGAAGGTCTTATTTGTTCATGTTGAAGAGGCAACTTCTAATGATTCATTGTGTAAAGAAAAAGCATCTGTCTTCATGCCAAATTCATTATTTTACTTCTCTTGGTGTCGCTTTATCCGCTAAGTCTGTTAAAGTTTTTTGCGGATTTTTTACTTTACTTAAGAAAATCATAGCCGCAATAACATACGGTTTGTAGCTAGCTTCTTTGTAAAGTTCGACCCGATAACGATCGAAAACAGAAGCTTCCACTTCACCTTCTTCACAACTTACACCAGTAATATCAGCTGGTAGACAATGCATATACAAAGCTTTGCCGTCTTTCGTTGTTTTCATCAATTCTTCTGTACATTCCCAATCTTTGTGCTTTTTATTTTGAGAAAGTAATTCTTGTTCTAATTGATCAATTCCTGCTTGGTCACCATTGCCATATAATTCAGTTCGCTTTTCCATTGCCGCAAAAGGTGCCCAGCTTTTCGGATAAACAACATCCGCATCTTTGAATGCTTCTGCCATACTATTCGTTTTAGTAAAGTTCCCACCAAATTCTGCTGCATTTTTCTTCGCAACTTCTTCTACTTCTGGCATAATTTCATAACCTTCTGGATGTGCTAAGACGACATCCATTCCTAAACGGGTCATTAGACCAACAATTCCTTGAGGAACAGATAATGGTTTTCCATAAGATGGTGAATACGCCCAAGTCATGGCAACTTTTTTCCCTTTCAGGTTTTCAATACCACCAAATTCATGAATTAAATGCAACGCATCCGCCATTGCTTGCGTCGGATGGTCAATATCACATTGTAAATTCACTAACGTTGGGCGTTGTTCTAATACCCCATCTTTATATCCTTCTTGGACAGATTCTGATACTTCGTGCATGTAAGCATTGCCTTTACCAATGTACATGTCATCACGAATACCAATGATATCAGCCATAAAAGAAATCATGTTTGCTGTCTCACGAACAGTTTCTCCGTGAGAAATTTGACTTTTTCCTTCGTCTAAATCTTGAACTTCTAAGCCCAAAAGATTACACGCTGAAGCGAAACTAAAACGCGTTCTTGTAGAGTTGTCGCGGAATAAAGAAATCCCCAAGCCACTATCAAAGATTTTAGTTGAAATATTATTTTCTCTTAAATAGCGTAATGTATCGGCAACTGTGAAAACAGCTTCTAATTCATCTCTTGTTTTTTCCCAAGTTAGGAAAAAGTCATTTTCGTACATTTTTTCAAATTCTAATTTATCTAATTTCTCAATATATTCTTTAAACGTTTCCATTCCATCTGCTCCTTTTTTCTTGTCTAATAATCCTTTACTTAACCACAATAAACCGTTGGTAATGCCGCATAAACGGCTGCACAACGAACCAAATCATCTTTCCAAGTTTTTTCATTTGGTGCATGTGCTTGTGCTTCGGCGCCTGGTCCGAAACCAATACAAGGAATGCCATTACGTCCCATAATTGAAACGCCATTTGTTGAGAAGGTCCACTTATCTAACAATGGGCGTTCTTCACGCATTTCCACTGTTTCTACAGAGCCTTTCCGTGTTTCTCCATAGAGATTTTTATGCGTTTCCATCAAGGCTTTTGTTACATCATGATTTTCTGGAATGACCCACGTTGGGAAATAACATTCAATTTCATAAGTTAAATCAGTATAAGAAGGACGATCATAGTTGTACATTGAAACCGTCACATCATCTCCATATTTTTTAACAGCTGGTAAATTGCGAATTTCTTCTAAACAACTTTCCCAAGTTTCTCCAGCAGTCATTCGACGGTCTAGTGAAACGGTACAGCCATCCGCAACAGCACACCGACTTGGTGAAGAATGGAAAATTTGCGATACAGTCACCGTACCACGTCCTAAGAAACGGGCTTCTTGCCACTCTGGATTGTACTTAGGATCTAACATACGAACTAAACCACGAATCGCTGTGCTTTCTGTATCTCCATTGTTGTTTAAGGCACGAACATCTTGTAAGATATCCGCCATTTTGTAAATGGCATTATCTCCACGTTCTGGTGCTGAGCCATGACACGAAACGCCTTTGACATCAACTTTAATTTCCATTCGGCCTCGTTGACCACGATAAATCCCACCATCTGTTGGCTCTGTTGAAACAACAAATTCTGGACGGATACCATCTTCTTTGATAATGTACTGCCAACATAAGCCGTCACAGTCTTCTTCTTGGACAGTAACTGTTACTAAAGCAGTATATTTTTCTGATAATAGACCTAAATCTTTCATGATTTTAGCGCCATAAATAGCCGAAACAATCCCGCCTTCTTGGTCAGACGTACCGCGACCACCGATCTCAGTTTCTGTTTCATAGCCATCGTAAGGATCAAATTTCCAGTTACTCATTTCACCAATTCCGA
This sequence comes from Enterococcus sp. DIV1368f, assembly GCF_051712245.1. Lineage (NCBI taxonomy): Bacteria > Bacillati > Bacillota > Bacilli > Lactobacillales > Enterococcaceae > Enterococcus > Enterococcus sp. DIV1368f. Next base: position 2,121,133 of record NZ_JBIOON010000001.1, read on the forward strand.
CAGTATCCATGTGCCCATCAAAAGCAATTAATTTTTCACCAGACCCCATATAACCAAGTAAATTCCCTTGAGGATCAATGTCAATTTTATCGAAACCTAATTTTTCCATTTCGGCTTTTGCTCGCGCAATTTTGTTGCCTTCTTCTGCACTTTCTCCTGGAATTTTGACAAGGTCTCTTAAAAATTTGACCATATCTTCTCTGTAACCTTCTGCTGCTGCATTTACTGCATTAAAATCCATTCCTTTTACCTCCATAAAATTTTTTTATAATTGTCTGGATCAGTGTCCCCTTCGGTAGAAAACATTAAAACGTTTGACGTCTCATCCAGTTGCAATGCCTCACGTAATTCTTGATAGTCGGGATCTTGCATAACTGTAGCTACTAAGCCCATTGCTACTGCCCCAGATTCGCCTGATACAACTTGCGGATCCCCTTTTAATGGCGCGCCCAACATACGCATTCCTTTTTCAGAAACCCAATCTGGTGCTGAAACAAAGAAGGATGTATGATTTTTTAGAATATCAAAAGAAATCGTATTAGGTTCTCCACATGCTAAGCCAGCCATAATTGTCTGTAAATCACCATCGACAAAGCGAATTTCTCCGTCTTTTTTAATTGCTGATTGATATAAACAGTCAGCCGCCTGTGCCTCAACTACGACCATAATCGGTGGGTTTTCTGGAAAAGCATTAGCAAAATAACCAATCACCGCACCAGCTAAGCTGCCGACACCAGCTTGAACAAAAACATGACTAGGTCGTTCAGAGCCAAATTTTCTTAATTGTTGAGAGGCTTCTAACGCCATCGTTCCGTATCCTTGCATAATCCAAGTTGGAATTTTTTCATATCCGTCCCAAGCGGTGTCTTGAACCATGACACCGTTTTCAGTTTCTTCGGCCATTTTATTAGCCATTCGCACACATTCATCGTAATTAACTTCTTCGATTGTGACGGTTGCGCCTTCTTTTTCAATATTTTCTTTTCTCGTCTGTGTTGAACCCTTCGGCATGAGTACAACTGATTTTTGGCCTAATTTATTCGCAGCCCAAGCGACTCCTCGTCCATGGTTACCATCAGTTGCTGTAAAAAACGTAGCTTGTCCAAAAGCTGATCGTAATTGATCAGAAGTTAATTCATCATATGTTAGTTCCGAAACATCTTTCTTTAATTTTTCGGCAATATAGTTAGCCATGGCAAACGAACCACCTAAGACTTTAAAAGCATTTAAACCAAAGCGATAAGATTCATCTTTAACAAAGAAATCATTTAACCCCAGATACGCGGCCATATGATTCAATTCTGCTAATGGTGTTTCTGAGTACTGTGGAAAACTTTTGTGAAAAGCCAAAGCTTTCTCAATTTTTTCTTTAGACATCAGAGGTAAGTACTTATCCTCCGTCTTCGGCATTTCATTTGCTGTCCATTTAATTTTTTCCAAAAATACTTCTCCTCCTTCTATTTTTAAGTTGCTTTACGAAAAACAAATTTTCCTTGATTTGCCAAGATGACTTTCCCAGTTTCAGCAACTTTTTGACCTCTTAAATAAACCATTCGAGCCTGTCCTTGTGTTTCAAATCCTTCATACGGCGTATAATCGACATTTTGTAACTGCGTTCTCGCAGCAATCACGCCGGTTGTTCTAGGATCCCAAACAACTAAATCGGCATCACTGCCTTCTTGCACCACACCTTTTTGTGGATACATCGAGAATTGTTTAGCAATATTTTCAGAAAGCAGAGCAACCATTTTTTCCAAGGTGATTCGGCCCTTCGCCACACCTTCCGTGTAAATTAATTCTGGTCTCGTTTCAACACCTGGCATCCCATTGGGAATTTTACTAAAATCATCTTTGCCAACTGTTTTTTGTTCGTGAAAATTAAAACTGCAGTGATCTGTCGATATTGTATTGATTGCCCCCTCTTTAATTCCTTGCCACAAAGCCTGTTGATCCTCTCGTTTGCGTAGTGGCGGTGAGCAGACATATTTTGCTGCTTCAAAATTAGGCGCATCATACAAGTGATCATCTAGTAAAAGATATTGAGGGCAAGTTTCTACATAGACTGATTGTCCTCTTTGACGAGCCCGTTCCACCGCTTCTAACGATCGTTTTGTGCTTAAATGCACAATATTAACCGGCAAATCAGCCATTTCCGCTATCATCAAATATCTTGCTACCGCTTCTGCTTCCACAGCCGCCGGTCTTGATAACGGATGATAGTGCGGGGCTAACTTTCCTTGAGAAACATATGATTGGATTAATTCATCTACTAAATCACCATTTTCACAATGAACGCCTAACATTCCATTAACTTTTTTTATTTCCTTCATCGCTTCAAAAATTTCCGCATCTGTGGTCCGTAAGTTATCATAAGCCATATACATTTTGAAGGAAGTAATACCTGCAGCAATCATTTCCTGAATTTCAGCAGCTATCGTTGGTTTCCATTCAATCATGGACATATGGTAAGTATAATCACATGAACTCTTGCCTTTAGCCAATTGATTCCAAGTAGCTAAACAGTCTTTCAATGAGCCGCCTTTATTAGGTGTAGCCATATCAATAACCGTAGTCGTACCTTTGGCCACCGCCGCTTGGCTGCCAGTAGTAAAGTTATCCGCCGTACTTAACGAACCTTTGCCATTATTTAATTCCAGATGCGTGTGCGCATCAATAAAGCCTGGTAATACATAACACCCCGTAACATCCTCAATCTGAGAATTTTCTACTGGTAAATTTGCCCCCATCTCTACAATTTGCTCGCCGTCAATTCGAATATCCAATTGACGACGATTATATGCAGATACGACGGTTCCACCTTTTAGCAGAATAGACATTTATTTATCCCCCAGTCGTAAATTTCCTTTTATGCTTGCATACAATAAGCATATTCTTCAATCATAGTTACCATTAATGCGATTAAATCTTCTGGTACATCTAATCCTTGATCCGTTAATTGAATTGTTGACACCGTTCCCCATAGACGCAGTAAACAAATTTTATCCACAGGATTTTGAACATAGAAACCTGAATTAGTACTGTCATAAAAATCAGCTTCACTGTTAAATAAGGTAAATTTGTCTTTGTAAGGGGCACTTGCATAAGGGCAAAATGTTTCACAGTTACCACATTCGTTACACATCCGATCAACATGGACAATTTGTGGTTTTCCTTCGACATACACAACAATATTTGCTCGGTTTGGACAGACATCCATACAAGATTCACAAATTGTGGAGCATTCTAAGCAACGACTAGCTTGACTACAAGACATCTCGTCTGTCACAAGGATACCCCGTTTGTTTCTAACAAATGCGACATCACTATTTAAATTATCTTTTTCATAGTGATGATTGTGGACAAGACAAATATTATTTGCCGCTTTTGTTGCATCAGCGATTGCTTCAACAATTGTGGCTGGTCCTAAATTAGCGTCACCAATGACATAGACGCCTGGTATATTTGTTTCCAATGTTTCTTGATTTGAAACGACTTTCCCATAGTTGTCTGTGTGAATGCCTAATGCTTGGTAAAATTCTGTATCTACTTTTTCACCAACAGCGGCAATCACTGTATCAGCAGGAATATCAATCATTTCTCCTGTACCAATCGGACGACGGCGTCCAGAAGCATCTCGTTCACCTAGGACCATTTTTTCACAAGTTAATTGTTGATTTTCATGTTTAATTGGCGAAAGTAATTCTAAAAAGTCGACACCATCTTCTAAGGCTAAATAAAGTTCTTCTTCATCTGCTGGCATATTGCGTTTATTCCGACGATAAACCACTGAGACTTTTTTAACACCAGGCAATGTTGTGGCTGCACGAGCACAGTCCATGGCTGTATTTCCGCCACCAACGACGACAATCTGTTCCCCGTAAGGATTAAGCGTTGGATTTTCTCGGTTTGCTTTTAAAAATTCTAACGAGTTCAATGCTCGCCCAGATTCTAAACGAAGGACCCCATGTTTCCATGCACCAATGGCATAAATAACATTCGTATAGCCTTGGTTTTTCAATTCTGCCAATGATGGCGCCTCTTGTCCTGTACGGAATTCAGCTCCCATAAATTCCGCTAACTGAACGTCTTTTTGAACAGATTCCATAGAAATTCGAAATTCTGGTACAATCTGGCTACAAACGCCCCCAATTGTCTCGGATTTTTCAAACACAGTAACAGGCATGCCTTCACGTGCTAATAAATACCCAGCAGAGATCCCTGCAGGACCTCCACCCACAACAGCTGTTTTAGGTGCATTTTCTTTTGGCTGTGGCTTTTCTAGTGTCGTCAATAATTCATCATAAGCATGTTCAGCTGCTTCTAACTTCACTTCCCGAATATGAATAGATTCTTCATAAAATTGACGTGTGCATTTGGTCATACAAGGATGTGCACAAATGGTTCCAGTAATAAAAGGCAATGGATTTTTATCGACAATTACTTGCAAGGCCTTTAAATAATTGCCTTCACTTACATAACGAAGGTAAGCAGGAATATCCTGATTGATCGGACAACCACCGTCACTTCGACAAGGAGCAATATAACAATCTGTTAACGGAACTGTTTTTCTTAGTTTGGTACTTTCTGGTAATTTAATTGATTTTTGGTAACGTGCTTGTGTTTTAGCTTTCTCAACAACTTGGGCTAATTTGTCCAAGCTGACATGAACCATCTGAGGATATTCTGCTGCGCCCAATACATTAGCAACTTGATTCATTCGTTGATAGCCACCAGGTTTCAACAGAGTCGTTGCCATAGTGATTGGCCAAATCCCAGCATCAAATATTTCTTTACTATTGAAAATATCTGCACCGCCAGAATAAGAAATTTGTAGTTTCCCATCAAATGCTTCTGATAATTTTTGTGCCAATGAAATACTAAGAGGAAATAGCGAACGTCCTGACATGTACATTTCATCACCAGGTAATTCATTTGCTGCAATCGTTACCGGGAAAGTGTTCGTAATTTTAACGCCGAAGCTTAGATTTTTACTATTGGCTAATAATTGTAGACGTTGTAACATCGGTACTGCTTCTTCAAATTGTAAATCTTCTTTAAAATGGTGATCGTCAAAAACCATATAATCAAACCCTAGCTCATCCATCGTTTGACGCGCATATTCATAACCTAACATGGTTGGATTACATTTAATAAAGGAATGGAGCCCTTTTTCACTTAATAAATAGGCCGCAATTCGTTCAATTTCGTCTGATGGACAACCGTGTAAAGTCGACAGCGTAATAGAATGACAGACTTTAGGACTAATTGCTTCGATATATAAGTCATCTACTTTTTTAAAATAAGATAGATATTTTTTGGCAGCTGCTTGGCATTCCGCCCAAATCGGCGTTCCATCTGCGTTCTGCATTTCGTTAATATAACGATCAATTTTTGGTGATTGAATCCCTGCCAAATCATAGCCAACACTCATGTTAAAAATGAAACCATTCGGGTCACCTAGCTCGAACTCTTTACTCAGTAACTTCAAAACAAACCATGCTTTGACGTATTCATCATAAGCTTGGGGAACGCGCAATTCTGTGGACCACTCAACGTTGTAACATTCATCCGCTGCTGCGATACATGGTTTACTCACCGGTAGATCTTCTCCATCCAGTATCTGGACTGTCTTAACTTCAAAAAAACGAGAACCTGTTAAATAGGCCGCAATAATATTTTGTGCTAATTGTGTATGAGGACCTGCTGCTGGACCACAAGGGGTTTCCATTTTTTCTCCAAATAGCGAAATCGTTTTTGTAGGATCCGCATGATAAAATTTACGAATGCCAAAAATTGTGCCATCTTGTTGATACTCACTAAAAATCCAATTTAACAAAGCATCAATTGAGATGGGATGCATAATATCACTCATTAACGTCACTCCTTTTATTTATAATGAAAGCTATTGATTTACTCGTTTCCAGAAAGATTGTGCTTGCGTTTGCGCATCATGCCAAACTTTCTCTTCATCAATTCCTTGAACTTCACGATTACGCATCCGAATTTCTCCATTAATCACCGTGTCAGTGACCATCCCACCATTCATGCCGAATAAAATATGCATGTTATAATTCTCTTTTGTCATTGGTGTCGGGCCATGGTAATCAACAATAATGACGTCCGCTGCTGCATCAGGTTCTAAAACGCCTAGCTTTGTTTTAAAATAGCGATTAGCCATTTGCGGATTATTATCAAACAGCATTGTGGGAATTTCTGCCCAAGCCGCATTTGGCTCAGCTAAATGATGTTTGTGGATAACATTTCCTACCTTATAAGATTCCGTCACATCATTCGTATAACCATCTGTGCCAAGACCCATCAAAATACCATACTCATTAAACATACGCATCGCAGGTGGGCAACCGACCGCATTCCCCATATTCGACTCTGGATTCGTGACCACCATTGTGTCTGTATCTCTTAGTAATTCCATCTCATGAGGTCCAATATGGATGCAATGGCCTGCCATTGTCTGTTTTCCTAAAATTCCTAAATCAAATAATCGGTTCACAATCGGCTTCCCATATTTTTTCAAAGAATCATGAACATCGGCTAAATCCTCTGCAATATGAATATGATAACCAATCCCATCTGGCGTATTGGCTGCACATAATTCTAAAGAAGCATCTGATAAAGTAAATGCTGCATGCATACCCATCATCGCTTTTTGCATATCATCATTTCTTAAGGAACTGGCTTTAATAAAGGCGGCATTTTCTTGAACTGCTTCCCGCATTTTCTGCTCACCATCGCGATCAGAAACTTCATAACAAAGGCAGGTCCGAATCCCTAACTCGTCCGCTGCATTAGATAATTGGGTTAAACTCCCTGTAATTTCTCCGTAACTAGCATGATGATCAAAGACAGTTGTAACACCGTTGCGAATACTATCTAAATAAGCAACCTTACCACTTTGATAAGTGTCTTCTAATGTCAAAGCACGATCAATTCGCCACCATTGATCTACCAAAATATCCATGAAATTTTTAGGATGATAATTCGTTAAACTTAACCCACGTGCAAAGGTACTATAAATATGATTGTGCATGTTAATAAAGCCTGGCATAATCACTCCACCTTTAGCATCAATAAATGTCGCTTCTGGATAAGCTTGTTTTAAATCTTCTGTCGTTCCGACTTGTTTCACAACTTGACCATCAATCGCCACACACCCATTTTCAAAAAAATGATTCTGCGCATCCCGAGTGATTAAACGCCCATTTCCAATTAATAACATGTATTCTCCTCCTATTTTTCAACCTATTCCCCACAAGCGGCAAACGCTTACAAATCTATCGCTCAATCATTCACGAATATAGCTTGACTAGCTTGGCTAATCTATATCCCTACGAAAAGCATTTGAAGCGCTTGCATTTTTTTACTAACGAACTCATTAACTTGATTAAAGTATATCACCTTACCTTAAAAAAAACAATGCTACCTAAAAAATATTTTTTAGAATTTTGACAGCCGTTATCTTGTATTATTATTTTTATCATGCTATCATTATTTTTCAGAACAGGCAGTACGCGACATTAAAGGATTTAGCCCTGCCTATTCCATTTAAAAATATTATGTTAAATTTGACACAATCTTATAAAAACTGTTTGTGCCAGGCACATTAGAAAGGAGCTTATTTATGTTATCCGACGAAAAACTTACTTTTTTAACACAAATTGCTAAAGGTTTAGCTGGTCAATTTGGGGAAAACTGCGAAGTCGTTATCCACCAAATCAATGAAGACAATATTAACAATTCTATTGTTTCCATTGAAAATGGTCATGTCTCTTCTCGTCATCTGGGCGATGGACCTTCTCAAGTAGTCTTAGAAGCCTTAAAAAAAGACCCTAGTGAGTTGAATGATCATATTAACTATCTGACCCGCACCCATGATGGTCGTATTTTAAAATCTAGTACAATGTATTTTAAAGATGAGAATGGTCAACTCGATGGTATTTTTGCTATTAACTACGACATCACTACATTGATTGCTGCAGAGTCAAACTTAAAATCTTTGATTTCCACTGCAGAACCTGAAGAAGATAAAGACCCTGATTACATTCCTCAGGATGTTAATGAGTTGTTAGACGATTTAATTCATGAATCAGTCAAATTAGTTGGTAAGCCGGTCCCATTAATGACGAAGGACGATAAAATCAAGTGTATTCAATTTTTAAACAATAAAGGCGCCTTCTTAGTCACTAAATCTGGGGACAAAGTTTCTAACTTCTTCAATATTTCTAAATATACGCTATACAGTTATATTGATGCGAAATAAAAATGGAAATCGATGGACGATTTGTTATTAAGACAAGTCGTCTATTCTCTTTTTTCCTTCACTATTCTACTTTTTCTAAAAGACTTTTTAAATAATAGTAAGAAAAAGTAAAAGGAATTAATTTTTTATTTTAGTTATGGTATGATAGATTGAGTTTAATTTAAAATAACGAAAAATTAAAGATATAGAAATTGGGGGACAACAAATGGGGATTCGAAGTCATTTAGCAATTGCTGCAGGAAAAACTTCGCAATGGGTTTTACAAACATTTTTTAAAGGCGGCAGTAGCTACCCAGGGAAATTAGCCCTAAAAATCGATCCTAAAATTTTAGATACATTGGCAAAAGACTATGAAATTGTCGTAGTCACTGGAACGAACGGCAAAACATTGACAACTGCTTTAACTGTTAACATTTTACGCCAAGAATTTGATGAGGTATTAACAAATCCAACTGGTGCTAACATGGAGCAAGGAATTGTCTCTACTTTTTTAAATGCCAAGGCGAAAAAAGGACAAAAGAAATTTGCGGTTTTAGAAATTGATGAAGCAAGTTTAAGCCGTGTCACTAAATATATTCAACCAAAATTATTTGTTTTTACGAATATTTTCCGCGACCAAATGGATCGCTATGGTGAAATTTATACGACGTATCGCTTAATTATGGAAGGCGCCGCCGCTGCTCCTGAAGCAACTATTTTGTGCAATGGTGATTCGCCAATTTTTAATTCAAAAGAAACTGTAAATCCTCGCAAATACTATGGATTTAATCATTTACAACCAAAAGAGCAATTGGCTCATTACAATACAGATGGGGTTTTATGTCCAAAATGTAATCATATTCTTCATTATAAAATGATTACGTATGCTAATTTAGGTGATTACTATTGCCCAAATTGTGGCTTCAAACGCCCTGAATTGGATGTGCAGTTAACTGAAATGGTCCGGATGGATAATACATCTGCTGATTTTGTGATTGATGGCGAAGAATACGGCATTGCTGTTGGTGGGATGTATAATGTTTATAATGCGCTAGCGGCCACAGCGGTAGCAGAATACTATCAGGTGGCACCAGATAAAATCCGAGCAGGTTTAGCTTATGATGAAAAAGTTTTTGGGCGTCAAGAAACCATTAAAGTTGGCGATAAAGAATGTACGTTAGTTTTAGTAAAAAATCCCGTTGGTTTAAATCAGGTCATTGATATGATGGGCTTAGCCCCTTACTCTTTCTCGCTAGTTTCATTATTAAATGCTAATTATGCAGATGGAATTGATGTCAGTTGGATTTGGGATGGTAATCATGAAGCCTTTGCTGATATGGACATTCCAAAAGTAATTGCTGGCGGTGATCGCCATGAAGATATGGCCTTGCGTTTAAAAGTTGCGGGTATTCCTGAAGAAAAATTACTAGAAATTCCTGATTTGGAGCAAGTAATTTCAGAAATTAAAACGTTGCCGACAGATCATGTCTATATTTTGGCAACCTATACTGCTGTTTTGCAATTAAGAAAATCATTAACAGCCCAAGGGTATATTCAAGGGGGAATGAATGGTGTCTAAAGAATTAGTCGTTTGTCATTTATATGGCAACTTATTAAATACTTACGGAGATAACGGAAATTTATTGATGCTTAAATATTTAACCGAAAAAATGGGCGTTACCTTCCGATCAGAAATTATCAGTATCTACGAACCGTTTGATCCCGAAAAATATGATTTAGTCTTTGTTGGTGGCGGTCAAGACTTCGAGCAATTGATCATCTCAGAAGACATTCAGAATAAAAAAGAAGCTTTGACTTCTTATATTGAAAATGACGGCGTCTTGTTAGCTATCTGTGGTGGTTATCAACTTCTAGGACATTACTATGTCGGCGCACAAGGCGAAAAAATTAAAGGAATCGGTGCATTAGATCATTACACTTTGAGCCAAGACAACAATCGTTTCATTGGTGATATCGAAATTTATAATGAAGAATTTGATGAAACGTATTATGGTTTTGAAAATCATAATGGCATGACTTTTTTAGGCGAAGGTGAACGACCTTTAGGAACAGTCAAACAAGGCAAAGGCAATAACGGTCAAGATAATGGCGAAGGCGTTGTCTATAAAAATGTGTTTGGCTCCTACTTCCACGGTCCAATCTTAGCACGCAACAAAAATCTAGGGATTCGGTTAATTCGGACCGCTTTAGAGAAAAAATATGGTGAACCGATCGCTATTCCTGAAACGCTTTATAAATAAAAGAAGAATCTAGTTCCTACATATAGGGCTAGATTCTTTTTCATTTCTCCGACAACTATTTACATCTTTACAAAATATAGTAAGATAAAGAGGTGCATTTAAAATCGAGAATTTCTCGGACTGGTTCGGAAACTTCCCAGAATAAAAAACTAAGTATCTCTCAATACTAACTCAAGTCATAGCTTTTTTAACAAGAGTTATCATTTGCAGTTAACGAAAAAGGAGGATTGGAAAAAATGCAAAAAGTAATTATTGATTGTGATCCTGGAATTGATGACACGCTTGCTCTCTTGTATGCACTTGCTTCACCAGAGCTAGATGTCCAAGCGATTACAGTTGTTTGCGGAAATGTCCCTGTGGAGATTGGCGTGGAAAATGTTTTTAAATGTTTGGAAAAAGTTAATCGCTTAGATATTCCTGTCTACCAAGGGGCTGCTAGCCCTTTAAAACGGCCATTTGTTAGTGCACAAGATACACATGGCATGGATGGTTTAGGTGAAACATATTTCCCCAGAACTAGCAAAATCCAAACACAAGCGCTTTCCGCTGCTGACTATTTAGCACAAACCTTTCAACAAGCTACCGATTGCTCAATCATTGCCCTTGGTCCTTTAACAAATATTGCTTTGGCTTTAAAAAAAGAACCTCTTCTGGGGCGAAATCTTCAACGTTTTGTCTCAATGGGTGGCACCTTTAAAAGCCACGGCAATTGCTCTCCTGTTGCAGAATTTAATTATTGGTGTGATCCTGATGCAGCAGCTTGGGTTTTTGAGGAATTAGGTGCAAAAATCGAGATTGTCGGCTTAGATGTCACACGAGAAATTGTTTTTACACCAACAATTCTCAATTATTGTCAACGACTCAACCCCAAAATGGGGAATTACCTCGCTGAGATTACTCAATTTTATTTTGATTTTCATTGGAAATATGAACGTATTTTAGGGTGTGTTATCAACGATCCCTTAGCGGTTGCTTATTTTATTGATCCTACGCTCTGCCAAGGCTTTTCCAGTTACGGACAAATTGTTCCTGACGGCATTGCTATGGGGCAATCAATGATCGATCAGTATCATTTCCAGCAGCAACCAGCCAATTGTCATGTCTTGACTACGGTTGATAGTCAACAGTTTTTCGTGAAGTTTCTATCCATTCTTTTAAATGTACAAATAGATGAGATCGAAAGAGATTTCAAAAATTTAAGGATGGGATAACCATGAAAAAAATAACACCACGAATCATTACAATTATCGCTTTTAGTGTTGCTTTAAATTACCTTGGCAGTACCATTGCGTTACTTCTTCGTTTACCAATTTATCTTGATAGCGCGGGAACTATTTTTACAGGTGCGTTATTAGGCCCACTCTTTGGTGCACTGACAGGTATTTTAACAAGCCTAGTAACTGGATTGACAACGGATATCTTTTCTCTGTATTATTCACCTGTCCAACTCTGCACAGGAATTTTAGCAGGTTTGCTCCTTCATCAGCAGTTAAAAGTAACCAAATTACCATTTAAAACGTTGTGGTTAACGATACCAGGAACAGTGATTTCTTCCTTGATTACAGTTTGTTTATTTGGTGGAATTACTTCTGCTGGCTCCAGCATAATTGTCCAATTTTTATATGGTTTAGGCTTAAATCAGCTAGCAAGCGTCCTGTTGGTTCAATTGATAACAGATTACGGGGATCGTCTGCTATCAGTCATCATCGTCACAGCTGTTATCGCTGCCTTACCTAAACGTTCCTTTATAACAAAATAAACTGTTTTAATGCTAAAAAAAGAGGAAATCATCTGTTGATGATCTCCTCTTTTTTTTAGCGACTGCCAGGTTCTGAAGCTATAATCGTTAGATCACCTTCAAAACGCCAGCTCGGAATATCTGTCGGAAAGATAAAGCTATCGCCTTTTTTCAAATCAAAAGTAGCCACATCTGCTTTTGCAGCATCTTCTGTAATCAATCGACCCACACCTTCAATAACTGTTGCTAATGTATAAGGTGCTTGTTTTTTAACTTTTAGAATCCCACTGACACGCCACTCATAGACATTAAAGAAATCTGTTTTTACATAAGTAACAATGCTTGATTGTCCTTGATTTTCTTGTTGAATAGAGAGGTCAGGATCCTTTGCCGGAACGGTTGTCACATCAATGGATTGTTGAATATGCAATTCCCGGGTCTTTCCTTGATCATCTGTTCGATCATAATCATAAACCCGATACGTAGTATCACTGCTTTGTTGCGTTTCTAAAATTAAAATACCCGAGCCGATGGCATGAATAGTGCCGCTTGGTACATAATAAAAATCGCCTTTTTTCACTGGTACTTTTCTTAAAAGATCGTCCCAACGACCTTCTTCAATCATTTCAGCTAGTTCTTCTTTTGTTTTCGCGTGATGTCCATAAATGATTTCAGCGCCAGGTTCTGCATCAATAATGTACCAACATTCAGTTTTGCCTAGCTCGCCTTCATGTTTTTGGCCATATGCATCATCGGGATGAACTTGCACGGATAAATCATCTTCAGCATCTAAAATTTTCGTTAATAATGGAAAGACAGCGCCACCTGCATGGCCGAATAACTCTTGGTGGTCTGCCCACAATTCATCTAATTTTTTTCCTTTAAATTTGCCATTTAAAACAGTACTAACGCCATGTGGATGTGCACTGATTGCCCAATCTTCACCAATTTTATCGCTCGGTAAATCGAAACCAAATAGCGTGTGTAGACGATTGCCGCCCCAAATTTTTTCTTGAAAAACAGGTTGTAAAAATAATGGTTCTTGCATTGACTGTGACCTCCCAAATTGAATTCGCTCTCATTATATCACTAAAAACTAGTCATTTCATCTGAAACTGATGATTTCTCTTTTAAATAGGTTGCCAACAACTGATCTCTTTCTTCGATATAAGTGTTCCGGTGGTCCTCTGGATGGACTCGATTAGATAAAAAGATAAACGCTGATTGTCGTTGCACATCAATTAGCAAAAAAGTGCCTGTATAGCCTGTATGGAATAATAATGGCCATTGCGTAGCTACATCATATTTAAAATCCCAGCCTAGAGAACGTGGTTTATCTGCAGCTGGCACTTGGTTAACTAGTAACAAATCAATTGTCTCTTTTTTCAAGAATTGGTGATTGTGATAACTGCCTCGATTTAAATACATTCGAACAAATTTTGTTAAATCATAGACATTGCTAAACAAGCCAGCATTCCCTGCATGTTCCCGTAAAACAAATGCCTTAGGATCATGGGTTATACCTCGAATCAACCCTCTTTGTTCATGTAATTCTGTTGGCACACAGTTTAAAGGATTCTTTGGTAGAAACGTACTTTCGTTCATCCCTAAAGGAAGCAATACTCGCTCAGATAAAATTTCTATCATTGATTGCTGGAACATTTCTTCTAACATAAAGCCTAATAAAATAGTCCCTGCATCTGTATAGACGACTTTTTTACCTATTGCTTTGCCTGCGTGAAATGAATGATTGTAGGCGTCTTTTAATTCTTGGGCATTCAGCTGATCACGATTAGGAATATAGCCTTGTAAATCTGCCGTATGTGTCAACAAATGCCGGATTGTAATGTTAGAAGCTTGAAAAGAGGGATAATAAGTTTGTAATGATTGATCTAGAATAATTTTTCCTTCTTCCACTAATTGCAAAATAACGGTGGTGGTGCCGACTACTTTGGTTAAAGAAGCCACATCAAACAGCATGGCCGAGGTTAATTGTTCTTTGGTGGGTTTTACTTGTGCGAGTCCCCAACAATTGCTCTCCTCTTTTTCACCTTCAATGAAACAAAAACTAGCCCCCGAAAAAACACCTTTTTTCATCATTTTTTGAATTTTCCACTTTGTTTTTTCGTACATTTTTTCACCTTCTATTTTTAATATTAAAGGAAAAGTCTAGAATAAGTTCCGAACAAAAGTAGCGTTAAACTTTTATTCCGACTTTATTCCAGACTTGCTAAAACAAGCTTATTTTGTCTGTCTAAGCGTTTATTTTAAGACAAACCACCATTCCAAGCCAATTGGATCAAACACAGTGACAATCGCTTTTTTCTGGTCAATAAAGAACTCTTGATTTTTTGCCGTTAATTGTTGCTCCATTGCTAAAATATGGTCTTGATCAGAGAGCTTAATGGTAAAGAAATCTAAACCTAAGTGTGGATCAGGTAATTGATCCACTTCACTTGTTTCAGGTTTTTGGAATCCAATAGTTGCTTTGCCATCTTCTAAAACAAATTGATCTTTTTCATTGCGTTTTAAACCCAGAACTTCCTCATAATATGCTTTTATTTCTTTTTGATTGTTTGTTTTTAATTGCACATGCGCTAAATATGAGCCAGCGGCTAACCCTTGATGTGGCTCTAAGTCCTCACTGATAAGATCTTTAAGCACAATCGGTTGCTTTTCAGAAGTCGAATTTGCTGTTGCTTCATCGTGAAAAATCTCAAATTGATTGCCTTCAAGATCAGTAATGAACATGCTTTGACGTGTGCCAATTTGGAAACTTTCATCAATTGGGTAGTCTTGTTCAAGCACTCGTTGAGCAATTTGTAAAAATTCTTTTTCCGTAGGAACTTTAATTGAAAAATAAGCCATTTGCTTTTCTTCATTATGAAAATCTTCGGCTTTTCTAGTTTCTTCTAAAATTAATAATTGCGTTCCTGCTTCACGTGTACCCCAGATAGACAGGTTATTTTCTTCTGACTTTAAAACAAAACCCATTACTTTTTTATAAAAGTCGACCATTTCGCCAACTTTTTTCGCACGAATGGCAATTGTTTTTAATGTCGCAGCTTTTTCTAATTGAAATTCAGTCATTTTTTCTGTTACCTCCATTTTCTTCTCTCCCATTTTATACATCTCTTGCTATTTCATCAAGTAATATCCTGTTTTTCTCAAAAGAAAATAGAAATTTTTCAATTTCGCTAACTTTTTGTCAAAAAAATAGGGCTTTAGGAACCAGTCTTTACGACTATGGTTCCTGAAGCCTCATCATGAATTACTATTTTTTTGCTTCGCCTTTTAGGCTACTTCTTCAGAAAACTGACTGTTATATAAATCAGCATAAAAACCGTTTTTCGCCATTAATTCATCGTGGGTTCCTGTTTCCACAATTGAACCTTCTGCCATAACGATAATCGTATCGGCATCACGGATAGTCGACAAGCGATGAGCGACTACAAAGCTGGTCCGATTTTCCAGTAAACGATTCATTGCTGCTTGAATCAGTATTTCTGTTCGAGTGTCCACACTTGAGGTGGCTTCATCCAAAATTAAAACGTCTGGATTTGCTAAGAATGCTCGAGCAATTGTAATTAATTGTCGTTGACCTTGAGAAATATTGCTGGCTTCTTCATTTAGAATCGTTTGATAGCCTTCTGGTAATTTTCTGACAAAATCATCCACATGGGCTGCTTTCGCCGCACGGATCACTTCTTCTTCGCTCGCTTGCTCATTACCATAATGAATATTGTCATAGATACTTCCAGTGAACAACCAAGTATCTTGAAGAACCATTGAAAAGTGTGCTCGCAACTCTTCGCGAGACAAATCGCGCGTATCTACGCCATCATATTTGATGCTGCCGCTACTAATATCATAGAAGCGTTCCAATAAGTTAATTAGGGTTGTTTTCCCAGCACCTGTTGGGCCCACGATTGCGACCATTTCCCCAGGTTTAACATTTAAATTGAAATCTTTCATTAATAATTTCTCTGGTGAATAGCCAAAAGCAACATGTTCAAAAGAAACACGATAAGGACTATCTGTTTCCACTGGTACGCCAGAAGGTTCATCCACCATTTCTTCTTCATCTAATACTTCAAAGACACGTTCTGCCGAAGCCACCGTAGCTTGGATTGTATTCATTAAATTAGCGATTTGAGTAATCGGTTGTGAAAATTGATTGGTATATTGAAGAAATGCTTGGACATCCCCTAAATCCATCATACCATTCGCTACTTTTACGCCACCAAGGACTGCAACAAACACATAGCCTAGATTTTTGATAAAGTTCATTAAAGGCATAATGATCGCTGAAATAAATTGTGCTTTGCGACCAGCATGGTATAATTTTTCATTTTCTTTTTCAAATACTTCTTGATCACTTTCTTCGTGGTTGAAACTTTTTACTACTACGTGACCACCGTAGGTTTCTTCGACTTGGTTATTCAATAATCCTAAGCTTTTTTGTTGAGCCGCAAAATGTTTTTGCGAGCGAGGCGCCACAACCATCACAACAATTAAACTTAATGGCACTGTTGCTAAGGCAATTAGTGTTAACTGCCAGCTAATGGTCAGCATCATCCAAAGTACACCCACAAATGTCACGATACTGGTAATTAATTGGGTTAAGTTTTGTTGTAAAGTACTCGCAATATTATCCATGTCGTTAATTGCCCGTGACATAATGTCCCCATTACTATGAGTATCATAATAGGAAATTGGAACTTTGTTCATTTTCGCTTCTAATTCTTGACGTAATTCATAAACTGTTCGCTGTGAAACACGTGTCATAATTACTTGCTGCAAGAAATTAAAGACAGCAGAAATAAGGTACATGGCAATAACAATTAATAAAATTTGACCGATTTTGTCAAAATCAATTGGAAAAGATGTTATTTTTAAGCCTTGTTTCATTTCAGCAGCGCCTTTCATGACGCCTTTAAAAATTTCAGTTGTCGCCTGTCCTAATACTTTTGGTGTTTGAATTTGGAAAACGACGGCTGCGATTGCTAATACTAAGACAGCAATAATTGACAGCATTCGTTTAGACATGTACCGAAATAAACGTTTCACTGTTTTCCAGAAATTTTTTGGTTTTGGCCCTTTTGCGCCAATGTTGCGTCCTGGTCCCCCGCCCATTGGTCCGCCTTTTGGTCGACTACTCATGCAAGGTCCTCCTCTCTCAATTGAGAATGTACAATTTCTTGATACGTTTGGTTATTCGCTAATAACTCTTCATGCGTTCCTTTACCAACTAATTTCCCTTCGTCTAATACTAAAATTGTCGATGCTTCCATAACCGTACTTACACGTTGGGCCACTAAAACGACAATTGCATCCGTCATCTGCTCTTTTAAGGCTTTTCTTAAATTAGCATCTGTTTTGAAATCCAATGCAGAAAAGGAATCATCAAAAACATAGACATCTGCTGGTTTTACTAAAGCACGAGCAATAGCCAACCGCTGGCGTTGTCCGCCAGAGAAATTACCGCCGCCTTGTTCGACATGACTATCCAAACCTTCTGCCAATTCTGAAACAAACGCCTTTGCCTGCGCAATTTCTAAGGCTTGCCAAATTTCTTCATCGGTCGCATTTGGGGCGCCGTATTGCATATTTTCACGAATCGTTCCTGTAAATAAAACAGCCTTTTGCGGTACAAAGCCAATCATTTCTCGTAAATTATGCTGTGACGTATCTTTAATGTTTTTACCATTTAGCAAAATCTTGCCAGATTCAACATCATAAAAACGTGGTAAAAGATTAACCAGCGTTGTTTTCCCAGAACCAGTCCCACCAATAATTGCGACCGTCTCCCCAGATTTTGCTGAAAAATCTATATCTTCCAGTGCTAAGTTTTCAGCATGCTGGTAACGATAATTAACATGTTCAAACGCCAATGTTGCTTTGTCGCCTTTTAGAGAGAGTAGTTCTGGATTGGGTACATCTTTGATTTCTGAATCAGTATTTAGCACCTCATTAATCCGATCAGCAGAAGCTTGCGCCCGCGGTACCATGACAAAAATCATAGATAACATCATGAAACTCATCAGAATTTGCATGGCATAAGTCATAAAGGCAATTAAGTTCCCTACTTCTAGTTGCATTTCCGCAATATAATGACCACCAAACCAAGTGATTGCAATATTGGTACCACTCATAATGAGTGTCATTAAAGGAATCATCAAAGCGACAATCGTATTCACTTTAATCGCCGTTTGTGTATAATCCTTATTGGCTTCATCAAAACGTTGTTCTTCATAGTTTGCTTTGCCAAAGGCCCGAATCACACGAACTCCTGTCAGTCCTTCACGAAAAACTAAATTTAAACGGTCGGTTTTCTTTTGCATGCTTTTAAATAACGGAACCGCTAAAAACATGATACCGCCCACTAAAACAGCCATAATTGGTAAAACATATAGAAAAATTTTCGTCAATTGTGGATCCTTGTTATACGCCATAAAACTTGCACCAATTAACGTTAAAGGTGCATTAATCATTAAACGTAAAAACATTTGCATAACCATTTGAATCTGATTGACATCATTGGTTGTTCGTGTAATTAGCGAAGCTGTCCCAAATTTGTCAAATTCATTATTAGAAAAATTTTCAACTTTTCGATAAATATCGGTCCGTAATTTTTTACCTAAACTTTGTGATTCTTTGGTGGCAAAAAAGGTATTTCCAATAGAAGCGACAATGCTAATCAAAGAAAAGCCTAACATGACAACTCCTGTACTCCAAATATAGTTAATATCTCCTTTAGCAACACCGTCATTAATGATATTAGATGTTAATGTGGGCAGATATAAATCTGCGATAATTTGCACGATCATAAATAAAACCGCTGCAAAGACCGACCATAATGACATCCGTTTGACTAGTTTAATCAACTAACTTCTCCTCCTTTTTGCTACTTATAAGCGCCATTTTTCAACCAACTTAATTTCATTTTTAATTGTTTGACTGCTTCAGTTGAATCATAGGCAGTATTTTCTCTTTGTTGACGATACCCATCAACAATTGTTGAGAAAACGGCATGCATCGCCGTCTGCATGAACCATGTGAATTCTTTTGGCGTTTCAATGGTTAATTTCGAACGATCAATTATTTGATAAAGATGTTCTGCATAGGCAGCATGGCCTTTTCTTCCTCTATGCTTATGACAGTGCTGTTTCCTATTTTTTTCCTCTTCTCCAGTCGCTAAATTATCCGTCACCCGACGTGAAGCACGATAGTCCATGTTGACAAATAAATTCCGATAGAAAGAAGCATTCTCTCCAGTTAGCACTTCGACAATCATTTTGGAGAAATAGACATCCATGGCTTCGATTAAATCACCATTTTCCGCAATAATTTGTTTCTCTAAATCTCGTTCACTATTTTTTCTTAATGTCGCAAAGTAATAAAAATACAAATCTTCTTTGTTCTCAAAATATTGATAAAAGCTACCGCGAGGAATTTCCGCTAATTTAACAATATTTGCAATTGACGCTTCTTGTAAAGAATGGCGCGAAAATTCAATTTGCGCAGCATCTAATAAGCGTTGTTGCTTTTCTTCTGGCAAATGAAAAAACGTATTCGTAGGCATATTTGTGTTCCTCCCTTTTATGACACATTGTCATATGACACCATGTCATTATAGCACTCTCTATTCAGAATGCAAGTTTTTTACAAAAAAAATCAAGCACCTAGCAAGACAAAATTGATGTTAGATTCTGTCTCACCAGTTGCTTGATTAATAATAGTGTTTGATGCATTCTTGTAACAAGCCAGCGACCTCTTTTATAGGTCCATTGGCATCTATTCGTTGATAATTAGGATATTGTTCCAATTGGTTTTTGATAAGAATTTCTTGATCATAAAGATTTAAACGTTCTTCAATAATTTTAGGATCAGATTCTCGTTGCTTTAAACGTTGATAAATATTTTCTTTTGAAACGTCAAAAAAAACTGGAATGACGGACTCGCCAAAACGCTCAAAGACCGCTTGAAAGCCTGGAAAAGTTAACGCATTATAGGCTGGATGCTCTTTCGTTGTTTCAACGATGGCAGCTACACCGACACCGTAATAGTTTCCATGGTAAAAATCATACTCCACTAACTGATTGGTTTCAATCAAGGTTTGAAAACTTGCTTTTGTTTCAAAATAGTAATCCACACCATCCACTTCATCCAATCGTTTTTTCCTCGTAGTATGCGAGATAACTTTATAGTTTTTCGGAAAAACCTTACTTGTAATTGCGGTCTTGCCAGAACCACTCGGACCCATAATAACAAAAAATGGATGTTGTAATTGCTTAATCATTAGAAACGCTCCTCTCAGTTGTTTCTATTATAACGTATTGTGCACTATTTTGAAAAATTGACAAAAAAGAGCTTGGGCCAAAAATCACTTTGGATTTTTGGCTCAAGCTTAAAAATTAATAAACGGCGGGAACAGAAGCAACTACCTACTACGATTATCTTGTTTTGTTTAATTACAATAACTAGTCTAAGTTTTGTCCATTAGTTTCGATAACTTGTTTGTACCAATTAAACGATTTTTTTTCATAACGGTTTTTAGTACCATTTCCTTCATCGTCTAAATCAACGTAAATAAACCCATACCGTTTACTCATTTCACCTGTGGAAGCACTGACTAAATCAATACAGCCCCACGGCGTATAGCCCATTAAATCGACGCCATCTGCAACTGCTTCTGCCATTGCTTCAATATGACGACGTAAATAATCAATCCGATAGTCGTCTGCCACATAGAAATTTTCGTCTACTTTATCAATTGCACCTAAGCCGTTTTCCACAATAAATAAAGGTTTTTGATAACGATTATATAATTCATTTAGGGCAATTCGTAAGCCTTCGGGATCAATTTGCCAACCCCATTCACTTGCTTCTAAGAAGGGATTTTTAACGCCGCCTAAAAGATTCCCATTTGCTGTATCGTTGGTAGTACCAGTAACATCGACAGCAGTCGACATATAATAACTAAAGCCAATGTAATCCACTGGGTATTCTTTTAATAATTCTAAATCTCCTTCTTCAATAACTAAGTCTTTCACAGCATATTTTTGATACATGCGTTCTGCGTATGCTGGATATTCACCACGAACTTGAACATCTGTACAATAATAATTAAACTCTTGGTTTTCAATCATTGTAGCAACTTGATTGACTGGATTCGAATCAATGCCATACGTTGTGGCATAAATAATCATACATCCAATTTGTAATTCTGGATTTAATTCATGGCCAATTTTTACAGCTTTACTACTTGCAACAAATTGATTATGCCAGGCTTGGAAAATGTTTTGATAATCATTGGCTCCATTGCTTTTCACCAATCCTTGACTAAGTGCTGGGAAATGAAAAGCTGAATTAATTTCATTGAATGTCATCCAATAGTTAACTTTTTGGTGGTAACGTGTTAAAACAGTTTCCGCAAAACGTTCATAAAAGTCAACTAATTGACGATTTTTCCACCCACCGTATTCTTTCGCTAAATGCAGGGGCATTTCATAATGAGAAATCGTAATTACTGGTTCAATGTTATAGCTTAAGCATTCATCGATAACCGCATCATAAAATTTCAAGCCGGCTTCATTCGGTTGTGTTTCATCTCCTTGTGGAAAAATACGCGACCACGCAATTGAAAATCGATAACATTTGAAGCCCATTTTAGCAAACAACGCAATGTCCTCTTTAAAGCGATCATAGTGATCAATTCCTGTATGATTAGGATAGCTATATTTCGTTTCGTCAATCGTCCAATCAAACGCTTCATCTCCTAAAATAGCGAAACGTTGTTTTCCTCCCGGCATCGCATCTGCCACAGATAACCCTTTACCATCGGCTAAGTAAGCCCCTTCTAATTGATTGGCCGCGGTCGCACCGCCCCATAAAAATCCTTTTGGAAATTTTGTCGTTGTTGTCATACTTGTTCCTCCTCCAATTGTCTTTTATTTAATAATGGCTAAAAAGTCTTCACCATGTAACACGTCTGTTTGGTTCATATCCAAAACATCTAAATAATCATTCGTATTCGTTACCACAATCGGTGTAACTACTGGATAACCAGCTTCTTTAATGGCAGCAATATCAAAAGTAACCAGCAAATCTCCTTTTTTAACAGAATCACCTTGTTTCACTGATAATTCAAAGCCTTTACCATCTAATTCGACCGTATCCATGCCAATATGCATTAATAATTCAACGCCCTCTGTTGTCGTCAAGCCAACAGCATGTCCTGTCGGAAATAATGTGGTGATTTCACCATCTGCGGGTGCATACAGTTTGCCTTCAGTCGGCTCAATTGCAACACCTTTTCCTAAAGCACCTGAAGCAAAAACAGGGTCTTGTACTTTTTCTAGCGGTAAAATTTCACCTTGAAGTGGACTTGCTAAAATAATTTTATCTTCTTGATTCGTTTTTACAGGTGCCACCATCTCATCAGTTTCTGTTTTTTCAGTTGCTGTTTCTGGATTAGGTTGATCTTCAAAACGTAAGACAAACGTTAAGACAAACGCAATGATAAAGGCAATTCCAGCACCAATCGCACCAGTAATCATCGGTGCAGTATCTTTTGTCTCTGCAGGAATAAACCCAGGTAAGCTCAACATACTAACCAAGCCAAACGTAAAGTTTTTCACGTGATTCATAGCCACAAATGCACCACCGATACCGCCACCAATACAAGCTGCAATAAATGGTTTTTTCAATGGTAAAGTCACGCCATATACAGTTGGTTCAGTAATTCCAAAAATAGTCGTAATACTTGAAGACAAAGCCAAACCTTTTAGTTTCACATTTTTTGTTAGGAAAAAGACAGCTAAAGCAGCCCCACCTTGTGCAATAACGGCTGGTAATAACATTGGTACCATCGTATCGCCACCTTGTGTTAAGTTTAACATCATAATTGGTACAAAGCCCCAATGCATACCAAACATTACCAAGACTTGCCACAACGAACCCATTAATAACCCTGCGATAATTGGACTAAAAGCGTAAATTGCGTTGTATCCTTGTCCCAACCAATCGCCGATGACCGTCCCAATAGGACCAATAGCTAAGAAGGTAACAGGTGCCATAATAAGGAACACAGCTAACGGAACGCAGATAATTTGTAGAAAACTCGGAATTACTTTTTTGAAGAAACGTTCCACATAACTTTGTGCAAAAACAGCCAAAATAATTGGTAAAACCGAAGAAGTATAGCCACTTGGCCCAATAATCACTGGAAGACCAGCAAAGCTAATTGTTTTGCCTGCTAAAGCAGTAATGCTGGGATGAACCAAGGCCATCGCCAAAGCAACCGCTAAAAAGGGATTAGTATTGAATTTTTTAGCAGCCGTAAACGCTAACATAATTGGTAAGAAAGTAAATAAACCATCTGCAATCGAAAAGAGAACAAGATATACGCCTGAAGTGTCAGCTAACCAGCCCATAGTTACAGCTAATGTTAAGAAGCCTTTTAGAACCCCAGCGCCGGCCATTGCACCTAAAAACGGTGTAAAAATAGAAGAAATAATATCAATTAAACGGTTAAAGATATTTCCGCCACTTTCTTTTTCTCTATTATCAGAATCATTACCTAGTCCACTGTTGGCCATCAAATCCTTATAGACATCACTAACGTGACTGCCAATAACCACTTGATATTGTCCTGCACTTTGAACTACCTGAATAACATCTGGGTCAGCATTCAATGCAGCTGTATCTGCTTTATTCTCATCTTTTAATTTAAAACGTAAGCGCGTAGCACAGTGAACAACACTATTAACGTTGCCTTCGCCCCCAACAGCTTTTAACACACGTGCTGCAATTTCTTGATTTTTACTCATCTCTAGATCCTCATTTCCATTAATTTTTAATATCAAAAAAACCTACATTGAAAAAGAGCCAGATCCTTCTCTTCACAGCTGCGCAGTCTGCGAAAATCGTTATCGGTTTTTTCAATCTAGGTTTTGCCTGCATTATCAGTAACAATCCGCGATTATTGGTTGTTATGCTTTTTTATCATTGACCACTCTTTGGATATGAATGGTTAAATAAATCATTTCCGCTTGATCAATTGGTCGATCATAGCTTTTTAATAAATACTCATTAATACGTTGGACCGCTTGAAACGCCTTAGGATACTTTCCTTGGACCAATGCAAAAAGAAATTCGTCCTCCTCATCATGCGCTTCTTGTTTTAAATAACGTTGCGCAAAATATTGAAGATGTGTAACAATTCGTTGATAGTTCAATGAATCTTCATCAAACACCTGTCCAAAGTAGCGACTAATAATCGTTAAAATATCACGAACCATCTTGGTTGCTTCCATGGTAACTTCCATATTGCCATTTCCTTGTTCAGCATTCACAATATGAAAAGCAATGAAGCCCGCTTCATTTTCTGAAAATTGAACCCCTAGCTTTTCAGCAATAATCGCTAATGCTTGCTTTGCGATTTCAAATTCTTTAGGATAAAATTTGCGTGTTTCGAATACAAGAGGATTCGGAATATCAATTCCTTCTTTGGCTCGAAGTAACGCATAGTGAATATGATCCGTTAAAGTTAAATAAATATTTGATGAAAGCTCAATCGCTAGCGTTGTTTCTGCTAAATCAACGATTTGTTTGACGACTTCTACTTCTTTGGTGGGGACGTCTTCGAACAGCTGCTGGAATTGCCCTGCCATAGCGGAGTCCTTTAACACGAATTCCTTTTCAACATAATCTGGATTGATCGTGTCTCCAATCTTCTTTTGAAAGGCTAAGCCGCGTCCCATATAAACAATTTCTTCGCCTTGCTCATTTCTTGAAAGCACGACATTATTATTTAAAACTTTTTCAATCCTCATGATGAATGCAACCTCACTTTTTTATAAAAAAAGCCCAGAATCCCTCCACTGATTGTGTTAATGGAAGACTCTGGTTTTGCCTGCAAAGCAGTAACAATCCTTATTTACAAAGTAATAATAGCATGCTTTTTTTTAATATGCAAGCCTTTCCAAAAAAATATTTTTATTTATTTTTTACTCTGTTGATCCATTTTAAAAAAAAGTTTACTAAATCTAAAAAAAAGACTTGCTTTCTCTTACTTTTTATTAGTAAAATAGAGATGTTGAATTTTTAAACTATTTATTTTAAGGAGATTACACAATGTCAAAATTATTAGTTGTTAAAGCACATCCATTAACAAAAGAAGAATCACGCTCAGTTCGTGCGTTAGAAACATTTTTAGCTTCATACCGTGAAACAAATCCATCAGACGAAATCGAAATTTTAGATGTTTATGCCCCAGAAACAAACATGCCGGAAATCGATGAAGAATTATTATCTGCTTGGGGTGCACTTCGCGCTGGCGCAGCATTTGAAACATTAAGCGAAAACCAACAACAAAAAGTGGCTCGTTTTAATGAATTAACTGATCAATTTTTATCTGCAGACAAAGTAGTAATTGCTAATCCAATGTGGAACTTAAACGTACCGACACGCTTAAAAGCTTGGGTAGATACAATCAACGTTGCTGGAAAAACATTCCAATATACTGCAGAAGGACCAAAACCTCTAACAAGTGGTAAAAAAGCCTTACACATCCAATCAAATGGCGGCTTCTACGAAGGAAAAGATTTTGCTTCTCAATACATTAAAGCGATTCTAAACTTTATTGGTGTTGATCAAGTCGACGGATTATTCATCGAAGGAATCGATCATTTCCCTGATCGTGCGGAAGAACTTTTAAATACTGCTATGACCAAAGCAACTGAATACGGTAAAACATTCTAAATTTTCCGAGTGATTTACAGCAAAAAGAGACAAGCAGTTCGTTCACTGCTTGTCTCTTTTGTTACGTAGATTCTTGTTGATCTGGCTTATCTTCATCATACAAACCAGAAACAATTTGGTACCACTCAAAAATGTGTGTAATTATCACCTTAGCTGCGGCATAAACAGGAATTCCTAAAATTACCCCGACAATCCCAAATAGTTTACCAGACGTTAATAAAACAACCAAAATGGTGACTGGATGAATGGATAACTGACTGCCTAGGACAAGTGGTGAAATAAACCGACCTTCGACCGTTTGCTCAATGGCAAAAACAATCAAGACTTTAATTAACAAAGCTGGCCCGCTGACAATTCCTAAAAAGACTGCTGGAATCATGGCTAAAAATGACCCTAAATAAGGGATTAAATTTAAAAAGCCTGCTGCAATACCTAAAGTGACTGCATAATCTAAGCCAATGACAGAAAAACCAATCATAAACATAATTGCCACTGCAAAAGCGACAGTTAATTGTCCTCTAATATAAGAAGAGACTTGATCATTGACTTCTGCAAGAACTTTTAAGGTTGGTTTACGCATCTTCACTGGTAAAAACTTCATTAAATATGGCGCTAAGTTTTTGCCATCTTTCAGTAAATAAAATAGAATAAACGGCATCGTAATGATGGCGACAAAGATCGTAGCCACCGCCCCAAAGAAATTACCAATTCCTTGTACTGTGAACGTTGAGACGTTTTTAATGATGGTACCTAACGAACTGACAACTTTATCGCCTGCCGCTTCAATTTGTTCTCTAAATTGCGCGAAAAGTGGATCACTTAATATTTCCTGCGATTTTTGATCAATTGTATCAATATATTGAGGAAAATGATTCACAAAGCTGACAGATTGCTCACGAATTTTAGGAACGATTACAATACCACCCCAAATGAGTAGTGCCACAATTAAAATAAATAGGCCGATAATACTCCAGACACGTGAGATTTGTTTTTTCTCTAAATAATCGACAATCGGATTTAATAAATAATATAAAATCCCCGCCATAATTACTGGTAAGCCGACAACGCCAAAAAACTGCCAGACGGGCTTAAATAAATAAGAAACTTTCGTAAAAGTTAGAATAATTAACAGCACCAATAAGACAATCAGTAAGGCTGTTACTACTTGATTATTTAAAAACCAACGCCAAAACCAAGACAGGCGTTTATCAGTCGTTTGTTTTTTATCCATTGATTCACGCTCCATTTACTAAATAATCAATTGTTGTTCCAATAGTTATCTTTGGTAACTGATGGGGCGTTAGATAAACACCATTTCGGATAACATCATCCTCATCGGTTGGTGCATCAGCAAAGATTAAAGTGCTGTGAGCGATACTTTGCAAGTTACTATTGGCAAAAGAACCCACTTTTGTGATTGTATAGTTTGTATCGCCAATTTTCAGGTGATCTCCTTCTGCCAAGGTAACTTGGTCTTTTTCTGGGAATGATTGAATAACTGCATGTTGCTTCAAGGTATCGGTCGCAGTTTCTCCAAAAAGAATAATCATTTTTTCTGAATCATCGATTGCATGTTTGCCTATTTCTGTTACGGTTGCTTGCATCTTCCATCCCACTCCTTCATTATCTTACTTCTATTATTATAGCATAGAATAAAATAGATATTCAGGAAAAAGAAAAGGCGGTGAACAATCGTCAATTGACTTTTGTTCACCGCCTTAAAATAAGTTTTTATTTAAAGAAGTTCATAATATGAGTCCAAATTTTTTCATCAAAGACATCCATTGGATTCCCATTTCCAATCAACCCATAACCAATCATTGTTCCCACAACAAATAAGATAATGACTAACGAAATGACCACTAGAATTTTCAATAATGTTACTAAAATATAACGAAATGAACTCATACGTTTGACTCCTTTAGATTACTGTCGTTGCTTGTTTTTCTTCAATTTTTTCATCATTGACGCGTTCAACGTTCGCGCCTAATTTTTGAAGTTTTTTATGGAACTCATAATAGCCACGATCTAAATATTTCAAATTAGAGACACGTGTAATGCCATTTGCACGTAACCCTACTAAAATCAATGCGGCAGCTGCCCGTAAATCAGTGGCTTCCACTGCTGCTCCTTGTAACTCGTTGCCGCCATTAATAACGGCAATGTTGCCGTCAATTTTTAAGTCAGCGTTCATTCGACGCATTTCCTCTAAGTGTTGGTAACGATTTTCAAAGACTGTTTCTGTCACGATGCTTGTTCCTTCAGCAAACATTTGGATCGCTGTCATTTGCGCTTGCATGTCTGTTGGGAAACCAGGATGCGGCATTGTCTTAACATCTGTTGGTTTTAGATGTTTTGGTCCAATTACACGGATGCCATTTTCTTCTTCTTCAATGATTGCACCCATTTCAGTTAATTTAGAAATCAGCGGACGATTATGTTCAGAAATTGCTTCTTCAATTAAAACATTGCCCTCAGTCATTGCTGCAGCTACCATGAACGTACCTGCTTCAATTCGATCTTGAACGATTGAATGCTCTACGGCATGTAATTTATCGACGCCTTCGATACGCATCGTTTCTGTCCCAGCACCGATAACATTGGCACCCATTTTGTTTAAAATGTTTGCTAAGTCAACGATTTCAGGTTCACGAGCAACGTTTTCAATGATGGTTGTTCCTTTCGCACGAACAGCAGCCATCATAATATTTTGCGTAGCGCCGACACTTGGGAAGTCTAAGTAAATAGTGTTACCGATTAGTTCATCCGCAATTGCTTCAATATAACCATTTTTTTGGATGATTTTTGCACCTAATGCTTGGAAGCCTTTTAAGTGTAAATCAATTGGTCGTTTGCCAATGGCACAGCCACCTGGCATTGCCACTTTGGCATGGCCATTACGAGCCAATAAAGGTCCCATTACAACGATAGAAGCACGCATTTTACTAACGTACTCATAGTTTGCTTCGATCCCTAAAGGTTGTGTTGCGTCTATTGTTACTTCATTCGCGTCTTCATCAAAATCAAT
Organism: Enterococcus sp. DIV1368f; assembly: GCF_051712245.1. Taxonomy (NCBI): domain Bacteria; kingdom Bacillati; phylum Bacillota; class Bacilli; order Lactobacillales; family Enterococcaceae; genus Enterococcus; species Enterococcus sp. DIV1368f. Next base: position 2,150,184 of record NZ_JBIOON010000001.1, read on the forward strand.
GGCTACATTCAAATGCTTAATTACTTGATTCATTGTAAATACATCAGATAAAATTGGTACATTTTTTAAAGTAGTAACGCCTTCTTCAGCTAAAAGAGTAGCTGCTAAAATTGGTAAAACAGCGTTTTTGGCGCCTTCAATTTTTACAGTTCCTTCTAATTTTGTATTACCACCATGAACAATAATTTGTTCCATTTTGTTCCCCCCAAAAAAATGAGAATAGGTATTCCTATTCAAAATCTTTACTATTATACCATTATTCAACTAAAAATTGTACCTTTTTTTATTTTTCAATTTTTAAGGAAAATACACAATGAAAAGATTTCGACAAAGCGCAATCAATTCTAAAGCAAACGAGCTAACTGTGTATCCGATAGCGATGGCAAAAAATACCATCAACATTCTAATTTGCGGTGTAAATTGGGTTTTGAAAAATTGCTCAATACGCAATGATTGCAACGCCCAAAAACTTATGTAAATGAACATAAGATGACTAACGATTCGAACAATAGCATCTACTCCATAGTATTGCATAAGGAGCCTCCTTTTTTCTAACGTAGGAACATTTTATCACAAAATAATAAAAACCGATAATTAATCCACTTGAAATGCCAAAATTTGACACTATTTATTAAAAAATACGAAGAAATAGAGTTTAAGGCAACTGACTCAATAGCAAGCGCCTTAAACTCTACAAAAGTGACTGAATCCTTCAGCCTTTTTTACCCATGTTTCGATACGTTGATCCGGTTGATTGCACGATGCAAAGCAACAGTCGCACGACGTAGTTGATCGCGGTCATCTTTTGCTTTGGCTTCTTCAATTAAACGTTCTGCTCGTTGTTTTGCTCGTTCAGCACGAGGTACATCGATATCTCGTTCACGTTCGGCACTATCGGCAATAATAGAAACGACATTATCACGGACTTCCATGATACCACCATTTACAGCTACCCAGTCAACATGTGTATCTGAATCGGTCCGTTTGATGCGGACTTCATCAATCGCTAGCGGAACGATGATTGGCGCATGTTTTGGTAAAATACCAATTTCACCATCTGTTGTTTTCGCCACAACGATTTTTGCATGGTGGTCATAAACTAGACCATTAGGCGTTACTACATTCACAGTAAGACTATCCATTGTGTTTGCCGCCTTTCTAGTAGTTTAATTGTTTCGCTTTTTCGATGGCATCTTCAATTTTACCGACACTACGGAAGGCTTCTTCTGGTAGATTGTCATGCTTACCTTCAAGAATTTCTTTAAAGCCACGAACTGTTTCCGCAACTGGTACATAAGAACCAGGTTGACCTGTAAATTGTTCAGCAACGTTAAAGTTTTGAGATAAGAAGAATTGAACACGGCGTGCGCGACCAACAAGTACTTTTTCGTCATCTGATAATTCGTCCATCCCTAAAATAGCGATGATATCTTGTAATTCACGGTAACGTTGTAAAATATGTTGCACTTCGGTAGCCACTTCGTAGTGTTCTTCTCCAACAATTTCAGGAGCCAAGGCACTAGAAGATGAAGCTAACGGATCTACCGCTGGATAAATCCCTTGTTCGGTTAATTTACGTTCCAAGTTAGTTGTTGCATCCAAATGGGCAAACGCTGTTGCTGGCGCTGGATCGGTATAGTCATCGGCTGGAACATAGATTGCTTGAATAGAGGTAATTGATCCTTTTTTCGTTGAAGTAATCCGTTCTTGTAATTGTCCCATTTCAGTCGCTAAGGTTGGTTGGTAACCAACGGCTGACGGCATCCGACCTAAAAGGGCAGAAACTTCTGAACCCGCTTGAGTGAAACGGAAAATGTTATCAATAAATAATAGCACGTCTTGTCCTTCCACATCACGGAAATATTCAGCAATCGTTAACCCAGTTAAGGCCACACGCATCCGTGCACCTGGTGGTTCGTTCATTTGACCAAAAACCATGGCTGTTTTTTCAATAACGCCTGAATCTTTCATTTCATAGTACAGGTCGTTCCCTTCACGTGTCCGTTCACCAACACCAGTAAAGACGGAAATCCCTCCATGTTCTTGGGCAATATTATGAATTAATTCTTGAATTAAGACGGTTTTACCAACACCGGCACCACCGAAAAGTCCGACTTTACCACCTTTTAGATAAGGTGCTAATAAGTCAATAACTTTAATCCCTGTTTCTAAAATTTCATTACTGGTACTTAATTCATCAAATGCTGGCGCTTTTTTATGAATCCCACTACGTTCAGCATCTGCAGGGAATGGCGCTTCTAAGTCAATTGTGTCTCCTAAAACATTAAACACACGACCCAATGTATCTTTACCAACAGGAACTGAAATTGATTTTCCTGTATCGATAACTTCCATTCCACGTTGTAAACCATCTGTCGATTCCATGGCGATAGAACGAATCACTCCATCACCTAGTTCTAAAGCGACTTCAAGTACTACTTTTTGTTTTGCTTCGCCATTTTTATAAACGACTAAAGCGTTGTTAATATCGGGTAAGGATTGATCTAATGAAAATTCCACGTCAACAACGGGACCGATTACTTGAACAATCTTTCCTGAACTCATAATTTCTTTCCTCCAGTCTTCATAAAGTCACACGCTTTGAACGTTTTTATAAACGTTCAAACGTAAGACTAGATTATTCTAGTGCAGCTGCACCAGCAACAATTTCTGTAATTTCTTGGGTAATCGCCCCTTGACGAGCACGGTTATAAGAAATTGTTAAATCGCTAATAATATTTTGCGCATTGTCAGTGGCTGTTTTCATGGCGGTCATCCCAGCAGCATGTTCTGCTGTTTTCGCATCAATGATCGCCCCATAAATTAAGCTTTCTGCATATTGTGGTAATAATTGATCCAAGATTGCTTCAGGTGAAGGCTCTAAAAGATATTCTTGTTCGTAAGAGGTCGCCTCTGATGGATCTAAATCAGTAATTGGCAACATTTTTTCCACACGAAACTGACTCGTTAGTGAGTTAACGTGGTGATTATAACAAACATACAATTCATCAAACACTTCGTTTTGATACATAGTCGTTGCCGTTGTCACAATCTTACGGACTTCTTCAAACGTTGGTTGATCCGTTAAGCCTCTTAGCTCATAGGAAACATCGATTCCGCGTGCTTTAAAGAAATCCGCCCCTGTACCACCAATGGCGATTAAGGCATATTCTTTATTAGAATCATGGTCTTCTTGAATCATACTCATGGTTTGTTTTAAGATTGAGCTATTGTAGCCACCAACCAACCCTTTGTCAGAAGTGATAACGATATAGCCTGTTTTTTTGACAGGTCGTTGTGCTAACATCACATGATAGTTCCCTTCACTAAGAGAAGATTGTTCTGTTTCACGTAATTCACTTAACTGAGCAGCTACTAAATGCGTAACGACACTACGAATTTTTGAAGAATATTCTTGAAAGCTTTTAGAGGCGCCTTCTGACTTGGTCAATTTGGCTGCAGAAACCATTTGCATCGCTTTGGTAATTTGGCTTGTCTTTTTTGTTGATGCAATGCGTTGTTTGATTTCGTTTAATGAAGCACCCAATGTTGCTCACCTCTCTTATGCGTTATCGATTTTTTCTAAAGCTTCTTTGGCTGAATCTCCGCTGTTGTTTGCCGCTGCAAACATTTCAGAAAACTCTGTAATCGCTGCATCTAATGCATCAGTATCTGGTAAGTCTTTCGTTGTACGAATGGTTTCCAATAAGTCTGCATGTTTGCCATCAAAATAATCGAATAAATCTTGTTCAAAGTGTAAAATTTTATCTACGCTCACGCTATCTAAAAAGCCGTGTGTTAACGCATATAAAATCAAAACTTGTTTTTCTACAGGCAGTGGCGCATGTAGTTTTTGTTTTAAAATTTCTACCGTACGACGACCACGGTTTAATTTAGCTTGTGTTGCCGCATCTAAATCAGAGCCAAATTGTGTAAAGGCTTCTAACTCACGGTAACTAGCTAAGTCTAAACGAAGCGTTCCGGCAACTTTTTTCATTGCTTTGATTTGCGCTGATCCTCCGACACGAGAAACAGACAACCCAGCATCAACGGCTGGACGAGTGCCTGCATAGAACAAGTCGCTTTCTAAGAAAATTTGTCCATCAGTGATTGAAATAACGTTTGTTGGAATATAAGCAGAAATATCGCCTGCTTGTGTTTCAACGAATGGTAAGGCTGTCATTGAACCGCCACCTAATTCATCACTTAATTTAGCTGCACGTTCTAATAAACGTGAGTGTAAATAGAAGACATCCCCTGGATAAGCTTCACGACCTGGTGGACGGCGTAATAGTAGAGAAAGTTCACGATAAGCCACGGCTTGTTTTGATAAGTCATCAAAAATAATTAAGACATGTTTGCCGTTATACATGAATTCTTCACCCATTGCAGTTCCTGCATATGGTGCAATGTAAAGTAATGGTGCTGGTTGTGAAGCCCCTGCAGTCACAACGATTGTATAATCTAAGGCACCAAATTTACGAAGTGTTTCTACTTGGTTACGAACAGTAGATTCTTTTTGACCAATCGCTACATAAATACAAATTACATCTTGTCCTTTTTGGTTAATAATTGTATCAATTGCAATCGATGTTTTCCCTGTTTTACGGTCTCCAATAACCAATTCCCGTTGTCCACGACCAATTGGTACTAGGGCATCAATGGCTTTTAAGCCAGTTTGCATTGGTTCAGCAACAGATTGACGTTGCATAACACCGGGAGCTGTTGCTTCCACAGGACGTGTTTTGTCTGTTTTAATTTCGCCTAAACCATCTAATGGTTGACCTAATGGATTAACAACACGGCCAATCAAAGCTTCCCCAACGGGTACTTCCATGATTTTGCCTGTGCGTTGTACTTTATCTCCTTCACGAATGGTTTCAAAATCGCCAAGGATAATAATCCCTACATCATTTGTTTCTAAGTTTTGTGCCATTCCGTATGAACCGTTTGAAAACTCAACAAGTTCTCCACTCATGGCATTTTCTAAACCGTGGGCGCGGGCAATTCCGTCACCGACGTAAGTGACTGTTCCAACTTCTTCAACAGCAAGCTGTTGTTGATAGTTTTCGATTTGTTCTTTAATCAAGGCACTGATTTCTTCTGCTTTGATAGCCATTCAATTCACCTCTTTGTAGTCCTAAAGATTATTTTAATAACTTCTGCTGCATATGTTCTAATTGTTTGCGGATGCTGCCATCGATTACTTGATGGTTTGCTTCAATAACCACTCCGCCGACAATTGACGGGTCAATTAAATTGACTAAATGCGCTTGTTCATACCCTAATAATTGGGCAGCTTTTTCTTCCATTGCTTGATGTTGTTCTTTTGATAAAGGAATGGCTGTTGTCACTGAACCCAAAATTAGTCCTTGGTGCTCATCATAACGTCGTTCATATTCATCAATCATCAAGAGCAGATCGTACATGCGACGATATTCGTAAACCACTCGCAAAAAGTTTTGCATCATTTCACTAAAACCTGTTACTAGTTTTTCCATGATGCTGTCTTTTTCATAAGGTTCTAAGCGATCATCACTTAAAATATCGCCGATACCAGGTACTTGGTGATAGACTTCGCGAAGCGTCAATAATTCTTGATAAATTGCTTCAGCTTGGTTCTTTTCAACTGCCAACTCAAACAAAGCCTTGCCGTAGCGTTTACCAACTGTATATTTATCTAGTTTCATTTGCTTTACCTAAACTTTCAATATAAGAATCAATCAATGCTTCATGTGCATCTGGTGTTAATTCTCTATTTAAAATTTTGGCTGCAATTTGAAGAGAAAGATCTGCCACTTCATTTTTTACTGAAGACAATGCTTCTTCACGTTCTTGAGAAATATCTGTCCGAGCTTTTTCGCGTAGGCGAGTAACTTCCGCAGTTGTTTCTTTTAATGTTTTTTGGCGAGTCTGTTCTCCACTTTCTTTCGCGTTTTTAATAATTTCAGCTGCTTCTGATCTGGAAGAAAGTAATTGTTGTTGACGTTCTTTTTCCATTTTCGCTGCTGCTACGCGAGATTGTTCTGCAGAGTCTAAATCGTTGGCAATTTTTTCTTCACGTTGTGTCAAAATATCTACGATTGCTCCCCATGCATATTTCTTTAATAAGAGCATCAAGATTAAAAATGCACCACTGACAACAATCATCGTGCCTAGTGTGGTACTAGGAGCCGTTTCACCGACTACCAATGTAGTAAGTAGCATGAAGTCTCAACTTCCTTTCCTGCAAAAATCGATTTAGCTTCTTCAACTGCTTTATCACCAGCTATTGAAAAGGCTAAAGATAGAAGAAAGCAGTGACGGTCCCGATAATAATCAGCGTCCTGCCTCCATTTTATTGCTTATCTGAATAAAAGTAATAAAGAAACAACGACACCTAAAATTGGCACAGCTTCGATTAAAGCGACCCCGATAAACATTGTTGTTCTTAATTGACCAGACATTTCTGGTTGACGAGTCATTGACTCGATTGTTTTTGAAATAACTTGTCCGTTACCAATAGCGGCTCCGATAGCTGAACCGAAAATTGCAATTGCTGCTGCGATAAAATTTAATCCTTCCATTGTGTAAAATCCTCCTAAAAGATAATTTTTGTCCTTCGTATTTCTTGATTATTCTTCTGTTTCAATTTTGTGTGACATATAAACCATTGAAAGTGTCACAAAGATAAACGCTTGGATACATCCAATAAAGATTGAGAATGCTACCCAAATCATTTCTAGCGGAATTGCTAGTGGGATAACCCATAATCCAACGCTTGCTACGGTTCCAGCAATTAAGCCCAATAGAACTTCGCCGGCAAAAATGTTTCCGTACAAACGCAAGCCTAATGTTAATAGATTCGTGAATTCTTCCATTAATTTTACCGGTAGTAAGAAACCAACGGGTCTTAAATAACTATTAACTAGATAGCCTTTAAAACCAAAGCGTTTCATACCAAAGAAGTGTGTTAAGACAATCATCATCATCGCTAACGTTAAGGTTACGATTGGATCGGCGGTTGGACTTTTCCAAACGCTGAGATCGTCGCCCACAACGATTTTTGTAACGAGACCCAAGATGTTTGAAACAAGCACAAACATGAAGAGGGTAAACGCCATTAAATGAAAATTGCTCACTTCTTTACGAGGTAAATTGTCTGTAATGATTCCACGAATAAAATCCACTAACCATTCGATGACCGTTTGTTTGCCTTTAGGTCGTAGCTTCATATTTCTCGTACAAGCATAGACAAAGGCGAAAACAATGATACACGTCAACAGCACCATCAAAACAATGGTTCCATCAAACCAAATTGGTCCGATATTGAAGAGTAATTTCTTCTCTTCCAAATCAATTCACCTCTTTTCCAACAATCTTTCAGAAGTTTCATCCTACTCCTGAGTGATAATCCCTGGCAAAGCTATCGTACCACCACTTGTTGATAATTTACAAATAGTTTACTTTTAAAATTTCATGTGTTGAAAATTGGTTGGAAAACCTTTTCCATAAACCAATCTAATGCAGGGTGGTACTGCTTTCCGAAGCGATTAAAAAATGAATCATTTACATTCATTTACTCAACACTTACCAGATTTTACACCTAATCCGAAGAAAGGCAAGCAAATATGCGAAAAAGAATAAATTTACATTTTTAACGTCGGTTATTTTTTAATGTTCGGCTGATTTGTCGGTCAACTTCCTTACGTTTCAAGTCTTCACGCTTGTCGTACTGCTTTTTCCCTTTAGCTAAACCAATCAAAACTTTGGCATAGCCGTCTTTAATATAGACCTTCAAAGGTACTAATGTGATACCTGTATTTTTGGTTTCGCCGATTAACTTATTAATTTGTTTTTTGTGTAATAATAATTTTCTGGTACGTAATGGGTCATGATTAAAAATATTGCCTTGTTCATATGGACTAATATGAACATTATACAAAAAGGCTTCTCCGTTTCGAATTCGTGCAAAACCATCTTTTAAATTGATACGACCATTTCGAATAGATTTGATTTCTGTTCCTTGTAAAACAAGACCTGCTTCAACCGTATCGATAATTGAATAATCATGTCTAGCTTTGCGGTTTTGTGCAATTAATTTTCCTTCCCCTTTTGGCATAAGCGACCTCCTCTACTTCTTCTTTTTCCCTTTTTTATTTTTTTGTTTCATTGCTTCTTTATAAAAAGGTTGTTTTTTGCCTTTGCCTTTTTTCTTATTTTTCTTTTTCTTACCATCAAATGATTCATCTTTTTTATTTCTTCGTTGATTATTTGAACGAGTTGAAGAATTGGCTTTACCTTTTTTACGTCCTTTTGGTCCTTCGACTGGCGCGACTTCCTCAGCTGAAATCAATTCAAAATCAACTTCTCTTGTTTCTGGATCAGCTTTTTCAACACGGATTTGAACTTTCTGACCAATTTTCAAAGTCATTCCCGTCCGTTCACCAACTAACGCCATATGATTTTCAATAAAGTGGAAATAATCTTGTTTTAAGTTGTTCACGTGAATTAAGCCTTCTATTGTATTAGGCAGTTCCACAAAGATACCAAATTTCGTGACAGAGCTGATGATCCCGTCATACGTTTCTCCCACTTTATCTACCATAAATTCGGCTTTCTTCATGGCGTCCACTTCACGCTCTGCATCAACTGCGCGACGTTCCATACTTGAACTATGATTGGCAATTTCTGGTAATGCTTCGTTCCATTTTTCTTGATTTTTTTCAGATTGATCTTGGCTATAGCTGCGAATCAAACGATGCACAATTAAATCTGGATAACGACGTATTGGTGAAGTAAAATGCGTATAATATTCAGCGGCCAACCCATAGTGTCCGTAGTTGTCTTCTGAGTATTTCGCTTGTTGCATACTTCTTAGCAACATCGTATTGATAACCACTTCTTCCGGCTTATTTTCAACTTGCTCTAAAACTTTTTGTAAATCTTTCGGTGAAATGTTTTCTTTTGTTCCTTTAACAAGAATGCCAAGTACTGCAGCAAAATCAAAGAAACGTTGCATTTTTTCTTCTTTTGGTTGTTCATGAATCCGATAAATGAATGGCAGTTTTAAGTCATGATAATGACGCGCCACAGTTTCATTCGCTGCCAACATAAAGGATTCAATTAATCGTTCACCCACGCCACGCGTGCGTAAAAGAATATCTTGGGGATGACCATTTTCATCAACTAGGACTTTGGCTTCACGATCTTCAAAAGAAATCGCACCACGGCGCATACGCATCTCTTCTAATATATGGTGCAGTTCGTCCATCTCTTTAAACATGGGAACTAGCTCTTTGTAGCGTTCTAACGTTTCAGGTTTTTGCTCTTCTAAAATTTCATTGACCGCTGTATAGGTCATTCGCTCCGTTGTTTGGATTACACTTTGGAAAATTTCATGCGAAATAACTTCTCCTTCTGGTGTAATTTCCATCTCACAACTCATGGTTAAACGTGGAACATGTGGGTTTAGCGAACAAATCCCATTTGATAATCGCTGCGGAATCATTGGCACAACTCGGTCTGTCAAATAGACACTTGTACCACGTTCATACGCTTCCATATCCAATTGGCTTCCTTCAGTTACATAATAAGAAACATCTGCAATATGCACCCCTAAAAAGAAATTGCCATTCGCTAACTTTTGTACCGTTACTGCATCATCTAAATCTTTCGCATCTTCTCCATCAATCGTCACAATCAACTGATCACGTAAATCCCGACGACCGACTAAATCGCTTTCTGCAATAGTTTCTGGTACTTGGTCCGCTTCAGCCAAAACTTCATCAGGAAATGCTGTGGGAATTCCATGAGCCACCACGATTGATAAAATATCCATTCCTGGATCATTTTTATGACCAATCACTTGTTTGACTAGTCCTTCCATACTCGTTGGATATTCTTGATCTGGATAATAGGTAATTTCAGCAATGACAATGCTACCATCTACTGGCTTAATCCCTTCAGGTGCAATTGATACAGTATACTGATTCAATTTCTTATCTTTGGGAATCATGTAGCCATACAGTCCCATTTCTGCCATTTCTTCTTCACTATATGCCACAAATTCTCCGACAACTTGGCTCACTGCTCGCTCTTTAATTTCTTTGACTTTACCTTCTGCGCCGCGATCTGAAAAAGGATCCGCATGTTGGATCACGTCAATTAAAACCGTATCTCCATCCATTGCAAAGTTCGTTGCCTCTTTCGGAATGTAAACATCTGGTTCTTCAGGATCGATGGTTACAAAACCAAAGCCTCGTTCATTTGCACGAAACGTTCCTTCTATTAATAAGTCTTTCATTGGTAACAGGACTTTGCCTTTTTTGTTGAAACTAACTGACTTTTCTCGTTCCATTTGTGCAATGGTTTGCACTAAAATTTTAAAATCTGAACTTTTTTCTAAATTCAAGCCTTGTGCAATTTCTTCCATTGAAAAGCTTTTCTTTTTTTGGCTTTCCATAAAATGTAAAATTTGCTCTTTAATTGTTTGTTTTGTCATTATTTCTCCTCATTCCAAGGTAGTGTTGCTAAAAATTGCACCACATCTTGCTCTAATTGTTTGTGTTCTCCACTCACCGTAATGACATGTCCGCTGTTTGGGTACCATTGTAAGGTCACACGTGCTTGTGTTAGCGCTTGGGCCGTTTGATAGACGCCCATTGGCTCAATCATTTCATCTTTGCCAGCTTGCGCTAAGAAAAGAGGGGTGTGGATTTTGTTTAGTTTGTCAGCCGTCTGACTAGCAATCGTTTCAATCGCTCCTAATTGTTGTTTGACTCGTTGCTCAATCGATTGCAACCGGCTTTGTTGTTCCTCTGCAGGAACTTCTGCAATTTTCATCACATTTTCTGCGTATAATACAAAATTTTCTGGGACTTTATTTGCGACAGGGTAGATAGGTGAACAGAAAAATCCACCACCAATTAATCCTGTTAATTGTTCCGTTAATGCATGCATACTGAAAATCCCGCCCATTGATAAACCAAAAATGGCAATTTCTTGATAGCCTCTTTCTCTCAAAAAAGCGACTGCTTCTTGTGTATCTTGCCACCATTGTTCCGTTGTTTGATCTAAAATATCTTCAGGAACTAGCGTGCCATGTCCTGAAAAATTAGGCGAATAGACAGTATAATTTTCTTTTTCTAAACGTCTGCTTAACATCCGTACATCATTACTGCTGCCAGAATAAGCGTGTAATAAAAGGACCGCCCGTTTTCCTTTTTCTGAAAATAACGGCTTCGGTAAATTGATTTTTTTTGCCACTTCGCTCACCTCAGCTTCATTCTATCATATTCTCAAAAGAAAACCTTCCGAAATGATAAGTTTCAAAGACTTTTTCAGAAAGAAAAAGAACAGAAAAATAAGTGTCCGCACTCATCTCTCTGTTCTAAACTTGTCATTTTAAAAGATTACGTACTTATTTTGAAGATAAGAACGCCAAAACAAATAATAAAATCATCCAAATTGCGCCAAGAATTGCTGTTGAGCGTTGCATAACAGCTTCAAAACCGCGCGCTTTTTGCTTCCCAAATAATTTATCTGCACCGCCAGTGAAGGCACTTGCTGCACTGTTTTGTTTGCTTGGTTGCATCATAACAGTAATGACGATTAAAACAGATAAAATGATGACCAACGTTAAGATTAGATTATACATGCGTTAATTCTCCTTTTTATACAAATATGCGAAATTCATCTACTTTAATGTAGCATATTTTATCTGTAAACACCAGTGAAATTTAATGTCTTTCCTTATTTGTCTCTAATAGCAACAGCCGCAAGTAGGAATCAGATTTCTACTTGCGGCTGTTGCTAGCTTATTTTTTATTTTCTCAATACGTCTCCGTATTCAGGTTTAGTATCAAATTCTTTTTTAGCAAATGGACATAGCGGAATAATTTTTTTATGCTCTTTTCTCGCTTTTTCAACACCGGCTAAAACAAGTTTTTCAGCTAATTTTTGTCCACGATAAGTTGGATCAACAAACGTATGGTCAATAATCATCATGCTTTCGCCAGCATCTGACCATGTCATTTCACCAATTTCTTGGTTTTCATCGTTATATAGAGCAAAACGATTGTTTTCTTCTTTAATTTGCATATTCGTTCCCTGCTTTCCGAATATATTTTAGAGCACCACTTGGACATGAATCTACCACAATCATGTCATTTTCAACACTTCCGTTATCTGGAATAATCCATGGTTTCCGACCAACTTCAAAGACTTCTGGATTTCCGCGAACACAATTACCAATATGTTCACAAATATCTTTATTATAAAAGATATCAATTCCTTCCCCAGTATATTTACGGTAGCCTTCTTTTAATAGTTGTTCTTCCGTGACTGGTTGCCCATCTATTTGGTTTCCTTTCATTGCACGATCTCTCCCCTGTAACTTATTAATATTAAAAACGTACCTTTATTTTACCACTAAGCTGGACATTCAGGCAATTAATTGTTCCACCTTACTTGCCAATTCGACGAGCACGCAAAGCAGATAAGATTGACACAGTGTCCACGACTTCTTGTAGCATAGCCCCGATTAGCGCCGGAATGATCCCGGTACTAGCAATTAGCATTAGTAAAACGCAGATAAAAATTCCGATTAATACAGATTGTTTGGCAATTTTCATGGTATCTTGGGCAATTTCGACCGCTTGGCTGACTTTACTTAAGTCATCTTTTAAAATAACAACGTCAGCAGTTTCACTAGCCGCAGTAGCTCCATGAGCGCCCATAGCAATACCTACGTCTGCAGCAGCAAGCGAAGGTGCATCATTTACACCATCCCCTACCATGATGACTGGATGGTTTTCTTTGGGCAATTCTTTTAGAATAGTTAACTTATCTTGTGGTAAACATTCCCCATGTACTTCGGTAATTCCTACTTCTGCAGCAATCGTTTCTGCGACGGATTCTTGATCCCCCGTCAGCATTAAAATTCGTTGAAGATGTAATTGGTGTAATTTTTCCATAGTCTCTTTTGCTTCTGGTCGTACTGTGTCTGTAAAAGTAATTCGCCCTAAATATGTGCCATTACGTGAAATATGAATGGTCGTTTTATCAATTTTTTCAGTTGTTTGAGACTCTTGTGTCACAAAATTCTTTTTACCTACCCGTATCTCAGCACCATCCACAAATGCCTTCACGCCAGCACCAGAAACTTCCGCTAGATCTGTAATATTTTTTAATGGGACATCTTGCTTTCTGGCATAAGCAACAATTGATCTAGCTAAAATGTGACTTGATTCTTGTTCCACGCTTGCTGCCAATCCCACTAATTCAGCAGCAGTTATTTCAGCATTGATTGGTTGGACTTGCTCAACAGAAAGTTGTCCTTGCGTAATCGTGCCTGTTTTATCAAACGCAATCGTTTTTGCAGAAGCTAATTTTTCGACCATCGTTCCCGATTTAATAACGACCCCATGACGACTTGAACGACCCATCCCTGCCACTAAAGCAATTGGGGCAGATAGAATTAAAGGACACGGCGAAGCAACAACTAAGACTTCCGCAAAACGCGTCGGACTTTTTGAAACAAACCAAGCAACACCTGCAATTAAGTAGGCAACTAGTGTAAAAGGTACCGCATAGCGGTCTGCTAAACGTACAAAATGAGCTGGACGTGCCGCAGATTCTTTCACTAAGTTCACAATCGTTTGATATTGACTGTCGGCTACAGTTTTTTCAGCAACCATTTTCAAAGAGCCATCACCATTCACGGAACCCGACATTAATTCATCACCAGGATTTTTTTCAATTGGTTTTGATTCTCCTGTTAATGAAGATTCATCGACTGTTGATGTCCCGGTTTTTACCAAGCCATCAACTGGAACTAGTTCCCCTGGTTTTACTACTAATTCATCGCCAACATTGATTTCCTCAACAGAAACATCTTCTAAATTTTCGCCATTCAAGCGATGAGCTTTTTGTGGCGAGTTATCCAATAATGACTTCAGCTCTTGGTTAGCTTTTCCAGCGGCATAGTCTTCTAATGAATCACCACCAGTCAACATAATTAAAATCATCAAACTGGCCCAGTATTCTCCCACAGCTAAGGTCGCGACGATAGCGGTAATCGCTAAAATATCGACACCATATTTTCCTTCACGTAAGGTTTGAATCATTTCCCAGAACATCATTAACGCCATTACAGAACCTGTTATTAAAATAATGCCATACGCCCAATTCGGCTGATGTAAAATAAATTCAAATAATAATGCCAAAACTCCTGTTATAATTGTAATCCCCAATTTTGTTACATGCTTCATCTCTTTTTCTCTCCCATCATTCACTTTACATTATTGAGCGTACCTTTTCTGTTTTGAAAAAGAAAGTGAAAACGCCTAAATGAAAACGACTTTCATTATCATGGGATAGTTGCTGTAGCAACGTTTACTTTCTGAAAAGTAGTTATGTAAAAAAACACAGACCATCGTTCATTCGCCGATGGTCTGTGTTTTTATTTCCAAAAATCATCAAAAATTGTAATGGGTAAATGCCGTTTGTGTTGTCCTTTTTCATACCAGTTTTCAATTGTTTGTTGATCTGTTTCCGAGACTTTTTTGCCTTCCAAATAATCATCAATGGCATCATACGTGACACCTAAGGCAACTTCATCTGCAACTAACGGTTTGTCATCTTCTAGATCAGCTGTTGGTATTTTTAGATACAAGGCTTCTGGTGCCCCAAGTTCTTTCAGCAAAGCTTTTCCTTGGCGCTTATTTAAACGAAATAACGGTAAAATATCCGCTCCGCCATCGCCATATTTGGTGAAGAAAGCTGTCACATTTTCGGCTGCGTGGTCTGTGCCAATTACTGCGCCAGCATTTTCGCCAGCTACTGCATATTGTGTAATCATACGTTGACGTGCTTTCATGTTCCCTTTATTAAAATCGCTAATTTGAACGCCAGCGTTTTCTAGCGAACCAACCATTGCATCCACTGCTGGTTTAATATCCACTCGTAAAGAAACATCTGGCTGGATAAAGGCTAGCGCGGCTTGTGCATCAGCTTCATCTGCTTGCTCACCGTAAGGAAGGCGAATCGCAATAAATTGATACGACATATCTCCTGTTTCTTCGCGCATTTCAGTCATCGCTAATTGTGCTAAGCGCCCAGCTAATGTTGAATCTTGTCCGCCACTAATTCCCAAGACAAAGGTTTTTAAAAAAGGATGTTTAGTTAAATAAGCTTTCAGAAAATCAATACTTTTACGAACTTCTTCTTTTGGATCAATTGTCGGTAAAACACCTAACTCTTGAATGATTTTTTCTTGAAGTGTTGTCATTTCTAGGCCTCCTTATTCACCGTTTCTGTTAAATGTTTAACGTCTTTACGCACTTTTTCCAATAAATTCATTTTGTGGTTCCAACAATCTGTTGAAAGGTCCACTGGATATTTCTGCGGATTCAAGTCCCGCTTGTATTCTTCCCAAAGTGAATCTAAATTTTCTTTTGCATATTGTTTAATTTCATCTAAAGTTGGTAATTCGTACACACGTTTTCCTTCAACGAAAATATCTTGGAGTACTGGCCGTGCTTCAAAATCACGGACATACTTATTAATAAAGGTATGAACGGGATGGAACATATAAATTTCTTCTTCTTGGCGAGGATCTTCGTTCCAAAGTGTCACATAGTCCCCTTCTGACTTTTTATCAGATTTACGTGTAATACGCCAAACTTGTTTTTTTCCTGGTGTTGTCACTTTTTCAGCATTGCTAGATAGTTTAATGGTATCTTTCATTTGACCATCTTCACC
Source organism: Enterococcus sp. DIV1368f (assembly GCF_051712245.1). Taxonomy (NCBI): domain Bacteria; kingdom Bacillati; phylum Bacillota; class Bacilli; order Lactobacillales; family Enterococcaceae; genus Enterococcus; species Enterococcus sp. DIV1368f. The sequence goes on from NZ_JBIOON010000001.1 coordinate 2,165,928, forward strand.
TTCAATTGAAACTAATTTAAACACCGCTCCTAAAGCCGGTTGATCATAGGCCGTAATCAGCTTGGTACCCACGCCCCATACATCAATTTTTGATTTTTGCATTTTTAGATTCAAAATCGTATTTTCATCTAAATCGTTCGATGCATAAATTTTTGCTTCAGTAAAGCCAGCTTCGTCCAGTTGTTCACGAACTCGTTTAGAAATATAAGCCATATCGCCACTATCAATCCGCACGCCTAGGAAATTAATTTTATCCCCCATTTCTCGAGCTACTCGAATTGCGCTTGGCACTCCCGCTTTCAAAGTATCATACGTATCAACAAGGAAAACACAATCCCGATGTGTTTTGGCATACGCCATGAATGCTTCATAATCATTTCCATACGACTGAACCAATGAATGGGCGTGAGTCCCACTAACCGGAATACCAAAAATTTTACCAGCACGAACATTACTTGTCGCGTCCGCCCCACCAATATAGGCGGCTCTTGTGCCCCAAATGGCAGCATCTAATTCTTGTGCTCGGCGTGTTCCAAATTCCAATAAAGGATCATCGCCAATCACGGATTTAATTCGAGCCGCTTTTGTCGCAATTAATGTTTGGAAATTCACCATATTTAGCAAGGCAGTTTCTACCAATTGACATTGTGCCAAAGGACCTTCAATTTGAATTAACGGTTCGTTATTAAAAACCAAATCCCCTTCTAAAGCAGAGCGTACAGTACATTTAAATTCAAAATTTGCTAAATACGTCAAGAAATCTTCTGGATATTCTTCAACTTCTCGGAGATATGCAATATCAGATTCTGTAAACGTTAAATTTTCGAGATAATTGACTAAACGTTCTAAACCTGCAAAAATTGCGTAGCCATGATTAAAGGGCATCTCTCTAAAGTAACATTCAAAAACAGCATGTAAATCTGCTCTCCCTAATTCCCAGTATGTTTGCATCATATTGATTTGATACATATCTGTATGCAATGTCAAACTATCATCTGCATATGTATAGTCCATCGTTTTCTACCTCTATTCTTTGTATTAAAAACTTGTTTATATTATAACAAAAAAATTTTTTTTAGCCTAAAATCTGCTTAGACCTCTTTTTCTTTAAAAATGAAAAATTTACTGAAGAAATAATTTAAAATCACTACTACAACTTGTGTAATCATTTTCGCCCAAAACGATGAAAAATGAATGCCATCAATTAGGAGAATCATTAAACCCATATCAGCCACAAAAGATAAAATTCGGTACCAATAAAATAAGCCCATTTCTTTAAAAAAACCAGCTATGCTTTCATGCTTACTTGCGAATACCCAATATTTATTCGTGAAAAAGGCAAATAGAACAGATAAAAACCAACTAATTGTGTTACTTATCTTGTAATCCAGCCCTAACACATTTTGACAAACAAAAAATACAACTAAGTTGACGACAGTCGTTGCACCACCAAAAAATAAATAAGCCAGTACTTCTCGGTATTTACGAAATAATTCTTTCAATTTTCACGCATCCTTTCAACTAATCATTTTATCAAACTTCGGCAAGAAAACCTATCTATTTTGTGTAAAGACACAATTCTCTTGCTAATTTTACTATTTATTAAGTATTTATGAAAAACATAATAAGAGTAGAGGATAAGTTCATCCATGAATGAACTTACCCTCTACTCTTACTCTAATAATATATTGACTCCATCGACCGATAAGTTAAATCAGCATTAGTCCTTTAGTTTAGGAAGTGCTATCGTTTGTCCTTCGGTTAATACAGAATACGTTAAGTCATTTGCCTGCTTGAGGGCGGTTAAGGAATAGCCCGTTTTTTTAGCAATTTTTGCGAGTGTCTCTCCTCTTTTTACTTCATAATACTCAGTAGACTCTTTTTTTGAGTCATTCGCTTTACCATTTGATTGCTCTGCTGTCTTCAAAGCATTAGTCACCGATTTACTGATTATTAGTGATTGAAGTAACGCTTGTTCTTTCGGTTCTAGAGAAGTCGCCGCTGTTTGCTGAGGAATTGTGATCTTTTGGCCAATATAAAACATTTCTTTAGTCTTTGAATTTTGTTTTAAGATGGCTGTTGCTGACACACCAAACGTCTGGCTAATGGTGGCGAGAGAATCTCCTTTGCTTACTTCATAGACGACTGCTTCTTTTTTTAGCTGTGCCTTGACTGCTTCCTTATCAAACGAAGGTTTCTTTTCTTCTGCCAAATTAGTCACTACTGGTTTCTTCTTTTCTTGATCGTATTCAGTTAATTGATAGGTTTCAATCAACGCATTTAATTTTTTATCGTAATATGTATCCGTTGCATAACGACCTGTTAAAAATTTTGTTGCCTGCTGATAATTCGTCGTGTTTGCTTTCAAAACGCCGTGATAAAACGTTGGATTACCAGCCAGCCCATTGATGATTAATTTACTATAGTCTGTTAATGACTCTTTATAGGATGGATACTGACGAAAATCGGCATGAATGGTGGTCATCTTCCCTTTACCATCATCTTCTTGTGTGGGAAAGCTGACACTTTGACCTTGATAAGCGCCTTTAATGCCAAACAAATTATAATTAGGCGGCGCTGCTAACGCACTATTGCCCGAGCCACTCTCTAAAATAGCTTGAGCTATCATGACAGAAGCGTATAGATCATGTCGCTGACCAATAACTCGTGCTTCTTCACCAATTTTTCTAATAAACTCAGAAGTAGAAGCATTCTCTTGGACAACAAAATTTGCCTCGGCTTGTTGTTGAATTCCTGCTTGCTTTTCCTTTTCTTGACTATTGTCTATCTCTGAATGTGCCAACGGCTCTTTGGTCTTTTCAGTTAATGTAGAATTTTGTGCTTCCTGATTATGAGGCGGCTTCTCAGTGAGTATTTTACGCTTTTCAGACGCTAGTTGCTCATTTTGTAACGATTCGGTTGGTTTAGTACTAGCAATTGGCTTTTCTTGTGGCGGTGAACTATTTTCAGATTCTGAAGGTTCCACATTATTTTCCTGATGGTCACCGCTGTCATTTTGTATCGAACTTTCTTGTTGTTCAGACGAACTTATTATTGTTTCGTTCAGCGTTGAAGAAGTAAGGGTTTCTTGATTGGCTTGGTCCGCTCTTTTTTCTTCCAGCGATAGCTGTCGACTTTCGTCCCTCGTTTCGGTCTCTTCTTGAGCGATTAATGGTTCCGAATTGTAGTAACTGGCGCCCGCATAAATCCCTAAAATTCCAATACATACCAACTTCAAATATCTTGCCTTTCTTTTTTTCATCGCATTTCTCCTTCATTTACCTCTTTATTTCTGCTAATAACTGCTCTATCTGTTGGTACGTTCCTGTTGATTCATTCTTGATGGTCAGCATTTGTTCACAATAAGCTTGGTACTCTCTTGCCACTTGCTTCATGCGTGTTAAAGTTGCTAAACGTTGTTCCATTTCTTCATGAACTGTTGCAACTTGTTGGTTAGCTTGAGCAATTGTTTCTTTTGCTTGACGTTTGGCTTCTAATAAGACTTCACCAATTTCTTTTTGAGAAAGCGTAACGACTGTGTCTAAGTTCTCTTCGCTAGTCTGTCTCGGTTGCATCTTTTCTTCAGACAATTGTTTCTGTAAAGAAGTGATAGTTGCTTCTTTATCCGTTAACGTTTCTTTAAGCTGTTTAAGTTGCACGTCTTTTTCGACTACTTGTTTTCGTAATGCTTCCACTTCATTGGTTTGCATTAATAATTGCTCCGTTAGCTTTTTAATGGATTGCTGATATAGTAGATTTTCTTCTTCTAGTTTTTCAACAAAAGAAAATGACTCTTCTGACAGTTCAGTCGGCACTTGTTGCTGGACCTGCTTTACTTTTGCAGCTTGCTCTTTTGCATAAACGACCTCGTCATCAAAGATTGCTTCTTCTGTTACCGTTGGTTGTGCTTTCATCGATTGTTCATTTTCAAAATCCGGCATCTTCTCATACTCCTCATCTTCATTGTTTTTAGTCAAAAATTGCCACATCTTTTTCCCCTCCTTCGTACCTTTTACACCGTTAACATATAGCCTTTTGAACGAATTGTTTTGATATATTGTGGTTTGTTCACATCTTGTTCAATTTTTTTGCGCAAATGGAAAATCACATTAGCGACACGATATTTTCGTTCATTCGCAGTATCTTTCCAAACATTTTTGTAGAGTTCTTCATATGTAATTGTTTGTCCTGCGTGTTTGTATAAATACTCTATTGTGAAAAATTCCAATTTTGTTAAAAGAATTTCTTCTCCACTTCCCAAGCAAACACTCAAATTCGGCGCAATTAAATACAATCTCTCAGAAAGATTCTTAGTAACTGTTTGTTCCTCGTTTGCACTAGCTAATTTAGGATAAAAACGTCTTTTTATACGTTGCAATAAATTACTCATGCTTAACATGCATTCTTGACGATCATAAGAATGATCAAAAACGCCATCTGCACCTAATTGTAAATAAATAATTCGATTGACTTTACTAATTACTTCTGTCCGAGAAAATAACCAAATTGGCAAGTCTGACTGCTTGCGAATCGTCATTAATAACTCACAACAAGTATTTACTTGCTGGTGATCAGTAACTTCAATCACTAACCCATCAATATGGTGCAAATGAAGAAGTATATTTGTTCCTTGGATGATCTGACATTCTACTTGATTACTAACAAACCAATTTTGACAATATTCTTTTGTTTCAATTGTCAAAGGAACGACACCAATTGTATATTTTTCCATTTTTCCACCTCAATCTTCCTAATATTCCCCTTCAAAATATAATATTTTTTATTTATATTCTATTAATAAATAAAAATTACCAACTACTAGTTTTCAAAAAATGATTGTTATTACTAAATTTTATCGAATAAAAACAAGGCTGTCTAGCTAAAACGAAGCCTTTAAATTATCATCTTTTTTGTTAAATGAGTAAATATTTGAGAAAATACCATAAGCAAAGATATTATTTAGATTATTTATTCTTTATGTAAAAAAAAGCTTACGATTTTTCAATCGTAAGCTTTTAGAATACTTTTTTATTTTTACATCATACCACCCATGCCCATTGATGGATCCATCATAGGAGCTGGTGCAGCTGGTTCTGGTTTGTCTGCAACAACTGCTTCAGTTGTTAATAATAAAGCTGACACAGAAGCTGCATTTTGTAATGCAGAACGAGTTACTTTGGTTGGGTCAACAATACCGGCTTCAACCATGTTTACCCATTCACCGTTAGCTGCATTGAATCCGATACCTAAGTCAACATTTTTTAGTTTGTCAACAATCACTGATCCTTCATAGCCAGCATTTTCAGCGATTTGACGGATTGGTTCTTCTAATGCACGAACGACAATCTTAATCCCTGTTGCCACATCGCCTTCAGCTTCTAGCGCAGCGACTTTACCAATTACATTGACAAGTGCGGTACCACCACCAGAAACCATGCCTTCTTCTACAGCGGCACGTGTTGCGTTTAATGCATCTTCAATTCGTAATTTTAATTCTTTTAATTCTGTTTCAGTTGCAGCACCGACTTTAACGACAGCAACCCCGCCAGCTAATTTAGCTAAACGTTCTTGTAATTTTTCACGATCAAAATCAGACGTTGTTTCGCCGATTTGGTTTTTAATTAAATGAACGCGGGCATCAATGGCTTCTTTTGAACCAGCACCTTCAACAATTGTTGTGTTATCTTTGTCGACAACTACTTTGCTAGCATTTCCTAAGTTTTCAATGGTTGTGTCTTTTAACTCTAATCCTAAGTCGTCAGTGATTACTGTACCACCTGTTAAAATAGCAATATCTTCAAGCATCGCTTTGCGGCGGTCACCAAATCCTGGCGCTTTTACTGCGACAACATTAAATGTACCACGGATTTTGTTCAATACTAATGTTGGTAGAGCTTCCCCGTCAACATCATCCGCAATGATCAATAGTGGACGGCTTTGTTGTAGAATTTGTTCTAATAAAGGTAAGATATCTTGAATATTTGAGATTTTTTTGTCGGTAATTAAGATATATGGATTTTCTAAAACAGCTTCCATTTTATCGTTGTCAGTAACCATGTATTGAGATAAATAACCGCGGTCGAATTGCATTCCTTCAACCACATCTAATTCTGTTTCAATCCCTTTTGATTCTTCAATGGTAATTACGCCGTCGTTACCAACTTTTTCCATTGCATCGGCAATTAATTGGCCGACTTTTTCAGAACCTGATGAAACAGCAGCGACTTGTGCAATCGCTTCTTTTGAATCAACTACAGATGAAATATTGTGTAATTCTTCTACTGCTGTTTTTGTTGCTAATTCAATCCCACGACGAATACCTAATGGGTTAGCTCCAGCAGTTACGTTTTTTAAGCCTTCACGAACAATGGCTTGTGTCAAAACAGTCGCTGTTGTTGTTCCGTCACCAGCAATATCATTTGTTTTAGAAGCAACTTCTGAAACTAATTTTGCGCCCATGTTTTCAAAATGATCTTCTAATTCAATTTCCTTAGCAATTGTTACCCCATCGTTAGTAATCAATGGTGAACCAAATGATTTTTCTAAAACAACGTTACGACCTTTAGGGCCTAATGTCACTTTCACTGTATCTGCTAATACATCTACTCCGCGTAGCATTGCTGCACGTGCATCTTCTGCAAATTTAATCTCTTTTGCCATGATTTCTTCACCTCATAATTTTTTTCTTCTATTATATTATTCTGTAAAAGTTGTTTATTATTCAACAGTGGCAATAATGTCTTTGGCTGATACAATTAAGTATTCTACGCCTTCGTATTTCACTTCTGTTCCTGAATATTTTTCAAACATTACTGTATCACCAATTTTTACTTCCATCGGAACTTTTGTGCCATTTTCAAGCACACGACCTTCACCTACTGCGATAACTTCACCTGTTTGTGGTTTTTCTTTTGCAACGGATGCAAGAACAATTCCTCCAACAGTTTTTTCTTCTTCTTTCGCGACTCTAATTACGACGCGATCGCCTAATGGTTTTAACACAATAAATCCCTCCAAATAAAAAGTTTTCGCTTATTTTAGCACTCGATACATAAGAGTGCTAACTCACACTATTTATAATACTCATTTCACTCTAAAAATGCAAGTCTTTTCTCTCTTTTTCTTGTCAATTATAAGATACGCATTTTTTATTGAGTATTCTTTTTTCATGGAATGTTTTTCCAATCCTTTAATTCATGGTAAAATAAATTGACTACGATTGGAGGCGAATAAAATGAAACAACGTTTACTTACAGCACTAATAGCAACATTCGTTTATTTTGTGATAGCGAATTTAGGAAATCTTGTTTTCAGTGTCACAGAAGGAATTGTTTCGACACTTTGGGAATCTCTTTTCTTTTTCTTATTCGTTTTTCTTTTATTAGGATATCGCAATAATCGTAAAAAATAATTATAGAAAGGATTAACCATGACCTTAAGAAAATCAAGTTTATTTATTTTAGTCACATACATTATCGCTTTTTTCGGGCCGTTACTTTTTTCGGGTATTTCCCCCAATGCAGCGATTAATGTGACAACTGCTCTCTACATTATTGGCGCCCTTGTAATGATTGGCATCTTTTTAAAAACAACAGAACCTTCTCCTTTAGAGGAAACAGCAACCTTGAAATCACCTATTTTTATTTTTTTACTAGGTGTTAGTGGGATTTTCATTGCCATGCTGATTCAAGGGGTTACTTTTGCCATTGAAGTAGCCATCACAGGAGAACAAGCTACTTCTCAAAATACACAAGCTATTGTAGCGGTGATTTTGGCAAATCCTTTATTTATTTTGGCAACTACTATCGGTGGTCCGATTATGGAAGAATTCGTCTTTCGTTATGCATTTATCCATTTAATCCAGCCTTTTACAAATTTCTGGATTGCGGCTACTGTTAGTTCGGCGATTTTTTCACTCGCACATGCCGATGGTCACTTTTTTGTTTATTTCTTTATGGGATTTTTCTTTGCTCTTTTGTACAAGCAAACTGGAAAAATTTGGACCTCAATTATTGCCCATTGCGGCATGAATACGATTGTGATTATTGTTCAACTACTTTTGCATAATGGTGCAATTCAATAAGAAAAGGGCCTTCGTCTAAACGACTAGGCCCTTTTCTTTTGCTTATTCTTCTTCGTCAATCAATTCGTTGTCATGATGTAAGAAATAAATTAATGTTTGTAATTCGTTGGTTAAGTCAACATTTTGAATTAATACTTCAGGTGGCGCTACTAAACGCGCAGCTGTAAAGTTTAGAATTCCTTTAACCCCTGCTTCGGCAAGTTTGTTTACAACTTCTTGCGCTTTGCGAGCTGGAATAGTTAAAATAGCTACTTCGATTTGTTGAACACGAATTTGTTCCATCATATCTTCCATTGGATAAACCGGAATACCGTCAACAATGCGTCCCACAATATCTTCATTCACATCAAATGCGCAACTTACACGAATACTGTTGCTTTGATGGAATTTGTACTTTAATAAAGCACTTCCTAAATTACCAACCCCGATTAATGCGACATTGGTTAACTCATCTTCATTCAATGTTTTTGCAAAAAAGTTCATTAAGTTTTCAACATCATAGCCGTACCCACGTTTACCTAATTCACCAAAATATGAAAAGTCACGACGAATAGTCGCACTGTCTACTTGTACCGCTTCACTTAATTCAGTTGATGAGACTTTATTTTTTCCTGTATCATGTAACATTCTTAAGTAGCGATAATATAAAGGAAGGCGTCGCGCCGTTGCTTTTGGAATAACTTGATCTTTCACAATTGGACCTCCAATACTTTCACTTAAATCTTATCCATTAACATAATAGCAGTTTTTCACAATAAAAAGCAATTCTATGGCTCAAAAATAGCATTTTTCTTCAAAAGTTTGTGATAAAAGGTATAAACCTTCACAAAGCATTTTTTGATACGTGCTATTTTAGCAGATTTTATGCTACACTAAGGGCAATGAATTTAGAAATGAGGACTACTGATGATTTTATTACAAGCAAATCAAGTTGCCCGGCATTTTGGCTCGGAAACATTGTTTGAAAACATACATTTAGAAATTGCAACAAAAAGTCGGATTGCCTTAGTTGGTCGTAATGGTGCTGGAAAATCGACTTTTTTAAAAATCATTGCAGGCATCGATGCTCCCGATAGCGGAACCATTGCCAAAAATAAAGCTGCTACGTTAGGTTATTTAGCTCAAAATACCGGCTTAGAATCAGATAAAACCGTTTGGGATGAAATGACAAAAGCCTTTGCTGACATCCTAGAAATGGAACAGCGTATGCGAGAATTAGAAACCAAAATTAGTGAAATGGAGCCAACCACTTCCGTTTATGAAGGAATTTTAAAAGAGTACGATCAATTGCAACATACGTTTTCTGAAAAAAATGGCTACGGCTATGAAAATGAAATTCGCTCAGTCCTTCACGGCTTTGGCTTTGACGAATCCTTTTACACGAAAGATATTCAAACCTTATCTGGTGGTCAAAAAACCCGGCTTGCATTAGCGAGAATGCTTTTACAAAAACCAGACATTTTAATTCTGGACGAGCCTACAAACCACTTAGATATCGAGACGCTTTCTTGGCTGGAATCTTATTTGCCAAGTTATGCCGGCGCCCTATTAATTGTTTCCCACGATCGTTATTTTTTAGATAAGGTAGTTAATGAAGTTTATGAACTGAGCCGCAAAAAAATGACTCACTACAAAGGAAACTATTCCAAATACTTAGAGTTAAAAGCAGAACAATTAGCCAGTGAATGGAAAGCGTATGAAAAGCAACAAGAAGAAATCAATAAGTTAGAAGATTTCGTTGCCAAAAATCTGGTTCGTGCATCTACAACGAAACGTGCACAAAGTCGCCGAAAAGTATTAGAAAAAATGGACCGTTTAGACCGACCTCAAGGAGATGAAAAATCGGCGCATTTTCTTTTCGATAGTGAAAAAGTCTCGGGAAATGTTGTTTTACAAGTCGAAGATGCCGCCATTGGTTACGACCAAGAACATATTTTATCCGAACCTATTCATTTGGATATTCGTCGCAAAGAAGCCATTGCCTTAGTCGGACCGAACGGAATTGGTAAATCTACTCTCTTGAAATCAATTATTGATCGCATTCCTTTCATTAAAGGAAGTAAAACTTTTGGCACCAATGTTTCTGTAGGTTACTATGACCAAGAGCAAGCCAATTTACATGGCAATAAAACGGTCTTAGCGGAATTATGGGATGAACACCCAACCACACCTGAAAAAGAGATTCGAAGTATTTTAGGCGGCTTTCTCTTCAGTGGAGACGATGTTGAAAAAACGATTCCTTTATTAAGCGGTGGCGAAAAAGCACGTGTGGCATTAGCAAAATTAGCGATGGATCGTGACAATTTCTTGATTCTCGATGAGCCAACCAACCACTTGGATATCGATAATAAAGAAGTTTTAGAAAATGCGCTGATTGATTATGAAGGAACCATCCTCTTCGTTTCCCATGACCGTTACTTTATCAATCGAATTGCAACAAAAGTTGTTGAGCTTTCTGAAAAAGGCAGCAAACTTTATTTAGGCGACTATGATTATTATTTAGAAAAGAAACAAGAGGAAGAAGAAATCGCTGCCCTCTTAGCTAATGAAGAAGCGGCGAAAAAACCCGAACCAGTTACAGCCAAAAATACCTTTTATCAAAACAAGGAGCAACAAAAATTACTCCGTACTTTGCAGAGAAAAATAACACAAGTCGAAGAAAATCTTGCTCAGTTAGATACGACAATTGCACAATTAGAAGCACAAATGAGTCAACCAGACATTCTAGAAAATCATGTTGAATTGCTGGCTTTAAACCAACAATTAGATGACGCTCGTCAGCAACAAGATGAACTACTTGAGCAATGGGAAAATTTCAGTTTAGAATTAGAAGAAATGGAAAATAACAATTAACGGAGGGATTCACTATGGCTTCCAAAAAAATCAGTTTAACGAAGCCCAAATATCAACAAATCGCCGTTGATGTTGCGGAAAAAATTGCAGAAGGCAAATTACATGTTGGAGATAAAATCCATGCCCGTTCCACCCTAGCTAACCAATACCAAGTGTCGCCAGAAACAGCTCGCAAAGCCATTATCGTTTTAGTTGATTTAGAAATCGTTAAAGCCAAACACGGCAGCGGCTTCTATGTGGCATCAAAAGAAAAAGCGCAGGACTTTGTGACACAATATCAAGACGTTCAAACGATTGCTGAAATTAAAGAAGAATTGCTAGATAGCGTAGCGAAACAAAAAGAAGAACTTACTCATTTTTCTAGCATTCTAGATACTCTTGTTGAACAAACAAAGCGTTTTGATTCTTTCAATCCAATGAATCCTTATTCATTAGTTTTAACAGAAGAAGCTGCTTATCTTGAGGCGACGATTAGCGAAATGAATTTTTGGCAAAACACTTCGGCAACGATTATCGCCATCAAACACAAAGAAGAACTTCTGGTCTCACCTGGTCCATATGCAAAGATTTCGTTGAACGACACACTTTATTTTGTTGGACATGACGAATCAACCTTACAACGTGTCCAAAATTTCTTTTATCCTTAAACAAAAAAGTGACTACTTATCTTGCGGTAAATAGTCACTTTTTTTATTTATTATTTCTATTTTTCATAAAAAACCACTATAAAACCTATTTAAAATACTGTTTTTCTTCATTTTCAGAAAGATTTTCATCTAATTTGACAAAGTGACAACTTTATAGTAGTCTGATGTAGTCACTTTTTTTTAATGAGGAGGAACAATGATTTGCCAAAAGTAAAAGTAAATCACCTTACCAAGATCTTTGGTAAGAAAACCAAACCGGCACTTGAAATGATTCGTGCCAACAAAAGCAAAACAGAAATTTTAGAAAAAACGGGTGCCACAGTCGGTGTTTATGATGTAAATTTCGAAGTTGAAGAAGGCGAAATTTTCGTTATTATGGGGTTATCAGGAAGTGGGAAATCAACATTAATTCGTTTATTAAATCGTTTGATTGAACCAACTTCAGGAAATATTTATATTGATGGACAAGATATTTCTTCTTTAGATAAAGAAGGATTACGTGAAGTACGTCGAAATAAAATGAGCATGGTTTTCCAAAACTTTGGTCTTTTCCCCCATCGAACTATCTTAGAAAACACGGAATATGGTTTAGAAATTCGTGGTGTTCCTAAAGAAGAACGCCAAGCAAAAGCTGAAAAAGCCTTAGAAAATTCTAGCTTAATTGCTTTTAAAGACCAATTACCAAGTCAATTATCTGGCGGGATGCAACAACGTGTCGGCCTTGCTCGTGCCTTGGCTAACGATCCAGAAATTTTATTAATGGACGAAGCGTTCTCTGCTCTTGATCCGTTAATTCGTCGTGAAATGCAAGACGAACTATTAGATTTACAAGAAAATGTCAAAAAAACCATTATCTTTATCACACATGATTTGAATGAAGCTTTACGAATCGGCGACCGGATTGCTTTGATGAAAGATGGTCAAATTATGCAAATTGGGACTGGAGAAGAAATTTTAACCAACCCAGCCAACGAATATGTGCGAACCTTCGTGGAAGATGTGGATCGTTCAAAAGTCTTAACTGCCCAAAATATTATGGTACCTGCTTTAACTACTAACATTGAAATTGATGGCCCAACTGTTGCTTTAAAACGGATGCGTCAAGAAGAAGTGAGTATGTTACTTGCCGTGGATAAAAAACGCCAACTAAAAGGCGTTGTACGCGCAGAAAAAGCTTTAGAAGCGCGTAAAAACGGGACTTCTCTTGTAGAATGTGTGGATCCAGAAATTCAAACAATCGACAAAGATATGTTAGTGAATGATATTTTCCCACTGATTTATGATGCACAAACGCCTCTTGCCGTGACTGATAACGGTAAACTATTAGGCGTGGTCATCCGTGGTAGCGTACTTGAAGCACTTGCAGAAACAGAGGTGAACGAACATGAATAAGTATCAATTACCTGTCGCGTCTTGGGTTGAAAGTTTTACTGATTGGTTAACTTCAACATTTGCTGGATTATTCAGCTTTTTACAAACAATTGGTCAAAGTGTAATGGACAACATTACTGCATTACTAACAGCCGTACCACCACTTGTGCTGATTGTGCTATTAACGATTGCTGCTTTCTTTATTTCTAATAAAAAAATTGGCTTAAGTTTATTCACGTTTATCGGCTTAATGTTTATCTATAATCAAAACTTATGGAACGATTTAATGAGTACCGTTACGTTAGTTTTACTTTCTAGTGTTATTTCCATTATCATTGGTGTGCCACTAGGGATTTTAATGGCGAAAAGCGAAAAAGCCAAAAGTATCATTACACCGATTTTGGACTTCATGCAAACAATGCCTGGTTTCGTTTACTTGATTCCAGCCGTTGCATTCTTCGGAATTGGTATGGTTCCTGGGGTCTTCGCCTCTGTTATCTTCGCTTTACCACCAACCGTACGCTTTACGAACTTAGGAATTCGACAAGTGCCAAATGAACTTGTTGAAGCAGCTGATTCTTACGGTAGTACTGGCTGGCAAAAATTATTCAAATTAGAATTACCTTTAGCCAAAAACACGATTATGGCTGGTGTTAACCAAACAACCATGCTAGCCCTATCAATGGTAGTTATTGCTTCAATGATTGGTGCGCCTGGATTAGGACGTGGCGTCCTTTCCGCTTTACAACGTGCACAAGTCGGGAACGGTTTCGTAAATGGTGTGGCTTTAGTTATTTTAGCGATTATCATTGACCGTTTTACTCAACATTTAAATAATAAAAAAGCAGCCCCTAAAGCAGCTGGTGCCACCTCTAAAAAGAAAAAATACGGGATTATTGCAGCGATTGTTGTAATTGTCGCTGGCTTAGTTGGTGCTTCAATTTTTACAACAACAAATGATAAGCAAATTTCCCTTTCTTATGTGGAATGGGATACCGAAGTAGCCTCCACACATGTGGTTGCCGAAGTCTTAAAAGATATGGGGTATGATGTTAAAACGACCCCTTTAGATAACGCAATTATGTGGGAATCTGTAGCTAAAGGTGAAACAGATGCCATGGTTGGTGCGTGGCTGCCAGGAACTCACGCAGAGCAATATAAACAATATAAAGATAAATTAAACGACCTTGGTGAAAACCTTAAAGGCGCGAAGCTAGGAATTGTCGTCCCTTCTTATATGGATGTTGATTCTATCGAAGATTTATCTGATCAAGCTGGGAAAAAGATTACTGGAATTGAACCTGGGGCTGGTGTTGTTGCAGCAGCAGAGAAAACTAAAGAAGCTTATCCTAATTTGAAAGATTGGTCTGTTGAAACTTCTTCATCAGGTGCCATGACTGTCGCCTTAGGACAAGCAATTAAAAACAACGAAGACATCGTTATTACTGGCTGGTCTCCTCACTGGATGTTTGCAAAATATGATTTAAAATATTTAGCTGATCCAAAAGGCACTATGGGCGGCGAAGAAGCGATTCACACAATGGCTCGCCAAGGCCTAAAAGAAGATCAACCAGAAGCTTACAAAGTGTTAGATAATTTCCATTGGACAACTAAGGATATGGAATCTGTCATGTTAGAAATTAACGAAGGCAAAGACCCACAAGAAGCTGCACGCGATTGGGTTGATTCACATAAAGACCAAGTAGCAGAATGGAAAAAATAATTCTTAACAAATGACTTCCCCATCTATTAAAAGAGGGCGTTGAACAAATTGTTCAACGCCCTCTTTTTTCGCAAAAAAAACCACTCAGTTGGGTAGACTGAGTGGAAAGGAGTTATTTTTACTTGAGGAGTAAAAATGAAAAGTGTTTATGTTGGGTGTTTTGTTGGTATGCTTATATATTAACGAGAACCTGTGAATAATTTGTGACGAAAACCTTGGAAATTTGCTACGAATTACTTAAAAAATTTTAAATCTGTCTCACCCTAGTTAATCGATACAGCGATTATTTCTTTTTAGCATTTTGGATGGCTTTAAATAATGTTGAAAATTGTCCTTTGAAAGACATCACATCATCAAAGATATCAACACCATCATTTAACATTTTGACAGTAACCCAGCCAAGCGCTTCCGTAATTGCTACCGCAACTGAAGCATTGACCATGCCACCAGTCACAGTTCCGACAACAGGAATCACTTTTAGAATATTCCCGACTGCACTCTTACCTAAACTAACCACTACTAATTCTTTGGTTAAACTTTTCCCTAAGCTTTCAGACCAAGACTGACCAAAAATTTTATGCAGCCGTGACATCATAGTTAATTGAACAGGTACCAGTAAAAAAGCATCTGAAAATGGAATTGGCGAAAACCCAATAATTGCTGCTGACAATGCAGCAAAATGAATCGTTTGATGACTTTTCTTTTTCACGTCAGGTGAAACACCAGCCAAAAATTCATCAAATACTTTGTCGAGTTGTGTTTGACTGTTCGTCACTAATTGTTCTGCTTTACCTTTAGAAGTTGCGAAAGCATTCATTATGGCCGTAGACGTTTTTTGTGGAAATTTTTTCAAGACATCTTGAAAAAAAGAACGAAATTCTGGGTCTTCGATTTCTTCATTCAATTGCTTAGTTTCTTGTTCTGCTAATTCTTGTTTTTCAATCTCTTCAAAAAGTTCTTGTTTCTTTTTGTTTTTATGTTTTTTTCTTCTCATCTCATTAACTCCTTTATCTATCAATATGTAGAAACAAAGTATAGCATAGCCCCTGATTGATTCTCTTTTAGATGATTTGAAAAGCCAGAACTTATCTGTTTTTTAAACAAATAGAAATGTTCTAGCTTTTCTCAAAAAATCAGCTATTTTGTTTGTTCTTCACCGCAGTACACCGTCAAGTGTTTAGGTAAAATTTCCAGCGTAATTGGCAAAGCAGCTCCTTCATCACCATCCACATTAGTGGTTAATTCTTCTTGGTTTTCTAAGGAGATTGTTCCTTCTTTAAAGGTTAGGTAAACTAAATTATCAGTGGACTGGTCGACTCCTTTTAACAAATCTGGAACGGCTTTTACTGCATCCCACAATGATTGATCTTTTAAATAAACTAAATGAAGTTTGCCATCATCCACTTGGGCTTCTGGTAATAATGTTTCAAACCCACCGATTGAATTCGTTAAGCCAACTAAAACGGTACTACTTTCAATGGTTTGTTCTTTTTGATCCAAGCTTAAATGAAAAGGATACGTTTGAGCATTCGCTAAATGTTTGGCACCTGAAATAAAATAAGCGAGTTTTCCTAACTTCGTTTTTTGTTCAACGTCCACGTCGTTAATGGACTCTGGAATCGTCCCAATCGCAACGACATTCATAAAGTAGTCGTCATTGATTTTCCCCACATCTAAAGCACTGGTTTTTTCTAAATCTAATTGTTGAATCGCTTCTTCAGGATCCATCGGTAAATTCAAGGCTCGCGCTAAATCGTTCACCGTTCCTAAAGGAAAAAAGCCAAATTTTGGGCGGTAAGCTTGTTCTGCCAACCCGCTAATTCCTTCATTAACGGTTCCATCTCCCCCCATTACGAAAACACTGTCGAAGTGACTTTCCGCAGCTTCACGGGCAAATTGTTCTGCATCGCCGCCTTTTTCTGTTTGTTTCACTACAACTTCATCAAATAACTGCTTTAATTTTTCTTCTGCTAACGTTTCAAATTCTTTGGCTTTTTCACCACCAGAACTGGGGTTAACAATTAAAACTGCTTTTTTCACTGGCACCACTCCTCATTGATAACTAAATCGTTTGATTCCTTACAATTATTATAAAAGATATTTTTGATTCTGGCGAAAAATATGCTGACACTTGCTTAACAAACAAGCATTCCTGCTCCTCACTACTTTTCAAAACGTTCTTTAAAGCAATAGGCAAAATAATAGAACAATTTCCAAAAATCTTGCCAAACTTTTGGATCCATCCCCGTCAATTCATGAATTCGTTTCAAGCGGTAATTCAATGTATTTCGATGGATATGTAATACTTGTGAGGTTTCATTGATGTTTAAGTTATGATTGGCGAAAAAAATAACGGTTTCATAGTATTCATCATAAATCGTCTGGATGGTTTCAAAAAAATCCAATTCAATATGAAAAGGAAAATTAAAAATTCCTTGAATGAAAAAATCTTCTGCTTGGTAAAACTTAGCCTTTTCTAATTGGAGAAACGATAGAAGTAAATACGTGTTTTGTGCCTCTTGGACCATTTGTTGAATCGTGGCTTTTTCCGAACTTATCACAAGGTATTCTGTTACTGGCTTTGTTATCTGAGGTTGTTCAGAAGTAATCACCAGATAACAATTTTCCCATTCAAATATTTCATGGCCAGGATAATAACTGGATAATAAGCGCTTGTCCTTGGTCAGTACACAATGATTCTGGTCATCTAATTGAAGGTTATATAGTTCCAACGCTTCAAATTTTAAGGCTTCTGAGTAAGCAGAATCAACATGCATTAAGTGCTGGATAAACTGATTTTTTTGTTTCTTCTTTTTTTCGCGTTCTTGTTGTGTATTTAATTCTTCTGTCAGTAAAAGAACAATCGAGCGCACAAGCTTGGTAAATTTGCGCACCTCGTCTGGTTCTCCTGAAATGCCTACGACACCTAAAATGTGATCATTCAAAATAATCGGTTCATTGGTGCCTTTTTTCTCTAAAGAAGTATCTTTATAAATTTCAATATTTTTTCGTTCATTGATGGCTCTTTCTGCGCCACGATGGCGCTCCCCAATTCGAGCAGAATCTCCACTCGCAATAATTTTTCCTCGTTCATCCATAATATTGATGTTATAAGGAATATCTGCCATCAACTTTTCAACAATTTTATTTGCTTGGATTTTGTCTAATTTTAACATTGCTATCGCCAACTTTCTAAAAAGCGAGTAGCGTTTGGGACATAAGCCGCAATGACTTATGTCCCAAACGCTTAATTCTTCAGATCAACGACTGAACATTTTTATTTCAGCTTTCATTACTGATGATACCATGGTTAGTTCTTAGTCACAAGGCACCAGCTGTAATGTACGAGCAATATTTTCAACGGTTCTTTCTAAGTTAACTGGTCCATTTTTCAATGCTGCTTCCAATGGTTCGGCTTTGGCCAAAATTCCAAAAATAGCCGTCATCCCTTCTTCATAGAGGACATCCACATCTTTGCCGATATAGCCAGCACAAGCGAAAACCGGTTTTTGATACTTCTTGGCCAAACGCGAGACGCCATAAGGGGCTTTGCCGAATTTTGTTTGAAAATCCATCCCGCCTTCACCAGTAAAGACATAATCAGCGGCTTTTATTTTTTCTTCTAATTGATTCACTTCTACGACAATATCAATCCCTGGGCGTAACTGAGCTTTCGTGAATGCTAGTAACCCTGCACCCAAACCACCAGCAGCTCCTGCGCCTGGCATCATCTCAACATCAATGCCGATCTCTTTTTTGATGATCGCTGCATAATGGGCTAAGTTTTTATCTAATTGAGCCACCATTTCTTCTGTCGCACCTTTTTGCGGGCCAAAGACATGAGACGCCCCTGTTGGCCCTGTTAGTGGGTTATTCACATCACTTGCTACTAGAACTTCGGTAGCAAAAATACGTTGATCAAACTGTGTTAAATCGATCTGCGCCAGTTTATCTAATGCACCACCGCCACGTGTCAATTCTTGCCCTTCCTTGTCTAACAAACGCGCACCAAGTGCCTGAATCATACCTGCACCCCCATCATTTGTCACGCTACCACCAATGCCGATAATGATTTTTTTTGCCCCATGATTGAGCGCATGTTGAATCATTTCTCCTGTACCATAAGTAGAAGTGATCAAGGGATTACGTTCTGCTGCTTTGACCAATTCAATTCCGTTGGCTTTCGCCATTTCAATGACCACCGTTTCTTGGTCACCTAATAAGCCGTAATAGGTTTCAACGATTTGATCAGGAAGCGGTCCTGCCACACGCACTGGTACTCTTGTGCCTCCTGTTGCATCCACTAAGGAATCCACCGTTCCTTCCCCGCCGTCTGCCATCGGGACGTGTTGAATGTCTGCATCTTTAAATACAGCTAAAATCCCTTTTTCCATTGCCAGACAGGCTTCTTTTGCACTCATACTTTCTTTAAATGAGTCTGGAGCCAAAACAAATTTTTTCGTCATCTTTTCGCGCCTACTTTCCAACTAGTTTAAAATAAAGCCATATAAAATGGTTGCAACAATCGTCATTACCCCACCGACACACATTTCATAAGGAATCACTCGAATTCTTTCTTTAATCGTCATATTCATACTTTGTGCCGTAATATGGAAATAATTGCCTTGAGGAACACTATCAATCACAGTTGCCCCAGTATGAACCATGACTGCTGCTGAAAGTGAAGATGTGCCCATATCTAAAATCGCTGGTCCAAAAGAACCTGTCGCTAAAATAACCGCTGTGGATGTTGAACCAACTGCTAAGCCCATTAAAATACCAGAAATCGGTGCCAAGAAGGTTCCAGAAATTCCCATAACAGAAATTAAGTGGACAATTTGTGTTGATAAATCAGAAACAGAAATTAATCCAGCAATTGCGCCTGCACCAATTAAAATTAAAACAGTATCGGTTACTCTCTTCAAGCCAGAAGATGCATAAAAGGCCAGTTGTTTTGTTTGCCCAATCGCAATTGTCCCAACAACTGAAGCGAACGGCAAAATATACAGAGCATCAATATTCAAACTTTTGATGAAAGAAATATTTAAAACGGCGCCAATCGGATTAAGTAATAATAAGACAATCGCTAACACTGGCGCGATTAACGCCTTTTTCAAAGGTAATAATTCTTTTGTTTGTTCCTCTACAAGATCCGTTTCTTTGACCATTGATCCTTTGCTTCTCATGATATTTGCAAGAACAACAGCTGTAATTAAGCCAAATACGGCTGGAATAAAACCAGCAATCATAACGTCACTTAGAGGTAAATCAAAGCCGTTCGCCGCTGCAATAGTATTTGGATTAGGCGAAATAATATTGCCCGCTTTGCCACCACCAGATAAAGCAATCAATAATGATAATTTACTAATACCCGTACTTTTCCCAACGGATAGAGCAATCGGGGCAACAATCAACACTGCAACAGGAATGAATACGCCCACTGCTGTAATTACCATTGTGGATAATGCCAAAGATAAAATAGCTTTTTTCTCGCCAAGCTTTTGTACAATGGCGTTGGCAATTGATTCTGCCGCACCGGATTCCATCATCACGCCCGCCAACATACCGGCTGCTAAAACACGGATTGCGGTTCCCATAATACTTTGTGTTCCGTTTAATAGAACAGCGACTGTATCTGACAGGGAAGCGCCTCCAATAAGACAACCAACAATTGCACCAAAAAACAAGGAATACACAGGATTAAATTTTTTCAAAATTAATACTATCGCTACAACTAATCCTAAAATTGCAGCAACCCAAGATATTGTAATATCTGGCATTCAAAATCAGCTCCTTAAATTGTTTACGCTTTCATTCTATCAAAGTCCTTTCTTTTTAAAATTGTAAATTTAACAGGATTTATTGTTCAAATGCACAAAAAAACCGTTCTTAAAGAACAGTTTTTTGAAATCTTTTTCTATCTTTCTCAATAATGACCACCAAGCCAACGAACAAAAGAACACTCACAATTAACAATACTGCCGTTTTATTATATCCATGAAATAGCGCTTCGCCTCCACATGCGTAAAGTATTGAGGAAGGAATTACACCAATGAATATAGCGGCTATTAAATTTTTTAATGGCAACTGCATAGTATCTGCAGCAAAATTAATCACAGAAGAAGGAATAATTGGAATCATGTAGCCCACCATAATCCCAATTTTTGGATGCTTCATCCGTCGAATGGACTGGACCCAATGATTGGTCTCCGTTTTTTTATCTAAAAATTTTATATGATGCATCAAAAAGATTGCAACTAAATTTCCCAAACTATTCCCTAAAACGTTAATGAGTGTGCCGCTGAAGGGACCAAAACTCAATCCTGCAATCACACCAATTACCGAGGTTGGAATCCCTGGTACTGCACACATGATCGCGGTCAAAAAAACTAACAATAGCGCTGCTGAAAAACCATGTGAACGAATTCGCTCTAATAATTGTGTCTTACTGGCTTTAGGATTCAAAAATAATTGAATATCTGTTTGATATTCTAGATACAAACGGTAGCCAACCAGCAGGATTAAAATAAGCCCGCTACTGATTAGTAGTATTCGGATTGTTTTCCTCTTCATTTTCTTTGCTCCTTTTATGCTTTATACAAAGTGTAGCACAGGTTTCTTTGTGCCTCAATTAGAAGCTTGTATGAATAAAAGCCGCCCCTAAAAGTTAGACTAAAAATCTAACTTTTAGGGGCGATTCGAAAGTTACGAAGGTACTTTTTTATTTCCGATACATCTTAAACTCCAAGAACAGATCGTTATAAATTCCTAAGTATTCTTGACCTAAGTCTTGGTAAACTTCTAAATGTTTGATGGTTTCATCATCTGGATAAAATTGTTTATCTTCGGCAACTTCTTTTGGTAATAGTTTTTTAGCTTCTTTATTTGGTGTGGAATAACCAATATATTCTGCGTTTTGTGCTGCATTTTCTGGTCGTAACATAAAGTTCATAAATGCATAGGCACCCTCTTTATTTTTGGCTGTCTTAGGCATCACAATGTTATCAAACCAGAGATTAGAGCCTTCACTGGGAATCACATAATGTAGATGTTCATTGTTTTCTAGCATTTCAGCAGCTTCACCAGAGAAAGTTACAGCAACTGCACTTTCTTCATTAGCCATGTACATTTTGATTTCATCGGCAACAATTGCTTTGACATTGTTCGTTAATCGGTTTAACTTATCGGTAGCCTGACGTAATTGTTGGTCGTTTTTACTGTTTAACGAATAGCCTAAACTGTTCAAAGATAATCCTAACACTTCGCGAGCGCCATCAATCAGCATGACATTATTTTTTAATTCCGGGCGCCATAAATCATCCCAATGTTGGATCTGATGACCGTCAATAAATTTATCATTATAAATAATCCCCAACGTGCCCCAGAAGTACGGAACGGAAAACTTATTTTTGGGATCAAAGGATTGATCTAAAAAGCGTGCATCAATGTTTTCTAAGCCTTTTAATTTGCTGTGATCAAGTGGTAAAAGCATCTTCGCTTTCATCATTTTTTGAATCATATATTCAGAAGGAATGGCAATATCATAGGCTGTACCACCTTGCTGAATTTTTGTATACATGGCTTCATTAGAATCAAAGGTTTCGTAATTGACTTTATAGCCTGTTTCTTTTTCAAATTTCTTAATCAAGGCCGGATCTATATAGTCTCCCCAATTGTAAATGGTTAAGGTATCTGCTCCTGCCATGCCACTTGCTTTCTCCAATTGGCGCACTCCAAAAAACAAGATGACAATAATAGCGATAATTCCAATAAAAAGTGACTGTAATTTTTTCATTTTAACTTGGCCACCTCACTTTGTTCCCGACGCATTTTCTTTAAACGTTTTGGCGTATTGTCTTTACTGATAAAGTAATAACCGACAACTAGAATCATTGAGAATAGGAATACTAACGCACTTAAGGCATTGATTTCTAAACTAATTCCCTGACGTGCTCGTGAATAAATTTCAACAGATAATGTTGAAAAACCATTGCCTGTCACAAAGAATGTTACGGCAAAATCGTCCAACGAATAAGTAAAGGCCATAAAGTAGCCAGCAATAATTCCTGGCGCTAAAAAAGGCAATATAATATTTTTAATCACTTGAACATTATTGGCCCCTAAATCCCGTGCCGCATCTACCATAGAATCGTTCATCTCTTGTAGTTTTGGTAAAACCATTAAAACAACAATTGGAATACTAAAGGCAATATGCGACAATAACACACTTGTAAAACCTAAACTGATAAACCCTACTGCCGTGAAGAAAATTAAGAAACTGGCTCCAATAATAACATCTGGTGAAACGAGTAAAATGTTATTAAAGCTAAGCAACGTGTTCCGGTTTTTACGACGTTTTGTATAATAAATCCCCATCGCACCAAATGTTCCAATGATGGTTGCTATTAAAGCCGATAAAAAAGCTAACAAAAACGTATTCAGAACAATGGTTAACAAGCGTGTGTCTTCGAAAACGTTCCGATAATTATCTAACGTAAAACCAGTAAACTGATTCATCGTTTGCGTGTCGTTAAACGAATAAAAAATCAAATAAAAGATTGGTGCGTACAGTAGCGCAAAGACAACGAATAAATACACATAAGACCATTTAAACTTTTTCTTTTGCATTATTTGCCACGCCCTTTCTTCTTCTCACCCGTCAGCAACATCACAATAAACATGGCAACAATTAAAATCACACCAATTGTTGAACCCATGCCCCAGTTTTGCGTTACTAAGAAGTGCTCCTCAATCGCCGTCCCCAACGTAATCACCCGATTGCCGCCAATTAAACGTGTTAACATAAAGAGCGAGAGCGAAGGAATAAAGACAGCTTGAACGCCACTTTTCACACCGTTTAGGGAGAGAGGAAAAATGACACGGCGGAACGTTTCCGCACTGCTAGCTCCTAAGTCCCGACTAGCACTAATCAATGAAGGATTCATCTCTTCTAAGGCATTAAAAATCGGCATAATCATAAATGGAATTTCAATATACGTTGCGACAAATAAAAAACTGAAATCTGTAAACAGAATTTGGTGCGTGCCCAAACCCATAAAACTCATAAACTGATTGATACTCCCATGAATACTGAAAATCCCAATAAAGGCATAAGCTTTTAATAATAAATTCACCCACGTTGGTAAAATAACAAGCATTAACCACAACTGTTTATGCTTGAGCTTTGTCAAAAAATAAGCCGTAGGATAACTTACCAATAACGTAAAAATGGTAATCAGAAAAGCATACCAAACCGAATTAATGGTCATACTTAAATACGTTCCTGATGTAAAATACGTTTGGTAATTCGCCAAGGTAAACTGGCCATTCATATCGAAAAATGATTGATAAATAATCATTAGCACTGGCGCAATGACGAATAAAAGTAACCACATTACATAGGGAATCGAATAAATTCGACGCATTGTTTTCATTTTATTTTCCCCTTTCGTTTACTCGTCGTAACTTTCTAAACGGGCATCAAAGTCTTCTTCTGATTCATTGAAGCGCATCACGTGAATATCTTCTGGCTCAAAAGAGAGCCCTACTTGAGCACCTTCTTTGGCTTTTCGAGTGGAATGCACCATCCATTCGTTTCCTTGTTCATCAAAACAAATAATTTCATAATGAACGCCGCGGAATAACTGCGTGTCCACCGTTACAGTTAGCTTGCCTTTTTCAAGCGTGGTAATCGTTAGGTCTTCTGGACGTAAAACGACTTCTACAGGTTCATTTTTCCGCATGCCGCCATCGACACATTCAAATTTTTTGCCCACAAATGAAACTAAATTATCTTCCAGCATCACGCCGTCCACAATATTACTTTCCCCCACAAAGTCAGCAACAAAGTGATTAATCGGTTCATCATAAATATCAACTGGTGTGCCACTTTGCACGATATGACCTTTATTCATGACAAAAATTTCATCACTCATCGCTAATGCTTCTTCTTGATCATGGGTCACAAAAATAAAAGTAATTCCTAAACGTTGTTGTAAATCACGTAGTTCATATTGCATCGCTGTGCGTAATTTCAAATCTAAAGCGGATAACGGCTCATCTAAAAGCAATACTTTTGGCTCATTGACAATCGCTCGTGCAATTGCGACCCGCTGACGCTGGCCCCCAGACATTTCACTAATTTCACGTGTTTCGTAGCCGGGTAATTGAACCAAACGTAATGCCTCTTTCACTTTTTTTTCAATTTCTGCTTTGGATAGTTTTTTGATTTTTAAACCAAACGCAACATTATCAAA
The DNA here is from genome assembly GCF_051712245.1 of Enterococcus sp. DIV1368f. Taxonomy (NCBI): domain Bacteria; kingdom Bacillati; phylum Bacillota; class Bacilli; order Lactobacillales; family Enterococcaceae; genus Enterococcus; species Enterococcus sp. DIV1368f. The sequence goes on from NZ_JBIOON010000001.1 coordinate 2,190,861, forward strand.
AACATTCATGTGAGGAAACAAAGCATAATCCTGAAACACGGTATTGACTTGGCGTTTATTGGCAGGTACATCATTTATTCTTTTACCATCAAAATAAACATCGCCAGAAGTCACGTCATTGAATCCCGCAATAATACGCAAAATCGTTGTTTTGCCACATCCTGAAGGTCCTAATAACGTATAAAATTTTCCTTCTTCAATTTCAAAGCTGACATTTTTTAATACTGGTTCATCGTCAAATTGTTTGACAACATTTTCAAATGAAATCACATGGTTTCTCACTGGATAAACTCCTCCATTTCGTCCTTCTTTATAAATACGATTCTGTCGCCACAATTAACGCACGACTTTTTCCTCGACCATTGTTGCTAATTTGGTGAGGTTCTGTTGCTTGGTAATACATGGTTTGACCTTTTTTAGCAATATACGTGGCTTCCCCTAATGTCAAACGAATGGAGCCATCAATCACATAAATAAATGTTTCCGATAGAGAAGGTTCAAACGTTTTGTATTCGCCATTTTTATCAAAAGTAATAATGACAGGTTCCATTTCTTTTTCATTTGAGGCTGGAATTAACCATTTTAGTTCATAGCCATGTTCTTCATCATAATAGAGGGTACTTTCTTCTTCATTGTAGACAATTTTCTGTTCAAGCGGTTGCTGACTAAAAAACTGCTCTGGCATCACGCCTAGTACTTCTAAAATTGAGAAGAATGTTTCCATTGATGGTGAGCTTAAATCCCGTTCCAATTGGGAAATATAGCCTTTGGATAAATCCGTTCTTTCACCTAATTCTTCTTGTGTTAAATTTTTCTGAATGCGTAAATTTCTCAACTTCTCACCAATTTCCATGGCACACCTCGTTTCTATTTTCAGCTAATCTTTTCAACAAAAGTTTTGTAATACTAAACTTACAGTTTAGTTTTACCTTTTTTAGTATACGAACTTTTTGAAAAATTTCAACCATTTTTCTTTATTTTTCTAGTCTAATTGTCACACAATCTTTCTTTTCTGTATAACTTACTGTTTATAAGAAGAAAAATGATACGAAAAAATCAGAATATGATAAAATAAGACGAGTTGCTTTTTTACATAATTGGAAGGAGAGTTTTTATATGAATTCATTTCAAGCATTTACGTTAAGAGAACAAGATACATCTGTTATTGGTCAACTAGAAACCATTACTTTAGACGATTTATCAGAAGGCACTGTAGTAATCAAAGCAGCCTACTCCTCAGTTAACTTTAAAGACTCTTTAGCTTCAAAAAAAGACGGCGGTGTGATTCGCAATTATCCAATGATTCCAGGAATTGATGTCAGTGGCACTGTTGTCACATCGGAAGATCCTCGTTTCAAAGAAGGCGATAAAGTGATCGTAACAGGCTATCAATTAGGGGTTAGTCATACTGGTGGTTATTCTGAATATGTGCGTGTTCCTGGCGATTGGGTAGTTCCACTTCCTGAAAAAATGAGTCTCAAAGAAGCAATGATTTTCGGAACTGCTGGCTTTACGGCCGGATTATCTGTCACAGCTTTAGAAGACGATGGCTTACGAGACGACAAAGAAGCCCCCATTATTGTAACTGGTGCGACAGGCGGTGTTGCGACATTGTCTATTGCGATGTTGCATCAATTAGGCTACACTTCAATCACTGCATTAACTAGAAAGCCAGATTCTTTTGAGCTTTTAAAAGAGTTAGGTGTTAGTGAATGCTTATTAGTAGAAGATTTCTTAGCAACTCCTGTTAAAGCATTGATGAAACAGCGTTTTGCTTTTGCAATTGATACCACTGGTGGGGAAATTACTTCTGCTGTTTTACCACAACTTCGTTATGATGGCCGTTCAGCCATTTGTGGCCGCGCTGCTGGAATTACATTAGAGACAACCGTTTTACCCTTTATTTTACGGGGCGTTCATTTATTGGGCATTGATTCGGTTAATGTTGGTATGGACAAACGAAAAATAGTCTGGCAACGTCTTGCCACTGATTTAGACATCACTGAAAAAGCTGTGTATCAAGAGATTACTTTAGAAGAACTTCCCCCTGTTTTTGAAGCATTACAAGCAGGCCAACATATTGGACGGACCATTGTCCGAATTTCTTAAGGAGGCGTTTTGATTATGGATGTTTTAGTTACTGCTGGCGGAACGTCAGAACCGATTGATAATGTTCGTTCGATTACCAATCATTCTTCTGGCGGACTAGGAAAAGCAATTGCTGAAAGTTTTTTAGCTGCTGGACACACCGTAACCTACGTAACAACCAAACACGCATTACGTCCAACCCAACAATTGGACTTATCAATTAAAGAAATAGAAACAACGGTTGAATTAGCCACTACGTTAGAACAACTCTTTGCTGAAAAGCAATTTGATGCGATTGTTCACGCAATGGCAGTCAGTGATTTTACGACGGAAACCGCGCAAACGGAAGAACAATTTATTGATTCTTTTGCTCAACAATTAAGCGAACAAACATTGCCAAAGACCAAAGAAGCCTTGGTAACTATCGTTCAAAACACATTGAATCAGATTGCTGATATTCCTCAAACAGCAACAAAAATTTCATCGGATACGGACCGATTATTAATTTTTCTAAAGAAAAATCCTAAAGTCATCCAAATGATTCGTGACAAGCAACCCCAAACTGTTTTAGTGGGCTTTAAATTACTTGTCAACGTTTCACAAGAAGAACTTGTCCAAGTTGCACAAGCCGCTTTGGTTAAAAATCGGTGTGACTTTGTCTTAGCCAATGACTTGATGAACGTTCATGAAACAGAACACGAAGGATTATTAATTAACGAAACGGGCATTGTCCAAGAAGCTTGTTCAAAACAAGGGATTGGTTCAATGATCGTTAAAAATGTTGAAAAGAAATGGAGAGAACAACAATGAAAACTATTTTATTAGGCGTCTCTGGCAGCATTTCTGCATATAAAGCAGCAGATATTACAAGTCAACTAGCTAAGCTTGGCTACAATGTGGAAATTTTAATGACCAAAAGTAGCACGGCGTTCATCACTCCGCTGACCTTACAATCACTTTCTAAGAATCCAGTGCATACGGATGTCATGATGGAAATTGATCCCAGTAAAATTAATCACATTGAGTTAGCTAAAAAAGCGGATCTATTTTTAGTAGCACCTGCTTCGGCCAATACAATTGGGAAATTAGCCCATGGGATTGCCGACGACTTATTATCAACAGTTGCTTTGGCACTTTATCCTGAAATGCCCAAAATTATTGCGCCCGCGATGAATACGTATATGTATCAAAACCCCATTGTCCAACGAAATATTGGCATTTTAAAAGAAGTCGGCTATCAAGAAATAATCCCACGTGAGGCTCTTTTAGCTTGTGGTGATTATGGTCGTGGCGCACTTGCCACTGTTGAAGATATCCTTCAAACAGTAATGAAAATTTTAGCATCTGATAACAAGGAGTAATTTATGAATAACACGAAAAAATTTACGTTAACAGCAATGTTCTTAGCTATCTTACTTTTACTGGCTTTAACCCCACTAGGATTTATCACATTAGGTCCTTTAAATTCGACCACGATGCATATTCCTGTAATTATTGGTTCCATTGTTTTAGGGCCAAAAATCGGTAGTATGTTGGGCGGCACGTTTGGGATCATTAGCTTAATTAAAAATACGACAGCACCAACACCTTTGTCGTTTGTTTTTTCTCCATTTATTCCTGTGATCGGTACCGATCATGGTAGTTGGAAGGCACTTTTAATTGTGCTCATTCCGCGGATTTTAATTGGGGTCGTTCCTTATTTCGCTTACAAATGGCTAAATAAATTAACGAAGGAAAAAGCGCAACCTGTCTCCTTATTTGTGGCTGGTGTTTTAGGCTCAGCAACGAATACCATTTTAGTCATGAACATGATTTATTTTCTTTTTAATTCAGCTTATGCTGAAATTATTGGTAAAGCTGGAACTGCTGTTTACCTAGCTATTATTGCGACGATTTTCAGTTCTGGTGTGCCAGAAGCTCTTGTTGCTGGTGTAGCGGCTTCAGCAATTGCTAGCGTTTTGCTTCGCTTAATGAAACGGAATGCAACACAAAAACTATAGAAAAAAACACATGGACTAAAAATCAAGTTTGATTTTTAGTCCATGTGTTTTTTATTTATTTTTTTGTTTTCGTAATTTATAGGCATATTCACTGGCTTTAAATAATAATTTATTAACCGGTAAATCGAATTCCCCAATAAATTCATTAATCGTTGGGTTGAAGTTCGCTTTAAACTTAATTAAGCCATCATTTAAACTACCTTCTAAGCCGCCCATATTACAGCTTTCGCAGCCACGGTTAAAACATTCTTGAATGGCATCTCGCCAAGTCACATATGTTGGCATGTAGCGTTTATAACGATCATCTAAGCCAGCATAAAGGATTTCACTTGTTGGACCAAATGTCACAGCCAAAGCGCCAGCAACCGTGACGATTTCACCAGCTTCTGCGATATTTTCTTCTAATTCTTTTAGTTCCCGAGTCAAGGAAGCATCTAATTCTTCTAAATTATGGCGCTTTTTCACTTGATTTTCTTTCAAATTACTCAAGTCTTTTTGATTTTTGTCATAGCGTTGTCGCGTGCTATCTAAGCGTTCCTTTAAATTGACTTGCGCCAGCATAATAAAGGAGTCTTCTGGGTAAATGTTCAACAGCTTCTTAAAGTAATCACTATTCCGCAAAGAAATATGTTGGCGTTCCATGGTTGATTGAATGACTTTTTCAAATTCATCAACAAAGTCAACATGCCCTTGCTGCACAACGACCCCTTTTTTTTCAGCTGTTTTAATCATTTTCTTGGTACTTTTTGACAATTGTTCCTCACTAAAATCTTCACGATAAATATTCGCTTGGAAGCGAGGCTGGATGGTGGCCCCCATATCCATTGTCAGTCCTTGATATTTGGCACCTGCTTCTTTCAAGGTCTCAATAATAGCTGTCGCTTCAGCATGCGGTTGATGTTCTTCTCCCAAATGGAAATCTTGATAATGAACCGCTGGATCCATTTTTATAAATAAAGCTCGTTTTTTCTTGCCAAATTTTTTCAATTCAGCCATAAAGTAGCTGACCAAACGTTCATTTGTATAGTCCATTACTGGACCTCTTGGTGTATATAACATCGTAAAACCGGCTGGTAATGGTTTGATTAAAACTAAACTTGATGCGACTAATGTATCCTTTTCATAAACCCCAACAATTTCAGAACCCCAGTTATCCTTGACTTTTGCCCATGAAGATGACTGTAGTAAATTACATAATGGGTGATTTTTAACAAATGTATCGTGTACTTCTGCCGGAATACCGATTTTAAATGTGTACATGTTCAAACTCCTCTGCTGTGACTTTCCAATAGTCCGTTTATCTTACACTATCATAGTGTATTCCAACAGACTAGTAAAGTTTTACATGAAAATTTTTAGAAAAAATGTAGATCTTATTCTTTATGTAAAAAAGACGAGGTAGAAACAGTTCATTCTATCACTTAGCTCACTAATAGCAACGACACTTTTCTTCACTGCCATTCAAAGGATGAATCATTTCTATCCACATCTTTTCAATTAAATACGTGTTTCAAATTTTAATGACTTGTTGATAAAATACATGATTGGTGCTGAAATCGTCATAATAATCGCTTCACTTAATGCTAACCAACCATAAGTTGTCCAAAATGCTTGACCGCCACTTGGTACTAGCATAAAGGCAATAAAAAACATACTTACAGTGAAAAATAGACTATTTAGACACATTCTAACAGGAATACTTGGTACCTTTTTTTGTAAAAAAGCTGTTAAACTCAACGCAAATAATGTTTGCGCTCCACCAAACAGAGCATCCATTACACCAAAACCAAAAAATAAGTTAAAAAAGATAACGCCGCCTAAAACACCCCACATCAATTTGCGATTGAAAACGACTAGGTGATTCAAACTTTCTGAAATTCTAAATTGAATCATACCAGAAGAAACTGGCCGAACCAATAAAGAGAGGACAATATATAAGCCCATAATGATACCATTGGCTAAGACTGTTCTTAGCTTTCGATTGGCTTGAAACGAATTTTGCATACTTTTTCCTTCTTTCTCCGAGTTTTTTTACAAGGGATGGTTGATGAACCTTGGTTACAATTGCAACAGTTCACATTCTAATATGGAAAGTCAAAATAGTCAATGAAAGCCCTGTTTTACTTTGCACTTATTTGCAGTTTTCACCTCTCATGCATTGTTTCGTGCCTTTTTCTAGTCATTTTTTACTTTTTTAAGCAATCTTTATTCGCAGAAGTTCCTCCCTCTGGTATAATGGACAATAGCGATTCAAAGGAGGAGCTCAATGAACATTCACTACTATCTTATTATCAACGAGCAGGCAAGTAGCGGCAATGGCCGAAAAGTCGCTAGAAAAGTGATTCAACAACTCAAGCAACAAGAACTTAAATATACGGCTCTTTACACTGATTACGCTGGACATGAAAAAGAATTGACGAAGGAACTTGCAGAAACAACTTTACTTCCTTGGTCTGAAGACTTAGACGTTTCAACTTTTCCAATCCTAGTCGTGCTAGGCGGCGATGGCACACTACATAATGTCATTAATTCATTACTTCCATATGATTCAGCTATTCCTTTAAGCTATATTCCATGCGGCTCTGGAAATGATTTTGCACGAGGGGTGGGATTATCAAGAAATATTGATAAAGCATTGCATCAAATCCTGCGCACCAGACGACCAAAAGAAATTCAAACGATTCATTATGTAGAAGCCAACCAAGAAGAAATCGGCTTAGCCACCAATAATGTTGGCTTAGGATTAGATGCGGCAATCGTGGAAAAAACCAACGAATCGTCATCAAAAAAAGCCTTAAATAAATTTAAGCTTGGCTCGCTTTCCTATATTTCTTCAATCATTCATGTCTTTTTTAAACAAAAAGGCTTTCCAATTTTAGTTGAAATGAATGGTAAACAATACACATTTAATCGTGCTTTCCTATGTACGGTCACAAATCATCCTTATTTTGGTGGGGGCGTATCAATTATGCCGACGGCCAATCCTCGCAAAGCAGTCGTGGACTTAGTTGTCGTGGAACGGATCAACATTTTTAAAATTTTGTGGCTTATTTTCCTATTGCTTCGCCAAAAACAAGGGAAATCTAAGTATTTTCATCATTTTCAATCAAGCAAAATTCGAATTGTTTCGACGATTCCACAAACCATTCACGCAGATGGCGAGATTTTAGGCAAACGAAGTATTGATATGGTTTATACCACACAAAAACGTTTGTTTTGGTTTTAACTGAGTCCCTTAAGGTTGAAAAAGAGTGCCATAAGTCAAAACGACTTATGGCACTCTTTCCTTTTCTCACATAAATTGATAAGGCGTCGTATCCTTCATTCCAATCATTGGATCAACAGCATTTGTTTGAATAATTTCGACTGTTAGTCGTGGTTCTTTTGGTAATGGTTCTTCGACAACTTTTGTCGCTTTCTTTGCTGTTTCTGAGGTTGACTCTTCCCCTTCATCAGCAAATAGTGAAACTTCTTGTACCGTTGTTTCAACTAATTGCTCGTCTGTTTCTTTAATCTGATCGGCTTTCGTTGATTGCTGTTCAGTTTCATAAGAGACAGCTTTTGTTTCCTTTTCAGTAAATGGATGGTCTGCCGTTAAACCTTCTTCATAGGCTTCTAACTGGGTTCTAGTCGTTAAGGTCATTTGTTCTGCGTTCACGATTCGTTCTTTTAGCATCGTCATGCGACTAGCCGATTCGTTTTTGACACATGTTTCAAAAGCAGAAACCTCACCTAGTAGAATTAATAATTCTTTACTACGTGTCACTGCTGTATACAGCAAATTTCGTTGCAGCATTCGGCTATACTGATGAACCATTGGCAGTAACACCATGCGGAATTCACTACCTTGCGCTTTATGAATCGAACAACAATACGATAGCGTAATTTTATTCCATTCATTTCTTTTATACGTTACTTCATTATTATCAAACTGTAAAACCAACTCGTCCACTTTGTCCTCTGAGTCTTTGGCTAAAGTAATTCCGACGATTTCTCCCATATCTCCATTGAACACATTTAATTCTGGCGTATTGACTAGTTGCAAAACTTTGTCCCCAATCCGATAGACGGTGTCATTCCATTTGACTTCTTTTTTCTTACCATCATTTGGATTGAAGATTTCTTGCATCATCTTATTCAAGGCATCAATGCCGGCTGCGCCACGATACATTGGCGCTAAAACTTGGATATCTTGTGGCGTAAACCCTTTTGCTTTTGCCTTTGTGACGATTTGTCGAATGTATTCTTCAATATGACCAATATCACTTGCAAAGAACGAGCGATCCTTTTGATTTTTTTGAAAATCAGCAGGCAACTTTCCTTCTTTAATTTCATGGGCAAGAGGAATAATACTTGAACCGTCTCCTTGACGATAAATTTCGTTTAGCTCACATTTGGGAATTTCGTTAATTTGCAATAAGTCATGTAAGACTTGACCTGGACCGACAGACGGTAGCTGATCCTTATCACCAACAAAAATCACTTGCATGTTTGTCGGAATAGCTTTTAATAACGTATTGGCTAACCAAGTATCCACCATTGACATTTCATCTACAATTAGCAAACCACCTTCTAATTCTTTGGCGGTTAAACTCGGATTTTTTTCACGACCTGTCAAGCCTAACAAACGGTGGATGGTACTTGCAGGTAAACCTGTCGTTTCGTTCATACGTTTCGCTGCTCGCCCAGTTGGCGCCGCTAGCAAGATTGGAAACATCTCCTGCGTATAGTCTTTGAGATCTAATGAAAGGCCATTTAGTTCCGCAAACAACGAGACAATCCCATTGATAACAGTTGTTTTCCCTGTTCCGGGCCCTCCAGTTAAAATAAATAACGGCGATTTAATCGCTTCTTCAATCGCTGCTTGTTGCGAGTCGCCATACTGAATATTTAAACGTTTCTCAATCATTCGGATATTTTTTTGGACTTCTTCTTCCTCATAATGAATTTCTTTTTTACGAGAAAGTAAACGCTGAATCGAAGTACCAATGCCCCATTCAGAAAAATAGAGACTGTTCTCAAAAAGTTTAGTCTCTTCTTGTTGGATTTTTCCATGTTCGACTAACGTAATGATTTCATTGGCCACTTGATCAGGTGAGATTTCCACTGGGCGACTTGCTTCCAAGGTCCGAATCGCTTCTTCTAATAAAACATCTGCTTGAACATACGTATTGCCTGAGCGAATGGAGTGTTCAAACACTTCATGTAAAATAGCTGCTCGAATTCGAACAGCAGAATCCGCCTGAATGCCGATTTGTTCAGCAATATTGTCCGCTCGTTTAAATCCGACTCCCTCAATATCTTCAACTAACTGATAGGGATTTTCTTGAATCACAGAAAGGGTTTCTTCTTGATAGGTTTGATAAATTGAAAAAGCTAACTGACTACCAAAGCCGTATCGATTTAGTCCCACAATCACTTGCTCCATCCCGTGATTCAAGCGAATTGTTTCGACGATTACTTGACGTTTTTTTTCATTTAAAACAGTAACTTCTTCCAAAACACTAGGATCATCAATAATTCGGTCAATCGCACTTTCCCCTAATACTTCAACAATTTTTTCAGCGGTTCGTTTACCAATGCCAGGAAATTTGTCACTTGATAAATAGTTAACCACCCCACTAGCCGAAGTCGGTCTTTCTTGCTGATAACTATCCACCTGAAACTGTCTGCCATAACGAGGATGGTCCACAAAATGACCAAAGAAACGATAGGGTTCCTCTTCTTGAACTTGGCCAAAACTTCCAGTTACTACAATTTCTTTTTCTAAATAATCTGTATTTGTATCGGTCACATTTACAAGAACGACTTTATAAAAATTACTGGGATTTTCAAAAAAGATTGCTTGTACAGTCCCAACAATAAAGGCTTTTTCTTCGTCCTCACCAAAAAGTGTTACCACTACAAGCCCTCCTTTCTGTTGTGCGCTTATTGTGCTTTTTCTTTAGCTAAAAAAGACGTATCATTCCATAACGTTAAGTCGTACGGCAGGTTCCTTGATGCCTCTTTGGTTTCAAGGATTGAGAGGCTATTGTTTAGCAGCCCGCCCATTGTACGTAATTCTGATAATGGTTTACCAGCCATCGCTTGGATTGCCGCTGTCAAGGCTGCTCCGTGTCCGACAAATAGAACTGGACCTTCGTGTTGCTTCGCCGCTTCAGCAACTGTTTCTGAAATCCGTTGAATCGCTTGCTCGATTGGTTCACCATCAAAAATTGTTGGATCATACAAATCTAAACGATGCCGTAAATGATCTAATTCTTCTCCATAAAAATTACGCATTTCTTCAATATATTGTCCTTCTAGACGACCTAAACCTAATTCTTTTAAAGTATCTGTATAAACAATTTCAACTGGATGAGTCAATTCTTGTTGAATTCCCCGCGCAGTATTTTTGGCACGTAATAGCGGACTAGAATAAATTTTTTCAAACGGAATATCTTGTAAATATTGGCCTAATTGTTTAATTTCGTCATAACTAGTTGATAATAACGGCGAATCTCCTGTCATTCCTTGAAATCGTTTCTGTTGATTCCATTCAGTTTTTCCATGTCGTGTAAAATATAATTTCATGTAACTTCTCCAAACTTCTTTATCTCTTCATATGTCTTTCTAGTTTATCACTTCCCTGCGAAAATATCCATGGAAGTTTCTAGTAATCCAAGCAAAATAAGCCTAGAACAAAAATCTAAATTGTTTTTTGTTCTAGGCTTGGAAATTGGGCAACGGTAAAAATAAAACCACTTTCTTCTGACATTTTTGAAAAAAGCGCTACTGTCCTAACTTTTTTAATCTAATTTATCATTTTCATAATGATGCGTCAGTTCTAAGTTCGGAAAATTTTGCTGACGTAAGGCTTCATAAACAATTAGTGCGGCAGTGTTAGAAAGATTCAATGAGCGCACATGTTCATCGTTCATAGGAATTCGGATACACTTTTCTTCGTTTTCTCGCATAAACGTTTCTGGTAAGCCCGTTGTTTCTTTTCCAAAAAGGAAATAATGGTCTTCGCCATCATTATAATTGACCTCACTGTATGTTTGGTGAGCAAATTTGGTTACTAAATGCAAGTGTTTGCCTGCCACATGGGCTAAAAAGGCAGCCAAATCTTTATGATACGTAATATTTACATCATTCCAATAATCTAATCCAGCACGTTTTAAGTGTTTATCATCTGTTGAAAATCCTAAAGGTTCAATTAAATGCAACGGTGTATTCGTCGCTGCACATGTCCGTGCAATATTTCCAGTATTTGCTGGAATTTGTGGTTCAAATAAAACAATATGGTTCGTCAACTATCTTCAGCTCCTCAAATATCAATCGTGTTCATTTTAGCATAAATTCAAAATAAATAGCGCCCACAATACTTATTTTCAAAAAAACCGCATGACGCGATGATGTCAGGCGGCAGCTATTTTAACCAATAAAAAAAACGTACCGTCTCGGTGTCTAGCACGGCGAGTCGTTACGTTAGTGAAGGTCTCTTCACTAACTTTTATCAGAACAGGACCCTGATAAAAACCAATGAAAAAACAACTTGTAAGTAATATAACACCAATGTCACTTTATTGCAAGACTTTTTTAGGATTTTCTTCACAAAAAAGTCTATCTTTTACGACCTACTAACAAGCGGACGTCAATCGTGATTTTTTCCAATGGTCGCTGTTGTAGTTTGGCTTTAACTTCTTGAGAAACTTGCCACTCTAATGGCGACATTTCTAATAAATCCAACCGTCTTTCCTCGGGAATGTCAAAGCAATAAGTTATTCGTTCATCTACTTCCACTGCTAATTCCTCGGCAAAACGTTGGACTACTTTTTGATTGGAATAACTTTGTTTCTTTTCGTCATTGGGATAAAAAGCCGCTCGTAATTCCTTTAAATAATTCTCTTCAGGAATAATTTTAATCACAGTCCCGTCAGCTTTTAGTACTCGCCGAAATTCTTGATAATGTGAAGGAGAAAAAATATTTAAAATCGTATCAAGCCCTTCATTCGCAAATGGCAAATTCGTTAAATCCGCCACACACCAAAACGCATCAATTGGCTGATTACTTGCTAAATAGATTCCTTCCTTTGATAAATCAAACCCGATTTTCAGTCCAGATAAGCCTGCTTGACTTAACTCAGCTAGAAAACTCCCTTCACCACAACCAACATCGACTACTGTTTTATTTTGAGGAAGATAATGCATAATTTTGTTTAAAACAGGCGCGTACATGCCACTTTGAATCATTTTTCCTCGAGAAGTAAACATTTTTTTATTATATTCTGTCTGAACGCCATGATTTAGAAAGTATAGCGTGCCTTTCTTGGATAAATCAAATTGATGCCTCTGTTGACAAATCAGACCAACCCCTTCTACATGCATTGGTTCATGACAAGTTGGACAGCGAAAAACGGTTGCTTCTTTTTTTAATAATTGTTGTGCTCGTTCAATTTTCTTTAACATTTAAAACTCCTTACGTTCATTAAATGAACATTTTCTCTTATAAAAAGTTGCACTCTTTTTTTCAGGGCTATGGTAGTAAGCAGAATTATGGTACAATGCCTGTGAAGAAAAAGCAAGGAGCGATAAGAAATGATTAAAGAATTCTGTGCCGAAAATTTCACTAAGATTCCCCAAGCCATTCAAAAAGGTGCGAATCGCATCGAATTATGCGATAACTTAGCCGTAGGTGGAACGACGCCAAGTACTGGTGTTATTGAAGAAGTCTTAGCATACGCTGGCGAACATTCAGTACCAGTGATGACAATCATTCGTCCTCGTGGCGGCAATTTTGTCTATAATGATATTGAATTAAAAATTATGCATACCGATTTAATCGAAGCAAAGAAATTAGGAACCGACGGAATTGTTATTGGCTGTTTAACTGAGGATGGTTGGTTAGATGAAGAAGCTTTGGACTTATTCATTGAAACAGCTGAAGGCTTGCAAATCACTTTCCATATGGCTTTTGATGCCTTGTCGAAAGAAAACCAATTTAAGGCGATCGACTGGTTAGCTGAGCGTGGTGTGACGCGTATTTTAACTCATGGCGGGCCAGCTGGTACCCCTATCGAAGACAACTTTGATCATTTAAAAGAATTAATTGCCTACGCAGATCAACGGATTCTTATTTTACCAGGTGGCGGTATTTCCACAGAAAACGTTCAAACTGTGATGGACACTTTAAAAGTCACAGAAGTCCATGGCACAAAAATTGTTTAATTTCTTGTATCTAAAAAAGTGAGGTAGCCGTCGTATTAACGGCTACCTCACTTTTTTGATTTTAAGCAAACCAACGAAACCTTTTACCTTAGTCTCATGATAAATAAGTGCAATTTTTTAAACAAAATAACGCATAAACATGCTGGCAATATTGAAATAAATTAATACACTGGTTAAATCACTTAAGGTAGTAATAAACGGGCCACTGGCAACTGCGGGATCAAACCCTAATTTATCCATTAACATTGGGATTAAACTCCCTGCTAAATTCGCCACAGTAATTGCACAGAGCATTGCCATCCCAATCACAAATCCAAGTGGAAGATTATGTTGCCACACGCCAACCACAATCATAATGGTTAAACCTGTCACAGCCCCCGTCACTAGTCCCGTGAGCACTTCACTTAAGATTAAGCGTCCAAAATTACTATCCTTTTCATCTTTCATAGCCAAACGGCGTACCGCGACCGCCAATGATTGTGTCCCGGCATTGCCGGCTGTTCCGGTAATTAAAGAAATAAAAACGGCTAAAATACTCGCTTCGCTAACTAAAGACTCATAATTACTGATTAATGAGGCCGTAGACATCCCTAAAAACAGCAGCGTAATTAACCAAGGTAATCGTTTAGAAGCGGCTTTTAAAGGGTTCTCACTAACTTCTTCAACGTCGACCCCGGCTAAACCAGAGTAGTCACTAGCGGCCTCATCATCGATAACATCAATAATATCATCAACTGTTACAATCCCCAACAAATGATCATCATAATCTGTAACTGGCACAGCTAAGAAGTCATAGTCACGAATTGTTTGCGCGACATCTTCTTGGTCATCGCCAACATGAACTGAAATAACCCGTTCATTCAAAATATCAGCAATCAAGGTATCATCATCATTAACAATTAAATCCCGCAACGAAATAACGCCGACTAAATGATTTTCTTGGTCGACTACGTAAACGTAATAGATTGTTTCCGCCATGTCCGCTTGATTCTTTAAGACGTACATCGCAGAACGCACTGTTTGATTCGCCACAATCGAAACAAATTCGGTGGTCATAATCGCCCCAGCAGTTTCATCTTCGTAATGAAGTAACTCTTTAATTTCGCCTGCTTCTTCACTACTTAACAAACTAAGATATTTCGCCTTTTGACTTTTATCTAACATATTTAGTAAATCCACCGCATTATCGGTATACATCTCAGCTAACATATCTGCTGCATAACTTGGGCGCATTTCAGCTAAATAATCTTTCATATTCTCATTATCTTCTTCGATAACATCAAACATATCCGCTAGTTCTTTCGGAGATAGGTAATTGTATAAATGTTGTCGGTCTTTTTCATCTAACGATTGGTAAAATTGTCCTTGTTCATAAATGTGTAACGCTAAAAATAGCTCACGAAATTCGTTCATTTGTTGATTTTTTAGCGTTTCTAAAAGAAGGGCAAATTGCTCTTCCATTTCTTGGCCTTCATTCATCTTACACTTTCCCCTCCTGCCTCTTTATTATTATAACGTATCATCTACACTTTTCATATCCTCCGCTAGTGGGGAAATCAGATGAACCGTTTCTTTGGTAAAAGGATGAGTAAAAATTAGTTCCATGCAATGCAACGCTTGCCGCTCAATTCCTTGATCCATCTCTCCATGATACATCTCATCCCCTAACAATGAACAGCCAATTGCTTCAAAATGTACCCGAATTTGGTGTGTTCGTCCTGTATGGAGCTGAATGCGCACAGCTGCTGCTTGGGCTCCTCTTTTTGCGAGCCAATATTCTGTGCTAGCAAATTGACCCGTTTCGATAACTTGACGTTTTAATAAAGAGGACAAGTCGCGCCCAATTGGCTTTTCAATCAATTGATGCTCGTTTAACTGCTCAATCGCACCACCAACAAGGGCATAATAAATTTTTGTCACCTTTTTTTCTCGTAATTCTTGATCAATTAAAGCATGAGCAAAGCCGTGTTTCGCAAATAACATCAGCCCAGAAGTATCTCGATCTAAACGAGTCACGACATGAATAACTTGATTCACGTAATTTTGACGCTTGTAATAGCCCTTAACACGATTCGCCATCGTTCCTGAAGGATGATACTGAGCAGGTATCGAGGCAATGCCAGCAGGCTTATTAACTACTAAAAAATGATCATCTTCAAACACAATTTCAATCGGTTCATCATCTGTTAATAATGTCTCATGTTCCGCTTCATCTGGAATCGTCATTTTAACGACATCGCCAGTTTGTAAAGGATAGATGGCATTTTGAACGGTCCCATTCACTTGAATTTTACCACCCTGAAATTTCACCTTAGCTAATAACCCTTTTGAAACGCCTTGTTCCTTTAAAAAATATTTCACTTGTTGTGTTGTTTCTTTGTCATATGTCCATTGAAATTCCATCGTTTAATTAATCCTCACCAATAAAGGCATCTTTCACTCGATGCCAGAAATGCATGTGCCGATAAGAGGCAAAATGAATCCGTTCGTCTGCAATTCGATAGCAGACAGAAGCGATATTTTCTTGATAAATATCTAATTGGTCCACCGTGACAAAATAATCATCACTTTCCTGTAATTTAATCTCCAGCCACTCCGTATGTGCGATTACAATCGGTGACCCCAATGTTCGAAAGACACGATTGTTTAAGGAGGCGATTTCGGTTAACTGAAACGCATTAATGCTGGGGTGTAAAACAGCTCCACCAATACTTTTATTATACGCAGTAGAGCCGGTTGGGGTCGAAATCGACAACCCATCACCACGAAATCGTTCAAACAGTTCGTCTTTAATAAACACATCGCCCACCATCGTCCGGTTTCCTCGTTTAATTGTCGATTCATTTAATGCTAAAAAATGTTTATCTGGTTTCCCATCTCTAAACCGAATCCGCACATCTAATAATGGATAACTCGTACTTTTTTCACGATGAATACACAAACTTTCAACTAGTTCTTTTAATTCATAATCACGCCAATCTGTATAGAAACCCAAGTGTCCGGTATGTACACCTAAGAAGCTTACTTCGTTTAACAGATGATTAAATCGATGAAAAGCGGAAAGAAGCGTACCATCTCCGCCGACTGAAATCACAAGTTCAGGTTGACGATTGTCTATTTGAATTTGGTTTTGCTCTAATAGTGTTGTCAGTTGTTTTGTGACTTGTTTCGATTTTTCTTCCGAGTTATGAACAATCGCCACTTTCATAAGCAGACTCCTTTACTGATTTTCTGGTGTTTCGTTTTTAATTTGCTTATAGTATTCGTTTTCTAGCAAGCCACGGCCATGAGAGAAATAATGTTGTGCTTCTTGAATTTCTTCACGAATAGATGACATTTCTTCATCTAATAAATAGGCTGCCTCTGCCGCTCGCTGAAGGCGTTCTTTCATTTCTTCAGGAAAAACACCTTGATATTTATAATTCAAAGAATGTTCAATCGTTGCCCAAAAATTCATGGAAAGTGTCCGAATTTGGATTTCGGCCAAAATAATCTTTTCCCCGGTGACTAATTGCACAGGATATTCCACCACCACATGGTACGAACGATAGCCACTTTCTTTTTTATTTTCAATGTAGTCACGTTCTTCCACAATTTTTAAGTCTTTACGATTTCTTAAAAGTGCGACTACCTGGTAAATGTCTTCCACAAATTGGCACATAATCCGCAAACCAGCAATGTCTTGCATTTCTTCTTCAATCCTATTTAAAGGAATATGCCGAATAGCCGTCTTTGTCAAAATACTATCTACTGGTTTCACACGTCCTGTAACGAATTCAATTGGTATGTGTTTATCTTGCTCCCGAAATTGTTTACGAATACCTCGTAGTTTTACTTTTAATTCGCTGACCGCCTGTTCATATGGCGCTAAAAACAGCTCCCACTCTCGTTCCATGGTAGATCCCTCAATTTCCTTGAATTTCATTCACTGATTATTTTACCACAGTCCTTCCTAAAATAGGGTGTTATTCGCTATTTGATTTCCAAACGCCTTTCATTAGAAAAATTTTTCACAGAGAAGACCACTTTTCTTGACGGAAACCTATATAATATGTGAAAATTGGAGTGATTTAAGAAAGAGAGAGAACCCCATGAGTGAGCACTTAGAAATTGAATTTAAAACATTAGTTAGTCCGCAAGATTTCAAACGATTAATCGACCATTTTGCTATTCAAAAAACGGACTTTTTTACGCAAACAAATCATTATTTTGATACGGACGATTTTCAATTAAAAGCACAACGAATGGGCTTAAGAATTCGCGTATTAGCAGATCGTGGTGAGTTAACCTTAAAAGTTCCTGCGCCAGAAGGATTATTAGAAATCAATGACCCTTTATCGCTTGAGTCGGCGAACCACTTTATCAAAAGGAATCACCTCCCTACTGAGGGGGCTGTGGCGAAGAAATTACAAGAATTAGGTATTGAAATCGCCTCGATCCATTTAATTGGTTCATTAAAAACAGCACGTGCAGAAAAACAAATTCCTCAAGGACTACTTGCGTTAGACGAAAGTTGGTATAACCAACAGCACGATTTTGAATTAGAGTTAGAAGTTACTGAAGCTGAAAGCGGCAAGCAAGCGTTTCAAACATTAATGGCTGATTTGAACATTCCCATTACGCTTGCACCTAACAAGATTCAACGCATGATGCGGACCACTGCCCCTTAGTATTCGAAGCACTGACGTTCTGGCACCTGTATTTGAAAAAGCATGGCATTGGAGGAAGTATGAATGGTTGAAATTTATTTGTTCGTCAATCCTTTAGGCGGCGTCTGTTTAGAAATTGAAAAAGAAATTATACAATTGTCTGTTAACGACAAGAAGAAAATACAATTGCGCTTTATCCCTTTATTAAACATGAAGACGATCAATGAATTTTTGAGTCGTCAACATATTCCGATTAATGACATTAAACGACGGAATCGAATTTTTGAAGATTTATACTCAGCCGCTCTTGACTATAAAGCAGCACAGTTACAAGGCCGAAAAAAAGGCCGACAATTGTTGATTGGCTTACAAAAAGCAGTAGCTGAAGACGGTCTAGCTTACTCTCCTGAGTTATCAGAAGAACTACTTCTAGCGGCCGGCGGGGATATTGATATGTATCGTAAAGACCGACAATCCGATTTTGTCAAAGAATCTTTCCAAACCGACCAAAAAGTTGCTCGAGAAATGGGGATTAAACAACATCCTACCGCAGTCGTTTACAACTATACTTGCGAGAACGATTTCGGCATTTTAGTCGAAAATTTTGAAAACATGGATGAAATTAAACAACTATGTCGTGTCCATCCACATAACGAACCGTTGCTGGACCAAGGTGACGCAACCTTTGAATTTAAACGTCGCTCCAATTATCATTTTCCAAATGGACATTTACATTTATTATAAAAAAGATGCTGCGACAAAAGCTGTTAACCAATTATCTTAAGAGTTAAAAAGTGGGATATAAGTCATTTGGACTTATATCCCACTTCTTTGTCTATAATTTTTCAACCAAAGCTTCTAATTCCGTTAAACGTTCTTCAAAAACTTTCATTGCATCTTCGATATACGCGGCTTGTGTCATATCCACGCCCGCTTTTTTCATCACTTCAATTGGGAAGTCACTACTTCCTGCTTTCAAGTAGTTAAGGTACTTCTCTAAAGCTCCTTCTTCTTCAGCTAAAATATGTTTAGACAATGCCGAAGCGGCTGAGAAGCCAGTTGCATATTGATAAACATAGTAATTGTAATAAAAATGTGGAATTCTCGCCCATTCGTAACTGATTTCTTCGTCTCTAACTACTTCTGGTCCATAATATTTAGCATTGAGCTCGCCATAATACTCACTCAAATATTCACTTGTTAATGGCGTGCCTTTAGCATCTTCCGTGTGAATAAAATGTTCAAATTCCGCAAATTGCGTTTGACGGAAAATGGTTCCCTTAAAGCCGTCTAAATAGTGATTTAAGACATACGCACGTACTTTAGGATCTGTTTCTGTTTGTAATAAATATTCTGTTAAAATATTTTCATTTGTGGTTGAAGCAATCTCAGCTAAGAAAATTGAATAGTCGCCATAAACATACGGCTGATTATTTCTTGTATAGTAACTATGAACACTATGGCCCATCTCATGGACTAATGTAAATAGTTGATCCAAACTATCATGCCAATTCATTAAAATGTATGGGGCTGTATCATAAGCTCCGGAAGAATATGCACCGCTTCGTTTTCCTTGATTTTCAATCACATCAATCCAACGACTTGAAAAAGCTTCTTTAACAATAGATAAATAGTCTTCACCTAGTGGTTTTAAAGCCTCAATTGCTTTTTCTTTTGCTTCTTCATAGCTGTAACGAATTGGTGCTTCACCTAGCAAAGGCGCATACAAGTCGTACATGTGTAATTCTTCTACGTTTAATAATTTTTTTCTTAATTTTACATAACGATGTAGCAAAGGTAAATGTTTATTTACTACAGCTACTAATGTTTCGTGAACACTTTCAGGGATATGATTACTTGCTAAAGATGCTGCCCGAGCAGAATCATAATTTCTAATTTTTGCTTTATAATTATGTGTTTTAACATGTGCACCTAAAGTTGAGGCTAATGTATTTCTAAATTGTTTGTATACTTTGTACAAACCTTTAAATGCTGCTTCACGAACAGATGGATCGACACTTTCCATTAATTGACCATAAACGCCATGAGAAAGTTGAATCGTTTCGCCTTCAGCATTTTGCACAGTTGGAAATTCTAAATCTGCATTATTTAAAATTGAAAATGTATTACTTGAGGCACCAAAAATTTCGCTAGCCCCCGCCAGTAAAGCTTCTTGTTCCATCGATAAAACATGGGGACGTTCATCTAAAATATTTTGAATATAGTGACGATAAACAGCTAATTTCGGCTGCTCTTCAAAATATCCCCAGATTTGTTCATCACTTAATGTTAAAACCTCTGGGTCAAACCAAGAAACAGCTTCACTAACTTGCGCATATAAAGAACTAGCTCTGGCATATAAAGCTTGGTAAGCTGTATTTGTAGTGTCTTGATCATTTTTTAAATGAGAATAGACATATAATGTTTCCACTTTTCGATAGACATCTAACACGTATTCTAACGCAGCTAGAAAAGCATCTGCGCCATTCCCTAAGGTACCTTTAAATGACTCTGCTTGATTTAGCTCCTCTGTCAACTGATTATACGCAGCATCAAAAGCAGCATCATCTTTAAAAATTTTGGTTAAATCCCAAGTTAATGAAGTTGGAACTTCATCACGTGTTGGTAATTGTTTAATTTCGCTCATAGTTTACTCTCCTTTAAGAAACGTTTTACTCATTATACTATCATAATTTATCACGTGTGACTAAAAAAATGTTGTTTTTTCACTTTTTTTAGCCAATGAATGAGCTTTTCAGGATCTTCTCTTAGGAAAATGCTAGTTATTAGGTACTTATTGTTTACTTTAATTAACACATAACATTCTTGTAACCAGCTCAATAACCTATTCCCCACGATTTTAAAAATCTTTTTTAAGTCAATATTCGGCAGTGGTTGCCAAATAAAGTTTCCTTCTTCCAAAAAACTAACTTCCAAGATACGCCATAGTTCCTGTTTGGTCACTAAATATCCTTCTTTGGTTTTTAGTGCTTCCCAAACAAGCATTTTTAAATGAATATCTTCTTCAGAAGAAGGTAATAGCTTCAATCCAGGATAGTAAAACCAAGGAGGTAACTGGAGAATGTGACAACCTTTCGTATATAAAAAGCTCTGTGTTCTAAGCAACTGAGCATTTCTGTAACCAAGTTGTTGAGTCAATTTTTGATAATAATCATACATCAATTGACCAGTGTGCCGTCTACCTGGCAGTAAATTTAAATTAGCAGTCGGTAGTTGGATGATTTCTAGTAATTTTTTTTCGTAAAAATCCCATGATTGTTTTCTTCTATAAAATTGTTGACATTGACTCTCTTCAATATGACAAAGTAACTCTATTCGTTCTTGTTTCTTATTGGCCGACCATAAATAAAATCCCAAGGACTCCGAAAAATAAAGGAATTGTTTCGTTAACTGCGTGAGCTTGTCTTTAGGCACTAATCGTTCACCTAAAATCCAAACAACTTGATAGCCATGAGTTTGATAAGTCTCCGTCCGTTCCACCAAACGTTTAATTGGCAATGGACTACATTGAATTTCAATGGCTATCTTCCCAATGAGTAAATCTGGGCGTTGCTTCAAGGTGGGTAAGTATGCCTCAACTTGAAAGGACAGCTTTTCGCGTAAACACTTTTCCGCAAAAAGCTGCTTCAAGCGGAGGTGTTCTTCTGTTTCAGCCTCTGCTTCGTACCAACAACTATTCTTTTTACGATGAGCAAAATGGGGTATTTTAATGGGGCCTGCCTTCAAAATGACCGATTGATGACACATTGGACACACAAAAGCTTGTTCGCTTCGTATCTGTGTTAATTCATCAATCGAGCAATCGATTAAAGAAAATAATTCTTGGTTGTCTGCCGTTAAAGCTGTTAACATGATTTTCACCTCTCATAAATAAACTACGCAAAGTTTCTTAATTTTCATCAAAAAAAAAGCAAAAACCCGAAAGTTTTTGCTTTTTTGCTTAATCATTAAAGTAATAACGTGTTAATTCTAGCGCACTGCGTTCCATAATACAAGTGCCATATTCGACTAAAGTATCCTGAGTGACAGTTGTTTTATGAGCAAATTCTAAAATCTGTGCAATTTCATTGTCAACATTTGTTTTTTCTAATTCATCGGTTAAGAACAAAACTTGTAAGTAATAACAATCGTTGTACGTATATAAGTTAGTCAAAACAGATTGCATGAAGACTTCTTTGGATAATTGGATCATCGCTTCAAAATTATCTAATTCAAAGATTACATTTCTGTTTGTTTCATCTGTGGCTTCCATCTCGTCAAGTTCATCGGCGGCTGCTTTGTCTGCTTCAATTTGTTTGCGAATCAATTCGCTAACATCTGCATTGACTTCGCTCAGACCTTCTAAGGAAGACAAGTCGTCCATAGCGACATTTTTACTAATAAACAGTTCTAAACCATCATTTTTAGGCAAGACTTGGAAAGTGACTGCTTCACTGCCTTGGAATTCATCTTCGACATCAACTTCTTCTAAAATACTATAAAAGAAATTTTCAACATCTTTGTGGTTTCCTAGTAAGTCAAGAAAAGTAATCCCTCTATCCGCCAGGTCTTCGTTGCCAATTAACACACGAATCGTATTTTCATTAATATGTTCCATTTCCATAGCGCTACACCTCTCTTTGCTTCAATCAGGAAACTTCTTACGTTCATTGTAGCGAAAACTACACAAAAGTAAAGTGGAAAGTCTGTAAATCCTCGAAAACTAGCGAACATTTTATAAACTTTGAACTTTTTTAACGATTGGTTTTTCGCTCCTTCTACCTCTTCATCTTAACGCAGTCTCTCCAAAAAAGATACTATTTTTCCTTGACCACGTTCTGCCAAATCAAATGAATACAAGTTCTAAATATGTATTAAAAAGCCAGAGATAAAAATCCCTGGCCCTAAATTCATATGAATCGTTCTTTATTACAATTAACAAATAAAGAACAAAATTTTATATTTTTTATAAACCTGCCATTAATTGTGCTTGGCGCAATTCCAGTTGTCGAACATCTCTTGGTAAGAATCGACGAATTTCATCTTCGTTAAAACCGACTTGTAATCTTTTCTCATCAATCATAATTGGCCGACGCAACAATCCAGGGTTTTCTTGAACCAACTCTAATAAATCTTGAAGTGGAAGCTCGTCCAAATCCATATTTAATTTTTGGAAAACTTTAGAGCGAGTAGAGATAATCTCTTCTGTTCCATCTTCTGTCATGATTAAAATTGCTTTTAATTCCTCAATATTTAAAGGTTCAGAAAAAATATTTCTTTCTTTAAAAGGAATTTCGTGCTCTTGCAACCAGGCTCTAGCCTTACGACATGACGTGCAACTCGGGGAAGTATAAAGTGTCAACATTGTGCATCACTCCTTTTCGCGAATCATCGCGTTTCTGAAACAGGGAACTGTACTGTTCCTCTATTTAAAACCAGTATACCTAATTTCTAATAAAAATACTAGGGGTTTTTAAACATTTTTTATTAACTTTGTTTATTTTTCCTTCATTACACCCGTGTAAAATTAGGGTTAATTTTTATGAAATTTTATGGATGTTCGTTATGATTCTGTAAAAAAGTAATACAGTTTTCTATTTTTATAGTTGCTGTTATAATTTACTTCTCTTGGTGATTTTTCAAGAAGTTCCCATGTATTTTTTTCTAATAAAATGTATAATAGAACTATTCACTATCTTAAGTCTAAAGTCAGGTGGTTATTTAATGAAAACAATTTTTTCTGGTATTCAGCCCAGTGGTACTCCGACAATCGGAAATTACATTGGTGCAATGAAACAATTTATCGAATTACAAAATGAATACAATTGTTATTTTTGTATTGTGGATGAACATGCCATTACCGTTCCCCAAGAACCGCAAAAGCTACGCCAACAAATTCGTAGCTTAGCAGCTCTTTACCTAGCGGTTGGTTTAGACCCACAAAAAGCAACAATTTTCATACAGTCTGAAGTGAGTGCGCATGCAGAAGCTGGTTGGATCATTCAGTGCAATACTTCTATTGGTGAGTTAGAGCGAATGACACAATTTAAAGATAAATCGCAAAAAAATGGTCGTGCTGGCGTAAGCGCTGGTCTTTTAACATACCCTCCATTAATGGTTGGTGATATCGTGTTGTACAACGCTGACTTAGTGCCAGTCGGAGATGATCAAAAACAACACTTAGAATTAACACGTGATTTTGTGGAACGCTTCAACAAACGTTACGCTCAAAAAAATCAAGAAATTTTAACGATGCCTGAAGTAAAAATCGCTGAGCAAGGTAGTCGAATTATGAGCTTACAAGAACCAACGAAAAAGATGAGTAAGTCTGATACAAATGTGAAGGGCTTTATTTCAATGCTTGATGAGCCAGCAGTGATTCGCAAAAAAATCCGCTCTGCTGTAACTGATTCAACTGGTGTAATTGAATATAATAAAGAAGAAAAGCCTGGTATTACTAACTTACTAAATATTTATTCTGCTGCGACAGGTCAAACTGTTGAGGAACTTGTTCAAGCTTACGAAGGCAAAGGCTATGGAGACTTCAAAGCAGATTTAGCAGAAGCAGTAGTTGCCTTATTAGAACCTATTCAAGTGCGCTACCAAGAGCTTCTAGCTTCAGAAGAATTAGATATGATTTTAGATGAGGGTGCAGAAAACGCTCGCCAGGTAGCCAACAAAACACTTCAACGAATGAAAAATGCTGTTGGTTTGGGAAGAAAAGTTCGGCGCTAACTAAACATAAAAAAAAACCGCGAAGTTTTATTCGCGGTTTTTTTTATGTTCTAAATTGAGCATCGTACAGCCGACGATAGTGGCCTCTTTGCGCGTACAAAGTTTCATGTGTTCCATCTTCTAAAATTCCTTGGTCACTCACTACGATTATTCGATCAGCATGTTTAATCGTTGCCAGTCTGTGGGCAATAATTAATGTTGTTCGCCCGTCAGCTAACGAGTTTAATGACTCTTGAATCACTTGCTCTGTTTCTGTATCTAATGCAGAAGTCGCTTCATCTAGAATTAAAATTGGCGGGTTCTTCAAGAACATTCGCGCAATTGCCACTCGCTGCTTTTGACCGCCCGATAATTTCACGCCACGTTCGCCAATAATTGTGTCCAAGCCATCTGGCATTAGCTGAATTACATGTTCTAAATGTGCTAATTTCACCGCTTGTTGAATGTCTATTTCTGTAGCATTTAAATTCCCATAAGCAATATTTTCTCGTAATGTTCCAGGGAATAAAAACACATCTTGTTGAACAATTCCAATCTGCTTACGTAATGAAGCCAAGGTCATTTGCTGGATATTTCTACCGTCAATCGAAATTTCACCAATACTGACTTCATAAAAACGAGGCAACAGATTGCACAAGGTCGTTTTTCCTGAACCACTTTGGCCAACGAAAGCAACGGTTTCACCAGGTTGAATTTTTAAATTGATATGGTCTAAAACTTTTGTGCCATCTTCATAAGCAAATGAAACATCTTTATAGGCAATCGTTCCTTCTAAATGTGAAACAGCAACAGCTCCTGGCAAATCTTTGATGGACGGTTGTTTGTCCATTTCTTCCGTAAAACGTTTAAAGCCAGCAAATCCTTTGGGATAACTTTCAATCATATTATTGACTTTTTCAATCGGCCGAATAAAAATATTGGCTAATAAAATAAAGCCTACAAACTGACCTTCTGTAATTTCTCCTTTAATTGTATAATACGCACCAAAAATTAATGAAAATAAATTTATCAGACGAATTAATAAGTAATTATAGGCGGAACTGACACCCATCACCTTATAAAAATATAATTTCGATTTTCGATACATTTGATTTAAATAATTAAACTGTTTTCGTTCAAATGGTTCATTTGCAAAAGATTGCGTGACACGTATCCCACTTACTGACGCTTCAATCCCAGCATTAAATTCACCTAAATTATCGTAAATATCCGTATTCGCTTTTGTCATTTTTTTATTAAAATAGCCTAGCGCAATCGTGATAAATGGCAATAAAATAAACGTAGCGATGGCTAATTTCACGTGAATGGTTAACATTAATAAAAAAGAACCTGCTAACGTCATAATCGTAATAAAGACGTCTTCTGGACCATGATGCGCCACTTCCGAAATTTCAAAAAGATCAGTGGTCAAACGGCTCATTAATTTCCCTGTTTTTTGATTATCATAATACTCAAACGGTTGTGTTTGAAGATGTTGATATAATTCTTCACGCATATCTGTTTCAATATTCACGCCTAACATATGACCAAAATAAACCACAATAAATTGTAAAAACGTATTGATTATATAAAATGCAAATAAGCCCGCACTAGCTAATGCAATGAGGCGAAAATCTCCTTTTGGCATAATCTTATCAATTACTTGGTTGACTGCTACTGGAAAAGCCAACTCTAACAGCCCCGCAAAAACGGCACACCCAAAATCCAAAATAAATAATCGACGATACGGCCGATAATACCCAAAAAAACGCTTTAACATAACTCCCTAACTCTCCCCCTTCATTCTCATTCATTATACGGAAAAAGACTGTCTCTTGCAAAATTCTAACCTCTATCAGAACGCGTGTTATTTAAGTAACTTTGACTCAAAATAATTTTCACAAACTTTTCATTATCAGAATATTTTTTCATTTACCGTTTCCATTTTTTCGGTAAAAATAACTATAATTGTCTTTTCCCGCAAGGCTTTGATTTCTGTTCAAAACCTTGAAATACAGTGAAAAATACTCTATTTATTTGTGAAAATATCGGCTACAATATAACATATGAAAAGTTTTGTAAAAAAGTTAAGAGGTGCACTTGTTAAATGAGAACCATTGTTTTTGATGTTGATGACACGCTGTACGATCAGCAACAACCCTTTCGAAATGCGATGACTAAAATTTTCCCGAACGTTGCGACAGAGGATATGCATGAATTGTATCTTCGTTTTAGACACCACAGCGATGAAACGTTTCCGAAAGTTTTAGCCAATGAATGGTCCCTAGATTTCATGCGGTTTTTCCGGATGAATGAAACATTAAAGGATCTAAACTATCCAGGAATTTCACAAGAAGAAGGAAAAATTTTTCAACAAGTTTATGAAGAAGAATTGGATAATATTACGATGCATCCAGAAGTTACTAAGCTTCTTGATACTTTACAAGAGAAAGAAATTCCGATGGGGATTATTACAAATGGTCCAACAGACCATCAATTTAAAAAAGTTAAACAATTGAATCTTGAAAAATGGGTTCCAAGCCAAAATATCATTATTTCTCAAAGTACGGGTTTCCAAAAACCTGAAAAGGAAATTTTTGATTTAGCCTGTAATCAATTTTGTATGGAACCTGAACATACTTTATATGTTGGTGATAGTTATGACAATGATATTGTAGGCGCTCGTAATGGTGGCTGGCATTCTCTTTGGTTTAACCACCGCTCTCGAGAACTACCAAGTTGCCAACCTGCATCACACCTTGCAGAAGTCACTTGTTTCACCGAACTTTGTCCGACTGTGGAGAAATTATTTAATCTTTAAAAAAAAGCCGCTCTTCAAATTGAAGAACGGCTTTTTTTATTTATTTTTTTGTTTTTTCAGACGTAAAATGATGAACAGGCAGATTATCAATAAAAGGATCAATAAACCGATTAAGAGATAAATAAGTTTAGATTCCGTTTTTTTGACGGTTACATCTTTCTCATTAAATGTTTTTGCTTCCTCTTTTGAGATCGTAAATTCTTTCGTAAATTGCCATTTTTTTCCTGAGCCTTCCACAGTCATTGCCAATACATACGTCCCAGCTTCCATTTCATTTTCTTCATAAGGAATAGGAAAATTAAAAATTGAATTGGGCGCCATTTGCATATCTTCTTGTTCTTTCTCTAAAATAACGTTATTTGTTTTCTTATTTTTAACATTTGCCGTTACTTTCATTGATTGAAGATAGGCTGCTTCATGGTTTAGCAGTGTTGCAGAAATAACACTGCGCGCATTTCTTTGCGTCGGTTCAACTTTCTCTAAAGACAATTCAGGTTGCACAACTGTTTCATTTTCTCGAAGTAAAACAGCTACTGTATAGGCATAGCGATTTTCAATTGCTAAGCCGTTTGTATTTTCTTTTTGCTTGTCTTTCGTTTCATCGACTTTTTCACTAAACGTGATCCCGCCCGCTAGTTGCCCTGAAAACTCTTCTTTAGGCATCTTCACTCGCAATTCAACTACTTTTTCACTTTTAGCAGGCAATTCAACACTCTCACCGCCGTCTTTCAGTTGAATGATTTCTGATAAATCTGCTGGTGCAGATTTATCTAATGCTGTCAACGACTCGCCATATTCAATCACTCCGTTGCTGTTTGTTGTGGCCGACTTCACACTAACATCAATCACTAAATTTTCATCTGTACTATTGGCCGCTCGAACTTTCAAAATTTGTTCTTGGTCTGGTTTCATCATTAAATCAAAATATGTTTTTGTTTTATCTATTTGGTTTTCTGGAATTTCTGTTTCAACACTAAATCGTAATTCTGCTGCTGAGGTTTCAATCCCAAAAGCAAAGAAATAAAAACTTAGAATCATCAGAATAAAATATCTATTTTTCATTTCGCTCTACACTCCATTTCTATGTAAAGGAGAAAGGCTGAGTTCCCCTCTTCCTTTCTCCCAAAAGGTTCTTTTTATACTGGCGTATTAGCTAATGTCCAAGTAATTGTTGTTTTGTAGGCATCGTTTAATTTAACTGATTTACCTGGCACTTTTAATTGAACATCTTTCATTACTTGACGGCCGTCAACTTCAGCAATTGAACTAGCATTGCCGTATAAGTATGACCATTTCCCAGCACCTTGATCTGTTACGGCTACCATCACGTTATGACTTTCACCCACTGTACCAAAAGTTACGCTCGCTAAACTTGTTGGTGCAGCACTTTGTCCTGCTGTCACAGCTGAAGCATTTTGAAAGACAATTTCAGTTCCTTCAAGTGTCTGACCTTTTGTAGCAGAAGTAAATGCAGAATTTTGTTTTGCAGATAAAGTCCAGCCTTCTAAAGTTCCACGATTATCTGTAATTTGAGCAAATAATGGGCCCGTTTTTTCAACATTATTTTTATCTTTTAAAACTTGTGCTGATGCAAAATAGGTTTCATCTTTTGTGCTGATGATATTTTCACCAAAGTTTAAACTTGAAGCATAGTCCAAGGTTAAGGGACCTGTAGAACCTTCATCAACTGGTTTGTCAGGATTTACTGGGTCGATAGGTGTCACAGGATCTTTGCCGTCTTTGTCTTCTGGATCCACTACAGGATTTTTGCTGTTGGGATCTTTTTCATCTGGTGCTTTAAATTTTACAATAGCATCTGTGTCGCGATTAGCCACTTCCTCTGCTTGAACTGGTAGTGTGCCTACCGCGATGGTTGCTAAAATTAAGCTGCTTGCGATGGTCATTTTTTTCATGTTAGTGCTCCTTCTCTTCTATTGTTATAGTTTCAATAATTATACGCTTGGTAAATCAGCGATTGTCCATGTTAAAACAGTTTTGTATTGAACAGCATCTTTTGGTGTTGCTCCTGGTACAGTTAATGTGATCGCTGTATTTTTATCTACGCTTTCACCGTCAACTTCCACTTTTTCAATCCCACCGAACGCACTAAGCCAAGTTCCAGAACCTTGACCTTCAGCGGCAGACATCACATTTGATGAATCGCCAGCTACTAAAGTTACTTCATGCGCAGTTGGTGTAACTGCTTTGGAATTTGACACTGCTTTGTTTTGACTTAATTTAATTTCTGAACCGTCTAAAACTTTATTTAATGTTTCTTTTGTCGCTGTTAATTGTGTTTCTTGTTTAACTGTTAAAGCCCAACCGGCATTCGTTCCGCGTTTGTCGGAAATTTGTACATAATTTGGTTTAGGATTAGTCAAATCAGGACCAGAACCGTCTGCCAAGAAAAAGTATTGTGGATTTGCATAATATTTTTCATCTTTATTTGAAATTTTATTTTTGCCAAAGTCTAAATTAGAAGCATAATCGATACTTAGTGGACCAGTTGTTCCTTCATTTGGCTTATTGCCTGTGTCTGGTGTCGTTGGATCAAAGGGTTCAACAGGTTTTTCGGTATCTGGATTCACTGGATCGACAGGTTTGTTGATAGAGGCATCCGGTGTAAATTCTACGATGGCATTTGATTCATAGTTTTTTTCTTCTGCATTCACTTCTGGTGCAATAGCCACGCCTAAAGTGATAGCGGGGATTGTTGATAAGATAATTTTTTTCATTTTATTGTTCCTTCTTTCTTTTTTTTAAAATAAAACTAGCCATAAAGATGACTATTATTCCGAGATAATTAAACATTTGTTGCTGTTTAGTACCAGTTCGAGGTAAGAAGCCTGAGCCTTTTTGATCAACCGTTTTACTTGTTGAATGCTTCAATGATTCTCCACTCACTGCTGGTATTGCTTCCGACTGCTTGGGGAAACGCTGTGGTATCTTACCATCTGGTTTTTCTTTGTTGGCTGGTGGCTCATACTCGCCATAAAAAGAAACTTCTGCATTTGTCGGATAGGCATTTGTTTCAGCAAATACATCAACTGATGAAATCAATCCTAATAGCAATACACCGCTAACTATTTTTTTGATAAGACTCACCCCCTATTTTGCACTGCCATCAGGTACGTCCATCAAGTGCCAAGTTAGTTTTGCTTCGTATTCTTCTGCTTTGGCCGTCCCTCCAGGAACAGATAATAACAACTCTTGGTCATTTTCTTTCCATTGATCAGAAATATTTGTTTCTTGGTGTCCATTGACTTGGTTGTGAACAAGAATCGATTGGCCTTCTGGAATGTCCTGTAAGCGATGGTTGGTTCTAAATTTTAAAACATTTGGCAATGTAGCACCTGATTCAGATTTGAAATCAGAAGTAACGGTTAGTGCAAGCGACCAATTATTCCCCGTTTGACGAGTATCTCGTATCACTAATGGTTGATCCATGGAAACAATTGGATATTGGGTCGTACTACTAGCGATTTGCAGCTCATTCCCAAAGGAAATCGCTGTTGGTACCGTTTTGAACCTGACAGAGCCAACCACAGTGACTGTTAGCGCTAATTCATCAATCTTGTAGCCTTTATCATAGACTTCCACGACCAACTGCTGTTTTCCATAAGTTAGTTCTGGTAATAACAAGGCTTTTTCCTTAAATGTTTTAGAATTAGTGGTTGTTTCATCTGCTAATTTCTGGATTTCTTGGCCCTCTTTTTTGACAATAAATTGTAATCTATTCCCAGCATCGACATCTTGCCAATAAAAAGGCAGGGCTGTTTTTTGAAAGTCATCAATATCGATTGTTTTTTCCAACGACTTTTCTATACGCTCTTTTGACCAAGATAGTTTCGTTTCACTTAAGAAAACTTCTTTGACAGGTTGGACGACCGTTCCAGAAAAATTCCCCAAGTATGCTTTATCCGTTGATTCCCAGATATAAGAAACACCTTCATGAGCTTTGGGTAAATTCCATTCAAACAGTCCTTTTGTAGCATCGTAACTTCCATAAGGGCTAATCGTCAGCGGTGGAAATAGTTGACCATCACGAGATACCACCTTATTTTTTAATTGCAGGGGTTTCCCAGCAATATAATCGACAGAAGATAAGATAATCATTTGATTAGATACATCTAACCCTGTAATGGCCGTTAAGCCTTTTAACGGACTGATATCTGAAATTTGATTTTCTCCCACATCTAAAACTGTTAGATTGAGTGTTTTCTCTAACGGTGCCAAGGAAGAAATTTGATTGTTTCTTGCATACAGTACACGCAGATTAGGAACAGTGCTTAAAGCTTCCAGACTAGTAATCGTTTGATTCATAATACTCAACTCTTCTAGACGTTGTTTATTCGCCAAGGGCGCAATTGTTTTTAATTGATTATTTTCCACATAAAGACGGAGTAGGTTATTTGCTTCCGTAAGCCCATCTAAAGTAGCAATCTGATTGTTGGCAGCCCAAATGGTTTCTAAATTACGGAGAGAACGAAGCGGGTCGAAGGAAGTCACTCGATTATTCGGCGTGATTTTTGACGGATGATCTGTCGTATTTTGGATACTTAAATTTTTTAAAGCAGGCATTCCTTCAAGTCCATTTAATGTCGTTAATTGATTGTTCTCAACATACAAGCCTTCTAAACTAATTAATCCTGCTTGACCTAACGGACTAAGATCAGCTATTTTATTGTTTCTCATATATAAAAAACGTAATAGCTTAAATTCACCTTTAGCAAAAGGACTCAAATCTGTTACATTGAGTGAATCTTGAAAAGATAATTCTTCTAAGTTTCTTAGGTATTGAACTCCTTCCACATTAGAAACAACGACATTTTCTAAAATAACTTTATTCAGTTTATCCAATTCTGCTTGGGTGACAGTATTAGAGGTCCGAGATTTGCTTAACTGTTTTCTGATATTTTCCGCAAAGGCTGGATCAGGAAATAGTGTACTGATAGGCGTCGCTTTATCTAAGACAGCACCTGCGTATAATTGGGGCATCATCAGTTGTGCTTCCGTTATCGCTAGTGCTTCATTTGGCGGCTCTTCACTTGTTTCAACAGTCGTTAACTCTTCTGATTGGGGAATCTCCGAACTACTGGTTGCTGAGTTTTGCTCTTCTGCTGATGAAGTTTCTGGAATCTTTTCTTCTGAAACAGATGAAACATTTTCTTCACTGGAGGATGCGATTGTTTCGGACGTTTCGGCGAAAGTTGTTACAGGAAGTAGCAAACTATTAGCCAAAAGTAAGGCACTAACTGCGGAGATGCACATTTTTTTCATAAACTTCACCTCCTGATATTTCCTTAATTATAGTGAATATCAACTGAAAATGGGTTCAATTACGACAAACTGTCCAAATAAACTTGTATAGGCAAGACAAAGAGCACCAAATAGGGTTTTCTATCCCTATTTGGCGCTCTTTGTCGCTAAACACAACCAGAATTTATTATGACAAATTCTCAATTATGCCTAGTTTTCTTTTATTTCTTTTAAACTATCCTCTATTTTTTCCAATTGCCCAGCAAAAAATTCTTGTTTGGCTTTTGGTAAAAACAATGTGATAGATAAAAGGATCTGTTCTTTAAAGATTGACCAATCTGCGAATATTTCTTCATTGGTTAAAATCATTTCTATTTTTTCTGCTATTTTTTTCCAGAGGATCATTCGCCAGTTATTTTCACCCACTTCATATTCTTTAAACATGCTTAATACATGAAGAATATGGGGAACATTTTGGCTGACAATCGCCGCAAATAAAAAATCAATAATTACTTGCTCGATAATTTCTAGCGAGCGAATATCAATAATTTCCCGCTCATTGACAGATTGTAGTACACGAAAAAGTAACGAAGTTGGAAACGGCTGCAAGCCAACGTTTTTTTGTAATGCTAAAAATTTCAAATTAAAAATAGTATACACATCGGCATTAATTAATCGTTCCAGAATCTGATTTTCTAATGCAATAATTTCCTCTTTTGTCACAACCGTTTGAGGGTTAAAAAGATATTCCAACGCCAACATCGAATACATTACTTCTTGCTTTCCTAAAGCAAAAGACGATTTCTCATAATACGCCCGATAATCTGCAACGATTCGACTACTTTCTTGAAAATTTTTACTAAAGATTGCTTGATTAAACTGCTCCTTAGCTAAAACTGTTTTGGACATTGGCGTTAATTTTTCTGTCATTTCCATCGGCGAAATAGACAAGATTTCCACAATAATGGCTAAATCCGAAATACGCAATTCACTATTTCCTTGGACAAAGCGTTGATAACTTCGACTAGAAACACCATTTTCATCAAAGACACGCAGAGGAATATTTTTCCCTTTACGAATCCGTTCAATTTCTTCACCTAGCGGCCGATATTCCATATATTCTTTTTGTTTCAAACGAATTACTCCATTTCTCTTTAAATAAGATAGCAACTAAGTTGAACGGCTATTCTCCAATGCTTAAAATTGTGCGAATATCTTCTTCCGTCATTTTCGCTAATTGCTCTTCATTTCCTTGAATCACTTTTTGGAACAGCTCGCGTTTCTCTTGCTGTAAGGAATTCATTTTTTCTTCAACCGTTCCTTCTGCAATCATCCGCCACACTTCAACAACCTTTTTTTGTCCCATGCGGTGTGCCCGACCAGCCGCTTGTTCTTCGACTGCGGGATTCCACCATAAATCGTATAAAATAACTGTATCTGCACCAGTTAAATTTAGTCCGGTTCCCCCTGCTTTCAATGAAATTAAGAAGACATCTTTTTCTCCTTCATTGAAGGCATTCGCCATCGTTAACCGATCTTGAGGCTTCGTACTTCCTCGTAAATAGAACGTCTCTAAACCTAATTCATTCAATTCTTTTTCTAAGATAGAAAGCATACTTGTGAACTGAGAAAATAATAGGACACGACGATTGTTTTCTTTGGCAGCCACTAAAAAGTCTTTGACTTGTTCCACTTTGCCAGAACCTCCCGTGTAATCCTCAATAAACAAACGCGGATCGCAACAGATTTGTCGTAAACGGGTCAAGCCTGCTAAAATACTCATGCGATTTTTCTTGAAGGTCGCCTGATCCATTTGACTAACATCTGCTTGCATTTGTTTTAGATAGGCCAAATAAACCGTTTTTTGTTCTTCTGTTAAGACACTGTACATATTATTTTCAATTTTTTCTGGTAAGTCTGCAAGCACCGTTTTCTTGTCTCGTCGTAAAATGAATGGTTGAACCATTTTGGCAATTTCTTCCGGCTTAATTTCTCGAAAGGCTTTTTTGCCTGGGAACAATCCCGGTAAGATCATTTGGAAAATTGACCACAGTTCATCTAAATTATTTTCAATTGGTGTGCCACTTAATGCAAAACGTTGCGGTACTTTTAAACTTTTTAAGGCTTGCGCCGTTTTAGTCCCACTATTTTTAACCATTTGAGCCTCATCTAGAATCAAATAGCCGACACTCATTTCCTGATAAAGCTGAACATCTTGTCGCATACTTGCATAAGAAGTAATCAGAATATCTTCGGTGCTATTTTGTAAAAGCGCTGCTCGTTCTTGGCGATTGCCAGAAACCACTTGAACATTTAAGGTTGGCGCAAAACGTTTGACTTCGGCTAACCAGTTATAGGTTAAACTTGCAGGAGCGACAATCAAAGCTGTCCCTTTCAAGCGCTCTTCTTCTTTTTCCGAAAGTAAATAGGTAATGGTTTGCAGTGTCTTCCCTAAACCCATTTCATCAGCTAAAATACCGCCAAATTGATAATGGCTAAGCATTTTCAGCCATTTATACCCTGTTTCTTGGTAATGGCGTAACGTTGCTTGTAAGGTTTTGGGGACTTGCGCTTCAAAGTTTTCTGGATGCGTTAAATCCGTGACCATTTTTTTAAAGGAATCTGAAAAATGTGCCCGCTCGTTGTCTTCTAATAAACTTTCGATCATGAGGCCTTGGTTTTTGGGCACATGAATGACATTGTCTTCTTGATGCATATTTTTTCGCAGCTTCGTTAAAATTGCACTTGTATGGAAAAATTCCTCTGAATCAAAAGCAAGAATTTCACCACTTTTTAACGTATAAAAAGCATCATTACGTAGCAGACTAGTCAATACTGCATCAATTTCGGTTTCATCAATGCCAGTGACATCAAACCGAATATCTAACCAAGAATCCCCTTCCGCAACTTCAATCGTTGGTTGATGATGCTGGGCATCTAAATACAATTCCCGTAATTTCCGTCCCATCCGAACTTCTCCTAATTGACGGAAAGCTGGTACTTCGGCTTTAAAGAAATAATACAAGGACTCCCCAGCAGGTAAGACTTTTTCAAAGCCTGTGGTTGTTTGCTGATAGGCAAACTGTTGAAATTGCTGCTTAATTGCTGTTTCTTTTGCTTTATCTCGAACGATTTCTTGATTGACTTCAGGTAATTGAGCATATTTCGGGTTTGTCGAGAAAATGACTTCTCCATAGTGATAGTCAATCCGAGCGTTAATCCGACCTTTAATTTTCTTAAAAATAAAGACTGCTTTTAAAGGATGATGGACGACTAATTCTTCAACTGATTCTTCAACAGACACTCGACCAATTTTTTCCAATAATGGTAACACTTCACTAAATAAATCAGAAACTGTTTCTTTTTCATAAATAATGGACGGCTCTTCCAAGCGTTTCATTAATTGAAGTAACGTGGTGTAGATGGCTTCCTGCTCTTCTGTTAGTAAATAAACCGTTTGATCCGCAATCGCCCAGTGATAGTGGGCTAGAAACGTTGTAATAGGATTCTGAATAGTTAATTTGAAGCTTTGTTCCTCGGTTTTTTGCACTGTAAACGTAAGTGGCAAACTGGTTTCTTTGAACGTTAGATAGCGATACTTATGAGTTTGATTGGTTAATATAAACTGACCCGTTCGATTCATTTTTTCAACTAACGATTGACTGCGATCAATTGGTAATAATAGATAACGTTTGTCGATTTTCCCTTTAACTTGAATACCGTTTGCACCTAATAATTGGCTGGTATGATAAATTGCCGCAAGTTCTGTTAAAATTGCTTGAATCTCCATTGAAAAAGAATCATGTAGCAAAGTAAATTGGTGTTGCTTATTCACCATAAAAGTCATTTCTTTTTCATATGCTTGTAAAAAATCACCAATATTTTTCACAATATATGTTTTAGGTTTGGTGCCTTCCAAACCAATTTTTAAAGAAAGACCAATCGTTGATAATTCTGGATAGTAATTATTCGTTTCGATCACATCTAAATGAAATTCTAAACGTAAAGGCTGCAAGGGAACTTCGGCAGAAGCTTTGCTTAATTTGGCAAAGCCTTTGGTAAACATTTCAGCTGTTGATCGATTTGTTTTCTCAAAACTGACTGTTTGATTCGCTTGAATAATTCTTGACACGCCTCGTTGTTTCAGTGCCAGTTCAACAGCCACTGTATGCTTGCAATAGCCATGTTCCATCCAATATTGACATTCACAAACATCTTGTTCTTTGGCGGTACCATCCAATTCAACAAGATAAAGTTCTTCCCCTAAAACCTCAGACAACCAGATCCTTTTTTCTGGATTTTGAACGATAGATAAGACCCGGCCTTCTTGCATATATTCGCGTCCTTGTTCAACGATTCGCTCTGGAATACTCCATTTCATCGACTCACCTCCTCTTCTACTAAGCTAGCTGATAGTGAACGGTACTTTGACCATTCCCATTGCTTTTTATTTGTAATTGTTGTGGAATTCGTGCTTTTAATTCGCCAATATGACTAATAATCCCAATCATGCGGCCTTCATTTTCAATCGTTTCTAACGCCTCCATTGCCATTTCCAATGCTTCTTCATCTAAGGAACCAAAGCCTTCATCAATAAACAACGCATCAATTAAGACTCCGCCTGCTTGTTCTTGAATCACTTCTGCTAAAGAAAGTGCCAACGCTAACGCTGCTATAAAACTTTCCCCGCCTGATAACGTGTGAGCGCTGCGCACCGTCCCTGAATTGTCATCATAAATATTGATTTCTAGCCCCGTTTGATTCCGATAACTACCTGCTTCGTGATTCAATTCAAATTGATAACGACTATTGGTCAGGCGGTCTAAACGCTGATTAGCGACTGTCAGCACTCTTTCTAAATACGTTTGTAACATATACCGTTCAAAACTAATTTTTTTAGGATTATTGCCATTCACCGTATCTGCCAACTGTTGAAGTGCAGTAACTTCCTCAAACTTGTCTTCAATTGTTGTTCTTTGCGCATTAATTTCTTGAACCAACTGTTGGTTGTTCAACATTTTTTCATGCAGTTGATAGTATTTTTTTTCTTGCTCTTCAATTTGTTGTATTATTTGTTCAATTTCTGTGGTGATTAAAGATAATTCTGGGAACGTATCACTAGATAATTTTTTCTCAATTTCAGCGAGTTGGATAGTCAGTTGGGTTTGCTCTTGTTCAAATAAAGCAATTTGTTCTTGCTGACTTTCTAGTGTCGGTACCTCTTTCAACCACTCCGTCAATTGGTCCTCTGTCACGCCTTGTTCCGTTAAAACTGCCTTTAACTGACTCTCAAGTTGCGCGACTGTTTGTTGAAGTGTTTGTTGTTCTTTCTCCAAATGCGTCAACGTACTTTCAAGGATCATTTCTTCTTTCTTCAAGGTTTCTCCTTGTGTCGTCACGTTTTCTTTTTGACGTTCAAATGCAGAGAGTTCTTCTTGAAGCAAAGCTTGTTGTTTGGTCATTTCTTCGTATGTGACGGTTGCATCCAATAATTGGCTAGCAATCATTTGCTGCTGGATAGTGATTCTTTCCAGACTTTGTTGCATTGTTTCTACTTGTTGTCGGAGCACTTCAAAGCGTTGGGAATTTTCAGCTACTTGTTCTTCTAGTTCCGCCAGACGGTCCTTTTCGACTGAAATTTCCGTTAGTTTTTGTGCTATTTGTTGTTTTTCTTTAGCTAATTGCGACTCAACTTCCGCAATTTCTGCAGGTGTTACTTGTGAAAAAGTTAGTCCTGTTAACGGCAACTGCAAGTCAGCAAACTGCGCTGCTAATTGTTCTTGTTCCTCAGTATACGCAGCTTCCTGTTCTTGTAATTGGCTTTCTTTCTGTTGCTTTTCCGCCCCTAATGCAGAGAGCGTTTCAGTAAATCGTTGAACCGTTTTTTCAACTTCCGTTAATTCCCGTTCCGCTTGATCAATCTCTTCTAAGGAAACTTCTTGATGAGTTTGTTGCTTTGGATGTTCTAAAGAGCCACAAACTGGGCAAGGTTCCCCCTCTTCAAGTAACAAGCTTAATCGTTGGATTTGTAAAGAGGCCCATTGACTTTTCTTTGTCTGCAACTTCGCTTCTTCGGCGCTTTTTTGTTGCTGTTCAACAGCAAACCGTTGTGTCAACTCGTGCAATTCCACTTGGTTTTGACTAATTTTTTGCCAAGCTTTTTGATTTTTTTGCCAACGTTCTACAAAATTTTGCCAATGATCTGCTACACTAGAACATTCAAAATTTGCTTTTTCAAGTGTTCCTTCTTGTTCAATAAATTGTTTGGCTGTCGCCACTTTATCCGCTAATGTTATTTTTTCCTGTTGGCAAGATTCATACTCTTTTTGAATAGCTTGATAATTGGCTTGTTCTGCTATTTGTTGTTGGGCTAACTGTTCATATTCTTGGTATTGTGGTAATTGACGTTGAATCGTTTGAAGACGTTCTTGTTTTTCAGCAATCAATGGTTGTTGTTCTTCCAACTCACTCAGGATTGCTTGCCAATCCGTCAATGCTTGTTGCGTTTCCATGAGAGCTTGTTGTTTGGACTTTGTTTCTTGTTCTTTTTGTTGTTTTTCGCTTCGTTTTTCAAAGACTTTTTCAGCTAAAGATTGCTGTTTTTGGCTCCATTTTAATTGCTGAATCTGTTCCTTTAGCCGCTCAATGACGGTTTCCTGTTCAGCTTGTTTTGTTTTCTTTTCCAGTAATTCTTCTTTTTGCTGTTGCAAGTTTTGTCGTTCTTCAATAGCATAACGAACTTGCTCTTTTGCTTGTTTGGCTTGTTTTAAGGTTGCAATTTGTTCTCTTTCAACTAATAGTTGTTGCTGAGCCTCTTGTTGTTGGCTTTCTAATAATTGAAGTTTTTCAAAAAGTGTCATTGTCGGTTCAGGTTCTTCTGACCAATGCAACTGTTCTGTTTTCAGTTCAATTTTTTGCTGGGTTTCTTGAATCTCTTGATTGGCAATTTTTAAGCGTTCTTTTAAATTTTCGCTGAACAACTGATACAATTCTGTTCCGAATAAATTACGCAAAACCTTTTCTTTTTCATCACTTTTAGCAATTAAAAAAGTCCGAAACTCTCCTTGTGGTAACAATACAATTTGAGCAAATTGATTGGCATTCAAATGCAATAATTCTTGAATGAGTTCGTCCACTTCGCGTCTTTTAGAATAGGCTCGTAGTTCTTTCCCTTGAGCATCTTTGACAATTAAAGAAATTTTGGCACTTTGTTTACGGACTCCTGTGCCACGTTTTTTAAAAAGTTCTTGTTCGGGAAGGCGGTTCAGTTCATAGAGATACTCGTTATGTTTAAAAAGCAAAGTAACTTCAGTGGCTTCTGAGGGGTCAGCAAATGTGGAACGCATTTCTTTGCCTAAACGTAATTTTCCAGAACTTTCACCAAACAAAGCATAGCTCATTCCATCAAAAATCGTTGTTTTCCCAGACCCTGTTTTTCCACTAATTAGAAAAAGTGAAGAATCTTCAAACTTCGTAAAATCAATGGTTTCATTAATATACGGTCCGAAGTTTTTCAATGTTAAAGATAATGGTTTCATCCTATTACTTCCCTCTTTCTAATTGATTAAGTGTACTCAGTTCTTCTTGGACCCATTGTGCTTGTTGTTCTGTCAGGGCCTCTCCTGTCACATCGTAAAAAAAGTCATGCAGATGTTCTTCTGGTGAGCGTTGTTCTATTTGTACCATTTTTTTCTGATTTCCGCTGCTTGTTTCTCGACCATTCAAACGTTCCAGCCCAATAATTTTGGGGTAAATTTTTCGCAATTGATTCATCATGTTGGGAATGATCGCTCGGTCGGTTAATTGGACATGTAAATAATTTTCCCGATTCACTTCTTGATAAAAAGCGGGATCCGTTAACTGCTGAAACGAGCCCGTCAATTGTTGAATGTCTCGCAATGGTTTCAAAGCACGGAATTGAAAATGAACTTCAGTTTCTGTTTCAACAAGCCATACACCCTTTTCTTGTGTCATTTCTGATAAAGAAAATTTTACAGGCGAGCCACTGTATCGAGCATTAGGTGCCTGCAACGCATTTTTTCCATGTAAGTGGCCCAACGCGACGTAATCAAAAGGATCTAACAAAGCCGTCGGTACAACATCCAAACCACCCACTGTTAATTTTGTTTCAGAATCAGTTTTTTCACTGCCAGCGACAAAAAAATGACTAACTAACACTTGTTTTTTGTTGGGGAGAAAAGATTCCTGCATTTTCGCGACAACTTTTTCCATCGCCGCCTGAATCGTTCGAATCGTTTCATCTTCAAAATATAAGCGAGCCGCAATCGGTTCAAAATAAGGCAACAAATAAAATTGGGTATTGTCGATTTCAATTGGTTGAAAGGCTTGTTCTAAACGCGTATTCAAATGAAATTGCGTTTGGTTAAACCAAGGGCCTCCTGTTTCTAAACGCGTGCTGCTATCATGGTTTCCCGAAATAGCTAACACGGGGAAATGCTCTTTGAGATTCATTTGAATCATCATTTCATTAAAAATCTCGACTGCTTCAACCGCTGGAACAGAGCGATCATACAAATCTCCAGCGATCACAACAGCATCTACTTGCTCTTCTTTCGCAATTGCTAAGATTTGTTTAAAGGCTTCCCTTTGTTCTGCCAACAAATCAAAACCATGTAATTTTTTGCCAATATGCCAATCTGCTGTATGTAAAAATTTCATTTTTTCACCGCCTAAAAAAGTCCTTCTTATTATTATAACAAATTTCTGGTATTTTTTAAGAAAATCGGACAGAAGAATTAGATTTTTAACAAACTTTTTTCTTAACGCAAGAAAAAAGACAGGGAGCATCATCTTTTGATGAGACTACCTGCCAATAACATTCCTAATCTGTAGCGGTTCGTTTTATTCTTTTTCTGTTGATTCATATTTAAAAGTTGGATCAATTTCTTTATCTAACTGATCAAATGCTTCTTGCATCCGACGTTCCACTTCAGCTAAACCGTCTTTATCCATTTTTTTAATATCGCTAATATCGATTGGCTCCCCAAAACGAACCGTTACTTTTTTACGTTTAAACAACTCTTTTAAAGTTAACGGACCTTGATAAACAGATGGCACGATAGGTACTCGCCCCATTTTAGCAATCAAGGCTACCCCGCCTTTTAATTCTGAGGAATGACGCGTGCCACTAGGGAACATAATCAAACTTAAATCAGAATTTTTTAAAATTTTGACAGGTGTTTTAATCGCGCTGGGACCGGGCTTCTCACGATCCACCGGAAACGCATTCGCATGTTTTAAAATGAAACGTAAAACAGGATTTTTAAACAACTCTTTTTTTGCCATAAAACTAAACTTCTTAGGACTGCCAGCAACAGCTAAATACAGCGGTTCCCACCATGTTCGATGCGGCGCAACTAAGACATAGTTTTGGTCTTTTGGTAATTTTTCTTTATTTTCATAATGTGCATTTCCATTAATCACAAATAAAATGACGCGAACCACGCCACGCATAAATGTAAAAAACATAATTTTCTTCCTTTCTTCTCTCCGCTTTCTAGTATGCCGAAAGCTCTACCTTTTGACAAGCTTTTTTTACGTCTATCAATTAGAGAAATAACATGTCCCTACTAATCTAGGGAACAGATTTTGTCATACGGGTTTAAAAGTAGTATAATACATGAACAATCAGATGAAAAGTTGGAGGTTCTTAATCTATGTTATTATCCGGCGAACGGATTGATCAATTATATGCGGATGATATTCAAATTATTCAAAGCAAAGAAGTCTTTTCTTTTTCCATTGATGCAGTCTTATTGGCTAATTTTCCGCAACTACCAAAAAAAGGCAAGATTGTCGATTTGTGTGCTGGCAATGGCGCGGTCGGCCTCTTCGTTAGTCGGAAAACAGCTGCAAAGATCGACCAAATCGAATTACAACCTCGTTTGGCAGATATGGGTCAACGAAGTATTCTATTAAATAAATTGGAAAAACAAGTAACGATGTATGAACGTGATTTAAAACAAGCGACAGAGGTCATCAAAAAAGATTCTGTCGATTTAGTACTATGTAATCCCCCATACTTTAAAGAACGACCAACTAGCCAAAAAAATCCAAACCCGCATTTAGCGATTGCCCGTCATGAAATTCACACGTCTCTTCAAGAAGTGGTCACTGTGTCGGCGGATTTATTAAAAACAAATGGTCGCCTCGCAATGGTTCATCGACCTGATCGTTTCCTTGATATTTTACATGCCATGGAAAACGCCAATATTGCGCCGAAAAAAGCTCGGTTTGTTTATCCGAAGCCAGGCAAAGAAGCCAACGTTTTACTAATTGAAGGCATTAAACAAGGCAAAAAAGACGGTTTTCGTGTGTTACCACCTCTTTTTACATACAATGAAAAGAACGAATACGAAGCAGAAATGAAGGCTATGCTGTATGGAGAATAAGAAATCCCATTATTTTTATGTTTTACTTTGCCAAGATGGTTCCTTTTACGGTGGCTATACAACTGAGCCAGAACGT
This sequence comes from Enterococcus sp. DIV1368f, assembly GCF_051712245.1. Lineage (NCBI taxonomy): Bacteria > Bacillati > Bacillota > Bacilli > Lactobacillales > Enterococcaceae > Enterococcus > Enterococcus sp. DIV1368f. The sequence continues at coordinate 2,234,090 of NZ_JBIOON010000001.1, forward strand.
CGATTAACCGAACATAATAGCGGAACTGGTGCAAAATATACTCGATTAGCCAAACGACGGCCAGTCAAAATGATTCATACAGAGAAATTTGAAACACGTAGCGCGGCCACCAAAGCCGAAGCCGCCTTTAAAAAATTAACGCGCAAACAAAAAGAACAGTATTTAAAAACCTTTCATTAAATGACAACAAGCAAAAAGAAACAGCCATCATTTCATTGATGAAATGATGGCTGTTTCTTTCTCTTTTTAAACTAAGTTCTCGACAAATTGAATAACCATTTCGGCTGATTTTTTCCCAGCTTCATCGATGAATTCGTCAAAGCTTTGAGTTGCTTCGCCATCTGCTGTATCACTCATTGCCCGTACAACTAAGAATGGAATATTGAACTGTGAAGCGGCTTGGCCAATTGCTGCGCCTTCCATTTCACAAGCTAAGGCTTCAGGAAACTCTTTCTTAATTTTGGCGATTTTCTCAGCGCTGTCCACAAAAGTATCTCCAGTAACAATCAATCCTTTACGAATAGCTAAACCAGTTTTTTCAGCGGCTTTCGCAATTTCCATCCGCAAGTATTCACTTGTTTCAAAATACAAAGGCACACCACCAGGCAATTGTCCATAGGCATAACCAAAACCAGTGACATCAACATCAAAGTAAGCTAATTTGTCTGCAATGACTAAATCGCCGACTTTTAGTCCTTCACCGATACCACCAGCAGAACCTGTATTAATCACCATATTTACGCCATATTGATGAATCAATAAAGTCGTGGTCACAGCTGAGGCCACTTTACCAATTCCTGAACGAACCACAATCACCTCGTGTCTTCCTAACGAACCAGAAACAAATAAAGCGCCTGCTCGTTCCCATGACATCGTGTCTGTCAATTTTTCTTTTAGAATTTTGACCTCTTGATCCATTGCTCCAATAATTCCAATTTTCATAGTGATTCCTCTTTTCTATAAATTCAAAACGATATATGCCACAACGGCTAATAAAATCGCTACAATAATAATTGCCTTGTTTAACCAAGTACTCCGTTCTCGACGCTTCGAGTATTCTCCTACTCGCGACTTGTTAATCGGTTTTTGTTTTTTCTTTTCTTTACGATAAAACGTCGAAATTTCTTTTTCTTTTCGCTTATACGCTTTTTCCGCCAGCTTCTGCTCTTCCTGCTGACGACGTTCCGCTTCTTTTTCTTCTGCTTCTCTGCGTTTGCGAAGTTCTGTCCGAGTGACTAACGGACCTTTGCTCATTGCGTGTCCTCCTTAAACTGTCTCTGCAGTAAATACAATTCCCAGTATTGTATAGCAAAAAGTGTTTTGGCATCACAAATCGTGCCCTTTGCCACTTCTGCTTTGGCTTCAGCTATTGTTAGCTCGTAAAGTTCCAAGATTTCATCTTCATCTTGAGGACGCGGATTTTCGACTTTCTGCAAATCCGTTGCCAAATAGAGAGCCAATTTTTCATTAGCAAATCCTGGTGACAGATACATTGAATTTATGTAGGTGAGCTGACCTGCACGATACCCAGTTTCTTCTTCTAATTCCCGCATAGCCGTCATTTCCAATTGATTTTCTTCTCCAGGATCAATTTTTCCCGCCGGAATTTCTAAAATTACTTGTTCCAAGGGTTTTCTAAATTGTTTAACTAAGACGATTTTTCCTTCTGCGGTTAACGGAATCATAGCTACTGCACCTGAATGAAAAACCAATTCGCGTTTAGCAGTGCCGCCTGTCGGTAAAGCCACGTCATCCAAAAAAACATCAATAATCTTTCCTTTAAAAATTTCTCGACGTTGAAGTGTTTTTTCTTCGAAGTCCTCATAATTTAACATATCTTTCACCAACCTTTCTTGTTTATCATACCCTAAAATGATAAAAATCGCACCCCTTCTTCTCTAGTTAAACCCTTTTCAAAGAAAAAAATTTATTGCTTTAGAAAAAAATTACATTTTCGAAAAAAAATAGACATAAAAAATTCACAACTTCCTTGTATTATTTAAGCATACCAACAAACAACCCTAACAAAACACTTTTTCATTTTTAACTCCTTTCCCGTCCTACCCCCAATTAGGACGGGTCTTTTTTTGCGTTTTATACTTTTTTTCTTAGGATTTCACTAAATCATAAAATACATCTTCCGCTGTATGTCTTTTCTCTCACAGAGTATGCTAAAATAACTATTGTAACGAGAGCTGACTCTTTCGAGGATTAGATAGATAGGAGGAACTATATAAATGAACAAATTAAATACAAAATTACTGATTGGCTATATTCTTTTAGGAGCCTTAATCATTGCTGTTGCTAGAGAATATGGCTTCTTCGCTTTTGTGATTCTGGTAGGCTTTTTAGTATTCGTTCTCTATCGAAAAAAGAAAAATGCCGCCGACAAGAGCGATCAAATGCCTTACTTAACGAAAGATAAAGAAGCCCATTATCGTGAGTTGGGGTTATCTCCACAAGAAATTGATTTTTTCAGAAGTACAATGAGCACAGCCAAAAAACAAATCATACAATTACAAGAAAACATGAATCGTTCAACTAAATTACGGGCGATTGACTTACGTAATGATACAACGAAGGTTTCTAAAGCTCTGTTTAAAGAGTTAGTGAAAGAACCTAAAAAGTTACACTTAGCCAATCACTTTCTCTACACACATTTACCAAATATCGTTGACTTAACAAGTAAGCATTTAGAAATCGAACAACATGAAGTAAAAAACAAACAAACGTATGAAAAATTAGAAGAAAGCGCACAAATCATTGACCAATTGTCAAAATTAGTTAAAAATGATTATGAGGAAATCGTTTCCGATGACTTAGACGATTTAGATGTCGAAATGTCGATCGCTAAAAGCAGCTTGTCGCAAAAAGCTGCAACTGAGGAATCACCTCAAGTAAACGAAGACCAGCAATAATCATTAGGGAGGAAAAAAAATGACTGAGCAACAACCCAAAGAAACAACATCTGTAACCAATACATTGGACGATTTATTAAGTAATCCATTTTTATCAATGGATGAACTAACACCAACGCAACAAAATGAACTATCTGAGTTAAAAGAACAGCAAGCAGCTCCTCGTTTAATTGATAAATTACCACAAGAACGTCAAGCCCAAGCAAAAGAGTTAGCTTCAAAAATTGACGTCCAAGATTCACAAGCAGTAATTACCTATGGTTCAAATGCCCAAATCAAACTCGGCGAATTTTCGCAAGCGATGTTAAACCACGTTCAAGCACAAGACATTGGTCCTGTTGGTGATTCACTGACCGATTTAATGTTTCGTTTAAATGAAGCCAATCCCAATGAATTACGTGCTGGCGAAGGCAACTTTATTCAAAAAATGTTAGGTAAAGTCAAACAATCCGTTTACGAAATTACCGCCAAATATCAAAAAATTGGTGCGCAAATTGACAAAATTGCTGTCAAATTAACCCATGAAAAAGATGGTCTTTTAAAAGATAATGCCATGTTAGATCAATTGTATCAAAAAAATAAAGATTATTTTGATGCCTTAAACATCTATATTGCCGCTGGGGAATTAAAAGCAGAAGAATTACGGACGCAAATTATTCCTGAAGCCATGAAAAAAGCGGAAGAATCTGGAGATCAAATGGATGTCCAAATTGTTAATGATTATAACCAATTCCTAGACCGTTTAGAAAAAAGAACCCATGATTTACGCTTGGCTCGTCAAATTACGATTCAACAAGCCCCACAAATTCGTTTAATCCAAAATACTAACCAAGCTTTGGCTGAGAAAATTCAATCATCGGTGAATACAGCGATTCCGTTATGGAAAAACCAAGTAGTCATCGCCTTGACCTTACTCCGTCAAAAAGATGCTGTGACTGCTCAACGCCAAGTCTCTGAAACCACCAATGACTTACTGAAGAAAAATTCAGAAATGCTAAAAATTTCTGCAATTGAAACAGCAAAAGAAAACGAACGTGGCCTAGTCGATATTGAAACATTACAAAAAACACAAAATGATTTAATTGAAACTATCCAAGAAACATTACGTATTCAACAAGAAGGAAAAGAAAAACGCCAAGCTGCCGAAATCGAACTTGGCCATATGGAAGAAGATTTGAAAAATAAATTATTAGAATTAACACAATAAACAACGTTTAGAACAAACTTCTTATAGTACAAGCCTGGGACAAAAATCCAAAGTGATTTTTGTCCCAGGCTTGCTTTTCTTTTTACGCTTGAATATTGTATTTCAGCCACTTAATGATACAATAAAAGAAAACCATGTTTCTTTTTGAAAGGAGGAGCAATTGTGCCACAATTTGCTTCTAAAGCCGAAGAAAAAAATTATTATGAACGCCAAGCCAGCTTAGCAGAGTTTTTAACTTGGTATCATCAACAAGAATTACCTGAATATGAAAAACCCTCTTTAACCGTTGATATGGTTCTTCTTTGTTACAACAAGGAAGCCGATCAATTGAAAGTCTTACTGATTCAACGTAAAGGTCACCCCTTTAGAAACTCATGGGCGCTTCCTGGCGGTTTTGTTAATCGCAACGAATCTACTGAAGATAGTGTTTTAAGAGAAACAAAAGAGGAAACTGGTGTGGTGATTTCTCAAGAAAATATTGAACAATTACACAGCTTTAGTCGCCCAGATCGAGATCCTCGTGGCTGGGTCGTGACAGTCAGCTATTTAGCCTTTATTGGTGAAGAACCTTTAATTGCTGGCGACGATGCCAAAGAAGTCCATTGGTTCAATCTTGAACGGCATGGTCAACACATCACGTTATCTCATGAAGATGTGGAAATTACTTTAGACTTGAAAACAGCGGCCTCTCTTGGTAAAGATACATTAGCCTTCGACCATAGTGAAATTATAATTAAGGCGTTTAATCGTGTTGTTGATAAAATGGAACATGAACCGCAAGTGCTTCAAGTCTTAGGAAAAGATTTCACCATTACGGAAGCCCGTAAAGTTTTTGCGAAGTTCCTCGGCGTTGATTATCGCAGCATTGACCATTCAAATTTTAAAAAAGCCATGACACAATATTTTGAAGAATTAGGTGAACGTCCCGTTGGCATTGGCCGCCCTTCAAAAATTTACCAATTGAAAACAACAACAGGTTTCTAAGAGGAGGGAATATTTTTTGACTGTTTACTTAAGAAAAGCAGAACCTTCTGATTTGCCTGACATCCTTGCTATCATTGAAGATGGACGCCGCACCTTACAAAAAAGTGGCATTCCCCAATGGCAAAACGGCGATGGCCCGAATCAAGAAATTTTAGCAAAAGATATCGACCAGCAAACTTGCTATATTTTAATGGTTGAGGATACCTTGGCAGGCGTTGGTGTTTTATGTTCGGAGATTGATCCTGCTTATGAAGCGATTTTTAATGGTTCTTGGCAACCTCATTCTCAAACTACGTATACGGCAATTCATCGTGTTGCTCTAAAAAGTTCCTTTCAAGGTCAAGGACTGGCTTTGGTGCTTTTGCGCTCACTGGTTACAGCCGCTCGTTTGCAAGGTGCTACTGATATTCGAATCGATACACATCCACAAAATCTCGCTATGCAGCACCTGATTAAAAAAGCTGGCTTTGTTTATCAAGGTGACGTGATTTTAGATGTTAACGATGGCGAACGTTATGCTTATCAGATGATATTGAAATAAAAAAGTTAGGGATAACTGCCAGATTGACAGCTATCCCTAACTTTTTACATCTTATGAACACTATGAGCGCTTTGAATGCCCTCACAGGCTTCTTTACAAGCTTGATTAATTAATAAATAAGAGGATTCTTTTTGGCGGATTCCTAATTGATATTTCAATTCATCTGTCACTTGGCAAGATTCACTTAATGCCTCTAACCAGAAAAATACTCCTTCTTTATACGTATCTAATCCTTCTAGCAAGATTTTCGTTGCTTCTTTATCATAATACGGCTCTAAATTTTTACGAAACATCATTTCTTCTGTAAAAAAACGATTCACATTATTTCGGCAAAACATATAAGTGTCACGGCCTCTCCGATGTGCAGCCTGATTACAACCGTATTCTTGAACTTCTTTAGAGATGGCTTTGAAAATTTCGTTGTATACTTCAATTCTTTGCATAATTGACAAAATGGTATCTGTATAACTAAACATAACTCCTTGCTCCCTTCCCCTTCTAAGTAACAAAAATTTGCTTGTTACTTTCATTATAAAGGGAATGTTGGGTTTATATCAAATGATACGCTGTTTTCTTGCTAAAATCCTTCGTTTTTTCCTTAGAAGAATAATAAGTAAGCGGATTACTTAATCTGTTATGTTCGGATTTTCTAGACTTGGAAAATAAATTATTTTATAAAGCCATTTTCCGTTTTAACTGATGGCAACGGGCCAGTCTGTGTATTGCCAGGAACACCAATATACGTATTGCCGTTGATGGAAGTCATTTCGTTTTCCTCAGCTGCTTCATCTTGAACGGTATAATCACTTTGATATAAAAATTCACCGTTCGTATGGAAGACATAGCCGTCTTGATCTCGTTCATCTGGCTTTTCTAAATTTAAAGACACGCGTAATTGATGACGGACATTTTCAATACTATCTGGATATAGTTCAACCATACTGCGCCCTTCATTACTAAAAGTGCGCCAGTCAAAAGAAAGCTGTTGTTTATCATAATTGGTCCAAGTCAAGCCTTCTTTGACTAAATGAGTCAATTCATTGGAATCCACATCAGTTTGAATGTTTCCATTTAACGAATCAATAATGTCCATTATTTTCATGATTGATTGACCAGATTTCAACTTGTCTTCAACTGCTTGAATAATTTCTTGTTGTCGGAATCCACGCATAATATCGTTATCGCTATGTCTTTCACGGGCATAAGATAAAGCTTTCGTACCATCTAAATGCTGTTTCCCTGCATCAAAATGAATGGATCCTGGCCCGTCTTTGGTGACACCATCAAACGCCTGCTTGACATTGACATCTATGCCGCCAACTGCATCAATTAACTTAATAAAAGATAAAAAGTTAAACACAACGTAATGATTGATTGGAATATTCAATAATTTCTCAACTGTGTTAACAGAAGCTGTTGGTCCATCGTAGGTATAGGCGGCTTCAATTCGTTGCATCCCTTGGTAATTTTTTGCATCAATTTGAACAAAACTATCCCGTGGCAAACTTAAATAGGTTATTTTCTTCGTCTTGTTATTCACGGTAATCACCATCATAGCATCAGTCCTAGTTGTGCCTAATTTCCGTTCAATTGTATTGTCTAGACCCATGACCAAAAACGATTGACTATCTTTATTTTGCGCTTCAGTATAATCATTTTTTATGGGAACATAGCCTTTATCAATTGTTTTCTTTAAATAGCTACCAGCTACAGCAAAGTATGCTGAGCCGACTGTGACAAAAAACAAAATGATGACTAAACTAATTAAGCTGATTTTTCGCTTCCTACTCATTGGCTGTACTTCCTCTCTCTTGAAAAGTCTCCACCATCATTACTACTCCTCTAAGCAGACAAGAGACAAGTCTATCTTACCAGTCCCCTTCAAAACTAAACATAGCAGAATTTATATAGGGGTATAACCTAGAGGAAACAAAAAAGAGGGGCTTGTTTGTTTAAAAGCCTCTCTTTTTTGTTATTTATTTTTGTGTTCTTTTTTGAACAATTCCACCATTTTTTGCTGTGGTTTTGGAAAAACATAGTCCGAAAATTGTTGTGCTGCTACCCATCGCTGCGACTCTAGTGTGGCTAATTCGCCTGTATTTCGGCCATAAAAGACTAAGATATGCCATTTTAAATGACTGAAAATATGAACGACTTCGCCTAAGGCACGTTTTTGCCAGACAACTGTTTCATAGTCCGTAAAAAAGCTGACAGGTTCTTCAGCGACCAAAGGCTCTGTTACAGGCTCTAACTCTAAAGTTAATTGTTTTTCCGTTTCTGCTGGTTGCGCCAGTTTTTGCAATTGTTGAAATTGTTTTTTGCTAATTTCTTCAATCGGAAACAGCCACATATTGGCTAACAAACCGGTTTCAGGTCGTTGTTCTAATAAAAATTCTTGCTTTTTATTTTCAATAATAGTGCCGACATAATACACATCTTTCGGCTTAACTTTTTTTGATTTGACTGGATAAGCGGTCATTTTATCTGCCTGATAGGCCGCACAATATTGCTGAAGCGGACAGCTTTCACACTTAGGGGAAGTTGGGGTGCAGACGGCTGAGCCTAGATCCATTAAGGCTTGATTAAAATCCCCTGGACGCTCACGATCGATGATTTTAAGCATCGCCGCTTCAAATACTTTACGACTACTCGCTTTTGCAATATCTGCATCAATTTCAAATAAACGGCTCACTACCCGCATGACGTTACCGTCAATTGCTGGTTCGGGGAGATTAAAGGTAATACTGCCAATCGCACCAGCCGTATAGGGACCGATTCCTTTTAAACTCCGAATATCTTCGATTGTATCAGGCATTTTCCCACCAAATTCTGAAACAATCTGTTGCGCTGCCACTTTTAAATTACGTGCTCGTGAATAGTAGCCTAACCCTTCCCAAGCTTTCAACAACTTATCATCTGGCGCTTCCGCTAAATCTTGAATCGTCGGAAACCATTCCATAAATCGATAAAAATAATCAATGACTGTATCTACGCGAGTTTGTTGTAGCATAATTTCAGAAATCCAAATACGATATGCATCTGTATTCGCTCGCCAAGGTAAATTGCGTTTTTCTCGTTCATACCAAGCTAAAAAATCTTCCTGGAATAAACTAACTTTTGCGGGACTCCACGCCTCCCAAGGCTCTTTATTCGTCATGTTCTACTTCCTTTTCGCTAATAAATTGCTGAATCAAATCATAGTCAAACCCTTTTTGGAATAAGCTTTGTTTGACTTTTTGGACTTTTTTAGAAAAATCAAATCGCTGATTGGCACGCCATAAACGTTCGCCTTCCTTGTTTAACGCTTGTTGTTCTTGTTCTTCGTCCTTTTTAAAAGCTAAAGATTCCAAAGCTAGATCAATGATTTCATTTGTAAAGCCCTTTTGCATCAGATGCAGACGCGTTTTCTGTAGTGCATCTTTAAAACTTTTAGTTCGATAGCGTTTCATGGCTTTTTCTGCAGTTGCTGTGGCAACATTAAGTTGTTCATCTAACGTATAAAAGGTCAAGCCATGCTGAATATCTTCTTCACTAATGCCTTTTTGCTTTAATTGTTGTGCCACATTTCGTGGTCCTTTATCACTGGTTCGCATAGCTGTCCGTACGTAACTTTCACTAAAAATTGCATCATCCAACAACCGCAGCTCTTCTAAACGTTGAACGATTTTTACTCGATCTTCAGGTACAATTTCTTTCTCTTTTAAATAAGTAAAAATCTCTTTCTTTGAACGTAATTGATAGCTTAAATAATTCATCGCCATTTGTAACCCGACATCATAAGAACTGGCTTTTTTTATTTCTTCTATTAAAGTATCTGATAACTCTTGGCCTTTTAGCAGACGCTGCCGTACTAAAATATCTTCCGAGACACGCAGTTTTTCGCCTGAAGATAGCCAAAGTAGATAAAATTCACCTTTATCTTTACTAATTCGTGTGATTGTTGTCATCTTATTCTCCTGCCCCTCTAAATCAGAACATATATTCTACTATACCATAGAATCCTTGGAAGCCAAATAAATAAAAATGTGCTAAAATGGGAGGAAGTGAAAAATGTGAGATGACTAAAGGATGAAAGAATATGACCCAACAACTAGTAAAAAAAGGCCAACAAATTTCTTTAAAAATTAAACGATTAGGAATTAATGGCGAAGGTATCGGCTATTATAAAAAATTAATTATTTTCGTTCCTGGGGCGCTACCGAAAGAAGAAGTGACTGCCACGATCACAAATGTTACACCCAAATTTGCTGAAGGAACCCTTCAATCTGTCAAAAAAGCTGCTAAAGATCGCGTGGTCCCTCCTTGTCCTGTCTATGAAACATGTGGCGGCTGCCAACTACAACATTTAGCCTACAAAGCACAATTAGACTTTAAAAAAGATTTATTAAAGCAGGCACTTAACAAATTTAAACCAGCCAATTATCAAAACTATGAACTACGAAAAACAATTGGGATGGAGAATCCTTGGAATTATCGAAATAAAGCCCAATTCCAATTACGCCAAATCGATGGCCAAGTAGAAGCTGGTCTCTATCAAGCTGATTCACATCAATTAGTACCGATTGATAACTGTTTGGTCCAACAGCCTGCGACAACCAAGGTGATGAATACATTAGTTGATTTATTGAATGACTTTCAATTACCAATTTATGATGAACGTAAAAATAGTGGTATCTTTCGAACATTAATGGTTCGAGTGGGCATCCAAACTGGCGAAGTCCAAGTAGTTTTCATTACACAATCGCAGAAATTTCCACAAAAAGAAAAAATGGTTCGCGCAATTAATGAACAATTACCAGAAGTTGTTTCTATTATGCAAAATGTCCAAAATAAAAAAACCTCTCTAGTAATGGGTGATGATACCCTTCACTTATGGGGCAAAGAAAGCATTGAAGAACACATTAACGACGTTGTCTTTGATTTATCGCCGCGAGCATTTTTCCAATTGAATCCAGAACAAACGGAAGTTTTATATAATGAAGGAATCAAGGCCTTAAATTTACAACCAAATGAAACTGTTGTTGATGCTTATTGTGGCGTCGGGACCATTGGCTTAAGTTTAGCGAAACAAGCGCATCAAGTTCGTGGTATGGATACCATTCCCGCCGCAATTGACGATGCTAGATTCAATGCAAAACGACTTGGTGTTACGAACACACATTATGCTGTTGGAACAGCTGAAGACTTATTACCTAAATGGTTCAAAGAAGGCTTTAAACCTGATGCCATTGTAGTTGATCCCCCACGGACTGGTTTGGATCGTAAATTATTAACGGCCCTTTTGAAACAACCACCTAAGAAAATGGTGTATATTTCTTGTAATGTATCCACGTTAGCACGTGATTTAGTTCAATTAGCCAAAGTATATCAAGTAGACTATTTACAATCTGTTGATATGTTTCCACAAACCGCTCGTTGTGAAGTTGTCGTAAAATTAACGAGAAAATAAAAAAAGGCACCAAGTTTCACGAAATTCGTGAGACTTGGTGCCTTTAACTAATTAAACAATTATTTACTTAATTAGCTATTTTTTCGTCCGAAGAAGAATGAAACCACAGCAACTAAGATTACTGCCCCAATAATTGATGGCACAATTGCCATACCTGCTACGTGAGGACCCCAGCTACCTAAGATTTTTTCTCCGATAAATGAACCAACTAAACCGGCAACGATATTCGCAATCCAACCCATTGATTGACCTTTGCTTGTAAGTGCGCCAGCGATAGCACCGATAACAGCACCAACGATTAAAACCCATAAAGTATGCATAAAATAATTCCTCCTAAATGCTTTATCTAGCGAATAATTCGCTATGTTACTATTATGGACTACTTTTATTAGATAACAAAATAGTTTGCTTGTTTCCATGAAAAAAAAGCAATAATTTCTGATAATTTCATTAAAAAAGCTCAGAACAGGAGACCGAAGTGCACTGTTCTGAGCTTTTATTTAAGAAATTGTTGGTCGTTTTACTCGTTCATGTGCGACATCCGCTGCTTGAATCTCTTTATTATTAAAAGGTGTTAAGCGGAATGCCAATTGGAATTCTTCAAACGTAGTCCGGTATTTTTCTAATTGCCACTGACCACAAGAGTAGCTACCTAGGGCATTTTGTTTGTAATCGATATTTAAAACAACATACTCACTTTCTTGTAATTCATTGGTATGCTTAGCAACATCTAGCGCTTGTTCTTCAAAATAAGAAACACTAAAATTATATGAATCAGCCGCTGTTGCTACTACCCCTTGGCCGCGATCATCCGTGAATGCGGACCATTTAGTCGCCATGTGGTTACCATTGGCTTGTGGAACAACATAATTAGTGAACATTTCCGCCACTGTAGCATCATAAACGCCAAGTAAACCAGCTTCTTGTGAATCTACATAGTTTTCTCTCGGCCCTTTACCGAAATATTTTACTTCTGATAGAGACTTGTCTAAATGGAGAGTCACACCCAAACGTGGTAACATATCTGGCGCATTTTCAATTTTACCAGCAGGACTACCTTTTAAATCGAAGAAAATTTCGCCATTTGGTGCAATTAAATACTGATAGGTACATTGATAATGCCAAGCACTGTTAGTCGTTCCGTTAATTGTTTTTACGATGACTTGGATAAAATCATCAACTTTTTTCCACTCAAAAGAACGGACAATTTCATGCTCTAAATGTAAGAAATATTTCTTCTTCATTTCATCAATAATTTCCATATCATTACTGATTGGTGCCCGCCAAAATGTAAATCTCGGCCCTTTATGCAATAATTTTTTACCATCTCGTGTCACATTCGTTAAGGCGCCCTTTACTTTATCAAAATTAATTGAAAAGTTTGGTCCTTCAATGTATAAATGAGGGCCAATCTCCTTTGCCATCAGCGAGCCAACTGGTGTGATCTCAATCCCTGGTGTTGCAATTGGCAATTCAAACTGTGCGGTAGCTAATTCATGACCAGCAGATGCATAGGCGGTCGTTTCTTTCAATTGATATGAAAGAGTTAAATAATAGGCGGCTCCTGCCTTTTTAGGAAAATCTAAATGATAAGGTAAGTGCAGTCTTCCTTCTGCTCTAGCAGCAATTGCTGGCACTGCTACTGTCCCTGATTGAATCACTGTTTGATCTTCAGTAATTGTATAAACCAGCTTAAAGATAGCCAAGTTTTCAAAGTCAAACCGACTCAATAATGAGAATTCACCTGACAGAACGTCAATAGCGCTAGTTGTAATGGGTTCAATGACTTTTTTGTATTCATACAAGCTAGGAGATGGCGTACGGTCAGGCATCAACATCCCGTCAATACAAAAATCTTTGTTACTTGGATCATCGCCGAAATCGCCGCCATAACGATAATAAACTTCACCGTTATCTGTTACAGATTCAATGCCATGGTCAAACCATTCCCAAATAAAGCCACCTTGTAATTTATCATGAGCATAAAATAGCTCTTGGTATTCTTTTAAATTCCCAGGGCCATTCCCCATCGCATGACAATATTCACATAAAATATGCGGTTTTTTTGAATTTTCAATAATCGTATTCATCAGTAATTCTCTAGTTGGGTGTTCCAACCACGTATACATTGTAGAATAGACATCCGTGACCTCTGCCTCAAAATCACCTTCATAATGAACCAAACGTGTTGGATCCATTTCTTTGGCAATACGGGCCATTTCAATAAAGTTATGACCAAACGCAGATTCATTTCCTAACGACCAAAAGAGAATTGATGGATGGTTTTTATCCCGTTGAATCATCCGTACCATCCGAGAAACATAAGCCGTTTCCCATTCTGGATCGTTGCTAATCCAATCATATTCTCCGGTTAATTCAAAGCCGTGACATTCCAAATCAGTTTCATCAATCACATACATTCCATATTCATCGCATAAATCATAGAAATAAGCAGATGCTGGATAATGACTGGTTCGAATGGCATTAATATTAAATTGTTTCATTAAACGAATATCTTTTTCAATTTCTTCACGACTAACCACTCGACCATTTTTCGGATTATAATCATGACGATTCATTCCTTTTAGTTTAATGGCCACACCGTTGACTAAGAAAGTCTCACCAGATACATGAATATTTCTGAAACCAACTTTTTGCGGAATAACTTCGACGACTTCCCCTTCAGAAAAAACAGTGATAAATAGTTGATACAAGTATGGTTTTTCAGCTGACCAAGCAGTGACAGACGGTAAACTTGCTGAAAATTCAACCTTACCTTGATTTCCTGCGACAGTCTCTTTAAGAACCGTTTTTCCCTGCTGATCCATCAACTCCAATTGAACTTGTTGTCCTTTGTCTTGCCAAAATTTACCCGTAATTGCCAAGTGGCCATTTTGATACGAATCATCTAAATCGGAAATAATAAAGAAATCTTCCAGCCCATTTTCTGGTACACCGAGTAATTCAACATCACGAAAAATACCACTTAACCACCACATATCTTGATCCTCTAAATACGTACCATCTGACCATTGATAGACTCGCACCGTTAAATCATTTGTTTCACCAATTTTAGCGTAAGGCGTAATGTCAAATTCTGCTTCATTTCGTGCACCTTTACTGTAGCCAACTTCATGGCCGTTCACCCAAACATGATAAGCTGAATCTACGCCACAAAAACGTAAAATGATTTTTTTATCGTGAAATGTTTCATCTATAGCAAATGTCCGTTTGTAAATACCTGTTGGGTTTTCTGTTGGTACATACGGCGGATTAATGGGAAAATTGTACCATAAATCAGAGTAATGCATTTTGCCATATCCTTGGACTTGCCAATTTCCAGGAACAGTGATTTGATCCATTTGGCTTGTATCAAAGTCCGTCGCAAAAAAGTTTTCTGGGCTGTATTCTGGCGCTTCTAAAAAGAGAAAATGCCAGCGTCCGTTTAAATTTTTGTATGCTTGTGTATATTTATTTTCATTTAGTAACGCTGTTTCTTTCGAGGGAAAGCTCGAAAAGTGTGCTCGTCCAGGCAACCGATTAATACTATCTACTTTATAATTTTCCCAAGTCTTCATAATCTATTTCTCCTTTACCAACTTCATTTTTTTCTTTTGTTTCATACCGTTTCCAGCAAATCCAAGCAAAGCCCATAAAAACAATTAAACCAATGATGTTATACGCCAACATGCCCAGTGGACTAGCGGTTCCTTTCGGTAACGTGCCATTGATTTCTTCCATGATTAATTTTGGATCCGGCACAGTTGACATAAAGAATACAAAGATAAAAATGGCTAATAAGAAAATTCCCGCAATTAAGCCAAAGGTTCGATTACCAAAGCGGAAACTTCTCGGCATTGTTTCTTTTTTCCAACGAAGCCCAATATAGGCGATTAACAAGAACAAGACAGGCACTAATGACGTAGAAGCTGTCATATTAATTAACGTTTCTAAAAAGCTATCCATATTTCCAATTCCTAGTGCTGGAATGGCAACTAAAATCGTCACAATAATTCCTTGAACTAACAAAGCATTGGTTGGATTTCCCTCTTCGTTCGTTTTCACTAGCCACTTACCGAAGACCCCATCAGGAATTTCTGAGAAAAATACTTTAACTGGTGCTGCCGTCCACAGAGCCAAAGAACCAAGACTTCCGACAAATAAGATAATTCCTACTAAGCGCACCATCATTGCTGCGGGAATATGGAAATACGTACCTAAAATTTTAAAGATATCAAAAATACCATTTGAAAAATTTCCTTTTAAGACGTCCGTTGGCACTACCAAACCTACAGCAACGGCACCAAGAATATACATGATGCCGACCGCAATCGTCGCACCAATCATCGTGCGGACAAACGTTTTATTGCCGCCTTTAACATCCTTAATGTATACGCCGATACTTTCACCACCGCCAACAGCTTGTAAAATCCACGCCATCGTCATGAAAAAAGTCCAATTAAAAGTTGGCATAATTGACGTCGTGGTAAACTCTTGTGCTGGCTCATTGCCAAAACCAAACACGACGACAAAGGCTAAAACCACAAAAGCTACGCCCATAAATAAACGAGCACCACCCGCTAAGCTAGTCACTTTCGAAATCCACGAAACCCCTTTAATACAAACCCATGTCATTAACCAAAATAACAGAATAGAAATCACTGCAATTATTTTAGTACTATGGTTTCCTTGAAAAACGTTTTGACCTAAAAAAGCGTATGAACCATAAATCAATGTATTCGGTAGTAATGAACAGAAGAAAAACAAGTTGACAAAGAAATATGACCAAGCGCCTAAAAATGCCCATTTAGGTCCTAACACAGATTCCAACCAACTGTGAACACCTGATTCATTTTCAGAATTAGCAGAAGCAAATTCTGCAATCATTAGAATAAATGGTAAAAAGTAAAAAATAGAGCCGAATAAATAGCCTGGAATAGTTGCTAGGCCAATCTGAATACTGTTGTTAACAATGCTGGGAAAGGCAAAAACCGCTGAAAAAGTCATGAGCATCAATGCGACAGAACCTAATCGTTCCCGTGAATGTGTTGCCATTTTACTACATCCTCTCTTTATCAAATTAATTAGTACTCACACATTGTAAAACGCTTACAGTTTTTTGAAAATAAAAAATGTTGCCTATTTCTTGTAAAGATGTTGACTTTTAGAAAGCCTTTACATACTCTTATAAAGAGGTGATAGCATGCAAAATGTTTTTACAAATAATGTCAGCATCCTGATTAATGATCAACCTATTAGCCAAGAATTTCATCTTTATGAAGCTGGCTATGAAAAATGCCGTCCGACAAAACCAACTGAGTTTGCTCCCATTAATTATTGGGTTTTGCATTATTGTAGCGATGGTGAAGGCTATTTTTCAACACCCTTTATGGAAAAACAACACATTACCGCTGGCGATTTGTTTATGATTCCAGCCAATTGTCGCAATATTTATTATCCTAATCGGCAAAATCCTTGGACCTATCATTGGGTCGGTTTTGTTGGAGATCTTTCGTCTCAGTATTTAGAAAAAATAGGCCTGACTACCGAAAATTGTATTTTAAAAGGAACTGTTGATAAGAAATTAGAAAGTTTATTTAAAAATATTTACCAAGAAGCGAAGAAACATAATCATTTTGGCAGTTTAAGTGAAAGCTTTCAATTGTTGAATTATCTAGAGCATCATTCCGTTACACAGCACGAAAACCAAAGCCAACAATTATTTAACCAAATTAAAATGGCTATTCACGAAAATTTTTCAAACAATCTTTCAATTAGTCAATTAGCTTCTGAGTATAACATTGATCGTAGCTATTTATTTAAGCTATTTCAGCGTTATGAACAAACAAATCCTAGTATTTATGTACAAAACTTAAAATTGCAAAAAGCCTGTTCTCTGTTAAGAAAAAGTTCCTTAACCATCACGGAAATCAGTTTTGAAGCAGGTTTTTCTTCACCTTCTTATTTTTCAAAATTTTTCTTCCAGAAAAAAGAGATGACACCTCGACAATATCGTCAACAGTTTTTGACTTAAAATAAATTGTTACTTATCTGTAGTTAAAGTAAAAAACGATTTATTTGATAATTTTCAAATTTAGGTAGTTCTTATAACTTATCTATTTTATAATTAATTAGGGTTTTATTATAGGTGGGAGTGTGATATATAGACTAATCAAAATCAATAAATAATTTACAAGTTTTAGCAAATAAACAATATTGGAGAGAAAAATGAAACATTTTATTAAAGAAAACAAAGGTTTAGCCATCTACAGCTTTTTAATTGTCTTTGCTACTTATGGTATTAAACTATTTAACAATACTTACGCTATTGATACTATGCACTTAATGACTAACTACAGAGGCTACTTAAAACATTGGGTTTCGATTGGTAGACCAGGATTAGTAGCTTTAAAGCTTTTAACATACAACTATGTAAATGTTTATTTTTTAAATTTGTTAGCTATTATTTTCTTTGCTATCGCCACTATCTTGTTGTGCTATTATGTTGATCTTTCAACTAAGCAGATTTATAACAAAAAGTATTTATATATTATCCCAAGTATTTTTCCAACCAGTCAATTATTTAGCGAACAATTTTACTTCGTCCTACAAAATTTTGAATTTTCATTAGGTATCTGTTTGGTTATACTTTCTCTCATTGCTATTTACCATATTCCCAATAAAATTTTTAAATTATTCGGCTTTTTGTTGCTGACATTTACACTTACTATGTACCAATCATTCTTTGTATTTGCGTGTACCTTAATTTTGTTCAAGATTTTAATGACATTGTATTTTGCTCAGTTGAATGACCTTAAAATTTCTTTTAAAGACTATGCCTTCAAAATTGGTCATTTTATTCTACTAGCTATTTCATCTCTCGTTCTATCTCAACTAATGACGGTGTTAGCGAAAAAAGTTTTAAACGTTGAAAGCTCCTATCTAGATAATATGATTCTTTGGGGTAAACGTCCCTTGATAGATTCTATCAATGATATTAAAGATTACGCCAAAGAACTATTCTTCCCTCCAGTCGGAGACACTTTTTTTACACCGCTGTTTTTGATATGTGTTCTTTTACTGGTCATTGTATTAATTAATATGTCCTATCTGAAACGAAAAAATGTTTTCTTCATCTTTATTACCTTGTTAGGTATTGTAATCACTCCACTCATGTTTACAATTTTAGGTGGAAAACGTCCGGCAATTAGAGGTGAAGTGCCTAACTTCCCTGCTGTTTTAGCATTATTACTTATCTTTATTATGATTTACTGGGGATACAACTTTGTGCTTAAACATTTATTAATTGGCATAGTAATTCTCTTTACTTTTATTCAAGTTCGGGAAACAACCAACCTAGAATATTCTGAGTATCTAACAGCGGAAGAAGATTTACGTACTGCGGAAATGATTACAAATAATATTTATTCAATGGAAATTGAGAATCCAGAATCCTATAAACTTTTAATGTATGGAAATCGTTCTCCTCGGAATGTTTCAAATATAAAAGGTGAAACAAATGGTGTCTCATTATTTGAATTCATGCCTAACTCGGTGCATACTAGTTTAAATACTTTACTCTATATGAAAACATTTGGATTAAATTTTAATGATCCTACACCAGAAGATTTTGAAAAACACAAAGCTTTACAAGCAGAAATGAATGTCTGGCCTAGCAAAGATTCTATCCGAGTGGTAGATGATTGTATTGTTGTTAATTTGTCAAAGTAGACAATTAAATTTTATAGATATTTTACTAGCGGTAGTTGTTTTAGCAAAAGACAACTACCGTTTGCTATAAAAAAAGAACCCTTGCCACACAAGGGTTCTCGAACATTCAAAAGTTGAATGAATTATTTTACTGTAATAAAAAAGGAAAGTTCTATCATACCCTAGCAAGTTCTAACCTCAAGAAAAACGTGTTTCTACTATTATATGATTCTGTAGAGTGCTGTGTTTTTCTATATTTTGTAGTCAAAGTTTAGTCAACCGTTCGCCAGCGTATAGAAAGAAATGTGCAAATCTAACCTCTTACTATATAGGAACGATTAATGAGCATAAGGGTTTGACAAAATAGACCCCGTTGAAGATATAGATTATTATACATAAAATTACTTGAAGAGCAAAAAAACTCAATCAAAAATAATTGAGATTTTTTATAAGTATCGTATATTATAACAAATTAGCAATCGCTTGCCCAATTTGGACTATAGCAGGCAAAGTTTTCGCAACATCTGGTAAGCTGTTATGTAAACGCTGCGCCAATCTAGGTTTCTCTTTATTCATTGCATCTTCTATTGACTCTATAACATCTTTTGCATCCTCTTGATCGGTTCCTTGGACATTCTCTATAATTTCCTTAACTGCTAATTTATAAATAGAGTTATCCTCAACACTTAGTGTAACATTGTTTCCGTCACCATTAGAATTAATAAAATTACCAGAATTTGTTATATCTTGATAGATTTTGCTCACAGTTATACCTCCAAATATAATATTAAGATTTTGAAATTTAAAAGTTTCAAGATCCTTTAGTGTCAAATTTCCTTCAACGTTTTCAATATCCTCTCGCTTGGTCTCTATTTCACCATTGGAGAAGATACTAAGAACTTTTTTTGGTGATTTCCTCCTGTTTTTTTTAAATGTCTTGGAATTTCAAAAAAAGGAACAATGATATCTTTTTCAACAAAAACTTCATGCCCACGATAATCTTCAATATATTCATTAAAAGGGATTTCCTCGTAAACATCATATACTGTACGCCCACTACATTCATACTCAGGGCATCTTAATTCATATTTAACAATTAGTTCTTCCCACTCTACTAATTGGAAAACATAGTCAGCAAAAACTACAATCGGTAATTTTGTGTAGGTTGAAATTGTTTCTAAATAAAAATGACTCACATTCCTTTTAGAAACATAATCAATAAAACCATCTACCTTGTTACGCATTGTTCTATGGCTAATTGACATTTCACATTCCTCCCTTTTACCTTGAGTTTATCTATTTTATTCAGCTACTGAAACCTCCACTAGTTTATCTACTTCTGTAGCATTAACAGTTTTGTTTTTTTGCTGAAAAATAGTATCTCTAATTTTTTTTATAGTTATTTCATTAGAATTACCAGGTAAATATACAGAATTGCTACGTCGAGCAACTTGTATCGTATTTTCTGTTTTAATACCATTAAATGAAGAATGAAATTTAACATATCCGCCTTGATTTGTCAAATAAGGTGATAAAGAAGAGTACAATGGCGAACTAATTAACGATTGATATAGAGTACTTAAACTTACTTTATCTAATCCGGCTAAAACTAAAGCCAAGAATGGCACTGGGTCTTGAGTATCGAATAAAACCTCTCTCGCAGCATCAATGGTCAAGCTATAATCTGGTTCAACATCTTCCTTACTTAGACCTTCGTCAATAACATTTAACACCGATTTTATAGCCTCTAATTGTTCATCAGATAAATTTTCCAATGAAAGTGTTGGCTCTCCGACAGATTCAATAAGATATCCATCTAAAGCTTTTGCTAAATTTTCAGTGTTATCTTCATGGTTTGCTAAAATGGAATACTCATAGGCATCTGGTCTGTCACCAAAAAAGCTAACTAAATTTTCCACAACTCTTTTAATAAGCTTTCCTTTGGCTCTAACTTCAATAATACCATTTTCTTCATCTACGAATGCTGTTAAAGACTTAATTTTTTTAAATCTTTGATTTCCGCTTGCAGTAGGTACATAGTAAAAACCATCTTGATATAAGTAACGTGCTAGGAAGCAATTACTACCAAACATTTCACTTGGACATGGAGCAATAGCTATTAATTGAGGTACGGTTGTAATAGTTTCTTCATCTATATTAAATATTCCATCCAAAACCACTGCCCCTTTATCTTTAACGATCAAATCCATTAATCCTTTTAAAGTTACTGCTTTATACCAAGTAAATGTAACTTTATTGGAAAATAAAGACAGTTCAAAATCAGAAAAAGCATTTTGTTTGGTAGCTTTATCTGAACTAATTTGTTCCCAAATTAATTCAGATAAAGCTACTTTTTTATGGTTACTAGGCTCATAACCTAAATTTTCTGCAACTTCTTTCAGAATATCAGATGGCAATTTTTGTAAATCATAAAAAGTCAAAATGTCTGCAAAAGTATTCTTATGTTCTATATTTTCTATTACTTCTACCTCATCTATTTTTTCTTCCAATCTTCTTCCTCCGCAAAAAATATATTTATGTATTAACCTAAAATCTACATAAATTTTACCAGATTATTCAGTACTTTAATAGAGAAAAGAAAAATTTTTATTTTTATGTATTAATCTTCAATGAAGTACACCCTCTAAACTAAAAATCTAACTTTAAGTGGTGCACTTCATTTGAGAAATTACGCATATTGAATAATATGTGATAGTCTACATTTATATATGATTCTGTAGAGTTCTGTATTTTGTGGTCAAAGATTAATACATGATGTATCGAAAAATGCTTGCGGTACAAAAAAACTCAGCCAAAGAATAATTAGTTAAGGTTCTTTTCTGATGAAATATTATTAATCCAATAAATCTTCGAATTCTTTTAACAACTCATTAAAATATTTATAAATTTGCTTGGTTTCTTCTGATTCAAAAATACCCTCCTGTTTAAGGACTTCAAAAATTTCGGCTTCCTTATTTAGAGTTTCTCTTAAAAAATCAAATTCATAAAAATACTCATTTTTATCTTTTAATTCCCATAACGGAATATTGTCATTGTTCATTTTACTTTTTATTGTTTCTAACTCTATTAAGATTTGAGTATAATTATCGTTCAATGTTTTCAAATAATCATATACGTTGTTAATAGAATGTATAATATTATAACTAATTAGATGTAGTACATTCTGTTTCAATTCTAAAAATAAATTATCTAATTCCTTATCAGTTCCTTCTACCTCTACATAGTATTTTTTAAAAAATTTATAATCTATAATTGCATACAATCCATTCAAATAGCCTAATTTTAATGATTGCCTTAAATTCATTTTTAAAATTGTAATAGATTGTTTTGAAATTTCTTCTAACGTATCTTTTGCTTTATTAATTGTTCTTTTTAATTCAATACCTTCTTTGGTAATTTTAAAAACATCAAAATCTCCTAAACCGTTTAAAACAAAATATATTATTGTGGCTACTAAAAATATTGCTACAATTTGCCATTCTTTACCCGATAAAGTAATAATTCCGATTGGAGTAAACATACATAACAAGAATTTTATTGGATGCTCATTTACCCATTTTTTATCCATTTTCAAATCCCTTTCTAATTATTTTATATAATACAATTATCACATATCCTAATTGAATAAGCTATACATTTTATGTACTTCCCCTCAAAATTTGAGGGGATATTTTTAGTATGATAGCACTTGCCCAGGATAAATCAAATTAGGATTTGATAGTCCATTTTTCTGTGCTAATACTTGATACGTTGTACCTAGTTTAGATGCGATTGATGATAAATTATCTCCTGATTGAACTGTGATGTTCTAGTAGTACTTGTTGTTCCGCTCACTTTTAAGACTTGCCCAACATAAATCATGTTAGTATCACTCAAGCCATTTAATGATGCTAATGCTTGATAGGTTGTTCCATATTTTGTAGCGATTGAAGATAGAGTTTCTCCACATTGTACCACATGTATTGTTTCTGATTGTTTATCAGGAACCGCATTCGCATCTGGTAATAGCTCAATATCGCCTTTACTAATCCATGACAAGATACCTTCCAGCAATACTTTGCTTCCAGTTACTTCTTGGACTTTGTAACTATTTCCTTTTACCAATTGAGGAACTAATTCACCAGTTACCCAAGCATCAACGTTAAATTTCACTTTAACAGTATCTCCTGTTTTAATTTCTGATTTTGGCTTATCGTTAGTTGCTGGAGTATCTGTTGCTGGCTTATCAGTATCTGTATAACCATTATCCGTAACTCCTGTTAAATCCACATTACCATCTAGTCCACCAGTAATGTAAGTGGATGTGAATTGCCAAATAGCAATGCCATCCATGCTTGGGAAATAGCTATATAATGGATTTGGTGTTACATCGTAACTAGGATAACCAGCGATCCATAAAGAATTGGGAAATTCTTTATGGATTCCACGTATTTCAATGTAAAAGGTTTATGGCTATAATGAACTGACCCAATAAACTGAGACAAAATAAAAAAGCACCTCTTGTTGAATTCACGTTAAAATGAATTTAACTAGGAGGTGCTTTTTCAATGGGAAATCGAGTTTCTTATCCGATTCACATCAAAGAAATGGCTATACAAATGAAAAAAGAGAACATTCCTGTAAAAACGATCATGGAAGAATTAGGAATTAAAAACAAAACACAAATTGAAACATGGTGGCGTTGGTACCGTAATGGTGAGAATCATCGATTGGTTCAACCGGTTGGAAAACAATATTCGTATGGAAAAGGGCCAGAAAATCAATCCAAGGAACAACAGCTTAAAAATGAAAATAAATTTTTAAAAATGCACATTGAAGTGCTAAAAAAGTACAAAGAATTGGAAAGGATGTGGAGCCAGAAGTATTTGTAGAATTAGTTAAAAGAGTGAAAGGGAAATTAACCATTACTGCATTGTGTCAACTTTTCGGCGTTTCGCGAGCGACTTATTATCGTTGGACTCATCGAAAAGACTTGGGAAAGTTAACACCTCTTGAAGAAGCTGTTCGTCGTCTTTGTTTCCAGCACAAGTTTCGATATGGCTATCGAAAAATTACTGCGCTGATTAACAAGGAATACAAAGTAAATAAAAACACCGTACAAAAGATTATGCAGAAATATCATTGGAATTGTCGTGTGAAAATGAAGAAACGCAGTAAAGTGGGACAACCTTACACGGTTGTCGAGAACAAGCTGAATAGACAATTTTCTTCAGATGCTCCTTTAAAGAAATTGGTAACAGATATTACTTATCTGCCTTTTGGTCAAAAGCAATTGTATTTATCTTCAATTATGGATTTATACAATAGTGAAATTATCGCCTATACCATCGGTGATAAGCAAGATACGGCTTTTATTCTGGATACACTTGATCAATTACCCCAAACAACGGATTGTCTATTGCATAGTGATCAAGGCTCTGTTTATACTTCTTTTGACTACCAGAATCAAATAAAAACAAAAGGCATTACCATGAGTATGTCCCGCAAAGGGACACCTTCAGATAATGCCTGCATCGAATCGTTTCATGCCTCACTAAAGTCTGAAACGTTCTACTTAGATGGGCTCACAAATGAACCTACATCTATTGTAATAGAAATTGTAAAAAAATACATTACTTATTATAATGAAAGTCGAATTCAACAAAAACTAGACTACCAATCGCCGATAGACTATCGGAAATCAGCAGTCTAGGAAAATGCTTTTTTATTCCTGTCTCACAATCTTAGGTCAGTTCCATAATACATCGGCGTATATCCAGCTTTTTTTATTCGAGCTTGCGCATTGTTCAAAATCTAATGCAACGATGGAATTTTTAGGCGTTTGAATCTTAGGCAAGAAATAATCCATTGTAGTTTTTGAGAACTCTACTAAGTCCTCTTTTTTACTTTGCCTCCTGTTCTACGCTATAACTTTCAATTAAAAACCATTTGCCACTTAATGACTAGCACCATAATTTAAAATCATCTCCCATCTTCATCATAAAGCGCCCTTTCTTTCCAAAAGCTTGAATCATTAATACACGTTGCCCTTTTTCATTAATTGGATAGGAACCCTCAAAAATTATTTCATGTTTTTCAAAGTATGCTTCTAAAATGGTTTTTAAAATATCTTCTGTTAACATTCCCATCGCTCCTCTGTTACATAATCAAGAAAAGCAATATAACCAAATGTATTTACTTCAAATTTCTTTATTTCGTTTTCAGTCATGTATTTACGTCCATACAATTCTTTCATATCACGCCAGATATCAAACGGAATAAAAGCATAAGTTTTTTTCACTTGAACACAAACACCAGCGCAAGCACCTAATTCTTCATGTAATTTTAAATAATTAAATTGTGCATCACTCACTACTGATTGCTTAATTTTATCTTCTAAGGTACTCTTAGCTTCAAAAATAATTGACCTACCACCTGTTAATGTTCCTTGGAAATCAGGTTGGGCTTTTTGGTTTTTGTGGAACTGTCCGACAAATTACCCACCCTGCATCTTACGTTTAACGGAAAATGGCTCTGGAGTTTTTTCAATAATCGCCATCCCCTTTTTCTTGTAATAATCACAACCAGCGAGAATTAATTTTTCAAACCTCTTTCCTTGTTCGTTTTTCATCTTGCTTTGAACTGACTTACTATACATATCACTCCACCTTTCTTTTTTTCTTCCACATTCTCAAATAGAAATGCCGACCCGTATCTTCGTAGTAAATTGGTTGAACTTCTGCAATGTCATAATTTTTATAAATACGTACAAGGTGTTCTTCCCCGTAATCGTTTGATAAAGCCATTTTTTCTATTTGATTTGGTGTATATTTATAATCGTTAGCAATTAAAGTTGGTCTTTTTAAATTACGTGAACTTGACCATTTTTTCTTATCTCTTTTACCGAATCTTGGTTTCATCACATAATTAGCAATGCCTGCTATACCATCATTATCAAATTGCAAACGGCGACAATTTGCCCTCCCAATTCTCTCTTTATTTTTTTCCCCGCCCTTTAGACCAACACCCTTCTATTTCCTCGCAATCTAAAACATCATTTAAATTAAATGATGATGGAAATTTTTAACTTGGTTGCCTTCTTCGTCTAATTCGTATTCTGTTACTAGAATGTATTTCAATTCTTTATCTATTTTTCTATAACGATAGCTCAAGCGTTCCAAATATTTTTTATTTCTTTTTCTGCTTCTTTTAAAGTTGCTGGTAAAAATTTAGGTTGATAAGTTAACGTTAGCCAATAATCTCCATAATTCTTAAAATTGACGTTTGCTAACTGTGTAATACTTCTTGCTGAATTTTTATGGTTCACTTTATCTTGTGCAGAACGTGATAACTTTTTCTTTTTTGCCTTCACTCCTCTAGCTGCTCTTTCTGCATCTACAGTTCTTGGAATTAAATATACCTCTACATATTCTCCACAAGATAAGACTTTTTCTCTAATAAACATATTTTGCTATCTCCTTAATTTCTATTTTGATATTTACACTTTTTAGTTTCCCGTGAATGTTAATACCCTATACAAGGACGTCAAACGCTTGTTATTTCAGCGTTTAATCTTGTTACTGAAGCAAAAATATGTTATAGTTGTCTTGTCGAAATAACTATAGACTTGAGTTTGCTTTGGTAAACTTGGGTCTTTTATTTTTTAGCAAAACTAGAGCCCGATTTTTTTTGGGGCAATGGATTGCTATTTTTTTATTACTCATTTAAGCAATGATTTTAATTAGTTCATTTTCAGTTTCTTCTTGTAACGCTTCAGATAAATACTCTTTGATATTGTTCATAGCTTCGTATTTCCATAAACCGCCATCGGCATCGAATAACGCACAATCTGCACGATCATTAACACGGAAAATAAATGGGCTTTCTGGCTGTACAACCTCTAAAAAGGTGCGGTATGGTCTTAAAATCGCAGGACTTGGTACTTTCGCTTGTTGGACTGTAGCAACTTGCTTCACAGCGACAACTTGAGAAGTACCATCGTCTTTAATGTCAGCTCCGCCTTCAATTCGTAAAGAACTAGTGCAAGCTCTAATTGCCTCTACATCTTCCGTTCTATCAAACAGCGACATAATATTAATAATGAAGCTTTCTGAATCCATAAAACGACTAAACGGGAAATCATCTAAAATAGCTTTGGCATAAACTAAACATTCACGCTTTCTATCTTCGTTCAGTGGACTTAAAACTTTAACTAGTGTTGGTGATTCTACATGTAGAATTATTGGTTTGTAAGTAAAATCTGCATCAGATTTTAAATAGTCAACTAGTTCTGTTAATGAATTAACTTCTAAAGAACTTGCGTACGGAATTGGATATAATTCTTTCAAGCTTGCTTTGCTTGCATCATAAAATGACTTACCGTGTTCTTGTTCGTAGATAACATTTTGACCTTCGGCTAAGTCCACTGCATACTGTAACGCTGATTTAATATTTTCTTCTGACATATTCATTCTCCTTTTTATGTTTAATTAATTTTTCTAAAATCAATAACAGTCATTTCTTCTTGAGCTTCGGTAGCTTCCTGTTTTTCTACCTCACTCACTGGTTGCCCAGTATCTGTTGCTAATTCTCCTTTTTGGAAATCCATATACGTTTGTCCCTTAACATTACTTAAAAGTTCATTTGCTTCTGGATAACCAGTTTCAAAGCTTCTATTAACAATCATTCGAGCAGATACTTGGGTACGTGGTACTAATTTTTCTTTAGTTTGCATTTCAATATTGGTTACTTCTCGGTACTCATCTGGTGTAAAGTCTAACTGAATAACTACAGAACGTTTCTTTGTTGCTTCTGTGTTTAAATCAAGAATGTTTTCAATTACTTTTTCCATTGAAGCTATAAAACGCTCTTGTAATGCGCCTTCGCCAATAGTAGATAAATCCAAATTAATATTTTTCACTTGCTTTACAGTCCTTTCATGCTATAATTTAAATAACTTAACTTTTCGTTTGCTGTGTAGTTTGCCCTGCACAGCTTCTTATTTGCTCTTTTTCCATAATAATCAACTAACTTTCTAAATAAGCTTGTGCTACTTTATCATGCTCGAAATATGGGGCAATATAATATTTAACCCCACCAACTTCTACTAATCGACCTTCCACTAATCTAAGAAGGTTAGAAACAACACCTTCACAGACATTAAAGAAAAATTCTGTGGCGCTAATTGTTGAAATACCATTTTCTGGATCTTCAACAACAATATTTGCAATTGCGTTTAATGTGTTTACTTTAACCATGTTTATTACCTCTTTTTCTCATTTCAGAAAATAAAGAATTGTACAGTTTATTTACTTTCTTTACCTCAATATCCTTTAACACTTGGGTAGGCTGTTTAAAATAGCCTTTATGTTTTTTCTTTACCATGCGTTGCAACTCCATTTCTCTGATGGCACTTTCTCACCAAACATATCTAATACCGCTTCATCTGTCCCACACATAAAGAGCAAATGTAAACATTTGGTTCATGTCGTGATAAAGCATTTTTTTCTAGTTCACGTTCCATATAATTCACGCCACATCTAGGGCATAGACATCTTTCATCACTTTCTATAAATATTTCATTATAAGTTTTTGTATCCATTTTTTTCACTCTCCGCAATTAAACTTGAAATAAACAAGGAAATGACCATTACAATTCCTGTTTTTGCATTTAAGGTTGTAATATAAACTAGCGATGCTAATAAAATAAAATCAGGTAAAGCTGTTTTAATATGTTTTTTCATACTATATTTCTCCAATCAAAATGATTACTTTTTCTTTCCATACGCTGGCGAGCGTTCTTATATTTTTCTACTGTTTAAAAACATTTTTAATTCTTCTTTATCAATTCTATGGTCATTTGCTGAAAATTTAACTAGGTGTAAACCTTCTGAAATCCATTGGTTGAGCTTATCTTCTCCAATATGAAGAACTTTCTTCACTTCTGCTTTTTTCGAATAAGGTGGCAAATCTTCTAAACCTTGAGCAGTTTGACTAAAAACATTTAAAGCCAGATTTTTAATATCTTCTTTTAATTCATCTTTGAATGAATCAGGTAATTGAATTGGTAACATTACTTCCATTTAAAACTTCCTTTCTATATTTATTTTTCGCTTCATTTACTGGTTTAATTAGACTGAAAGCGAGACATCTAAAATGTTAGAATTTATACAAAATAATTTTTTTAGCATAGTATCACTATTCATTTCAGCAGTAGCTTTATATCTTTCTTTAAAAAGAGAATTTAGCCAAAAATTTAATCTTGAAGTTATTCTTTTAGATGAATGCCTGTTTGAATGCTTAGTAGATAGAAGTAGTAATGATACACCTGATAAATATTGGCATACAAAATACAGATTATTCCCCAATGTAGTACTTACAAATAATAGTTCACGCCCAATTACACTTATAGATTTTCAACTGAATAATGAAGAATCTTATACATTATTCACCGAATACGGAAATTCTTATACAACAACTTATCAAACAAATACAACTGAACTCGGAAATGGAGTAATTGCATTTACTACTGACGGCGAAGAAGCTATTACTCATGTCTTAAATGAAAAACATATGATTAGCCTCCCCGTAACTTTAGCACCCTACGAATCTACTGCAGGAATTCTATTTTTCCATTACAAACAGTCTTTAGTAGGAACTAACAAGCTTAATATACGTACATCAAGAGGTCTTAAAACTGTACCTTTAACTGTTTGTAAATCCTACGTATCCAAATTGAAGACTGGCTACGTCCCTCCAGAAGAATCTCTATTTGATTAGGATAATAGTTATATTGATTAACAAACATATCTATTTCTGCTTCAAGGTTGTACTTTTGCAATTGAAAAGCTTTTCTCTCGTTTAAAGTAATCTCAATCTTTTCTGGTGGTTTTCCTTGTTGTTCAATAAAATTATTCAGCATACCATTAGTAATTTTCTCTAATTCCTCACAAATAGCTTTGGAGGAGTTTTTATTTGTCATCTTCCCACCACCTTTCTAAGCTGATTAATGTTTATTTCTCACTTTATTTATTGGTATAATCAAGTTGAAAGTGAGGTGAATACTATGGGACAACAATTTCAAAAAGTTTGTATCAACGGTCATCAAGTTAGCGTTACTTCTAACGTTCCAGAAGACCCAAAAGAATTTTGTGAGAAATGCGGTAAAAAATTAATTTCTACTTGCCAAGAATGTCACTACCCTATTGGAGGTTACTACAAAGTAGACGGTATACTTGACTTAACTAAGCGTACTGCTGAATTACCATACTATTGTAAACAATGCGCTCAGCCATATCCTTGGACAAAATTAATATTGGATGGTGCAACTGAATTACTAGCTCTTGATGATGAAATTTCTGAAACTGATAAAGAATTAATTAAAACTGCACTTCCAGATTTACTAATTGATACGCCTAAAACAAAAGTCGCTGAAGCTAAATTTAAAAAGGGATTTTCAAGAGCTTCATCGTTAGTGAAAGATTCTCTTTATAATTTACTTGTAGACGTTGTTTCTGAAACAGTTAAAAAGTCTATTTTTCCAAATTAGGCTTACTACACCATTGACAATAATTTGAATTTTTCTTAATTACACGATTACACCAATAACAGTTGGTATAGTCGTGTTTTCTTTTTAAATATTTAAAATAGAAGTTTTTATAAAACATCTTCTTTACTTTTTTCTTAATTCTACGTTTCATCTACTCACCACCTTTCTAAGCTAATTGATGTTTCTTTCTCACTTCATTTATTGATATAATTATTATGAAAGTGAGGTGAATACTAATGGAAGATAAGCCGTATTTTGTAGATGAAACGATAAATTTGGAAACTGATTTATATTTAAAAACTAAATTATTATATAAAGAAATGACTACTACAGATATTTCTGATATACCTATCATCGATTTCCGACTTTCCGAAATTTATTCTTTAAGAGATAAATTGGATTTATTTCTTAAAATAAAGTTTGAACTACAACACTACGAACTAACTTCACTTATTTCTTTCTGGGATAGAACCTTTCAGGAAATGAAAGAAATAGTTGAAAATGGTGATTCAAACAAATCTTATTTAGTAGGTGAGTTTGAAAATTACCAAGATGAACATGAAATAGTTGATGAAATGCTTAAAAACTACTCAAATTCTATTAACAAGTAACAACTTATTTAATTAGTGTCTGTTTAACGACCGACACTAATTTTTTCTTTCATTGCCTGTTTTTCAATTATTGCATCTACTGTTTCTATGAGTTCCTCACTATAAGAACCAATTAGATTCCAACGAACATCTTTCAATTTTTTACGTGCTTCTTCATAAGTTTCACTATCATCTAGTAATTCTTTAGCTAGTTGCTTTGTGACTTCCATAAGTTTCCACTGGGCTTTTCTCACTCTGTCTTTTACATTGTCCATCTTCTCACCACCTACATATCTCAAATTGAGATATTTCTATTTAAAAAAATAATTTTGATACTTCTTCTCCTAATTCTTGAGAAATCAAAATCATTTCATAATCTTGAAACGGATACTTTCCAGCTTTTTTTTTCATAATGTTCACGAGATACACCGATAACTTTTGCAATTTCGGCTGTGGTTACTTTCTTCAAACGTCTTACTTCTTTAAGCTTTGTTTTTGGTAGTAAATATTGTACTTTTAAAGCTTTTTTATCTATTTGTTTTACTGACATTTTTATATCCTCCCTTCTTGTCACAACAAATACATCTCAATTTGAGATATAAGTCAAGGTGGAAATATCTCAAAAAGAGATTTTATTATTTACTAAAATATCTCAATGTGATATATTTATCTCAAGAGGTGGTGAAACAATGAAAAACATACTCGGAAATGTCATACGTGACATAAGAAAAAGTAAAGGACTTACTCAAAAAGATTTAAGTAAATTAACTGGGTTTAGTCAAAATACTATTTCTAATCATGAAAATATGAATCGTTCTTTAGATGAAGTTGACATTAACATCTATGCAAAAGCATTAAATGTAACTCCTCAATATTTATTTGAACATGCAACAAGTAATAATGATAATTTAAACATAATAAGTATTTATACTAAACTTACCGAAGAGAATCAACAAGATGTATATAACTACGCTGAACAAAAACTTGCTAAACAAGAAAACAAGTCAGCTAATAAAATAACTCATCTACTAAAAAAAGAAGAAGTTATTGATTTAGCCGCTCATTCTGAAATTGATGGTCGTGTTTATTCCAAAGAAGAAATAAAAGGTATCATGGAATATTTAGATCAATTTATTGACGAATAAAACATAGTATTTATATATACAAAGAAATACACATAACTTAAGCAGGTGTCCCCTATGAATGATTATGAAGCGTTAGTTGATATAGTTAATAAAGAAGTACCGATAAAAGAAATAAGCCTGAAATCTAAAACTAACGATACGGCTTATTTCTACAGAGGTACTATATTTATTGATAAAGATTTATGTACTATTGATAAAAAAGAACGGTTGTATGAGGAATACGGGCACTATAAAACTAGTGCTGGTATAATTCTCTCTCAAGACGTTACAGAAAATAGAAAGCAAGAAAAACTTGCTAGAAATTATGGTTCAGAATTAGCTATTAGCCTTGATGATTTAATAGCATCTTGGAAACTTGGGCATATTTACTATTGGGAATGCGCTGAATTCCTAGGTTTTACTTCTGAATATGTTTATAAAGCCATTCAACATATTAAAGAAAAGAATGGTGTGAGTTTTACTTACAAAAATTATCAATTTAACTTTGTTACTGAATCTTCTCTTTTTATCAAAGAATTTTAAATTTAATACTATTTCTCACAAAAAAATCCCAATCGCTAGTAAACGATCAGGACATAAAAAAACCAAATTAATTATATCAGAAATGAGGATTGATTGAAATGACAACAAAAAAACCAAATTATGACAAATCAAGTACGCACCCACGCAGAGAACCAGCACCTAGTAAAAAGTATCCAAGTAGCGATGAAATATTAAAACATTCAAATAACACTGAATATAGAAACTCGCTAAAATTTGAAACTCACGAAACTACAGGAGATGATTTATTTAAGAAAAAATAACTTAAGCTAATTGATGAAAGACATGTATCTTAATCTTTTTCTCTATATCTATGTAGACTGAATAAGTACCTGCTCCTTTTTTTTCATTTTCTTTGTACAAATCAATTATTTCTGCTTCAGACCAATCACTAGGATTTTCTATAATTGATGTAAAAACTATGTCAAAATAATCAAATTCAATATCTTCTGGCATTGAAGCAACTCTACCATTAATTATACAGGTTCCATTAAAATCAAAAATTGCTATACGTAGTTTTCCACTTTTATCAAAAACTTGTTTATATCTTGATAGCTGTCTTACCTCTCCAAACTCTTGTTTCCTTCTAAATTTATTTATATACTTTTGATAATATTCACTTGTTAGAGGAAACACCTTGGGATATATCAACACAGATATGATTAAAATCAATATGCTAACAATAATTGGATTCCCTAAGATTTGATTACTTTCAAATGTTTGTAGTATAGATAAACCTAGGAAACAATTAATTCCTGACAAAATTGCCAATATTACTTTATTTTCGTCTGAACGCTGACGATTTATAGAAATCATGTTTAATTTGTATAAGGTCAAATATGCAACATATCCTGGTACTGATGTTCCTACTAATTTCAATATTATATCTAATATATCTTTTTGCTCTAACATATATTTACGTACCCCTTCAAATTGGATTAGTTTTACCTAATCCAATTATAACATAAAGATTAGCCTTAGGGCTTTTCTTTATAAAAAAACAAGAACATACATTCCCTATAATACATTTCTTTCTATACGCTGGCGAGCATTTAAAGAAATAAGAAAGTAGGTAATAATAAATGGTTCAACAATATAGTAAATCAATAAAAGAATATACAAAAAAAGATGGTACTAAAGCATATCTATTTAAAGTATATTTGGGTACTGACCCCTTAACAGGTAAGCAAAAATTTACTACACGGCGAGGATTCAAAACTAAAAAGAAAGCTGATCTTGCTCTTTCTCGTTTAAAAATTGAAGTAGCAGAAAAAGGATTATCAATTAGAGATTTAAAAGTTAAATATAATTTTGAAGATGTCTATAATTTGTGGATAGAATCTTACGAACGAACTGTTACACCAAATACTTTTATACGTGTTAAAAGTTTGTTTAAAAAACAAATACTTCCAGCTTTTGGTAATCTACGTATTGAACACATCAAACCAGCTTATTGCCAAAAAGTGATAAATGATTGGTATGAAAAATACACTACGTTTGGTGCGTTAAAATCATATACTACAAAAGTTTTCAACTATGCACAAAAATTAGAAATAATTGATTCTAACCCAATGATTATCATTGATACCCCTAGAAAGAAATACAGTACTGATAAAATTAAATTTTATGAAAAAGATACATTAATAAAATTCCTTGAAACCGTAGAAAAAACTCAACCTTATCATATCTTTACTTTTTTTAGATTAGTTTCTTTTTCAGGATTACGAAAAGGCGAAATGTTGGCATTAACTTGGGATAATATCAATTTTTCAAAATCTCAAATACATGTTAAACGAACTATAACAAAAAATTCCAATGGTGAATTAATACTAGGGTTAACACCTAAAATAAAAGCTTCTGTACGTACTTTAAGTATAGATGAAAAAACTATGCTTGTTCTAAAGAAATGGTACATGCCACAAAAAGAAGAATTCTTTAAGCGAGGAATTTCTTTACAAAAAGAACAGCAAGTATTTTCAACAGAAAAAAATGGAATAGTTGCTTTAACTACCCCTAATCGATGGCTGAAATATGTATGTAAAGAATACCATTTTGAAGATATAAAAATACACGGCTTTAGACACACTCATTGTAGTTTGTTATTTGAAAGTGCTATGGAGTAATCTCAAAACGGAGATATTAGCCAATGGTTGAAAGTTATTCAAGAAAGAATGGGACACTCTAAAATTCAAACAACCCTAAATATCTACAACCATGTAACTAAAAAAGCTCAACAAAATTTTGAAAAACAATTTGCAAACTTTGCTACATTTTAAAAAGCTTAGTCAATTTCTTAGTCAAAAAGTGGACAAAAAAAGAAAACCCTTGCCACACAAGGGTTCTCAAACATTCAAAAGTTGAATGAATTATTTTACTGTTACTGAAGCGCCAACTTCTTCTAAAGCAGCTTTTAAAGCTTCTGCTTCTTCTTTAGAAACAGCTTCTTTAACTGGTGCAGGAGCGCCATCAACTACAGCTTTAGCTTCTTTCAAGCCTAAGCCAGTTGCTTCACGAACTGCTTTGATAACTTTAACTTTTTGATCGCCAGCTGCTGTTAATTCAACAGTGAATTCAGTTTGTTCTTCTGCTGCTCCACCTGCTGCTGGTCCAGCTACTGCTACAGGAGCTGCTGCTGATACGTCAAATTTTTCTTCGATAGCTTTAACTAATTCGCTTAGTTCTAAGATAGTTGCTGTTTCTAACTCAGCAACGATGTTTTCAATGTTTAATGCCATTTTGAATTTCCTCCATTTAAATTAAAATTGTTTGTTTTTTATTTGTTTGAATTAGACTGCAATTAAGCAACTTCTTCGTTTTTCTCTGCCACTGCTTTGACAGCGTAAGCCACGTTGCGGACTGGCGCTTGTAATACAGATAATAGCATAGATAGTAAACCTTCGCGGTTTGGTAGTTTTGCCAACGCAGTAATTTGTTCCACTGAAGAAACTTTTCCTTCGATGACGCCACCTTTGATTTCTAATGCTTTTGCATCTTTAGCAAATTCGTCGATGATTTTAGCTGGTGCTACTACATCGTCGTTGCTGAATGCGACAGCAGTTGGGCCTGTAAAGACTTCGTCTAAGCCGTCTAAACCAACTTTTTTAGCTGCACGAGAAAGGATTGAGTTTTTGATGACTTTCATTTCTACGCCTGCATCACGTAATTGTTTACGTAAGTTAGTGACTTCTTCAACTGTTAAACCACGGTAGTCCACGATTACAACTGATGCTGCTGATTCAAATTTCTCAGCGGCTGCTTGAACTAGGGTTTCTTTTTTAGCGATTGCTGCTTCACTCATTTATTTCACCTCCTGATTTTGATGGTGGAGTTGGACTTGGTTTACGATATGTAAAGTAGAAGAATCAAATGAAACTTCGCTCACTTCGTTCGCCAAGTATTGTTTTACATCGGCTTTTTTTCAAAAAGTCGTGTAAAACAACAAAACTCCATGCCACCGTAGACATAGAGGGACCGAATTGTATATAACTCAACAATTGTCCTCGGTAGGAAATTAAGACTTGCGTCACCTACTGTCTTCGGTACAGTTAATTATTAACCTCACTCACTTTACCATAGGGTAAGTGAGTGAGTCAAGAATTTTTTAATTATTTTCTTTCAAATTAGAAAGAAGCTTGGTCAACGTGGATTCCAGGTCCAAATGTTGTTGTTACTGAAATGTTTTTGATGTATTGACCTTTAGCAGTTGATGGTTTAGCTTTCAATAATACGTCGTTAATTGTGTTGAAGTTTTCAACCAATTTTTCGTTATCAAATGAAACTTTACCGATTGGTACGTGGATGTTACCAGCTTTGTCAACGCGGTAAGTTACTTTACCAGCTTTAACTTCTTCAACAGCTTTTGTAACGTCCATTGTTACAGTACCAGTTTTAGGGTTTGGCATTAAACCTTTTGGTCCTAAGACACGGCCTAATTTACCAACTGTAGCCATCATGTCAGGAGTCGCAACAACTACGTCAAAGTCGAACCATCCACCTTGGATTTTTGCAACCATGTCGTCGTCGCCTACGAAATCTGCACCAGCAGCTTCAGCTTCTTTAGCTTTTTCGCCTTTAGCGAATACTAAAACAGTTTGTGTTTTACCAGTTCCGTTTGGAAGCACAACTGCTCCACGGATTTGTTGGTCTGCTTTTTTAGGGTCAACGTTCAATTTGTAAGCAACTTCAACTGTTGCGTCAAATTTCGCGATGTTTGTATCTTTTGCTAAAGCTACTGCTTCTTCAACTGAGTAAGCTTTTGTAGCATCAACTTTTTTCAATGCTTCTTGCATTTTTTTGCTCTTTTTAGCCATTTTGTTTCCTCCTTGATTGTGGTTATAACGGTTGTACCTCCCACGTCTTTCATATCTTTAAATATGAAACGAACTGAGAAGCTACTTCTTTGAGTAAGTGTGGAATAAAAATTATTCTACGATGATACCCATGCTTCGTGCAGTTCCTGCAACCATGCGCATTGCTGCTTCAACGTCAGCGGCGTTTAGGTCTGCCATTTTAAGTTCAGCGATTTCTTTCACTTGATCGCTTGAAACTGTTGCAACTTTAGTTTTGTTTGGTTCACCTGAACCTTTTTCGATTTTTGCAGCTTTTTTCAATAATACTGCAGCAGGTGGTGTTTTAGTAATGAATGTAAATGAACGATCTTCATATACAGAGATTACTACTGGAATAATCAAGCCTGCTTGGTCAGCTGTACGAGCATTGAATTCTTTAGTGAATCCCATGATGTTGATACCTGCTTGACCTAACGCTGGACCTACTGGTGGAGCTGGTGTTGCTTTCCCCGCAGGAATTTGTAATTTAACGATTTTTTCTACTTTTTTAGCCACGAAAATACCTCCTTAAGTTCTCGTGCGTGGTTAATGGGGTTGAGATTTCCCCTCCCACTCAACGTACATTTAAAACATACCCTATTACTATACAGGATTACCTTTACTTTTTCAAGATGTTTTTATGATTTCAAGACAATTTTTTTATCTGTTATTTTCTTCATGAAATGTGCATCATGCTCAATCACTAGCATTGCAGGCTTCACAGATAAGATTAGCGCTTCTAATTGTTGATGATTAAACACATCCAAGTAATTAAGGGGTTCATCCCAAATATAAAGTTCAGCTGATTGAGACAATGATTTGGCTACTTCGACTTTTTTCCGTTGGCCCATACTCATTTGTTCAATTCGGTTAGCGAAAACGGCGCGCTCCATCCCAAGTTTTCGTAAGTTATTTAAAAATTGGGTGTAATCTAACTGATTTTTCTCTGCAAATTCAGATAAAGTTCCTTGATTGTCTTCATAATCTTGGCGCACATAAGAAATGGTTAATTGGTGAGCCAAAGTAGCTTCGCCTTCTGAATCCCCAGAAAAATTATCCAATAAATACTGAATTAAGCTCGATTTTCCTGAGCCATTTTTTCCTGTTATTCCGACAATTTCTCCCGCGTTTATTGAAAAAGAAAGTGGCGCAAATAGCCAATTTTTCTCGTAGCCCAGACGAAGCTCTTCCACCGTCAATAATGTTTTGTGATGCGTTGGCTGATAATCCATTGACAAAGGATCAATATACTCAAGATCTTTTAATAGTTTTTCTTTTTCTGCTAATTGTGTTTCGGCGCGTTGTTGAATGTGTTTCGAGCGCTTCATTACGCGCGCTGCCCGGGCACCAATGGCTCCTGTATCAAAAATCGCCCCGCTTCCTTTTTCCTTAGCGTTGCCGTACTTATCACCTTCACGGTTCATCGACCATTCCGCTTTTTTACGAGCGGTTTCTTTCAAGCGATTGACTTCTTTTTTGATTTTTTCATTTTCTGCTAGTTCAAAAGCATCTCTTAATTTTTTTTGCTCTTCATAAATAGAAAAATTCCCTTGATACAGCGTCAATTGACTTTTTTCAATCGCCAAAATATGATCAACCACTTCATCAACAAATGCCCGATCGTGGCTGACTAAAATAAACCCGTGTTTCTTTTTCTTCAAATATTCAGCCACTTGTTGTCTGCCAGCTAGATCTAAGTGATTTGTTGGCTCGTCAATTAAAGGAAAGGCATTTTCTTCAATAAAAAGAAGACCTAATAAAACTTTCGTCTTTTCACCGCCTGATAAAGAAGAAAAGGGCCGCCATAAAACTTCAGGATCAACGTTTAAAAGCGTTAATTCTCGTTCTAATTCCCACTGTTTAAAAGAAGTCACCTCTTGTAAGACATAATAAGTGAGCTGTTGTTCTTCTGCAACTGTTTGTGGAAAATAGACGAAATCGAC
This sequence comes from Enterococcus sp. DIV1368f, assembly GCF_051712245.1. Classification (NCBI taxonomy): domain Bacteria; kingdom Bacillati; phylum Bacillota; class Bacilli; order Lactobacillales; family Enterococcaceae; genus Enterococcus; species Enterococcus sp. DIV1368f. The sequence continues at coordinate 2,272,993 of NZ_JBIOON010000001.1, forward strand.
TTGATGAAGAATCTCTCCTTGGTAATCCAACTGCTTTTGTAACAATCTTAATAAGGTTGTTTTCCCACGGCCATTGCGGCCAATCAATCCTAATTTCCAATTGGTATCCATCGTGATATTTGCCTGATCAAAAAGCAATACTTCTTGATTATCATAGGCAAAAGATAGTTGTTTTAGTTCAATTTTCGACATAAATATACCTCCATAAAGCAAAATTGATGCAGCTTTACGGAAATCAGCGGCATCAATCCAAGGTATACAAAAAGACCCGTGGCTGAATTCTTTAAGCTAATTTCCGAAAATCCGCACACTCCACCCGTTATATTCAGGCAAAGTTATACAGTTTCTCTAAAAAATTAACTTAAATTTTCAACGCACGAATCCCTCTTTTCATCTTTTATTATCTAGAATTTAGCATCTCTTCACTGATTTGTCAACGAACGCCCCTTGCTTTCATTCTGATAAAAATTTAAATTATTCGCTAAAACACAAGCGATTGCCTAGTTCCCCGCCATTTTTTGTGTTAGACTTCCAATGAAAACATATTCTAATGAAGAAGGTGCTGAAATGGAAGAGTTACGCTTTAATAGTGTTTTTGATATTATCGGACCCGTTATGATTGGTCCAAGCAGTTCTCATACAGCTGGAGCGGCAAGAATTGGAAAAGTGGTTCGGAGTATTTTTGGACAGCAACCTGATAGCGTTGACATTTATTTATATGAGTCTTTTGCCAAAACTTATCGTGGTCACGGAACAGATATCGCCTTAGTTGGCGGCCTTTTAGGTATGGAACCAGATGATGAGCAATTAGCCAATTCTTTGGAAATTGCTTATGAACAAGGAATGGAAGTTTGTTTTATTCCTAAAAGTGAAAAAGCAGACCACCCTAATTCCGTTAAAATTGTGGTTTCTTCTGGCGACCGAAAACTATCTGTGACAGGAATTTCAATTGGTGGTGGAAACATTCAAATTTCTGAATTAAATGGCTTCAAATTGTCTTTAAGTATGGGCACGCCAACATTTATCGTTGTCCATCAAGATGTTCCTGGCATGATTGCTAAGGTGACCAACATCCTTTCAGCTAGCGATATCAATATTAGTACAATGACCGTTACCCGAGAATCTAAAGGGGAAAAAGCGATTATGATTATTGAAGTTGATCAAGCCGAAGTCGGTGACATTGTCATGCAATTAGCTGAAATCCCTCATATATATAGCGTCAACTATTTTGACTAAATGAACGTAAAGGAGTAATACGATGTTTTATTCAATTGAAGATTTGGTAGCTCAAGCGAAAGAGTACCCTTCTGTGAGCGAATTAATGATTGCAACAGAAATGGCTCATGGCGGGTATTCTCGTGAACGAATTATTGAAACAATGGAAAAAAATCTAGCCGTTATGAAACAATCCGTCGCTGAAGGAATCGCTGGTGTTACCTCAGTAACAGGGCTAACTGGTGGCGATGCAACCCGCTTAAATGATTACATACATTCAGGCAACTTTTTAAGCGGTGAGACCATTTTACAAGCCGTGCGAAATGCGATTGCTGTTAATGAAGTTAATGCAAAAATGGGCTTGATTTGTGCTACACCAACCGCAGGCAGTGCCGGAGTAGTTTCTGGCGTCTTGTTGGCAGTTATTGATCGCTTAAAGTTAACGCATCAGCAACAATTGGATTTTCTATTTACAGCTGGGGCTTTTGGCTTAGTGATTGCCAACAATGCCTCAATCAGTGGTGCCGAAGGTGGTTGTCAAGCTGAAGTCGGTTCTGCTAGTGCAATGGCCAGTGCCGCTTTAGTTGCGGCTTCTGGCGGTACGCCTGATCAATCTGCGCAAGCTGTAGCCATTACGATAAAAAATATGATGGGCCTCATTTGTGATCCTGTTGCGGGACTTGTTGAAGTCCCTTGCGTGAAGCGAAATGCATTAGGTTCTTCTCAAGCCTTCATCTCAGCTGACATGGCTTTAGCGGGGATTCGAAGTGTCATTCCACCAGATGAAGTCATCCACGCTATGTACCAAGTGGGTCGCCAAATGCCACAAATTTTCAAGGAAACCGCTGAAGGCGGTCTTGCGGTGACACCAACTGCACAACGTTTAAGCAAAGAAATTCTAGAGAAACAAAAATAGAAATAACTATAGCAAGAAGCTTACAGAAAAAAACGTCCATTCGTTTTTTCCGTAAGCTTCTTCTTTAATAACTTGTTCCGCCTAAACCAACCACAGCGACAATTCCATTCATGACATCTTTCATCGTTTCACCCACAAATGAAACGGTTCTACCATCAATGCGTTTAATCATTGGTAACATTTCAATACGATCTGCTTGTGCTGTCGTCACACATTGCAATTTTACGGTTGCTGGCGTTTGCAAAGTATATTTGGGTAATTCAGACAACGCAAAGGAAGTTAACACCTGACTTGTAGTTGCTACGATAGCTTCTCGAACTTGTTGCATGGGTCTATTTTTGATTGCATAACGTCCCAGAGATTCTTTGGTGGAAACAAAGGGAACTTCGGGCATCATTTTTTCTTGAAAAAGTTGTTCCTCTAAGCCTGATTCACCGATAATTAAACCAACAGGGACACCTAATTCGCTAGCGTAAGCTGCATTAATTGTCGTTTCATTCATCGCTAAGTCGTTTATTTTTAAATCATAAGCAACACTAGCGCTATACCCATGATCCATATTCCCTTTTTGTTTACCAATACCGGCATGATAACCTAAGAAAAAGACTACATCATAGCTACTATCCAAGCCACTCATCATATAATCCATGCGAGGAAAGCCGCTCACTAAGGAAATTCGTTCATCCATTTCTGCCAAGCGCACATAAGCTAAATTCAACCCACGGCTATGCGAATCGGCAATAGTAATTTCTGTAATTTGTTCATTTTTGGCACTCTTTTGAATCCCTTCAATCAACCAAGCCACATGTTGATGATATAATTCTCGGAATAAAACGGTGTCTTCTTTTTCCATATCAAATGTCGCAATACCTGCTAATCCTTCAATGTCACATGACACATAAATTTTCATTTGTTCCACTCCTTTGACAATGGCTGAACCAGCGCTTGAATTTTGTCAGCATCTAAATTTTTGATTAATTGAATGACTAATTCTTTCGCCGCTTGGTAATCTTGAAAGTCCACATAACAATGGGGTGTGTGAGCGTAACGGACAGGAATTCCTACAACAATCGTCGGGGCTCCTTGAACTTGTGTAATCGCCATGCCATTGGTTCCACCACCACTTCGAACAGAAACTTGAACAGGAATTTTGTGTATTTTAGCAATCTCTAGTGCATACTCTTGAAATTCTGGATTCGTAATCATAGAAACATCAAAATAGCGTAACATCGGTCCTTTTCCCATTGCTGATTGAATCATCTCTGGCGTTTCTGCCGTATCATCAGCCGGGCAGCCTTCGAAAACAATAGCTAAATCAGGATTGACTTGCTTTGCGGCAATAAGTGCTCCTCTTTCGCCAACTTCTTCTTGTGCAGTTACTGTCGCAACTAACTTGAATGGAAGCGTCTCTTCTTTCAACTCCTCCATGACATCCACTAAGCAAGCACAGCCAATGCGACAATCAAAAGCTTTTCCTAAAAAAAGATCTGTCTGTTCGTTGTAACTACACGTCACATCTGGAATGACCGGTGCACCAAGATCGATTTTGTACGTTTCAATTACTTCTTCTTTTGAGGTAGCACCAATGTCGATCGTCAAATCAGCAATGGTTAACGGTCGCTGACGTTCCTCTGGTGTCATAAAATGAGGGGGCCGACTAGTAACTACGCCTGGCAGATAGGTACCTTCCCGGTTACGAATCCGAACTTTTTGTGCAGAAATCGTATTAGGGACCCAGCCACCTAACGGAAGAAAACGCAACAAGCCGTTTTCTTTAATTGCTTGAATCATAAAACCCACTTCGTCACTATGAGCATCAAAAAGCACTACTGGACCTTCACTTAGATTATTTTTCTTCTCAAGATATAAATTTTTAATGGCATCTAGCCGTTGAATAGTAAAATCCGCAGTTGCGTGTTGAAGGATTCTAACGACTTCTGTTTCAAAACCTGAAACACCATTAGCATTTGAAAGTTCCTGAATTAATTGAACAGCTTGACTTTTTTTCATTTTTTCCCAACCTTTACTTGTCGCCGATAGAGACTGATTTGTAATAGCCTGAACCTAATGGACCATAGACTAAATTTTGGACAGAATCGGCCACTAAGCGTGCTTCTGTTAATTGATAAAGAGGAACTAGGGGTGCTTCTTCCGCAACCAATTGATCCGCTTTTTGTAATGTTTTCCAACGTTCTTCATATTTGTTTGCATAAGTTACGTTTGCTTCTTGAAGCAACTGATCGAAGGTCTTATTAGACCATTTACCAAAATTATTGGAATTTTTTGATTGCAATAAGTTTAAGAAATCGATTGGATCAGCATACACCGGCGTCCAGCCACCAACCACAATGTCGAAATCTCCGCTGCGACTTTTTTCTAAACGATTATTAAAAGGAACTGGCGAAACATTGACTGTTAAATTTTCTAAATTATCTGCTAAAGCTCCTTGAACATACTCACTGATTTTTTTTGCATTTTCTGTATCCGAACTTAAAATGGTTAGCTCCGCTTTTTCAATTCCTAATTCTTTTTTAGCCGTTTGCCATAACTCTTTCGCTTTTTCTGGTTCACTAGGATTTAAATCTCCTAATTCCTCTGCAAAATCTTTTTGCGTTTCTTGATTAGTGAAACCTGTTGGCACGAAGCCAAGTGCTTTTTTTGAGCCATCATTTAAAACATTTTTAGCTAAACGTTCAGAATTCAATGATAATGCTATCGCTCGACGTGCATTCTTATTTGCCAAAAGATCTTTTTGCGTATTTAATTGGATATAATACGTTCCAGGAATTTCACGAATTTTCAAAGCTGCATTGCCTTGTTCTTGTGCAACAATTTCTCCAGAAATTTTTACAACATCTAATTCTTTCCCTTCGAAAAGATTTTTCCCAGTATTGACTTCTTTAACTACTTGGACATCCACCTTATCTAGCGAAACATTCGCTTGATCCCAATAATTTTTATTCTTCACATAGGACCAAGTATTATTCGTGCCATCCCAACCTTCTAATGTGAAGGCGCCATTGTAAAGTGTTGACTCAGCTGATGTACCATAGTTTTTGCCCGTTTTTTCGACAAATGCTTCATTTAATGGATAAAAAGCTGGCACCGCCAATAATTGTTGAAAATAACTCATAGGATAGCTTAGCTCTACTTCCAAGGTATGGTCATCAATGGCTGTTACCCCTAGCTCTTCTTTAGATTTGCCACCGTCAACAATAGCACGATAATTTTTTAGCCCTTCAAAATAATACGCTTGCGGGGAAGCTGTTTTTGGGTCCACTGTGCGCTTCCAAGAGTATTCAAAATCATTGGCTGTGATTGGCTCGCCGTTACTCCATTTTGCATCTTTTCGAATCGTAAAAGTATAGCTTAAACCGTCATTGGAGGGCTGTACTTTTTCAGTTGCCAATGCTGGTTTCGCTTCTCCTTTTTCGTCAAAGGAGAAAAGTCCCTCCCCTACTTGGCTCATTACATCTGCTGCTGTATTATCCATTGCCAACGACACGTCTGCCGTTGATAATTCCGAATCAATCCCGACCCGTAATACCTGTTGTTCTTGCTTTTTGGTTTCTTTCCCAACACTTCCACAGCCCGAGAGAAGTAGAACCATGATTGCTGCCAAAGACAGCCTTTGCTTTGTTGCCCTTTTCATAAAAACACCTCATTTTTTTATTTTTTGATACCTTTTTCCCACAAAATTATTTATAATCTGATAAAGGAGGTTTGCTCATGAACTTAGATTACTTAAAAGAAACATACCATTTAACGAAAACAGAAAGTCAGATTTTGTATTATTTGGATCAACAAAGTACGAACGCAGCCGATTTGAGTATTCGAGAAGTTGCCAAACACTGCTTTTCTTCGCCTAGTTCCATCATTCGTTTAGCCAAAAAATTAAATTTATCAGGTTATAATGAACTTATTTACAAATTAAAAGAAGCCCATTTTTCTCAGCCAATCCCTTTTGAAACAGCGCCTTCATTTGAAACAACCAACGAGTTTTGTCAACTGCTTGCCAAACACAAGAGTCATTTATTTGTTATTTTAGGTCATGACTTTTCACGACATTTGGCGGCTTACATTAGTGAGGTTTTCAATTTTCATGGCATCCCCAGTATCACAACAGCCCATACTCATTCGATAAATAGTCAAAATAATCAGAATTTTCTTTTTATCATCCTTTCACATTCTGGTGAAGAAAAATACTTAAAAGAAGCAGCTCTGCTTGCAAAAGAGAAAAAACATCCTATCATTTCTTTTGTTGGCGCCAAAAATTCAACTCTTGGTCGACTGGCAGATCTCGTTTTTTCAACTGACTCTTACAGCCCGTTTTCAACAAGTGTCGCTCAGCCACAAATGTTTTTTGGCCAAACATTAATCACCTTTGAAGCCTTGATTTGTGCTTATTTAAATCATGAGGATTCCATTCCAATATCTCCTAAAAATAAATAATTTTATTTATTATAGCTGAAAAAAGCTATTTCGCTAGCCAAAGTATAGAAAAAGGCACATGTTCCATTTTTTATGGAACATGTGCCTTTTTGCTATTTTTTACTCGGCCATAAAAATTCTATTAGCAATTGATCTACTTCAGGATTTTCATGTAATTGGCTATGTTGTGCATTTTCTCCTTTGATAATCTGGCTAGTGACTTGAGTTCCTCGCTGTCTTAGCAAGGCGTTGACTGCTAAGGCACTAGATAACGGTACCGTTCCATCACTTAAATCTGTTGCACTTAATTGACCACCAATTAATAAAATGGGCAGTTTTTCTGGAACAACATTAATCATCTCTTGATAATCCAAATAGCGGCTACTTTTTTCTGTGGGGCCGTTTTCTAGTTCCGTTTCGATGGTTTGCTGTTGACTCGTATCAATAAAATCATTGAAAGGTGCTCCAATGCTGACGAATTTTTCAATTTTAGGTAACGATGTATCTTGCCCATAGGTTCCTAAATAACGTAAACCACTAACACCACCCATAGAGTGCCCGACAATATTGGCTTTGTTCACTTGATAATTTTTTTGTAAATAGAGTAATGTGTTTTTTATCCATTCTGTTTGATTCCATTCATTGTTTTTATTATCTTCAAATAGAACTTGAACACTGGGATTCGTCGCTTTGCCACTTAAAGCTCCTCGCTCTTTAACCACGGTCCCATCAGGTTTAACGAGTAGCACTAATTCTTGAGTTGTGGCACCTTGTTTCTCCAAGCGATGCAGTAACGAGCCAAACGAATTTTTAGTTCCTGCGTAACCATGAAAAAAAAGTGTTGGTGTTGTTGTGCGGTTTAACTCAACAGTTGCTTCTTTTGTGGCGGCTTGGTTGTCATTCTTCGTGCTTGCTCCAATTTGGCAAGCACTTAATAATAGAACAAGACCCATTAGCAAAGAAAAATAACGATATTTTTGGGCATGTTTCATTTTTTTCATTCCTTTCTGCGATGAACTAAAAAAGGGCTTGGAAAAGAAGTCAGTTGACTGCTTTTCCAGACCCTACAATCTGTATCAATCAGCTGAACAATAGTTTGTCAGCTTGTTTATTAATCAATGTTATCGACTTGTTCAAAGTCTAATTCTGTACTTGTTTCACGACCAAACATATCGATGTTTACTTTTAATTTTTGTTTTTCTTCATCGATTTCTGTCACAACACCTTCAAGACCAGAAAAAGCACCTTCGATAATTTTCACTGTATCGCCTAGCGCTACTTCTAAGTCTGATTGACGGGTGCTCATGCCAATTGAACGTAAAATGTGGTTAATTTCTTCTTGTAATAAAGGAGCGGGTTTACTACCAGCACCATGTGAGCCTACAAAACCAGTTACGCCTGGCGTGTTACGAACAATATACCAAGAATCATCGGTCATAATCATTTCCACTAACACATAACCAGGGAAAGTTTTATGAACGATTTCTTTTTCTTTACCATTTTTGACTTCTTTTTCTGTTTCTTCTGGTACAACGACACGAAAAATATAATCGCCCATCCCCATGCTTTGTGCACGTGATTCAATGTTTGCTTTTACTTTATTTTCATAGCCTGAATAGGTGTGCAATACGTACCAATTTCTTTCAAAAGTTTCCATTACTGATTCGGCTCCTTTAAATGTTTTAGTTTATTTTTTTCGAGCAAATAAAAAAAGCTCAGTTTCCCGAAGCTTTTTCTCGAATACTATTATAGCACCCCTCGTCGGGAAATACTAGAATTAATTATTTTAAAATCCAGCCAAATGCCGTTTGGATAACAGTATCCATGATAAAGAACAATGCTGCAAATAAAATAGATGTTTCAATTACAACTAATGTATCTTTACGCAATTGTTTTTTTGTTGGCCAAGTTACTTGCTTCATCTCATCAGCAACGCTGCGGAAAAATTTCATGTTGATACCCTCCTCTAAATCTATTTCGTTTCTTTATGTAACGTGTATTGATTACAATATTTACAGAATTTATTGATTTCTAAGCGTTCGCCACGTTTACCTTCACTAACGGATTTAGAATAGTTGCGAGAGCCACAAACGGAACAAGCAAGAGCTGCTTTCTTTGTTGCCATGTTCTTCGACCTCCTCTATTCACAAATTTACTTCTTAACAGTACCATTATTCGAAAAAGTTGTCAAAGTTTAATTTACTTTTTAAAGAAGCGCCGTGCCGATTCTTACGTAATTGTTTACCATTATCGCGAATACGTGCTTGATTTCTTTTATAAAATATCTGATTTTTCTTTATTTTCTATTTATTTTAACAAAATTGCTTTTATTCTGAGGTCTCAGCTATTGTTTTCTGCTAAGTTATGATATGATAAATTTATTAAAAATGAACCCTTAGGAGGCCTGTTTATGTTATTAAAATCTGTAGTTATTAAAAAAGATAATTTAACAACCGTCAATGAATCTTGTACTCTAGAAGAAGCTCTTTCTATTTTAGAAGACTCAGGTTACCGTTGTGTCCCAATTTTAGACGAATCTGGAAAAATTTTCCGAGGAAATATTTATAAAATGCATATTTACCGCCATAAAGCAAACGGTGGTGATATGAGTTTACCTGTTACCTATTTGTTAAAAAATGCCACAAAATTTATTTATGTCAACACTTCATTTTTCAAGGTATTTTTTACTATTAAAGAACTACCTTACATTGCTGTTTTAGATGAAAATAATTATTTTTATGGTATTTTAACACACAGCACCTTATTAAATATTTTAGCGCAATCTTGGAATGTAAAACAAGGGAGCTATGTTTTAACGATTGCTTCAGTTGGTCAACAAGGCGACTTAGCAGCCATTTCAAAAATCATTGCTAAATATAGCAGCATCGCCAGCTGTATTACATTGGATGTTGATAGTGAAGAATTTGTTCGTCGCACACTTATTACTTTACCAGCCGGCACAACTGCCGAAACGTGTACAGCCATTGTAGAACATTTAGAGCGGAAAAACTTTAAAGTTGTAGAATTGGAAAATTTAGAAGACGAGTAAAATTTACGACCTTTATCTTAGGATTTAAAGCTAGGGAGGTAAGCCAATTTGACTTACCTCCCTAGCTTATTTTTTTAGACTTCTTCACCAATAATTCGAACTTCCGTTTGCAATTCAACATCAAATTTTTCTTTAATCACTTCTTGGATATGTGCAATTAATTCCACATAATCCGTGGCGGTTGCATGATCGATGTTAACAATAAATCCCGCATGCTTTTCGGAAATTTGAGCACCGCCCCATTTTAAGCCTTGTAAGCCAGCGTCTTGAATTAATTTCCCTGTAAAATGACCAACAGGGCGTTTAAAGACACTGCCACAAGAGGGATACTCTAGCGGTTGCTTCAGTTCACGAAGTTCCGTTAATTCATCCATTTGGGCTTTAATTTCTGCATGGTTTCCTTTTTCTAAAGCAAACGTTGCTTGCAAGACAATACAATGTAATTCTTGAATTTCACTATGACGATAACGGAAATTCAGGTCTTCTTTCGTCATTGTTTGGATAGTTCCATCTGCCAACAGCACTTCTGCAGACTGGAAAACATCTTTAATTTCCCCGCCGTATGCTCCAGCATTCATATAAACAGCACCGCCGACACTTCCTGGAATGCCACAAGCAAATTCAAAACCAGTTAAATCAGCTGCTAAGGCTTCGTAGGTTGTATCAATCAGTTTGGCACCAGCATCCACAACCATGGTGGTACCGGCTACTTTGATTTCTTTCATTTCTGTTAGCATAATCACGACATCGCGAATACCGCCATCACGAACAATCAAGTTGCTAGCATTGCCTAATACTAACCATGAAAGTCCTTGTTCTCGGCAATACGCCACAATCTCTTCAACTTCTTTTTTTGTTTTGGGTAAGGCCAACACATCAGCTGGGCCGCCTGTTTTGGTAAAGGTTACGTTTTTTAATGGTTCATCTACTAATAAAGTAATTTCGTTTAATGTTTCTAACATAGCTTTAGTGTTCACGAAAGTTAGTCCTTTCTTTTCAAAATATCTGTCTTATTCTAGCATGATAGAAAGAAAGTTGCTAGTCCTCTTTAAAGAACATGCCGTTGTTGTTGGCGTAGCATTTCTTCACATAACGCATGACTTTCATAGACTTTTTCTTGTTTTAACTCTTGCTCTTGCGGTTTTTGAATGGCCTGAATGAAAGCAGTAACCATTTGGTAAAAACCTCTTTTTTCCAATGTTGGCGTCCAATCTCCCATCTCTTTTACTTGGTATTCTTCTTCTGTTTGGATGGTCAAATGCGTTAAATTTTCCAAGCGATAAGTACCTGTAGGGCTGGTGACTTCAAAAGTTTCTGTATTGGCCCCAGAGTGTAAATCCATAGAACAAACAATCGTTGTCTGTTCGGTTTCTAATTGTAAAATTGCTCGTTTTAAATGACCGTTTTCTTCCACTAATTTTGATTGCACCACGTGGAGCGGTCCTTCCGCTAAATAAACTGCGGTATCAACAACATGTAAAAATAAATCATACATCATAAAACTTGTTTCTCTCGTTGTATTGATGCGGTTCTTTTTAATAAAAATTGTTTGTTTTTCAGGAATATTTTTCAATACTTCCGTATAAGGGGCAAAACGACGATTGAAGCCAACCATCAGGCGCAGATTTTTTGCTGCTGCCAATGCTTGTAATTCTTTGACTTCAGCAAGCTCTTCACTTAAAGGTTTGTCCACAAAGACGTGAATACCAGCCTGTAATAATTGGCGAACGACTGCACCATGCACTTTTGTGGCTACATGGACAAAACAAGCATCAATCTTCGCTTCAATCAATTCTTCTATGGTCCCAACGGTTTCTGTAAAGCCATACTTATTAGCGATTTCTTGTCGTGTTTCTGGGTTCCTAGTCGCTAATACAAACTCCGCCAAGTGACGACATTCACTATAAGTTGGCAAATACGCTTTTTGTGCAATGTTTCCTAAACCAATGACTCCTATTTTCATTCGTTGTCCTCATTTCTGCTCTTTTTACTATTTTATCATAGACTACTTCTTTCCAAAAATCAGTCATTTTCTCTTTTTCTTTTCAAGTATTTAAAACTTCTTTAAAAAGTATTAGAATAGAAGAAAGCACCAAGCGACCTTTTCTTTGGTTCTGGTTTGCACTGAAACGAGCAAAAGTGTTTCTTATTTGAAAGGAGTTTCAACAATGAAATGTATTTCTTGGAATGTCAACGGCTTACGAGCGGTTGTTAAAAAGAATTTTATGGATGTTTTTAATGAATTAGATGCAGATTTTTTCTGTTTACAAGAAACAAAATTACAAGCTGGGCAAATTGATTTAGAACTTCCTGGCTATCATCAGTATTGGAATTACGCCGAAAAAAAAGGCTATTCTGGCACAGCAATTTTCGCTAAAGAAGAAGCGTTAAGTGTTCGCTATGGCTTAGGTATCGAGGCTCACGATCAAGAAGGCCGCGTGATCACTTTAGAATATCCAGAATTTTTCATGGTCACTTGCTACACACCGAACTCACAAGCTGAACTAAAGCGTTTAGCTTATCGAATGACATGGGAAGATGCTTTTCGTGCCTATTTAAACGAATTAAATCAAGAAAAACCCGTAATTCTTTGCGGTGATTTAAACGTAGCTCATCAAAAGATTGATTTAAAAAATTGGAAAACCAATCAAAAAAATGCGGGGTTCACGCCTGAAGAACGGCAAAAATTTACTGAGTTATTAGACAGTGGCTTCACTGATACATTCCGTTATTTTTATCCAGAAGCTGAGGGCATCTACTCATGGTGGAGTTATCGCTTTAACGCACGAAAAAATAACGCAGGATGGCGGATTGACTATTTCGTTGTTTCAGAATCCTTGAATGAACGTTTAGTCAGTGCTAAAATCCATACAGATATTCTTGGTAGTGATCATTGTCCAGTGGAAGTTGTACTTGATTTTTAAGTGTTACTCAACGCGTTGAAAGGAGTTTTTTTAATGAACTTTTACGCTTTTGACTTTGAAACGGCTAGTTATGATAAACATAGTGCCTGTTCCATTGCAATTGTTAAAGTAGAAAATAGTCGGATTGTGGATGAATTTTACACGTTAATCAAACCAGAAACACCTTTTTTCTGGCGGAATACGCAAATTCACGGCATTCATGAATCAGATGTTGTCAATGCGCCCAAATTCCCTGAAGTATGGCAACAAATTCAGCATTGTTTTCAACCAAATCGGTTAGTGGTCGCTCACAATGCAAGTTTTGATTGTAGTGTTTTGGCTGGCTGTTTAGATTACTATGGCTTAGAACAACCTAATTACCTTTCTTTATGTACAGTCAAAACGAGTCGCAAACTGTTTCCTGAATTTCCTAATCATAAATTAAATACCGTTTGTGAAAACCTCAATATCACTTTAAATAATCATCATGATGCTTTAGAAGATAGCCGTGCTTGTGCCGAAATTCTTTTACAGCAAGAACAACGATTTGGGGTTGAACCTTTAAAAAAATTAGTATTGGTGAAATAATCCAGTTCTTGTTTCCAGCGAAGGCGTTATCTCTTTCAGTGGCTAGTTGGCAGGAGATAACGTCTTTTCTTTTACATAACTTTTCCGCTAAAACAAAAATTTTTCAGAAAGGACGCGATGATGTATTCGATTCTTTACTTACTCACAGACTCTCTCAAAAATGCGTGGCGCTCAAAAAAACAATTTAGTACGTTGATTCTTATCTTTATTATTAGTTTTCTGACTTTTTCTGCTCTATTATTGACTTTGTTGTTTTCTCGATGGCTTTCGCAAATGATTCTTCTTGATAATTATGCAGTGATTCCTCCCTTGAAAATTTTCAGAGGTTTGGCTGGAATCAGCGCTGGAACACTCTTTTTCTTCCTGATTAGTTATATTTGCCGAGCTTTCTTCCTAACTTTTTTAGAGCAAAAAAACGACTTACTGATCTTAGCTCTTTTAGGTACGACAAAATTACAAATTTTAATTAGCTATGCCTTACAACCCATCTATTATTTGATTTTTGTTTTGCCTTTAGCTGCTTTTCTAGCTAATAAGCTCATTCAACAGTTTATCCATGATTTTTTCAGCGAGGTACCTGGTTTAATGCACATCGATAGCTACATGCAAGGTATCTTTTTACCACTAACAGGAAGCCTATTGTTCATTTGCTGTTGTGTCTTTTTAATTCTTTTTAGGAAACTCAATCGCTTAATCAAAAAAGGTACTTGACTAACTATGCGAAAAAAGTGAGAAATACATCATCTCGACGTATTTCTCACTTTTTTAAATGACTTAGGTCTTTAGGCTAATTACTTTTTTCCGCCTCTTTTAAGCCAAGGCTTCAATAATTTCGGTCATTGTTTTTGAACCAAAAATCATTTGTTCGCCATCAATTAGCATTGCTGGAACGCTCATAATTTTCTTTTCTTTTTTCAACTCTGGAAATAGACTAATGTCCACCATTTCTGCTTCAACATGAGGATTAATTGATGCAATACGTTGGCAAGCCGCCACGACATCGGGACAAAAATGACATGTTAGTGAAACAAAGATTTCTATTTTTCTTTTTGGCAATGCAAGTATGTTCTTTTGCAGACTTGCTTCTAACGGCTGCCCCTCGCTGCCGACATTATAAACCGCCAAAACCAACGAGTTTACTTCATGGCCACTAGGAATACCACTAAATTTAATTCCTGTATAGTTTCCTGCCGCATCTAAGAGCACAACGCTAGGCATTTTTTCAATTCCATACAGCAATTCTTTGGCTGGATCAGTATCTTTCAAAATCGTTTCTAAAGCAATCTTCTGATCCAGACTTGCAAATTCTGTTAAGAATGACTGAAGTTCCAATGATTTTTCATCACTTGCATCCAAAAACTGAAGCAATGTCACTTTTTTGGTTAGTTTAGCGAAAATACCGCTTAATTGTTGGCGCATACTTTCTGGGAACCACTGATGCTTACCAGTAACTTTCGCTGGCTGTTTTTCTTTTGGTTGCTGACTGTTTGTTTCAGGGACAGATTGATTAGCTAATCGTTCAGTCATTCGCTTCGTTACAATCGGTTGACCTGCCTGTGTTTTTTGTTCTGTCACGTAACGTTGCGCATGAGTGGCGGCAATTGCACCGTCTGCAACCGCCGTCACAATTTGACGTAATTCTTTTATTCGTAAATCTCCTGCTGCATAAACTCCGGGAATATTGGTTTCCATATTTTCAGTTGTTGGCACATACCCACGGTCTAAGGCAATTTTTCCTTCAAAAATTTCTGTACTTGGTTTATTTCCAGCAAAAACAAACAGACCAAATGTACTGTCTTTTGGCGCTTCATAAACCGTTTCTTCTCCCGTCTGGTTATTGACAAACACAGCTTTTCGGACAAAATCATCTCCCGTAATTTCTTTCACTTCTGCGTTATAAACAATCTTAATTTTCGGGTGATTTTTAGCCGCCTCCGCAGTTAATTTTGCACATGTAAAATCAGGTTCTCGGATAATCATCGTTACTGATTTACCATAACGTGTCAAATAAACGGCCTCTTCCGCTGCTGCATAACCGCCACCAATCACAAAAATATCCAGACCTTGGAAAAACTCCCCATCACAAGTAGAACAATAGGCCACGCCGCGTCCTGTAAATTCACTTTCACCAGGGAAACCAATTTTACGAGCAGAAGCCCCTGTCGCAATCAATACTGCATATGCTTGGTAGGTTTGACTCGCCGATTGAACAATTTTTATCGTTTGACTAAAATCAACATCAATAATCTCGTCGTTTGTAAAAGCTACACCGAAGTCTTGTGCTTGAATGCGCATTTCTTCCATTAGTTCTGGACCTGTTGTGTGACGAATCGCTGGATAGTTCACAATTTCAGAAGTCGTCGTTACCTGTCCGCCAATTTTGTCTTTTTCAATAATTAAGGTATCCATCATTGCGCGACCTGCATAGATACCTGCAGATAAAGCAGCTGAGCCGCCACCAATAATAATCAAATCGTAGATTTCTTCTGTCACTTGCTTCTCCTCTTTCTTCTGTGTTTCAGAAAAAGAGCTGAACAAAACATTTTCTCTGTTTTATCCAACTCTTTGACCTCTATTTACAAAGCGAATTTAAATTTTACCAACTAAATCTAAGCTTGGCGCAATTGTTTCTTCTCCTGGTTGCCAATTGGCTGGACAAACTTTATCACCATGCTCTGCTACAAATTGAGAAGCTTCTAATTTACGAACAAGTTCTTCAGCATTACGACCAATACCCATGTCGTTGATTTCATAAGATTTGATGTCCCCTTCTGGACTCACAATAAACGAAGCACGGTAAGCCATTCCAGAAGCTTCATCTAAAACGCCAAAGAAACGAGCAAGTTGACCGTTGGGATCGGCTAACATTGGATATTTAATTTTTCCAATCGTTTCTGTAGCGTCAGCCCATGCTTTATGCACATAATGACTATCTTCTGAAACAGAGTAAACCTCACAATTTAATTCCTGTAAATGCGCATAATGCTCTTGCATATCCCCTAATTCCGTAGGACACACGAAAGAAAAATCAGCTGGATAAAAGAAGAAAATACTCCATTTTCCTAAAATATCTTCTGTTGATACTCGTGTAAATTCACCATCGTGATAGGCATCACATTCAAAGTCAAAAAGTTTTTGATTAATTAAATTCATTATCGTTCCTCCTCTGTTTTTTTACTCTTTAAGGATAACAGTTTATAATTATTCCGTCAATAGAATAATTATAAACAAACGAGGTTTTATTAACGCATAATACTGTCCTATTGAGAATTTTCTGATTATCATTCTCAATTAGAAATAGCGAGATAACTTTTTAAATAACATAAAAAAGAAAGCGAATCATTAAAAGAACTTGCTTTTTAATGATTCGCTTTCTTTTTGTGAAGACATTCTTTAACTATCTAAAATAATCGTTTCTTTCTCTTTGGTAATTAAAATAACTCCATCACCAAGAGGAACTAAAGTAGAAGTTAAATCAGGGTGAGCCATGACTACATCTAAAAATTGGTTTAATTTACGATGAATCGCTCGATTTTTTTTCGGTACTTCCTCAGCAGGGTCTAAAATTGTCCCAGCTTGAAATACATCATCCACCATCAAAACGCCGCCAACTGGTAGCAACCGTAAACATTCAGGTAAAAATTCAATGTATTTTGATTTGGCACTATCCATAAAAATAAAGTCATAAGGTCCTTCCAACGTTGGTAGAATCTCAGCTGCTTGTCCTTCTAAAAGAGTGACCTTTTCTTCTAAGTCTAGGCGTTGATAGGTTTTCTTCGCTTTTTTTATCATTACATCAAAACGATCAATCGTGGTCACGTGACCATCTTCACCAACAAATTGGGCCATCAAGCTTGAAGAAAAACCAATTGCTGCCCCGATTTCTAAAATATTTTTGGGCTTTAGTTGTCCTAGCAAAAATTGTAGAAAAACTACTGTTTCGTGTGGAATAATCGGCACCCCTGCTTCATTGGCTTCTGCCTCCACGGCACCTAATTCTCCGGGAAGTTTCTTTTGTTTTGTACGCATATACTCAACCAATTCTGGTTTAACGACTGGTCGATGCATCATTTCGTTTCTCATCACTTTCGCTCCTTTTCGTCCCTTTATTATACGAAGTCCTTGTTCTTCTGTAAAGGATTGAAATAGGATTCTTATTATTTGTTTGAAAATAACATACACATTCTTAACTTCCTAGCTAAGTGCGGATTACTTCTTGTAAGCACATTTTTTCTTTGTTTCTGCTATTTTTTATTAAGTTTTATTCAGAAAACGTCAAAAAGTAGCCCTCAAGAACATACCTATTGATTTTTTCTCGTTATTTCTTATAAAAATATTTCTACATATGTTAATATTTTCCCTTAAATCACTATTAATTCTTGCTATTTCAAGCCCCAAAACAAGCCTATAACCTTGCCAAAATAAGAAACGTCAAATTTTACTACTTTGTCTGTAAAAATTTGATATCACAAAAGAAAGGAAATCTTGTATACTCTTTACAGATAGTGATTTATAGTGAAGCACATAACCAAATTCCCGGACTTGACTTGGTTCAAGTACATATGCAGGCGAGCTATTTGATAGTTCCCTGATAAAAATCGTTTCGACGATTTTGCACATAGCACTACCTTTCTAAAAGCTAAAAATTATTTTTAGCTAGAAAAAAGACAACCGTTTGAAACGGCTGTCTTTTTTTTTAATAAATTAACCCAAGCAAATCTTCTTTTTCGATATTGCCAAAGTATTTTTTAACGTCAATTTGATCAATGGCTTCTTCTAAAGAAGCTTTATCATATTTCACGCCGGTTAAAATATCTTCAACATCTTTAATTTCACCAAGCCCAAAGAAGTCCCCAAAGATTTTAATTTCTTGAATGACACCATCCGCCACATTCATTTTCATTTCAATTGAGCCAATTGGAAAACGATGGCGACGTTCTAAGTTAAATGCAGGTGATTTACCATAATTCCAATCCCAATTGCGATAGTATTGCTCTGAAATTTTGTTAATAGCCGCCCAGTCTTGATCAGTTAATTCATACGTTTTAACTTGGTCGATCGAATCTACGCCGAAAATTTTCAAAAGAATTTCTTGGCGGAATTCTTCCGTTGTCATCTCTTGTTTATCTTCAGATAAAAATGGTTTAATGTTTGTTACCCGTGAACGAACAGACTTGATACCTTTAGATTCGATTTTATCTTTCCGTACTTTCAATGTATTTACAACTTCATCAATATCACTATCAAACATTAAGGTTCCATGTGCAAACATGCGGCCGTTGGTAGCGTACATCGCATTTCCTGAAAACTTCATATCATTAATCACTAGGTCATTGCGCCCTTTTAATTCGGCACCTTCAACGCCTAAGTCGTGCAATGCTTGAATAATTGGTTGGGTAACTTTCGCAAAATCACGGAAAGAGTTGCCGTCATCTGGCATAATAAAACTAAAATTCAAATTACCATGATCATGATAAACGGCGCCGCCGCCACTTAAGCGACGAACAACATGAATGCCGTGCTCATCTACATATTCTTTGTTAATTTCTTCAATTGTATTTTGGTTACGGCCAATAATGATTGACGGCTCGTTAATGTAAAATAAAAGAATGGGCTCATCTAAAGGCATTTCTGTTAACAAATATGTTTCAATTGCTAAGTTCACTCGTGGGTCATTATTTTCATTCGGTACAAAAATCACAATCGGTTCTCTCCCTTGGTATAGTTACTTTTTTAAATCTCAACTGTTAAATCTGGTTGGGCTAATGTCACTGGAATTTCCGTTCCAGCATAGTTTTGCGCTTCTTCACGTAGTTGTTCCAATGACCCATGTTGTGGTAAATGGGTCAACATCAATTGTTTGACTTGTGCTGCTTTGGCAATCTCACCCGCTTCTCTTGACGTAAAGTGTGCATGATGTCGTTCATTACCTTCAAATAAGTACGTATCCGCTAAGAATAAATCCGCGTCTTTTGCAAAGTCTTCAAAACTTGCTAAGTAACCAGAGTCTCCTGTAAAGACAAAGACTTTGCCGGTCGCTTTTTCAACAATCCGCATCGCGTAACAAGTGACAGGATGAATCGTTTCCATGAAAGTAATTAAAAATGGTCCTACTGCCAACTCTTCTGCTTCAAAATACTCTTTCCCTTCGGAAACGTTAGGAAGCGTTAGTTCTTTGAAATGCATTTGATCTTGTGTATGGCCATATATTGGCAAAATAGGAGTCGGTTCCAGCGTTGGATAAAGCTGACGATAATATTGTAAAACGCCTAAATCTGCGATATGGTCATGGTGATAATGCGACAGAATGACAGCATCTAATTTCAATGGATCTAGATAGTTTTCTAAACGCACTAATGTCGTACTGCCTGCATCAATAAGCAAATGAAAGCCTTCAGATTCTAACAAATAGGAACTCGTTCCTTCTCCTTTGTATGGATAAGCACCTAAACAGCCTAAGACAGTCAATTTCATGTGTGGACAACCTCCTTCAATACGATACTTCCATGTTACCATAAAATAACGGAAAAACGAGGTTAAAACGCTTAAATTTTCACAAAATACCAAAGAAAAAACCTGAACCCTTTGTCGAGATGACGAAGGATTCAAGCTTCTATTTTATTCTTCGGCTAAACCTTTTTCTTCTAAGGCAGTTTGATAAAAACTAGCTAACGCTACATAGTTATAAGGAATCACCCATAATAGACCGATACCAATAGCTAAAAAGCCCACAATATACCAACCAATAAAAGAAAATTGTAAACATAAATATTGCCAAAAACGATTTTTCATTAAGTATAACGCCTGTTTCAACGCCATCATAATTGGCAGTTCTGGATTATCAAAACGTAGCCACACAGCAAATTGAAAAACGCCACTCACAAATAAACCAATTAAAAAGATTAAGATAGAGGCGACGCCAAACGCTAGGAAAAAGGAAAAATCATTTAAGAAAAAGGCTTGGATTTCCTCTGGTGTAACTGTATTAAACATCAATTTGAAATACAAGGTTGTCCCTGCCCCAAATAGAATTGGTAACAAAAATAACAAACCAATTACACGTTCAAGTACTTTTTGAAGTAGGTTGACCACAAATAGCGGACCATAATATTTTCCTTGAAAAACACTCATTAAAATATTGACCCGCACCTTTTCACCACGCAACACCTTCAAGGCTGCGTAATATAGCGCATAACTTAACGCGAATAAAACAAAAATTTGCAGTAATACTGCGGCAAAACTACTTTGAAAAACTTGATTTTCACCAGAAAATAAATTTTGTACAATCGATGTTAAGAAGCTCTGTAAAACCACTCCTAAGAAAGTTAACCAAGCCATGATTCCCCATTGCCCATCAAGGGCTCTGCGAGCATTGGCACGATGTTGCGAATTTGTTACTAAACTTTTCATTCATTCCATCCTTTCTGAAACTAATAACTAGTCAATTTAGCGACTGTTTCTTTATCTAGACGTTTCACCACTTCTGTGACTAATTTGACTGTGTTGAAATAATCATCTTCATGAATAACTGAGGTATGTGAATGCAGATATCTAACAGGCACCGTGATGGCTAATGATGGAATCCCGTTGCGCGTTAAATGCATGCGGCCAGCATCCGTACCTCCCCCTGTAATCACTGTATATTGGAAGGGAATGTTATTTTCTTCCGCCACTTGAATAACAAAATCACGTAATTTTTTATGCGGAATCATCGATGCATCATAAATCAAAATTTGTGGGCCTTCACCTAAAACAGAGTCGGCTTCTTTAGGTGTCATTCCTGGTGTGTCACCAGCTGTTCCTGTGTCTAAAGCAAACGCTATGTCTGGATTCACAAGATGCGTACTTGTTTGTGCACCGCGTAGCCCAACTTCTTCTTGCACATCACTGCCTGCAAATAAAATATTGGGGTGCCCTTCTGTCGCTAAATTTTCTAAAACTTTTAATGAAACGGCCGTACCAATTCGGTTATCCCACGCTTTTGCCAATAAAAATTTTGTATCATTCATGCGACGATAGTCAATATATGGTGTCACCATATCCCCTGGATGAATCCCCCATTCTGCAACTTGTTGATCGCTACTTGCACCAATATCAATAAACATATCTGCAATCTCATAGGGTTTGTTACGAACTTCCGCTGTTAACACATGCGGTGGTTTAGACCCAATGACACCATGGTAAACCTTACCAGTCGTGGTTTTAATCTGAACTTGTTGGGCCAACATCACTTGCCCCCACCAACCGCCAACGGTTTGAAATTTTAAAAAGCCTTTTTCTGTGATTTGGGTAACCATGAAACCGACTTCATCCATATGCCCAGAAATGTAGACTTTTGGTCCTTCTTTATCACCAACATTTTTTGCAATAATACTGCCAAGGCCATCATATAAAAACTTATCCGCATACGGTGCTGCATACTTTTTAAATAACGAACGTACTTCGTCTTCATTCCCAGCAATCCCTTTAGCACTTGTTAAATCAATTAACATTTTTTCTTCTTTTGCATCCATAAAAATAACTCCCCTCAAAAACCAATTTTATCCATTATACCACGAACTAAAAAAATACTTACAAAAAATAAATTGAGCAACGTTCTCCACTAAAAATAAACGAAAAAACAGCCTGCACGCTCGTTATTCAACGGCAGGTACAGGCTATTTTCATTGTTACGAAGCGTTTCTAGTCCGCTTCAGATAATTGGTACTTGATCCATCTTGCCTTCTTAAAATTGAGGTAAGACCAATGGATTTTGTTGTTGCCAATCTGTCTGATAAAAACGATCATCAATTTGATACGCTAACTTTTTAGGCGCAGGTTGTTTCATAAATTCATCTACTTGACGATCAACAGCGAGCCAACCACGCCAACCTAAATGAATCGTGTCCGCCATAAAGTAGCGTTCATTACTACATGTTGAGAAGTCAGCAATGTTAGTAAAGCCTTGCTCTTGAAGTTGATATTTCAGCTTGCGTGCTACTTGTTGCAACATATCTTGTGACAAGCCCGTATAGTCCGACCAACGTTTGTTAACAGGTGGGATTACAAATAAAACATCGACATTTTTTTCTGCTAACTGTTCCAACGCAGCTTGGAAATCACCATATTCTGGAGAAAAACGATAATCCCATTTCTTTTGTGAATGAGCTAATTTCGGTAAAACTGGTTTAATCCGTTGGCGATAAAAACCGTTACTAATTTCAAACTTATTATTATTAATGGCTTTTGCCGCAATTTTTCCAGCTAGCTGATCTAATTCATTAAAATTATACGTAGCAGGTAATTGTTTCATATCTTTTTCAACAATTGGTTCTCTGCTAACCATGCCAATTTGGCTAAACAATTCATCTTCACGATTCAAGAAACGGAGATTCATTATAAAATAATCTCGTTGAGAGCGTTGGGGAAGTTGCCCTGCCTGCAGATTTGCCAAGGTTTCCATTAAGACTTTGTCTTTTTGAACAACTGGAAATTTGATCAAACGTTGTGCTAGATATTGGTCACCGCTGGTTAATTCGGTTAAATTAGCTAACCATTGATAGGTTTGTAATTGTGAATAGTGTGCACCAAAACTATCATTAGGTACACCCTTTTTGACAAACCATTGCGGAGATAAAATAAAGACCGCTTTCTTATTGGCAATCGCATCGCCCATCGAATGAATGACCATTGCTTGGGTTAATGACTGTGTGCCCGCTTCTCCTAGTAAAAACGGTCGATAGTTCCGTTGATACTTTTCAGAGAGCACACTAGGGTGGAAAGCACTAAATCGACTTAATTCAGAAGAGCCAAAAAAAGGAACATATTTACCAGAAGCCACTGCTTTGTTTTTAATCACATTGCCTTTTAAAACGTTCGGTGCCATTGACGTTGATGCTTCCTTCAACGTTTTTTCGGAAGTTAAATTGATTCTGAACGGTGCAAAAAAGAACACTGCAACCAAGACCGCTGAACAAAGCACTGGACCTAAGATTCTGATTAGTCGTTTTTTTCTAGACATTATTGTAAAGCTTCCACTTGTTGAATGATTTGTTTTGGTGTTCCCCATACTTCACGGTCAAAGTCTGATACAGGAACTTGGATTCCTAGTTGTCCTTCAATTTCTACTAATAATTGAACCGTTGCTAAAGAGTCCAATAATCCTTCTTCAAATAATTGAATGTCTTGATTGTTCACAACTTCGTCTGTTCCTGTAATATCTTCTAAAATGTTTAATACTGTTTCTTGAATGTTCATTGTAAATTGCCCCTTTATATTTTTATTTTTGTTTATTTAAACCATAGTTTGTCTAAAAATCCTGAGAAAATCAGGAAGCTGACACAAACCGCTTGGAAAGTTAAAAAGACTGCAAATGCATGTGTAAATTTGTTTGATGGTATCTTGTCTTTATGTTTTTTCTTAAAACGTAGCCAAGCATCTGTTACACAAATTAGTGTTGCATGGTAGAGCCCATAAGCGATGTAGAACCACGTTAATCCATGCCAAATGCCCATAATTAAGAACAACGCAAAGTAACCAATATTAGAAGTCACGATCCGACTTTTAAAGACTTTCTTTTTCATTAAGAAAAACATTAAGCGCATGTAAATGTAATCACGGAACCAAAAAGATAAGGTCATGTGCCAACGATTCCAGAATTCTTTAATATTCCAACTTAGGAACGGTTTGTTAAAGTTCATTGGTGTATCATAGCCCATTAAATAACTTGTGCCAACGGCCAGTAAACTATAGCCTGCGAAATCAAAGAATAGATACAAACTGTAATTATACATATAGCCGACTGTCCACCAAGATAAACCACCTTGTGCCAAGGCCATTTTTTCCACATGTGGTAAAAAGACACCACCAAGATAATGACTGATAATAAACTTATATAAAAACCCTAGAAATAAATAAAAAATTCCTTTTTCTAAAAAGTCTAAATATTTCTCCGCACTCGGCGGGTTTTTCAAATCTTTTTCAAAGCGCCGATAACGATCGATGGGTCCTGAAGAAATAGTCGGGAAAAACAAGAGAAACTGAATGTAACGAAACGGATGATATTCCTTCATTACGCCATCCCGTAAATCCATGACCACTTGGACCGCTTTAAAGGTTAAATAAGAAATCCCTAAAAAGCCAAGTAAGGTTGTTTTGCCTGTCATGAATGGAGAAACTTTCACCCAAACAAGCGGTAATATAGCTAAAAAGACAGCCAGATAAAAGACCCAACCTGCATTTTTATTTTTTCGATAAGCCGCATAGCCCCACGTTAGTAACGTTTGATAAATAACATATACAATCAGAGCGACTCCTTGTTGCCAAAATTCGCCACCAAAACTGATATATAGAAAGACCAGTGTCACGAGTGTTTGGTACCAAGGCCAACGTGTCCCTTTAATGGCTAAAGTTAAAATCATCGGCAACAAGGCCGCAATTAGCAGAACAAAGTAATACGGTGCATTATAGGGAATCATATGAGGAAAATTCATCATGTGGCATTCACCTCATTCATCAACCCTTTCCGATCAATTTTGCCATTACTTGTCAAAGGTAATTGTTCAACATATACAAATTTTTGCGGAATCATATAGTCCATTGTCAACGTGGCTAATTCTTGTTTAATTGCCTTAGTTAATTGAAAATCACTTGAAAATTCATGTGCTTGCGGAACGACATAGGCAATTAATTGTTGGACTTTATTTCCTTGATATTTCGGCACAACGACTGCTTGTTTCACGTAGGAAACATTCGTTAAGTGATGATCTACTTCTTCTAACTCAATGCGGTAGCCATGCAATTTAATTTGAAAATCTAAGCGTCCCTCATACTGCAATAGGTTATCGACTAACTTTCCAGCATCGCCTGTGCGATAAGCTGGTACGCCATCTAATTGGAAAAAAGCTTCAGCTGTTTTCGCAGGATTATTTAGATAGCCTTTGGAAACACTTGGTCCAGCAATGACGATTTCACCAATTTCACCTGCAGGTAATTTTGACATGCCTTCCATAATATAAATTTGCGTATCCTCTTTCACATACCCGATTGGTAAACGTTGGACACTTTTTAAAACTTCTTGAGTGATTTCAATGGCACTAATCGCTACAGTCGCTTCTGTCGGCCCATACGTATTATAAATATGCGCAGTTGGGAAACGAGCGGCTAATTTCTCAGCTGTTGGTTTTGGTAATTCTTCTCCACAGAATAAAAACGTGCGCAGTGCTGGTAGATGTTCACCATCGAAACTTGGTTCCATTAGACACAATTCAATAAAGGACGGTGTTGAAACCCAGACGTCGATTGTTAATTGTGGCAAACGCGTAAATAATTGTTTAAAATCGTTAATGATTTCATTGGGTAACGGAGTTAATGAGCCGCCTAACGCCAATGCGGGATAAATAGACATCACCGATAAATCAAACGAATAAGGTGCCTGTGCTAAAAAGCGGGCCCCTTCTTCTAAACCAAAATCTTGCAACAACCAATTCGTAAAGCTAACTAAATTATCATGGCTGATTTGCACACCCTTTGGTACGCCAGTTGTCCCTGAAGTGAAAATGATATAGTAATTACTTGCTCCTGTGACAGGCATCAACGCAGGCGCATGCCGGGGTGCATGCATCATCATTTCCGTTAATTCTTCCGCCGTAATTACTGGCACTTCAGTGGCTAACTCAGGCCATTCATGCACAGCAATCACTGCGGTTGGTTTGGCTACGTTTAGAATTAGTTCAATGCGTTCTTTTGGTGTATGTGCATCAATGGGGATATAGCTAAAACCAGCTTTCGATGCGCCTAGAAAACTCACAATCATTTCAAAATCTAATTCTCCGTATACGACAATCGCTGACTTGTCCGTTTTCAGCTCAGCTAAATAAGCGGCTAGATTGTCTGACTTTTCTTTTAACTCTCCATACGTAGAGACTTTTTCTTCGGTTAAATAAACAGGACGTTGGGGTTCTTTACGTGCCCATTCATCAATCGTTTGAATCATATTAATTACTTTTTCCATATATAGCCGCCTCCTTAAAACTCGTTATAAATGAAGGTTCCTCCATTGATATTCTTGTAATGATAAAGATAAATTAATGCAATGACAATGAAAGAATAAAATAACGTTTTACCGATGAATTTAAGACTTTCGTTATTGAGAATTTTCTGAAAAGTTGTTTTCATTATCATTCACCTCCTAAGGTTAATCGCTATCCATTATTTTATGCTATATTTCAGCAAAGTCCATTGAAATTTCTTACAATTTAATAAAAAAACTAACAATTTCGTCACTTCTTAAATTTTCATGATTTTCATAAACGGAACTCTCATAATTTTTTCGCATAAAGAAACTGTAAAAACCGCTTCACAACGGCTTTTACAGTTTTTTAAAAATGGATGTGTCGAATCATCCGCGCATAAATGGCAGACGTTAAAATATAAAAAATTAGATAAACAATTATTAAGATTCCACAAGAAAGATATACTAACAAATATCCTGGACTCTTAATAAATTGGCTTAACAAATAAATGGCAAAGGTAGTATGCAAAATCCCAATGACCATCGGCGGAAAGAAAATCAAACTATTCTGTCGATAAATTTGCTTAGTTATCGCTTTACTAGAAACACCCATCCGTTTTAAAGTCACGTAATCTTGACGCTCACTTACAGCTGAAAACAGTTGTCGTAACATCAAAATACTGCCCGTAATAAACAACGCTAAAATTGCCACAAACATGGAGACATATAAAGTCAAGCCGTTAATTTTTCGTTCATAGCGTAAAGAAGCGTAGCGATCATTCATATTTAGCCGCCAAGTTTCGGTGACATCATCTTGTGTATTCTTTGCCTCTTCGTTAGGCATTTGTTTAGCAAAACCACTCAACTGTTGGTTATTTTTTTCATACTTATACAAAATTGGCGCTTGCCATTCTGTGGCAATCTGTTTATTTACGGCTTCATAAAGTTTTTCACGGCTTTTCGTGTCAACATTTACGGCGTTAATCTGATACTGAATGGAATTTTTTGTCACTTTCTGATAAAGGGCATCGGAAATGACAATCGTTGGTAAGGAATATTGCAATAAAAAATTGCCTAGATAGTTAGGCAGCACTTGTTGTAATTGTGCCTTCTCCCCTTCAACAAATTGCAGTTTCGATTCATAACGAGACATACCACTTAAAATATTGGTAAAGCTATCCATGTAGATAACACTTTGGTCATTTTTTAAATGTAAATCGTTTAAATAAGGATTAATTTTTTGATAGTTGCGGTAATTTGAGAAGGATAAAACATTAACTGCTTCAATCGTTTCTTGTTCCTCTTGCGCTTGACCAATTCGCAAACTGCGTTCAATTCCAGTAATTTTATAAGAAAGTGTCACTTCATTTTTTATTTTGGTGTCCTTCGCTTCATCGAGAACTTTCTTCAATTTAGGATAGCTTTCCTGTGAAACTAAAAAGTCCACGGGGCCATCACTGTTGACCGTGTGCATACTAATCGTATACACAAAAACCATCACGCCGATCCCACTCAAGGCCGTCGCAATTAACAAGGTCAAACCAGTGAGTGTTTTGCTACTTTTAAATAAGTAGCGTTTGGCATTGCCTAAAGTAATCATGCGTAAATCTTGGTAATACCATTTTTTTCTATGATTAAATAAGCGAATGATAAAATACATGGTATAACGGAAAAATAAATACGTTCCCACCACACAGAGACCCAAAATGATAAAAGGCGTCAACGTAATAATCATTGGAATCGAGATATCCAATGAATCATTTAATTGTTTATACACAATACCTGTCGCTAAATTACGAAAATCAAACGCGATAAAATAACCGGCCAGTAAACAAATAGGACCTAAAATACCTAGAAACTGCCGCCGTTTCGTTAAACGACTATAATTAATTTGACCAATTTTTTCTTGGTGCATAAGCTGCGACAATGGATAACGATAAATCATCCAAATACTTCTTAAGCAGACAATCAAAATCATAAATGCAAAAGCTACACCGGTTTCAATAACGGAACGCCAAGAAATATAGAAGAAACTGGGCACTTCTAAAAACATAACTTTGGCTAAAATCATTGAAAACAACTTGGTAAAAATCACTCCTAGAATAATCCCATTAATTAGTGAAACAAAGCCTAAAACTAAATTTTCCACTAAAAAAATTAGTGAAACTTGGCTCTTTCTCAAACCAATTAATCGATACAAGCCAATTTCTTGGCTACGTTTGCCAATAAAAAAGCGATTTGCTGCCAACATAAAGCCTAAAATAATAATGGTGACTAAGGTACTACCGAGTCCTAAAGATCGCTTAATTTCGATATCACGGCCTGCACCTGCGACAAGAGGCTGGTTGTAAGCAATCGCACGGAAACAATAATAAACGACCGCTGCAAAAGTCATACTAATGTAATAAACCAGATAGTTAGGTACATGAGCTTTTAAATTTTTTAATGATAGTTTAAAAATCATTTGCGCGCCCGCCTCCACCAATCGTTGCTTGCATATCTATCACACGATTAAAAAATTCCTTACGTGATCCTTGACGAACAACTTCTGAGAAAATCGCACCGTCTTTAATGAATAAGATGCGATTGCAAAAACTAGCCGTGTACGGGTCATGTGTCACCATCAAAATTGTGGCATCATCATGTAGATTAATTTCAGCTAAATATTTCAACAATTCTGTTGCTGATTTTGAATCCAGCGAGCCAGTTGGTTCATCTGCAAAAATAATTTTAGGGTTCGTAATCAAAGCACGAGCAGCTGCTACCCGTTGTTTTTGTCCCACAGATATCTCTGGTGGATAAGCAGATAAAAGCTCCTGAATCCCCAAAATCGAAGTCACATGTAACAAACGTTTATCCATTTCTTCTAATGAAACTTTTTCTACAGCTAAAGGCAACAGAATATTGTCCTTCACATTTAACGTATCAATTAGGTTAAACGATTGAAAAATAAACCCCATTTCGTTTCTCCGAAAATCACTTAATTGATTATCTCGCATTTTTAAAATGTCTTGTCCGGCAATGCGCACGATTCCTGCGGTTGGCAAAATAATCGAGGATAAGACATTCAACAGTGTCGATTTACCAGCACCACTGGGACCCATAATCCCCACAAATTCGCCTTCATCAACGGTAAACGAAATATTATCTAATACTTCTGTTTTATTATTTAAACGACCATATGTCTTGCTGACATGATTTACTTCTACAATTTTTTTCATTTTTCTCGCTCCAACGTTTTGTTATTACTCTTATTTTACCAAGAAAAAATCTGAATGAACATCGTTTTATCTTACAATATCGTTCGGTAGTCAAAGAATAATTGGCATTTCGTGAATAAATCTGCAAACAATTATTATTTAATAATTGTTATTTTTTAGTGTTGCTTTTAGCAATTTGGCAAAAAACTCTTTGCTGTTTTTTAATTTGGACAAAGAATTTTTTTCACGAAAAAAAATTTGCTCAATCCTTTTCTTCATTTGTTTTCATATTTTTTCAAAACAGCACAAGCACAATATATAGTGTTTGTCTAGTGATATTTTACTAAAAATACGCAATATATCGATTGAATTTAGCCGACCTTTGTATTAGGATAGTTACTAACGAGATATAAGGAGCTGGATAAAATGATGAAGATTACTGATGAAAAAGCCGAGGATGTTAATCTCTCAACAATTAAAGTCGTCAAACGAGATGGTCGTTTAGTGACTTTCGATGATCAAAAAATATACGACGCTTTGATCAAAGCTGAACAAAAAATACATGACCAAGTCACTCCTTTGACACATCAAAAAGTCCAATCGATTGTTGCCGATGTCAATCGAGAAATTGCCGAACGTTTTACCAATAACGTAAAAATTTATGAAATTCAAAATATTGTGGAACATACTCTGCTATCCAACAATGAATATGCCTTAGCCGAAGAATACATTCATTACAGAACCCAACGTGATTTTGAGCGTAGTAAAGCGACTGATATTAATGTATCTATCGGCAAATTAATTAATAAAGATCAGACTGTCGTGAACGAAAATGCCAACAAAGACAGTGACGTTTTTAATACGCAACGTGATCTAACCGCTGGGATTGTTGGAAAATCAATTGGTTTAAAGATGTTGCCTTCACATGTGGCTAATGCCCATCAAAAAGGCGACATTCATTACCACGATTTAGATTATCATCCATATACGCCCATGACAAACTGCTGTTTAATTGATTTTAAAGGCATGCTAAACAATGGCTTTAAAATTGGGAACGCTGATGTCGAATCACCAAAATCAATTCAAACGGCCACTGCACAAATTTCTCAAATTATTGCCAATGTAGCTTCCAGTCAATATGGTGGTTGCTCTGCCGATCGGATTGATGAATTATTAGCGCCTTTTGCGGAACGTAATTATGAAAAACATTTAGCAGATGCGCAAGAATGGATTGAAGGAGAAGAACGCCAAAAAGCATTCGCTCGGAAGAAAACGAAAAAAGATATTTTTGATGCCATGCAAAGTCTTGAGTATGAAATTAATACTTTATTTACTTCCAATGGACAAACCCCTTTTACTTCTCTGGGATTTGGTTTAGGTACCAACTGGTTTGAGCGAGAAATTCAACGGGCGATTTTACAAATCCGAATTAATGGTTTAGGGATTGAAAAACGAACAGCTATTTTCCCAAAACTGATTTTCACAATTAAACGAGGCGTCAATGCGCAACCTACTGATCCAAACTACGATATTAAACAACTGGCACTGGAATGCGCAACAAAACGCATGTATCCTGATGTTTTAAACTATGATAAAATCGTTGAACTAACAGGTAGTTTTAAGGTACCAATGGGCTGTCGTTCCTTTTTACAAGGCTGGAAAGACGAACAAGGTGAAGAAGTAAATGTTGGCCGAATGAATTTAGGCGTTGTGACCTTGAACTTACCAAGAATCGCTTTAGAAGCGCAAGGAAGTCAAGAAAAGTTCTGGCAAATTTTAAATGAACGTTTGGCGATCGTTAAAGATGCTTTGGTTTATCGGGTTGAACGTGTTAAAGAAGCTAAACCAGCGAATGCACCGATTTTATACATGTATGGTGCATTTGGAAAACGTTTAGCTACACAGGATGCCGTAGATGAACTGTTTAAAAACAAACGTGCCACGGTTTCACTTGGCTATATTGGCTTGTATGAAGTGGCTTCTGCCTTTTACGGCGGTGCTTGGGAGGACAATCAAGAGGCCAAAAACTTTACACTGGATATTTTAAAAGAACTGAAAAAAAATGCCGACAACTGGGGCAACGAATACGGCTATCATTTTAGTGTCTACTCTACACCGAGCGAAAGCTTGACTGACCGTTTTTGCCGTTTAGATACTGAAAAATTTGGCATTGTCGAAAATATTACAGATAAAGAATATTACACAAATAGTTTCCATTATGATGTACGCAAAAATCCAACGCCTTTTGAAAAACTTGATTTTGAAAAGGATTATCCAAAATACTGTTCTGGTGGTTTTATCCACTACTGTGAATACCCCATGTTACAGCAAAATCCCAAAGCACTTGAAGCTGTCTGGGATTACGCTTATGACAAAGTTGGCTATTTAGGAACCAATACGCCAATTGATCATTGTTATGCCTGTGGTTTTGAAGGGGACTTCCATCCAACTGAACGTGGCTTTGAATGTCCAGAATGTGGCAATCATGATCCTAAGACTTGTGATGTCGTTAAACGGACTTGTGGTTATTTAGGTAACCCGCAAGCTCGCCCAATGGTACACGGTCGTCACAAAGAAATTTCCTCTCGTGTGAAACATTTAAAAAATTAAACTCGATTATTCTATAGAAAGAAGTTTTGCTGATGCGTAATCCGAAACCACAAGAATGGAAAACCGAAGACTACAGCCAAAAAAAGATTGCCGATTACAAAGCGTTCAACTTTGTTGATGGCGAAGGTGTACGCAATAGTTTATATGTGAGCGGCTGTCTCTTTGCTTGTGAAGGTTGTTTTAACAAAGCTGTCCAAAATTTCAATTACGGAACGCCGTTTACAGAATCTTTAATGAATCAAATTATTGAAGATTTGTCCCATGACTATGTCCAAGGTTTGACTCTTTTGGGTGGTGAACCTTTTCTGAATACAGATGTTTGTCTTAGTGTAGTCAAACGTGTGCGGGAAACATTTGGCTCAACCAAAGATATCTGGTCTTGGTCAGGGTATACCTTTGAAGAACTACTTTTAGAAACGCCTGATAAGCTTGAACTACTCCATTCAATTGACATTTTAGTTGATGGGCGCTTTGAACTGGCAAAACGTAATTTAAATTTACAATTTCGTGGCAGCAGTAATCAACGGATTATTGATGTACCCAAATCACTTGCTGCTGGCAAAGCTGTTATTTGGGAAAAATGTCATGACGCCGAAACGTCGTATGAACAAATCAAAAAATCAATTTAAAAAAGTTAGCCCTTTAGCCATCTCTTGAGGATGTGTCTAAAGGGCTAACTTTTTTCCCATAAAGGTAAAACAATGTTTTCATACGCTAGTGGATCTAAATTCGTTAAGGTAATGCCTAATAAACGGATTCCTTGTTCTAAACCTAAAACATCTTCCCAAATTAAATTTGCTTGATAGAAAAGTTCTTCTTTTTTAGAAATATATTCAGGTAATGTCACACGTTTCGTAATCGTCGTATAGTCAGTATAACGAACTTTTAGGACTACTGTTTTGCCATGCTTTTGCACTCGTTGCAATGCACGCTCTACTCCTGCTGCTAATTGTCTCAATTGAGCCGTAACCTGCTCTTCCGTCGTTAAAGGGGTGCCGTAAGTATGTTCTTTCCCTACCGACTTACGATCTCTAGTCACTTGAACTGGCGCATCATGGATACCGCGGACTTTACGATACAATGAATAACCCATTTTACCGAATAACCGAATCAACGTCATCTCATCTTGCTTGTATAAATCTGCTCCAGTAAAAATCCCTAGTTCATGCATTTTAGGCACTGTTTTTTTGCCGATTCCGTGGAAATCTTCAATCGGTAATGCTTTCAAAAAATCTTCGGCCTCTTCTGGTAAGACAACCGTCAGGCCCTTTGGTTTCTGGAAATCTGATGCTAACTTGGCTAAAAACTTATTGTAACTAACACCTGCCGAGCAAGTTAACTGCAATTCATGCCAAATATCATATTGAATCATTTTCGCAATTTTAATAGCCGACTTACTGTTGACCTTATTTTCAGTTACATCTAAATACGCTTCGTCAATAGATACTGGTTCAATCACATCTGTATAGCGGCGAAAAATTTCACGGATTTCTTGAGAAATTTCACTATATTTCTGATAATTACCTGGCTTAAAAATGGCACTTGGACATAGTTCATACGCCTTTTGAGCACTCATAGCCGAGTGAATACCGTACTGTCGAGCAATATAATTCGCTGTGGTCACCACTCCT
The DNA here is from genome assembly GCF_051712245.1 of Enterococcus sp. DIV1368f. Classification (NCBI taxonomy): domain Bacteria; kingdom Bacillati; phylum Bacillota; class Bacilli; order Lactobacillales; family Enterococcaceae; genus Enterococcus; species Enterococcus sp. DIV1368f. The sequence continues at coordinate 2,306,527 of NZ_JBIOON010000001.1, forward strand.
TTGCCCCCAGTATCACTTGGATGGCGCGCAATAACTAACGGATGTCCTACTAACTCTGGATGATCTCGTTCTTCAACTGAAGCAAAAAACGCGTCCATATCTATATGTATAATTTTTCTCGACGTATCTTTTTTTAAGGGAAAACGTAATTCGCTCATCATTTTGATTCGCCTCCTCCTTCTATTATATACGAACGTCCGTTCTTTTTCAAATTGAAACTTCTTTATTTCAACCAGAAAAAACTGAAAATCCGTGAAGTTATAAACACAGATTTCCAGCTTTTTAATTAAACAACCAATTGTTTTTGTTGATTATAGTAGCCTTTATAGGCAAGATAAGTTGCAATCACTGAACCAATACTTGTTGCTGATAGCAACATAAAAGTCACCATAATCTGATATTTTATCGCATGGACCGGATCAACGCCCGCAAAAATCAAGCCTGACATCATCCCAGGCAAACTAACAATTCCGACAGTTTTGGCAGAATCAATCGTCGGTGCCATTCCGGTTTTCACACTTTGTTGGATAATTGGTAAAGAGGCGAGTTTGATAGTTGCACCTAATGCTAGTTTCTCCATTACCGCTTGCCGTTGGTTTTGAAAAAGAGTATCTAAATTGCGATAGCATAAACCAATTGCCACCATCGAATTACTGGCAATCATCCCACTGATAGGAATGATTTGAGAAGGAATAAATTTAATAGAACCAGAAAAAATCAAAATACCAATGGTAATTCCTGTACTACAACCAATTGCAATGAAAGAAATCAAAAAGCCCTTTTGTAATTGCTGGCTGCGTTTTTTTGCATTAAAGGCTGCGTTGGAAACAATCACCAAAACCATGATGAGCGTTAAAATCAGGTTATTGACTTGAAAAACATATTTTAATAAATAGCCGACTGCGACTAATTGAATGACTGCTCGAATCACACTAATAATAATATCTTTGGTAAAACCTAATTTTTCTTTAGTACTAATAATTAATGCGACCACCACTAGCATGGCTGAAAAAAATAAGGACAAATTATTAACTGCTAAATCCATCTGTCGGCGCCACCTTTCCTGCTACAATACGAATCACTTGCTGTGCTTGCTGAATTTCTTCGGTATCATGCGTGACACGAATCAGCGTGACTCCCTGCTCTTTGTTTAATTGGTTTAACAATTGATTGACAATTTGTTTGCTTTCTTCATCTAATCCCGTTGTAACTTCGTCTAATAATAAAATATCTGGTACAAAAATAATGTTCCGGAGCAAAGCAACCCGTTGTCGCTCACCACCAGAGAGTTCGGCTGTTTTCTTTTCAAGATAAGCAGCAGGCAATTTCACTTGTTGGAGCAATGCCACGACTTTTTCCTGATTAAACGCTTCTTGTCTGACGGTAAATGGAAATAACAAATTATCATACACGGTTTCACCAAATAAAGTTGGCTGCTGAAAACAATAAGAAACCTTTTGGCGGTATGTTTCGATTGGCATTGTAGTAATTGGCGCTTCTTGATAAAAAATTTCGCCTTCTGTAGGACTTAATAATGAAGATAAAATTTTTAAAAATGTACTTTTCCCGCTACCTGAAGGACCAACAATTGTTGTATTGCTGCCTGTTTCAAATGACAAATCAATATCAGAAAGAATGCTACGACCATTTACTTGATAAGACACGCCTTCTGCTCGCAATAAATTACTCATGTTTCTCTCCTTTTTAAATGGAATGATATTCTTTATATACTTCTTGTTTTTTTACATTTCTCAATTTGGCCACTTCTTTGATTGCCTCTTTTGAACTCCGTCCCTCTTCCTCCATTAAAACTTGTACATGTTCCTTGAGGGAAATAGCTGGCATTGCTGCTATTGTCTCTTTCTCACCAGTAAATCCGCTAACTAATAAACAACACTCGCCTTTTAGCGTATTTTCTGCTAAATATTCTGTTAGTTCTCCTAAGGTACCACGCAAATACTCTTCATGAAGTTTCGTTAATTCTCGACAAATCACAGCGGGGCGTTCTTGACCATAGACTTCAGCAAACGTTGCTACCGTTTTAGCAATCCGATAGGGGGACTCATAAAAAATCTGTGTCGGCCGCTCTTCTTTTAATGCTGATAACACGTCTTTCTGTTCTTTTTTCTTTCTTGGTAAAAAACCATAAAACGTAAATGGCTGTGGTAAAAGGCCCGAGGCAATCAAGGCGGTCATTCCTGCCGTAGGTCCTGGCAAGGCAATCACTGCCAGTTCTTCTTCGAGACATGCTGTAACCAATTCATGGCCAGGATCACTAATTGAAGGCATACCTGCATCGCTAACTTGGGCAATCGTTTCACCACTCAGCAATCGTGTAATCAGTTGAGGAATTCGCTCTTTGTAATTATGTTCGTGTAAACTAATTTGTGGTGTTGTAATCTCAAAATGATTTAGCAATTTTTGTGTGTTTCTTGTGTCCTCACTAGCAATCACCGTTGCTTCTTTCAATATGTTTAAACAACGAATACTCATATCTTCTAAATTGCCGATCGGTGTTGGGACAAGATACAATTTTCCTTTTGTTGTTTGCTTATCAAAACTTTTCTGTTTTTGCATAGCGCATCCCTCATTTTCCTTTTTCGTTCTATAAATAGATAAAGGTTTGATTTGACAATCGATTGACTGTCAAACCAAACCTTTCCTTTTTATTTGCAGTGTCCACTAGACTTAACGCGTACGTTCCCCATAAATAACATCAAGACAAAAGGCACATTCTTCATCATTTTCACGTCTTGAACCATATAAAATATTGCAGACATGGAAGCCCTCTTCATAAAGTTTTTCCAAATTCATACGTGATTTTGATAGCTCTTGTTTTTCAGTTTCAGTTGTATTTCCTGCTAACTTATTCAGTTCTTGGAGATGCTCGCGTAAGCGTTGGTTTTCGATTTCCAACGTGGTATTTTTTTCTACCAACTCATGGAGTGCTGCTTTAATTTCTCTTAATTGTGTCACGGAACTGTCTAAATCAGTTTCCAACGAATTTAATCCATCATAGAGCGAACGTTTATCCATTTTGATCACCTTTTTCAGCAGCAACTTTCGCAGTAGCTTCTTTGATTTCTTCGTAATCATAATCCGCTGCGATTTCACGACCATGCAGACGAACTTTGACAATCCGACTTAATAGATTTAACCCGACGACTTTGCCTTTGCCATCTGGTGTTATTACTTCTTTTCCATAATCTGGTAATTCTTTTTTAGCGGCTTCATATTCGTCGTTTTCGTATTTCAAACAACACATTAAGCGGCCACATAATCCCGAAATTTTGACAGGATTTAAAGATAACCCTTGATCTTTAGCCATTTTGATTGAAACTGGCATAAAATCTCCTAGAAATGTTGAGCAACATAGTTGTCTGCCACAAGGGCCAATGCCACCTAATATTTTCGCTTCATCTCGGACACCAATTTGACGTAACTCAATTCGCGTCCGGAAAATAGCCGCTAAGTCTTTGACTAATTCACGAAAATCAATTCGCCCATCTGCCGTAAAGTAAAAAATCATTTTGCTACGATCGAAGGTATATTCTACTCGCACTAATTTCATTTTTAAGTCATGAGCTCGAATTTTTTCATTGGCAATGCTTTTGGCAGCTTCTGCATCAGCCAAATTTTTTTGTTCTTTTTCTAAATCATTGGCTGTTGCTTTATTTAAAATGGGTTTTAGGTCCTCTGGTAAATCGTCTGAATCGACTGTTTTTTTAGGAATAGCAACAGTAGCTAATTGTTTTGACTGTTGAGATTCAACGAGTACTTTCTCATTATAAATATACTCAGATTTTCCAGGAGCAAAATAATAGATATGACCGGCTTCACGGAAGCGAACTCCTACTACTTCTACCATTTTATTCCTCCTAATCTAGTTCAAGTGAACGTCGCTTCAATCGGTTAAGGAACTTGCTGAAACAACTAAGTTCCTACTATATTATGAAACTGAATGCCACTTGGCACTTTTTTCCTTTATGATTTAGGGTGAATCATTTGGATAACTAATTGTTCACAAACATTTTGCCAACTAACATTGGCAGTCCATTTTTGGCGTGCTTTCAAAATTAGCGCCAACCGTTCCGCCTGCTCTTCCGTTACTTTTTTGGCTTGCTGTGTCGCAACACTTTCTTCCAATAATTGACGGTAATAAACCATGAGCAAGTCAAAGCTAAGCGCTTGTTGTTCTTTTTCCTTAAATACTTTGACCATTTTCTTCTGAACGTAGATAAATGCCTGTAAATCATTACTTTTCAGATAATTAAACCATTGCAAAATGATTTCCCTAGCTTCATTAAACCATTCATCTTGAGAGATTTCAACTGCTTTCTCAAAACTATTTGTCAGCTCAGCTAAAAGGATTGCAGTCTTTTCACCAATCCCCTGTTTGATTAAGCGATCAATTAATGTTTTTTTGACTAATGGTTGAAAATGTAAGGTTTGGCATCGTGATTGAATCGTTGGTAAAATTCGAGAAAGCGAAGTGGTTTCTAAAATAGCTAAAATTTGTCCTTCTGGTTCTTCTAAAAATTTTAAGAGACTATTGGCTGCGCCGGTACTCATTTTATCTGCTTCTTGAATTAAGAAAACTTTTTTAGCAGTCTCGACCCCACTTTTAGAAAACTCCGCTTTTAATTCACGGATTTGGTTCACTTTGATGGTTTGCCCATCTGGCGCAATTCTTAAAACATCTGGATGTTCATTTTCGTTAATCCGCACACAATTATGGCATTCGTTACAAGGCTGTTGATTTACTAAATTCGTACAAAAGACATGTTTCGCCATCCATAAGCCAAATTCTTGTTTTCCAGTTCCTGTATCTCCTTCAAAAAGATAAGCATGGGCAAGACGACCATGCTCAAAACTTTTTTGGAGTTGCTTGTACAGCAAAGGTTGCATTTGCTGTAGCTGTTGTGCTTCATTCATCTTAATATTGATGGAATCCTTCAACTGGTAAGACGAAGCAAGTAGCGCCGCCTACTTCAACTTCCACAGGATAAGGAATTTGGCCATCCATTGTGATATCTAAAGTCACAGGTGTTGAAACATATTGTTTTCTTGATTGACATGTTTCTTTAATTAAAGCTAATGTTTCGTCGACACGTTCATCATCAATCCCAATAATAAATGTGCTGTTTCCCGCTTTTAAGAATCCACCTGTTGAGGATAATTTTGTAGCACGAATATTGGCATCAATAAATTCGTTGGCTAATCGGTTACTATCTTTGTCTTGTACAATGGCTAAAATAATCTTCATGGTCTACACCTTCCTATAATTAAAAGTTTTCTGGATAACGTTCAATAATCGCCTGATACGTTGCTTCTACGACAAGTTCTAAACTCATCCGTGCATCAATCTTTTTGATACGTTGTGGATTTTCTTCTGCTAATTTCAAATATTCATGACGAACACGTTGATGAAATTCTAATCCTTCTGAATCTAAGCGATCAATTTGCTGTGTTCGATTTTCTTGAATCCGCCGTAAGCCAGTATCTGAGTCAACGTCTAAATAAATTGTAAAATCTGGTGAGACACCTTCTGTCGCAAACGCATTAATTGAAGCAATGGGGGCAATCCCAATTCTACGCCCAGCGCCTTGGTAGGCTAATGAGCTGTCAACAAAACGATCACATAGGACTAAATGACCCGCTTCCAAAGCTGGCAAGATTTTTTCCACTAAATGTTGACGACGAGCAGCTGCGTAAAGTAAAGCTTCTGTTCGCTCATCCATTCTGTCATTTCTTGGATCTAAAATAACTGTTCGAATCTTTTCGGCAATCGGTATGCCGCCTGGTTCTCTTGTAGTGACAATTTTTCGTTTTGACTCTTTAGCTAATCTTTCAGCAACTTCCTTCAAAACACTGGTTTTGCCAGCGCCATCTGGACCTTCAAATGTGATAAAAATACCCTGCACGTGCGAAAACTCCAATCAATTTTTACTTGTATCTATTATACTTCATCTTGCTCTATCAGTCTAATTGAAATCCTTACGTCCTATTTAAAGTGATGCATCCGCTGAAAAAAAGAAACTGAAAAAGAAGTACTGAAAAGCTTGAACTGCGACATTTTCTCACAGAAACGACCTACTTCGATTTCAACCTCTTTTTCCAATGATGTTCCTTTTAAATTTCTCGACGTCCTTCGACTGCTTTTAGCAAGGTTATTTCGTCTGCATATTCAATATCGCTGCCGACAGACAAGCCGTGTGCCAAACGAGTAACGGTGATTCCAGCTGGTTTAATGAGCCGTGATAAATACATCGCCGTCGCTTCTCCTTCAGTGGTAGCGTTGGTTGCAATAATGACCTCTTTCACTTCATCATCGTGCAATCGTTTGATCAAAGAGGCAATATTAATATCTTCTGGTCCTGTTCCTTCCATCGGTGAAAGCACCCCGTGGAGTACGTGATACAAACCTTGATATTCACGCATTTTTTCCATTGCCATAACGTCTTTTGGTTCTTCCACTACTAAAATAATACTACGGTCACGATTTTTATCTTGGCAAATTTCACAAGGATCTTCTTCAGTAATATTTCCGCAAATACTACAGAAATGGAGATCTCTCTTGACACTAATTAGCGCTTTTGCAAAAGCATTAGCATCTTCTTCTTTCATATCAATTGTATAAAAAGCAAGCCGTGTCGCTGTTTTTTGACCAATTCCTGGTAATTTCATATAACTTTCAATCAATTTTGCAATCGGTTCTGGATAATTCATGAGGCTTCTACAGTCCTTTCTTAGCAAGGCGTTTCTGTTATTACTGAGCGAGTTATAACAGATTTTGCGTCACTGAATATCTTATCACGCCCTGTCAAAAAAGCAACTGACAATTACTGCTTTCTAATACAAAAACAAGTCGTTAGTTACGAGCACTAAACGACTTGTTTTTGCATTAACCAACCCAGGTTTCGTGTGTATAGGCCATTTCCCAAAAAGCGTATTCCATCTCACTGCTGATAACAAAAGCGGTGATCATAGCTGCTTGTTCTTGTGGTGAACTTTCTTTATATAATTGGTCTAACAGTTGGCGTTCCTCTTGGACGTGTTGGTACGCTTCCTCCCCAGCATAGGTTTCAATCCAACGTTGGTACAGTGGCTCTGGTGAGTGTTGTTTGACTAACTGTGCACCAATTTCTTGATAGAGCCAAGAACAAGGCAACATACTTGCTGCGGCCGTTTTAGGCGTTCCTTCAATAAGTTGGCGATACATATGAGAAACATAGTGATAAGCGGTTGGTGCAATCGGTGTCGCTGCAACTTCTTCTTCCGTAATTGCTAGTTCTTCAAAAAAAGTTTCACGAATAGCTAATTCGCCCAACGCGAGATTTTCCGCATTTGTTAAGAATAATTTTTTCAATCGAGGTTGTTTCGTTTGTGCCGCAATCAAGCGATAAAGCTGACTAAAGTGTTTTAAATAGTAATGATCTTGAATTAAATAGTAGCGAAAAATCGTTGGACTCAAGGTTCCTTCATGTAACTCTGTGATAAAAGGATGCTGAAAACTTCCTTGCCAAGAAGCTTGCGCTTGTTCTTTGGCTTGTTCTGTAAATGTCATAGGTTTCTCCTTTACGTTAGAAAAATAAACAAATTGGTAAAAATGATGATCAAAATAGCAAGCCCAAGACTGACTTTTGCTGACACAAAATGCTCTTTTCGACTTCTAGTGGCTCCTTCTTCATAGCCATGGGCAGACATTGCTTCCGTATATTTATCTCGCCAAGAAACAGCAACGAGCAGTGTTTTAACATAAATCATCGGCGACCAAAAATGAAACGTTTTGCCACGGAGTAGGCTTGCTTCTTTTAAATCATTAATTTCTCTTTTCACTTCCGGTAAGGCGTGAACCACCACTAAAATTCCATAAACAAAGTTCGGTGCTAGCCCCTTTTGTTCCAATAACAACAATAATTCTTCAAAATCAACGCCTACAGCAAAAGCTAGTCCTAAACCGGCAAAGGCATACGTTCGACTAAACAAAAGCCAGGCTTGTTGACTACTCGTACCATGCAAATAAATAGACCAAAACGTCCCGATTGCTGGTAAAAGTGGCAAGAAAAATAACCAAAGCAGTAAGCGGGATTTTCGCTGGCCTATTAAAAAAATGATACAACCCATAAAAACCGCCAAATTTGCCAAAATTGACTGAGAAAAAGATAATTCAAAGGTCAAAATAAGAATCAAAGAAGCATAAATTGCTGCATTTGTTTGCTTTATTTGCATGTAGTTCCCTCCTGCCAGATAATCAGTTGTTGCTGCAGCAATTCTATTCGGTAATTGCTCACGCCAGAGAGAGGTTCTAGCCGATGCGTGACGATTAGAAAATCTTGTTGCGCACTTTTTTCTTTGATCCATTCAACAAAATAATTGCATGCTCGCTCATCTAATCCAGCAAAAGGTTCATCTAAAAGTAAACAGTCCAAATCTAAGCTCAACAAACTAATTAATTGCACCATCTTTTTTTGCCCTTCACTTAGTTGAAAAACACTGTGCTCTAGTTTTTCTTTTAAACCTAAAAAAGTTAAGGCTTCCTCTTGTTTTCTTCTTTTTTCTGCTGTCATGTTCTGACCAAACAAAAGCTCTTCTCGTAAAGTCAACGTGACAAACTGACGATTGGCTTGTTGCACCGCTAATGTCATGTGTTGATACAATTTTTTTGAAGCCCGCAAGCGGCGGCCCGCCAAGAACATTTTTCCTTGATATTTTTGTCTCTGAACGATGGCTTTTAATAAGGTGGATTTTCCCGCCCCATTTGGCCCCGTCAACGTGGTAATTCCTTTAAAAAAAAGCGCTTCTTTTTCTTCAAGTAGCACTCGTTTTCCCTGAGATAAACGAAAATTTTTCAATTGGAGCATTGGTTGTTTTACCGCAGAATTTGTCAGTTGAAATGTCTGCGGTTTTGTTTTGATAAACGTCAACGGTTGCTTTTCAAACTGGCCGTTTTTCAACGTAACGACTTGGTCCACAACATCAGCGTAATCGCTGAAATCGTGGTCGCACACCAAAATCGTTTTGCCGGCTTGATGGAGTCTTGCTAAAATTTGAATAAATTGTTTTCGAGAGGTTGGATCAATACTTGCAAAAGGTTCATCTAATAAAAGAATATCTGGGTTCATTGCTAGCAGAACTGTCAACGCCGCTTTTTGTTTTTCACCACCAGATAACGTCGCTAATTCTCGTGTGAATAAGGTTTGAGTCTGAACAAGTTGAAGCGCTGTTTGGATTTTTCGGTTCATTTCTTCAGGCGAGATTCCTAAATTTTCTAAAGCAAAAATCAGTTCTCGTTCCAAGGTTTTCATTGTAAATTGTTGACTGGGGTTTTGAAACAGCATGCCAATTTTTTGCGCCTTTTCACGAGTTGATAATTGTCGGCGTTCCATTCCTTCAATCAAAATTTCTCCTTGGTAGTCAAGCGAAGCAAATCCGGCAATCAATCGTAAGAGCGTTGATTTTCCACTACCACTATCGCCAATTAATAAGGAAAACGTTCCTTGAGGAATTGCTAAATTTGTCTTTTCAAACAAGGGTTGTTCTCGTGAAAAGGACACAGCTTTTAATTGGATACTATTCATTTTGCCTTCACAGCTAACCCTTGCGCAGACTGATACATTCGTAAAATAACTTTCGTTAAGAAAATACCAAAGAAACAAATAGAAACGAACCGAACGCTAATTAAAGCAATGTTCATCCCCAGACCGTAATTGCCATAACCAAACTTAAAGTATTCATACACATAACTAAAAATAGTCGTCCCAATCGCACTATAAAATAACGTTAGTGTATCGTACCGTTTGTAGCGTGTCACAAAAAAGCCACTTTCACTACCTAGACCTTGAATCACACCAGAAATTAATACACTAGGTCCGAAATACGAACCATAAAGCATTTCTGCCAAAGCGGCTAAAACTTCCGCCAAAACAGCACTTCCCGCTCGTGGAATCAGCATCGCTGCAATTGGTGCCACCATGGTCCACATTCCAAATAAAAGCTCATTGGCAAATGGACTCAGTCCTAATGGTAACAGCGCAGCATTCAATAACGCATAGAGGAACCCTGCCCCCATAAAAACACCGCCAAACAAAAAGGCTAAAAAAGCGAGTAAGACGACTTGTTGCAATGACCATTTTTTCAATAAAAAAACTCCTTTCTCTTAACAAAAAGCAAAAGGAGTGACTTAAATAAACCCTGATAAAAGAAAACACACTCATCCTAGGACAGAATGAGTGCGTGAAAAATCAAAGTAAATCGGCATTTCCCTGCGACAGTACTAACTGCATCAGGTTCAATGGGTATCATCTCAGCCATAACAGCACCCCAAATGTTTTTTATTAAAATGTACTTTTACTATAGCATAGAATAATTATAAAAACTAGTCTTGGCACTTTTTTCTTTCATCAAAAGCTGAAGAAATCAAACAATTTTGTAAGATAACTGTTAGGCAAATAAATGGTTGGTTTTTCTGGACTTTGTTATATTGTTCTTTATGAAAGAGAGGCGTTTATACTATGGGTAAAACATTAACTGGCTTTCATTTGAAAGTCATTGGGGTTATTTCAATGGTCTTTGACCATCTATTGCAATTTTTTAGTTTTTTAGGCGTGCCTGGTTGGTTCGGATGGATTGGACGAATTGCTGCACCTATTTTCTTATTTGAAAGTTCTGAAGGCTTCATTCACACAAGCAATCGGCGAAAATACATGTTCCGGTTATTGTTAGGCTTCTGGATTATGGGGATTCTGAACGGCATTTTAAATGCGTATTTTTCAACAGGTGGCTTAATTATCAATAATATTTTCGGGACGTTATTTTTAGGTACGGTCTACATGCAGTCTATGGACTATTTTAAACAAAAACAAATTGGTAAAGGGCTTCTTTGGTTTATTGTGCCTTTATTAATCAGTGCTCTACCTCTCGTTGTTTTTAGTTCTCCAGACATATTAAGCAACCCTGCTATCTTAATTGGTTTCCAACTTTTCAATCTGATTGTGCCATCACTAATGATGACAGAAGGTGGGTTTTTATTTGTTCTCTTGGCTGTGGCTTTTTATTTATTCCATGGCAAAAAGTGGTTACAAATTTCAGCAATTGGCGTTGTTGCGTTGATTTCAGCAGCCAGCTATAATTTCCAAGAACTATTCGGGGTGAACCACCAATGGATGATGATTTTAGCAGCGATTCCAATTGTTCTTTATAATGGTGAAAAAGGCCGTGGCATGCGGAATTTCTTTTATATTTTCTATCCAGCTCACATTGCTATTTTTGCAATTATTAGTTTCTTCATGCAACGTTAATTATTTTCTGCTTGACGATTGCCTAAAAACTGTTTACAATGCAACATGTAAACAAATCGTACAGATAACACGCAAGTTGCGTGTCGAGAGAGAGGCGGTTTCTATTCTTATAGAAACTGCTTCTATTTTTTTACGAAAAAATGAAAACTATAGAGGTGATTAAATGGAACAAAAAAACGTACGATTATTCCCTGCCGTTTTAGCGACAGGAATTATGTCTTTTGCTGGCGTATTAATTGAAACAGCAATGAATGTAACCTTTCCGACATTAACAAAGGAATTTGGTGTTTCCACCGGTACCGTGCAGTGGGTGACAACGATTTATTTATTAGTTATTTCTATCATGGTGCCCTTATCCAATTATTTATTAAAAACCTATTCGTTAAGACGCTTATTTATTGTTGCGAATTTTTTCTTTTTGATTGGTTTAGCGATTGATGTCTATTCGCCATCTTTCAGTATCTTGTTATTAGGCCGACTCTTCCAAGGGGCTAGCACTGGGATTGCTTTGCCACTGATGTTTCATATTATTTTGAACTTTACTCCGCTGGAAAAACGAGGAACGATGATGGGGGTAGGCACATTGACCACTTCAATTGCTCCAGCCATTGGTCCAACGTATGGTGGAATCTTAACATCTTCCCTATCTTGGCACGCCATCTTTTTATTCTTAATTCCTGTTTTACTACTTTCTTTGTTTATGGGATTATCTGCTATTCCAGAAATACCTGTTAAAAAAACCACCACTCTTGATTTGGTTAGTTTAATTGGTATTGCCCTGTTATTTAGTGGTTTGTTGATGTTTTTAAGTAAAATTGGCACATTGTTTGGCTGGCTTTCACTTCTGGCAGCCGTTATTGGCTTTGTTATTTTTTATAAACGAGCAACGACCGCTGAACAGCCACTAGTTCGTTTGACAATTTTAAAAAATCCCGCCTTTGTTTTATTTTTATGTGGCTTTTTAGTTTGTCAATTCTTATTGTTAGGTATTTCCTTTGTCTTACCAAACTTTGTTCAAATCGTCCTTGGAAAAAATGCGTTTGTAGCTGGGCTAGTCATGCTGCCAGGTGCTACAGTCGGGGCCATTTTGGCACCACTTTCTGGACGAGTGTTGGATCAATACGGCGCTAAAAAACCTATATTATTTGGCTTAAGTTTGGCGACAATCGGTTGGCTAGCTTTAACAATTTTACTAGAGATGCCTGTTTTATTAGGATTCGTTGCTGGACATGTTACCTATATGATTGGTCTAGGTTTTGCATACAGTAATATGATGACGACTGGTATGAGCTTGTTAGAGGAGAAAGATTTTGGCGACGGCAATACGTTATTTAATACACTTCAACAATTTTCTGGCGCTATTGCGACGGCCATTGTAGCGACGATTATTAATATCGCTCAAGACCACGCAGATAATTTTGCTCAGGGGACAACGATGGGCTCCCTCATTTCTCTGATTTTCTTGTTAACCTTATTAGTAATTGTTTTAATTGCTTGCTGGAATTATTTCCGCAAAAAAGCTTAAAAAAAGCAGCTGGTCCGTTCCGTAGTGACCAGCTGCTTTTTTCTAGTTTTCTAAAGATAGTTGTTTTTTTGTTCTTCTTGCTTCCGAATATAAAGTACGAACAAGACGGCAATCAACACGATAAAGCCACCAAAAATCGGTGTATATGTTACTGATAAATGATCTGTGACCACCCCACCTGTCATTGAGCCAACGGTAATCCCAATATTAAAGGCTGCAATATTAAAAGCTGAGGCTAAAGTGATATCTTCTGGAACATACTTTTCCGCTAATTCTACAACATATAGTTGTAAACCAGGTACATTCATAAAGGCAAATAGTCCCAACATCAAACTTGCTAATAAGCCTAGAAGACTGTTATCCATTAAAACAGTAATAAATAAAAAGACTAAGGACAGAATTAATAAGCTAAACATTTTTACTAACGAATCTAAGGGTTTTTTATTTGCCCAGTGTCCACCTACTGTATTGCCAATTGCGACCATTACGCCATAAACAACTAAAATAATCACTACCGCGTTGGCTGAAAAGCCTAAATTTTCCAATAACGGTGACAAGTACGTATATGCAGCAAACGTTCCACCATAACCAAAAGCAGTAATTAGAAAAGAGAAAACGAGGGGTTTGTTCGTAAAAATCCGCGTGATTCCTTTTAAGTCAACCTTCCCTGGTATCGGTAAATTTTTGGGAACTAAAAAATAACTAGCAATCAGTCCCACCAAGCCAATACTGGCTATAAAAAGAAAGGACATATGCCAAGCTGTTTGTTGCCCAATAAACGTCCCTAAAGGTACGCCAGTCACTGTTGCAACCGTTAAGCCTGTAAACATAATAGCAATGGCACTGGCTCGACGTGACGGCGGCACAACATCTGCGGCGATGACAGTCGAAACAGACATGAAAATACCATGCGCCAATGCAGAAAGTATCCGCCCTACCAATAAAATAATAAACGTTGGCGCAAATGCAGCAATTAAATTCCCACTAATGAAAAGAAGCATAATCCCCAGCATTAATGAGCGACGATTCCATTTTCCTGTCAAAATTGTTAATAACGGCGCCCCAATCGTCACACCTAAAGCGTATAAAGAAACAGTCAAACCTGCTTGGGAAAGACTAATATGAAAACTTTTAACAATCATTGGTAATAAACCCACACTAATAAATTCTGTTGAACCGATTGCGAAAGCATTGATAGCTAATGCAAAGAGCGTTAAATTTGGTGAAATTTTCTTTTCCATTCTCTTCCTCCTAAAAAACATTTGAATTTCAACAAAAATTACTATATACTAAGATTGAAATTTTGATAAGTACCTACTTTTTTGTATCATAGGTACCTTTTAGTAACTTTTGTTTATTATCAACCTATTAAGGAGGAATGTTTTTTGGAAACTCGTACATATGCGATTGGTGTCGAAGCAACGATGGATGTTATTGGCGGCAAATGGAAACCAATTATTCTGTGTAATTTACGGCACGGCGCCATGCGCCCCAGCGATTTAAAACGCGGCATTACTGGCATTAGTCAAAAAATGCTGACACAACAATTACGGGAACTCGAAGAAGACAACATTATCGAGCGGAAAGTTTACAACCAAGTTCCACCAAAAGTCGAATATTATTTAAGCGATTATGGTCAAAGCCTCTCTGCTGTCTTAGATAACTTATGTAATTGGGGAGAGTCCCACGTGGCTCATTTGCAAGAACAAGGCCAAGAAATTTATTTAAAATGTGAAGATTAGTGAACAAAACGTTTATAAACTATATTAAGAGGGAACTTTAAGCTATTTAAAGCCTGGGGAAAAATCTAAAATGATTTTTCCCCAGGCTCTTCTTATGCTTTAATAACTTGAATATCTTGCGTTAATTGGGCCCAATGATTAGTAGGTCCGTGGCCATGTCCAACAGAAATTGCTTGGCTAATGGCCCCTTGTATAAACTGTTTGCCAATCACAATCGCCGCTTCTAACGGCGTACCTTTTGCTAACTCGGCTGCGATACACGCTGAAAAAGTATCTCCTGTTCCATGAGTATTTTTCGTTACAATTCGTGGTGCACTTAGCCAAAAGCTCGAACCGTCTTCCATTAACACATAATCAGCCGCTTGTTGATTTGTGCTATGTCCGCCTTTCATAATAATATTTTTTGTGCCCAATTGTTGTAATTTTTTTGCTGCGGTCTGCATTTCTTGTTCTGTCTTGATGGTCGTCTCTAGTAAAACTTCCGCTTCTGGTAAATTAGGTGTCACGACCGTTGCTAATGGCAACAGTTGCTCTTTAATCGTTTGAACTGCCTCGGCTTTTAACAAATGATGTCCACCTTTAGCCACCATTACAGGATCGACAATCAACGGACCAAAATCAACTTTCTGCAAATTGCGAACAACAGCTTCGACACGCTCACTATCTGCTAACATCCCCGTTTTCGCTGCCCCAATTTTAAAATCAGCCGCCAGTGATTGAAATTGTGCATCAATAAATGAACTAGGAATCGGCAAACTTTCTTGCACGCCATACGTATTTTGTGCCGTCAATGCAATGACAATATTTAAGCCAAATGCCTGCCGTGCTTGAAATGTTTTTAAATCTGCTTGCATGCCAGCTCCCCCACCAGAATCAGAACCAGCAATCGTGACTACTTGTGGGGTCAAATTATATTCGGTCATTTTCTCACCTCCAACATTCGCTCCGTTACACGCATCAACCCTTGAACTTTCTCGGTTATCTGTTCAGCCAGCATAATTTCACTGACCAGTGAAACACCAGCCACTCCCGTTCCCATAAGTTGTTCTATATTTTCTTCTTTGATTCCACCAATCGCTACAACAGGAATCGTGACTGCTGCGGCAATTTCAGAAAGTGTCTGCAAAGAAGTTAACGGACTGTCCTTAGTCGTTGTGGGGAAAATTGCGCCCACGCCTAAATAATCGGCGCCCTCGTTTTCCGCTTCAACTCCTCGTGCCACCGTTTTGGCTGAAACACCTACGATTTTTGTGGACCCAACCAGTTTTCGCACAAGAGCAACCGGTAATTCATCATCCCCTATATGCACACCTGCCGCATCCACTGCCAAGCAAATATCGACACGATCATTAATAATCAACGGAATCTGATACGCATCTGTTACCGCTTTAACTTTCACTGCTAATTCGTAAAAGCGCCGTGTTGACACTTCCTTTTCACGCAGTTGGACCAATGTCACTCCACTGCGACAAGCAGTTTCAATTCGTTTTAAAAATTCAGTATCACTAAAATCATACCGTCCTGTCACCAAATAAACTTTCAATTGCTCTCTCATAGCACTCGTCCTTTCACCGCCTCAAACCAATCCTTCTCCTTCATTAAAAGAGATAACTGATTTAACGTATTTTGGCGAAAATCGGCCAGCCCTTGGCTCTTAGTCTTGGCTTTTTCTCCGCAAAGATTAAAATAGCTCACTGCGGCTACTGCCGCAGTCATTGGCGCGTTGCCTTCACCTAATAAAGCGGCAACTAATGCGCCGACTAAATCGCCCGTGCCAGTGAAACAATCCAACTCAGGAACGCCATTTTGTAAGACAATCACTTGCTCTTGGCTAACCAAAACATCTTGAATCCCTGTTGCTAAAAATACCGTCTGGGGAAACTTTTGCGTTTGTTGACGTAAAGCTTGAATCAGTTCCTCAATTGCTTCTTCACTTTGATCCAAAGGGCTGCCGTCTACTCCTCGACCATGACTCACCAACTGGCAAAAAGTCCGCATTTCTGAAAGATTCCCTTTCACAACGGTTGGCTGATTGTGCACCAGCTTTTCCCCGACTTCATTTCGAATATCACTGGCGCCATAACCGACTAAATCGACCACGGTCGGTTTAGTCACTTGCCGAGCATAATCACTAGCTGCTAACAAGCTCTGCTCTCGTTCTTGTGATAAATGGCCTAAATTCAAAACCAAGGCACTGGTTTGCTGAAACAACTGCGGAAATTCCCGTGGATCATCTGCCATAATGGGCTTAGCATCAATATAAAGTAATGCATTCGCCATAGATTCACACGTAATTTCATTCGTAATGCACTGAATTAATGGTGCCGTTGTCAGTGGAAAAATCGTTTCAAACTTAACGCTTGTTTTCATAAAAGTACCCTCCCAAAAATAATTCCTGTGTTTGTTTAAATACCCGAGTTTCTTTCAGTTTTACTAAGACAAGCCAAGCAATCACTGAACCAATCAGTGTGGCACCAATAAATCGTGGTGTATAAATGAACCAATAAAAATTCTGCTTACTGCCAGTAAACCAAACCATTACAGGATAGGACAATAACGAGCCAATGATGCCTGTACCAAAAATTTCTCCTAGCATCGACCAGCCTAATTTTTGTCCCCATTGATAAAATAAACCAGCAAAAAACGCGCCAAAGACGGCACCTGTTAACGCTAATGGCGGAATACCTAAGAACGTCATACGGATTAAGCCGCAGACAAGTGCCATGAGCGTTCCGTAAAGAGGGCCTAATAAAACTCCGGCAATAATGTTCATGACACTGGACATAGGGGCCATTCCCTCAATTCGCATTAACGGCGATAATACAACGTCCATCGCAATCATTAAAGCCAGTAACGTAACTCTGTGGATTCGATTTTTTTCCACGTAAAAAAACTCCTTTCTGCGAGAAGCAAAAGGAGGCGCGACTGAAAAAGACAGAAAAACCCAACCACAAATAAACGTAGTTGGGTGCAATAATCGGTCAAAATTTCAAGACATTTCCCTGCGCCAGTCCTAACTGTTTCAGGTTCCATGGGTATAATCTCAGCTAATAGCACCCCAAATGTTTCTCTTCAATTGGCTTTAGTATAGCATAGTTTTTTGGAAGCGACTACTAAAATTGCCAAAGAGTTTTCCCTCAAAAATAGAAAAAACGTCATGCCCAAAAAGTTCGATTTTTTGGGCATGACGTTTTTCATACTTTCGTTTGTCTTATTTTTTAGAATCCCGGCATTCCTTTGGTGTATTTACCTAAAGTTGCTTCAGTTTCTTTTTCAATTTTTACTAACGCATCGTTGACAGCCATAATGACTAAATCTTGTAACATATCAACGTCTTCAGGATCAACCACGTCTTCTTTAATGGTCAAATCTTTCATTGTGCGATCACCAGTAAATGTCGCTGTCACAAGTTGATTGGTTGCCTCACCGATAAATTCTTTTTCATTTAGCGCTTCTTGCGCTTTGGCCATTTCTTTTTGCATTTTTTGTACTTGTTTCATCATGCCTTGCATGTTGCCCATTCCTCGCATCATAATTCCTCGACTCCTTCATATTAATCATCTAGTACTTCGACAAGCTCTTCACCAAACATAGCGATTGCTTCATCTACTACTGGATTTTCTTGTGAATGTTCATTTGTTACAGGCGGTTCGTCCGCTAGACGAGCCATTTCATTTTCAGGTTCAGAATGATTCAAACTGCCCTGATTTTGGTTAATAAAACTTTGTCTTAGTTTTGGCCAGCTTTCTCTAGTAATGCAGACCATCTCTGGTGTATAGTCCATCAAACGGCTTAAATTATTATTGAAAGCTAACTGCATCTCTTCATCGTCTGTTGCACGAGCACAAACAATCTCATAGTCAAATGCCACCACGATGCCCTTAGGACTCGCTGCGACAGGTTCACTAGCTTTGAGCATCGCTCGTTGAGTCACAGATAATGTTTGCAGTAAGTCTTCCCAGACATTTTTCACATTCATTAAATGTGTTCTAGTCGCTTCGTTTAGGACTTGATATACGCGTTCTGTGGGTACACGGAACGAACTTTTTGGCGCTTGTGGTCGTGCTTGTTGACGTGGCGCATCTGCTTCTTTGGCAGCTACACCGTGTTTCTTTAATTCAGCCAGTTCTTTCTTCAGTTGCCCGATTTGATTTTGTAAATCTGCTAATTCTGGATTTCCCTCTGCACTACCATCTTGATTAGCTGTTTCTGGCGTATTGTGTTTATTGGGTTGCACCGTTTTAGCTAATTTGACAGTGGCTACTTCCAGATAGATATTCGCATTGTTGGTAAAGCGGATCTCATTTTGTGTGTCACTTAAAATTTGGATTAGTTGGTAGATTTTTTCAGCTGGTGTTTGTGTAGCTAGTTCCTTAAATGCTTCTGTCAAAGTTCCTGCTTTTTCTGCTAATAACTTCGGTGCTTGCTGATACATCAGCAAATCTCGACAATATAATAACAAATCTTCTAAGAAACGGCGCGCTTCTTTGCCTTCGCCTAAAATACTTTCCAAGCCTTCTAATGCTCGTTCAACATCACCGGCGACACAACACTGAATATAATGATCCATCATTTCATAGGTTAGGCTGCCTGTCACTTGCATTGCATCTTCCAGTGTTACTTTTTCATCACTAAAGGAAATCGTTTGATCCAAGATACTCAAGGCATCTCGCATCCCACCTTCCGCAGCACGCCCAATCACATAAAGGGCTTGTTCCTCATAATCGAGAGCCATTTCCTGCATGATATGGGCCATATGATCGACGATATCTTGCGTACTAATTCGCTTAAAATCAAAGCGTTGCGTCCGTGAGATAATCGTTAACGGAATCTTGTGTGGTTCAGTCGTTGCTAAGATAAAAATAACATTTTGTGGCGGTTCTTCCAAGGTTTTTAAAAGTGCATTGAACGCGCCTGTTGATAGCATATGAACTTCATCAATAATATAAACTTTGTACTCTGCTTGTGTCGGTGCATACTTTGCTTTATCACGAATATCACGGATTTCTTCCACGCCATTATTACTCGCCGCATCAATTTCAATGACATCATTTAAACGACCTTCCGTAATGGCTACACAGGTTTCACAAACATTACAAGGTTCACCATCTTGACTATGTTTACAGTTAATCGCTTTAGCGAAAATTTTTGCGGCACTGGTTTTACCTGTACCACGAGGGCCAGTAAATAAATAGGCATGAGATGTTTTCTTTTGCACTATCGCATTTTTCAGTGTCTGAGTAATTGCTTTTTGTCCTACTACGTCATCGAAACGTTGTGAACGCCAGACCCGATAAAGTGCTTGATAAGCCATTTTTTACCCTCCCTTATTTTTCATTCTTATCTATTATACGTGATTTTTAGTCATTCGGCATCTTTTTTCTTTTAACGAGTCACTGGTGCAACCATTGCTAAAAAAGCCGCTTTTCCTTCACTTGTTTCTGCAAACGCACTGGCTTCTTTTAGTCGCTGTTGATACGCTGAAGCGACCGTTTCAAGCGCCTGCGTTTTCTGATTGCTCCAAGTCGTTAAACCTTGGACTTCCGCTAACGTTAACGAAGGCTTTTCTTGAGGTCGACTAAAAATTAAGTCCATGACATATAAAAGTTCTTTTCGTCGTGCAACGATTTGTATCTCATGCGTTGGCAGTTTCAGCGTTTGCCACTGCTCAAAAATATCATTTGCGGCTTGGGCAACTTCTGACGCATTCGGTCCCTCTAGGCGAAATGTCGCAACTGGCCAATTCACCATTCCTGCGTTGATTAAAGGATAGTTAGCTAACTCAACATATTCTGAAATGCTCGCTTCGGCTAATGGAAATTGTTGCAAACCCGTTTGATAATAGACATGCTCATTTTGTTCAAAGTCAGCATCAATCCCAGCAAAATAATGAGGAAAGACCTCAACAATTTTCAACAATTGCTGAAAAGTCTTAACTGAACGTTTCGCTGCCTGATGTTTTTCAAACGCAATCACACCTTGTTGCTGATATTGTGCCTGTTTTACAAAGGAAAACCCCCAGCTTTCGCCATCTAAGTTCATTCGAATCACTCGATGGTTCGTAGTCGCAGGAAATTGCTGACTTCCCTGGTAGCCTTCTGTTGCCATGCACCATTCACAGCGGGGATAGCTTTGTGCAGAGAGCGTTGCTTTTGGCGCCTCACTGTGGACCTTATTTGCTAAAAAATCACCATAGACTGTTGAAAAAACAACAGGTTTTTCCTGTTCAATGACCGTACCGTTTTTTTGACAAAGTTGGTAAAAATACTCGGTAGCCTCTTGTGGCTCTTTAGCATAATGTTGTGCAAAAAAAGCATTAACCACAGAAGGTGGCGGTGTTAACAAATCCATCAATTGCACCATGAACTGTTCTTTTTGTTGCTCTGTTTTTACAAGTTGGTTGGCACTCGCAATTTGACACAATTGTTCCGCCAAATCAGCGGCGGGTGTTGCCACAGGCCGTATGTCTACTTCGCCTAATTCTTGTTCACCAATCATTGATAATAAACGGTTCTGAAGATATAAGCGATCCAATTCCATCCAACCACCTGCTTGAATAGCAAGTGTGGTAAAATCGGCAATCATTTGACTCGTGGTCATCGATTCATTCCTCCTATTACTTTTCTTGATATCCATGTGGATGAGCTTGGTGCCATTGCCAAGCGGTGGCGATAATGTCCTTGACCTCAGTTACTTCTGGTTGCCAGCCTAAAACTCGTTTGGCTTTTTCACTAGAAGCAATTAACGTACTAGGATCCCCTGCTCGGCGTGGCGCGATTGTCGCAGGAATTTCTTGGCCTGTCACTTCGCGAGCAGCATCTAACATTTCTTTAACAGAATAGCCGTTGTTGCTTCCCAGGTTAAAGACGTCACTTTCGCCGCCATTTTTCAAGTATTCTAAAGCCAAAATATGTGCTGCAATCAAGTCTTCAATATAAACATAATCTCGAATGCACGTGCCATCTGGTGTATCATAATCATCCCCAAAAATACTTAGCTCTGCTCGTTGGCCCAATGCCACTTGTAAAATAATTGGCACAATATGCGTTTCTGGCGTGTGATCCTCACCAATTGAGGCATCTTTTTTTGCTCCCGCAACATTAAAATAACGCAAAGCAACATATTTCATTCCATAAGCGTTGTCGCACCATTTCATGATTTTTTCCATCATTAATTTACTTTCCCCATACGGATTTTTAGGATTCGTTGGGGTTTCTTCTGTAATAGGCATTGCTTTTGGTTCGCCATAAGTGGCCGCTGTGGAAGAAAAAACAATATGTTTCACTCCAAATTCTTGCATGACTTCCAAGGCAATTTGAGTGCCGTGAACATTGTTATTGAAATACATTAACGGTTGCTCCACGGATTCTCCTACTAAAGAATTGGCCGCAAAGTGCAACACCCCTTCAATTGATTCCTTTTCAAAGACACTACGTAAAAAAGCTTTATCACGAATATCGCCTTCATAGAAAGTCGCTTGTTCATGAACTGCTGAACGATGCCCCGTTAATAAATTATCAACAACCACAACGGCATATCCTTTTGAAATTAATTGATCGACGGCATGTGAGCCGATGTAGCCTGCGCCACCTAATACTAAAATAGACATAAATACGCTCCTTTTTCTCTCTAATTTCTTTTTCTATTGTACCATTAAATAAGGTTTACTTCTGAATTATTTCATTTTGTAAACAGGATTTAATTTGGCCATTTCTCCTTATTCATTTTTCCTATAAAAATATAGAAAAGACTTGGTAAATTTTAACAAATCTCTAAATTAGTCGTAGAGTTTATGAAAAATCATTGTAACTATTGGATTTTTTTGCTTTTTTCCGTCATAATAGAAACAAATACAATTTGAAAGAAGGAATGAACGATGAAAAAATTTGTATCAGGTATGTTAGTCGGTACTGCTATCACAGTTGCTGCTTTAGCCGGTGTGGCTACAACTATTAAAAAAACAGTCATTGATCCAATTGAAGAAAAAGAAGATATGATTGAAGAAAACCGTAAAAAAGCGATGCGTAAGCGTATTGCACGTTAAAAAATAGCTGTGACGTTGAGATAAAAAATCTAACGCCAAGAAATCAACAGGAGCGCTTCTGGCTCTGTTGATTTTCTTAAGCATAACAAGTGGTCATCCATCGCTTTGATGGATGACCACTTGTTATGCTTTCTTTTTTACCAAAGGAGCTGACTATTTTTCTTAACTATTAAAAATAGTAGCAGCAATCCGATCCATATCACGCATATTCCAAGGATCCACACCAGGACGAGCTGCAGCGGCTGTTAACCAATGAATCCCTTCTGTTGGAATACCACAACTAAAAAGGCCTGTCGCCACCTGCCCATCTTTTGTGATGACTTGATTCGTGGCAGGCACAATCAAGAGTGCACCTGTTTTGACTATTTGACCATCAGCTAATGCCAGTTGATGAAGCGTAGCTAGCTTATCGGCTAACAACTGCCTCGTTAAAGGATTCAAACTTTTTTCATTATTAACTTTGGGAATGCGTGCTTCAATTAAAAAGTGACTATTATACCGATTTTCCGGAAACAAATTAGCATAAGTAATAAATTGACCCGCTTTCATTTCGACACGCATTTCTGGCCCCAGAATCGTGACCAATCCCAGTTCAACTAACGCCTGTAGCTCTTCTGTTCTTTCAACAGAAGGTCCCACTGACAAAAAGGTATTCAATGGGGTAAACCAATGCCACAACCACTTTTGACTCTCGTCATTCGTTAATAACCCTTCATCCAAAACAAAGCGAATCTGATCTCTTAAATCTTTTAAACTGTCTAAAGCAGTGGTCAAAGGACCGCTAAGATTGCCTTTCTCTGCTTCTTGAATATCCCATTTTAAATACTCTAGTAAAAACGAACGAAAACTTTCATGAGTGGTTTTCTTTGTTTCAGGATGTTCTAACGCTTGCCAATCAAACCAATCTTGTTTTTCAAAGTGGGCTAAGCTTTCCGGCGCTCCCTTGGTTTGAATAAACAGCTGTTGAAAGGCCTCTTTAGAAAGATGCGGATATTTTTCTTCGATTAAGCAAGTGTAATACACATATTCCACTTCTTTTTTTAAATACCCAAAAAACTCTGCGCCTGTAACCTGTATTTTTTTACGACATTCAGCTAAATACGTTTCGGTTAAAAAAACAGGCTGATAGGCTTCCCCGTAGCCTTTTTGATTAATCCCTCGAGGATGAGAAGGAAAACCGCGACCAGAACCAGCAATAATAATAGGCTCTCTTCCAGAAGGTTCATAACATAAGCGGCCATTTTGACGAGAAAAAACACCCCCGCGGCCAATCGTCAAGGCAGATAAATAGTCAAAAAATGCCAAACCTAAGCCTTTTAACACAACGGGTTGTTTTGCGGGTATATTGGCAAGTGCCAATAAAGCATCCGCCGCATTTTTAGGAGAAGAATAAAACAAACGATGCTCCTTGGCGTAGTCCGCAAGCTCTTGTTCAACAGTTGTTAATTCATTTTCTTGGTGACCCAAAGCTAAAATTACTTTGTCTGCCGTAACCTCAATGGATTGGGTGTACACATAATAGTTATCCTCTCCTGCCCGCACAGCAGTTACTGGCTCTTTAAAAAACGTCAGCGATGTTTGTTCGTTACATCGCGTGGCTAAATACGTATAGAACCATTTTTGGTACATGCCATAAAAAGCTCTCGAACAGTGATCATTCGGTCCAAGGCGATGACATTCTTTCAACAACTCAAGATAATTATAGGGTTGTTTCTGTTGAATGTACTGCGCAGCTTCTGTTTGGGTCCATTCATAGAGAGTAGGGCCCTTGACAATTGGTCCTTCGCCACTAAAAGATTCATCTGTAAATAAAGTGACTTGACTAATCACGGTGTTCATTAATAAATAATTAGGTTGCTCTGCTCGCCAAATTTTCCCACCTGGACCGTATGGATCAAACAACGTGAGCTGAACATTTATTTCCGTTTTACGAGCCCATTCAATGACTCGTTCTGCAGCTGATAAGCCTCTGGGTCCAGCACCTACAATTGCAATTTTCATCCAATCACCTACTCTATTTTTCTAATAATTCTTTTAAGACAACCGCTTGATTATGCACTGTATCTTTCGCCCCATAGACCAGCGTGACTACTGGCTGATTTTTTACAATCGTCTGTAACTGCTTAAACGCTGTGGCAGTTGGCTCATGTTTCAATTCTTCTTGGTATTTTTGTTTAAACTCAGGATACTTATTTGCTTCATGATTAAACCATTTCCGTAGCTCTGTACTTGGGGCCACTTCTTTGAGCCATTCATCTAACTTTTCAGATTCCTTGGATTTTCCTCGTGGCCAAACACGGTCAACTAAAACACGGTAGCCATCTTGCTCTGTCGGTGCTTCATATGCTCGCTTGATTTGAATCATCTGCCTTCACCTCTTCTCTTTATTGTAGCTCAAAAAGTGAGGACTGACAAAAAGCAACATCTCTATTAAGCTTTCCTATACAAAAAGAGTTGGTCTCAATGAAGACCAACTCTTTTTGTTATTAACTATTTCTCTTTTTCACTTTCCCAGTCCAGCCATCATAGCCGCCTTTTAAAATATAAATATCAGTATAGCCATTTTTGCGTAATAAATTAGCTGCTCGGATACTTAAAGCTTTCTTCTGATCATAAAGATAAACAGGTTGATCCTTACGAAGAGAACCAATTGTTGTTTTTAACATGCTGTATGGCATGCTGCGCGCCCCTAAAATATGCCCAGCATCAAATGTATCTTTCTCACGAACGTCAATCACTTGTGCTTTACGCATTGTTTCTTTAAATTCTTCTTCCGTCAGCATTTTTGCTGAACGTTTCACCATAATTTTCAAATATAATTCATTGAATACCATCGCTAGTACAATAACTAGCAAAATGCCATTGATTACCCATAAAATACTCATTCTAAAAAGCCCTCTCTATTTCTCTTTTGAAAATTGTAATGCTAGTGAAGCGGCACCAATGACGCCGGCCTCATTACCTAGCTCTGCTAATTTGATTTTTGTACTATTTCGAACTTGTGGGAAAGTAAATTCTTGGAAATATTTTTCGACACGACTACGTAAAAATTCTCCTGCTGCAGAAACACCTCCACCGATAACCACGCTATCTGGATTTAACGTGTTACCTAAGTTTCCTGTGGCTAAGCCTAAATAGAAACAAACACGATCCACAACCATTAAAGCAAAATGATCGCCTTTTTCAGCAAATTCAAAAACGTCTTTACTTGAAACATCTTGTCCATCATCAATCGCTTGTTTCAGTTCAGAGTCACCTGCAAACTCTTCTGATAAATGACGTGCAACACGAACGACACCAGTGGCACTAGAAACAGTTTCTAAACAGCCACGTTTCCCACAGGTACAGTCAAAGCCGTTAGGATCAACCGTCACATGCCCAACTTCACCAGCACAGCCAGCAACACCGTGGAGTAATTCTCCTGCTGCAACAATGCCTCCGCCGACACCTGTTCCTAAAGTAATAAAAATCACGTCGGGATTGTTTTCCCCCGCGCCCTTCCAACGCTCACCTAAAGCGGCAACATTGGCATCATTATCTAAGGCAAACGGAATTCCTAAAGCAGATTCGATTTGTTCTTTGACAGGCTGTACAGTCGTCCAGTTTAAATTATAGGCACCTACAACAGTTCCTTTTTCAATGTCGACACTTCCTGGTGTTCCCATACCAATTCCCACAAAATCTTCTTTTTTCATATTATAAAGATCTATACGGTGACGAATACTTTCAATAATTGATGGCACAATATGCTTGCCATCTTCTAAAATATTCGTTTCAATACTCCATTTTTGTTGAACAACGCCATCGGTTGTTAAAATAGCAAATTTGATGGTCGTTCCACCTAAATCAATCCCAATAATCTTCTTATCCATTTAGTCGATTCCTTTCTGCTTCCCTCTAGATTCTTCTATTCGATGCTCTCTTTGCAAAATATGCCGGGCCTGTAAATACGTATCTCGGTCTACCAATTGACCTTCATACAATTTTTTTAATTCAATCATCATTAACTCAATATCATAAATCCGTGCACCGACATAAATATACATCCCAAACTGTTTAAAAAGTTGTTGTACATCATATAACGTTTCCATACGAAAACACTTCCTTATTATACAGGTAAACCGTATTTTTTAAAACCCAATAACAGACAAATTACGACAAGAAAAATAAAAATTAACGTGGCCATAATTCGCTCGTGCTTATTAAATGCTTCTTCACGATTTGGAACAGCAAAAGCCGTCGCGACTAATAGTCCACCGATTAGACCGCCAACATGACCCATCATATCTACAGAGCTACTAAACAAGTTAAATAACAAATTAATCACAATAAACATTGAATAGCGTTGCACCATATACATAATCGCTGGATTGTCTCTAAAGTGGCGTCCTAAAATAACAAATGCGCCAAACAAACCAAAAAGCGCTGTACTAGCACCCGCTGAGACACTGTTGGGTGTCCCAAAGGCAAAACTGGCGATATTTCCAGCAATCCCACTCAATAAATAAATTCCCAAATAGCGCCAATGTCCATAAATTGCCTCAACCTGTGCGCCGATATAATAAAGAGTAACCATATTCAAAATAATATGCATAAACCCAATATGAAGAAACATTGGCGTGATAAACCGCCAGTATTCATGATTTTGAGCTACCAGTGGACGAACCATTGCTCCCCAATTAACTAAGTTTAAAATATTTTCTGATCCTCCAGTTAATTCCAATCCAAGGAAAACAATGATTGAAATACCTAAAAGGGCATACGTAATGAACGGCTGATTTTTTAGCCGTTTCAATTTCATTTCTGTTTGATAATTCATTCCATTCCTCCTATTGTATAAATAATTGTTCGATTGGCTGATCAAACGCTTCTGGTTGCCATTGCTCATGGAGTTGTTCACTAAAAACTAAACTACATGAATGGCCCGAAAAATGTTCCAAATAACGATCATAAAAACCACCGCCGAAGCCTATTCGATAGCCAGCACGATTGAAAACAATCCCTGGCACAATCAATAAATCAATCGCTGTAGCTGTTATTTCTGCCGCTGTTAACGGAGGTTCTTCCACGCCAAATGCACTGGTGTCATAAACCGTCTCTGGAAAGACTTGATAAAAGTGCATTTTGCCTCCTTTAAATGTTCGCGGCACCGCCACTTGCTTGCCTTCTTGCATGGCCCGTTCGAAAATTGGCTGTGTTGATAATTCTAGCGGTAACGACCGAATCATTCCGATTGTTTGTGCTTGTTGCCATTGCTGACTAGCAAACAACTGTTCATAGAGACTTGATTCTTTATGTTGTTTAATTTCTGGATGTTGTTTTAGCCATTCCAGGGCAGTTAAGCCCACTTTTCTCAACTTGTTTTTCTCCATGTACACCTTCAACCCCTTTTCTGTTAAGTTTATAGAAAGTGTTCTTAAAAAACAAGCTGATTCCCCTTTTCTCTTTGAAAAATCCTGTTATTTTTCTAATGTTTTTGACGCTTCTTTAAAAAAGTCAACAACCAAATCCATTGTTTCTCCTTTCACTAAATGCCGCTCACCGACTTCCGTTATAAATTGCGTATTTCTCGCATACGTTTTCCCAGACACTAATTGTTCAAAATCAGCCATGTCTTCATAGGGAATTTTTTCATCTTCCGTTCCATGCCAAAACAGCATCGGTCGTTCTTGCAGTCTTTCTGGCGTTTGTGATAAATCGTATTGATGCACCCAACTTAGCAACAGTGGCAAGTCTTTAGGTACAAAAATAGCAAATTCTTTCGCCCGTTGAATCACTCGCTGAATATAGCGCGCCGGATAGGGTGTTCCCATTAAGCAAGCAGCAGCTTCAATCTCAGGATGTTGGGTTATAAGAGCGCTGGTAGTAATACCGCCCATGGATACACCACCCACGCCAATCCAATTTTCTTTAATCAACCCTAATTTATGAAAATGATGGATAATTACTGGAAATTCAATCAAATTATATTGAATGCTACTCCAAAATGTAATCGATGGAATCGTGGAAATAGGTCCTGTTTTTCTTTCTCCGTGGTTCATGGCATCTGGTAAAATGACCCGAAACCCCTCGTGTGCTAATTTTCTTGCTTGTGTTAAAGATAATTCTTTAGCTGATTGCCAACCATGATAGTATACAATTAAAGGTAATGCTTCGTTTTTTTGCTCTTCTGTTGTCACTTCTAATGCTGGAATTTTTGCTATGTAGCGATGTCTAATACTGATTTTCATTCATGATTCCTCCATTATAAAATATCTTCTCTTATTTTACCGTTTTTTGATAAAACCTGCTCTTTATATGATTTATCAAAAAAACACAAAATATGCGAATTCGCATTTTCCTATTTTATTACTTTCCGTTATAATCATTTTATTAAATACAAAGGGGTGTTTTTATGGTTAAAATTGAGGAAAAAGGTAAAGTAACATTTGGACAAGCTTTTAAAGATTATTTTCGTGGATATGTTGATTTTAAAGGTCGGACCACACGTGCTGGTTATTGGTGGATGACATTGGTATTAAGCATTTTAGCACTTATTTTTTATATTGCCATTGTCGGCAAAGCCGTGTCAGCAATTTTAGCAGCTGAATATTTTGAAACCTATGATTTTGGGAACTTATTACCATTAATGCTTTTTGCACTTGTTTTATGGTTAGCTTTATTATTACCAACGTGGGCAATGTGTGTACGTCGGTATCGTGATGCTGGGATGACAGGTTGGGGCGTGCTTGTTTTATATCTACTTTCTATTGCCTGTAGCTATACACAAGTTTTCTCTGTTATGTCAACACTGAAATATGATGTTCAAACAGATACTGTGATAACAGGTGGCAGTCCCGTCTTCTTATTTTTCACTCTTGTGATTAGTCTGTTTTTCTTCTTACTAACAGTCTTACCGACAGATAAACTAACAACAACTAGCCAAAATAGCGTCTTACGCTTCTTCTTCCGTTACAAAGAAGTGAAGTAAGGAAAAGTTTTAAGCCTTTCTTTTAAAAGAAGGGCTTTTTTCTTATTTTAAAATCTTTATGATAAAATAAGAACTAGTCTAGCTAAAAAAATGGAAGGAGAAAATATGGCTACTTTTAAACGGATTCTGAATCTAGAAAATTATATTTTTACTTTTTTTATTTTATTTGTCTTTTACGGCGCAATTAACTCTCCCTATTCGCTGGTAAAAATTCTTTGGGAAAAGCCTAAGCACTTGCTTGTTTTACTTCCTCTATTAATTATTCTATTGTTGATTATTTATAAAAACAAAAAATTTCTTTACACTAAGATTCAAGCGCTCTGGCACTTAATAAAAGCCCATGATCGTGTGGTTATTATTGGTAGTTTGATCAGTTTATTTTTACTGCAACTTTTACTCCTGACGCAGATTACTGTGCCGATTGGTTGGGATGTTTTTGACAACTTTCATAGTATTACCACTGAAAATAGGGATTATTCAAAAATCGTACTTTCTTTAAACCCCAATAACGAATTTTTCTTTTTCATGATGTATTACCTTAATAAATTTTTGCGTTTCATTGATGTAACAGGGAACTGGAGCAATACTTGGTTTAGTTGGCAAGTGGTTAATTGCTTGTTTATTAATAGCAGTTTACTTCTCTTTTATCATGCCTCTAAACGTGTCTTTAATCCATTAACGGCATTCGTTGCTTACAGTTTATTTTTTCTTTCTTTCGGATTGTCTCCATGGTTACTCACGCCTTATACAGATACGGCCGTCTTATTGTTCATCAACCTAGTCTTTTTTGCATATAGCCTTTTTGACCAAGTTTCCCCTCCCTTCGTAAAATATTGTTTATTACTGTTTATTGGAATTGGCTTAGCTTGGTGTTTTTTAATGAAACCTTCGTCTATTATCTTTTTTATTGCATTTAGTTGTATAAAAGTGCTGCAACTTCTTTTAGTAAATCGGAACAAACAGTCTATCGTAAAATTAACCGTGGTTGCTCTCTTTTTACTGACTGGTTTCGCCAGCGCATATTATAGTTTTCAATTTTTTGTGGAAAAACAAACGATTACGGAAATCGA
This sequence comes from Enterococcus sp. DIV1368f, assembly GCF_051712245.1. Classification (NCBI taxonomy): domain Bacteria; kingdom Bacillati; phylum Bacillota; class Bacilli; order Lactobacillales; family Enterococcaceae; genus Enterococcus; species Enterococcus sp. DIV1368f. Next base: position 2,337,178 of record NZ_JBIOON010000001.1, read on the forward strand.
TAAAGAACAAGCCAAGCCTTGGACACTTTTTGTAATGATGGGTTTGACTGGAATTGGCGGTTACAATGATGCAGATACACAAGCAGTAAATCAGTTGCCTACACAAGAAGCCAAAAAAGCTTATACCATAAAAATGATTCAAGACCGTTTAAAAAATAAAGGATTCTTCGGTTATCTCCGTTTTCTGGCTCAAAAAAATCGTCATAATACTGCCAATGGTGATTTTGACTGGGGTTGGGATGGCGGTGATTTAATCCCAGAAACACCTTCTAAAAATCGTTGGCAAGAACACTTGCGGTCACTGTATTATCCGCAAAATCCCAAAAGTAACTATCTACGAATTTATATGCATTTTTTCTATTTACTCACATTACTAGGTCTATTGTTCAGTATCCCTCTAAAAGATTCAAAAAATAACTACGCGATTTTAAAATTAGCTTTCATTGGAGCTATTCTGTATTTATTGCTCTTTGAAGGCGGCCGCTCTCGCTATCTAATCCAGTTTATGCCGTTTTGGTACTTGTTATCAGCGAGTGGTTGGCTGGGGTTGAGAGATACGCTGGATAAAAATTAAGTAAAGATAAGTTATTTATATATTTCAAACTACTTAAATGATATTTTTCAATCAAAAAATATTCATTTTGTACAGTGAATTAGTATTTTTCATTTATTAATAGTATAACTTTTCGAGATATAGTAACTATATGATTTTAGTCTAGTCATTCATTTATTTAAAAAAGGGCTTTAATCATTATTCCAAACGTTTTTCCAACCAGTCAATTATTTAGTGAACAATTTTACTTCGTTCTAAAAAATTTTCTAATCATTTGGATTTTTGTTACTGATATTTACGTTTACTATGTACCAATCATTTTTTTGTATTTGCGTGCACCTTAATTTTATTCAAGATTTTAATGGCATTGTATTTTGCTCAGTTAAATAATCTTAAAATTTCTTTTACAGACTATGCATTCAAAATTGACCATTTTATTCTATTCCTATATTCTTTTGTTTTCGAAACTACTATAATATAGCAGTTCTATTATCATCAGAAAATTCAGCTACCGTTTCACACTATTCAGCTTCTCTTTCAAATGAATTTTCTTCAGATATATATTCTTCACTTCTCCTAGCAAAATTATAAATCTGAATTGTATTATGTCCTAGAAATCGACTTCATTTTCGCCAATCAGGGCAACGTCTTTTTTTATTTTAGATATTAGTCTAGTAAACTCCTTTAACCTTTAGTAATTAATATGTTCAAGTTTATTTACATAACACTTACCTACTTTCATACCTACGGAAAAAAAATGAGTCAAACTTTGCTTGTCAACTTAAATACGATAGTTCATCCATTCTTTTTCCTCAAAAAAAAGAGCCCCCATATCCGAGCATAACTGTGCTTTCGGAAATGGAGGCATTGCCGTCTATTAATTACAATATACTATTTAGAAAATACATCGACCATAAAAAAATTGAATAATAAGCCAGCGCGCACAAGATATTGTACTTAAAAAAACTTAAATTACAACTTAAGTAAATTTGTTGAATAGAACTTAAATAACTTTATCAAAATTGTTTTACTCAATTATTTAGAATTTTTGTAAGATGGGAAAATGTTAATTAATTTTTCGTATTCAGCAGTATTAATATCATCATTGATTGGTTTAATTTTACCTTGTGATTCCATCAATCTTAATTTTTGATAAACAATGTTATAGTCTCCTGTATTTCCACCTACGATAAATCGACCATTATATAGATAGCCTTTTGTTCCCTTATATAGTCCTTCTACAACTGTTAATTTAATCATTTCGTCTTCCTCCTCTGTATTTAGTATCGAACTAGAATCTTCATTACTCACTGGTGTATTAAATAAGTTAATTTCTTCTTGACGACGTCGCCGCAGTCCTTCCTCATATTCAGTTCCTTTATTAATATAATTTGCAAATGATTCAGTGATATAGCTATTAGAAGCATTTCTATCCCAATTCCAATTTGCAAATACTCCCGTACCATTGTTATAAGTAAAACTTACCATTGCGTCAAATTGATTTTGATTAAAAGAACGGATAAAGTAGCTATTTACTGCACTTTCATAAACTTTTATATCTTTCCAAAACTGACTATCTGCTTGCGCTTGTGACCATCTAGTTACTCCTGGGATTAAACTTGTTTGTCCTTTTGGTTCAGCGTGCCCCCAACCAATAGTAATCATGCCATCACCAAGATCATAGGCTGTAAGTCGACAACCTTCAAATTTTTTAATTAGCGCTTCCCCTTTTGATCCTAAGGTCGTAGCTTTTTCTTCATCAATCGGATTACTACCTTTTGAAATCCATTGATCTAAATTTAAAATGTCTGTAATAGGATCTTCGCCAACATTTTTCTTTACGTGTCTGCCGGCCCAATTTGCTTGCCAACTATCAGAACCAATTTTTACCCAAACATGTCCGTATCCGCTACCGCCGTAGCGATTAACTGCTATATTTAGTGTTCCTGAGCCTGTTTTCGCAATACCTTGAGGAACATACGTAGACGGAATGTCTTTTGCATGTCCTCTTGCAGCATATGGATTAGGCGCTCCGAGAAATTCTAGTAAATTCTTAATTAAACTTACGCATTGGCCATCAAGAGAACGGTCTGACTTATCAATAGTTATTGTTCCAATAAGACTATCTAGATAACTCCGTACTTCTCCAATTGTTTTTACCACTTATATTTACCTCCTTAAATCATTATTCCGTGCGTCCACGGAGAACATATGTTCATAAACCTAGTATAGTTGAATTGACCTGTTTCGTTTTGTCAAATTTCGTACCAGCCTAGTCGATAAGCAATTTCATGGATAAATTCTGTATCTCGTCGAGCAATTGTAGACTCGCTCAAAAACGTCTCACAAGCAACAAATTCATTCTTTTTATATGGATAACCATTTTTATATTTCACTAAAAAGATATCCTGCACATCCCTTGTAGAATCAGCTAAGATATCTTCTACCGTTTGTAAAAATAATTTATGAAATGCAATTTGACTGATAGTTATTTTTTCAGTTGGTTGCTCTACAGGGTATTCTAAAAAAGAATTACGATTCATTAACATAACATCCTCGTACTCTTGTAATTTTTTTTCAACATGTTGATAATCCCATAATAATTGTCGAATATGTTTTTTTATTCCAGCTTTCATTGTACCTCTCCTCTAACCACTTAATATTTTATTTGTAGAACTTTTACAGATAATAGAAATAGTATATGTTCATCCTCCATGTATTCCTTTTATCCATCTACTCTTATTTTTGATCACATTCATTTTCAAAATCTAACTTATTCGTTTCTACCTCTCCTTTTTTCCCATTTATCAATAACTGTCCACCTCCTAGATTATTTTATATACAAAAATAGACCACTCCTTAAGCGATCTATAATGACAAAACTTATTCTTTTTCTTAGATTTAAGCGATTCTGTTTTTCCACTTAAATATACTTAACTTGATTTAAAAATATTGAACATTCTATTTTTGAAAACTTAGCTATATAAACAAGCATCTATAGTGTTGATAATTCATTTTCAGCGATTCTTTATACTACTAATTTATCATGTTGACTATACTAAAATTTCCCAATAAATTCCCAATATGAAGTTACTTCTACTTATCTTCCAAAAATACAATTTTACTACGTAACTTGTGTTCACTGAATTCATTTGTTTATATCCTACTTTATACTCACCTATACTATCCTGTGTAGCCATTTGGTAGCCAAATTAGTAACCAGCTTCTGCCATTTTTAAACTCTTATTTACCAAAAATATAGTCAATGATTCTATTTAAAAATAAAAGGAGCCTAACATTCTTTCAAGAAAGAATGTTAGGCTCCTTTTATTCAGACAATTTCAGCCACTCCTTGCGATTGCAATAGGACATAGTTTTTACAAAGACAAAATGATAAAGCAAACCGTAAGCTAGCCCCAACATATTTAACAAAATTCTTAAGTAAAGACTTGTTTCTAGCCCAAATATCATAGAAGCTGCCATGATAGCACCAACACAATTAAAAATCGTTTTACTTTTATAAGATGTGCATAAGCCTAAACAAAGTCCACCTAAAATACCAAGTAGGTTCGTTGGTAAATAAAATAACAAGATAGCCGATACTAAAGAACCAATAACGACCCCTACTATTCGTTCTTTGGCTCGTTCAGACAATTTAAACGTATCATACCCAGAAAATAATGACGAACTAGCAAATGTTGCCCACATAAAGCGGTCAATCTGAAGGTGCGTTCCTATAAAAAGTAATAAGCTAATGCCTAAAGCGTAATAACCAAACCAAATATTTCTTTGATTAAAAAAACCATTTTCTGTAACCATCTGTATAAAAGTAATCTCTTGATCCAACTTTTTATGTTTCACATGATAAACAAAAGCTAAAAGTAGATAAGCAAACACTAATACAAAGAAAGTTTGTTCTAATTGCTGAAACGATTGATATTGAACCGTGCCAACTAAATATAAGTAGGAGAACGTATACAAGCCAGGATTACCCATTTTAGGGTTTTTACCAGTTAAGAAAAACAATGCCAGCAAGCAGATAAAATGAAGACCCCATTGTAAAAATGATACAGAAATCAGTGAAATTAATGGACTAACACCTAGAATTGTTAACACGATTCCTAAACTAAGCAAGGCCTGTTTTTCCCTGTAGCCATATGAGACGAAACGGATACTCAACAGCAAACAAAATAATACAATTGAAAAAGGCGCTACAGCTTTTCCAAAGAAAAAAGTAATCGTCGACACCCATAAAATCGCAAACGAAACTAATAAGATATCCCTTATTAACAAGGCGCGCCAAAAATATCTCCGCTGTTTTTTAGTGTCCGCTTGATGAATTTTTTGTTTTAAAATAAATGGATCTAACTGCAATAATTGATAAAAAGTCACCTAAAATCATCTCCTAAAAATCGACTCTTCTCAATTCATTATTCCAACTTTTCCTTCTATGAAATCATAAGAAAAGTAGTTGTGACGAACATTTTACTACAACTTTTTTTCTGAATCAATACATGCTTTATTTCTTAATTCAATACCTCTCCCGATACGATTTGCTTACTTCATAAAAAATAAGCCTAGAAAAAATCAAAACGATTAATTCTAGACTCAAAATTAAATAACTGTTGAACAAAAGCTAGCGCTTTTTTACATAAACTTTTCCAACAGATCCATTTCTTTTTCTAATTCTTTTTCATCATACTTGTCATACTTACCAGCTTCGTGTTCAATTTTTTTAATCTCATGAATGGCTTTTTTTTCAACAATCCATTTCTTCATACTATGTTTTTTTGTATCCTCATCTAGCGAGCTCAACTCTTCTAAACTTGCATCCAATTTGTTCAAAACGTCGGCAATTTTTGCTAATGCTTGCGCTTCTTTTTCTTCATAGTTTGACATAATAGACACCTCTTCTTAAGTATTTTTCTACTTTAAGTGTACGTCTCTGTGGTTTTATTTGCAACTAATAACTCAACTGCTTCTCAGTACGGAGGATAAGGGATTCGAACCCTTGCACGATGTTACTCGCCTAACGGTTTTCGAGACCGTCCCCTTCAGCCAAACTTGGGTAATCCTCCCTCTACATTCCATCTACAAATGAACATGTAATGAATCAATAGATAAAAAGCCTAGACCCTTACACAACAAGGATTCTAGGCTCTATCTAACTAAATTATTTAGTTTCACGGTGTAAAGTAACTTTTCTTTCACGTGGGCAATATTTTTGTTTTTCTAAACGATCAGGATTGTTACGTTTATTTTTATTTGTTAAGTAGTTACGTTCTTTACAAGAAGTACACTCTAAAGTGATGTTTACGCGCATGTTTTCCCCTCCTACTAATAATTGATCTTTCCAAGAGATTTCTTAGACTTGAATATCATACCATTTTTTTTGTCATTTGACTACCCTTTTGGGCAAATTTGTAAAGTAGTTCTACTTTACAAATTTTATTTTTTGTACATTTCCATATACGCTTCTAAAACTTCTTTGGCAATCGTTTGGTTTGGTTTTGATTCTTCGTCATTTAAGTGTGGTAAAACAACGCTAATTGCAATTTCAGGGTTTTCGTAAGGCGCATAAGCCACCAAGTTACTATTAACCGTTGTATGGTTTACTCCATTAGCATCTGTTGCTTGCGTTTCGGCGGTCCCTGTTTTAGCAGCAATCGAAAACTTGTCTGATTTTAAACCACGTGCAGTTGTAAAAGGACTAGTTCCATTTACCACATTATAGAAACCTTGTTGAAGAATTCCTATCTGGTCTTCAGAAATATTCACCTTATTCAAAACTTTTGGTTCAATTTCTTTTAAAATTTTTCCTAAAGCTCCATTTTCATCATTGCCATAGATTCCTTCTACCACATGGGGTTGTACGCGGATGCCATTATTTGCGACAGTGGAAACGTACTGTGCTAATTGTAACGCGCTATAGGTATCATATTGCCCAAAAGATAGGTCAAGAAGATTACCGCCTTGTGGCGCAGATGACGAATCCTTAAAGTCCTTGTTTTGAATTCCTGTTGTTTCTCCTGGTATATCAATTCCAGTTTTCGTTCCCATACCATATTCTGCAAAAGCTTTTCTTAATTCTTTAAAGACAGTGTCATCTCCTACTTCATAAGGGAAAATCATATTGGGATAATAATTCACACCCATCATTTTAAAGACTAATTTCATCATATAGGCATTCGAAGAATATTCTAACGCTTGCTCCGCAGTTAATTGCATGGTTGTTCCGCCAGAAGCATTCCACCAAGAAGCTTTTGGATTACTACCTGCTAGTAAAATAGCTTCATCTGTTAAAACATCATTGCCTTTAATGACGCCTGTTTCATAACCCGCTGTTAAAGTACCTGCTTTCACAACTGATCCAGGAACTTCAGAATTCAAAATAGGTGCTAAAGGATTAGGTGTGACTTCTCCAGTTGCTAAATCATGATGAAATCCGGACATCGCTAAAATAGCTCCTGTTTGAGGGTTCATAGCAACGACATACGCATTTTCTGAGTATGGTCCAATGGTTTTGACTATTTGTGAATAGTTTCGTTGTAAAATTTCATCAACTTTGTTTTGGAAATTTGAATCAATCGTTAATTTTAAGTTGGAGCCTTTTTCCCCTTTGGAAATTGGGGTTTGTGAAACAATCTTTCCGTTATTGTCTAAAACGACTTCTGATTTTGCTTTTTTACCTTGTAGAACGTCTTCATATTGTTTTTCTAAATAACTAGTTCCAACACGGTCATTTCGTGCATAGCCTTTTTTCAAATATTCATCGACTTCTTCGGCTGGCAATCCTTGTTTTTCAGTTGAAACGGTGCCCAACAGGCTACGTAATGCGCCACTTTGAGAATAATCACGCGTCCAATCAGTCCCTGTTGAAACACCAGATATTTCCGCTGTGTGTTCACCAATTGTCGCAATTTCACCTTCTGTTACCCCTTCATTCTTGATGAAGACCGTGTTCATTTGTGACGCTGCATTCATTCGTTTAAAAATCGTTACTGCTTGTAAGGTTCGGTCATCAAACGCAATTTCTTCAGGGGTGACTTTTTCAACTGCTTTGGCATATAATGTGCCTTCGTCCGTAATTTTGTTGCCTTTTTCATCTTCTTTATCTTGATCGGTTAAACGGGCTTGGGCTGCTTTTAAATTTTCAGGATTCGCTAACCAATAATCTTTTTTATCACGATCCGTTAAGTTTGGATCAACTGGAACGTTAATAAGTTCGTTGACTTTATTCGCAATCGGTAAAATATCTTTTCCTTCAATATTTTTTCCTCGTGTGTATGTGATTGCTAAATTGGCTTTGTTAGAAACCAAGACTTTTCCTTGTGAATCATAAATTTGTCCTCGAGGGGATGGTGTCGTGATTTGTAGTGAAGAATTGGCAGTGATTTTTTTGTTAAACTCTTCTCCTTCTACAATCTGTAAATACCCTAAACGGACAATTAATGAAACAAATAAAGTGAATATCACAAAAAATAATAAGTTCAATCGAAAAGGAATATGTGGCTTTCTACCTCGTTGACTCTTTGCTGCGGCATCTGTTTTTTTTATTTTATCTATAAATGAGTTTTTCTTCATACCTCTAGTCCCTTCACTAAAAAGTTTCGCATTCTCATTGTAACAAAAAATAGTCAAAAAATCAGGATTATTCCCAGCTCTAAGGAAATATTTAATTATTTTTTTGTTAAAAAAAAGTCAAAAGGACTTCTGAATTCAGATGTCCTTTTGACTTTTTCTCTTTTTTTAACGGCTGTAATTGTGAACTTCAGCAGCCATGCTGTCAATGAAAATTGATAAATCTTCGACAGACGTTTCTTTGCTTCCATAACGACGGACGTTCACCGTTGCATCTTCCATTTCTTTGTCCCCGACCACTAATTGATAAGGTACTTTTTGGGTTTGAGAGGCCCGAATTTTGTAGCCCATTTTTTCGTTACGATCATCGACTTCAACACGTAAGCCTTGTGCTTGTAAACGTTCTTTGATTTCATAAGCATACTCAGAATGCGCTTCTACAGAAACTGGGATAATAGTTGCTTGAATTGGTGCTAACCAAGTAGGGAAAGCGCCTTTGTAAACTTCTGTTAAGTAAGCCACAAATCGTTCCATTGTTGAGACAATACCACGGTGGATAACAACTGGACGATGTGTATTTTCACCATCTTCGCCAACATAAGTTAAGTCAAAACGTTCTGGTAATAAGAAGTCTAATTGGATGGTTGATAATGTTTCTTCCATTCCTAAAGCTGTTTTTACTTGAACATCTAACTTCGGACCGTAAAAGGCAGCTTCGCCTTCTGCTTCAAAGTAATCTAATTCTAATTCATCCATGGCAGCTTTTAACATCGCTTGCGCTTTTTCCCACATCGCATCATCATCAAAATATTTGTCTGTATTATTTGGATCACGATAGCTTAAGCGGAAACGATAATCCGTAATGTTAAAGTCAGCGTAGACTGCCACCATTAACTCCAAAGTACGTTTAAATTCGTCTTTAATTTGGTCAGGACGAACAAAAGTATGGCCATCGTTTAAAGTCATTTCACGAACACGTTGTAACCCTGATAATGCGCCAGATTTTTCATAGCGGTGCATCATCCCTAATTCAGCGATTCGAATTGGCAATTCGCGGTAACTATGAATGTCATTTTTATAAACCATCATATGGTGTGGACAGTTCATTGGACGTAATACCAGCATTTCGCCATCGCCCATATCCATTGGTGGGAACATATCTTCATGGTAATGATCCCAGTGACCAGATGTTTTGTATAATTCCACATCGGCCATAATTGGTGTATACACATGTTGATAACCTAAGCTAATTTCTTTGTCCACAATATAACGTTCAATTGTACGACGAATGGTTGCGCCTTTTGGTAACCAGAAAGGTAACCCTGAACCAACTTCTTGTGAAACCATAAATAAATCTAATTCTTTTCCTAATTTACGGTGGTCACGTTCTTTGGCTTCCTCGCGCATTTTGATAAATTCTTTTAAATCTTTTTTATCGAAAAAGGCAGTGCCATAAATCCGTTGCATCATGTGATTGTCAGAGTTTCCGCGCCAATAAGCACCAGCCACTGAAAGTAGTTTAAAGACTTGAATCCGTCCTGTTGAAGGGACGTGAACGCCACGACATAAATCGACAAAATCGCCTTGATCATAGACAGTGATGATTTCATCTTCTGGCAAATCTGTAATTAATTCAACTTTGTAAGGATCATCAGCAAATAATTCTAACGCTTCTGCACGTGAGATTTCTTTACGAACGATTGGGTTATTTTCCTTCACAATTTTCATCATTTCGGCTTCAATTGCAGGTAAATCTTCCGCTGTCACAGGGGATTCCCCATTATCTGTATCATAGTAGAACCCAGAATCAATCGCAGGACCTACGCCAAATTTAATGTTAGGGAAAAGACGACGTAAGGCATTAGCCATTAAATGAGCTGATGAATGACGTAAAATTCCTAAAGCATCTTCATGATCAGGTGTCACGATTTCAAGCGAACCATCTTCTACGATAGGACGATCTAAATCGATTAAAACACCATTGAATTTACCAGCTAAAGCTTTTTTGGCTAAACTGTTGCTAATACTTTTAGCAACATCAAATGTTGTAACCCCAGAATCAAACGGTTTGACAGCGCCATCTGGAAAAGTAATGTGAATAGACATAATAAAATTCTCTCCTTTTAATTTTTTTGATTTGAAGCGTTTCATTGTGTTCCTGTTTTTCACAATGAAACGAAACAGCCACCTGTTCCCCTTGTTAAAAAACAAAAAGTCCTAGTATTCTAACGAATACTAGGACGAAAATATCGTGGTTCCACCTAATTTTGAACACAAATAATCTGTGTTCCTCTAGCGTGTTAACGGTGCGACCGCCTTTGTTTCAACAAAGGTTTCGAAAGTGGTCATCCCTTGTGCCAATCTGGAAAATTTTCAGCCAAGATTTTCCTCTCTAATAGATCGCGGGCAAGTTCAGTTGTCTTTCTCATCAATCATTTATGCACTTATTTAACCACTTATTTTCAGAAAAAGCAAGTGATTCAACAGAAATTCTCTGAAAACTTATTTTTTCCATTCGCCGCCTTGTGCATAGCGGTCTTTTTTCAATTCATTGACAATCACATGGATATTCTCTTTTGGTGCACCAGCGTTTTTTGACACAGCTTCTGTAATATCTTTGACCATATTAGTTAACTGTTCTTCTGTGCGGCCTTCAATTAATTCTACATGTACAAATGGCATCTTCGTTCCCCCAATTTAAATTGCTTGTTCTGTTTGTATCATAGAGCGGGTTATGACGCTTGTCAATAAAAAATTGGAGACGTCAGTCGTTACGGTTGACATCTCCAATTTTTACTTTTCAGATACATAGCTGGACCAAAGTGCGGTCTTGCCTAATATCTCTTTTTATACTTCTTCGCCGTAATCTACAGGTTTATCAAATTCACCTGGTGCATCATCATAGATATGTCCGTAAATAATTACCGGCATTCCGTCATAGGATACATCAAAGATTTTCGAAACTTCTGTTCCTGGCGTATTGATACAGCCATTACTACCAGCATCGGTTTTAAAGGCTTCTTTATCGCCATACTTATCCAATTTATGGTCAGAGTCATGAATCCCAATTTGTGTGACAACGCCCCCTTGACTTAATAACGGCATCCAATATTTTACTGGCACACTGTATCGAGAACCATCGAGCATTTGACCTTCTAAATTCACATCGGTTGTCCGATATAAAATTGTATGGAATCCTGGTACTGTTGCGGTTCCTTTGTTATATCTGCCAGTAATGACATCTGTGGTGACTATTTTTTTGCCATCAATGAAGCAATACATTTTTTGATCTTTTAAATCAATTTCAATGTAATTATTGGCTATTTTACTATTTTCTTTGGTATCGCCAACCAACGGAGCAGTGATTGCATTCGTTTGTTCTTGGCTATTCAGCGCGTTTACTAGTAGTTCTTGCGTTTTGGCCCCATCAATCGACCAGCCATAACTTCCGTTGTTTTTAAAACGACGTGTCGTGCCGTGAACATCTGTAAATAAAACTGGTTGATTAGCAGAACCATATGTTGTTTCTAATTGTGTCACCCAAGTAGTTAGTTTTTCTTTGTTGATTGTGCCATCATCATTCAGCACGTTTTGAATTTGTGTTTTATCAAAGGCTACTTTTTCACCATTAATATCAACTGTAATTGTTTTATTTAACTTGTTATTGAGCGTTGTCAATGTTGCCTTTAACGTTTGATCCTCTTTTGTAATTTCAGGGGCTTTATAAAAATCTTTGGCATTGTATTGATAGTTGCCTTTTCCCGCTTCAACATCCGCAATAATCTGCTGATTTAAGCGCTGTGTGTCCACTACTGTGCCTTGTTCTTCAGGAACAATTTCAAAAGTGCCATTGCCTCGACGGATACTCGCATTTTTGCTTGGTTTCCCCTCTGGAAAACTTAAAGTCGCTAATTTGGCTTCTAGTTCTTTTTTGAATGCCTCGTTTAACGGTAGCTTCACCTTGCTACTGTGTAAATGGTCTTTTAAAAATTTTTGATCCAATTGGTATTTTTTAGGAAGTTGAATTTTTTCTTCTTTTGCACCCGTTTGAACCACAACTTCTTCGGTTTGATTCACTTGCGCTAATTTTTCTTCTGCGGCATTTACATTTAACCAGCCTACAGAAACTCCATTTACTTTTGTGGTTGGTAAAAAGTGACTTTGAAAATAAACATAGCTGCCCCCAGCAACCAGAGCTAGTCCAACCAAAGAAGTAATAATTACTTTCTTTTTATTATTTTTTCCTGATTTTTGACGACGTGTATTACGCATTTGCATTTCTTCTTTTTTCATTTGTTCATCCTTTATATCAATAATTTTAGGTTTATTTCTTAGAGTCTAGGCAACAAACAACTGCGGTGATCTACAATCAAAAAAACTTCCCTTTCTCTCGCAGATTAATTTTTTCAATTATACACTATTTTTACGTTGTTTTCAGCTTATTTTCCTTGTAAATCCTTTAATCTTAAAGAATTTGTATACTCTGTGACTTTTTTTGCTTCTTGTAAATGATACGTAAACTGGGCCATTTTAGCAAAATCCTGAGCGACGACGTCAAAAAAGGCTTGTGTCTTTATTAAGCTGTTCCAACAAGCTTCTTTACTAGAAAAATCCAGCAACGATGCTAATTGATCCATCGTGTCAGGAGTGACATAATTTTTCAGATACTTAAATTGTTTCCCAACAGAAATTGGCTCCGGTTCCTGCCAAGCCGCTTGCCAAGAAAGCAAGCGCAACAGTTCCTGCTGACAATATTCATAGAGATGTGTGACAGCGTAAAATAGTTCATTCCGACAAAGCCCCTTAACTACATACGTACTAACCCACCAAAATTCATTGCAACAATCGTTAAACTGCTGCTGATTCGGAACTGTTACTGTATAATTTTTGTCAGATGCTACAGGTAAAGGCGGCAAATTTTCATCTTTGTCTAACAAGATAATTGCTAAAGAATCACCTTCATGCCAATTATCTTTTTCTGAGAGAGGACACAACGTTAAATCGATACGTTGACCATCTTCAAATAACATTAAAAATGTTTCCCGCGTCTTTGGTTCTGTGGGAAATAAGGTCATTTCCTTGGGACGTTGCATAATTAATGGTTGACCAAATTTTGCTGTCCACGTTGCTGTTTCAAAAAACTCAGCACATGGTTCTACAATATAAACAATGTCGAAATCTTGAAAACTATCTTTTGGCGCTTTCACATTCGTGCGAGAACCCACCATTCCCACGGCTCGAATGTGTTCTTCTTGTTTTGCTACATCCATAATAAGTTGAAACATTTCTTCTTCTGTACGCATTCACTCGCTCCCTCTCTTCAAAAGTTTCTATTAAAACATAGATTTTTTTATAAGTCTTTTGTTTTCTATCGCTTTTTCTATGGTACTTCGTATACACTAACATTACAAGGAGGGATGTTTCATGCATTGGTTAAAAATAACAAGTTTATCCATTGTCAGTTTTGGCTTTTGTATTCTTTTGATTTTAGGTCTACTTATTTTTACTGGCAAAAATACGCAACCCACCGATAAACCAGATGCTATTTTAATTTTAGGGGCCCGTGTTTTAGGAACGTCTAAAGAAACCGCACTGCCCAGCCGTGTTTTGCAAGCTCGGTTAGATGTGGCTATCCCCTATATTAAACAACACCCCGAGACACCCGTTATTGTTAGCGGAGGGCAAGGAGCAGATGAGCCGGCTACGGAAGCCGCGGTTATGAAACAATACTTGCTAAATAAAGGTGTTCCAGAAAAACAGATTCTCTTAGAAAATCGTGCCACACGCACCAAAGAAAATATTGTCAATTCAGAAAAACTCCTTTCTTTTAAACGGCTAGTGATTGTTACTAGTGACTTTCACATGTACCGCTCGCAACTTTTAGCCAAGCGAGCAGGCATCTCAAATGTTTCAGGCATCACTGCGGCTTCTTCTTTTCCAAAAGATATCAAAAATTTTGGCCGAGAGCTGCTTTCTTTAGGCTATGCCTTACTCTTTGATTGGTAAAAGAGAGTCCTTCGCAAGACCATTTTGCGAAGGACGCTTTTATATTCTGTGGATTTGCTCACTTTTGTTCTCTTCTTCTTGTGTTTAAATTATAAAAATGATAACATATCTTTGTTAGCGCTTACAAATAATATTTATTTTATAGGAGGAGAAAGTTATGGGGCATCAATTGAGCACTCATTTTTTTAACAAGAAAACAGGGATTATTTCAACTTTTTTAAGTTTGATACTTTTAGTCGGCGGGTTACTGTTTGCACTACCTGCATTTGAAGTACAAGCAGCATCAACTGTTACACCTAAAACAGTCATGTATGTAGAAGTAAATAACCACGATTTTAACAATGTGGGAAAATATACTTTAGCTGGAACCAATCAACCTGCTTTTGATATGGGGATTATTTTTGCAGCCAATATTAATTATGACACGGTCAATAAAAAACCTTACTTATATCTAAATGAACGGGTCCAACAAACTTTAAACGAAGCTGAAACACAAATTCGTCCAGTTCAAGCACGCGGCACTAAAGTCCTATTGTCTATTTTAGGCAACCATGAAGGTGCTGGCTTTGCTAACTTCCCAACTTACGAAAGTGCGGATGCCTTTGCAGCTCAATTAGAACAAGTCGTTAATACGTATCATTTAGATGGTATTGATTTTGATGATGAGTATGCTGAATACGGAAAAAATGGGACGCCTCAACCAAATAATTCTTCGTTCATTTGGTTACTTCAAGCCTTAAGAAATCGCTTAGGCAATGATAAATTAATTACTTTTTATAATATTGGACCAGCGGCTGCGAACTCTTCTGCTAATCCTCAAATGAGTTCTTTAATTGATTATGCTTGGAATCCTTATTATAGTACCTGGAATCCGCCACAAATTGCGGGGATGCCTGCTTCTCGTTTAGGTGCTTCTGCCGTTGAAGTTGGTGTCAATCAAAATCTAGCTGCGCAATATGCTAAACGTACAAAAGCGGAGCAATATGGTATTTATCTAATGTATAACCTCCCAGGAAAAGATTCATCTGCGTATATCTCGGCGGCGACACAAGAACTTTATGGTCGAAAAACGAACTATTCACCAACTGTTCCAACACCTTAATATTATCTCGTGTCTACAAGCGCCAACATGTAAAGAGTTAAAAGCCAGCTTACTACAAGCTGGCTTTTTGGTATCTTGAGCGAATAGTTTTACACAAAAAAAGACCCGCCCTTTGGGTAAGGACGGGAAAGGAGTTAAAAATGAAAAAGTGTTTTGTGTTGTTAAGGTTGTTTGTTGATATGCTTATATCTTACAAACTAAATGTGAAGATTTTGTGATCATTTCATTCTTATTTTGCTACTTTTATAGGAATTAAATAGATTGCCACGAGACTATCTTTAGTTGCCTCGTGCATCCGTTATTCTGACTGCTCCTTGTGGTGATACTCTGTAAAAACCGACAGTTCCTGTCCCTCCATTTGCAACCATCTGTTTCGATTGGGCTCTAAAAAAGAAGTCATTTCCATTCATACCCAAAAATCCAAGGTTCGTATCATTATTTTCTGCATCAGTCAGTGTCTTTCTAATATATGTCTCTGCTTTTTCTTGTGTATCGATGATTTTTGCCTCTTCATTTTGGTCTTGATTTTCCTCTTCAGAAGAACGATAGTAATACTCTTCCGCAGGATAATTTCCACTATCTTGAGTAATTAACAATCGTGGTTTCGTCTTATCCGATTGGTCGCCGTTAGGATTTTCAACACCAATTTTATATAATAATAACGCAGCACCAGTAGGCCCCCACCTAATACTTAAGCTTGTAATTGGTCGCGACTCATCAGTAGGTGAATCCTTCGTAATCATTCCTCCGGTATTTGTACTACCATCAGGATGAATGATCAAACTCTCTCCTTTACCATTTTTCCATGTTCCAACTAAAGTAGTAAAATCGCCAGCATTAATCGCTGTAGTATCTAAATCAGCTGTGGTTAGCTGACTGTTGTTTTCATCAGCTGCAGACTCTTCACTTTTCACTGATTCGTTAGACTCGATACTGCTGCTCGCTTGTTCATTTGTCTTATCAATTGTTTCACTGGTTTTTTCATTCGTCTCTTCAACTTTAGAGAATGCCTCAGTTGAAGCGGTTACTTTCTTTTCTTTTGGTTCCCGACAAGCAGTTAATGATAAAACCGCTAGCCCGACAAAAAACGCTAACATTCCCTTTTTCACGCCTATTCACCCCGTTCAATGATCTATCTTACTAGACTATTGTACTATTAATTCAACTGTTTAGACAAATATTTATGGAACAGACAAAAGTTAATCCTGTCATTGAATGCTTTGTGTCACATGGACCTATCAATCAACTTTCTTTTTTCTATGTATTATATGAAAAAAAGAGCGTGGGACAAAAATCACTTTGGATTTTTGCTCCACGCTCAAAAACTAATAAACGGCGGGAACAGAAGCAACACTACGCGTTGCTCCGATCTCAACAACTTCTAAGGTGTTTTCTCGACATGCGTCTCGTCACAGTACAGCCTTCAAAAGAGCTACAGCTCTAAGAGTTGCGATGTTTCACTGTGAAGCATGAACAGATGAAATCATCGTACCTACTTGGTGAAGGTCCTTCGGAAATAAGCCGAAATTGTTGAGAATCACGAAGAACGTAGTGTTTCGATGATGAACAATACCTACTTGGTCTCCAAAAATTAAAGAACACCGGGTAGGTATCATGCAACATCAACTCGTACCTCGTTGTGTTTTATGACAATTTTCGGAAATTCCTTCTTATTGCTGAGAAACACTATTTGCAAAGCAAATAGATGTTGAACAGTACCTACGTGGTTCTCGGAGTTAAACACTTCTGTCCCGACCTCTTTCTAAATCTTCAAATAAACGAACAAATGGATTATTCAGGTAAATCTACATTATGATGGACTTTTTGAACATCTTCTAAATCTTCTAAAACGTCTAACATTTTTTCAAAGTTCGCTAAATCGTCGCCTTCTAATGTTACTTCGTTTTGTGGAACCATTTCTAACTCAGTAACCGTGAATTCTTCAATGCCTTTTTCTTTTAACGCTTCTTGTGCATGGTGGAAATCTTCTGGTTCTGTGTAAACGATAATTTGACCGTCTTCTTCAACAACATCGCGAACATCAATATCTTTTTCCATTAAGTATTCTAAAATTTCATCCGCATCGTCACCAGCAAAGCCAATGATACCTGTATTATCAAACATGTAGGAAACAGCACCGCTGACACCCATGTTTCCGCCGTTTTTACCAAATGCGGCCCGCACATCTGCTGCTGTTCGGTTCACGTTGTTCGTTAAAGCATCAACAATGACCATTGAACCATTTGGCCCAAATCCTTCATAGCGTAATTCAGAATATTGTTCATCTGCTGAACCTTTTGCTTTTTCAATAGCGCGATCAATAATATGTTTTGGTACATTGTATGTTTTGGCGCGTTCGATTACAAACCGTAATTTTTGGTTTGCATGAGGATCAGGGTCTCCTGACTTCGCTGCTACGTAAATTTCAATCCCGAATTTTGCATAAACACGGCTATTGTTTGCGTCTTTGGCAGCTTTTTTCTCTTTAATATTTGCCCATTTACGGCCCATATTCTCACTTCGCTTTCTCTGATTTGTTGTTAGTATCTTATCCCTTGTTTATTATACTGGGGAAACTGATTTTTGTTAAGTATTTTTTAGGTATCTGGCGAAAATCGTAAGGGAAACCGACCAAAATTTTGTTCTTTTAAAGAAGAATCTCCCATCTGATATAGTTGATTGGCGCGAATATCTAACGAAAGCATAGCGCGGTTTTCTTTAGATACTTTGGAAATTACCGGCAATTGAATTTGTGCTTTGGTTTCTTTTAGATAAGCTTGTCCCTTTGGCGTAAATCCTAGCACATGGAGATAACTGTTTTGCCAAACAGTTTCAACTTCTTCTTTGGTCATATTTAACAATATATAGGTTGCTAATCGTTGCAACCTTGTCCAAGTATAACGCTTCGTTTTCATACGTTCCATTAATTCGTGAAAAGAACCTGCTGCTTGGATTTGATCTTTTAGTCGATATTCAAGTCCTTCCGTCATTTGGTAAATGGCTTGTAACTCTTCTAACGAGGACTGAACAATTTTATACTTTAGGAAGGGCCAATAGTTTTCCCATGAAATCATTGTCTGTGTTTGTAAATGTTGTGCGGTTATAGAAGGAACCGTTGGCAGCACTTGCGTTATTTCTTGTTGAAAAACACTTTGCCTAATCGCCGTGGCGCTAGCAACTTTCCCAGAAATCGTTGCATCATGAAAGCCCGCTTGTTTTCTAGCAATTGGGTAGAGCGTCATCGGGGTTGGATACGTGGCATTTTCCTTTGCATAACTCATCCCCAAAATATGATTAGGCGAAGAAAAATCGAACCTACTTTCAGGATATACTTGACGAAAAACAGCAGTCATTTTTTGTGGATAACTCAATTGTTTATCTGTCAATGCGTGGAACGTTTGATCAATTAAGGATTGGTTTTCTTGGACAAACTGGCCGAAAGCCGCATAATCAATTGCGCTTGTACTATCTGTTCCAAAACATAAGCTCTCACATTGCAACGCCTGCAATAACTTTATACCGCCTTTGGCAAAGTAATCCGCAGACTGTACCGACCAAGCTGTCGGCAATTCAATGACTAAATCCACACCATTTTGCAAAGCTTCTTCTGCTCTGGCCCACTTATCTAGTAAGGCTGGTTCTCCTCTTTGTAAAAAATTCCCACTCATTATAGCAATTACTACTTCAGCTCCGCTTTGTTGGCGAGCTTGTTGGGCATGATAGCGATGTCCATTATGAAAGGGATTATATTCCACGATAATGCCACAGGCTTTCACTCTAGCCACCTCCGTTATAAAAAAATGGACTTATCAGCAAAGAGACAAACGTTTTTAAGCGCTGTCCCAAGCTCATAAGCCAAATCTTATTAATCTCTTTGACAAACAAAGAACCAGCGTTCACTTGTTTCAGTTGGTGCTTCATCTGTAAAATCTGCATAAACTTTGACGTTCATGAAACCAGCACTTTCTAACATTCGTAAATAGTTATCTAACGAATAGGTTCGTTCTTGATGCAATTCATCATACCGAACAAAGTGTTCATCTGTTTCCTGTTCTTTCACAAAAAATGTTAAGAAATGTTCGATGCTGTGTTCTTTTTCACCAGCGTAACTATCCCATAGAAAAGCAAACTCTTCGGTTTGATAATGATAGCTATATTCTGGAAAAACTGAATCAATTTTGTAAGTAGAATGAACATCAAAAATGAATGTTCCTTCCTCTTCTAACGCTTGATAAACTTCATCGAACACTTGTTGTACTTCTTGGCGATTAGCCATATAGCACAG
Source organism: Enterococcus sp. DIV1368f (assembly GCF_051712245.1). NCBI lineage: Bacteria > Bacillati > Bacillota > Bacilli > Lactobacillales > Enterococcaceae > Enterococcus > Enterococcus sp. DIV1368f. The sequence continues at coordinate 2,356,705 of NZ_JBIOON010000001.1, forward strand.
TGAATCAGAAAAACAAGTGATGGCTTGGTATTGTCCCACTTCAGATAAATCTAGCATATTTCCCTGAACAAATTGAACTGGTACTTCTTCTTCAAAGGCTCGTTCACTAGCAATCATCAACATTTCTTCTGATAAGTCTAAGGCCGTCACATCGTAACCACTTTTCGCAAAATCAACTGCTAAAGCGCCTGTACCACAAGCCATTTCAAGAATTTGTTGGGTTCCTTGTGGGAGATGACGATTGGAAAAATCCAACCATTTTTGGTATAGGCTTTCGTCCATCACTTCGTCATAGACGAAAGCAAACGTTTCATAGGCCATTTTAGTCGACCCAAGCGCTTAGATCAACCATTGGGGCATCTGACCATAATTTTTCTAAGTTGTAAAAGGCACGTTCTGAAGATTGGAATACGTGGACAATAACATCGCCTAAATCGATTAAAATCCATTTTCCGCCTTCTTTACCTTCCACACGTTTGACTTCTACTTGATTTTTGGCTTCTTGTTCGTTAATTTCATCAACAATCGCATTGATTTGACGTTCACTATTGGCTTGGCAAATTAAAAAATAATCTGCTAATAATGAAATCTCTCTTACGTCTAATGCGACAATTTCTTCTGCTCGTTTTGAATCTGCTGCTTTGACAGCAATTTCTAAAATTTTCTGGCTATCTATGATAGTTCCCTCCTAGTAATTCTTTCTTCTTTTATTTTTGATTAACGACCCATTGATTGTAGGTCTCTAACGTTTTTGGATAAATTTTATGTTCTTGTTCAATCAAATGTAACAAGGTATGTTTCGTTTCATAAGCAACCGCTGCATCTAAGTCAACAAGGGCAATTTCACGGGCTTCTTTCACACCTGGAAAATCACGTCCTGGTTCAATGTAATCTGCGACATAAATAATTTTATCTAGCAAGCTCATCTTAGCAGCCCCAGTTGTATGCACACGAATTGCCTGCAAGATTTCTTCGTCATCAATGGCTAATTCCCGTTGAACAATATCCGCCCCAACTAAGCCATGCCAAATTTCATTGCCATAGTTTAATAAAGCCAAATCAAAACCATCTCGGCGAATAATCAACTCGAATTCATCGTTTGGACGTTCTTTGGCGTAATCATGCGTCAAAGCAGCAATACTTGCTTTCGCTTCATCGGCACCATATTTCGCTGCCAAGGCCACAGCTGTTTCCTCGACTCCTAACACATGGCGAAAGCGACGTTCACTCATTTGCATTTGAACTTTTTGCATTAATAATTCACGTTGTGCAGCATCATAATTTGTTATCCAGCTCATCTTGATACAGTCCCTTCTCTTGGATATAGTTTATCACATTCTCTGGAAGAAGATAGCGTGTTGAGCAACCACTTTTGACTTTTTGTCTAATCAAAGTGGAACTAATCGCCATCTGCGGAACATCGACCCAAATAATTGGATAGGTAGATTCTGTTGGATAATTAGGACGCCGAATGCCGACAAATTGAACTAAATGGAGTAAGTCATCAATCCGATGCCATTTGGGCAAGTATTCCACCATATCTCCACCAATTATAAAATAATAATCAGTATCTGGATTGGCTTCTTTTAAAGCTTTCATCGTATCATATGTGTAACTTTTGCCTTTGCGAATTAATTCAATTGGCTCAATATCTAAGCAGGGATTATCAGCCACTGCTAGTTCTAACATCGCTAACCGATGTTCACTGCTAATTGTTTTCTTTTCGTCTACATGTGGTGGTAAGTACGTAGGCATTAAGTAAACTTTGTCCAAACCTAGTTGATTTTGAACTTGATCGGCCATGACAAGATGTGCTAAATGAACGGGATTAAAATTACCACCTAACAAGCCGACTTGCTTTCTTGTTTGAAAACGTAACGGTTCCTCTTGCAAGAGAACGTCCGCTCCTTGACGCGCTTGTCTTTTTTCTCCCATTGTTCATCCCTCCAATATTAAATCTCTTTGACTGCTGCTGAAATTTTTTGATATTTTTCTTTACTTGATGGCTTGAATAAGACCAACACGCGACCAATGATTTGTACCACATCGCAATGAATGGCTGCTGTTAGTTCTTCTGCAACCTCTTCTGCTACTTCATCTGTATTTTGTAATAACGTAATTTTAATCAATTCACGTTTTTCCAACGCTTCATCAATTTGTGTAATCATTGCGTCATTCAAACCACCTTTGCCTACTTGAAAAATAGGTTGTAAATGGTGTGCCTGACTACGTAAATAACGTTTTTGTTTTCCTCTAAGTTTCAAATTGTTTGCCTTCTCTCTAAAATTTAAATTAATGCTTTTCTACGTAAAACATCGACACCTTTAGGCGCCCAACCAGCGACTACACCAGGTTCTGTGACAGTAATCCAACCTAGACCAGCAAACACAATATCCGTTTTTTCTTTCACGGAAAATTCAAAGCGCACTAATTCAGGAAACTCAGCGACTTCATCGGCACGTGGGGGCTGCAATAAGCCACCAACATGTTTTTCATAAAAAGCATCGGCGGTTGCTGTTTTTGTTCGGTGTAAATTTAAGTCATTGGAAACGTAGGCAATGAAGGAACTTTTAGCACCTTGGACATAATCAAAGCGAGCCAAGCCACCTAAAAACAAGGTTTGTTCAGCATTTAATTGGTAAACTTTCGGTTTGATTTCTTTTTGCGGTGCAATAATTTTCAAGTCTTTTTTACCTAGGTAATGTGCCATTTGATGACGGTGAATAATTCCTGGCGTATCAATTAAGAAGTGGCCATCGTCTAATGGAATTTCAATTTTATCTAGCGTTGTTCCAGGAAATTGTGATGTCGTAATCACATCTTGAACACCCACTGTTTGTTGAATGATTTGATTGATTAATGTTGATTTTCCAACATTGGTCACACCTACGACATAAACGTCTCGGCCTTCACGATATTTTTCGATCGTATCTAATAACTCTTGCATTTCTTGTGGTTTCTTGCCACTTGTTAGTAAAACATCAACAGGGCGTAATCCTGCTTCATGGGCCCGTTCTCTCATCCATTGAACCATTTTAGGTTTTTTTAATGATTTAGGCAAAATATCCACTTTATTGCCAACTAACAACACAGGATTATCTCCGATAAAACGATGCAGTCCTGGAATAAGAGAGCCATTAAAGTCAAAAATATCCACTACGTTCACAATCAGTGCATCTTCTGTTCCTAAACCATTCAATAAACGTAAAAAGTCATCGTCTGTTAATTGGACATCTTGAATGTCATTATAATGTCTTAAGCGAAAACAACGTTGGCAATAAACTTCCCCTGTTTCCATTCCTTTTTCGAAAGCTGTTTTTGGTGTATAGCCTAATTCATGAGGATTTTCCGTTTGGATAATCGCACCACAGCCAATACAATGAATTGCCTCTGTCATTCTAATCCGCCTCTCCATGTCATTTCTGGATGTTTTTTTGATAAGTATTTCATAATTTTCCGTTCAAAGAACCGATTGATTCTAGTATTCCAGCCATCTGTATCGACAATCGGTTGAACTAAAACATTGCGTATACCCGCTGCGTTAGCTCCCCGAATATCTGTCATAATCTGATCGCCGACCATTAACATTTCAGATGGCTTCAAGCCTAATTTTTTTTCTGCTAATTTGAAGCCACGTGCGGTTGGTTTCAAGGCACGTGCTACATAATCTAAGTCAAACTTTTCAACAACGCGTTTAATCCGGCTGTCTTTGTTGTTTGAAACAACGAGGACAGTAATTCCTGCATTTTTCATTTCTAATAACCAAGTTTTTAATTCTTCTGTTCCATCGGGATTATTCCAAGCAATTAACGTATTATCTAAGTCAGTTAGTACTGCCTTAATCCCTAGTTTTTTTAATTGTGCGGGGGTAATTTTATAAATCGCATCAATCATCCATGTCGGTTTATATTTTGAAAACATCGTGACTCCTCTCACTGACACTATGTAGTTTCTTCGATTTTAAGAGACTGAAACATAACTAAACAATTATGCTTCAGTCTCTACCTATTGTATTATACTGCATTTTACTGAAAATTTCTATAAAGGACGGTCGTTCCTTGTAAAAGAACAAGTAAAATAAAAGAAAAAATAAAAAAAGCCACCCATCAACCCCTGAAAAGTTCGTTGATGAGTAGTAACTTCTAATATTTGCGAAAACGTTGGTATCTTTTTTCTAGTAACGTTTCCGTATCTAATTTAGCTAATTCAGTTAATTTTGAAATGAACGCTTTTTGTAACATGCGATTAATTTTTGCTTGTTCCAGAGGCTGACCGTTCATAACTTCTGGAATTACTTTATCTACAATAGCTAATTCCTTCAGCTCTGTCGCTGTGATTTTCATCAATTCTGCTGCTTCTTTCGCACGACTGCCATCTTTCCACAAAATAGAGGCGAAACCTTCTGGCGAAAGAACCGCATAAATCGTGTGTTCCAACATCCAAACTTCATCTGCGACTGCTAAAGCTAAAGCACCGCCACTACCGCCCTCACCAATGATGACTGAAATGATTGGCACTTTCAAATCAGACATCTCTAACAGGTTTTGCGCAATGGCTTCCCCTTCTCCCCGCTCTTCGGCACCAATCCCACAATAGGCACCAGCAGTGTTCACAAAGGTAATGACTGGGCGATTAAATTTTTCCGCTTGTTTCATTAAACGTAACGCTTTGCGATACCCTTCAGGATTAGGTGAACCAAAATTACGTTCAATATTTTCTGGTAGATTTCGACCTTTTTGGATACCTACCACTGTAACTGGTTTACCTTGCAAAGTAGCAACACCACCGACTACAGCTAAATCATCGGCAAAGTAACGATCCCCATGAAATTCTAAAAAGTCCTCAAAAATGGCTTCTATATATTCTAAAGTTGTCAAACGATCTTGGGCTCTTGCCAAGGTAACAACATCATTGGCTGTTTTCTTTTCCATGTTAGCGCCACCCTTCCAAAGAATGTAAACGTAACAAGTCGCTCAATCGTTGACGCAAAAGATTTCTTGGCACAATCTGATCTACAAAACCATGTTCTAAAAGAAACTCGGCCTTTTGAAAATCATCTGGCAACTCTTGACGAATCGTTTGTTCAATTACACGGCGGCCAGCAAAACCGATTAAACTCTGAGGCTCTGCCAAAATAATATCGCCATCCATCGCAAAACTTGCGGTAACACCGCCAGTCGTTGGATCAGTCAATACCGTAAGATACAGCAAGCCTGCTTTGTTATGCCGTTGCAAAGCGGCCGAAATTTTCGCCATTTGCATCAATGAAAAAATTCCTTCTTGCATACGGGCACCACCAGATGCAGTAAAAATCACCACTGGTAAATGCTTTTCTGTCGCCCGCTCAAACAAGCGTGTGATTTTTTCACCAACAATCGTTCCCATACTGCCCATGATAAAATTAGCGTCCATGATTCCTATTGCAACAGCTTGTCCTTCGATTATTGCTTCTCCCGTTAAGACAGCTTCATCTAGTCCAGTTTTTTCTTGCATTTTTTCAATTTTTTCAAGATAACCTGGAAAATTTAGTGGATCTTTTGTCACTAATTCACTGTCCCAATTGTGGAAACTTTTTTCATCAACGGTTATCGCTAATCGTTCCCATGCACCAATCCGAAAACTATAGCCGCAATGCGGACAGATTTTTTCTGCACCCATTTCTTTTGTATACAGTGTTCGCTTACAAGAAGGGCATTTTGCCCACATATTATCTGGAACAGAAGGCTTCTTTGATGCATCATTTGCATCAGCACGATTTGGATTAATGCGAATGTAATTTTTCTTTTTAAATAATGCCATTTGCTTACTCCTCGTATTTTAGCGGCAAGAGCACAGCTTCTTTCAAAAGATCAATGATCTTTCCAAGCAAGAGAGCTCTTGCGGCGTTCTTTCTTTAATGATTGCTTTCTGGCTCCCAATTTGGTAGAAATGTTTCTTGTAAAAAGCTTGTGTCATAGTCACCTGTCAAAACATTGTCATGTGTAATTAAATCCAATTGGAATTCGGCATTCGTAATAATACCTTCTGTTACAATTTCATTTAAAGCCCTTTGCATTTTCATCAAGGCATCAAAACGATTTTCACCATGTACAATGACTTTCGCAATCATTGAATCATAATAAGGTGGAATTGAATACCCTGAATACATAGCGCTGTCTACACGCAAGCCCATTCCACCACTAGGCAACAAGAGATTTTGAATTTTACCTGGTGAAGGAGCAAAATTAAAGGCAGGATTTTCAGCGTTAATTCGGCACTCAATCGCATGCCCAGTCATGGTAACATCCTCTTGGGTATAGCCTAAAGGTTCACCTGAAGCAATTTCTAATTGTGCTTTGACTAAATCAATCCCTGTTACCATTTCCGTAACTGGATGTTCGACTTGGATGCGGGTATTCATTTCCATGAAATAAAAGTCGCCAGCTGGATCCATCAAAAATTCAATGGTTCCAGCATTTTCATAATGCACAGCTTGTGCTGCTCGAACGGCCGTTTCGCCTAACATCTGACGCTTTTCCTCAGAAATAGCAATCGATGGTGATTCTTCTAACACTTTTTGATTATTTCTTTGTAGTGAGCAATCACGTTCCCCTAAGTGAATCACATGCCCATATTGATCACCTAAAATTTGTACTTCGATATGACGTGCTGGATAAATAATTTTTTCTAAATACATATCATCATTACCAAATGCGGCTTTGGCTTCTTGCTGCGCTGAAGTAAAGTGTTTCGGTAACTCTTCTTTTGAAAGAACTTTTCGGATTCCTTTTCCGCCACCACCAGCAGCTGCCTTTAACATCACTGGGTAACCAATTTCTTCAGCAATCGTCAACGCTTCTTCGACAGAATTAATGACGCCATCACTCCCAGGAATAACAGGTACCTTGGCTTTTTGCATCAGTTGACGTGCGTTTATTTTATTGCCCATTGCATCAATCGTTTCTGCTTTAGGACCGATAAAAGTAATGTTGCATTCTTCGCACATTGAAGCAAATTGACTATTTTCAGATAAGAAACCAAACCCTGGATGAATCGCTTCAGCATTGGTAACAATCGCTGCACTTAAAACAGCTTGAACATTTAAATAAGAATCAGTTGCTTTCGCCGGTCCAATACAAATGGCTTCATCTGCTAACTGTGTGTGTAACGCTTCTTGATCCGCTTCAGAGTAAACAGCAACTGTTTGGACGCCTAATTCGCGACAGGCACGAATAATACGAACAGCGATTTCTCCGCGGTTTGCGATTAATACTTTCGAAAACATTTTTCACCTATCCAATCATAAAGGTTAATTCAGCCTCGGCAACTTTTTTTCCATTAACTTTTGCCACACCTTTACCCATTCCAGCAGAAGCGCGGACTTTTAAAAGTTCAACCTCTAAAATTAATGTGTCGCCTGGTGTTACCTTTTGTCTAAATTTTGCTTTATCTAATCCACCAAAGTATGCCGTTTTCCCTTTGAATTCAGGCATTGAAAGTAATGCCACGGCACCTGCTTGAGCCAACGATTCAATAATTAAAACTCCTGGCAAAACAGGATTCCCAGGAAAATGACCTTGAAAAACTTGCTCATTAACCGTTACATTCTTTTTCGCTACAACGCGTTCCCCGGGAATGACTTCTTCAACACTATCTAATAATAAAAAGGGATAGCGATGTGGTAAAATTTCTTGAATTTCTGTAATTGTTAATTTCATATTTTATTCTCCTTTAGCAACTCGGAATAGCGGCTGACCAAATTCAACCACATCTTCATTGTTGACTAATATTTCAGTAATCACACCGTCAACTGTCGCCGTAATTTCATTCATTAATTTCATCGCTTCAACGATACACACAACGTCACCCGTTTTAACAGTGTCTCCTACTTTGACAAAGTTTTCTTTATCTGGTGCTGGTTGTAAATAAACGATTCCTACAATGGGTGACGTAATTTCTTCTGTCTTTCCATTGGCTGTTGGTGTATTGGTTGGCGTTTCTTCAACGACAGAAACTGTTTCAACAGGCACTGACACACCACTAGCGGCTACTGGTGTTTCTTGTGGTTGCGCCACTGGTTCTACGGCACTTCGTCCAGAAACTGTATTTTTATTCATATATAATTCAAACGAGCCTTCTCGTAAATCAAATTCGGTTAAAGTTGATTGATCAAATTGTGTTAATAATGCTTTTACTTCTTCTAACTGCATGTTAATCCTCCCAGCGTTTTAAGCAAATAACTGCATTGTGGCCACCAAAGCCTAGCGAGTTACTTAAAGCATAATCAAATTTATGCTCTTTGCTTTCGTTTAAAACAACGTTCACCGTAATTGCTTCATCTTGATTTTCCACATTAATGGTTGGCGGAATAAATTGATGTTGTAAAGCATTTAGGGTAGCAATTCCTTCAATTCCACCAGCGGCGCCTAAGAGATGTCCCGTCATACTCTTCGTACTACTTACATACGCCGTTTTTGCGGCATCACCTAAAGCCAATTCAATTGCTTTAGATTCTGCACTGTCATTGGCTTGTGTGCTTGTTCCATGGGCGTTAATATAGCCAATTTTTTCTGGAGAAATCCCCGCTTCTTCCATTGCTAGTACCATGGCTTTCGCTGCGCCGCTCCCATCTGGTGTTGGTGATGTCATATGATAGGCATCGCAATTAGCACCATAGCCAACCACTTCACCTAAAATAGTTGCGCCTCGTTCTAGAGCATGATCTAATGATTCTAAAATAAAGACACCCGCTCCTTCTCCCATCACAAATCCACTACGTTCTTTATCAAAGGGAATTGAGGCTTTTTCTGGGTCAGTCGCCTTTGTTAAAGCGGTCAAGGAAGCAAATCCTGAAATACCGATTTCTGTAATTGGCGCTTCTGCTCCACCGGCAATAATGACATCGGAGTAGCCATGTTTGATATTGCGGAACGCTTCCCCAATTGAATGAGTTGCACTAGCACAAGCCGTCACTGTTGAAGTACAAATTCCTTTGGCACCAACACGTAAAGCAATATTTCCCGCCACCATGTTTCCAATCGCCATTGGAATAAATAACGGTGCCACACGTTCAGGTCCTTTGTCGTGCATCCGAATTACTTGATTTTGAATTGTTTCCAAACCACCAATCCCGGAACCCACCATAACGCCAAACCGATCCACATCTAGTTGACTGGTATCCAAGCCACTCATAGCCATTGCTTCTAAGGCCGCATAAATGCCAAATAACGAAAACTTATCCATGCGTTTGCCATCTTTTTTAACAAAATATTTTTCCATTGGAAAGTCTTTCACTTCAGCTGCTAAGGTTACACCTGTTTCACTAACATCAAATTTACTAATCGGTCCGATACCATTTTTCCCTGTTTTCAAACTTTCTAAAAAAGTCTCAGGTTCATTGCCAATCGGCGAGGTGACACCGTAACCGGTAATAACTACTCGATTCATCCTTTTGACTCCTTTCGTTTATCCGTGCATGACTAAGCCGCCATCAACATTCACGACTTGCCCAGTAATATAGGGACTTTTAGCTAAGAAAATCGCTGTAGCTGCGACATCTTCGACTTGCCCAAACGTTTGTAAGGGAATTTGCGCATTCATTTGTGTTTTAACTTTTTCCGATAAAACATCCGTCATTTCTGTTTGGATAAACCCTGGTGCAATCGCATTGCAGGTAATACCGCGCGGCGCAACTTCTCGTGCCACCGATTTAGTAAAACCAACGACACCCGCTTTACTCGCAGCGTAGTTTGCTTGACCAACATTTCCCATTAAACCGGAAACGCTAGCCATATTAATAATCCGACCACTTCGTTGTTTCATCATACGTTTAACCGCTTGTTGGGTCATGTTAAAAGTTCCTACCAAGTTAATATCTAAACAGGCATTAAAATCCTCTTTTGTCATTCGTAATAATAATTTATCATTCGTAATCCCAGCGTTATTCACCAGAATATCAATCGAGCCTAATTGGTCAACGGTTGCTTGAATCATCTCACCTGCTGCATCAAAATCGGAAATATCTCCAGAAAGGCCAATACATTTTACCCCAAAGGCTTCAATTTCTTGTCGTTGTTCTGGCGTAATCTCACTCCGACCGTTTAAAACAATATTGGCGCCCTCTTTCGCAAAAGCCAACGCAACTGCTTTGCCAATCCCACGAGTGCTTCCAGTAATAAATACGTTTTTCCCTGTTAATTCCATTTTTTACCTCCCAGTAAGTGCTGTTAACGTTTCTGTTAATGTTGCAACATCTTCCACACGGTGCATTTCAATCGTTTTGTCAATCTTTTTAACAAAACCAGTTAATGTTTTCCCTGGACCAACTTCAATCATCGTTCCCACGTTCATAGCCTTCATCGTTTCGATACTGTCTTCAAAACGTACCGCAGACATGACTTGCTTTTCCAATAACGCTTGAATTGCCTCTTGGGGCATAATTTCGGCAGTCGTATTACTAATGACAGGAATTTGCATCGTTTGAAAGTTCAATTTTGCTAAATCCTGAGCCAATTTTTTTGATGCTGGTTGTAACAGCGCCGTATGGAAAGGACCACTCACATTTAACGGAATCATTCGCTTCACACCAGCTTCTTTGAGAAGTGTCATCGCTTGATCAACAGCAGCAACCTCACCACCAATCACGATTTGTTGTGGTGTATTAAAATTTGCTGGAGCCACAATTCCGAAAGCACTGGCTTCTTGGCAGGCTTTCTCAATTACTTCACGCTCAGCATTCATGACAGCAACCATTTTGCCAGTTCCTTGTGGTGCTGCTTCTGTCATGTACTGACCGCGCTTTTGGACCAAGGCCACTGCTTCTGAAAAACGCAAAGCCCCGCTGGCAACCAATGCGCTATATTCCCCTAAGCTTAAACCCGCTACGACATCAGGCGTTAGTCCTTTTTGTTGCAAAAGACGGTAAAATGCGACACTGACTGTTAAAATAGCAGGTTGCGTATATTCTGTTTCATTTAAACGTTCATTTTCAGTAAAACAAAGTTCTGCCATCTCATAACCTAAGATATGACTTGCTTCATCGAAAGTTTCCCGAACAATCGCTTCTTGGTGATATAATTCTTCACCCATCCCTTGATACTGGGCTCCTTGTCCACTAAATAAAATCGCTGTTTTCATACGACACCTCATTTTTTGTTAAAATTATTCACTTAGCCCCAACGCTGATTCATCTTATGTACAATCGCTTTGCATTCAGACATGAGTGAATCAATGATTTCTTGGGCTGTTTCTTCTTTTTTTATTAACCCGGCAATTTGTCCCGCCATGACGGAACCGTAATCCATATCCCCGTCAACGACAGCTTTGCGCAAAGCGCCTTGACCAATCTTTTCAAACATTTCTAAATCAGGTACTTCTTTTTGAAGTTCTTGCTTTTCTAATTGATTATATTGAGCAGTTAATTTATTTTTTAAAGTACGCACCGGATGGCCAAAATGTTGACAGGTAATTACTGCATCTAAATCACGTGCCTTTAAAACTTTCTGTTTATAATCTGGATGAACGTTGCATTCTTTGGCAATTAAAAAACGTGTGCCTAACTGGACTGCTTCAGCACCTAACATAAAGGCCGCAGCCATACCACGACCATCACCAATCCCACCTGCTGCAATCACAGGAATTGTCACAGCGTCAACGATTTGCGGTAAGCCACTCATAGTGGTTAACTTGCCAATATGTCCACCAGCTTCCATTCCTTCAAAAATGACAGCATCGGCACCAATTTTTTCCATTCTTTTTGCTAAAGCAACAGAAGGAACTACTGGGATTACTTTAATGTTATGTTCTTTAAAACGAGCCATGTATTTGGCTGGATTGCCTGCACCTGTCGTTACGACAGGAACCTGTTCTTCACAAACCAAATCGACAATTTCATCGGCAAAAGGTGAAAGTAACATAATATTGACACCAAAGGGTTGCTCCGTTAATTCTTTAACTTTTTTAATTTCTTTTTTTACGACTTCTTTTGGGGCATTACCGCCAGCAATAATCCCTAATCCACCAGCGTTTGACACAGCACTTGCTAATGAAGCATCGGCTACCCAAGCCATACCGCCTTGAAAAATGGGATAATTGATTCCAAGCAACTCACATAACTGTTGATTCATTGATTTTATACGTCCTTTAGTTCTAAGATAAGTACACTTCATTCAAGTAAAAAAGGATTTTTCCGGCTTATTTACTTGTTTTTTTAGGGACTGGGTCATTTAGCAATTAAATGTCCCAGCCCCCTATTTTCATGTATTAGTTTGCTTGTTGTTTTTCTACATATGTTACTAAATCTTGAACGGTTTGGATGCCATCTTCTGTTTCGATTTTCACATCAAATTCATCTTCGATTTCGTTAATGATTTGGAATAAATCTAAGCTATCCGCATCTAATTCTTCTTGAATGTTTGTAGTTAATTGTACCTCTTCAGCATCTTTTCCTAATTCTTCTACGATAATTGCTTGAATTTTTTCAAATACCATGTGTATATTCCTCCAAAATAGTCATTTTCTTCATTTATATGTGAACAGTTTTTTACAGCGTTAGGAGCAGTGAGCCCCATGTTAAGCCGCCGCCAAATCCTGTTAGCACCACGCGTTGTTGGGAACCTAAAATTAAGGTCCCATTTTCAACTGCTTCATCCAACAAAATAGGAATGCTAGCAGCTGAGGTATTGCCATATTTATCCATATTCGTTAAAAACTTCTCGCGGGAAATCTTCGTCTTACGTGCAATTTTATCGATAATGCGCACATTTGCTTGATGTAGTAGAAGATAATCCACGGTTTCGTCCGTCACGAGTGATAAAATATTTTGTGAAACATCTTTAATCGCAAAATCAAAAATACTACGTCCTTCCATCTGTAGCGTCTTACTAGCCTGCTCATGCCCCTGATAAAAAGGACTTTCGTTGATCGTGTAGCCTGACGTTAAAGCCGCCCACCGTTGTCCATCTGCTTGTAATTTTTCATTTAGAAAATGCGGTGTCTCAGCCGCTTCAATCAAGACGCCGGCAGCCCCATCACCGAAAAGCACCGCTGTGGAGCGATCGGTCCAATCCAACATTTTGGAAAATGTTTCGCCACCAATTACTAGACCTGTTTGATAACGACCACTTAAGACTAGTTTTTCTGCCATGCTTAAGGCATAGACAAAACCAGAACACGCTGCACTGATGTCAAAAGCAAAGGCCTCAGTGGCGCCAATTGCGCCTTGCACTTGGCAAGCAACAGAAGGCATATTGAAATCTGGTGTCACTGTTGCGACTAAAATAAAGTCAATCTCACTTGCTTGCTTTCCAGATTTTTCCAATAACTGTTTTGCGACTTGATGACATAAATCAGACGTATTTTCTTGCGTAACGATGCGACGTTCACTAATGCCTGTTCGCGAATGTATCCATTCATCAGAGGTATCCATCATTTCACTCAGTTGGTGATTCGTGACACAATTCTCTGGAACATAACGGCTTGTACAACTAATTCGTGCATAATTCTTCATGGGGATCCTCACTTTTTATTTGTATTCTTGCAAGAAATCATGAAGATTTTTTAGTGCTCTTAACAGCGCTTGTTCTTCTTCTTGCTCCATGCCTTTCAAAATGTTTTTAACCATTTCACGATGAAAATGCTGATGGACTCTAAAAAGTAATTTTCCCTTTTTGGTTAAGCCAAGCTTTACTACACGTCGATCATCTTCACTACGCAAACGTTCAACATAGCCTTTTTTAACTAAGTTGTTAATCGCTACAGTAAGTGTTCCGACGGTAATTGACAGTTCCTTGGCTACTTCTGAAGACGTTTTTTTCTTGTACATACCAATTGCTTCGATTGTGTGCATCTCCGTAATGGATAAATCATTAAATTGTGATTTTTTCAATTCAGATTCTTCAATCGTTAAGATGTCATTAAAGACACTGACTAAGTAATCGTTGACTGTTTCTAAATTAGGTTCCATTCTGTGCACCATCCATATACTTTGATTATCAAAACATTTGATGTTCAAACTATATCGTAAATAAGCAAAGAATGCAAGAGAATTTTCTATATTTTTAATGAAATATTCTTCAAATATTTCAAAAAAGGCGCATTTTCAAGGGACGAGGCTTTTAAAAAAAGGATCAATTACTTTGATACCCAAACTATTTTCACAGAAAAAGGAAAGAAGTGCAACTAAAAAGCATCACTGGCACTCCCCTGATTGAGAAGTGCCAGTGATTTTTGTTATATAATTCTTAAACTCCCACTAAGCTATTGCTACAACTTGACTGGATAATACGAGAAGAGAGTGAACCAGAAGCTTTGGTGCTTCTACTCCACTCCCTTATTAAAATGTAGGACGATTAATTATTGAATTAAGTCGTAAATTTCCATTGCTACAATATCGATGTTATCGAATTGATAGCTTTGGTGCGTATCAGATTCTGTTAATTCAAATGTTTCTGTTGATTTATCAAAACTTACAATACATTTCTCTACGCCTTCACGTTCAAAGCGGCGTACTTGTACTTCATTATCTGCTGCTTCGATCATTGCTTCCAGTCTCTTAATAATCGCCACAAGTTGTGAATGTTTCATCAGTGGGCCTCCTTTTGCAAACTAGTTCTGTACCATTGTAACAAAACATTGCCTAACTTGCATGATTTTTCGTCATTTTTTTTGATTTTTTTGTTGTTCTTTAATTTTTATTCGTTGGTTGCTTGCCATCTGTCCACCAAAGCTTAATTAAGGCCTGTGTGCCATCATTTTCAAATCCTTTATCTGCAAGGCTTTCATATAATTCTGTCGCTTTTTGCGTCGCTGGCAATGGAAGGTCAAGTTTTTTTGCTTCATCTAACGCAATCTTTAAATCTTTGATAAAATGTTTAACAAAAAAGCCTGGCGTATAATCTTCTTTTAAAATACGCGGTCCATAATTACTTAATGACCAGTTTGCAGCACTGCCACCACCGACCGTTTCCAGAACTTTTTCTAAAGTTAATCCTGTCGCATTTGCGTAAACGAGCATTTCAGTCAACCCGGTCATTGTGCCTGCAATCATTAACTGATTCGCCATCTTAGTGTGTTGCCCTTTTCCAGCTGAGCCATGTAGCATAAACGTTTTGCCAAATGTTTTGAAAATTGGTAAGACGGTCTCATAACTTTCTTGATCGCCACCAACCATAATTGTTAAAGTACCATTTTTAGCACCTAAGTCACCACCAGAAACTGGCGCATCCAACGCATGAGCACCCACTTCTGCTGCTTTTTTGGCAATCTTTTCAGCCAAGGTGGGCGTACTTGTGGTTAAATCTACTACTATTTTACCTGTAAGATCTGCTTGAAAAATCCCTGTTTCATTAAAATACACGCCTTCAACATCTGAAGGAAAGCCAACCATTGTAAAAATGATATCACTCGCTTCCGCAATTGCTTTTGGCGTATCATACCAAACTGCTCCTTCAGCAACTAAATCATCTGTTTTACTTTTTGTTCGATTGTAAACATTGACAGATAAATTGTTTTTCATCATGTTACGAATAATTGATTTTCCCATGACACCCGTTCCAATAAAGCCGATTTTAGACATAGTAGCTTCCTCCGTTCTTAAAATAAAAAACTTTCCTCCTTCAGTATAAACGAAGGAGGAAAGTTTTGCAGTTTATTTTCTTAAAGATGTAAATTTTACTTTAATTTTTTTAATTGAGTCCGCATTTTCTTTTTCCATTTGAAGTTGATCAAAGTAAATCAATGTATCTTGATAAAATTCAATCATTTTGTTGCCAAAGTTTGTAGAAGAAATTTCAAATAATTTTTCATCTAAAATAGTTTGGTCCATTTTAATATTTGCTTGTATATAGTCAATCAATGTTGGGGCAAAATCACTGTCTGTCTTAAAAGTTTTGCCTAAGCTTTCATGATCAAATAAATTATTTAAATAGGCGTTCCCTTCTGCAACACATTGAACGCCAGCAGCCATCGCTTCTGTATAAGTTAAGCCTTGTGTTTCCGACGTTGAGGCGCTGACAAAATAGTCAGCAGCTTTATAATAAATGGCGACTTCTTCATTTGGCACTTCACCCGTAAATTGAACGTATTCACTGACTTCTAGTTCTTCTGCTAATTCTTTTAAATCCTCTAGATAGGGACCATTTCCAACTATTACTAAACGAGTTTGTGGTAATTTTTCAATAATTTGTGGTAACCCTTGAATAATTGCTTGAATATTTTTTTCATAAGAAATTCGACTTAACGATAACAACATAATCTGTTGCTCTTCAATACCTAGTTGTTGACGCATTCCAGCGATCATTTCCTCAGTAATATCGGGACGTAAAAACTTATCAATTTCGATCCCTGTTGGAATAATTCTCATTGGTGCGGTCACTCCATAATCCCGTAATTTTTCAATTACACGTTCACTGGGACAAACAACACCTGTCGTATGATTTGTAAACACTCTTGAAAAGAATTTAACATGTGATGGACGGACAACTTTTCCTTTAGCAATATAATGTAAGTAATCTTCATACATTGTATGATACGTATGGATGACAGGAATTTTCATTTTTTTCCCAACCATTTTCCCTAAAATACCCGCACCAAATTCAGTATGTGTATGAATTAAATCTAATTCCAACTCTTTGGCAATTAAATAGGCGTACCACATGCCGCGAACCACTACTCGGCGATCTTTAAAAGACACGAATGGCACACTAGGCATTCGTATGACATCTTCTTCAAAATCAGTCGCGTTAGGATCGGTTGTCGTAAAAATATACACTTCATGGCCGTGCTTTTCTAATTCATCTTTTAAGGTCTTAATAGAAGTCGCTACCCCACTCACTTGCGGGAAATACGTATCAGTAAAAAAACCAATTTTCACTCTCATTACCTCCATTTCATCTAACAATAACTGCCTTCAATATTTGTTAAGATAAGACTGTTTCGTAGACTTCTTTTAACTCGTAACCAATTTGCTTGATACTTCTTTGCTCTGCTACTTGATAGCCTGCTTCTCTAGTGCTAGGTATTTCCCCTTCTAATAAGCCTTCAATATATTTTTTAAATTCTTCAATAGAATGACCCATATAACAATTTTCATTAGCTACTAGCCAGCCTTGATAAACTGGAATATCACGCACTAAAACTTGTTGCTGACTAGCTAATGCTTCTAAAACAACAATTCCTTCCGTTTCTTCACGAGAAGGGAAAAAGAAGAGATTCGCTGCCGCATAGGCCCCTTCGATGACATCTCCTTTAATATAACCTGGGAAAATAACATTTTCTGGATGATCTTCTTTAACTAATTGTCGGATATTTTTTGGGATAGAATACATTGGTGTATCACCAAACCAAATAAATTGATACTCTGGTAACTGTCGCGCAACTTCAATAAAATCAGTGATTCCTTTGCGTTCAAAAAATAATCCCACACAAATAATTACTTTTTTCTCTTCATCTATTTTAAAATATTCTCGGAATTTTTGTTCCTTTTCTTCTGAAGGATAAAAGCGTGATAAATCAATACCATTTGAGATCGCCGAAATAGGCACTTTAATGCCATATCCTTCTAGCAATGTTTTAGAATACGGTGTTGGTGTAATTAAATGATCCGCTTTGGAATACAAACTGATAAGATATTTTTTTACTAATGGTGCCAGTTGATTAGACCCAATAAAGGAATTACGAAAATCTTCTTCTGTCGAATGGGCATGATAAATAACTTTTTTTCCTAGTTTGCGTGCTTTTCTGACCATACGATGGCTATTTACGCCATATGTATTAATATGCAATATATCATAGTCACTGCAATCAGCATCTAATGTATATTCTATTCCAACTTCAGAGAGCGCTCGTTTCTGGTGATCTAATGCTCGACCAATACCTGATTTGGCTAAGATTTTCTCACCTTCAAAATATAACAATATTTTCAAACCCGCTCCTCCTTTTCTGCTTTACTAACTATAATAAACACATTATACCATAGCTAAAATTTGATGTATTCATTCTTCGGTAGGATCCTTTTAATCTTATAAATGTTTTTAAAGTCCCTTCTTCAAGCTTATCAAAAAATAGTGAATAAAACAAAAAAAGCAAAAACCAAGTTGGTTTTTGCTTTTGCTCAACTCCGGCAGTAGGACTCGAACCTACGACATCATGATTAACAGTCATGCGCTACTACCAACTGAGCTATGCCGGAATAATCGCGTGGCGACGTCCTACTCTCACAAAGGGAAACCCTTCACTACAATCGGCGCTAAGAAGCTTAACTTCTGTGTTCGGCATGGGAACAGGTGTATCCTTCTCGCTATCGCCACCACACTGGGTGT
>NZ_JBIOON010000001.1:2377500-2750000 GCF_051712245.1 Enterococcus sp. DIV1368f
GGTACTGGTTCACTATCGGTCACTAGGGAGTATTTAGCCTTGCGGGATGGTCCCCGCGGATTCCGACGGAATTTCTCGTGTTCCGCCGTACTCAGGATCCTCCTAGGTGTTGTCAGCATTTCGTCTACGGGGCTTTCACCCTCTTTAGCGGAATTTTCCAAATCCTTCAACTATACTAACAGACTACCATATTGGAGTCCTACAACCCCAACAAGCAAGCTTGTTGGTTTGGGCTCTTCCCGTTTCGCTCGCCGCTACTCAGGGAATCGAATTTTCTTTCTCTTCCTGCAGGTACTAAGATGTTTCAGTTCTCTGCGTCTACCTCTAATCAGCTATGTATTCACTGAAAAGTAATATCCTATAAAAGATATTGGGTTCCCCCATTCGGAAATCTCTGGATCATAGCTTACTTACAGCTCCCCAAAGCATATCGGTGTTAGTCCCGTCCTTCATCGGCTCCTAGTGCCAAGGCATCCACCGTGCGCCCTTATTCACTTAACCTTATCAACCTTACGGTTGGGTCTTGATCACTTCTTCTAGCGATAGAAGGTTAATCAATAAATAAGCAATTGAACTTATTAAAAAACTCATTCAACGCGGTGTTCTCGGTTTGTTTTGATTCTTTTTACTTCAATATCCAGTTTTCAATGAACGAATCTGATAGCAAAAGCTATCAATGGAGCCTAGCGGGATCGAACCGCTGACCTCCTGCGTGCAAAGCAGGCGCTCTCCCAGCTGAGCTAAGGCCCCGAACTTATTTGATTGAGAGTAGACCTCTCAAAACTGAACAAAGTAAAGACGAAATGTGTATTTCCGTAATATTCCTTAGAAAGGAGGTGATCCAGCCGCACCTTCCGATACGGCTACCTTGTTACGACTTCACCCCAATCATCTATCCCACCTTAGGCGGCTGGCTCCAAAAAGGTTACCTCACCGACTTCGGGTGTTACAAACTCTCGTGGTGTGACGGGCGGTGTGTACAAGGCCCGGGAACGTATTCACCGCGGCGTGCTGATCCGCGATTACTAGCGATTCCGGCTTCATGCAGGCGAGTTGCAGCCTGCAATCCGAACTGAGAGAAGCTTTAAGAGATTTGCATGACCTCGCGGTCTAGCGACTCGTTGTACTTCCCATTGTAGCACGTGTGTAGCCCAGGTCATAAGGGGCATGATGATTTGACGTCATCCCCACCTTCCTCCGGTTTGTCACCGGCAGTCTCGCTAGAGTGCCCAACTGAATGATGGCAACTAACAATAAGGGTTGCGCTCGTTGCGGGACTTAACCCAACATCTCACGACACGAGCTGACGACAACCATGCACCACCTGTCACTTTGTCCCCGAAGGGAAAGCTCTATCTCTAGAGTGGTCAAAGGATGTCAAGACCTGGTAAGGTTCTTCGCGTTGCTTCGAATTAAACCACATGCTCCACCGCTTGTGCGGGCCCCCGTCAATTCCTTTGAGTTTCAACCTTGCGGTCGTACTCCCCAGGCGGAGTGCTTAATGCGTTTGCTGCAGCACTGAAGGGCGGAAACCCTCCAACACTTAGCACTCATCGTTTACGGCGTGGACTACCAGGGTATCTAATCCTGTTTGCTCCCCACGCTTTCGAGCCTCAGCGTCAGTTACAGACCAGAGAGCCGCCTTCGCCACTGGTGTTCCTCCATATATCTACGCATTTCACCGCTACACATGGAATTCCACTCTCCTCTTCTGCACTCAAGTCTCCCAGTTTCCAATGACCCTCCCCGGTTGAGCCGGGGGCTTTCACATCAGACTTAAGAAACCGCCTGCGCTCGCTTTACGCCCAATAAATCCGGACAACGCTTGCCACCTACGTATTACCGCGGCTGCTGGCACGTAGTTAGCCGTGGCTTTCTGGTTAGATACCGTCAGGGGACGTTCAGTTACTAACGTCCTTGTTCTTCTCTAACAACAGAGTTTTACGATCCGAAAACCTTCTTCACTCACGCGGCGTTGCTCGGTCAGACTTTCGTCCATTGCCGAAGATTCCCTACTGCTGCCTCCCGTAGGAGTCTGGGCCGTGTCTCAGTCCCAGTGTGGCCGATCACCCTCTCAGGTCGGCTATGCATCGTGGCCTTGGTGAGCCGTTACCTCACCAACTAGCTAATGCACCGCGGGTCCATCCATCAGCGACACCCGAAAGCGCCTTTCACTCTTATACCATGCGGCATAAACTGTTATGCGGTATTAGCACCTGTTTCCAAGTGTTATCCCCCTCTGATGGGTAGGTTACCCACGTGTTACTCACCCGTCCGCCACTCCTCTTTCCAGTTGAGTGCAAGCACTCGGGAGGAAAGAAGCGTTCGACTTGCATGTATTAGGCACGCCGCCAGCGTTCGTCCTGAGCCAGGATCAAACTCTCATAATAAAAGTTAGAACAATCTTGCGATTGTTAAGCTCAATTTGTTTGCTAGCATATTGCTTGCTTGTTAAAAATGTTTGTTGTCTTGAATTGAATCAAGACGCCCTACACATTTGGTTCGTCTATTCTTTGTTCAGTTTTCAAAGGTCTACGTTACCTCGCAGCAACTTTTATATCATAACAAACTTTCGTTTGAACGTCAAGAACTTTTTTTAAAAAAGTTTTTTTAAGTTGTTTCGCTCGGTCGTTGTTGTCTGTTGTGACAACTTCTATATCTTATCATCTCGTTTGTTATTTGTCAACAATTTTTTTGTTGTTTTTTCAAACTTTTTTCGAGAGATTTGAAATCAAGAATTGTTATTTAATTAGTGATTTCTGAATCGCTCAGCTGTGTGACTCGCCTTGCGACATGTAATAATATATCAAGATTTTGATGTTTGGTCAACACTTTTTTTCAAAAAAATTAAAAGAAGTTTTCAATCTGTTTTCATTCTTTTCAATTATTTCGTTTTTAAACTTTTTAAATCCTAATTGTCTATCAAAACAGTTTAATTCCTTATTAAAAATCGAACAATTTGAATCATATATTTGAAATAGTTCGATTAACTTTTTTACGTACAACGAAAAAAAAGAAAGAATCTGTTCGATTATCGACAGATTCTTTCTTTTTTGTTTAAAACATTGGGACACCTTCAATATGATATTTTGACCAAATCGTTTTTAATTCTGCAGGTGCTACCCATGTATAGTCTTTATCCATTTCATTTTTAAGTGCTTGTTCATCCATCTCGAAGACAAACAGCGGAACATTTTCTTTATTGATATGCGCGTTAGTTAATTCTACTAAGCTAATTGAAGTAACGTCCAATTGAACCTCTTCTTTGAACCATTGTAGCATACTAGCTAAACCCGTCATCTCATCAGAAACTTTTGCCATCGCAAACTCAATCGCTTCACCTATTGGATGCATCAAAAATTTTTTACTACCATCGTTTAAGTTCAGTATGATTGTTCCAGCGACTTTTTTGTTAGACACGACATCCACCTCAATTAATTTTTAGATTCACTAACAAAAGAAATTGTAACACACTTTCTGAAAAAATACAGAATTATTTTTCAAGCAACTTATCCATTGCTTCATCAATCCATTCTGGAAGTTCTTTGTCTAAGGTTGCAAAGCCAATTTTTTTATTCTTATCCGTAAAATATTTTTTGCGTCGATGGTTCACTGAATGAACTTTGTCTTCAAGGGTCCGTAAAGATAAGCTAATCTTTTGAGAATATTCATCAACATCAATAACTTGAACGGTTACTTTTTGTCCAACGGTTAAGAGTCCATGGATATTTTTAGTAAAGCCAGCTTGTACTTCCGAAACATGAATCAGTCCTTGTGTTTCTTCGTCTAAAGAAACAAATGCGCCATATGGTTGAAGTCCGGTAATTGTGCCAGAAAGTACCATACCAATTTTGTACTTCATCAAATTTCCTCTTTTCATACGATAAATTTCTTTTTCCGTTTCTACTCATTTAAAATAATAGCATTTTTTCAACGTTTGTGCATTATTTCTTCCCTAGTTGTTAAAACAATTGTTTCATCTTTTAAGCAAAATCTACTATACTATAGGAAGTAAGACTTTATATAGAAGAAAAGGAGTTATCTTATGTTTAATTTTAATGAAACCATTGATCGTCGCCACACGAATTGTGTTAAATGGGACACCGTTGAAACGAGTTACCACGAAAAAGATTTACTACCTTTATGGGTTGCTGATATGGATTTCAAAGTACATCAGCCTATTCTTGATGCCTTGTCACAAGTTATTGAACAAGGCATTCTAGGATATGCAGTTGCACCTAATGAACTGTATCAAGCAATTCAAGATTGGCAACGGCAACACCATCAATTGATTGTTGAAAAAGAAGAAATTTTGTTTAATAGTGGCGTGGTTCCCAGTTTGGCCACAGCCGTTCAAGCGTATACAGTACCTGCGGATTCTGTCATGATTTGTGATCCAGTCTACCCCCCTTTTGCAGATGTGGTAAAACAAAATGAGCGTAGACTTGTGCGACATTCTTTACTAGAAGTTAACGGACATTATGAAGTTGATTTGGTTAAAATGGAACAACAGATAATCGAAGAAAAGGTGAAACTGTTACTTTTTTGTAATCCCCATAATCCTGGTGGACGTGTTTGGACAAAAGAAGAATTGCTAGCAATTGGCCGTTTATGCCAAAAACACCAAGTAACTGTGGTTAGCGATGAAATTCATCAGGATTTGATTTTCAAACCGCATACCTTCACTTCCTTCACTGTCGCTGATGAAGCATTTAAGGAATTCACAGTTACCTTAACCGCGGCAACGAAAACCTTTAATTTAGCGGGTATTAAAAATTCAATGCTGTTCATTCCTAATGAAAAACTACGGCAATCTTTCGTATCTTTACAAGACAAAAATCATCAAGGCGGTATCAATACTTTTGGCTACGTTGGAACGGCAGCTGCCTATCAAACAGGGGAGGAATGGCTAACGGCGTTACTGGATTATTTAAAAGAAAATATTGATTTTGCCCTTTCCTTTTTCCGTGAAGAGCTGCCTAGCGTTCGTGTAATGGAGCCTGAAGGGACCTATCTTTTATGGTTAGACTTTAGTTCTTATTCACTAACGGATCGAGAACTTCGCGATACCTTAATTCATAAGGGGAAAGTGGTTCTAAATCCAGGAATTAGTTTCGGTCCCCAAGGTTCTCAACACATGCGTTTAAACTTAGCTTGTTCAAAAGAAACTCTCGAAGAAGGCCTTTTACGTATCAAAAAAGCCTTTAATTAAAAACAGCTGTCCTAGTTTTTAGGACAGCTGTTTTTAATTCTTTCTTTTGCGTTTAGCTAAATAAACTCTGACGAACCAGATACCTGAAAATAGAAGTAAAATTTCTCCAATTATGATTGTATAAAATCCTGGTTCATGAACGATTCCTTGCTGATCTACATACGTAAAAAACGTTCCTATAAATGGGAGTATCACTGCAAACAAAGCCAAGGCCATTGGATATCTGTATTTTTCTAACAAATTTGCTTCCTCTCCTTCTATTCTTTAACTCAGTATCCTATAAAGACTTCATTAAAAGAAGAGATTTGGATGCTTTTAAAAAAAAGTTAGTCGTTTTAAGAAAAAAATAAAGAGTACCAACGAATTTGTCCCTCGTTGGTACTCTCTTTTTCAATTGGTTAAACTTATTCACCAATGATTTCAACTGTGTCCATCACGACGTCAAATGTTGGACGGTCTTGGGCATCCCGTTGGACTCCACCAATTTCATCCACTACATCCATACCATCCACAACATGACCAAAAACAGTATGACGGAAGTCTAACCAAGGTGTTCCGCCTTGTTTGTAAGCTTCAATAATTTCTTCTGGAAAACCAGCGTCTTCTAACTGACTCATCATTTGAGCTGGAACATTTTGATTAGTAACAACAAAGAATTGGCTACCATTTGTGTTAGGACCAGCATTTGCCATTGACAATGCGCCACGCAAATTGAAAACATCCCGAGAAAATTCATCCTCAAATGCTTCTCCATAAATACTTTCGCCGCCCATTCCTGTTCCGGTTGGGTCACCGCCTTGAATCATAAAATCAGGAATCACACGATGGAAAATAACGCCATCATAGTAGCCCTTTTTCGCTAATTCAACAAAATTTTTAACCGTTTTAGGCGCTTGTTCTGGGAATAATTGAACAGTGATGTCGCCTCGGTTTGTTTTAATGACCGCTTTTGGGCCTTTAGCATTTTCTAAATCTAATTGTGGAAATTGTGACATGAGAATGTCCTCCTAGATAATTATTTTATAGTTCCATCATATCGAAAAATGCTGAAAATTGCTATGATCTTTTTCCAATGATTAAAGAATGCTTTGATTCGTTAGCCAAACTTGCTTTTTTCGAAAAGCCGTGCTATTTTGTGAAGTGTTCGCAAAACGATCAATAGTTGTCTCAACCCTAAATGAATTAGGAGGAATTTTCAAATGTCTGATGAAAAAGATATTTATGATTTAACAATTATCGGCGGCGGTCCTGTTGGATTATTTGCCGCTTTTTATGCGGGAATTCGTAAAGCGAAAACGAAAATCATTGATAGCCTGCCGCAATTAGGTGGTCAGCTAACAATGCTGTATCCCGAAAAATATATTTATGATATTCCTGGATTCCCTGCTATTAAAGCAGGTGAGTTAATTGCCAATTTGGAAAAACAGATGCAGCCATTTCAGCACGATGTTTGTTTGGAAGAAGAGGTCACACACCTTGCACAGGAAGCAGATGGACTTCTGCGCTTAGACACAACTAAAGGCACACATTATTCTAAAACGGTTATCTTTGCGATTGGTAACGGTGCTTTCCAACCTCGACGTTTAGCTATCGAAAATGTTGAAGCCTTTGAAGGTGAGTCAATCCATTATTATGTGACTGACATGAAAAAATTCGCTGGCAAAAAAGTTGCGATTGCTGGTGGCGGCGATTCTGCAATTGACTGGGCTTTAATGCTAGAAAACGTTGCAGAAGAAGTATCTATTATCCATCGTCGCCCACAATTTCGCGGCCACGAACATAGCGTGGAACAACTGGAAAAATCTAGTGTTTCTATCAGAACTCCTTATATCATTAGTGATATTTTAAAGGAAAACGAAACGTTCACAGGCATCCAATTAACGGAGACAAAAGGTGACCAAACATTGGATCTCCCTCTGGATGATTTAATTATCAATTATGGCTTCACTTCTTCTTTAACACACCTCAAAGAATGGGGATTAGACGTTTCTAGAAATGCTATTAATGTTCATTCCGATATGTCAACTAACATTCCTGGTGTATACGCTGTAGGGGATATCTGTTCCTATGAGGGAAAAGTGAAGTTAATCGCTACAGGTTTTGGTGAGGCACCTACTGCCGTAAATAATGCTTTACATTACTTACGGCCCGATGCTCGACGTCAACCAGTTCATAGTACAAGTTTATTTGAAAACGGTGTACCTAAATAAGGTTAGCGCTGGACTTTAGCAGTTTTTAAGCCAAGGACAAAAATCTAAAACGGATTTTTGTCCTTGGCTTTCTGCTTTACTGAAAAGCCTTTCTTTTTCTCTTTTAAATTTATTTTTGATACAATAAAAAGTGCTAGGAGGAAGAAAGATGAACCAACCAATTATTTATTTAAATGAAGTATTCAACGAAGAACAACTGGAACAAGTGAAAGCTGTGGCGCCCAATTATCTAGTTAAAACATCTACCGATCATTTATCCTCTGCTGAAGAAGAGGCAATCGAAATTATGTTAGGCTGGCATAAAGAAATTGGTCCGCGTTTATTAGCATCTGATACTAGTCATCTAAAATGGATTCAGCTCATTTCTGCTGGTGCTGATTATATGGATTTTGATAAATTAAGAGAAAAAGGCATTCTGTTGTCTAATGGTAGCGGAATCCATAGTGTTTCTATCTCAGAACATGTTTTAGGCGTTTTATTAGCACATACCCGCGGACTGCAAGAAAGTATCCAACAACAAATGCAACACACATGGAATCAAACAGCCCCTTCCTATCAACAACTTTCTGGGCAAAAAATGTTAATCGTAGGCACCGGGCAAATCGGACAACAATTAGCTAAATTTGCTAAAGGTTTAAATCTTCAAGTTTATGGCGTGAATACCTCTGGACATGTGACGGAAGGCTTCATTGAATGCTATTCACAGAAGAATATGAGTAAAATTATCCATGAAATGTCCATTGTTGTGAACATTCTTCCTTTGACTGAAACAACAAAACATTTATACAATCAGGCACTTTTTGAAAAAATGGCTCCTGAAACAATTTTCGTAAATGTTGGTCGCGGCGCCTCAGTAGCAACGAACGATTTGATAACTGCCTTAAACAATAAAACCATTGCTTTTGCTGCCTTAGATGTCTTTGAAGAAGAACCTCTTCCCGAAGATAGCCCTTTATGGGAGATGCAGAATGTTTTATTAACACCTCATATTTCTGGCATGACACCGAAGTTCAAATCAAAATTACTGGCGATTTTTATTCCAAACTTAAATCAATTTGTGACGGATCAGACCCTCGTCAAAAACCAAGTTTCCTTAAAAAAAGGCTATTAACTCAAAAAAGGCCTTCAACCATCTTTCAAGTAATTGCATGGTTGAAGGCTTTTTTTTGCTATTTTTTACCAGATAACCTTGAAGTTATCATTTGTCGACGCTTGAATGATTGGATGTTTTTTCAAATATTCTGCAATCAGTTCCGTCATATCAATTTGAATTTCTCGAATAATTTTTTCAGGTTGGAACATTTGATAGTTTCCGCCACCGACTGCTCGGTATTGATTTGTCACGATTTCCAAAACATCTTCTGCTTGCACTGCTTTGCCATGATAATTAAGTTTCGTCACTCTTTCACCAAACGGTTGTCTTAAATCAAGCGTATACTCAATGCCTTCATACATATCATAATTATAGTATTGTGGTTTTGGATCGACATATTTCGGGTTAAAAATTGGTTGGCCTTTTTCTAACACAAAATAAGTAGCGCTTTGTTCTAACGCTTCACGGAGGTCTTGTCCAGTGACACGCAATACAGCCAAGGTATTTGGATAAATGTAGTTGGTAATGATATCGCGCATCGTAATTTGGTTATTAAACCCTTTGCCTTCATTGTTAAAAAGTGCAGTCCCTGAAATATCCGTTCCGCTTGAAGCCATTTGGACGTTATTAATAAATTCTATATATGGATGTTCTTTGAGGCGTACGGCATTCGGATTTTGAATCGTCATATCCCCTTCCACATTTCCCACTGGTTGGTCAAGCCACTCTTCTACCTCGTCATGTAACGCTGTTGTCAAAGCTAAAATTTCTGCATCTGGTTGTTCGTTCCCAACAGGATGAATAGCTGCATCACTTCCGATAACGCGATAGCCTTTAGCCATAGGTTCAATTTCTAAAGTAATTTCTCCAACGAAAGCTCCTCGAAAACCTGGTTGAATCACAGGTATTCCATTCAGTTTTGTAGCAATTTCTCGATGTTGGTGACCAGTGACTAAGGCATCAATCCCAGGAACTTTTTCCAATAAATCGTAGCCTTCATTTTCTCCTGTTAGTAATTCCGTGGGTTCCCCTGTTTCTAAATCTTTTTCAAAACCGCCATGGTAAGCGACAACAACTAGGTCCGCTTCTTCCCGCAGTTTTGGCACGTATTCTGCCGCTGTTTCAACGACACTTTTAAACGTTAAATCTTTGACTGTTGCCGGCTGTTCCCAATGAGGAATATATTGAGTCGTCACGCCAAGGATGGCTACTTTAACCCCTTGTTTTTCTATGATGACATACGGCTGACCGAAATAAGGTTGTCCATCTTTACCAAGAATATTGGCAGCTAAAACTGGCTGTTGATAACTGGCAATCGTTTCCTTTAAATAATCTAATCCGTAATTAAATTCGTGGTTACCTAAAATGCTAACATCATAATTCATTTGATTAATGATTTTAGTGATGGCTTCCACTGAATGTGTTTCTGCTTTTCTTACGTAGTAACTAAGCGGCGAACCTTGAATAAAATCCCCATTTTCAATTTGAAAAACTGGTCCTTTGGCAGACGCCCGTAACTTTTTCAGCATGGTTGCTGCTTTTGCGGTTCCAAAAGGCAAATCCATCTTTTTTTCACTATAACTTGTTGGCATAATATACCCATGCATATCACTTGTTGCTAAAATTTTTATTTGCATTTTGTTTCTCTCCTTCTTCCGCCCAAAAGAACAGGAAGGTTAGAACACGAGCCATAACGACTCAGATCCCAACCTCCCACGTCTGTTTATTTATTGATTATTGGTTCCATGCTTGTTCAAATTGTGACGTTGCATCTTTCAATAATTTTTTCGTGTCTTTATTTGATGAAGCAAAAATACTTTCCATAATTGTCCGCATTTCATTATAGGCTGAATCAGCATTTTCTTCTACTGGGATAGCGAATAAATCTTTTACTGCGTTTTCAAGTTGTGCAGGTACTTTGGTTGTCTTAGAATTTTTGTACTCATCACTGTGTAAAACAGATTCTAGAATTGGCATATAACCTGTTTGTTGTGCCCAGTACAATTGTGAATCAGGCGTTGCTAAGAATTTCATGAATTCAAATGCCGCTGTCCGTTGTTCTGGCGTAGCACTATCGAACATATAAATATCTGTTCCTTGTTGTAAGTTGATTTTTTCAGGACGTGGTGCAACACCATATTCATAGCCACCAGCTTCAGCATCTTTTTGAACAAAACCAGCACCAGCAATACTACCGACAAACATCGCTACCTTTTTGTTTGCAAATGGGCCAGATAAATATTTATCTGAACCAGCTGTGCGGAAGTAACCTGCTTCGATACCATCACGGTAATAGTCCACGACTTCTTGTGAATCTTTGCTTGTTAAATCTAAGTCTTTATTAAAATCAACGCCTTTGTTTTTCATTCCAATTGCGTAATAGTTATTTAACGAGTCAAAACCAGCACCAACGACTTCTTTGTTGGATTTTTCGTAAATTGTTTTAGAAGCTTCTTTTAATTCCTCTAATGTTTTCGGTACTTCAACACCATATTCTTTCAACAAATCAGCATTATAGAATAACATTTCTGTCGATTTATTAAATGGAATGCCGTATTGTTTGCCGTCGATTTTGGCGCCGTCTAACAATACTTCACGAATTGGCTCTGCATCTTTCCAGCCGATTGTGTCATCATCCATATATGGTTTTAAGTCCACTAACATTTCATCTTGTGCAGCATTCCATAACCAGCCTGGGTACGCTTGCGTAATTGTTGGTAAATCTTTTGGTGAAGTTAAAGTCGAATTGATTTTGGCTTGTAAATCAGGGTAAGCAGATTGATTTTGTAATTCCACTTTAATTTTTGGATTTTCTTTCATGAAGTCTTTCGTTAATTTTGTTAACGCTTCTTCTTGAACCCCATTCATTGCATGCCAGAAAGTGATTGTCGTATCTTCCTTCACTTCTTTCACAATATCGTTTGATTCTTTGGCCCCATTACCGTTACCACAAGCCCCCAATGCGAAAATAGCTGCGGTTGCTAACACTGTTGTTGCTAGAGTTTTGAACTTCATTTTTTTCTCTCCCTTAAAAAAATTTATAAAACAATTTGCTCGCCACGTTCTGGCAATATTCTTTCACCATACGGGTTTTCCAGTTTTTCTGGTTTTAACGTATGGATTGGAACCAATACTTGAGGTTCAATCAATGCAATAATTTTATCCAGATCTTCTGGAATTGCATGTCCTGAACAAGCTAAACGGACAAAAGTAATGTCTTTATTAGCCAACAAATCTAAAAACACGCGATACTGTGGATCAAAGTCCCCTAACGGTTGTGCATCACTGTGAATGTATAAACTACCTTCTTGGAGGTTGTCAAACTGGTTCACAACTTGCCACAAATAGTCTGTTTTGTCCTTTAGTAACGTGTCATACGGGATTTCTAACGCTGGATTCAATTCTGGTATTTTACCAGATTCAGCATAATAATAACGAACTTCTATTCCAAATACTTCAAGTAACAACGCAGCCATATTTGCTTCTAAAACGACTGTACGTGGTGACTTTTCAATAATCTTAGCAAAACGTTCCACGTTTGCTGGATAACCATTAAAGGTAATTTGTCGATTCGGGTTTTCTAGTTCTAAACGAACCAAGTGCTGAACAAGATCTTCTTCACTGACAACCGCTATTTGGGCTGGATCTGGTTCACGTTCTGGGAAGCTAATGCTTACGCCTTCCATCATTAATAATTCAGTATGTTTGGCTTTTTCACAAAAAGCTAAAGTCTCTTCACGATTATGGCCATGTAAGCGCAAATCACCTGTGTATGTGATGAAATGGTCAGGCGTGCGAATCAGTAATGCCGAAGCACCGTACGCATCATGATCAACAGGTACGATTTCCACTGAAATTTCGCCAACTTTAATCACATCGTTTTTATTAAGACCAATCATTTCTCGGGTAAAATTCTTTTCTTCAAACGGTGATGGAATCAAAAAATCACCTTTGCGATTTAAACTATTTAGAATCATTTTCGTTTCTTTTAGTGTGTACAACGGAACAGCTGGGTCTAAATAGTTAATCATGCGTGAATGATCTAAATGAGCATGAGATAAGAAAACAGCGGTGTATTGATACTCTTTGTCTTCTGCACCATGATATTCATAACCTAAACGTGGATCATATAAGTCTTTTAATTCTGGCACTAAACGATTATTAATTAAGGTTTCAATGTGATCATCGGGCAAATCTAATTCTGGTCGAAATTCTGTACCAAAATCAAAGAAGATGTGGGCATCTTTATACGCCACTTCAATCACGGTTCCTCCAATTGTTAAAATGCCACTGTGAAAAGTCACAGTTGTTTTAGCCTTTGATTCCATTTTTTGCAACTCCTCTGATAATTTCTTTTCTGAAAATCAAGTAAATAATTAAAATTGGAATAACGGTTAATGTTGCAGCAGCCATTTGTAAATGTACGTCACTACCGCTCTCTGTCGCAAAGGCCGATAGTCCATTATTTAATAGACGGTATTTTTTCTCGTTCGTCACCAACAATGGCCACAAGAAAGAATTCCAACTAGAAATAAATGTTAAAATCCCTACTGTTACTAACGCTGGTTTTGACATTGGTACTAAAATACGCCAAATATATTCTAAATCACTAGCGCCATCAATCTTGGCAGCCTTGTAAAAAGTATCAGGAATACCTTTTAAATAACCGTTTAAATAGTAAATATAAAAAATACTAGTTAAAAATGGAATAATTAAGGCGCTGTAAGTATTTAACAAACCTAATTGCGCAATCGTTTGATAATTGGTAAAGATAATAGATTCATATGGAACCATTAACAACGAAATCATTAAAGCAATGACCACATTTTTAAAACGGAACTTCAAACTCGTTAACGCGAATGAAGCTAAAACGGCGGTGACTACCGTAGCAATCGTTGTAACGCCTGAAACAAAGACTGTGTTCAAGAAATACCGAAGAAAGGGTGCTTTTTGAAAGACCTCTGTGTAGTTTTGCCATTGTGGTTGTTTTGGAAACATGGTTGGCGGCATGCTGGTCGCTTCAGAGTAACTCATTAAACCAGCTAAAATCATATAGACAAATGGAAATAACGTAATAACGGCTAAAATGCCTAAGAAAACAAATGCGATAATCGTTAAAACTTTTTTCATTGGCTTATTGCCCCACTTTCTTTAAGAGTTTATTTTGTAAGAAAGTGACCACTAAAATAATCACAAATAAAATCACTGTGGCGGCCATCGCAATTCCGGGACGCCCTGCAATGTGGAATTTGTCATAAATATAGTACACTGCGGTTGTGGCACTATTGGCAATCCCCGCACGACCACCGAATAAAGCATAAACTTGTGTATAAACTTTAAAGGCGCCAATTAAATTGACCGTTAATAAAAAGGCAATGGTCGGGACTAGTTGCGGAAACGTAATACGTCGGAAAATTTCGCCGTCTGAGGCACCAAACATTTTCGCTATTTTAAAGTGTTCTTCATCAATATTTCTCAAACCCGCCAACAAAATAATAATATTAAATGCTAAACTCGTCCAAACCCCAAAAATAATCAATGTTGGCATACTCATTTGAACATTATCTAGCCAGTTGACAGAAGGAATGCCGAAAAAACCTAAGACGTAATTGACAATTCCATAATCGCCATTAAAGAAGTAACGGAAGACAATCCCAATGGCAATCGTACTCGTTACATAAGGCATAAAGAAAATCGTTTCAAAGAAACTCTTATGTTTAACTTTTTCAAAGATAATCCAAGCAATTGCTAGGGAAATTATCAAGGCAATCGGTACCACAGCAAATGCATAGAGCGCTGTATTTTTTAACGCTTTATAGAAGATTGGATCATTCAATACACGTTGATAATTTTCTAAACCAGCGTAGCGTTGGTTAATTAAGGAACCTTTTTGGAAGCTCATCCACAAAGAACGAAACAGCGGATAAACGCTAAACAGTAAAATGATTCCTAATGATGGCAGAAGGAAGAGCCATGCTTTTGGTTGATTTTCTGGATTGTATTTTTTCATTAGTAAACCCGGTCTCCCGCTTCGTTAAAGATAAATACTTTTTTATATGAAAAATCAAAAGATAAAGTGTCTCCTTCTTCAATCGCTTCTTCTACACTTACAATTGATTTCACTTGTTCATTTCCTAATGTAAATCGTAAAATACGTTCTCGACCAATCAATTCCACTAAATCTGTCGTTGTGGTAAAGAGACCTGTTTCAGCTGGTACCACATCTTCTGGACGAGAAGCAAACGTATATTTCCCATCAGTCATTGGCATTTTAAAGCGAGCATGCTCAAAACGCTCAAGCGGAATTTCAAAACTTTCGTGGTACATTTTGCCGTCTTTCACTTCAACAGACAATAAATTAATAATTGGGTTACCTATGAACTGAGCAACAAATAAGTTATTTGGTTCTAAGTAAAGGTTTTGAGGTTCATCATTTTGTTGAATAACCCCTTCGTTTAATAAAATAATTTTATCACTGATTGATAGCGCTTCCTCTTGGTCGTGCGTTACAAAGATTGTTGTAATGCCTACTTCTTTCACCAAGCGGCGGATTTCTTCACGAATTTTCAAACGCAAACGTGCATCCAAGTTACTTAAAGGCTCATCTAATAATAAAACATCTGGTTTTTGAACTAACGCTCGGGTAATCGCAACACGCTGTTGTTGACCACCAGAAAGTGTGCCTGGCTTTTTATGGCTTAACTCTTCAATATTCGTTAGTTTCATATATTCTTCGGCAATAGCTTGTGCCTCTGCCTTGGGAACTTTCTTACTTCCTACTGTCAAAGGAAACATTACGTTTTCTAGAACAGTCATATGTGGATATAAGGCATAGTTTTGAAAAACGAACCCGATGTTCCGATCTTTTGGTGCTGTTTTGACAACCGATTGCTGTCGAAACTGAATATCTCCATCACTTGGATGTAATAAACCTGCAATTAAGTTTAAAATTGTGGATTTCCCACACCCACTTGGTCCTAACAAACAAACCAAGTCCCCTTGTTCAATCGTAAAATTGACCGATTTTAACGCTTCAAACCCATTATCGAATACTTTTTTCAAGTCGATAACTTCTATCATGACCCAACCTCCAAAAAAACATTTAATAGCATACCTTTTGATTTTAACATTTATTTCTTGCAACCGCGAGAGCAAAGCTGTTTCATTAAGATAAAAATAGGTAAAGTTAATGTATTTTTTATGTAAAAAATGTTGTTTTTCTGAAAAGCCTATTTACACTTTTTTTAACGCATAACAAAAAAGCAGAGAATTTTTCTCTGCTTTTTTGGTTATTTTTTAGAATCTTTTTCTGATTCCTTTACAATATAAATTGGTCGTTTTTTCGTTTCTAAGAAAATTTTGCCAATATATTTGCCAATAATTCCTAAACATAATAGTTGCAAACCACCTACAAAAAGTACAATACAAACCATTGAAGGCCAGCCGCTTGTTGGATCACCATTAACTAATGTTCGAAAGATAATCACTAACATTGCTAGTGCAGAACCAATACACGAAAAGGCGCCAACGTATGAAGCAATATTCAATGGTGTCTCTGAAAAATTGACAATCCCGTCAATTGAATAACTTAATAGACTCCAGAAAGACCAAGAGGTTTCTCCAGCAATTCGTTCTCGATTTTTAAATTCAATATATTCTGTTTTAAAGCCGACCCAACTAAAAATCCCTTTTGAAAAACGATTATACTCAGATAACTCTAAAATCGCATCGACCATTTGTCGGGTCATGACACGGAAGTCACGGGCACCATCCACCATTTCCGTCTCAGCAATTCGATTAATGAGTTTATAGAACATCCGTGCAAAAAAGCTACGAATGGGCGGTTCGCCGTCTCTTGTTATGCGTCGTGTGCCAACACAATCTAAATCTGTACTGGTTTCAATCATCTCAATCATTTGAGGTAATAACTCAGGCGGGTCTTGTAAATCAACGTCCATGACTGTCACTAAGTCACCTGTTGCTTCTTTTAAACCAGCGTATAAGCCTGCTTCTTTCCCAAAATTTCGTGAAAAAGAAAGATAACGGACCTTCTCTGGATGTTCGCGATAAAGCTGTCTTAAAACAGCTAACGTATTATCTTTTGAGCCATCATTCACAAATATATATTCTACTGAATGAGATAGTTGCTGGCTAATTTTTTCTACTTCTTCAAAAAACAGCGGAATCGCTGCTTCCTCATTATAACAAGGGACAACAATTGATAGCATTTTATTTCCTCCACACTTCAGTTAATTATCATTATACCATATGATAGCCTTATTAAATAACGATATCCAATTAAGAATAGCTTAATTAAATAGAAAGAACCTGAGAAAAAATCCAAAACGATTTTTTCTCAGGCTGACTAGCGGTTAAACGAAAGCAACAGAAATAGTCCTACGCACTACTTCAGCTTTTTCTGTTTAGCACTAAAATTATTTTGTTAAATCTTCTTGGTTTGCTTCAAATTGATAACGCGGTTCATCATTCTTTTCATCATAATCAACAATCAAATCATACCCTTTAAAGAACCAATCATCTGTTTCTTCAATAAAATAGGTAATCCCATCTAGGTTCTCTTTAATCATTGGCTCATCTGGCGCTTCTACAGACATCGCAATGGAAAAACCATCATGAACAGGTGTTTTTCCGTAAATTTTTCCGAAAAAACGAATGCCTGTCTCAGGCTGAACCCCGGTTTCTTCTTTAAACCATTGTTGGGCTTTCGGTGTCACTTCTAATTTCATTCTTTGTTCCTCCTTCACATCTCTGTCGCCATTTATTGTAGCACAGCGCAGTGCTTTTAGAGAATAAAGTGCTTAGCCATTCATTTTTTCATCTAATAAATCCACGTCTGCGGTATCACCGATAACTAATAAATTGTCGTTTTCTCGAACAATTTCAGAAGCATCTGGCGAAGCAATTACTTCTGTTTTCGAGCGGCGGATCGCTACCACAGTTAAACCAAATCGTTGACGGAAATTTAATTCTGCTAAGGTTTTATTGTAAAATTTAGGATTGGTGACCCGAACCTCAGCTAATGAAAATTCGCTAGATAATTCAATATAATCTAAAATATTGCGTGAAACAAGTTTGTGAGCAATTCGAATACCCATATCCCGCTCTGGGTGAACGACCATGTCTGCCCCAATTTTATCTAAGACGCGGGCATGATATTCATTGACTGCTTTGGCTAAGACATTGGGAACCCCCATTTCTTTAACCATTAGTGTCACTAAAATACTCGCTTGAATATCTTCACCAATCGCCACCACTACGTGATCAAAATTCCGAATTCCTAAAGAACGCAACGTCATTTCATCTTGGGCGTTAGCCACCACTGCATGCGTTGCAATATTCATATATTCATTGACACGGTCTTCACTGCTGTCAATGGCCAAAACTTCTTGACCAGCTTCCACCAAAGTTTGGCATATGCTGCCGCCAAAACGTCCTAAACCAATAATTGCAAAATTTTGTTTCATTTCTTCTGACCGCTCCTGTCTGTTCGTTAAAATTAGTATAACAAATCCATAAATAAATTCCTAGAAGGATTTCCTAGAATTTATTTATGGATTTATCTGATATTTATTTGGCTAAACCATGTTGAAAAGCATAAATCGCCGCTTGGGTCCGATCATCCACATCTAGTTTTGCTAAAATGTTTGAAACATGTGTTTTAACTGTTTTCAAAGTGATAAAGAGTTCATCAGCTATTTCCTGATTACTTTTACCTTGTGCAATCAACATTAAAATTTCGTGTTCCCGGTTTGTCAAATCTTCGTGCAACACCGGCTCTTGTTTTTTTGTTAACCGTTCCATCATCTTATGCGTCACTTCAGGTTCCAACACACGCTCTCCGTGATAAGTCGCCCGAATTGCATCAGCAATCTCATGTGCTGTTGATGTTTTTAATAGGTAGCCCGCTGCACCAGCTTCAATCGCCGGATACACTTTTTCATCATCAATAAAACTCGTCACAATAATAATCTTGGCTTCTGGCCAATCTTTCAAGATCGCTTTTGTTGAATCAATGCCGTCCATTTCTTCCATTACCAAATCCATCAAAATAACATCTGGACGTAGTTCCAATGCTTTTTCATAGCCAATCTTACCATTTTCTGCTTCGCCTACGACTTCTATATCCTCTTGAATAGATAAATATGATGAAACGCCTAAACGGACCATTTCATGGTCATCCACTAACATTACTTTGATCACTTGCAGTTTCCTCCTTTATGACAGGAACTTTAATTTCAACGCTAGTTCCCTGCCCTTTAAAACTAATAATTTTAACTGTACCGCCCATGCCGACAACACGTTCTCGGATATTATTTAAGCCATAACTACCGGCTTTATTACTTTGTTCCTTCATATCAAAGCCGACACCGTCATCAACAATACGCAATAGCACGTTTTTATCGACTTGGTGTAAGTATACCTCTAATTCCTTTGCTTTGGCATGTCTTAAGGTATTTGAAAGTAATTCCTGCACAATTCGGAAAAGATGATCCTCAATGCTGCTATTTAAATGAACATCTTCAACATCCCAAATCAATTCAATTTTAATTTTTGTTTGTAGTTCTTTCAGTAATTGTTCAATACCTTTACGCAAACTTTTTCCTTCTAGACTGATAGGACGCAAGTGCAATAGTAACGCGCGCATTTCCGATTGGGAGGCATTAATGATTTCTGCCACCATGGCTAGTTGTTTGCGATATGGTTCAGGGGTTTCTGTTCGTTGTGCTTGTTCATTTAAGGCAGACAACATCATCATGGCTGCAAAAAGTTGTTGACTGACTGAATCATGCAACTCCCGCGCCAAACGATGCCGCTCGTTCTCTAAAATTTCTTCTTTTGTTTGCCCATCCATTAATTGCGGTCGACTGTTTAATAATTGCAATTCTTTAGACATCTCTAATAATTTATTTTTAATCGACCAAATATCTTGTTCGACTTCGGTTAGATAATGGTCTTGATTTTCACTGGTCGTTGGTTTGTTTAAGACTGGACTTTCATAATTACCATTGGCCAATAACCGAAGTTTTTCTTCAATCCGTCCATATTGCCCTTTTTGAACCAATGAAATCAGTAAAAAGGTCAATAAGCCTATTAGTAAGGATATGAGAACAATGTGCACAATTAGTGGTAAATAAAAGACTTTTCTCTGAAGAAGCTCTAATAGCCACCGGTTTTGTTTAATCGAATGAAAATATGAAAACAATGTAATTAAGATAACAATAAAGGTGCTAAGGGACGCATATAATGAAATCATGCGTCTTGAAATCCGATCGGTCATACACGGATCACCTCAACATCTCCTACTAAAGTGTTCGTCATAATTTTCAAACGACGAAGATTGGTATCGTAATCATTGCTGTAAATTTTTAATGATTCGTTTTTCAATTGATATTTTTCTTCTTCAAAACGTACCGTTCCGTAAAACGTTGAATGTTCTAACAAAATAGCTACACCTAACGGTACTAGAATTCGCGTGCGGCCAAAACCTTTACGAATAATAATAATATTGTCTTCTTTCGGTAGTAGCGTATTACCTAAATCAATAATGGTGTCCCCAGAGATTAAATCAATATTGATATCGTCCCATTCATAGATATTGTTACCAATGCGTTCGTTGGCAAACCAGCGGCGTTTAAATCGTTTGCCATTTTTAGGTTCTTTTGCCGCCGTCTCCACCATAATCATTTGTTTTTTACGCCAAGGTGCTCGCTCAGCTATATCCACGCCTGAAATCTCAAAGCCTTTTAAGCCGATAAAGAGTACGCCAAAAATCAACATAAACCAAACGGCCGTGCTGTTCATTGCACCAATGACAATAAAAACAACGCCGAGGACGAATTGAAAGTTGTTAAAATGTGTTTTTGATGCTTTCCTGGAAACGTAGGCCACAAGTAAAACGCCAATTGTTAATAAAACAGCTAATCCAGGATTATGTACAATTTGCCATAACGCCAGAATAAAAAGTAATGCTTCTGCGACGATAAAAAAGCGCCAAGGGTTATTCATAGATTTGCCTCCTCCCTCTATCATTTATTTTACTCGTTTATTTTATTTAATCATAGTGGTTTGCGCCTCAGGTTACCATAGGACTTTAGCCCTAAATGTCCTAGATTGCGAAAGGACAGGCCTTGGAAGCTGCCTGCCCTACTCAATTATTTAGTTTGCTTCAACTTTTGTAATTTTAACTGTCATGTCGCCACCAGGTGTTGCAATAATCACTTGGTCGCCTAATTGTTTACCAATTAAGGCTTGCGCAATCGGTGAATCGTTAGAAATTTTACCAGAAAATGGATCGGCTTCGGCACTTCCTACGATTGTGTATTCCTCTTCTTCTCCATCAGGCAATTCTTGGAAAGTAACTGTTTTACCGATGGAAACTTCGTCTTGGTCCACGCCATCATTATCGATGATTTCTGCAAAACGAATCATATTTTCTAACGTTGTAATACGTCCTTCAACGAAAGCTTGTTCATCTTTAGCTGATTCATACTCTGAGTTCTCTGAAAGATCCCCAAAGCTACGAGCGATTTTAATACGCTCTACGATTTCTTTACGTTTAATTGTTTTTAATTCTTCTAGCTCTTGTTCTAATTTTTCTTTTCCTTCAAGAGTCATTGGATATACTTTTTCTACCATGTTAATTCTCCTTTTTCGCTTAACGATACGTAGTTCTTGGTTGGTTATTGAAAAAAATTCCGCTTTCAATCCACAAAAGAGTACCACGCTTTTTCTAAATTGTAAATATAATTATTGAATTTTTGTGATTTTGCTAAATTTTATTTATATAAATTTCTAGTTGCTACGCTTTCCCTCTCTTAAACAGATTACTTTTTGAGTATCTAAAAGCTTGGTGAATCATACAAAATTGATTCACCAAGCTCTTTTATGTTTTCATTTTATTCACTACTTGAATTATTGACATACTGATCTACTAATACTTGATGTTCTTCATATGTTTTTGAGAAGTATACTTTTCCTGTAGAAATATCTGCTACAAAGTATAAATAGTCACTTGGTGTCGGATTCAAGACTGCTTTAATTGACTCCTCACTTGGGCTATCTAATGGTCCTGGTCCATAACCAGTATTTTTATACAAGTTATAAGACGAGTCCACTTCCAAATCAGCATACGTTACAGTTTCTTTGTGTTCTCCTAGAGCATACAAAATAGAAATATCTGATTGGATCGGCATATCGGCAGCCAAGCGGTTAAAGAATACTTGGGCAATTTGTTTGCGGTCTGCTTCTTTGACTCCTTCTTTTTCAACCAATGAAGCTAACGTTAAGACTTGCTGATTGGTTAAATTCTTTGCATGAATTGTCGGCGTATATTGTTCCATTACTGTGTTCATTTTAGCAATCATTTGTTCGACAAATTCAGGAAGTGTTGCTTTTTTGTAGTAATCATAAGTTGCCGGGAATAAATAGCCTTCTAAGCGATAACGAACACCTTCTGCGGTTGCAGCACTTTCAAGTAAATCAGGATACTTAGCCTTCATTTGATTGAAGAAGTCTTCGTTTTTCATTAATGCAATGAAATCTGCTTTCTTGAAATCCGTATTTTTTTCAATGGCTTCGCCAATTTTATCTATATCGTAGCCTTCAGGAATCGTTACTTTGCCATCTGCGATTTTAGTTGGTTCTGGCGTACCTCCTTCTTTTAGCATTTCACCAATTTCATCGAGTGTCATGCTTGGAGACATTTGATAATAGCCCGCTTGAAAATCTGTTAAGTTTTTAAATTTTACGTAGTAGTTAAAAACCATTCCGCTTTTAATGACGTTGCTTTCTTCTAAAACCGCAGCAATTTGCTTATTAGAAGATCCTTCTGGGATATGCACTTGAACAAGTTTCTTATTGTTCTTGTCTAGTGGTTGTAGCCCAGCGTCTACATATTTATAAAAAGTAAACCCAAAGATTGCCATCATTAAAACCAATACAGAAACTACAATTAACACGATACGACCGACTAAACGATCTTCTTTTTTACGTGTTTGTTTTTTTGTATTTGTTGGCTTTTCGTCTGTTTCAATCGGGGTTGGCTCTTCGACTGTCTGTGTTGTCTTGTCTTTCCCACGTCTTCGAGCAGCTCTAGAACCTGCACGTGTTTGTGTTGTGCGGCTCGCTGTTTCTTGTGATTCATCAGATGAAGGTTGGGGGGACCTATCATTTTTTTCAGAGGAATCAGGTTGATCGCCATCATTTCTACCTTTTAAAGACCCAGTTACTTGATCTCTAAGCGAAGATTTGGGATCTTGGTTATTTTGGTTATCATTAGCCAAAACTAACCCTCCTTACTATTCTATCGTTTATGACTGAAACTATTATACATGAAACCTCTTTAAAATTAAATGTTTTTAATAAAAAGACCGTCATTCCCCGATAAAAAATTCATCATTGACAACGTTTAAAGCCTATGATGGCGCTTTTCTATTGAAACGATAATAAATCTTAAAATCCTCCTAAATTTATCGAAAATCCATTTTTTATTAAGAATTTTGTAGCAAAATATCACCTAAGTCTTTAGGCGATTGTACTAGGAATGTCGCTCCCGCCTCTTGTAATTCTGTTTCTTCACCAAATCCATACAAGACACCTATACTATCTAAGCCATTTTGTTGAGCACCAAGAATGTCATGATTACGATCACCAACCATGATAATCGCTTCTTTGGTTGGGTCTAATTGAGCTTCCGTTAATGCATACTGAATCACATCTGCTTTTTTAGAACGATGACCGTCCATGCTCGCTCCATAGATGCCTGTAAAATAACGATCTAAATCAAAATGAGTAATAATCTTTTTAGCAAATTCTTCTGGCTTGGAAGTCGCAATGTATAACTTTGCTCCCGCTTCCTTTAACCTTGTTAACACTTCTGGAATCCCTGGATACACATGGTTTTCAAACATGCCTTTTCTCTGATAATACGCTCGATAATGACCCACGGCTTGTTGCGCTGCTTCAGCTGAAGGCGCCATGTGCAAAAACGACTCATATAAAGGCGGCCCTATGAAAGAACGTAACGTCTCCTCGCTAGGAGCTGGCCAGCCTAATTGTTCTGTTGCGTATAAAATAGAACGCATAATGCCGCTACCAGAATCCGTAATTGTGCCATCTAAATCAAATAAAATCGTTTGATACATCTTCACTTCACTACTTTCTAGCATTTTTTGTCTAATTGATTCTTCAAAATAAGATACGCAAAAGAAGCACATTTTTCAGCGCTTCTCTGCCTTTTTATTTATTTTGCTGTAAACGTATCTGGTTTTTTATCTGATTGCTGCATTTCATAGGCAATGGCTTCAACGATTCGGCGGCTAGCTTGACCATCCCCATACGGATTTTGTGCATGCGCCATCGCGTGGTAAGCATCAGAATCAGTCAATAATGTTTTCGCCTCTTGATAGACTACTTGTTCGTCTGTACCAACCAATTTCAATGTTCCTGCCGCTACGCCTTCTGGTCGTTCCGTTGTATCTCGTAAAACTAAAACTGGCACACCTAAGGAAGGAGCTTCTTCTTGCACACCGCCAGAATCAGTTAAAATTAACGCACTTTTCGCTGCAAAATTTTGAAAATCTTTGACGTCCAATGGTTCAATTAAATGCACACGTGCTAATTCACCTAAGTGTTCCGCTACTATTTCACGGACTTTGGGATTTTTGTGCATAGGGAAAATGACTTCAATTTCTGGATGTTCCATTACAAGTCGACGAACAGCTTTAAACACATTTGCCATTGGCAGGCCTAAATTTTCACGACGATGCATTGTGATTAGTACAATGCGTTGGTCTGTAGGGATTTTTTCCAATAAATCATTTTGATAGTGGGCATCAACAGTGTACGCCATCGCATCAATCGCTGTATTGCCAGTTACATAAATATGTTCTTCTGGATGATTTTCTTTGATTAAATTGTCCTTACTTTGAGTGGTTGGGGCAAAATAAATATCAGTTAACACGTCTACCAGTTGACGATTCATTTCTTCCGGAAACGGAGAATATTTTTGCCAGGTCCGCAATCCTGCTTCCACATGTCCCACTGGAATCTGTTGATAAAAAGCAGCCAATGCAGCCGCAAATGACGTGGTTGTATCGCCATGAACCAAGACAATATCCGGCTGTTCTGTCACAAGAACCTCAGTTAATAAATTCAAAACACGACTTGTAATATCTGTTAAGGTTTGCCCATCTTTCATGATATTTAAATCATGATTCGGTGTAATTTGAAAATCTTCTAACACTTGATCCAACATTTGTCGATGTTGCGCTGTTACAACTACTACAGAGTCAAACCCTTGACTTTGCTCTTCTAAAACTTTGATTAAAGGGGCCATTTTGATTGCTTCTG
The DNA here is from genome assembly GCF_051712245.1 of Enterococcus sp. DIV1368f. Taxonomy (NCBI): domain Bacteria; kingdom Bacillati; phylum Bacillota; class Bacilli; order Lactobacillales; family Enterococcaceae; genus Enterococcus; species Enterococcus sp. DIV1368f. The sequence goes on from NZ_JBIOON010000001.1 coordinate 2,402,387, forward strand.
GCCGTGTTCCAAAAACTGTCATTACTTTAATTTTCTTCATCATTTTCCTCCTAATTCTATGTTAGTTTTGGGTATTTTTGTTGGCGAAATTCTTCTGCTCGTTGAATATAATGTAAGGCGTTCGTATGATTACTGGCTATTTCTGCTGCCGTTAACGGACGGATAACCTTCGCGGGTCGACCAAATGCTAAAACATTTGGCGGGATAATTTTGCCTTCCGTCACTAAAGAGCCCGCACCAATCAGGCTGTTTTCTCCAATAATAGCATTATTTAGAATCGTTGACCCCATGCCAATCAAAGCACCATCACCGATTTTACAACCGTGTAACATGCATTGATGGCCCACCGTTACATACTTGCCTACAATTGTCGGGGCATCTTCATCAACATGAATAATCGTGCCATCTTGAATATTACTACCTTCACCAATGGTAATTGTGTTACTGTCACCTCTTAAGACCGACTGAAACCAAATATTACTATCCTTTGCTAGTTGTACGTTTCCATAGACATCTGCACTAGCAGCAATAAAATATTCTTTTTTCAAACTCTGTCACCTCTTTTCATTAAGTATAGACAAGAATTCCTCACTTTCATAGTAAAAAAGACAAGAAAAACGACTGTCTTTTCAGACAGCCGTTTTTTTATTCCTCATAGTCGCCTTCTTCAGCAAATTGACTATTGTATAGTTTTTCATAGAAGCCACCTTGTTCCAGCAACTCATGATGCGTACCTTTTTCAATGATTTCTCCTTGTTTCATAACAAGAATTAAATCAGCTTCACGAATAGTTGATAGGCGGTGGGCAATAACGAAACTTGTTCGTCCTTCCATAACACGATCCATTGCTTTTTGAATTAAGGCTTCCAAGCGTGTATCGACTGAACTAGTCGCCTCATCTAAAATCAAAATTTTCGGATCAGAAATTACCGCTCGGGCAATGGTCAACAATTGTTTTTGACCAAGGGAAACGTTATCTCCCTCAGAATTGATTTCCATTTCATACCCATCTGGCATTGTCCGAATGAAGTGATCCACATTGGCCGTTTTCGCTGCATCCACAACTTCATAATCCGTGGCATCCAATTTCCCAAAACGAATGTTATCGGCAATGGTACCTTTATACAACCAAGCATCTTGCAATACCATTCCAAATACAGATCGGACATCACTACGGTTCATTTTTTTTGTGTCAATACCATCAATTTTAATGGCGCCTTCTGTTACATCATAAAAACGCATTAGCAAATTGATTAAGGTTGTTTTCCCAGCGCCAGTTGGTCCCACAATCGCAACCATTTGGCCCGCATCAACTTTAAAGTTCAAATTACGAATTAACGGTTTTTCTGGGTCATAACTAAAGCTGACATTTTCAAATTCAACAGAGCCTAAAATAGGTTCTGGCAAAGGAACATCTTGTTCGTTAAGTTCTTCTTCTGGTTCATCTAGGATTTCAAAAATCCGCATGGTCGAAGCTGAAGCGCTTTGTAAAGCTGCAGACAACTGCGTAATATTCCCCATTGGTTGGCTAATTTGCCAAATATATTGAATAAACGCTTGTAACTGCCCCACTACGATCACACCAGCAACCACATAGTAACTACCAAGGACAGCTACCCCGATATAGGTCCCATAAGCGGTCATTTGAACCAATGGCAACATTAATCCTGAGATAAAGGATGCCTTGAAACCAAAACCATTTAAACGGTGATTGACTTGTTTAAAGCCTTCAAGGGTTTCTTTTTCCCGACCATATAGTTTTAAGACACTGAACCCAGTCATATTTTCTTGAACATAACCATTTAAGTCTCCTAAAGAATTTTGCATTCCTTGGAAATATTTCTGGGAGATTTTAACAATTGTTCTGGAAATAATCAGAGACAACGGAATCATAATCACTGAAAAAATCGCCATCAGCGGATTGATTAAAAACATCATCACTACCGCCATCACAATACCTAAGACTGCCGAAACAATATTGATAAAACTTTGTTGCATCGCATTGCTGACAGCATCCACATCGTTCGTCACCCGTGACAAAATATTTCCTTGTTGGTTCTTATCAAAATAAGAAACTGGCAAACGATTGATTTTTTCTTCAATATCTCGACGTAAATCGCGCATGGATTGTTGAACGACATTCGTCATTAAAAATCCTGACAAAAATTGTGCCACACAATAACCTGTTCCCACAACTAAAATCCAAATTAAACATCGGATTACATAATCAAAATTAATGGATTCGCCAGCCGCAATATTACGGCTAATTTCTGTCGTTGGTAATCCAGTCAAATAAGGCAACGCTGCATTAAAGGCAACGGTTAATATTGTAAATAAAATAACTAAATAAAACGTAACTCGGTACGGTTTAATATAGCGACCGATTCGTTTCATAGAAGAAAAGGCGTGTTTCATGCTAATTCCTCCTCTGACAATTGAGAAGCCGCAATATCATAGTAAATTGGACAAGTCTCAAGTAATTCACGATGTGTGCCAATTCCGACCACGTCGCCTTCGTTTAAAACAACAATGCGGTCCGCATGCATAATTGTTCCAACACGTTGTGCCACAATTAAAACAGTGGATTCTGTTGTTTCTTTTTTCAGACGCGCTCGTAAATTTGCATCTGTTTGATAATCTAACGCAGAAAAACTATCATCAAATATATAAATTTCCGGATTGCGAATAATCGCCCGTGCGATAGCTAAACGTTGTTTTTGACCACCAGAAAAGTTCGTGCCACCTTCTGAAAGAGGTTCATCATAGCCTTGCGGTTTTTGTGAAACAAATTCTGTTGCTTGAGCAATGTCAATTGCTCGTTCCATTTCTTCTAACGTCGCATCTTCCTTACCGTAGCGAAGATTATCAGCAATTGTACCAGTAAAAAGTAACGCTTTTTGTGGAATATAGCCAATCTTATTGCGTAATGCACTAAGTTGGTAATCTTTTACGTTCACTCCATCGATTAAAATTTCACCTTCTGATACATCATAAAACCGTGGAATCAATTGAATTAATGTTGATTTCCCACTACCTGTGCTCCCAATAAAGGCCACTGTTTCACCAGGTGACGCCTTAAAACTTACATTGCGAATAACTGGGCTTTCCGCATGTCCAGGATAGGCAAAGGTTACATTTTTAAACTCTAGATAGCCTTTAGTAGCTGTTTCTGTTACGCCTTCTTCTTCACGAATAGCTGGTTCCATGTCTAAGGCTTCTTGAATCCGTGAAGCCGAAACCGCAGCCCGCGGATACATCATAAAGACACTGGCAAATAACATAAACGAGAACAGCGCATGGAAAATATATTCAATAAAAGCTATTAAATTCCCAACTTCTAAATCCCCGTGGCTGATTTGAACAGTCCCGCTCCAAATGATTAAGACCATCACAATATTAAATAAGAAAAAGAAGCCTGGTTGGGCTGCTGCCATTAAACGAAACAAACTTTTTGAACTTTTAGTGTAAGTTTCATTGACTTTATTAAAACGAGATTCTTCAAATTTTTCATTAACAAATGCGCGTATTACCCGCAATCCAGAAAGATTTTCTCTTAAAATCCCATTGATTCCATCTAAGTTCTTTTGTTGCTTTTTAGATAACGGTTCTGACAAACGAGCAATTCCGACAACTGCTAGCAGCAGAAAAGGCAAGGCACCTAAAACGTACATTCCTAACGACGGACTCGTTCGCATCACCATGTAAAGACTGGCAATAAACATCACTGGCGTCATAAAGCCAAGACGTAAAATATTTCCCATGAAGAGCATAATTTGGTATGCATCATTGGTAGTTCGCGTAATTAAGGAAGAAACCCCAATACTTTCATATTCACTGTGTGAGAAAGTTTGAATCTTTTCAAATAAATCATCACGAATATCACGAACAATGTTTGTTGTAATTCTGGCACCAAAGTACCCTAGCAAAATATTCATTGCGACGCCAATAATCGTAATTACAACCATCCAAATCCCTTGCTGATAAATATAGTCCATATCTCTAGGAATAATTCCTTTGTCAATCATTCGCGCTAAAATGGTCGGCAAGCCTAATTCAATCAAAATAAAACCAAACACACAAATAAAATCAGCGAAAAGTAATTTCTTATAACGCATTGTGTAACGCCACATTAACTTCAATTAATCATCTCCTTCTTATCTTACTTTAAATTTTCTAGTACTCCCACTGTATCAAAAAGAAATCGGTAATACAAGCTGTCTGGCTAGAAAAAACAGCCTTTCTCTTTCTATCCTTTCCCTTTTAGATTTTCTAAAAAATAGATAATTTTAATGATTTACTTATACGATTAAAATTGCTACTTCCTTTTGATTGTGCCATAATTGGGAAAAACTGAAAGGACCCTTTGAATGAAAAAATTATTCTTCATTTTTCTCGGTTCCTGTACGTTTGCTTTAGGCACGTTAGGAATCTTTTTGCCGCTTTTACCCACCACTGGTTTTTATTTATTAACGGCCTTTTTTTGGATGCGTAGTTCAGATAAACTTTATAACAAATTTTTAGCTTCTTCTTATTATCAAAAATATATCCAAGAAGCCTTCTTTGAGAAAAAAATTACTCGTAAAGGCAAATGGAAACTATTTATTTCCATGTTTCTTTTATTTGCCATTCCGTGTTTAATTGTCCGAAATACGTTGATGACTACGACTTTAGCGATTGTTTATTTAGCCCACGTGATTGGCTTAAGTTGGTATTGGCGTCCTAAAAAAAAGGCACTCGAACTTGATCAAGAATAAGGCGAAACAAGAAGTTTGTTTTTTTTAAAAGTCCAGTGAGTGTTTCTATACTTCCTTATCATTCTATGATAAAATAAGCTTAATTGTTGTTATTCACAACACACGGGACGGTTGAAAAAGAACACATAAAATCAAATACCCAGAATGAAGCAAAGTCGAGGCTTCATTTCATCATTAACAGATGTTTTTGATGAGCATTCTTTTTTAGGTGATCAGCACCTCGTTTTGTTGTGTTTAATTTTCTGTCTTAAAATGAAAAAACTATAAATTGCTACTATTAGTAGCTGAAGGAGAAATGAATCGATGATTTACAAAGTATACTATCAAGAAACAAAAATCAGAAACCCAAAAAGAGAAGACACAAAATCTCTTTACATGGAAGCCGATAGCGATGTAATCGTGCGCCAATTAGTTGAAGAAAATACCCCATACAATATTGAATACGTTCAATTATTAGACGAAAAACATCTTGCTTACGAGCAAGAACATGCGGACTTCACTCTAACGGAGTTTTAACATGAAAGTAAACATAAAAAATAACGAAACTGGCGTTTTTGCAATCGGTGGTTTAGGCGAAATTGGAAAAAACACATATGGGGTACAATTCCAAGATGAAATTATCATTATTGATGCTGGGATCAAATTCCCAGAAGATGATTTACTTGGGATTGACTACGTGATTCCAGATTATAGCTACATCGTTCAAAATTTGCATAAAGTCAAAGCACTCGTTATTACCCACGGTCATGAAGACCATATTGGTGGCGTTCCTTATCTTTTACGTCAAGCGAATATCCCAATCTATGCGGGACCACTAGCCTTGGCTTTAATTACCAACAAACTAGATGAACATGGTTTATTGCGAGAAGCGGAATTACACGAAATTAATGAAGATACGGTGATTCGTTTTAGAAAAACAGCGATTAGCTTTTTCCGGACGACTCACAGTATTCCTGATGCCTTGGGCGTTGTGGTTAAAACGCCTTCTGGTAACATTGTCGCAACAGGTGACTTTAAGTTTGACTTTACACCCGTTGGTGAGCCAGCCAACTTACACAGAATGGCGAAATTAGGTGAAGAAGGCGTCCTTTGTCTTCTTTCAGACAGTACCAATGCTGAAATACCCACCTTTACAAAATCCGAAAAAACAATTGGGACCTCTATTTTAAAAATCTTTGAAAAAATTGATGGTCGGATTATCTTTGCCAGTTTTGCTTCAAACATTTTCCGTTTACAACAAGCTGCTGATGCAGCCGTGAAAACCGGTCGCAAAATTGCTGTTTTTGGTCGTAGCATGGAAAATGCCATTGTCAATGGCGAACGCTTAGGCTACATCAAAGTGCCCAAAGGAACGTTTGTCGATGCGGCGGAACTGAATCAATTGCCAGCAAATGAAACAATGATTTTATGTACTGGCTCTCAAGGAGAACCTATGGCCGCGCTTAGTCGGATTGCTAACGGTACACATCGCCAAATTAGTATTCAACCAGGCGATACGGTTGTTTTCTCAAGTTCACCAATTCCTGGGAATACGACAAGCGTTAACCGTTTAATCAACTTATTATCTGAAGCCGGTGCGGAAGTTATCCACGGAAAAATCAATAATATCCATACTTCTGGTCACGGTGGACAAGAAGAGCAAAAATTAATGCTTCGCTTGATGAAGCCTAAATATTTCATGCCTGTTCATGGTGAATTTAGAATGTTAAAAATCCATGCTTCGCTCGCTCAAGATACAGGGGTTCCTGAAGAAAATTGCTTTATCATGGGCAACGGCGATGTCTTAGCTTTAACGGCTGATAGCGCACGTCCTGCTGGTCACTTCAATGCTAATGACGTGTACGTTGATGGAAATGGTGTCGGTGATATCGGGAATGTTGTTTTACGGGATCGTCGTATCTTATCTGAAGAAGGTTTAGTTTTAGCGGTAGCAACAGTTGATATTAAAAATAAAGAAATTATGGCTGGTCCAGACATTCTTTCCCGTGGTTTTGTCTACATGCGTGAGTCTGGTGATATGATTCATGAAGGCCAACGTCTTTTATTCAATGCTCTACGTGAAGCAATGAAAGATAAAAACTGTACCGAAGCAAAATTAGGCGAAGCCATGACGACCGCTTTACAGCCTTTCTTGTTTGAACAAACAGAACGTCATCCAATGATTCTGCCAATGATTATGACTGCCACAGTTAGTGATCAATAAAGCTCTCATTTAATAGAGAAGAAAAATGCTTGTCCATTTTTCTTCTCTATTTTTTCTAACAAAAAAACACCTAACATGCGTTAGGTGTTTTTGGATTATTTTTTATTAGTTTTTTTCTACGTTAACTGCTTGAGGGCCACGGTCTGAATCTTCAACATCGAAAGTCACTGCTTGACCTTCTTCTAAAGTTTTGAAACCATCACCTTGGATAGCTGAGAAGTGTACGAATACGTCGCTTCCGTCTTCGCGTGAGATAAACCCAAAACCTTTTTCTGCGTTAAACCATTTTACTGTTCCTTGTTCCATTCTTTTGTTCCTCCTCGTGCATTTGCACATAAATAGTCGTAACTTTGCTCGCTTCCAATAGAATATTTAAAAAAATTTAAAAAGTCTACATAATTCCAAACAAGATTACCCTTTCATTTTACACGTGATAAAATATTTTTGCAAGAATTGTCCTCATTCTGAAGCAAAAAAATTCTCTTCTCTCAAACTAATGTATCCGCTATCACCAACAATAATATGATCCAACAATTGAATCCCCATCATTTCGCCACATTCTTCCATTCGTTTGGTAAATTGAATATCTTGTGGAGACGGTGTCGGATTGCCAGATGGATGATTATGAGCTAATAGTATGCGAGCAGAAGAATATTTAACCGCTTCCCGAAAAATTTCGCGTGGATGAGCAATACTTTGATTCAGTGATCCTTTGAAAATCGTTTTCTGTTGGATAATGTCATTCTTGGTATTCAAGTAAATACAAATTAAATGTTCTTGTTGCAGCCCCTTCATCTCTTGGAGTAATCGTTGAGCGACTTGTTGACTGGACGTAACTTTGCCAAATTTGATTTGACTACTTTGATAAATTCGACACCCCAATTCAATAGCCGCACGTAATTCAATAGCTTTCACTTGGCCAATGCCTTTAATAGCCATTAACTCGTTCAACGTGGCTTGCTGCAAATAAGAAAGTTGCTTAAACTGTTTTAACAGCGTTGCAGCAACAGTCATCACGTCTGCTTCTTTTGAGCCAGTTCGTAACAGAATCGCCAACAACTCTTGATTCGATAATGCTTTTTCTCCTATCGCCAAGAGCCGTTCTCGTGGTAAACAATCACTCGGCATCTCGCGAATAAACAGATCCGATACTTGCATAAAAAAACCTCCTTTGCTAGTCATTAATAAACTACGCAAAGGAGTGTTGTTTTTATTATTTTAAATAATGTGGCGCTTGATGTAAACTCTCCAAGACATGTAATGTTTTCTCTTGGATAACTTCAGTTGGTTGCAATAAATCAGGTACCATGATCACTGGAATGCCCGCACTATGAGCCGCACTTACCCCATGAAATGAGTCTTCGAAAATCAAGGTTTTCGGGGCTTCTGTTCCTAAAAGTTGACGAGCTTTTTGAAAAATTTCTGGGTCCGGTTTTGCTCGTTTAACATCCTCTGCTGAAACGATCCCTACAAAACGATCCTGAATCCCAGCATGGCTTAATAACATTTCAATTGCTGGACGGACGTTACTTGAAGCAACTAATCGAGGAATTTTTTGATCATCTAAAAAGTCTAGGAATTCCACCACCCCTGGTTTTAAAGGGACGTTACCAGATCGAAACTCTTGCAGGGTATCATCATAAGAACGGCGGATAAATTCTTCCACTGTGTCGTGACCATAGGATGCATAAATACGTCGGTAATTCTCTTGTACTTCTTCATCGGAAATCCCAACATAGTCTAAATAGACTTCTTTACTATATGGTAACCCCATTGCATCTGCTACTTTTTGAGTAGATGTATAGTAAATCAACTCCGTATCAAAAAGCAACCCATCCATATCAAAAATTACGCCATCAAATTTCTTCATCATTTCCTCCTATAGTTAAAAGTAATTCTCTTACTTGAGAAACAAAATATAATGAACCTGTTACTAATAATAAATCATCTGTCGACATTTTTTCTAAAATTTCGCCTAAGCCAAATTGCCATAAAGACACAATTTCTGTTAAATCGTCTTCATATTTTTCCATTTCTGTAAGTGCAATAGCTTTAGGGTAATCAAAGCTAGTTAAGTAAAGATGCGCATTCGGTACTTGCTTTAAGTCCTGAATCATCTCATCCACATCTTTAGTTGCTAAAGCTGAAAATAAAATATGAATCGTGTGTTGTGGAAACTCTTTGCGCAAGTTTTCAACTAAGCGTTTTACTGCATGATCATTGTGGGCACCATCTAAAACAATCAACGGTTCATCACTAAGACGTTCCATTCGAGCTGGCCATTGCGCTTTAGCTAACCCTTGAGTAATGTCTCGTTCTTTAAACGGCAAATGTTGTAGTTGGCAATACTTGTCAAATAATTGAATAGCCACTGCCGCGTTTTCTACTTGGTGACGCCCCAACAAGGGAACTTTAATCTTTGTCAGTTTGCCCATTTCTCCATAGAAATTAAATACTTCCCCCCATTGTGTGTCAGGATGTAGATATTCCACTTGATACTCTTTGCCAAAACGAAAAATTGGACTCTGTTTTTCTTGTGCGACTTTTTCAATGACTGCTAGCGCATCAGCACAAATATTGCCTGTTACTACTGGGACTTTTTCTTTAATAATACCCGCTTTTTGATAGGCAATTTCAGCAATTGTTTCACCTAAAATTTCTGTGTGATCCTTCCCAATTGTCGTAATTCCCGTCAATAATGGCTTCACGACATTGGTGCTATCAAGTAATCCACCTAAGCCAACTTCAACAACTGCGATATCCACTTGTTCATTCACGAAATAGTCCAAGGCCATTCCTGTCAATGTTTCGAATTCTGTAATTCCAGCCACTTCAGTGATCTGGTCTAATTCTTTAATGATTGGTTGATACTTTTCCACATAGGTAATCAATTGTTCGTCTGAAATTGGTTGACTATTTATCGCAATTCTTTCATTAAATGATTCAATATAAGGAGAGGTAAAGGTTCCGACTTTCAAGCCCATTTCTTCTAATAGACAGCGTAAATATGTCACGGTTGAGCCTTTACCATTGGTTCCTGCGATATGAATCGTTGGCACTTTGTTTTCTGGATGATCAATTTTTTCTAATAACGCATTAATCCGATCCAAACCAGGTCTTGAACCAAAGGGTAACCGGCTATGAATCCATTCAATGGCTTCTTCTATTGTTAATTGCATCTTGTCCAACTCCTTGTCTTCTTCTACATTATAACTAAGTTAGGTGACTTTTTCACTAATAACCAATTGAAACTTTTTCTTGAAAACTTTTTGCATTTTTCATAATTTTGCATTATTAGCGGATACATTAATGAACTTATGGTAAACTAACATTCTGGATGGTTCGTTCCAGCCAGCCAATTAAAAACTATTTTTAGAGCGTTCAACACGCTTATTCATGATTTTTTTATAAAGGTGGACTTATTTTGATGAAAAACAAATCGAAGCTTTTATGGTTAGGAAGTTTTTTCTTGCCGTTTTTACTTCTGTTGCTTGTATGGATGACATTACAACTTGCGCCTTTTGGTGACAACAACTTATTAGTTAGTGATTTAGGCACACAATACATGCCTTTCTTGAGTTTTTTAAAACGCTCTTTTCACGAGGGAATAACTACATTCTACTCTTTTTCCAATGAGATTGGTGAGTCGATTGTTCCTTTGGCAGCCTATTACTTACTGAGCCCTTTTAATGTGTTGGCTTTCTTTTTTCCTTATGAACAATTACCTATAGCAATTTTATGGATTATTACCTTAAAACTTGCCTTGATGGGCACTACGATGTTTAGCTATTTAAAATACACCTATCAAAAAGTTGATGGCACCACGTTACTTTTTTCAACGTCCTATAGTTTCTGTGGCTTTGTCACCGTCTATAGCCAAAACTTTATGTGGTTGGATGCACTGATTCTATTCCCGCTTATCTTATTGGGACTCCAACGTTTATGGGATCAACGCAAATGGGGCTTATACAGTATAACCCTGTTTTTAGCGATTGTGACGAATTACTACATGGGTTATATGATTTGTCTCTTTGCTGTTTTGTACAGTATCTATTGGTTCTTTAAAAAGAATACTCAAGCCCATGCTATTCGGCAATTTTTTAAACAAAGTCCGTTATTCATCCTCGTTTCTTTTTTAACAGGAACCGCAACTAGCTTTTTATTATTACCTGCAGCAGAAGGAATGCTCTATACAAAAAAAGCAGATTTTGATGTCTCGACGTTCTTTTTAACGCCTAAGTTCAATACTTCGTTCTTCTCGCAATTAGGCTTAGGTTCTATTAATTATGAGTTGCGTTTAGACCATTTACCAACCGTTTTTGCTGGATTATTTGTGACACTCCTCTGTGTCGCCTATTTTCAAACGAAACAAATTGCGTTAAAAGAAAGAATAGCTTCAGCGATTCTTTTATTCATTCTCTTTTTAAGCTTTTGGTTAGAAGCCTTTAACACTGTCTGGCACATGTTTCAAAGCCCAGCTGGTTTCCCTTACCGAAATGTCTTTATTTTTAGCTTTTTATTGATTGTCTTTGCCTATGAAGTTTGGCTTAAAAAAGTGACCATTCCTTGGTCCGCACCTATTATTTTTAGTCTGCTGTTAGTCATTGGCTACGGATCTTTGTATTATGGTCCACAAAAGAATCTCTTAATTTCGATCAATTATTTATGGCTAAGTTTACTTTTTATTTGGTTGATTTTCGTTTGCTTGCGTTTAGCACAAAAAAAGGCCTTAAGAAACTATGTAGTCGTGGCTTTATTCTTACTGGTCAGCACAGAATTAACAACGAATTTCTGGATTTCTTTTAAACACATGCCCTTTGGTAGCCAAGCAACATTTGCCCAAGATTACCGAAAACACAGCCAATTAATCGATGAAAAAATGGCCTCAGCACCAGAACTTTATCGCATGAAACAAGTCATTCCTTCCAAAGAAACAGGGTTCCGTGAAATCAATAACGGCTACAATAATCCTTTACTTTATGGTTATGCTGGCGTTTCTAGCTATACTTCGACTTTAACTGCCACTACCCAAGACACATTAAGTGCGCTAGGTTTATATCGAAAAAATGATCGCCGGATTGCCTATGTGGATAATTCACAACTAACCAATTTACTTTTAAATGTGAAATATGACTTTTTACCAATTGAAAAACCTACCAGTGAAAAATTGCTAAAAACAGTTGGTTCCACGAAAATCATGGAAAATGATGAAGCGATCGGTATGGGCTTTTTGGCGCCAACCGCATTAACCAAGTTAAAATTAGCAAAAAATAATCCTTTAGATGCCCAAGAAGAACTCCTGCAAACGCTCGTGCCGACGGATAAACCTTACTTTAAAACAGCTTCGTTGATAAATGAACCTCATCATACCAACGAAACAATTGAAGCAACCTTTAAAGTGAATAGCACTGGTGACTTGCATCTTTATATTCCGAATTTAAAATGGAAAAAAGTTACACAATTGAAGGTAAACCAACAAGTTATCTCGACGCCGATTTATATTGCAACCAATCAACTGTTCAATTTAGGGCATTTTGAAAAAGGAACTACCGTGACCCTGTCACTAACTGCTGAACAAGTGGTTGATTTAACCAATTGGCAACTTCAAACTTTAGACCAAACAGCCTTTAATCGTGCGGTTGACAAATTACACCAACAAGCTCTTCACGTGAATGCAACTAAAAAAGGCCATTTAAATGGCGCACTGAATGTACCTGGAAATGATACTCAGTTACTGTATACGTCCATTCCTTATGACCAAGATTGGCAAGTCAAATCGTCGCTACAAAAAGAACCATTAAAAACACAACGCATTCTAGGTGGCTTTTTAGCTGTTGAAGTTCCAGCGGGCAAACAGCAGTTAACCTTTGCCTATCATCCAAGAATGATTTATCTCGGCACTGCCGTCAGCGGAATGATTTTACTGGGAACGGCTGGTTATCTTGGCTTTAAAAAATACCGTCGAAAACGTCAGGAGGCCACTCATGACTAATCAGAAAAAATTTTTAAATGGACTCATTCGGTGGTTACCCCTAGTTGGACTGGTGCTTTTCTTCGGCTTAATTTTATGGGGATATTCCAGAGGAATTTTTCATTCTGTTGCTTCCTTGCAAGCTTTTATTAAACAGTTTGGTAACTATGCGGTTCTGTGTTTCATTCTTTTACAAATCGTCCAAGTGATTATCCCTATTCTACCTGGAGGAATCTCTTCTGTTGCAGGAATGTTGATGTTTGGCAATTTGCAAGGACTTTTGTATAGCTATCTTGGATTGATTATTGGTGAGTTTATTGGCTTTTTACTAGTTCGTTACTATGGACGTAGCTTTGTAAAAATAATCCTTTCACCCAATAAATACAAAAAATTTGAAGAGATTTTAGACAAAAATGAACACAATGTCAAAAAGCTCTTAATCTTTACTATGTTAGTCCCCTTCGCTCCAGATGATATTGTTTGTTTAGTGGCGGGAATTACAGATATTTCTTTAAAGGAATTCATGAAAATTGTTCTTTTATTGAAATTCTGGTCTGTGGCTACTTACAGCTATTTAATGTTGTATTTGTTTCAATTATTTGGCAAATTATAACAAAAAGACAACAAAACCAACGTTTGGTTTTGTTGTCTTTTCTTTTTTAGATTGAACGTAATTGGGCAATCCGTTCTTTGACAGCCTCTTGTTTTTCAAGGTAGTCTTTTTCTTTTGCACGTTCTGCTTCCACGACCTCATCTGGTGCATTTGACACAAAACGTTCATTTGAAAGTTTGCCTTGCACACGTTTGACTTCTTTTGTCCATTTGTCTAATTCTTTTTCTAAGCGAGCAATTTCTTCCTCGATATTAATCAACCCAGCTAATGGTAGGAATAGTTCTGCGCCTGTTAATACAGCGGACATGGCTAATTCTGGCGCTTCTATTTCACGACTGATGACTAATTCCTCTGGGTTACAGAAGCGTTCTAAGTAGCTAGTATTAGCTGTTAAAAATTCTTCTACTTCTGTATCGTTTGTTTTAATTAACAAGGTAATTGGTTTAGAAAGTGGTGTATTCACTTCTGCTCGAATATTCCGAACCGAACGAATAACTTCTTTCAGAACTTCCATTCCTCGAGCTGCTGCTTCATCGTTAAATTCTTCATGCACAACTGGGTACTCTGCCACAACCAATGACTCACCTTGATGCGGAATTTTTTCCCAAATTTCTTCTGTTACAAACGGCATAATTGGATGCAATAAACGTAAGATTTGATCCAATGTGTACACCAAGATGCTCCGTGTTGTTTGTTTAGCTGCTTCATTGTCTCCGTAAAGAATTTCTTTACTCATTTCAATATACCAATCACAGAAATCATCCCAGATGAAGTTGTATAATTGGCGACCTGCTTCACCGAATTCAAAGCGATCAAATAATTCTGTCACACGGGCGACTGTTTCGTTTAAGCGCGTTAAAATCCAACGATCAGCGACAGTCTTTTCACCACTAAAGTCAATATCTGCAGCAGTCATACCTTCTACATTCATGATAACGAAGCGACTTGCATTCCAGATCTTATTGATAAAGTTCCAAGAAGCATCCATTTTTTCATAACTAAAACGAACATCTTGACCTGGAGCTGAACCATTTGATAAGAACCAACGCAATGCATCTGCGCCATATTTTTCGATAACATCCATTGGATCAATCCCATTCCCCAATGATTTACTCATTTTGCGTCCTTGCTCATCACGAATTAAGCCGTGAATTAAGACATTTTGGAAGGGACGTTCACCTGTAAACTCTAAGCTTTGGAAAATCATACGACTTACCCAGAAGAAGATGATGTCATAGCCAGTAACTAATGTGCTTGTTGGGAAGTAACGTTGATAATCTTCGCTTGCTTCATCTGGCCAACCCATCGTTGAAAATGGCCATAAAGCAGAACTAAACCATGTATCTAAGACGTCACTATCTTGAACCCAGTTTTCACTGTCGGCTGGCTCTTCCATCCCAACATACATCTCGCCCGTTTCTTTGTGATACCAAGCAGGAATTTGGTGGCCCCACCATAATTGTCGCGAAATAACCCAGTCATGTACATTTTCCATCCAACGTAAAAATGTTTGATTGAAGCGTGGTGGATAAAATTCAACAGCGTCCTCTGTTTCTTGATTTTTCATTGCTTTTTCAGCTAATGGTCCCATTTTTACAAACCATTGGGTCGATAAACGAGGTTCCACGACAACGCCTGTTCGTTCTGAATGGCCCACGCTGTGATTCATTGTTTCGATCTTAATTAAGCGACCTAGTTCTTTCAAGTCAGAGACAATCGCTTTACGTGCGGCAAAACGATCCATTCCTTCGTATTTTCCAGCCAGTTCATTCATCGTGCCGTCTTCGTTCATAACATTTACTCGAGGTAAGTCATGACGATTACCGACTTCAAAGTCATTTGGATCATGGGCAGGTGTGATTTTTACAACCCCTGTTCCAAATTCCATATCTACATAGTCATCTGCAATAATTGGAATTTCTTTATCTACTAATGGCAAGACAACTGTCTTACCAATAAGTTCTTGATACCGTTCATCTTCTGGATGGACCGCAATCGCCGTATCTCCCAACATTGTTTCAGGACGCGTTGTCGCAATTTCAACAACGCCAGAACCATCTGATAATGGGTAGCTCATATGGTAAAAAGCTCCTTCAATATCTTTATGGATTACTTCGATATCAGACAATGCTGTTTTCGCTTTCGGATCCCAGTTAATGATATATTCACCACGGTAAATCAAATCTTTCTCGTAAAGAGAGACAAACACTTTACGAACGGCCTCAGATAGCCCTTCATCTAAAGTAAAACGTTCACGGCTGTAATCTAAAGAAAGGCCCATTTTTGCCCACTGTTCACGAATGTGAGAAGCATATTCTTCTTTCCATTCCCACACTTGATCAACAAATTTTTCACGACCTAAGTCGTAACGTGAAATTCCTTGTTGTGCTAGTTTCTCTTCTACTTTTGCTTGCGTAGCAATTCCGGCATGGTCCATTCCTGGTAGCCATAACGTATCAAAGCCTTGCATTCTTTTTTGGCGGATAATCATATCTTGTAATGTTGTATCCCAAGCATGCCCTAAGTGTAGTTTCCCTGTTACATTGGGTGGTGGAATAACAATTGAATAGGGCTTCGCTTTTTTGTCGCCACTTGGTTTAAATAAATCTTGATCTAGCCATTTTTGATAACGTCCAGCTTCGATTTCTGTCGGTTGATATTTCGTTGGTAAGTTTTTTTCTTCTGACATTTTTTCCCCTTCTTTCTTAAAATACGCGATTTGGAGCGGTAATTATTTTACAAATGAGTTTTTTTGGGCTAAACACTAAAATACGCCCTAAAATACTTTCGTATTTTAGGGCGTAGATTCATCTTATTTACGCGGTACCACCTAAATTGCATTTGAATTGAATTCATTCAAATGCCACTCATTCGTGAGATAACGTTCACGAAACGAATCGTTCTACTAACGTACTGTGTTCAAACCATTGACTCACAAGCTACCTTCTCACTGGTTGTGTAAAAGTCTTGCACCTGAACGACTTTTTCTCTAAAACGACGCCAATGATACTCCTCTTGTTCGCTGTCTTTGCTTCATTCTACAATGAAGCGCAAGCAAAGTCAATTTGTAATCTAGAGGGATTACACTTTTTTTGCAGCTTCTAACGCTTGTTGATAATCGGGTTCCGACGAAACTTCTGAGACGATTTCTTCATAAACTAACGTTCCTTCTGGGTCAATCACAAAAATAGCACGTGCTAAACGGCCCATTTCTGGAATATACAAACCATAAGCTGCACCAAATGAGTCTTCAGTATCATGAAGCATTTCCATTTCGACACCCTCAGCGGCACACCAATTTGCTTGTTCTTCAACTGTGTTATTGGAAATCGTGATAATCTGAACACCGTCTAATTTCGCCGCTTCTTGATTGAAACGTTTCGTTTGCAGTGAACAAACACGTGTGTCGATATCAGGAACCACACTAATTAAAACCGTTTTACCTTTATAATCTGCCAAGTTGATTTCTTGGTTGTTTAAATTTTTCAAAGAAAAGACGGGGGCTTTTGTGCCAACTTTAGGCTGTTCACCTGTCAATTCTAATACGTGCCCTTTTCTTGTAACATTCATTCTGAAATCCTCCTTTTCCACTTTCAATAATAAGTATAGTAGAGGATTTTTATGAAGACAATTTTATTGCTTTGGGCTATTTGCTAGTGAAAAAGTTTCATTAAAATAAATCAGTGTTTGCAGTTCCGTTGTTAAATCAATATATTGCACACTAACGTTGGCTGGCACACTGACACGGTCTGGCGCAAAATTTAAAATCGCAGTCACACCAGCTTGTACAATTTTGTCGATGGCTTTTTGGGCATGGTGACTTGGTACTGTAGAAATGGCTACCGTGACCCCTTCTCGTCGAACGAATGCTTCTAACTCAGACATATCATGAACTAATAATCCATTAATCGTGGTGCCAACTAAAGCCGAATCATTATCAAAAGCACAGACAATATTCAAATTCTCGTTGCGTCTAAAATTATTTTTTAATAATGCCTTGCCTAAATTGCCACAACCAATCAGAGCAATTCTTTTTTCTTCTTGCGTATTTAAAATATTACTAAATACCTCAATTAAATACGGCACATCGTAACCATAACCGCTTCGGCCCAGTTCACCAACGTGGGAAAAATCACGCCGAATCGTTGCAGAAGGAATCTGGATCATTTCACTAAACTCTCGTGATTTAATGCGTTTAACACCAGAATCCCCTAACATTTTTAAATAACGTAAATAAACCGGCAAACGTTTTGCCGTTGCTTTAGGCATTTTTTTCTCCATCCTCTGTCCTCCTTGTTACCTACTTCACATATTCAGTTTATCACGGTTCCCCTCTCCGAGCAACTTGTTTGTGAAATAAGTACAAAATAAATACAGTGACGTCTAAGCGACCGTCACTGTATTTATTGCTTATAGGAAATCTGCAAATTCGTCTTCTTGTTTATCTTTCGCTGTTTCTGCTGAAATCTCTGTAATTTTGAGTCCTTCTAAGGCCCGAGCCATTAAACCTTCCAAGTCTAAGCGCGCTTCATAATCTTGCGCTTTATCCAAGCGAGGTCGTGTTTTCGGTTGCGGTGGCGCAAAAATTGTACAACAATCTTCGAAGGGTTGGATGGCTAATTCAAACGTGTCAATTTTTTCGGCAATTTCGATAATTTCTGTCTTATCCATTGAAACAACGGGTCGAATTATCGGTGTTGAGGTAACCTCATTAATTGCTACCATACTTTGAAGTGTTTGCGAAGCTACTTGTCCTAACGATTCACCATTAATAATGACTAAACCTTTCCGCATTTCACGAATTGCATCTGTTAAGCGTAACATTAAACGTCGTGTAATGGTCATTAAGTAGCCTTGGGGAACAACTCGTTTTATTTCTTCTTGAATTTCTGTAAAGGGCACTTCAATAAATTGAATAGTTCCTACATAAGGGACTAATTTTTCAGCTAAATCTTTAGCCTTTTGTAACGCTTGTTCACTTGTATAAGGCGGACTAGCAAAATGGACAGCTTCCACTTCCACGCCACGTTTCATAGCTAAATAACCAGCAACTGGTGAATCAATGCCTCCTGACAACATCAACATACCACGACCACTGGTGCCCACTGGCAATCCACCCGCACCGCGAATCGTTTCATAAGATAAATACGCCGCATCTTTACGAATTTCAATTCTTAAGTTAATATCAGGCTTTTTCATTTGTACTTGAATTTCCGGAATGGCTTCAATAACAGCCCCACCTAATTCTTGATTCAAGCCATTTGAATCAAGTTCAAATGAATGGTCCGAGCGTTTAGCAGTAATTTTAAACGTCTTACCTGGCGTATAAACTTCCCGAACAACCTCTTGAACCATTGCACGAATCGCTGGCATTTCTTTTTCAATACGAATACTTGGCGAAAAATTTTGAATCCCAAACACTTTACTTAGTTTCGGAATCACTTCTTCACTATCTTCCCCATTTAATAAAATATGCATTCTATCTCTATCTGCATGGATTTTCAATGCTGGAAAATCAGCTAACGCACGTTTCACATTTTGTGCTAACTGCATGATAAACGTTTTACGATTTTTTCCTTTAGTTGATAATTCGCCATAGCGAACCATAATTTCTGTATACTTCACTCAATTAATTCCTCTCTGTTCCTGTATCTTCACAGGTCAATGTCTTTGCAAATTATACATCAAATAAGGGGCGTTTTTCTAGTGCTTAGTCGAAAAAAAATAGTTGATTCATAAGTTCATTGTCTTATGAATCAACTATTTGATAACTTTCTCTCTTACTTATTGCGCATTCAGGATCCACATGAATCCGACAAAAACAAAGAACAAGCCATACATAATTGGCGAAACTTCTTTCCCACGTTTTGCCGCAATCATTGTAATTGGATAGAAGATAAAGCCTAAGGCAATCCCATCTGAAATGCTATATGTCAATGGCATTCCTAACAAGATTAAGAAGGAAGGGATTGCAATTTCCATTTCGTTCCATTTAATTTTGCTTAAGGATTGTGCCATCAAAACACCAACAATAATCAACGCTGGTGCTGTAACTTGCGAAGTGACAACTGCTAACAAAGGAGAAAATAGCAAGCTGAAAATAAATAAAATCCCTGTTGTAATAGCTGTGATTCCTGAACGACCACCCACAGCAATCCCCGCAGATGATTCGACATATGCGCCAACTGGCGATGTCCCTAGTAGAGAACCAGCTAACATCGCTGTTGAATCAGCAGCTAAAGCTTTCCCCACACGCGGCATTTTATTGTCCTTCATAAAACCTGCTTGATTGGCTAAGCCCACCAACGTACCAGCCGTATCAAAGAATGTTACTAATAGGAACGTTAAAACCACGACCCACATTTGAATCGTATTGATATCTTTCACATGTCCTAACGCCACTAAAAATGTTGGCTCTAAACTTGGCGCGCTTGAAATAATCTTATCAGGCATTGGAATAACGCCTGTCGCTAAACCAACAATCGTTGAAATCGCCATCCCAATAAAAATACCACCAGGCACTCGACGAACTAACAGAATTGCAGTTACGACCAAACCGACAATGGTGACCCACGTTGAGCCAACATTCAAAGGTCCTAAGCCAACGAGTGTCGCATCATTAGCCACAATTAAGCCGCCTTGGCTTAAACCAAGAAAAGCAATAAACAACCCGATTCCACCTGAAATAGCAAATTTCAAGTCTGCAGGAATTGCATCAATAATTAGCTCGCGTAATTTAAAAATTGTAATTAAAATAAATATCAATGAAGCCACAAAAACGCCTGCTAATGTCGTTTGCCAAGGAATCCCCATACCAACAGAGACTGAATAAGCAAAGAATGCATTAATTCCTAAAGCTGGTGCTGTCGCAATCGGATATTTCGCCAACACACCCATTAAAATACAACCTAAGGCACTCGCTAAAGCGGTGGCAGTAAAAACAGCGCCTTCGTCCATGCCAGAAGCACCAAGTACGGTTGGATTAACGAACAAAATATACGCCATTGAGATAAATGTGGTGAAACCAGCTAACATTTCTCGTTTCATATTCGTATTCAATTGTTCAAGTTCAAAATATGAACTTATTTTTTCTTTCATGTTCCGTCCTCCTAAAATCTAAACATCTTACAATGTTCGTAAAATATTCAATTTATTAATGAAACAACGTGTTTAATCATATAATAAACCAACAAATAAGTAAATATCAAATTCTAAATTCTGTAAAAAACGAACAATCACGATTTAAAAAAAGTATTCCTTTCTAGGAATACTTTTTAAATTAAATCGTTTGTGTGGTCGGGCGAACAACCATTTCACTGATTGACATACGATCTGGCGTGTCTATGGCAAAGACCACCGCTTGCGCAATGTCTTCCGCCTTTAAGCCCCAACTTAACTGTTCTAGATGTAACGTTTCAGCTACTACTCGATTAGAAATTGTTTGATAAAGTTCTGTTTGTACAGCACCTGGTGAAATAATCGTTGATTTAATGTTATTCTCTCTTTGTTCTTGTCGCAATCCTTCCATAATTGCTCGAACAGCAAACTTTGTTCCACAGTAGACAGCCGAATCTGGATAAACGACATGTCCTGCCACAGAATCAGTAGCAATAATCTGCCCTGATTTTTGTTCAACCATAATTGGAAGAACTGCCGCAATGCCATTTAAAACACCCATAATATTAATATCTAGCATTTGACGCCATTCTCCTTTTGGTGCTTCAATAAGAGGCGCCGTTGGCATAACTCCTGCATTGTTAAAAAGAACATCAATTCGTCCATATTTTTCCATTGTAAGCTTGATTACACGCTGAACTTCCTCTTCTTTCGTTACATCTGCTTGTTGCACGAGAATCGTTGCTTCAGGAAGTTCTTTTTTTATAGCAATTAAACGTTCTTGTCGACGTGCTGCAATGACTAACTTCGCTCCTTTTCTGGCAAGTAAACGGGCTGTTGCCTCACCGATGCCACTGGAAGCGCCCATGATAACAATAACTTTTTCTGATAATGATTTCATTATATTTCCTCCTTATCTTCCTGAATCCAACGAATAATTTTAGCTGGTGTTCCTGCAACAATAGCGTTAGCTGGCACATCTTTAGTTACAGTCGCATTAGCTGCTACGATAGCATTTTCACCAATCGTAATACCTGGTAAAACAGTGACACCCGCGCCTAACCACGCAAATTTTTTAATGGTAATTGGTGCTAGCAATACACCTCGCCGTTTCATTGGCAGTTCCGGATGATTGACACTTAAGAGATTAACGCGCGGACCAATTAAAACATTGTCTTCAATTATAATGCCCCCTAAATCAACAAACATAGCTGCCCGATTAATAAAAATATTTTTACCAAAATGTATATTGCGTCCAAAATCTGTATAAAAAGGCAATAAAATCGTAACGGTTTCGTCAATTTTGTCTTGGATAATCGTGGCAAGAAGATTCCTTACTTCATTATGTGTATAGGCTTGTTGATTTAATTCTATTAAATAGCGACTATTTTCCTCTTGAATCTGATGAATAAGTTGAAATAGTGGTTCATCTTTATCAATGCTACCTGTTGCAATTAGTTCTTGGAGATTTTTTGTAAGCATTCCTAATCGCCTCCTTTTGCTAAATTTATCGTAATACGTGACAACTCCTCTGTCTAATACTTATAATAAATAGATAAGTATGCGTTTTAGTTATAGGAGGGAAAGTAATGGAATTACGAGTGATTCACTATTTCTTAGCAGTGGTCCAAGAAAAAACGATTAGTGGCGCAGCCAAACAATTGCATGTATCACAACCAACATTATCTAAGCAATTAAAAGAATTAGAGGAAGAATTAGGCGTGACATTATTTATACGAGGAAATCGACAAATACAATTAACACCTGAAGGAGAATATTTAGCTAAACAAGGGCAAGATATTTTAAGCTTAGCGAATAAAACAGTCACCAACTTGTCGCAAAATGAATTCATTAATGGCGAAATCACGATTGGTGGCGGCGAAACAAAAGCTATGTCTTTTTTAGCGAATGCACTACAACAAATAACAAGCCAGCACTCAGCTGATATTCACCTTCATTTATACAGCGGGAATGCAGATGATGTAATAGAACGGCTAGACAAAGGATTATTAGATTTTGGTTTAATTATTGAGCCTGCACCTAAACAAAAATATAGCTATTTAACATTACCAGTTGTAGATACATGGGGCTTAATTACTGCAAAGGACCATCCCTTAGCCACTAAAAATGTTATTACTGCAGCCGATTTAAAAGAAGAACCTTTATTTATTTCTCGACAAGCACAAGTTCCGAGCCAACTCTCTGATTGGCTCGAAGCAAGTCTAGATCAGTTCCGAATCGTTGGGACCTACAACTTACTTTACAACGCTTCACTGATGGTAGAAGCTGGGCTAGGTAGCGCCCTAAGCATTGATGGTATTCTAGAAACAAAGCAAACAAATTTACGTTTTATCCCGCTATATCCTGCTTTAACAGCCAAAATTAGTTTAATTTGGCGCAAAAATACGGTTCTTTCCACAGCTGCTGCATTATTTTTAGAACAAATAAAAAAAAGTATTCAACGCCCTGAATAATAGGTCGTTGAATACTTTTTTAAATCATCACTGTGATCGTAGCTGCTGCCAAAATCAAAACTAAGCCGATAATCGTTACGGTCATTTCCTTGGCTGTTTTCTTTTGACCTAAGAACCAAATACCTGTCAACGTTGCAAGCACAACTGATGTTTGGGATAGAATAAAGCCCGTTGCCAAGCCGTTCATATCTGGCTGCGCTGAAATTAAATAAGTTAACGCTGCAAAGGCGAAGAAAAAGCCTGAAAAAATTTGTTTGTAAGAAACGGATTCTATAAATGGGGATGTTTCCCCACCCTTAATAGTGACAACTGCTGAATAAATAACTGCCACAATTACCATGCCTATTGCTTGTGGTAAAAAGGCATGCATGCCATCAATTGCCGTCGCTTGTGGTGCTGCAGAGTACGCCCAATAGCCGATTTCACCAACAGCTAATAGAAGAACTGCTTTTTTCATAATCCCAGCACTCTCAGCGGATTCCGTTTCCGACCAGACCGTCATTTTGGCACCAATCATGATTAACACTAAGGCAAATGCGCCTAACAATTTGGCTGTCGCACCTGGCCAGTTTCCTAAGAAAAAGACACCCCAGAGAGAAGCCCCTAAAAGTTGAAACGCGGTCGTTACTGGCATGGCACGGGATGAACCAATCATCGTGAAGCATTTAAATGTAATGATTTGCGCACAGGCCCAACCGACACCAGATAAAATTGAAAAGAATAAATCCATGCCCGTTGGAAAAGCTAAACCATTAATCATTGAAAAAATAGCGGCAAAAATTAATGTTCCTAAACTGGTACCGAGAATTTGATTCACTGGACGACCACCAATTTTTGAAGCGATTGTTGGGAAAAGCCCCCAACCTAGAAGCGGTCCTAAACCGATTAATAATGCAGTCGCATTCATCTCTATTTCCCCTCTCTCGTTTAAAAGACAACGTTACTTTCTAATAAAATATTTGCGTAAGGAGTCATTTCCCCTGTCCGAATAAATGCATGGCAATTGTTTAATTCTTGTTTCATTTCTGTATGAGGAATAAAACTGATGGGAGTTTCTGGTAAACGAGTTTTAATTGCTGTCAACATGTCAGGATTTTCTGTTTTAATTTCTTCTGCTAAATAAATTCGTTGAACTGCCAATTCCTCAAGAACATTGTTTAAAACTTCCATAAAACTAGGGACGCCATTGGTAACTGCTAAATCAATTTTTTCTGTAGTTCGAGGCACTGGCATGCCTGCATCACCAATACTTAATTTATCAAAATGACCCATTTGTGCGATAACGCGGGAAATATCTGAATTAATAACTTTTGTTTTTTTCATGTCGCTCGCTCCTTTTTATTTGTCTGCCAATTCGTGTTGATAAGGAATCGAAGGTTGGGCTCCAAAACGTTGAACAGTCAACGAGGACGCCTTGTTTCCATAACGAATAGCTTCTTCCAAATTGCTAAAATCTTTTTCTAATATACTACTTAATGCGCCAATAAAAGTATCGCCAGCAGCCGTTGTATCAACCGCTTTCACTTTAAAAGCAGGCACAATACCACTTCGTCCATTGACGTCATAAAAGGCGCCTTTACTACCTACTGTAATAATTACTGCTTCAATCCCTAATTGATGAAGTGCTTCTGCGGCTTTACGCATACTCGCTTCATCTGTGATTTTAATTCCTGTTAAAATTTCGGTTTCTGTTTCATTTGGTACAATCATATCTGTAACGTTTAGTAATTCTTCAGGAACTTGTTCTAACGCAGGTGCGGGATTTAAAATCGTTTTGACGCCTGCTTTTTTAGCAATTTTAAACGCTGCAATCGTACTATCAATCGCACTTTCAAATTGGGCAATCACAAAATCACTTTTTTCAATAATTTCTTGATGTTCCTGTACTTGTTTTGGCGTAAAGGCGTTATTGGCTCCCGCGTAAATCATAATGCTATTTTCACCAGCGTTATCTACCATAATAAAGGCTTGGCCAGTAGCTGTTTTCTCTAAAGTGGTGACCCCAGTTAAATTAATTTCATCTTGACTCATTAAATCAGTCATCATAGCTCCAGCGCCATCATTTCCCACAGCACCAATAAAATATGTTTCTGCGCCTGAACGTTTCGCTGCAACTGCTTGGTTTGCTCCTTTACCACCACCCGCTGTAAAATGTTCAATGGCGTGAATTGTTTCGCCTGGTTTTGGCATTTCTTTGACTCTTAATGTTGTGTCTAAATTGATACTTCCGATAATTGTAACCGCGTTCATTTTCATCCACCTCAATAAAATTTATTTTTTCATTTTAATTAAAACGTTTTAGTAAAACGTTTTAATTCCACAACAAAAATATAGCACACCTTGAAAGCTATTTCAAGGGTGCTGTCGAAAATCGTTCAATCAGTTGAACAGGCAAGGTTTGCTCCTCCCAATCTTTTGCAGGCTGATGGATTCTTTCCAATAATAAAGTCGCCGTAGTTTGCCCCAATTGAAAAACAGGTTGAGCAATTGTTGTTAGCGGCGGCGAAACATACTCGCACATATCAACATTGTCATAACCAATAATACTATAATCCTCAGGAATTTTTTTGCCCGCTTCTGCTAATCCTCGATATAAACCAAAAGCAATTTCATCATTGATAGCAAAAATTCCGGTGCTCTCTGTTTTTAAAATTTCGGGGACAGCTTGGTAGCCGCCGGTTTTTGATAATTCTGTTTCGATCAACTGGATCTTTTCCGTATAAACAGAACAAAAACCTTTTAACCGTTGCTGAATATTGACTGGCGCATGTGGTGGCATTACCACGACGACCTGTTCATGTCGTTGCTCTTGTAAATGCTCTGCTGCTAGTTGCCCACCTCTATAATCGTCTGTCAAAACAGCGTCGCTAAAGCCTTCTGCTTTTTTTTGGTCAAGTACAATAAACGGAATCTTTTTCGCACGTAGCGTTTCATTAATCGTTTGATTAGAAATTTCAGAACTTGCAATCACAAAACCATCGACACTGCGACGAATCAACTCTGTTAAATATTCATGTTCTCTTGTAACATCTTGGTCCGCATTGCATAACATCAGTATAAAATTTTCTTTGTATAAAACACTTTCAATTCCTCGAATCAATTGCGCAAAAAATGGGTTGGTAATATCAGGTACGATTACGCCAATTGTCTTACTTTTTTTCATCACCATACGCTGCGCAAAATAGTCGGGCTGATAGTTTAATCGCTCTTTTGCAGCCAATACTTTTTCGACCGTTTTCCCACTAAACCGTGCCCCATTCCCGTTTAAAATTTGTGAAACGGTAGTAATGGAGACACCTGAGTCATTGGCAACATCTTTAATTGTAACCTTTTTATTTGTCATCCTACTTCTCTCCTTGCCGTGAACGCGCCCATTCACCGGACCTCTTAATCTCATTTAATTTACTACAATCATTTACTTTACGCAACCACAAATAAATACGTACATTCGTTTAAACCGTCCTTTCATCCCTTCAACAAATTTCGTTGTTCTACTTTTAAAATGTTATACTGTAGAAAAAATGATTTACTTTTTGCTGAATGGAGGGCCTTAATTGAAAAAGAAATCGATTGGTTTGTTGTTAGCTAGCGCATATTTGTTTCACGCACGTTCTCGTCAAAAATCCTTAAAAGCCTGTCTTTTTGAAGATTCTTTACGTCTTTCCCAAATTGCTCGACTTGAACGAAATCCGAAAGTCACCAAGGCTTTTTATCATTGGCAACGATCATTAAATGAACAAGTAACTTTGCCAAAACATTTACGTCATCTTTTTCCTCTTCAAGAAATGACTCAATTTCCTACGATGTATCGCATGTCAAACTCCGTTATTGCGCCTACCAAGAAAGCTGTACTGTACCTGCATGGTGGGGGCTTTACATTGAATCTTGCCTATAGCCAATTAGACTTTAGTTATAAACTAATTGAAGATCTCCCTTTTGCAACAGATTATTTTATCCCTGTATATCCATTAGCACCAAATAAGTCTTTTGCTGATATTTATAATCATTGCTATGCTGCTTACCAAGAAATTTTACAGCATTATGATCCCGAAGATGTTATTTTATTAGGTGATTCTGCTGGTGGCACATTGGTTTTAAACGTATTGCAGAATTTAGCCATCGATTTCCCTGAACGCTTACCCAAAGCTGCTGTTTTAATTTCTCCTTGGTTAGATGGACATTTAGACATTCCTGTTGCCAAAAGTTATCAAAAAAAGGACAAAATGATTGGCATGAACTATTTACAATTAATTGCCCAAGAGATTGACGACACGGCTAATCACGCCACGCTTTCTTTAAATTGCTTGTCCTTTGATTATCAAAAATTTCCGCCACTTTTTTTCGTGGGCGGCACACATGAAGTTTTTTGCCCTTCCTATCACCAATTTTTAAAACAATTAGGGCCACGACCACAAGATACTTGCCGATTGGTTCCTGGCATGCAACACGTTTTCGCAATGAAACAATACTTGCCAGAAGGACGACAAGCGCGGAAACAAATTGCACAGTTTATCCAAGAACAATGGTAAAAGGCAAGTGGGACAGAAGTCAAAACGACTTCTGTCCCACTTGCCTTTTTGTAGAAGAAAACACTTAGTTTTCTTCGGCGACTTTTTTCTCCCGCATAGTCAAAACAGCGCTAGCCAAAAGAACAACCACTACAAAAGCAATGATTCCTCCTACTAAAAGACTCGGACCTGCCTCACCTAATTTGCCTAAAAATAGGCCTGGGATTAAATAATCTGTATCCGCAAACGTTGAGGATGCTAACTGTAGATCACCCAAGACTGGTAAAATAAATAACGGTAACCAACTAATTAATAAGCCATTAAACGCAGCCCCTAAAATCGCTCCCCGACGTCCCCCTGTGGAATTTCCAAAAACGCCTGCCGCGGCACCACAGAAAAAGTGCCCAACAACGCCTGGTATAATCACGGTGGTATTCAGACCAACCATCGCTAACATTGAAATAGTTCCCACAATAAAGCTCACAAAGAACCCAATCAAGACAGCATTTGGCGCATAAGGAAAGATAATGGGAACATCAAGTGCTGGTTTAGAATTAGGTACCAATTTTTTAGCAATCCCTTGAAAGGCCGGTACAATTTCTCCTAAAACCATCCGCACACCCTGCAAAACCACTACGAAACCAGCCGTAAAGGTTCCTGCTTGAATTAATGAAAAGATGATCGCATTTTCGCCATTGCTTAACTCATGCTCGACATAGCCTGTCCCAGCCAGCAAAGCCAAAATCACATAGACAATCGACATCAAAATCATAATTGAGATGGTTGAGTCTCTTAAAAAACCAAAACTTTTAGGAATTTTAATATCTTCCGTTGACTTTTCTTTATTCCCAAAGACTTTTCCAATAAAGCCACTTGCCGCATAGCCGATATTCCCTGTATGACCCATTGCCACTTTATCATTTCCAGTAATTTGTTTCATAAAGGGCTGACAAAGAGCAGGTGTCACTGTTAATAAAGTTCCTTCAAATAAACCACCTAAAAGAATCATTGGCAAACTAACGCTAAAACCGGCCCCCACTAAAATAACGGCTGTCAAACACGAAACGTACATCATCGCTTGACCTGTCAAAAAGATATATTTAAAACGTGTAAAACGCGCCAACAGAATATTAACAACCATGCCCACCAACATAATCAGAGCAGTTGGTGTCCCATATTGTTGCAAGGCAATCGCTACAACTGCTTCATTACTAGGTACCACGCCTTGTGTATTTAATGCGGTTTGGAACATCTCCGCAAAGGGCGTTAATGAGTTCGCCAATAGCCCTGCGCCACCAATTAAAACTAAGAAGCCGACGAATGTTTTCAACGTTCCTTGAACAACATCAGAAAATTTCTTTTTCTGTAAAACTAATCCCAACAAAGCAATTAATGAAACCAGAATCGCTGGCTGGCTAACAATTGAAACAAATAAATTCAATAAAGTTTCCATGTTTTTCCTCCTTCTTATTGATGTGCAATGCCATTGTCATCTAAAACTTTCAAGACTTTCTCCTTCGTTTCATCGTAATCAATAATCGCATTTAAAGGAATGATTTTTTCAGCAGGAATTGACCCTAAAGCATCTTGCAATGTTTTTTCGACAAAGAAGTAATCAGCCATATCGCCACTGGCACTCCCGACATCTGTGTGATCAATTTGAAAATTATCTGTATCAACACCGACTTCCTCTAAAATTTGTTGGATATTCATTTGCACCATAAAACTTGTTCCTAAACCACTTTGACAAACTGTAAAAATCTTCATCTTATTTCTCTCCTTCTTGGATAATTGATAGTATTTCTGGAACGGTTTCAGCCGCCACTAAGCGATGTAATGATTCTTTTTTTGATAGAATTTTTGTCAGACTAGATAAGGCCCGTAAATGTGTTTCGTTATCTGAAGCAGCTAAACAAATAAAAAGGTGAATTTCATGCTTAGGATCTTCTAATAAATCGACACTTTTTTGGATTTTTAGTAATGACATACCTAACTGATTAACGCCATCTTCTGGTCGCGCATGAGGCAATGCTACGTCTGGACAAATATGGATAAATGGCCCAAACGATTCGACTTTTTGAATCATCGCATCAATGTATTTTTCCGTAATACTGCCATTTTTTAATAACGGCTTGGCAGCTTCTGTAATTCCCGCTCGCCAGTCTGCAACTTCAGGCAGGACTTGGACTGTTTCTGTTGTTAATAATTCCGATAACATTGGACGCAGATCCTCCTCTTTTTCTAAAATTTTGTTCATTTTACGATGCAAGACACGATATAACTGCGCTTCTGTGACTCCTTTTTTTAAGGAAATATAAGGTTTTAACGCATCTAAAATATCTTTAACATCTGGCATGGAAATACCTGGCAATAGCCAATCTGATTGGACTTGGTGCATCAATTGATTTTTCTCCAAAGAGCTCATAATGGGCTTGGTAAGATAAACCTTTTTGGCTGTTTCAATAGGGACCGTTGAGAAAATGATGTCATAGCTTTTTTCAGATACATTCTCTATTTCCCTCACCGCATTTGTTTCTTTAAATTCAATCATTGGAAATAGCCGACGCAATTCCGATTGCAAAATCAACGAAGAACTGATGCCACTGGGACAAACAATTAGCGCTTTTAGCTTTTCTTGCCGCTGTTCATTTTTTTGCCCGAAAATTTCTCCACCAAATAATATGGTAAAAAAACCGATTTCCTCTGACGGGATTGACCGTTTCGTTAATTTTTCTAAAGGAGCTAACGCTTGTTCACAAAGATGATAAAGCGACCGATACGATTGTCGAATATCCTTGATTAAAACATTCGGCAAGTAAAAGCCATAGTTAATTCGAAAATAGGCAGGAACCAGATGATAATACACATTCATGAGCAATTCACGAGGCTGCTCAAATTGAACGACGGCCAATAATTCCATTTTCCGAATAATTTCACCAGAAATATCTAATAAAAACTCTAACTTCGTATCTCGCAATTCTCCTTGCAAGGCTGTCATTAAACAAATCGTGAAAAAAAGACTCTCAGTTTCTATATTCGCCACTGGCCCAACTAAATCACTTAAAATACGACGACTGACGGGATAAGCGCGTAAGGACTGAATTAACTGGTTCTCAGGCCAGACGACTGTTTTATATTTGCCTAATCTTTTTTGAGAAAAAGCAAGAAAGTAACTAATTTCATCCAATCTGCTGGGTACCAGTTGAAGCTGTGCTTCCTGGACGGCTAATTGAATGCCGTCACGCATTTTTGCGTATTGGCTCATTTGATGCTGACTGAGCCAGCAAAATAAAGCAAAGGTGCCCGACTTTTGTTGTAAGAGGCGGGCAAGCCAATTTTTCCCGAAACGACGAATCCGAAATTCATCTCCTTCTAGGTAAAACCCTCGTTTTCGTTCGTAGGATAAAGCAATGTTTTCAGTTGCTAGTTGGTGTCGGACTTTTTTGATGTCCGCTAAAATAGTGCCTTTCGAAACATCTAAAAAATTTTGGTAATGATAAACTGATAGTTCTTCGATCTCTGAATAAGTGAGTAAAAAAATGAGTGCTTGTCTTTCTGCTTCGCTATAGATCGCTTGACGTTGTTGAAAAAGTTGCTTCCCCCATTCATTTGCGGAAAGACTTGGAATGCTGACAGTATTCTGTTGAACTTCTCCGCCTATTGCCGAAAGTTGCGTCACTAATTCTCGTTGCGAAAGATCGGTTATTTGTTGAGCCAAAGAGAGCGCAATTTTTTGCCCTGCATACTCGTCAAGGAGATAACTTATTTTATAATTCACAGCCTGTGTCCTCCTCCTGTAATCATCATATAATGGTAGCGCTTTATTTTCTATCTAAGTTGGGTACAAATGTCTACTGTACTTTTTTGATAAATTGTACCGTTCTTTATTTTAAAGTTAACAAAAACCCGTTGCAAGTTTCTTAAAAACTTACAACGGGTTTTCTTTATGTTAATTGTGTTTGTAATGCGATATTCAGTAAAATAGCCACCGCTACCCAGCCGCCACACATCACCAGAAGCAGCCAACTAAACATTGATTGTTTTACTAAAGACTGCTTGGGCTTTGCTTGATGAACAAAATTCATGCTACTTACTAAGAATAGTAAAAATAAAGCAAAACAAAGGACGGCCAAGCCGGCACAAATCCAAATCCACATCGTAATCCCCATCAATACGCCTCCTTTTCAAATTGATTTTATTTATAGAAACGGCAATCTATTTTTCTTTTTTCCTTTTTTTATTCAAATAATAGAAACTTATTATTACTATGAGCAGACAGACAATACCAAGACTGTAAAGCCACCTGCTATTTCGTTCACCTGTCCTTGGTAAGGACATCTGGGCATTAGTGGGATTTGTTTTGGCAGTATTTTTCTTAGGCATCTCTTCTTGGCGTTGTGCCGTTTTTTTATCTTTGTTAGTAATTGGCTGTTCTGTTGACTTAGTGATATCTTCTGTTTCTAGCGGTGCCTTCCCACCATAAAACGTCACACCGATATTCGTTTGTCCCGCTTCTTCTGCAAAGCTCTCAGAAGAAGCGGTCAGACTCGCGTTGGCGATGATTAAAAGCATTCCTAATATCACCAGAAGTGACCCTTTACTTCTCGCTGTCATCATCGCGCACTCCTTGTCTATTTTTCAAGGCTGCCTGTTTTTCTTGTTGTAAATAGGCTTGTTGTTTCAGTGTCGCTTTCTGTTGCGTAAAACGCCAAACAGCGAGAATTAGGCTCACAAACGTTGCAACTAACAACCCATAAAAAGCTTGATTCCACCAAGTCGGTAGGACCAATTTCACCACCGCTTCTTTGTTTAATTTTTTGGCTTCTTGACTACTGATGGTAAATTCTTGCTTAAACGGCCAAACTTGTTGTTCATCTTCTTTCAAGACCGCTTTTCCTTCAAAAATATAGGTTCCTGGACGAACATCTTCTTTCCCAAAATCTAAGTGAAAGTTCATCGTTGAATTCGGTGCAAAACGAACACTTGGTAAAATCCGTTTAGCATATTCTTTCGTTTCACCTTTTTTCGTTACTTTCCCTTCTAAACGTACTTCGGGAAAAATAGCGGATGTCGGATTCTGAATAATCGCTTGGACCGACTTATTTCCTAAAGCAATGGTCGGAACTAATTTAACTAATTGAAGAGTCTCTGCTAGATACATTGGCGTATCTTCTGACGTTCGCAAAGCAATCGCTACGTTAAACCCATATCGACTGGTTAACCCCGTTGAATTTCCTTTTTCTTCCTTTTCATCTTCTGCAAGCGAAGCATAAACACCACCTAAGACTAATCCCTGAAAGCCATTTGCTGGAATTTCGACAGTCATTTTGGCTGTTACGGTTTTCTTAGCAGGAACTTTTACATGTTCTTCAGGCAATTTAATTAATGTTGTCAAAGGTACTTTCAAACTTGAATCCGGTTTTTTCTCGAAATCATTGTACACAATTAAACCATTATCATTCGTCACAGCATTCGCCAAATTTAAATCAATTGTTAATTCTTCATCTGTTTTATTAATTAACGATAATTCGATTTCTTGTTTCTGTCCTGGTTTTACAATGAGATCGTAGTAGGATTGCGTATTTTTCGCTTGATTCTCGGGAATATTGGGTTTAACTGTAAATTTTGTATTCATGTTGTCATCCGCTTCTTCTGTCTGTGCAACAGAAGGGATGCTTAATGCCATCACACAAATAAAAACTGTGACGATTAGCCAGCGCATTGTCTTCATTATTTGTTCCTCCTATGTATCGAAAAGGAGCCGTGCACCACTGCGCAGCTCCTTTTCTAGTAATGCAGTATTCTCGTTAGTAACTATTTACGGTGCAGCCACTAATGTCCAAGTTACGTTACCTGTATACGCACCAGTTGTAATTTGTGAACTAGGTGTTGTAATGTTTAATTTTACATTTGATAATTCAGAATCCCATGTACCTTGTCCTTTACCAACTGCTGCTGTAGCAATTGGTACAGCTGCTCCACCTACTGGAATAGTTGTTCCAGCAAATTCAGGACTTCCTGGGTCTGCTGCAAAGGCAGCCACATCACGTGAGTATGTTTTTGCTGTTTCATTGTATTTAGCTACTGCTCCTGTTTGTGCAAAAGTAATTGAGCCTTCTAAAGCAGCGGCTCCATTTTTCATTTCAGTAAT
Source organism: Enterococcus sp. DIV1368f (assembly GCF_051712245.1). Taxonomy (NCBI): domain Bacteria; kingdom Bacillati; phylum Bacillota; class Bacilli; order Lactobacillales; family Enterococcaceae; genus Enterococcus; species Enterococcus sp. DIV1368f. Next base: position 2,436,177 of record NZ_JBIOON010000001.1, read on the forward strand.
GCCTGCAGTAACTGTCCAGCCGGCTTGTGTTCCACGAACATCCCCAACTCCATAGCGTTTTGTTTGTGTGCCTGTTGCATCTAATGAAATCGCTGATAAGTCAGAGTTAACTTCTGTCGCAGCAAATTTAAATTCAGTTGGGACATATAATAAATCAAAGTTAGTATTTGGATTTGTAGGATCTGGTTCTTGTGTACTTCCATCTTCTCCGTCACCAGGCCCATCAGGTAATGAACCACTTGTCATTTCTACGTTTGCTGGCGTTGTACCAGTCGTTGTTGCATGCGCTGCTGCAGGAGCAATACTTGCGCCTAAAATAGCTGTTCCTGCAAATAAAGTTACCAATGTTTTTTTCTTCATTTTACTCTCTCCTTTAGTATCTTGGTTAATTAATGGATAAAAAAGTGAAAAACTTTTCTATCTCGGTAGAACGTAAACTAAGTATAGCGAAAAAAAGCCTGCTTGTGATTTCAAATTTTAAACACCTCATGCAAAAAAATTGAATTTATTATAATAGCAAGGTTTCAACGACTTTTAACGTCTTTGAAAACGTAATTTTCAAAAGAGATGCTGTTTTCTCCCACTTATAAAGTAGTGATTTTATAAAAAAACAGCGAGAAAACGTCAAAATGTCAGTAACAAATACTGACATTTTGACGTTTTCTCGCATTTATTAAATCAAAATTTCCTCAATTTTTTTAAAAAAAATAGTGAAAACTAGAATTACATCGTTTTCATAAACAAAAGAGGCATTTTTTCTTACAAAGATTGACAACTACTTCCTGACTATTCCCTAATCAACGCTTGTGTTGTACAACGGAAGGAACCACCTAACATTCTAGAGACATGGTAATCAATTGCCTCAACTTTGATACCTTTTGCCTCTATTTGAGGAATTAAGGTTGTAAACGATTGGTCTGTTATATATGTTTCTTCGTTAAGCGGTAGACCATTTGTCACTAAATACGCTGCTTCTTGCAAAGTAACGTGAATTTTTTCCCAGTTGTCTAATTGTGCAGGGATTCCATCCAAAAAGGCCTCTTCACAAACAATCATCAAGCCTTCTCTCAACAAGCTTAACGCACAATCTAAGTGGAGAATATGCGGATGTAACCGAACCGGCACCACTTCATAACCAAAATGACCAATCATATTGGCTAACCATTGAATCCCTGCTAGGTTACTCGCCAAACCAGAGTAGCCCACAAAAATTGTTGTTCCTAGAACTAAAACATCACCGCCTTCAATAAAGGGACCTGCTTCACTCAAAACGCCTTCAGAAATGTCAGGTTGTGGCGCAGCAAAATAATAGCCTTCTGCTTCTTGTGTCCACTGCTGAATAATCGGACGAATTGGTAAAATTTCTTGTCGACGGTGTTGAAATCTTAAGTTTCCTTCTATTAAGAGGTTGCCAATTGTAAAAAAGGGGTCTCGTGAAAAGAAGTTACTATATCCTACGCCCAATTCCTTGCCATGTTCTTTTTCATAGGGTGTCAATAAACGTGGACGAAATACTTCTACGCCATAAGATTCTAATACTCCTTGCATGACTTCTTTTTCTTTTTCCCAACGCACTTGTTGTTCTGGTGCAAAGTCTGCTAAATCGCGCCCTTCATTATTCTGTGTTAAACGGGCATTTTCCTCTGTTAAAAAAGTCGTATCCGCTTCATCAAATTTATCTGGTAAACAAAATTGCGATTGTGCTAAAACAACTGAACGTAACGGTGCAAATTCACTTTCAACATGCATTTTTTTCATTATTTGACCTCACTTTTATCTGGTTACCTTCATTATAACAGAGATAAAATTTTTATGCCTTCAATGAAGAAAAAGCAGAACTTCTATACGTTCTGCTTTTTCTTCATTTTGTTATTTACCAATACCTTTATCTTTAATCTCAGCTTTTTGCCCGGTGCCATCTACTAAGCCAAAAATAATCTTCGCTTGGTCTGTATTATCAATTTGTCCTGAAAAAGCTTCTGCTTGTGGTCCATAAGCATAGACATTTACATCTTCTCCTGTGTGTCCGCCTGTAGTCCAACCAGTATTCGAACGTTGATCAAAAATCTTTCTTAATGCCTGAGCAATTTTTTCAACATCTTTTGACTCCGCCGCTGTTTTCACTGCTTTCAATTCAGCCTCACTTAATTGAAAATCAATATACTCAGTCACTGTTTTTTCCACATTACCATTTTTAATAATTTCTTCTGCCATGAAATCAGGCGTGCGTTTTGCCGCATGTAAAGGCTCCGTCAACCAATTGTATTGATCTCCTTTACCTAAAGACAAGCCACCAGTAGAATGATCTGCAGTTGTAACCACCAATGTTTCACCATCTTTTTTGGCAAAATCGATAGCCTTTTCAAACGCCGCTTCGAAATCTTGCATTTCGCTCATCGCGCCAACAATATCATTGCTATGCCCGGCCCAATCAATTTGGCTACCTTCAACCATTAAAAAGAAGCCTTTTTCATTTTTATCTAAACGTTGAAGAGCCTCTTCTGTCATATCAGCTAATGAAGGAACTTCTTCCGTTCGGTCAATCATTTTAGGTAGTCCACCTGGTGCAAACAAGCCTAAAATTTTGTCGTCTTGGTTCTCATTTAACGACTTTTTGTCTGTGACATGACCATAACCCGCTTGGGAAAATTCTTTGACTAAATCACGATCTTTCCGCGCAAATAATTCGGAGCCACCGCCAAGTAACACATCGACTTTGTGTTGTCCGTCGATTTGATCATCAAAATAGTCATCGGCGATTTCTGCCATATTTTTGCGTGAAACATTATGGGCGCCATATGCAGCAGGGGTTGCATGTGTTATTTCAGATGTTGCTACAAGCCCCGTTGATTTCCCCACTTTTTTCGCACGTTCTAGCACTGTTTCTGTTTTGGACTTGTCATTATCGAGTGCAATAGCATTATTGTAGGTTTTCACTCCAGCAGCCATCGCTGTCGCTGCGGACGCTGAATCAGTGACATTCTCTTCTTCATCTTCTGGATAAGTGGCTTGCTGTCCGACTAAATAGGTATCAAAAGCTGTTTGGGGAACACGCTTGTCTGAGTGATTGGCTTTAAAATAGCGATAGCCCGTTGTATACGGATTCCCCATGCCATCTCCAATCATAAAAATAACATTTTTTACTGGTGCTTTTTCGGATTCAGCTGCCTTCGCTTCAGCAACCTCTGTTTGTTTTTCGCCGCTTTTCTGTTCAGATAAATTTGTACAACCCGCTAATGTTGTGAATGTTAATAAGGTAACCCCTAGCAAAGCTCTTTTCTTCATTTCCTTGTTTCCTCCTTCATATCTCTACCCATACATTGACTATAACAAGTCTTAGTTGATTTCTGATAAATAACAAGTAAACAAAGTGTTAAGTTGTTGTATTGCTTCTGTTAAGTTCCTTATTTTTCGCGTCTTGCTGCTCTTTTTTCGGCTTCTTTGCGTAATTGTTTCTGCGCTTTTTTTGAGCCGCGTTCAATATCTTTGAGTTTCTTTCGTTCATGGAAATCTGTAAATAAACTTTCTAAATCATAGTCTTGCGGATATAGATCTTGTGCTTTCGCTTGTAATTTCAACCGTCTTCGTGGTACATTTTCAATTTTATCATTCACAAATACTTGGATTTCTTGTTCACCCTCATCTGTAAAAACCAACCCAATTTGTTGTGTTTCTGTCAATAGGACACGATCACCTTTTTGATAACGGTCTGTTTCTTCTACAAACGTGGTAAAGGTCGTTTCTTTTGCTTTCAGGGGTTTAAATAGACTTCGATTAGTAGGGTATTCTTTCCGCTGAATATAATGGGCCGCCTTTTCAATGAGCTGTGGCTCCATCTTCATTTTACGTGCAATCCAAAGCGCCTGACTATCGCCAACTTCACCAATTTTCAATTGATATTTGGGCGTTAATGTTTCACGATCGAAGGCCATTGCGGCGGGCACAAAATCGTCATGCTCTTGGGCAAAACGTTTAATTTCACCATAGTGGGTCGTTGCAACTACCAAGGCACCCTTTTGATACATCGTTTCCATGATAGCAATCGCTAAGCCAGCTCCTTCGTTCGGCTCGGTGCCACTGCCAATTTCATCTAATAAAACAAGCGTATGTCGCTTAACGTTACGCAACATTTCCGCAATATTTTTCATGTGCCCAGAAAAAGTGCTTAACGCATTTTCCAGATTTTGCTGATCACCAATATCGACAAAAATTTCATCTAATACTGGAATCTCTGTGCCCGCTTGTGCTGGAATTTGCAACCCAAATTGTGTCATGACAGTCAATAAGCCAACTGTTTTCAAGACAACCGTTTTACCACCAGCATTGGCACCTGTAATGACAAGTCCTCGATACTCTGCTCCTAAAGAAAACGTCAGTGGTACTGCGTGTTCTAATAAAAGAGGGTGTTTTCCTTGAACAATGCGCAAGCGTTCTTCTTTGTTGACTTTTGGCGTGATCCCACCTATTTCGCGACTATACTTTCCTCGTGCAAAAATAATATCTAAGGTGGTCATTGTATCGACGGCTTGATCGACTAGTCGTTCTTGCTCATTAATTAACCCTGTTAGTTCTGCCAAAATTTGATATTCTTCCGCTGTTTCTTCCGCTTTTAAGAGTGTCAGTTGTTCATTTAATTTACTAATTGCTACAGGTTCAATAAAGACCGTTTGGCCTTTATTGGATTGCTCAATGATTGTGCCTGAAACCTTATTTTTATAGCTAGCTTTGATTGGTACCGTGTAATGTTCCCCTTTTTTCACCATCATATTTTCTTGAATATATAGTTGATTATTTTTATTGCGTAAAAATTTGGTGACTTTTGTTTCAATTTCTTGTTGGCATTCATTGATTTGACGACGGATTTTCCGAAGTTGTCGAGAAGCATCGGTGGCAACTTTTTGGTTATGGATTTTCGTATAAATTTGTTCTTCGATTGCTCTGAAATCAGCTAAGTGCTGACTGTAACTAAATAAACGCGGCGTTTGGTATTGATTTTTTTCAAAAAACTTCTGGATTCGCTGACTACTTCTTAAAAAGTCAGCGACCTCAATCAATTCGTTTGGTGTAAGGATTAAGCCTTTTTTCACTTGTTGAAGCAAGCGGGTAATTTGACTCAAGCCCATGAAAGGGACGTGTTGTCCGCTATCAATAATTAAGCGGGCCTCGGTTGTTTCCGTTAAGCGGGACTGCACTGTTTCTAAACGTGTTGCAGGGACCATTTTCGCCAACCGTTCTTTACTATACTCGCCAATCGCACGTGTTTGAACTTCTTTAAGAATTGTTGTAAATTGTAATTTTTGAATGGTTTCATGATTCATTTGTTTTTTCTTCCTTTCTATCACGAAAAGAATACCTGGCGCCTTTAAATAAAAACCAGTTTCTATAGAAAAAAGAGGACAGCGTTCTACCGCTGTCCTCTTTATCATTGGATAAAGGTTACTAAAGAAACCTCTTTTAAAGGAGGTGTTTAGTAATTGAGATGACTGACAGGTATCACTTTCTAAGCACACCAAATAAACCTTGCTTGGTTCACTGGTTATTCAACTTATCAATTAGATACCTACGACACTCACCAAAATACCCCACATTCATTTGTTGGTTTTTATTTATTCTCCACTTGAGAGTAGCAAATCTGGCGAAGAAAGTCAAATAAAGATTGGCCCTTTACTTATTCAATGTGTTTTTCATCATGGTTAGTAACGTTTTCACGTCTTCTGTTCTAGTGTCCCCTGTTTCTTGATCGATAATTGAGCTGTAAACATGAGGAATGATTTTTTTAACGCCGGCATCCACCGCAATTTGAACAATTTCTTCAAAGTTTTCTAAATCAATGCCCCCTGTTGGTTCTAAATAAAAGTCATACTTGGCACAAGCTGCTGCTACTGCTTGGTATTCTTCTTTGTGAGCCAAGCCTTTCATCGGGAAATATTTAATGGAACTGCCCCCCATGTCTTTCAACAATTTGATGGCAGTTTCGATAGGTACTTCTGCCGCTGGCGCACCCGAGCTTAACGGACCTGTCGCAATGTTAACATAGCCAACTTTGCCTGTGGGTGAAACCAAGCCATTAATTACTGTTTCGTCTTGACGAAGTAAGGCCCGCGAAGCGCCGACACCTGTGAAGACTTGGTTCACGTGTTGCGGTTGTAAAACTTCTGATAAGCGAGCCACCATTTGACTTTGATTTGGATCGCCAGCCCCTAAGCCGACAGATAAAGCGTTGTTGGTTGCTGCTTGGTATTTTTTCATATCGTCAATGGCTGCTTCATCGGTTTCATAGTTTTTTGAAAGGACGCCTAACACAACATGCCCTTCTGCTGCTTCATAACAGGCTTGGGCATTTTCTACTGAATTGGCTAAGACGTTTAAACAAATGCGTTCTTCTAAATAATTAGGTTTTAATGACATGGCTTATTTCTCCTTTGTGTCCATAATTTCTTGTAATCGTTGCACGATTTTGTTCATTTCTTCTTGATTGACAGAACGAATGTCAAATTCAATGATGCCATTGTTGGCTTGATATTCTCGCGTATAAATGGCTGGACTTTTTGCTTTTAATGCTTGGATGACTTCCTTGGCAGTTTTTCTGCCGTCCACTTTAACACTGGCGCGATAAATGTCTCGGCCAGCGCCATCTTGGACGATTTTGGCGGTTAAATCTGACAAGTTGTTGATGGCTTCAACAAACGGTTTTAAGCGCTCTTGCATCGAAGCCCCTGATTCACTGCCATGTGCCAAGTATTCTTCCACTGCTTGCGTAAATCCTAAGATATTGTCTTTGCCAATTTTCATTGCTCGACCAATGCCTTTGCCTTGTAGGCGCACCCAGTCAACGTATTCTTTTTTCCCGACCACTAAACCGGCACTTGGCCCTTCAATGGCTTTGGCGCCGCTGTAAATCACCAAATCAGCGCCTGCTTCGGTGTATTTGAAAAGATCTTCTTCTGCTGCCGCGTCAACAATTAGCGGCACCTTGTGGCGTTGCGCCACTTTGGCCGCTTCGGCCACCGTCAGCATACTTTTTTGCACGGTATGATGGCTTTTGATGTATAGAATGGCCGCTGTTTTTTCGGAAATCATCATTTCCACGTGTTCTGGACTGCACATGTTGGCGTAGCCAGCTTCCACTACTTGGCCGCCGCCTTGCGCTACCATGACTTCTACAGGCGTGCCGTAGTCCACGTTGTGCCCTTTAGGTAAAACAATCTCCCGCTGTTCAATTTTTTCTGTATAGGGATGATACGCGTGGTACAAGCTGCCTTTTCCAATCAAGGCAGCCACCGATTGGGCAATCCCCGCCGAAGCCGAGGAAACGATTTGGGCATCTTCTGCCTTCAACAAGTTGGCTAAAAAGGCCCCTGTTTGCACACTAAGTTCACTCATTTCAAAGAAATGTTCGCCGCCGAATCGTTGAGCCGCTAGGACTGCCTCCGAAACTTTGGAGACACCTAGAATGGTCATTTTGCCAGAAGCATTGATGACTTCTTTCAAGTGGAATTTTTCGTAACTATTCATTATTTTCTCCTTTATAACAAACCAAAGAATGAAGTGACCAAACTAACTAAGACAATCGTGCCGATAATGATACCGTAACGTGGGCCTTTTTTTACCATGAAGAAATAAATAGCCATAACTGCTGCTAAAGGAAGTAACCCTTTCATAATTTGATCTAGGATATCTTGTAAAACAATCGTGGCACCGCCAGTAACTTTAAACGTCATCGGGCTAGCAATTTTAACATAACTCGCACTTAAAGCGCCCATCATCATCATTCCTAAAACATTTGCTGAATAAATGACTTGCTTAATTTTGCCGTCTTTTAACAAACTTAAGATTGAATTACGCCCTAATGTATAGGACTTATTTACTAACGTCCAACTGATGTATAACGTAATGGCTGTGTACAGAACCAACGGACCGATACTTCCAATCACGTTACCTCCTTTAGCCATTGGAATAAAAATGGAAATGATTAACGGCATTAATGCTGCCCAAATAATCGAATCGCCAATCCCAGCCAGCGGACCCATCAGCCCAGTTTTAATCGATGTGATCGCCGTATCAGAGATCGCTGCGCCATTGGATTTTTCTTCCTCCATAGCAATTGCAATCCCTTGAATGGAAGCCCCTACTGTTCCTTCAGTATTAAAAAAATTCAAATGACGTTTCAGAGCTTCTTTTTGTTGTTCTTCATCGTCTGCGTAAAGTTTTTTAATTGCAGGAATCATCGATGCACAAAAAACTAAACTTTGAAGACGTTCATAAGAATTTGATAATTCACAGCCTAGTTGATAAATCCAAAAGGCTTTGGATAATTCTTTTTTAGTAATTTTTTTCTGTTCCAATTGTTGTTCATTTGCTTGTGTCATTTGTTCCATTATGCTGCCTCCTCACTCAATGCCTTATTTCTAACTAAAAAGGCAATACAGATTCCTAAAATAGCGACGGCCATAACTTCTGCGCCAAAATATACTACTGCAACAAAACCAATTAAAAAATAAGGAATCAAATTTTTCTTGCCAATTACCATAATTGTTAAGGCGAATCCTAACGCTGGTAAAATACCACCCATTACTTCAAAGCCGTGCATCAACCATGCTGGGATAACTTCTAAGACTTTATTCACCACAGATTGACCAAAAAAGTTCGCCGCAAAAACTAACGGAAAGCGAATTAAAAATCCCGCTAAAGCTGGATAAACAAACGCAGCTCGGTAAATCCCCCCATAATTTAACTCTTCCGCATATTTATCAGCCATATGCACCCACGTCGCATTGATGGTGCGCCGTAATTGATCCATAAAGACGCCTAACACACCAAAAGGAACAGCTAGTGCAACAGCCGCCTCGGCATTCATTCCCACACCTAAAGCAATTGGAATCGCAATTGCTGAAGCTAAAGCCGGATCACTAGGCACATTGCCGCCCGGTGTGGAGGTGACTCCGAGATAAACAAGTTGAATCCCCGCCCCCACAACCATTGCTTCACTAAGTTTTCCTGTTGCTAAACCAGCCACCAACGCTGCACCTAATGGCTGAGACAGCATGCCTGAAAATGTGTACCCAAAACGCAAACGTGCAAACCAATAATAAAGTCCCATAATAATTGAAACACCTAAAACGCCCATATGATTCTCTCCTTTTTCTCTGATTATAGTGATTGATATTTTTCAATTAATTTTTGAATTGGTAGGGGATTTTCTTCGGGAATCGCTTGGAAGAAAACATGGATGCCCTTCGTTAAAAGTTCAGTCAAAATTGCAACATCTTCTTCAGATAAATTGATATTTTTTAAAACATTTTTCCGATTTGGTCCGCCACCTAAGCCACCAACTTGAATCTCCTCTTTAATAATTTCTTGGTCCACCATCGCTTTTAAGGTCGTTAAATCTGGCACTAAAAATAACACCTTTTTCTCTTCCTTTTCTTGCGATTCCCAATATTCTTTGGCACTTTCAATCCCTTTAATTACTACAGAAACCCCTGGAGGCGCCGCCATTAAATAAATACTTTGTAAAAATTCATCTTGCTCTAGTTCATCACTCACTACCAAAATTTCATTTGCACCTGATTGTTGTAACCATTTAGTCACTACTTGTCCATGGATTAAACGGCTATCGACTCTTGTTAATACGATTTTTGACATTCTGTTCACCTGTACTTTCTTATTTTGGAATTTCTAAAATTTGACAACTGTCTACTGCTGCTTGTTGAATCATCTCTGCATCTTGTAAACAAAACCCAGGACCACTTTGTTTCATGACGGATTCTAATAATAACGATGTGCATAATCCGGACACAATCAGGAGGTCATAATCTTTTGATAAACGTAATGCAACATTACTAGGTGTGCCGCCTTTAACATCTGTTAAAATTAGCAACTGGTTGTGCCACGTTAATTGGTCAATTTTTTCTGTGACTCGTTCTAAATAATCCCCCAGTGAATCCTCTGCTTGTAATGCAACTTCATGTACATTTGTAACTTCTCCAACAATCATCTGGACGCTTTTGACTAATTCCAAGCCCCAACCATTGTGTGTTAAAAGTAAAATTGGTTCATTTTCCATAAACAAACTCCTTTGCTAATTAATCATTTTATTAAAAGCAATAAGTGTGCCAACTTTCATTTCTGTTTGAATTAAGCCTTTTCAAAGAGCAATTCATAAATATAGCGCACTTCCAAAGGTGGAATCAACAAATTATAGGACACTTCAAGCGGTCGAAACGCCATTTTTATGACAGATACTGCTTCTGGCAACTCTCGGTATGACACTTCATAAGCTGTTGGGTCATATTCTGGATTCAATAATTGCCGTTCTAACATACAGGCACAATGAATGATAAAACGAAGTAAAATCTTTTCGTCACTTTTTATTTTGGTTTGCAAGCAAATGTCTGAATAAATCTTAGCTAATTCGATTGAAATGGTTGTAGGATTCAAAACCGTTAGTAAGTCTGTAATAGCTTCGATTGATAATCCTTGAATGTATTTAGCTGAAACTTTCTTTAGTAACTCTTGGTTTTGTTTTTCTTCTAAATGATGGCCTAATAATTCGAAAACTAGCTGAATGCCCCGCTTCGATAGTAAATCTTGTAAAGAAATAAACGGAATATCTGGCACTTCTGTCTTTACGGTGCCAATGATGCCAACGATTTTCTCTTCTTTCCGAACAAAAGAATGCAAACGATCAATGTCTTCCACTTCTCTTTTCTCTAAAGTAATGATGCGTACATTCGTTAGTAATTCATTAGGAAAAGTTTTTAGTAACAACTGTTCAATTTTAATAGCAGTCCCCATGCCAGTTAGACAGGAAATAATGAGAACTTTTGCCTCGTTGAAGCGACCTTTACTGCAAATCAAGGCGCGATGATTTTTTTCTTTTAAGACTGGTAATAGATACTCAAACGCCGTCGATTCATAAATGACTTCTCGCGCCACTTCTAGCAATGTTAAGAGATTGATATTGCTAATTAGCAGCACTTCCATTTGAAACGTTTGACTGATAGCATTACCAAAGTAAACCAGGGAACCGATGTCCACCATCAAAATAATTTTTTTATACTGATTTTGCTTTACAATTGTACGGACTTTTTCTAATGTTTCTTCCACTGATTGATTAATCGGCATATCAACTGCACGCATGACAGTTGTTGAGAACAGAAGGTTGGTGTACTCAACCATGCTGCTGGCCGTCGCGGCACCATGTGCAACGACGATAACGCCACAGTTTTCTTCAACTGAGTGCGCTCTTTTTTTAGCTGTGACTTTACGAATAAATAGATCAAAAAAGAGGATTTCCGTATCAGCAAAAGAAATCCCAAACAACGTTTGTAGAAAGTCCACCATGGTCTTAGCAGCTTGATACTGGGTTACTTTGCCAGAATAGATATTTTTGGTATCTGAATAAAATGTTTCATTCATTTGTGCAGAATAAAAAACAGCAGAATAAAGGTGGACAATTAAAATATTCTGGAAATCCTCTGTCAATTTTTCTTGGATTAATTGTTCAAAAAAGACAATGGCTTCTTGAATTTTTGGCTGCAATGTTTCGTCAATGGCCTCTAAGGCTAGCGGTTCTTGAGCAAAAATATCCATATCATAAAGTTGCTCGACTTTGTTTTGCATGATTGCTAGCGCATCCTCTGTCGAAAGAGTTAATTTTTTCAAATCCGCATATTCTTTCAATAGAAAATTATAAAAACGATCATTTTTCAGACTTTCTGATTTAAGTAACTCTTGACTGCTTAAATAAAAATGGTTGTATTGAATCGTGAGGCCATCGTTAGGTATCCACTCATTAAAAGCCAGCAGACTTTCTACATCAGGTTGCTCTTTGACTGTCCCCTCGTTTGCTTCAATGCAAATAGTTTCCGTTAATTGGTCGAACACTTCTAAATAGGCTTGTGCGCTCATAAATTGAATCGCCGCTTTCAATTCACCAACGTTGGCTTCAAAATGAGTAAACGTTAATTGTTTCAACGCCTCATAACGAATGTGGATATTCTTTTGAATCCGTTGACTTTCTTCTAAGAAAAAGGACAAAATCAATTGAATTTTTTCTTTCAAAGAGCGCTCGGCTAAAGCTGGAATGGCTAATGTCACAGGGATCCTTCTTAAAAACGTTTTCAAAAAATATTGATTGACTGCTTCGGTTGTTGCAAAAATAAATTTTATCGATACATTTCTTTGTTTTTCGGCTTCGCCCATCCGTGTAAAATACCCTTTATCCAAAACTGTAAACAATTTTTCTTGGCCTTCGCTCGTTAATCGATGGACTTCATCTAAAAATAAAAAACCGCCATCTGCCAACTCCACCAAGCCTTTTTGGTCATTGACGGCACCAGTGAAACTGCCTTTTTTATAGCCAAACAGATGCGAAGTTAATAATTCTGGATTGTTGAAATATTCTGCACAATTAAAATAAATAAACGGGACTTCTTGGTTCATTTTAACTTGATAAAATTGGTGTAATTGTTCTGCAATTAAGGTTTTGCCCACCCCAGATTCTCCAGTAAGTAAAATATTCAAGCCATTAGGCGGATATAAAATAGCGGCTTTCAACTTCTTGATGGCGTCTGCTAAGCTCCCATCAAAACCAATTACGTTCGCAAATGGATTCATTTTCAGTAGTTGCTTTTTCTTATGTATCTGTTCTGTCTGTTGATAAATGTCCTCTTGCAGCGAAGCGAGGGAATCGTAGCACGTGCTACTTTTAAAAAAAGGAAACTGTTCCTCTAAGTAGTCTTTATCAAAAAATAACACTGGTCTAGATTTAACTTTAACGACTTGGTCTTTTCTCACTAATTTTGAAAGCTCTTCACTAACAGCAGTTCGGGTATAGCCAGAGGCCTGACTTAATTGCGAAGCCGTTGCGGGTAACAAGGTTGCTTTGCTACTTGGATTTTGTACGTGAAACTGTTTTAACGCTTGATGAATATTATCAATTCTCATAGTCTTTTCCCCATTTCTTTTTTGATCCAAAAGTTAATTTATTATACATTAAAACGGAAGCGGTTTCTTATTTACCATAAAAAAATCAAGTCTTTAACCAAAAGATTAAAGACTTGATTTTTATTCTCCGTATTGTACAAGTTGTGTATTTTCACAATGAAAGTCCAAGAAATCTTGGATTTTTTTACCATTGAAGTAGTTATCAATGACTCGCATGACCGCATTGTGGCAAACAAATAGGTAAGTTTCCTCTGAAGCCACGGCTTCCTCAATCAAGGGATAAATTCGACCCGCAACATCTAGGACCGATTCCCCTTCTGGAAACGGCAAGGAAATCTCAGAACGATTTTCTTGGAAAGCCGTTGTTTCAATCGGTTCACCATCATAAATGCCAAAATTCATCTCAATTAAACGAGGTTCTGTTTCAATCGTCAATTGATTTCGTTCCGCAATTTTACGTGCTGTTTCTTGCGCCCGTTTTAAAGGCGACGCCAGTAAACGGTCGATTTGAATTCCTTGTTTGGCAATTTTTTCAGCTACCAATTCCGCTTGTTGATAGCCTTTTTCGGTCAATTGCGCTTCCGCATGACCACAAATTCTACGGGCCACATTATAATCTGTTTCACCATGTCTCACTACGTACAGCATTTTTCCACCTCAGTTTTTTGTCTTGTGTCTATTTTATCTGAAATTTGGTCACAATAACACCCTATTTAGCGGTAACTTTCTGGTAATTTAAATTTACCTTCTTGCTCAAACTGTTCGCCTACTTGGAATAAGAGATCTTCACGTCCACGAGCAGCCAGCAATTGAATGCCTAAGGGTAACCCCGTTGCCGTCACATGTGTGGGCAAGCTGATGGCTGGTTGTCCTGTCAAGTTCGCTAGTTGAGTATACGGTGTTAGCTGTAAACTTTTATCAAAATAATCATAGATTAATTCAGCTAATTCTGCTTCTGTTAATTCAGCTGCCTGTTCCATTCGTTGACGAATGTGCTCACTTTGCAAATCTTCGTTAATTTTTGGTGCTGAAAAAGCCGTTGTTGGTGATAAAAACAGATCAAATTTTTGAAAAAGTTCTTCCATCGTTACTGCTGCTTGATCCCATAACTGTAATGAATGAACATAGGTGGCTGCTGGAATCTTTTGGCCAAATTGATGCATGGTCCATGAAAAAGGTTCGATTTCTTCTTTGCGAATTGGGCGCCCGAGCCCCTGTTGAATGCTGTTCATCATCGCTGTAGTTTCTGCGCCGTTCATTTGATAATAGGAGCGAATCAGCGCTGCACCATCGACTGGATAAGGAATCTCAATGATTTCATGGCCAGCGGCTGCCAGAAAATCAGCCGCTTGTTTCGCCGCTTGTGTTGCTTCTGGCGAAATCATTGAGCCGATAGGCGAAGCGGTACACAGAGCAATTTTTAGCCGTTGTTTTTTAGGGTGTGTTTGCCATTCTGCCAAGGGTGCTTGGTATGGGGCGCCACTGTGGCTACCACGTAGGCCATAAAATAACGCTTTGGTGTCTCTCATAGAAATAGTCAACGCAAAGTCAATCGAGGCACCTTGCCAGCCTCGCCAGCCTTCTGGGCCGACAGGCATGGAGCCACGGCTAGGTTTTAAGCCAATTAAGCCACTAAAAGAGGCGGGAATTCGGATGGAGCCACCGCCATCACTAGCGCCGGCGATAGGAACAATCCCGCTAGCGACAACTGCGGCAGCGCCGCCACTGGAACCGCCTGGCGAATGTTCCAGGTTCCAAGGATTGCGGGCTGGCCCGTAAAGCGCAGGATCCGTAATATTTTTAAAGCCAAACTCTGGGGCGTTGGTTTGTCCTAAGGGCATCAAACCAATCGTTTCAGCTTTTTTGACAAAGTTAGAGGTCGTTGTTGCAGTACTATTTTTAAAAAGTTGCGAGCCGGCCGTTGCTGACCACCCCGCTTTTTCTTGGCCTAACATTTTCAAAGGAAATGGCAAACCAGCAAATAGTGTGTCCTGCTGTTCATTTTTTTGATAAGTTACTTCTGCTTCTTGGCTGTCAAAGGTTACAAAGCCATTGAGCTTTGGATTTAACTTTTGGACTTTTTTCTCAATATCCTTTAAGAGTTCTGTGTGACTTACTTTCTGTTCTTTTAATTGTTGTACCCAATATAGTCCGTCTTTCATACAGACCCACCTCCTATACTATTCCTTATTAGTATAGCATGGTTTTTAGGGGTCATCCTGTGATGGTGATTTTCATTCGTCAAGTGCTTCTCTATTTTAAGTAAATAATTCGCCAATGTAAGGAAGCAACTGCGGATGCAGTTTGTAGCCTTTATACCGTGTATTTTGGATACCTTGTTTTTTAAAGCCCCCTACTTGAATTTTTTTATTTAATTTTGTCAGCTGCTTGGTCATTTTTTTTCGATTATTGGCTGTTTCTTCTGTGTCATATATTAATTTACACAGGCGCTCCATTGGTAAGTGTTCTTTCGGCGTACTATACAAGATAGCGAGTAGTGCACGTTCTGTAGCTGTTAGCTTTATCCCCTCTACATCTAACTTTTCATCTTCTCGTTGGATGGGTTTATTTAATTCTGCCAAAAGGAGATTTTCTCTTAATGTATCCAAAGTCGCATCCAATCGTAGCCAATTGAGAATGCCATATTGATAGCTAATGTTCAATTCTTCCGAGGTAGGAATGTCTTCGGAACGAAGAAACAACGGCGTTTTAACTCTGGCTAATTCCTTTAGATATAAATATTGTTCTTTGCGAGGAATCGTTTCGCTGAGAATGATGGCATCAAATTTCCGATAAAACAAATGACTTTCCTTAATTTCACCAATCAGACACGTCGTGCAAAAAACTTGGTGGTCTAAATGCTGTAAGCGATTTTGAAAAGCAGTTTCTGCTAAGATATTTTTTGTGATGACCATTATTTTCATTCTTGATTCCTCCTTAATTCTTTTTTGATTCAAAATTTTCTCAATTTTCGTGTTTTGTTTTGATATATTTAGTATACTGGAAATTTTTCGAATTAAAATTTAGAAATTTACAAGCAAATCAGTCATTAACAGTCATTCCTATAATCCCTGATTTATAAAGTCTTTCCAATAGTCTTATTTAAAAAATATTTGTTATTTAATCCTCAACGTGCTATTTTTTCAATTTTTTCTTTTTTTATTTAGCTAACAAACGTCAAAAGGTTAACATTAGCTACCAACCTTTTGACGTTTGTTAGCTATTTTCTCTTGAAATCTTTGGATTTTTTTCTGCTTTCACTAAAAAAAACAGCCAAAAGTGGCTGTTTCTTTGCTATTTATATTTATTTCATAATATCGATTAAGTCTTTTTTTGAAGCGGCCGAGGCAGGGAAATAGCTAAATACAACCCCGATAAAGACAGAAATCCCGATGGCTAATGTAACCGTCATTAAATCTGGACGAACAGAAAACGGTAATGCCATTGAGGCTAAGTAGGCAATAATCATTCCTAAAAGATAACCAGTAATTCCGCCGATTAAGGTCAAGGCAATCCCTTCTGTTAAGAATTGCTTTTTAATATCACTGGCTGTCCCGCCCAATGCACGTCGGATACCAATTTCCTTAATCCGTTCTGAGACCGAAATGTACATCATATTCATAACGCCGACCCCAGCAATTACCAGTGAAATGGCCGCAATTGCGGAAATAAACAAGGTTAAATTATTTAATAAAGAGCCCATTTCTTTGATGGTATCTTTAACATTATATTCTTGATACGTCCCGCTGTTTTTCATGGTTCCTTGTTGAGAGAGAGTTTTTATTGTTTCTTTCAATACTTGATCTGGTTGGTAGCCAGGTGCTACTGTTAGCTTCAACGTAGATGTATCTTTTAGCTTGCCGAAATAATGTTCATAGGTCTTTTTGGGAAAATAAAGCAATGAGTCATCATTACCTGGACCAATGGCACCGCTGGTATTGGTTGTCACGCCAACAATGGTAAAAAGTTGATCTTTATATGGAAAAGTTCGATTAACTGCTGCAGTCGGGTCTTGGTAGAGTTCTTTGGCAACCAGTTCATCCACCACCACTGTTTTATCCAGTTTTGCATTGTCTCCATCATTCAGTTGGCGTCCCGCCAACAATTCTTTGGTGGTTTTGTCGGCAAGTTCATAGGTTACGGAAAGATTTTTCGGTCCTGCTTGAAAATTCAGTGTACCTTTTTGGGCGCCATCAACTTCTCTTTGATCAAAATCAATTTTTTCTACGCCAGGAACCATGCGCACGACCCCTAAATCATTGTCGGTAAACATCGCTTGGTCACTAAACATATCCGAAGTGTTGTAGGCCGAAAAAGAAATCTTTTTCACATTTTCTTTTTGTTTTTCAGCAGATAATTTATCGACCATGTCTTCTTTAAAGCCGTTACCGATAGCCACGATGGTAATCACCGAAGCGATCCCGATGACAATCCCTAGCATCGTTAACAAGCTGCGTCGCTTATTTTTCAAAATGGAACGGAAGGCGGTTTTCCAAATAATTGAACGTTTCATGTCAGCACCTCCTCTAAAATCTTTCCATCACGAACTTTAATCAAACGATTGCAGTATTCAATTGTTTCTTCATCATGTGTCACTAAAATAATGGTGACACCTTCATTGTTTAATTGCTGAAAGAGCGTTAAAATTTCTTCCGATGTTTTACTATCTAAAGCCCCAGTTGGTTCATCTGCAATAATAAAACTTGGCCGATTGACAATCGCACGCGCAATGGCAACACGTTGTTGTTGTCCGCCCGAAAGTTGTTTTGGATGCTTCTTGCCTTTATCTGGCAAGCCGACTTTTGTCAGAACTTCGTGGACACGATCTTTGGCTTCTTTTGGGGTTAACCCACTATATAAAAGAGGCAATTCAATGTTTTCTTCAACTGTTAGTGTTTCAATTAAACTAAAATTCTGAAAGACAAAGCCGACTGCTTCATTTCTAATTCGGGATAGTTCCTTATCAGAAAAGTCGCCAATTTCACGGTCTTCAAATAAATACGTTCCTTCAAACTTTTTATCAATAAAGCCTAGCAAATTAATCAAAGTCGATTTCCCAGAACCAGAAGGACCCATAATCGCTAAAAATTCTCCAGCGTCTACTTGGAGGTTAATATCATCTAACACATGCAGTGTTTCTTCTTCGGAATAATAATATTTATGAATATGGGCTAGCTTAATCATTGGCAGCTACCTGAACATCTTGATTATCTTTCAATTCTTTATTGGGATTGGCAATCACTTGGTCTTTCCAGTTCAAGCCACTTTTGACAACTTTACGTCCTAAATTTGTTTCTGTTTCAATCGGTGTTTTTTTCGCTTTGCCCGCTTTGTAAACGTAGACAAATTCTTTTCCGCCTTCTTTTTGGATTGCTGCTGTCGGTATAATCATTTGCTTTTGCGGCACAGCGATGCTAGTAGACAAGCCTTCTGCCCAAGGAAAATCACCTTCTACTGTAAATTGATAACTCACTACTGGATTGCCTTCATTTTTAGCTATTGGGGTTTGCGCAATGGAAACAATTTTGCCTGGCGCTGTTTTGCCTGAACCAACGGTCGTCACTGTTACTTCTTCCCCTGTCTGTAATTTATCGTAATCATACTCGGTTACTTTTCCTTGAATATTTTTCTTTTGTGTTGCAATTTTAATGACTGGTTTGTCAGTACTACTCATGGCACTAGCATCAACAGTGACTTGACCATCAATTGGTGCTGTAACAACTGTGTTGACTTTGCCACGTGTTTGTTCAAGCGTGTTTGCTGCTCCGACGGCATCACTGTTGGCTAATTGAAGGGCTTGGTTAGCTTGGGCGACTTCACTATTCGCAGCACTAACAGCTTCATTCAATTGCTGAATTTCCGCATTTAGTGTTTCTTTCTCTTCAGCCTCTTTTGCGGTGTTTAATTTTTGCTTGGCTGCAGCAACTTTGTTTAAGGCTTCATTGTATTTTTGAGTGGCTAAGTTAACGTTCTCTTGTGCTTGTTGGACTTGAAGATTGTTTCGATTAACAGCATTCGCTTGTTCTGTTTCTGTGGCTTGGATGTCTGAGTTATTGTACGTTAACAATGGACTATCTTTCTTGACTTCTTTACCATTTTCAACATTTATTTCGGCAATTTTTCCTAAAGAAGGATCAAAGAAAATATCCCGAGTATCTAGAAAACTCACTTGACCATCTAATTTTAATGAGGCCATTTCTGTAATGGTATACGTTGTGTATTCAGGTTCAACTTCTTTTGAAGAAAAAACTGTTTTTGCTCCGATAAATCCGACGACGACCACTGCGGCACCAATACCGAACCACACTTTTTTATTTCGCTTCTTCTGGCCTGACTTTTTCATTTATTTGTTCCTCCTTGATTTCTGTTGACGAGTTTGTCATTTTATTTAGTATATAATGAATAAAAAAACTGGTCCCTTCATCTTCCTATCATTCCTCTTACAGTTTTGACACATCTTTATCTAACAAAAAAACGTTTATCCTGTGTAAAAGGATAAACGTTTTTTGTTATTTTATTGTTCTAATTGGCCCAACCAGCCAGATGTACCACCTAGAACATTGGTTACTTGATACCCTTGTTGACTGAGAAACGCACATGCTTGTGCGGAGCGCGATCCCATTTGACAAATCAGATAATAGGGTTGTTTTTTATCTAATTGCTGATAATTTTCGGTTAAAGTACTTAAAGGTAAGTTGATGGCCTGGGGGACATGCCCCAGTTGGTATTCCATTTCTTCTCGTACATCAATAATCGGTAATTTTTTTCGTTTTGCTTCCTGATAAAATTCAGGCATGCCAATCGTGTTATACATTTTCTAGTTCCTCCGGTTTTACCATTCTATATAGCGCAAAAGCACCATCTAAATTTTTGGCTGATATGCCCGCTTGTTTTAGCATCCGTTCTGCGATATAACTACGCAAACCGCTGTGACAACTAACAATGTACTCCGTTGACTTGTCTAATTCCTCCAAACGTTCTCTTAACTCATTTAAAGGAATAGACACAGCATTTTTAAATTGACCATTGGCTCGTTCGGCGGGATTACGGACATCTAATAAAACAGCCCCCTTAGCTAATTCGTTGGATAACTCATACCATTGAACGTTTTCACTCAATCCTTCTACAAGGTTCATCGCTGCATAGCCTAACATGTTCACAGGATCTTTCGCTGAACCAAACGGCGGAGCATAGGTAAACTCTAATTCAGGCAAATCAAAAATAGTTAACTGTCCTTTAATAGCGGTCGCAAGAATATCAATCCGCTTATCTACGCCCTTTGCCCCAATTCCTTGTGCGCCATAAATTTCCCCTGTCGTAGGATGGAAAATTAATTTTAACTGAAGATCTGTTGCGCCAGGATAATACCCCGCATGGTCTTTTCCACTGATATGCACAACAGCTGTTGTTAGTCCAGCAGCTTTAGCAGCCCGTTCGCTTAAACCAGTTGAAGCAGCGGTTAAATCAAAGACTCGCACAATGGCGGTCCCAATGCTTCCTTGATTTTTTCTCTCTAACCCAGCAATCACATCCGCTACTTGACGTCCTTGGCGATTGGCAGGAGAAGCTAAAGAAATCAGCGCATCTTCTTGAGTGATTTGTTGTTTCACTACAATAGCATCCCCAACCGCATAAATATCGGGTTGATTCGTTTGATAGTGTTCATCAACAACAATACCGCCACGTAAACCAGTTGCTACACCTGCTTCAACTGCTAAGGTATTTTCTGGTTGGACCCCCACCGACAAAATGGTTAAATCAGAAGCTAATGTTTGACCGTCTTCTAAGCGAATCACTTGCCCTTCTTCTTCAAAAGCAACCGCAGATTGTCCCGTAATTACTTGAACATTGTTTTTGCTTAATTCAGCTTTGACAAAAGCGGCCATTTCTTCGTCTAATGGCGGTAAAACATGGGGTGCCTTTTCCACGAGAGTGACTTCTAATCCGCGTTTTTGCAAGTTTTCTGCCATTTCCAAGCCAATGAAGCCTGCGCCAATCACGACGGCTCGTTTTGTTTCTGGTGTCAAGGCTGTCATAATTTGATCTAAATCAGGAACATTTCTTAATGAAAAAACATTTTTGGCTTCTGCCAATCCTGTAATTGGTGGCACAAAAGGTTTCGCCCCTGGTGATAAAATCAATTTGTCATAGTGTTCTGTTAAAATTTCTGTTTCATGTTTCACTGTGATCACTTTTTCTATTGGATCAATCGCCACGACTTCATGGTGAGGACGAACATCTAAATTAAACCGTGCCTTTAACGCTTCGGGTGTTTGAACAAGCAGTTGCTCTCTTTCTGCGATTTCGCCAGAAACGTAGTAAGGCAAACCACAGTTTGCAAATGAAACAAAAGGGCCTTTTTCCATGACAACAATTTCAGCATCTTCCATTAAGCGACGTAAACGTGTCGCTGCTGACATGCCACCAGCTACGCCTCCGATAATTACAATTTTCATTTATTTTCCTCCTTTAATTTGACCAGACCATTGGGACATCCCGCCACGAACGTTAATCACGTGATAGTTTTTTCTCGCTAAAATTTTGGCCGCATTTTTGCTGCGCATGCCGGACTGGCAAATCACATAGACTTCGTTAGCGGATTTGTTGTAGGCGGGAATTTTGTTAAGTGGGACATTAATCGCTTGTGGAATATGCCCTGCGCGGTATTCGCTAGGTGTTCGGACATCTAATAACGTTATCTCTTTAGATAAACGTGACTGCAATTCCTTTGCTGAAATACTTGGCGTTTTTTTAAACAATTGAAATAACATTTTGTTCTCCTTCTCTTATATACCTTACGGGGTATATTTAACATGAAAAAGTTAGACTTGTCAACTGAAGAGATTTCTGCCATTTTTAGATTCAAAGAAAAGATAGTTGACAAAAATACCTCGTGTAGGTATATTTTAAACCAATCACTACTCTTAAGGAGGGGCAAAATGACTGAAGAAAAAAAGAAAGTGCTGAATCGTTTACGCCGCACAGAAGGTCAAATTCGCGGGATTCAAAAAATGATTGATGAAGAAAAAGAATGTATCGATGTTATCACTCAGTTGAGTGCGGTCCGTTCTAGTATTGATCGCGTAATGGGGATGATTGTTGCGGAAAATTTAAAGCATTGCTTTGAAAATCCTGAAAAAGATCCTAAAGAACAAGAAGAGCGATTAGCACAAGCAATTAATATGATTGTCAAAAAGTAAAATAACGCAAACTTATTCAGCGAAAGATAAGTTTGCGTTGTTTTTTTATTTATTAGACGAATCTGCCCCGCGTTTTTTTAAATTAACAAGCATAAAAAGAATCGTGCCAATTAGTAAAATCACGACGGCGATATAAAAGCCCATGACTTTCGAACCCGTTGTGTCTGAAATTTTTCCAGTCAAAGCTGGGGCGATCACAGATGACATCATGCCGAAAAAGTTAAAAACACCCAAAGTAGTGCCAATTCCAATTTTTGGTGCATTTTCACCTAGCCAAGAAATAATAATCGGTTCTACAGCTAATTTCCCTAAGAACCCATACATAATTAAAGCAATTAATAACAACGTTGCATTACTTACTTGTACAGTTAACAAAAGCATGGCTGTTGCTAAAAATTCTAAAACAACGATGAATTGAACTTTTTTATGCATGTACTTATCCGCCAACCGACTAAAAAATAACGCTCCTGGAATAGAGGCAAATGCGACCAGCGAAGAGGACAATCCAATTGCCGCTCCTTGGAAACCACGTTCGGTACTTAAAAAATTAGGTAACCAAGTCACAATCATATAATATGCATAACAAGTGCCAAAATATAAAATATACGCAAATAGCATATGTGGCGCAAACAGTTTTTTAAAGGGCACTTTTTCTTTTACCGCTCCGTTATCTTTTTCATCAACAACGGTTGGCTGAATCAAGGCCATGTCTTCTTTATGATTGCGAATAATCACTTGAAAAGCCACTAACATACAAATAATCATAAAGGCGGAAATGTACATCATCACTTGCCAAGGCAATCCTTTTTGGGCTACTAAATAACTAGATAAAATCATCCCTAAACCTGAACCAACGGCTGAACCACTGTTGACAATAGCTGTTGCAAAACTTTTTTTGGCTTGAGGAATGTTTTGCGACGTCAACGAGTAAGCCGAGCCATAGAAAGAACCACATCCTAAGCCTGCCAATAAGCTACCTAAGTAAATTGTTCCAATCGTTTGGGCTTGGGCAATCAGTAACGCTGCCAGCGCAAACAAGATAAAGCCTGGAATTAATACACGTTTTTTCCCAATCTTGTCTACCAAGAAGCCTGCAGGAATCTGCATGACTACGTAACCGAGAAAATAAAAGCTAGAAATGGACCCTAGTGCCGTATCGGAAGCGTTACCATTTAGAGACGCACGAATTTGTGGATAAACAGGAGAAAGCGCGGAACGATAAATCCAGATTGTTACCCAGCCCATACATAGTAAAATAACGATTTTTTTCCAATAAGCCAACGAACTTTTTGTCTTGTCTGTCATTTTCTTTTCCTCCACCAATCATTTTTTTGGTTAACGTTTCACAAGGAACAAAAGCACTACGCTTTTTTACGTAGTGACCTTTGTCCTACCTTCTTTTTTAGTTTAAATACTCAGCCAATGCATGAGTACTACCGCTACCACCTTCAAATTGATAGCCTTGGTGTTTCAATACAGTCTCAAAGGCACTTAAGAAATGCAACACATTGTCTTCGCGACTGCTGTAACCCATATTACCGACCCGCCAAATTTTTCCTTTTAAATCACCGAAGGAAGAGGCAATTTCAACTTTAAAATGATCCAATAATAAGCTCCGCACTTTTTCACCATCAATTCCTTCTGGAATGACCACAGGAATGACTGTTGGTGTTTTTGTGTCTAACTTCCCGAAAATTTCTAAGCCCATTTTTTGCAGACTTTCAACTAAAATACGATCGTTTTTCCGATGGCGTGCATAGACATTTTCCATGCCTTCTTGAAGTAACAAGCGCAGCCCTTCATGTAGCCCATAAATCATTGTAGTCGCTTCTGTATGGTGATTTAAGCGCTCTGGTCCCCAATATTTTTCTAATTGCGATAAATCCAAGTAGTTACTTTGAATGAACCGTTCATTCCGCGCATCCGCGCCAAGTCCTAACTCTTTTTGGTAACGGCCCGCCAGATAGTCGGCCACGCGTTGGTTGTAAGTAATCAAAGAAAGGCCTGAAGGTACACTGACACATTTTTGAGTGCCTGCTACCGCAATATCAATCTTCCAATCATCGACCTTTGTTTCGACACCGCCGTAAGTCGCCACCATATCTACTACAAAGAAAATTTCATTTTCCCGACAAAAGGCGCCAATTTGATCCAGTGGTTGCATTTGTGCATTCGCCGTTTCGCCGTGGACCATCGCAACAATTTTTGGTTGATGTTCTTTAATCGCTTCAATCACCGTTGTTTGTTCAAACGGTGCGAGCCAGTCCTTTTCTAAATAAATAACTTCGGCTCGGGCGCGTTCGCAAATTTCACCTAATAAATAAGCAAACCGGCCATACGCAGGCACAAGCACTTTGTCGCCTGGCTCAATCAATGCAAATAACCCCGCTTCCAAGCCTGAACGTGACGTGCCATCAATGGCAAAGGCTTGTTGATTCTTTGTGGCAAAAGGTACTTTAATCATTTCCCGAACTTCGTCCATAATCTGTAGAAATTCTGGATCAAATTGCCCTAAAATTGGTTGACCCATTTGACGAAGTACCGATGGATGCGCTTCGACTGGTCCCGGCGTCATGATCGTTCGCCGTACAAAATTTGGTTGTTGATACATAGTAATCCCTCACTTCATTTTTAATTCTTCTCTTTTATTATCTTTGGAAAAACCCAGAAATTCATTGTTCAATTTGCACTATTTTGACTTTGTTTTTTAGACATATTCAATAACTATCTTTTGTACTCCTTTTTATTCTTCGCTATACTATAAAAAAAGGAGGTTGTTGTGATGAAAATATTAGCTGAGGTCTTGGCTTTACCAAGATTTTCTGACTTACAATTATTATCGTCTCACTCAAACTTAACGCAGCCCTTGGAAAGTGTAGAAATCACGGAAACACCTGATGTGGCTGATTTTATCCCTAAAAATGTCATGATTTTAACAACGGCAATGATTTATAAAGATGATCAAGAAAAATTGAAACCTTTTATTGACTCGCTAAAACAAGCAGAGTGTACGGCTTTAGGAATCAAAGTTGGGCGGTTCCTTGACGAAATTTCACCAGAAATTGTTGCCTATGCCAGTGCCGTTGATTTGCCCCTGATTAAAATTCCTAGCACACAGCCACTAGGCGGGTTGTTGCATGAAATTGTAGGATATCTTCGTGATAGCAAAACTGAACAGATGTCTGTGGCATTTGACATCCAAAAGCGTTTTTCAACATTATTAATGCAAGATGTTGATGCTACGCGTTTCATCGCTGAATTTGCGAAAATTTTAAATGCGCCAATTATTTTATTAAGTCCTTGGCAACAGGTGATTGCTCACTCGAACTATTTTTATGGCAATCAAAAATCAGCGGAGTTTTTCATCGAACAATTATCAAAAGACCACTTTCAACAATTGGCACAAGAAAAGAAAATCTTTCGTTTACAGGATGAGCGACAAGAAAACATTCAAGTAGCTGGCTTTCCAATTCGTGTGAACGATTATTTTCCCTATTATTTATTGGTCTTATCTCCTGAACAGATTCCTTATCCTATTTCTGAATTTGCCATTGATCAGGCCATTTTAGTTTTGACTTTTATGTTATTTAAAAACCAGAAAATTGCTGAATCTTTTGAGCATCTCAAAACAGACTTTTTGGACCGCTTGCTTGATACACATCAAGAAGCGCTGAGTAAACATCAAAATTGGTTGGAACTTTGGAAAAATTATCGTTTAATCAACAGTGATTATTATCAATTAGCGATTGTCTACGGTGTGACTAAACCAGAAAATGAAACCCATATTCGTTATCAGCAAGCGGAAGGGCAACTAATTTTCCAATGGCTCAAAGAACAATTGCCGGAAATCCTGCCAGATGTCGCCTTGTTTAAATTAAAAAATCAAAATAAAAGTATCTTGATTTTTCAATCTAAGAAAAATGACCATTTGATGATTTTGCAAAACCTCGCTGAACGTTTGCAACAGGCTTTGCCTATTACCATTCGCTTTGCTTTAGGCAATGCTTATGAAAACCTAGAAGATTTGCCTAATTCTTATATTGAAGCTTCCTCGACATTAGAGGCTTCTTTACACGCTCAAAAACCAGCGACTGTGCAATTGTTCCATCCCAAAGGCCTAGCTGGACTTTTTGAAAAGATTGGCACTGAAGATGTTGAATACTTTTGCCAGCAACAATTGAAAGAGTTGGCCTATCCGACGGAACCGACGTTACAAGAATTACGAAAAACCTTGAAAGTTTTTTTAGATTTCAATTGCGAAATTACTAAAACGGCTAACGCTCTTTACCTTCACAGAAACACCATTAAATATCGCATGAATCAATGTGAAAAATTATTAGGTACCTCTATTCAAGAGCCTGAGACGAGTTTACTCTTACGGGTAGCGCTGGAACTTTCAGAAAAATAATTAACAGGAAAATAGCCGAATAAAAGTAACGTCTACCAAGAAAAAGGACTCTACCGTTCACCACTGCGTGTTCAAATCCTATTGTTCCGAGGTCATTACTTTTCATTCGGCTTTTCGTTATAATTCTGGTTCACGATTGGCATCTTTGGAATAAACGTACATTAGCGGTTCTTCACGGCCAACCGCATAGGCTGCTTGTGGCACATAGGCACTCATGAAAATATAGTCCCCTTTTTCCACTGGATACCATTCATTGTCCAAATTGTACATCCCTTGGCCACTAATTAAATACGCACCATGCTCTTGGACATGCGTTTCAATGTAGGCATGACTAGCACCTGGTTCAAAAGATAAGATATGCATATTCATATCAAAGTCAAACTCTTTCGGCAATAAACTCCAAAGTAAAACGTCTGTCATTCCTTCATATTCTTCGGGTTGTTGGTCATGAATTGACCCAACCACTTTATAAGGTTGATGGCCTGCCAACGGCTGATAGCGTTTTTTATATAAGAAAACTTCTGTGTCCGCTTCCTGTGCATTCGCTAAATACATTTTCATTTCAGGCGTAAAGTAGGCATAGCCCCCGGCTTCAAGCTCATGGGTTTCTTGACCATCTGAAACGCGCAAACGACCGTCAATGACATAAACCAACGTTTGGATCCCATCGCCACCAAAACCAGTTGTTTGTTGACCATTTTTATGAAACGTAGCAATGTAGTCCACAAATGTCGCACCTAATTTAGGCGATCCCAAAATGGAAATATCGACATTTTCAAAACCAGGTACTGCATTTTGCACCAAACCATCATGGGGAATAATGGCGTAATTGTCTTTTTTTATCACAGCTCTTGATGTTAACAATTCTTTTTGGTAACCAACTCGATTATTTTTATAACCCATCACAATTCTTCCTTTTCTATCTTATTTATACGCTAATTCATATAAGGTATCTGCTAAAAGCTTGACGCCTTCAACCAAATCTGGAAATGCCGTTGCTTCTGCTGGATTATGACTAATCCCACCAATACTTGGCACAAATATCATCGCTGTCGGGTAATGGGGCGCAATAATTTGCGAATCATGCCCAGCGCCACTATGCATCATACGATACTGATACTTGCCTTCTTTGGCTTTTTGTTCAATAACTTCTACAATTGCTTGATTCATCGGTACAGGGGCTTCATCCATCCAACGGTCAATTGCAATCGTCAAGCCTAATTCTTGAGCAATTGTTTTCATCCGTTCTTCTAATTCACCGGTAAAATGTCGTAAAAAAGCAGCGTCGGTATGACGGCAGTCAATTGTAAATTCCACTTCTCCAGGCACCACGTTGACTGTATTGGGTTTCGGGATGACTTTGCCGAATGTTAAAACTAACGGATCCCCAATTTCGTTCGCACGATCAATGGCTTCTGCACAAATTTTAGCAAAGCCGTACACCGCATCATGACGGTAACTCATTGGCGTAGTGCCTGCATGATTGGCTTGCCCTTTTAAGTTAACCGTGTAGCGACGTTGCCCTACAATACTATGAACAACACCGACTTGGAGCTTTTCGTTCTCTAAAATATTGCCTTGTTCAATATGAATTTCGACAAATGCTTCAATGTCCTCACGTCTAGTTTGCTCTTGCCGAAAATCAAAGCCTTGGCGATGCATCTCATCAACAAACTTTTTGCCTTCGTTATCAGAGATGTCGACTACTTCTTCACGTTTGGCTTCACCAACGACATTTTTGCTTCCCCAGAAAACCGTTGGAAAACGACTCCCTTCTTCTTCAGCCATGGAAAGCACTTCTAAAGAACGCCGTGGTTTCCCATATTTGTCTAATAAATATTGAACAGCCGTCATGGAAGCAATGACACCATATTGACCATCTAAGGTCCCACCATTAACTACTGTGTCGATATGTGACCCAGTTAAAATCGTTTCCTGAGGAAATTCCGTTCCTGCCACTCGACAAAACAGATTCCCGACTTCGTCAAATTGCGTTTCCAGTCCAAACGCCTCAGTTTGGCTTTGCACATACTTTTGTGCTGCCAACCACGAATCTGTATAAAGTAAGCGTGTCATCCCTCCAGCAGGATCACTCCCAATTGCTGACAACTCTTCGATTCTTTGTTTTAAAACTTTTTCCAAGTCCATCACAAAACCTCCTGACTGATTACACTCTGATTGTAAACGTTTCCCTAATTATCTTCATTGTACTTATCGAACAAAATTAAGCGTTTTTTTGTGCAAAACAACCAATGAACATCCTCTAACTCGTGGACAGAGGCGCTAATTCAATCACGCTTCTGTCCCTTTTCATTTCTAAAATAAATGTTTAATTTTTGATAAATACGCCGTTAAACGCTTCGGTTACCCCAGTTTCTTGTGCGTAAATTGTTTCGCCTCTTAAAATTGTTTGAATCACTTGGGCCCCAATTTCACGACCAATGTAAGGACTAATTTTATTTCGATATTCTAAATCTTCTGCTTTTAAGATATACGGCGCATTAGGTTTAATTAGTACAAAATCGGCATCCTTACCAATGCTGATGCGGCCCTTTTGTGCTAAGTGATAACGGTCAGCTGGGTTTGCTGCAATCATATCCGCGAATTGTTTCAAGGATAAACCACGTTTTTGGACGGCTTCATCGAATAACACGTCGACGTTATTTTGAACACCAGAAATGCCGCCCCAAGCTTCAAAAGCATTGGTTGTATCTTTTAAGTCTGGCGTACAAGGAGAATGGTCAGAGGTTACAAACGCGATTCCGCCTGTTTGCACGTGGTTCCATAAGGCGGCTTGTTGGTCCGCGTCACGAATCGGCGGCGAACATTTGACAACTGGACCAATGGCATCAAGTTCATCCGTGGTAAAATATAAATAATGCGTACATGTTTCACAAGTCACATCTACCCCTTCTGCTTGGGCTTTTAAAACTTCTTCCACACCTTCTTGACAAGCCACATGACAAATATGAATCCGACAACCTGTTTCTTTGGCAAATAAAATGGCTTTTTGAATCGCTTCAACTTCGGTAAACACAGGACGTGTAGCTACATATGCCGCTAAAGTCGTTTCGCCATTTTGATAAGCTAACGCGCCTAATTTATCCGTAATTGGCGCATTTTCTGCATGGATTGCTAGCACTTTGCCAGTTTTGGCGACTTGTTTCATTCCTTCATATAGTGAATAATCGTCGACATTTTGAAAATCTCCTTCAATTGAACGATCGCCGCACGTTCCTAAAAAGCATTTATAGCCGGAAACGCCTCCTTCATCAAGTTCCTGAATCCCGCCAGCCAAGTTGGTCGGGACCACGCCGCCAAATGACCCTACATCTACTTTTAGTTTATTTTCTCCTGCCTTGTATTTGATCTCAAGAGAGGTCTTATCCACGGTTGCTGGAATCTGATTTAAAGGCATTTCCATAAAGGTCGTCACGCCCCCTTTGGCACAAGCGGCCGTTCCTGTGACATACCCTTCCCATTCATCGCGGTAACCACCACCAGGATCGGTAATATGAACATGGGCATCCACCATCCCAGGACTAACGACTAAACCCGTCGCATCAATCACACGTTCTCCTGACAAGTCTTGCCCAATCGCTACGATTTTTCCTCCTTGAACGGCGACATCCGTAATGACTTCTCCAGTTTCTAAAATAACTAACCCGTTTTTAATCACTAACTCTGCTTGCATTTATTTTCCCTCCTGATAAGCTGTTTCTTTCACTTTTTTTGAATCCCAAGTCCATTTTTTTAACATTAAGTACAGCACAAAACCTGTGGCAAAGCCCACAAACCACGAAATATCAGCAATGATTTTAACCTGTGGAATAAATTGACCACTTAAGGAAAGAGCCAACGCCAGAATAGTAGCGACATATGCCGGCTTGTTTAATCCGTAAAAAGGATTGGCTTCCTCTTTTTTGTGTTTATCTACGTATAAAGCATTTAAGTCAATTTGTTGCTTTTGAACAAAATAATAATTCGCAATCATCACACCAGCGACTGGTCCTAAAACAGCCCCAATTGCGTTCAGAAAAATAAAAATACTATCGGCGTTTTCCATCAGTTTCCAAGGCATAATAAGAAAGCTAATAACACTGGCAATCATGACGCCTTTTTTATACGTCATTTTTTTAGGAAACAGTGCTGCCAATTGATAACCTGCCGGAATGATGTTCCCTGTTGCATTCGTTGAAATAGTCGTTAATAAGAAAACCGACATGGCTAAGACCACCACCGCCACATTATCTAAACGATCAATAATGTTTAAAATATTCCATTCTTGAATCCCAAAATACAGCGAACCACCTAACAGAATAACCACACTGGAAAAAGCGAAAATCCCATAACCAACAACTAAACCTGCTGTTTGCCCCACAACCTGAGCACGCGTCGAGCGCGCATTCTTAGTAAAATCCGCCACACTCGCACCAGGCGCTGACCAAACGGCCACAACCGAGTTAAAAATAATCAGATACGCCACCAGTGGATTGACTGAACGAATCGCACCAGAAACTTGATAGGACAAAATTGGTGTTAAACCGCCCCCAGCTCGAATGGCCCAAATCGTTAATCCAATAATAACGACATAAATCAACGGACTTAAAATGGCGGTAAACCGGTTCAAAATTTTGCTACCACCGAAACCTATTGCCACATTTAAGAGCCAGAAAAGAGTAAACGCCATTAATTCAGGTAGCCTGAGACCAAAAAACTGGAATGATCCACCAATTTCTAAAAAGTTCGGCCAAAATTTCCCGAGAATAATTAATAAAGCGAGCGAGCCTGTAAATGTTTGAAGACCAAACCAAGCAATCGCGGCCACACAACCTCTTAAGAACCCTGGCAGTTTTGCCCCGAGACTGCCGTAAGTAGACTGTAAGTGCATCGCAAAAGGAATGCCATATTTAGAGCCAGCCACGCCATTCAAATTCATGAAAGTTGCTACAATGAATGAGCTTAACACAACTGCCAACATAACTTGCAGCGGCGATAAACCTAAGAAAATAAAGCCGCCCACTGCTGCATAATTCGGGATATTATGAATCGAACCCATCCATAATGTAAAAAAATTGCGCGCGCCCATCGTCCGTTGTTTCGGGCTACTTGGCAACAAATCCTCATTGTAGCCACGTGCTTTCATCGCTGTTTCTTCTTGAGCTGTTACTTGAGACACATTTTTCTCCACGACAAACTCTCCTTTTTATTAAAAAATTTTTTCTATTAAAACACCCTGCCTTCTCTTTTTTGTCACTTTTGCACAAACATGCGTACTACTCTCATTACACGAATTGTAAGCGCTTTTTATAACAAGAATCATTAGTTACCCCAACTAAATAACAAACGATTCTTTGTTCACTTTGAACGAAAAAATAGCAACCTTTTTTATATCGCCCTCTCACTCTAGAAAATAAGAAACAAATCTTTTTATTCACATATTATGTACAACTTCTCTTTTTCAATGCTAAAATACGCTTATTATTAAAAATGACATAAATAAATTATACATTTAAATGAAATCCAACACAACATTTTTTAATCAAACACACACAAAACAGATAAACTGAAGTGGATTTTCAGGAAGAGACCCATCCTGAAAAAAGACACTGACAAAAGAGTTTTCTCACAAGATCGACAACTTTTCACAGATTCAAAATCTTCTTTTTCAATTTTTACGTTTTAAAAAATAACATTTTGAAAATAAAAAAATGCTTAATTTTAATCAAAAAAATAAACAAAGATTTCTGATTTTATCAGAAATCTTTGTTTCTAAATTTTCTTGCTATAATTCCTTTAACAAAATAAAATCCGTCTGTTCATCGTCTCCCATAAAAAATGAATGTTGACTGTAATAGCGGTAGCCAATCGTTTTATAAAATGACCGCGCCGCATCATTGTGTTCCCAGACACCAAGCCACAGTGCGTTTTTACTAAATTCACGAGCTTTCTCTTCCGCCAGTTCTAACAACTGTGTTCCCAGCTTCTTTCCTTTAAACGCAGGTAAAATATACAATCGCTCAACCTCGAGCTTTTCTGACCCCATCGGTTCCGTTTGTGCCGTCTCACGATTTAATTTCATGTAGCCAGCCAATTGATTATCGACCAAGATAAAATAAAAGTCAGAGTAGGGATTAGCCAATTCCTTTTGTAATTTTTCTAAATTGTAGGCTTCTACTAAATAGGCTTGCATATTTTCTGGCGTATTGTACGGTCCAAAAGTATCTGTATAAGTTTCAATGCTGATTTCTTGTAACGCTGGTGCATCTTCTATTGTTAATTGTTTTATTTCTCCCATCAATCAGTCGTCCTTTCCTTAATAATTTCGAGTGTTCCCTTTTTTGACAAATTCCCAATCTTCGCTGACATTTTTACGCATCCGGACTAAGTACTCTGCCAATTGTGAAATTTCCACTTCTGACAAGCCTTGTAAAGCAACTTGATTCGAGTGTTGATTTTCGCGCACAATGATTGGATAAACGTTTTTCCCTTTTTCTGTGGCATAAATCCGCTTAATTTTTTTGTTGCTTGCATCTTCTTGACGATAAATAAAGCCTTGTTCTTCCAAACGCTTAATCGCCCGCGCCGCTGTGGTTCGATCAACTTTAATCAGTTCGGCGATCTTTTCTTGGATAATTCCAGGATTTTCACAGACCCTGACCAAATAAAGATATTGTCCTCGTGTTAAAGATAATTCCTTAAATTCAATATTACTGATTGAATCTAAGGCCCGCGCAATCATGCCAATTTCTCTTAAAATATCTGTCACTAGGACACTTCCTTTCGCTAATATTTTATGATTGTCATTACTTTAACTCATTTTTGTTGCAAATGCAACAAAAATGAGTATAAAAACTACAGATTTAAACAATTTGAGCA
This sequence comes from Enterococcus sp. DIV1368f, assembly GCF_051712245.1. Classification (NCBI taxonomy): domain Bacteria; kingdom Bacillati; phylum Bacillota; class Bacilli; order Lactobacillales; family Enterococcaceae; genus Enterococcus; species Enterococcus sp. DIV1368f. Next base: position 2,469,615 of record NZ_JBIOON010000001.1, read on the forward strand.
TTCGTGAAAATAAAATAATTATTTCTTTTGTTATATTAACAAGTAAGATAAAATTAGTTATAGCGTCTATAGGAGGAATAGTATGAAAAAATTAGTTTGTGTTATTTTAGTTATTTTTTTAACAGGTTGTAGTTCTCAGAAAGCGAATGAACCTAAAAAACAAGAAAATTCTACCAATCATACAACATCAATAAAAAGCAGTACTAATCATTACAGTTCTAGCACAGAAACAAGCTCTAATAATAAACTAAAAGAAACTTCAGAAAGTGCCAGCACCACTCAAACTTCGTCAAAGTCGAAAAATGAAGTATCTACAAATGTCGGAGAAACAAATTCTTTAGAAGCAACACCTTATGCTGTCGATCTTAGTAGTTTAAACAATCCACTCGTATTTAATTTTAAAGGAATGAATGTGCCAACTTCAATTACGTTAGAGAACTTAAATTCAACACCAACTGCTACCTTCCGAACTAAATTGTTTGGGACTGAAAATGGTCAAGTGAAAGAAGCCATTAATAAATATGAGCTATCTATAAATACAATTCCTACAAAAGAGATTAGAATATTTTCGGCGGGCGATAACAGTATTCGCACCGTTAAAGTAAATACAGAATTAATTTTAGGAACTAATATTTCTTCAAACGATGAACAAAATAGATCGGGTACTTTATACTTATTCAACAATAAAAATGGTTCGATATCTTTAATCACTCCTAACTACGCAGGCAATGTTACGGATGATCAAAAAGACGTTATGCTAGAAGTAATTCAATAAATAACCAAAAAAAATAATAAAGAGAAAACTTCATACTTAGAAGTTTTCTCTTTATTATTTTTTAGGAACTCCTCTAGAAACTCGTTTTAGTCCCCACTTATTTTTCTTATTTCTTCACACATTAAGCACGCAATAGAAAATAGAACATTTCATTTGAAAATGACTTATTGTTCTGCAACATGCACCGTTTGTAAAAATTCTGCGACTGAGAAATGGTATTCCTTCTCATGATTTCCTTGAATGGTTCGAATCATTTTTTCAACTTCTGGTTGCAGAGCGGCAAATTGAACTTGTTGTCCGCGACCTTCTGCTGCAAGACAAAATTCTTCTAAAATATCTAACGCCGTACTATCAATGCTAGGAACTCCTCGCATTGAAAATACTACACCACTTTTTGTTTCCAATTGCAGTAACGTTTGTTTCAATCGTTCAGAAGACATGAAAAATAACGGGCCACTCAAATAAACTACCACCCAATTTTCCGTACAATCGGTCGGTACTAGCCCCATTCTTGACCAATCAACTTCCTCGACATTAATCGTAATCACGGCACTTTTCGCAATGAAAAACAGGCAACCCGCTAAGACCCCTAAAACAATCGCTAAACTCAAGTCAAAAATAACGGTCGCTATCATCGTTAAAAAGAATAAACATAAGGCTGTGTGGAAACGTTTCTGGAAGAATTCTTTAATCACCGACCATTCATTCATTCGCCACGCTGTCACCACTAAAACACCAGCTAACGCAGGCATGGGAATTTTAGACATGACTGGCGATAAAAGCAACATCGATAACAATAAAAAGACCGCATGAAAAATACCCGCTAAACGTGTTTGCGCACCAGATTTAATCACTACGCTCGTGCGGGCAATCGCTGCTGTCGCAGGAACGCCACCGAAAAATGGCAAAATTAAGTTGCCAATTCCTTGTGCCACTAGTTCCTGATTACTGTCTAATGGTTTCCCTGTCATGCGACCAGCCGAAGCGCCACAAAGCAAACTTTCAATCATACCTAACATAGCAATGCTAATCGAAGGCACCAAAATATCCTGAAACGCACTTAATTGAAGCGAACCAAGTTCTAAACGTGTATCACTAAAAATACTTGTCGGAATTTTCCCTACAGTGGCCACTGGCAGTTGAAAAACCACTGTTGCTAACGTAGCTAAAATAATCATCACCAATGAAGCTGGTATCATCCCATTCCACTTTTTCGGAAAGAATACTAATCCAAGCACCACTAAAATCGACATAACCGTCGTTGGTATACTTAAATCAAAGCCCAATGAACGATAACTGCTGATTTTCTCAATTAAATTGTGGCCTTCTGAACGAACCCCAAAGAAATTATCAAGCTGCCCCAACGCAATAATAATAGCAATTCCTGAAGTAAACCCGGTAATGACCGGTGACGGAATAAAAGAAGTCAAGCTCCCTAAACGCAAAATCCCTGCCAAAAGCAAGAAAATTCCCGCCAAAAAGGTGGCCAACAAAATCCCTTGCATGCCATGCACTGCCGCAATTGACATTAAAATAGCTGCCATCGCACCTGTTGGTCCTGAAATTTGATAAAACCCACCTGAAAGGCTTCCAATCACAATTCCAGCGATAATCGCCGTGATCATGCCAGCTGCTGCAGTGGCGCCGCTAGAGACCCCAAACGCTAACGCTAACGGTAACGCGACGGCTGCGACAGTCAAACCTGCCAAGAAATCTTTTTTCAATTTTTTTTGATTATACCCTTTAAATTCATCCCTTATCATTTGTGTGTACTTTTTAAACATTCGCATCCTCTTTTCATGAAATTTCCATTCTAAAGATATCATATTTTCGGAAAGATAATAAGGTGTTTTGTGAAGGAAATCGCTAAAAAATTTTTTTCACCTCATTTAGACAAAATTGTCTAATATTTTAGGAATTTAGCCACCGCTGTTTCCTAGAGTATGATATGCTTAACTAGTAAACAGGCTTCACAAACTTACATTAATTGGGGGAAACTATTATGTGTACAGGCATCAAGATTATTTCCAAAACAAATGATATTTTTTATGGACGTACGATGGATTTTACGTTTGACTTTTTCGGCAACGAAGATCCAATTGCACCAAAAATCCCTACTCTAATTGCTCAATTTCCAAAAGGTACAGTTCTAAACAGCCAACTAAATCCTTGGACGGCAAAATATGCCTTTATGGGACTAGCAATGTCAGGCACAGATCAACCAGCGAACGATGGTAAAACCGTCAGCCTTGCTATCACAGATGGTATCAACGAAGCCGGCTTATCTGGTGATATTCAATATTTAATGGAATCTTCAACAGCACCTGCTGAAAGTTTAGCAGAGCGTGGTTTAACACCTCATATTGCAGAAGAAGTACTCGCTTATATTTTGAGTAATTTTGAAAGCGTTGACGAAGTAAAAGTAGCTTTTGAAAAAATCGGCCTGTTAGATCAAAAATTCCAACTTGATTCATTGGGGGAAGTTCATTTTACCTTACACTGGACCATTAATGATAAAAATAATAATAGTATCGTTTTGCAACCAACAGATAACGGAGCGTTCGTCATTTATGATTCGATTGGCGTAGTCACAAACAGCCCAGAATACAATTATCATTTAACCAATGCACGAAACTATATCGGGATGCGCAACTATGCTATTAAGGAACCTTACACTTTAAAATCAGGCGCAACACTTGACCCAATTGAAGGCGGGACTTCTTACGGACTACTAGGAATCCCAGGAGACTTCACTTCGCCGTCACGTTTCATTCGTGCGTTATACTATTCTGACAATCTCCAAGAATTTGATAGCTCTGAAGGGATTATGCAACTCTATCGCGCCTTCCAAACAGTGATGATTCCTCGGGGGATTGGCCATTTAGGTCAAAGTAATTCTCTGTCTGATTTCACACATTATTGGTCAGGATATGATGTGACTAATCTAACCATGTATGTCCAACCAGAAAGTACTACCTCATTTACAAAATACACTTTGGATCCAGCTTTAACAGAAGTTACTACTTTTGCTGTTTCTAACGAGCTACTACTAACAGATTTAAATCAATAAAAACACAAACAACGTCTCTGACTAGGTACTTGGTCAAGGACGTTGTTTCGTTCATTTTTCAGATAATGCGTTATACAACGGTGCTAATTCTTGAAGCGCCTGACAACTTTTTTCTTCAATCGTTTCAAGCTTTTCCGTCGCAAACCACAACTTACCGATCTGAAATGAACGATTGCCTATCCGCTCTTCTAGAATTTTCCGTTGTTTTTCATCTGCTAAATAATCTTTTAAAGGCAAATGGTCCACTAGTTCATGCTCCTCCTGTGGCCAAATATAATAGCCTTCGCAGTCGATGGTTTGACTCCAAGCTTCTAAACGATTAAGCAATTGATTGTAAGCGACAACTGAGCCTGCCCGCTCCTCACTTTTGTAATGTTGAAACATCAAATACACTTGAAATTGCTTTTTATTTAATAACAACGCCAGACAAGCATTTTCCGCTTGGCGTTGCTCACTGCGATATGCAGCCCAGAAATGACTGCGTAAATTCCAGCCGTTGGTCCAGCTTTCGATTTTCGGCTTAGTGATGCCGAGTTCAGCTGGTAAACCTTGGGCAATTGCGAGGTTTAAGGCTTTCCACTTTTCCCAATGTTGCTTGTAGGTTTGCTTTAAGGCATCGATTTCTGCTGATTTTTGTTGCTCTTTGAGTTGTTTAAATGTGAAGATTTCTCGGTTGAATAGATTGAAGTCTTGATGGGTTAGGTTCATTTTTGGGCTTCTTTCTAGATGATTTTTTTGTTGTAGTTGTTGGTTCTTATTATATATAGCATGATGTAATTTTTGATTGTATATAGCAGAGGTATTTGTATAAAGACGAGTGGGAACAGTGTAAGTGTAATGAATTACCCCAACTTTTTCAATAAAAAATGGAATCTTTATTGAAAAGATTCCATTTTTTATTGATTAAATTATCCTTCTTGTATAATCGTTTCTTTTATATATTCTATTAAATTAAAAACCACCACTTATATTGCATCTTAAGTTCCCACAAACAACGCCACTTCCAGCGCCAACAAGTCCACTTCCTTATCAAAATCCAACAGCACTAGCTGTTCAATTTTCTCCAATCGTTGTAACAAAGTATTACGATGAATAAAGAGCTTTTTGGCTGTTTGAGACAAGTTTCGTTTTGATTGAAAATAGACATTCAGTGTATGGACAAAGTCGGTATGTTGCTGTTGATCACTTTTCTGCAATGGTTGAAGATATTTTTTTCTGAGGGTTGCTTGTCCTTCTTCTAAAAAATAACGTTGTAGTGTCTGTCTAAAATGAAAATTCGCGTAGGAAGCAATCCTCATTTCAGGTTTTTCTGCAACGAATTGGCGTTGAAAGGCTAAAACGTCAATCGCTTGTTGATAAGATTCATGAATCTGGGTCAGACCCTGAATCTTAGGTCCTATTGTTAGGAAAAGTTCCACATCTTCTTGTACTTTCATTAACTGATTTATGCTGCTTTTTGCTAGGCGTTGCATCATTTTCAGATAATCGCCTTCTTTTTCAGGTGGATCTTCAACTAATAAGACAAAGGAACTGTCAATTTCAATACAAACAATTTTTTGTTTGTCCCCTAAGATAACTTGGTTTAGCTGGTTGCCTAAAATAGACATTCTTTCTTGCCTTTGGCGTTCATTTAAGGTTAATGAAATTAGCAAAATCGCATAGGGCTTATCTATTGCCAAGCGATAATATTGTTGAAATTGTTGGAAAACAGCTTGGTCCCTCTTTTCATGCGCAATCAGCTTAAAAAATAATTCGTTTCGTTGTTGGTATTCTTCAAATTTCCGTGAGTATTCCAATTGCAATTGTAAAAGTAAGTAATGGGCTGTGATTTTAAAATGAGCCACGTCGACTGGTCGTAATGGGGCCAAGGTGTTCCAGACGAGTAAATAATATAAAATAACATTTTTCTTTTTAATTGGATAAATTTCAATTGGCACCACTTGGTTCTGGAGTTTCAACTGTAAATGAATCGGTTCTTGATAAAAGCGTAATAATGGATGACTTTGTTCTAGTAATTGTTTTTGGAACTCTGAGGTTTCTTGTCTATCTTCTAAAATGCTAGAAATACGAATTGGATTTTTAGGCAAGTCAAAAAAATTAACTCCTTCAAAGTGGTCATCCAATAACAAGACAGGATTTTGAATGGTTTCTGCTAGATCCTGCAGCAAATGAAAACTGCTACTTCCCGTTTCTAAGATTTGATAAATTTTATTATGCAATGCGGTTTCTTGCGCATTCATGTCAAATTGTTCTAACGTGACACGACTTTTCAACACGTCAGCAATTTGCGAAAAGGTGTAATTGTAAGGAATTGCTAAAATAGGTACATTCATTTCATTTGCTAGTTTGATTAAGTCTGGTGGAACTTCTTCAAAATAACGTTGGGTTTTAAATCCTAAGGCAGCACAATGGTGTTTGGCTAGTTCTTTCAAAAAATTTTTCTGTAATTTCCGATCATCTTTAAATATGTACCCTGTCGTTAACAGCAGCTCACCTGCTGTTAGCCAATCTAAAATATCAGGATTTTCTAAAATATTGACTTTTAAAATCGGTTGGTCCTGATTTTTATGTCCTGCCACTAAGGTAATGCCAGGTAATTCTTCTAACGTTAATAAATCACTCACTTTTAACATCATTTTTCCTCCCAATGTACAAATTGTCCATTCAAACTTGTAAATCAATGTCATTTTTAGCAATTGTTTAGCGTGCTGGATTCTTTTATTATGAAGTCGTGAAAGCGCTATTAAAAAGGAGGTCGTTGGAATGACAAAAATTTTAGCTTATGACCAAACGATTTTATCGAAACTCCCTCATCAAACATTGACTAGTTTGCAATGTTTTACGCACGCTATTAATTATGGTCATGTAGACACCCAAGAAATTCTCTTGACCATTTCAACGCATCCCGAACATATAGCACCTAACACGATTATACTCGATGAAAAAAAACTTAGCCATTTCGCTGATTTACCTGTCCAAATTGAGCCCCTGTTTATCCGGTTAGGCCGACGACAATTAACCCTAGCCGATGCCCAAATTTGGCAACCAACGCCACTTTATTTAACACCCAGTAAAACAAAGATAGCTATTTTTTTAACGTATATTCAGCAAACTCGTTTCAATCCTTGGCAAGCGCTTTTTCCTGCTTCGCCGTCAACCTTTCTTTTTGATTCTTATAGTCGGACCCAGATTCAAAAAGAAATGATTCATTTTCAACAGGCTTGGGCGCAAAAATCTTTTAAAATAGCTCTTGATTGTTTAACGAAGATTTTGGGATTGGGGATTGGTTTAACCCCCACTGGCGATGATTTTATCACAGGATTACTTGCTAGTTTTTCTGCATTACAGCAACTTCCCTCGAATTTCCAACAGCTGGCTGTGCTAGCCAAGGAACGAACGAATGCGGTCAGTTATGCGGAAATCCATGAAGCAGTGAACGAACGGTTTTCTCAGCTAGTTCAGCGTGTTTTTTTATCAATTGAAAGTGGAAATACAAACGAAATGGCTCAAGCGGTTTCAGCTTTAGAGGAGGTGGGCTCAACTTCAGGAAGCGACATACTTTGCGGCATTATTTTTGGTTTAAAACTATTTTGTGAGGAGAATAATCATGACAATTCAAACAGTAATTAAAGAGAACGCCTATTTTGATTCAGTTACTTTAATGACCATTTCAACACGAGCCAATGAACTGGCTGGAGTTAAAACTGCAATGATTGGGATGGGAACCGACATGAATCTTGAAGTGATTCGGAATGTTGGTTTATATACACCCGCCTTGGATCATGTTACAACGGGTGATTTATTAATTGTTTTAGATCTTGATGACCAAGCGAACTCAGAAGAAATTTTACAGCAAGTCGACGAGTTATTTACGAAGAAAAAGAAAACCGCTTCTTCTGAAGTAACCTATAAGACGTTAGATTCAGCCCTTCATGAAGAGCCTGATGCCAACTTAGTTGTAATTTCTGTCAATGGAAAATTTGCTGCACGAGAAGCGCATAAAGCTTTAGATCAGCAAAAACACGTCATGCTCTTTAGTGATAACGTGACGGTTGACGAGGAATTAGCGTTAAAACAAAAAGCACACGAAAAAGAACTGTTTGTGATGGGCCCTGATTGTGGAACAGCGATTATTAATGGCGTTGGGTTATGTTTTGCTAACGAGGTACGTTCAGGAGATATTGGAATTGTCGGCGCTTCTGGTACAGGCAGCCAAGAAGTTAGTGTTCAAATCCATAAATATGGTTATGGGATTTCACAATTAATCGGTACTGGCGGCCGTGATTTGTCTGCTGAAATTGGTGGGCTGATGATGCTTGACGGGCTGGATGCTTTAATGGCTGACGAACAAACTAAGGCAATTTTACTTATTTCTAAACCGCCTGCTCCAGAAGTAACAGAGAAAATTTTAAAAAAATTAGCTGTTTCAACTAAACCAGTTGTTATTTACTTTATCGGCAGTGAACAAACGGAACGAAAAATAGACAACGTCACTTTTGCTACTTCTTCTCTGGATGCAGTTCAAAAGGTGATTCAATTTAGTCAAACACAGAAAGCGGAAACCAGCCTCTATCAAAATCCGACAGGTGCAACGTTAACAGCCATCCAACAGCAACAAGCCCCTTCTCAAAAATTTGTTCGTGGGTTGTTCTGTGGTGGCACTCTTTGTGATGAACTTTTATATGCTTTAACAGAAGTCTCTGATGATGTTTATAGTAATATTCATAAAATTCCTGAACGGCAATTAGCAAATCCTGACCACAGCCAAGCACATACATTGATTGATTTCGGTGATGATCGTTTCACAGAAGGCCGCCCACATCCAATGATCGATCCGACTTCTCGGATTACTCGCATTCTTCAAGAAGCCAAAGATCCTGAAGTGGCAGTTTTAGCGTTAGATTTTGAATTAGGTTATGGTTCTCACGAAAATCCTGTTGGCGTGTTAGCGGAGGCGTTAAAGGAAGCCAAAGCAATAGCGAAAGCAGATGGTCGTGAGTTAGCCATTATTGGCTATGTTTTAGGGACCGAAGAAGATCCACAAGATATTCATGAACAACGGAAAATTTTAGAAGATTTAGAGGTTCTCGTTGTCGACAGCAGTCATCAACTTTGCGAAGCCACCAAAACTTTTGTAAAAGGAGCGAACGAACATGAGCAGAAATGATCTTTTTAAACAGCCTTTAGATACGATCAATGTAGGCATTGACTTTATTCATGAAGATATGAAAAAACAAGGGATTCCTTCACATCAAGTAAATTGGGCACCGCCAGCCAATGGTGACCCAGAGCTATTGAAATTATTGGATCAATTAAAAAATCCAACACTTTATGAAAAAATCCAACAAGCCAACGAAGAAGCGGTTACCCGCATTATTCAATCAAAACCTATTTTAGTGGGATTTGATAAAGCAATTAATGTCATGCCCGATATGACTGAAACGACCATTTTACATGCTGGGCCACCCATTACTTATGAAAATATGTGCGGACCGATGAAAGGTGCCGTTCAAGGAGCGCTTGTTTTTGAAGGATTAGCAAAAGATCTAGCTGATGCTGATCGGGTTGCTCGTTCTGGCGCGATTACGTTTTCTCCTTGTCATGAACATGATGCCGTTGGTTCTATGGCTGGCGTGACTTCTCCGAATATGTACGTTCATATTATCAAAAATGAAACGTACGGCAACACGGCTTTTACTAATTTAAGTGAACAATTGGCAAAAGTTTTACGATTTGGTGCAAATGATCAATCCGTCGTGGATCGTCTGATTTGGATGCGCGATGTTTTAGGTCCATTACTTCATGATGCCATGACTTTTTGTCCAGAAGGCATTGATTTACGCTTAATGCTTTCGCAAGCCTTGCATATGGGCGATGAGTGTCATAATCGCAATGTAGCTGGAAGTACGTTGTTAGTCCAAGCATTAACGCCTTACATGGTTCAAACTGATTTTTCTCGTGAACAATTAAAAGAAGTATTTGAATTTCTTGGCAGTTCTGACTATTTTTCTGGTCCAACTTGGATGGGCGCCGCTAAATGTGCGTTAGATGCTGGGCATAATGTGGAGAATAGTACAATTGTCACCACCATGTGTCGCAATGGGGTCGAATTTGGAATTCGTGTCAGTGGGATTGGCGGAAATCACTGGTTTACGGGGCCTGCCCAACGGGTGATTGGTCCGATGTTTGCTGGTTACACACAAGAAGATGCTGGTTTGGATATGGGCGATAGTGCTATTACAGAAACGTATGGTGTTGGCGGATTTGCTATGGCAGCTGCACCAGCAATTGTCCCATTAGTTGGCGGAACAGTGGCAGAAGCATTGAATTATTCAAAAGAAATGCTGGAAATTACTACGAAAGAAAATCCCAATGTCACGATTCCTGTTTTAGATTTTATGGGGATTCCTACAGGCATCGATGTCTTAAAAGTCTTAGAAACAGGGATGCTGCCTGTCATTAATACTGCTATTGCTCATAAAGAACCGGGGATTGGTATGATTGGCGCTGGATTGACTAATCCGCCAGCAAATGTCTTTAACGAGGCACTAAAAGCTTTAGTAGCTAAAATAAACTAATTTCAAAAACTTAGTAAAATGTCATTTTTTTGGAGCGATCATATGAAAAATAAATCGATCAATTACGAAGCCGTTTTAGCTCTTGTTGTAAAAATTTTTTTGGGAATGTTCCTGTATTGGATCATGAATGGCTTTCGACATGTGTCTAACTTTTTTCCTTACAATGACGTAGTTACCAAAGTGAATCAGCAGGGATTTTACAAATTTATCTATTTTGTTATGAACTTCACGGAAGGGGAATTTTACGGTGGACTTTTTACAACGCTTTTCTTACTAATCGGCGGTCTGATTGCTTGGCAACTTTATCGGAAAAATTCAAAATGGCAGGGATTTGCAATTGCTGGTGGTTCTGGTGCTTGGCCTTGGGTACTTGCTTCTCAGCTACTTTCCCTCTTTTTAACTATTTATGTTTTTGATTTTACACGCTTTTTTACAAAAGAAGTGTTGTGGTTACCAACGTTTATTGTGGTTGTCGGCACGCCGCCAGCTTTAACGCTCGTTTATGGTCCTGGCTGGAAAAAATTAGGAACGATTTCTCTGTTGAGTGCGCTTTTCACCTTTCCGTTTGCCAATTGGCTGAATGCGCAATTGATGCCCCTTTTAAATGTACCTGGGACAGTTTCCAACGTTACCACAATGGCTTTTGTTGGCTGGATTGTTTCAGCCATCTGTCATCAACTCCCTTGGATGGTTCCTTCTGTTGCACCAATCGCTCAGAAGCGGCAAAAACAACCTAAAATTGAAAATACGCAAACCTTTCAATGGTCAATACGACGCACTTTTGCTGACTTCTCCGAAGCTTGGTTTTATGGAAATGAGTTAGTTGGAGGTTTGGTAATTCTAGGCGTTTTAACAGATTGGTTTGTCAATATTAATCATATTACAAATGGTTCTGGCTTGGTTCCTGACATTTTAATGGGACAAATGATTGCTTCGGCTGTTGGTGTTTTTCTTTATCGAAAACATTTCGCTGAAGAAGGTTGGTATCCAACGTTTATGCCACTGGTCAGTATTGTTCCTGGTGTGATTTTAATGATGGGTGGTGGCTTTTGGCTTTCTCTGACCATCGCCGTTTTAGCAGGAATCAGTGCGGCCCCTGTCGGTAACTATATTGCTAAACGATTACCTCCGTTTGTTCCTGGTGCTGTCGGCTTTGTATCAGGAATGGCTGTTGTAACCATTTTATTGTCAGCCGTTTTGCATACATTTGATATTTTTGTATAGTGAATAAAAAGGTCGGGACAGAACCGTTTATCAGGTTTTGAACCTGGAACAAAAATTCAAAGTGATTTTTGTTCCAGGCTTTTTTTAATTGACCAATCCCCTTTTTATCCGTATTCTTAAGCAAAAGGAGGTTTTGCCATGTACTCCATGTTAAAACGTGTGATAACGGAAAAAGATTTGCTTCGGCAAATTCGTTTGTTGGAACAGTTATTAAATGTTCCTCAGCTGACAGCCAAGCGTTTAGCCACGCAAATCCAGACGACAGAGCGAACCGTTTTTTCGGATTTACAGTATATTCGCAGTCAATTACCCGCCGACTGGTCCATTGAAACCGATAGCAGTGGTATTCGGTTACGCAATCAGGGGAATGCGCAAACCAATGAGCTTTGGTCATTATTTTTACCTCAATCCATTAGTATTCAACTATTAAAAGAGCTACTATTTACGAAAGAGTTAGTGACAACTTCTTTTTTGAGCACTAGTGGTGTTTCTTATGAAACTTTGAAGCGACATATCAAAAAAATGAATCAGGCCTTACGTGATTTTCATTTAACGATTCAACTAACCACGACGACCATTCAGCTAATCGGGGCAGAAAGCAATATTCGGATTTTTTATCACCGTTTGTTGGTGCCTTTTACTCATAATAATTATTTTTTTGACGATTATTCTATTCATGAGGAGCATTATTTTCAATTTTTGAAACAAGTTTACAGTAGTGAGTTGACGGTGGAAACGGAAGAAATTTTTGGCGCTTGTTGGTTTTTTATTAACACGATTCGCAACAAAGCCAATTGCCGAGTGAGTCAATTTTCTTTTGACTCAAAAGATGTCTTGTTTCAACTTTATCAACCGTCCTTGGCAAAACTTTATGCTTCTGAAGGCATCTATTTGCAAGGAGAAGAAAGTTTTTTTGCCTTCTTTTGTTTCTTAGAAAGCTGGAATTACGATAATGTCTATGGCGAAACGTTGGCTTCTGCGCTCCACACTCATTACAGTCAGCTGCGAAAGTCGTTACAACAGTTTGTCACTAATTTGTCCACTGAAGAAGCCCGGCCTGATTTAATCCAAACAAATTTATTGGATAATCTGTTATTGTTATTCATTAAATATACCGAGTCCCCAACACTTTCTGAGCAATTTCAATTGGAATATCAAGAATTAATGACCGAACAAGCCGCAGAGGACCTTGCGTTATCAAAGAGCAACCAAGAACTTTTGGAGATTTTATCTCGCTACACCACGATTGAAGAACCGACTTATTTTCTTAGTTTGGCTTCTTTGTTAAAAAAACAAGCCAGTTATTCCATTCAGGCGCAAACGATGACTGCCTATTTCCTCTTTCAAGGGGAACCTGCTTGGAAAGCTTTTTTGCAACAAGAATTAGCTGCTTATTTAGGTACTCGTGTGAAATTACAAGCTATTGAATATGTGGAACTAAGCCAGTTGACGTTAAATGAAGCCGACATAATTATTTCCAATTTTCCCTTGGATCACCTTGATCTTCCTGTCTTTTATCTCTCTTTAATTCCAACAAAAAATGAACTCCGCCGACTAGCAGAGCTCACTCTTCATTCTTATTTTTAAAGGAACTAGCGAGGACATTCGCTAGTTTTTTGGCTTTCTTTCGTCATGAATCGTTTGGTTATATATTTTTCCCCTTCGACAAGGAAGAACAGACTCACAACATGGACGAAAATCATTGCTAATTGAAGGCCATTTAAAGAAGTTGTGCCAATTAATTGCTGCGCTACTGGCCAGTAAACTACTAGCGCTTGTAGTAAAAAGAGGATTCCTAATGAAGCAAACAACACTTTATTTTGGAAAAACCCTGTGCTTAACGACGGATCAACCAACTTACGACAGTTGATCATATACGCTGCTTGCGCTAAGACGATACTTTGTAAGAGGAACGTTTGCTGTAAGGCTTGGCCCTCAAATTGTAACGCCATGAGGTAACCTGGCACCATAATGAGTACCGACACATAGACGATTCTAAAAATACTGTACTTTGTTAAAATGCCTTCGTTGACATCTCTTGGTGGTCGTTTCATGGTATCAGCACTCGCTTTTTCAAAACCTAATGCATAAGACAAAGTAATCGTAGTTACCATGTTTACCCATAATATCTGGACAGGTGTCAACGGTAGAGGATGATTCATTAAAAGCGCCCAGACAACAATTAAACCTTGTGCTAAAGAGGTTGGCAAGAAGAAGGTAATCGTCTTTTTCAAGTTATCAAAAATGCGGCGTCCTTCTTTCACGGCTTTAGCAATCGTATGGAAATTATCATCTGCCAAAACCATATCTGCGGCTTGTTTGGTTACTTCACTTCCTTTAATTCCCATGGCAATTCCGACATCAGCTTTCTTTAGTGCTGGCGCATCGTTCACGCCATCGCCGGTCATCCCGACAATTTCACCATTGTTTTGTAAAGCCGTGACAATTCGTAATTTATGTTCTGGCGTCGTTCGTGCAAATACATCGACTTTTTGAACGTGCTGAGCTAATTCTTCATCTGACATAGCATCAATTTCTAATCCTTCAAGGACTTTTTTCGTATGCTTTAAACCAACTTGCTCGCCAATGGCTTGCGCTGTATCTTTATGGTCTCCGGTAATCATTTTGACGGAAATACCTGCTTCTTGAGATTCTTTGACGGCTTGAATGGCACTTTCTTTTGGCGGATCGATGATGCCTGCCAGTCCAGCAAACGTCAATCCTGACAATGTTTCATGTGTCAGTTCCTGTTGTGACGTAACTGTCTTATAAGCGAAACCTAATACCCGTTGTCCTTTTTGCGCTAATTGCGCAGCTTGTGCTTGCCAAGCACCTTTTTGATTATCAGATAACATAGAAAGTTGTAACAATACTTCTGGCGCACCTTTGACATAAATAATTGAACCTTCTGCTTGCGGATGGCGAGTGGCCATGTATTTATAACTTGAACTAAACGGAATTTTCTTTTCTACAGGGCGTAAAGACAGTTGATCCTGATCAACATATTGTAGTAAAGCTAACTCGGTAGGATTCCCCTGCAAGTCGGCGATTTTTTGTTGGTCTTGTAATTTCAATTCTTGACAGTTGGCCATAATCTCTTTGACAATGGTCATTTCTTCAGTCACTACATCCATTACCGTCATTTCATTTTTAGTTAGCGTTCCTGTTTTATCTGAACAGATAACTGTCATTGAGCCTAATGTTTCAACGGAAGGCATGCCTTTAATAATCGCATTTTCTCTAGCCATCTCATGAACACCCATCGATAAAATCATCGTTAACACAGCAGGTAAGCCTTCTGGAATCATTGCTACAATTAATGCAATCATCGCAGAAAATAAGAGGCTCCATTCCATGCCATGACGAAAAGTGGTAAAGAAAATCAGAAACACGATCAAGACCATAATCCCTTGGAAAATTTGCTTGTTTAATTGGTGCATTTTCCGCACGAGCGGCGTTGTTTTTTGATCTACTGACTGCAACGCGTGATTAATTTTTCCAACTTCAGTGGCATCTCCTGTTTCTACTACAACACCTAAGGCTGAGCCCGCTTGGACAAGTGTTCCTGAAAAAGCCAAATTCTTTTGATCGCCTGTTGGCAATTCCTCATTCAAGGAACCGGTAATTTTCTCCACGGCTTCTGATTCACCTGTCAAAATTGATTCTTCAATCATCAGATTATGAACATCAAATAAGCGCAAATCTGCTGGAACTACATCGCCAGCTTGTAACGTGACTACATCTCCCAGAACCAATGTTTCAGAAGAAACGGTTGTTTTTTGTCCATCAATTAGAACGACTGCCTCTTGGCCCATCATCTGTTTAAGGCCGTCTAATGATTCTTCTGCTTTACGCTCTTGCCAATAACCGACAAAGCCATTGACAAGCACCACTAGAAAAATGATACTTCCTTCGACCACTTCGCCTGTGGCAAATTTTAGAATTGCGGCAGCGAGTAAGACCACCATTAGTAAATCTGTAAAATGTTTGGCTAGCTTTTGCCACGTTTTCAGTTGTTGTTTTTCTTCAATTTTATTTGGACCATTCGTTTGTAAACGTTGCTGACGTTCTTCGCTAGAAAGACCCGTTTGCTTCGTCTTAGTCTGCTCGATTACTTTTGTTGAGGAAAGTTGATACCATTTCATTTCGTGTACCTCCTATTTACTTGATACCTTTATTATAGAGAGAATTTTCTTCACAAAATGGTCGATAATTTCAGTGGCCCCTGAAAAAAATGGGGCCGAGATTATTAAAGAAAGGAACAACCCGCATTTTAGTGGGTTGTTCCTTTCTTTTAAATATTTTCTTGTTCGACCACCAATTGACTTTTGCCAATTAATGCTTTGACATCAATAATTTCACCATTTTTACGTCGGTCTGCTAACTCAACTGAGGTGGTAAACAACAAGTCACTAGAAGAGTTCAACGCTGTTTCAATGGAATCTTGGACTACGCCGACGATAAAGCCAACGCCGACGACTTGCATGGCAATGTCATTGGAAATGCCAAACAAACTACATGCAAGCGGAATTAACAACAAGGAGCCACCAGCAATTCCTGAAGCCCCACAAGCAGAAACAGCGGCGATGATGCTCAACAATAAGGCTAAATAGATTGGCACGGACATGCCTAATGTGTGGACTGCCGCCAATGTCATAATAGTAATCGTAATGGCTGCGCCGCCCATATTAATCGTTGCGCCTAGCGGAATAGAGACCGCATAAGATTCTTCATTTAAATCCATTGCTTTCGCCAATTCCATATTAATGGGAATATTGGCCGCAGAACTGCGTGTAAAGAATGCGGGAATCGCACTTTCCTTTAATACAAAAAAGACTAACGGATACGGATTTTGCCGAATATTCCAAAAAACAATCGCTGGATAAACGACTAAAGCAACCACGGCCATCGTACCAATTAACAATAATAGTAACTGACCATACTTGGCTAACCCTGCAATGCCTGTGGTTGCCACCGAATGAAACACCAAACCTAGAATTCCAATTGGGGCAATGCCGATAATCATTTGAACGACCGTGGTAATCCCTGTTGAAAGATTGGCAATCACATCCTTGGTAGCGACCGAACTTTGACGTAACCCAATACCGATTAATGAGGACCAAAATAAAACAGATAAATAATTGCCTTCAATCATCGCTTGAATCGGATTTTGGACAACGCTTGTTAACACATTGCTTAAAACATCACTAAGTTGCGTTGGGGCTGCTTGCGCTTCCTGCACCGCCTCCAAAACAATCTTAACGGGAAACAGATAGCTTGCCGTGACGGCAACAACAGCTGCCAAAAATGTCGCTAACAGATACACAACTAAAATTGATCCAACATATGTTTTCGCCCCAGCCTTTTGTTGGGCTAGCGACGCAATAATTAAGACAAAAACTAAAATCGGCGCAATTGCTTTTAAGGCGCCCACAAACAATTCACCAAGAACGCTGATGAAGGTCCATTCCGGCACCAAGAAACCCAAGGTGGTTCCAATCACAATCCCTATCATGATTTTTTGAATTAACGATAATTTCCGAATCGCTTTGACCATTCACTTCACGCTCCTTTAAAATAAAATACAGTTTGGGACATACTACCATAATTATTAAGATAAAAAAAGAGTGTTTCTCAAAAAACTTTCATTTTTCGAGAAACACTTGGTCAACTCATCAATTTCGTCTATTTTTCTGAAGACTTTTCCGCTGAATGTTCTTTGTTTTTATGGTGATGGTGGTGATGACTTTGTTTAGAATACAAGTAGGATTTTGCTACGACCGAAATAAACATAGCCATAATTCCCAAGCCTACTGTAGCATAAACCATAGTGAAGATTTTTCCCAAGTCAGTAACTGGATGAACATCTCCATAACCAATCGTGGTTAACGTCATGAAACTTAAATATAACGAATCTAATGGCGACAATTTTTCCACTGTTGAATAAAAAATAGTCCCACTCAACAACGTGGTTGCCAGTAAAAAGAACAAGGCACGAGTGTCTTCTTTTTTTAAGATACCTAAAAAAGATGAAAATAGTTTTTTGACAGAAATAAGTAAAGATAGCAAAAAAATGACCTCTTTCTATTGTTAATCTCTTCTTAACGTTAGCACTTTTTAGATAAAGTTCAACTTTTTAATTGGTGTGGTTAAAGAAAATTTATTTTTTTGTTATTTATAATAAGCTAAAGCTCATCTTCAAAGTAATCATTATCAATTCTAAATAGCTTGTACGTCTTGGCTATTTCTACACCAACACCAAACTCTAACATGAGCTCTGTTAATTTAATACCATCTATTAAAACTATCCCTTGATTTTTGGCAAATTCGTGCGCATTAGCACTAAAACTAGAAGTTGTTATAAAAACTCCTCTATCTGCATTTACAGCAGCTAAAGCGCCATAAAATCCTTGTATAGCAGGGCGACCAATGGTATTAGTTTCGTGATATCGCTTTGCTTGAACATAAACAGTACTAGTTCCTAATGGATCCTGATTGATGATACCATCTATTCCACCATCATTTGATTTGGATGTAACAACTGCCGTTCCGTGTTTTCCACTATATCCCATTGTCTCCAATAAATGTATAACTAACTTTTCAAAAAATACTGGCTCCACTTGTCGAACTTTATTTAATAGTTCAATCGCAATTTGATTATTTTGATTGTTGATCATATCCTCAATGTCTATTTTAGCACTTTCAATTGGTGCGCTTGCTTCGATAGTAGTCGTTCCAACACGATTATTTCGTTCGACTAATTCTTGCATATATTTTTGATATGCAGGTTGTTGTTCCAAAAGTTTTCTATTGATTTTTTCACCATAATTATTTAATAAATCCAAACCTAGTTCTGTTATTTGATACATACCTCGTTTAATCCGTTCAACAGCTCTAGCTTTATACAAATCGCTGATAGCAAAGCTGAAACGATTTGCTAAAATCCCATCTCCTTGAGGGTAGTTTGGATACATCATTGAGGCAATTTCATCCGGAATATCTAAGAACTGAATAATACGCTTTAAAATGATCTTTCTGTTCAGTACATCTCCATCTTTCAAAACTTCTAAAGTATATGGCATTAATGATTCAAATGTTGGAATACCTTCATTAGACGCTTTTAGTTTTCTCCAATCTTTATTCACTTTTCCCCCACCTCTAAAGTTGTTTATTTATAATACACTTCATCTAAAAACAATCCTTGTGCAGGAGCCGTTTCACCTGCGCCTTCTCGGACTTTTGTTGCGAACAATTCATCAATTATCGCTAATTCTTTGGTGCCTGCACCAATTTCTAAAAGTGTCCCAACGAGGATGCGGACCATTTTATGCAAGAAACCATTGCCCACAAAAGTGAACTGTAACATTTCACCGTTTCTTTCAATCGTAATCTTTTCAATCGTTCGAGTAGTCGATTTTTTGGTTTTTTTCAATGCTGAAAAGCCAATAAAATCATGGGTCCCTATTAATTTTTGGCAAGCTTGTTCCATTTTTTCTTGATCCAACGCTTTGGGAAAGTGAAAACTATGATACCGTTCAAAGGCATTAGGAATTGGGCTATTCCAAACATAGTAGCTGTATTGTTTGCCTGTGGCGTTATACCGTGCATGAAAACGTTCAGGCATTTCTGTAACTTCTTTAACAACAATATCGCCAGGTAAATATCGATTTAAAAAGGATAACATTTCGGTTGTTGTTAGTGAACTAGTCGTTTTAAAATTCGCTACTTGACCACGTGCATGTGTGCCGGCATCCGTTCTGCCTGAGCCAATAATTTCAATCGGTTCACCCGTCATTTGTTTTAAAATACTTTCAATTTTCCCTTGAATCGTTTTCTCTGAATTGCCTAGTCGTTGCCAACCTGAGTATCTTTTACCATCATATTCAATGATTAATTTTATGTTGCGCATGGGCGAAGCTCCTTCGTATTCTTTTTCTCTCTTATCATAGCAGAAATAGGTGGATTTTTCTTCTTTTCCAAGAGAGCCTGGGACAAAAATCACTTTGGATTTTTGTTCCAGGCTTAAAAATTGATAAACGGCGGGAACAAAAGCAACACTACGCGTTGCTCCGATCTCAACAACTTCTAAGGTGTTTTCTCGACATGCGTCTCGTCACAGTACAGCATTCAAAAGAGCTACAGCTCTAAGAGTTGCGATGTTTCACTGTGAAGCATGAACAGATGAAATCATCGTACCTACTTGGTGAAGGTCCTTCGGAAATAAGCCGAAATTGTTGAGAATCACGAAGAACGTAGTGATTCGATGATGAACAATACCTACTTGGTCTCCAAAAATTAAAGAACAATTTTCGGAAATTCCTTCTTATTGCTGAGAAACACTATTGGCAAAGCAAATAGATGTTGAACAGTACCTACTTGGTTCTCGGAGTTAAACACTTCTGTCCCGACCTCTTAGTTTAATCCTGCAATTTTCAATTCTTCAACATTCGCTGCTTTAGCATTTTCAGTCACTACGGCTTTAAATGTCACTTGGTCACCCTCTTTTAGGAATAGCGCCAGCGGACTGTTATTAGTCGTTACGCTAAAAATGGTTTTTTCATCTTCTAGTAAAAATGAAACTACCGTTTGCGCTTCCCCAGCTACTACTGAGACACGAGCTACTTTACCTTGCATCGTTTTCAAGTTGGCTTTGTCTGTATTTTCATTGTTACTTCCTTTGGTTACTAACTCAATTCGATAAGCGTCTAATGCGCCTTGTGCCGTGTCTGCATCAATCACAATATCATTATCTACGGCGTTTATATAGACATATTTTTTGAAAATCCCTTTACTGTCCATTAACGAAACAATCCACGTTGGCACGCCATCAATGTTATAAAGGACTGGCATACTAGCTTTCCATTTCTTTTCTGGATAAATTTTTGAGGCGATAGAAATGGCGCCATCACTATCCATAATGCCGACTTTAGTATCACGATAATACGTAACTTGACCTGTTCGGGCATTGATTAAGGAGTAACCTAAAGCGGAATCTTGGTCTTTTTCACTACTTGTAAAGTCCGTAAAATAAAGCAACTGGTTCCCTTCCTTGTTCATCATCGGCGTAATTTGTCCTGATGCATAAATACCATTTTCAGTTGGAATTTTGACATCTTTTTTGGCACCAAACATTGTCTGGTTCCACCAGCCTTGACTATAACGACCAAAGAATTCATTTAAGCTATTCGCCGCTGAGCTAGTAATCGGCGCATCAACGAAACTTGGGGCTTTTTGACTGCCATAAACGTTAACTTCTCCTGTTGTAGCATTTAATACCGCCGTTTTAAATTCATTATAGTGCATGCGACCAGAAACCCCATACTCTTTGTAAAGCGTTTGAATATAGTAAGGATTCCCTTGGTCGTCCAGCTCTAAATTGATTGTGCCAGTTGCTGCATAACCTGGATAAGCGGAATAAATTTTTCGTGCGGCATCTTTGCCAAAGTAAGCTGAAGGAGTATAAACAATTGGTTTTTCTACAAATTCTGGCTGTGCGTTGATATCTGTCGCACTAATGATGAAATAGCCAGGTACTTCCCCCAGTTTTAGCCATTTAAAGAAGCCATTAAATTCGACTGTTGCTACATAAACATACTCGCCATTGACAACTTGTGCTGTTATACCATCCAAAGTAAACATATTGGAATTGGGAATGACGGAAAATTTCTGTAACATTTTTCGTTTCGCCGTTTGTGGTGCAATCGCAATGGGTGTTTCTTTCGCCGAAGTTAAAACTTCAGCTTTTTCTTCCGTTTTTAAAGGAATCGTTTGATAAATTTCATCAATAGAAGAAATTCTGGTAATACTACTGACAATGGTCAACAAAATCATTGCCAAAACGGCAACACCCAAAATTTTGCCAGACCAGTCTTTGTTAGCCGTTTTGTTGGTATTCTTTCCTACTTCTTTGCGGCCCTTTTGGATACCAGGAACTTCGACTTTACTAGCTAAGCGCGTACTTAATAACACCCCACTAGCAATCACTGCGCCAATCAGATTAATCCACAACACGGTTGAAAGATTTTTACTTGGCAAAGTCACAAATAAAAAGATACCTAACAAGAGCAATTCCATCACCATTAATAGAATGGTCCCCTTACTCTTTTTCCCTTTATTCGCTACAATTTTGGCGCCATTCGCAACTAAGATCCCGATACCAAAAAATAACGTTAACCCAATAAAATTAAAAAACATTCACTTGCCCTCCTCATAGATAAGTAAAAAAAGTGCTCCCACGCATTGTAGAAGCACTTCCTGTGATCCATTCTATTATAACGTTTTCTATTTTTACTGACAATATCGTTGAAGCAAAATCAGTCGGAAGGCTTAGAGTTTTGAAGAACGTTTATTTCTCTGGCTGAATATAAGGAACGATAGGTGCGGTCACGCCAATTGAAGCACCACGAACAAAAGGTTCATTTTGTAAGGCTTTGAAATTTTTAGTTTGTCCGGTGAGCATGACTCCCCAAATAGGTAATTTTTCGACTTTTTTATTTTTATTTTGTTGGATAAACTTTTGGCCTTCTTGGTTGTCAGCAAACATGGGGGATTTTTCTAAGGTTTCAAAAAAGTGTTGCTTGTCGTTTTCAGGATCAAATATTTCATTTTGATCGTCCATGCTTAATTGAAAACCATAAGGCAGCGTACCAGAAGGACCCCCTTTTTCATTAACCGTTTCGGAGTAAACATAGAGCCAAACTAAGTTGACATTGCTCGGTAACATTTTGCGGACTTCTTCATATGGATAAGGTTTATCAAAAGAAATCGCCACTTCCGCTACTTGGTTTTCCATTTTATCTAATTCACTTAATTCGTTTTTAACATCACCATAGTAATTGGTAATCGCTGGGTTATAAAAAGATGCTACTTTCTGCTTGGTTTGTCGGTTGTATTCATAAAAATTCTTAGAAGAATAATAGCTACCAGGATAGACTTCATTCCAGTCAATCGAATTTCTGAAAAAGCTATATCTGCTACGTAAATTACTCCACTCCACCGTGTAACCATCAATATTTTTTGAACGATTAGTTACAACTTCGCCCCCAAAAGGCGAACTATTAACAATTACTTGGGAATCTAATTGAGTGTTTGGTGAAGCAATCATTTCTTGATCATTAATTACTTCTAGTAGGGTATGATAGTTTTTCGTCGAAAGTTTATCCATTCCCACAAAAAAACCGACAAACAATACGGCAAAACTAACAACTGTTATTGCACCAATCATGATAAATTGTTTTCTTTTCGCTTTACGAATACTTTTTTTTAAATCCACTTCTATTCCTCCAGTTCTTTTTTTAATTTTTGACGTGTGCGATACAATTTTTTGCGAACATTTTCAACAGATAATTCTAAAATCAACGCAATCTCGGCATACGATAATTGATAATAATATTTCAAAAGTAATAGTTCTTGTTCCTCATCTTTTAAGGAATCGATCAATAATAATAACTCTTGCCCTTCCATTTTTTCTATTGATTGCACAGGATGGCTGTTTGCCACAAAAGTACGTTCTCGTTTCTTTTTTCGATACATCGTAATGTAGTAATTAAATGTTACTCGGAAAAACCACGGGCGTAAATTTTCTGATGTAATTTCAGGTAATATTGAAAAAATCGTTGTATACGTTTGCGACACTGCATCTTGTGCATCTTCAAGACTTGCTCCTCGGCGAATCAAGACTTGGATGACTTCTTGCCCCAAAGAAAATAGTACTTCGTCAAAATTTGCCTCCTTTTTCATCTGATTTCTCCTTTCACTTATACAACGTTTCAACTAGGGAAAAAGTGGACAGTCCTTCGTTCATTATTTTTATGTATTTTTTCTCTCAATAAGAGGTCGGGACAGAAGTGTTTAACTCCGAGAACCAAGTAGGTACTGTTCAACATCTATTTGCTTTGCCAATAGTGTTTCTCAGCAATAAGAAGGGATTTCCGAAAATTGTTCTTTAATTTTTGGAGACCAAGTAGGTATTGTTCATCATCGAATCACTACGTTCTTCGTGATTCTCAACAATTTCGGCTTATTTCCGAAGGACCTTCACCAAGTAGGTACGATGATTTCATCTGTTCATGCTTCACAGTGAAACATCGCAACTCTTAGAGCTGTAGCTCTTTTGAAGGCTGTACTGTGACGAGACGCATGTCGAGAAAACACCTTAGAAGTTGTTGAGATCGGAGCAACGCGTAGTGTTGCTTCTGTCCCCGCCGTTTATCAATTTTTAAGCCTGGGCCAAAAATCCAAAGTGATTTTTGGCCCAGGCTCTGTTTTTGCTTATTTATCATTTTCCAATGACTAATCTTCGTGTATAAACGGCTTGCCCAGAATGCATCACTGCATCATCAATCGCTGAGACTAAACGTACTTGTCTAGTCACTGGCGGGGTCCAATTTTTATCAATCACGTCTGACAATTGTTCTTCTTTGACTTGGTCTAAATAGCTTTTAGTAAGTGCCACACTGGCAGCTAAATAGTCACTAAGCAATTGCTTTTCTGCCACCACGACTTTCGCCGCTTCTTCTGGTGTGTGATGCCAGTCTTCTGTTTCATCTGGCAAATCCAAGGCAAATTTTTCTGTCCAGTGTTGGCTAAGCCATAACGGCTCACTATGATTAAGTGCGGAAATTTGTAGGTCTAATTCTCTGGCTGTGTGCCACATTAGCCAAGTAACAGACTTAATTAATGGTGCGGGCATCGTGTTTGCTTCGGCAACGGTCATTTGCGCAAGTGTTTCTTCAAAACGTTCATGCGCTCGGTCAAGGGTTTCACTAGAAAGTTGAGTGACTTTCATAAAAATACCTCCTTTGTGTTGGTGCCTGTTCTTTCGTTTCTATTTTCTATTATACTGCAAAAGAATCCGTTGTAGTTCTTTTTTGGCTGCGGTATCTGCGGAAAGGGTAAAGATCACTTTCTTTCTTCAAAAATAACCCCCCTAAGTAAAAAAGAATTGACAATTCTCGTAGTTTCCCTTAGTATGTGGAAAAGTACCTTTAAGATAGTCCGAGAGGCTAACAAGGCAAAGTTCTGTAAAATTCTGTATTTTTGTATAGTGAATGATACGAGATGTCTTGCCCTTTTTTTGTGTGCAAGGCTTTTTTTGCGCGGTGCTTAATCAATTTATTTGGGAGGCAACAATGTGGAAAAGAAAAAACGTGAAGTGAAAGGTATCTCATTTACCAAAAAAATGGTGATTTCATTGGTGGGAGGATTAATCGTTGGGCTCGGCTTTTTATTTTTAAGAGAGCACCTTATTCGCAGCAATCAAGGCGCCGTGTGGCAGACAATCAATCAGATTCTTTTCCAAGATATTTCAGATCCTGAAAAAGGACAATCTGCAATTGGACTTTTCTATATTATTGGTCAACTATTTATTAACGGCCTACAATTAGTGATTGTGCCGATGGTCTTTACTTCAATTACTTTAGCCATTTGTCATATTACCGATACGCAAAAATTAGGACGAATTTCTTATAAAACAATTTTTGGCTTTTTATCGATGTCACTGATTGCTCTACTAACAGCAGGAATTGTGGGCTATAGCGTATATTTAACTGGTGCTTTTAATGTGTCGTTATCTGAAACGCTAGCTCCTGTCGAAGTAAGTACGAGCGGCAACCCATTAATGGTGATTGTCAATGCTGTCACGAAAAATATCGGTTCTGCATTTAGCGACAATGGTGCGATTTTAGCCGTTGTTGTGTTGGCAGTGATTACTGGTTTATGTATTAATGCATTAGGGGATAAAATTCGTGTTTTCAAAAAATTAATTGAAGAAGTCAATGCGATGGTCACGTTATTTTTAACCTTTGTAATTACTAAATTTGCTCCTATCGCCGTCTTTATGTTGTTAGTTCGGACGTTTGCTTCTTACGGGATTGATTATTTAAAACCAGCGTTAGTCTACGTCGTAACAACGACAGCGACGCTCTTAGCCTTTTTGATGATCGGTTACCCATTATTTATCTTATTTGCGACAAAATTAAATCCTGTTCCTTTTATTAAAAAGATTATGAAAGTTGTGGTCTTTGGATTTTCTACTTCTTCTTCGGCAGCCACTTTACCGTTAAATACAAAAACAACGGTTGAAGAGTTAGGTGTCGACAGCGATGTTGCCGCCTTTGTCTTGCCGTTAGGAATGACTATCAATATGAACGGCACAGCGATTATGCAAGTAATTGCGGCTATTTTTGTAGCGGGCGTAGCTGGTTATGAAGTGACACCAGCTAATATTGCCTTGATTGCCATTTTAGCTTTAATGTCATCCATTGGTACACCTGCGGCACCTGGCGCTGGCGGGATTATCCTTTTCACTATTTTAACTGGTTTAAACTATAACAATGAGATTGCGATTGCGACGTATTCATTGATTTTAGCCATTAATCGTCCAATCGAAATGCTCGTTACTAGCCTAAACGTGGTTGGTGATAGCGCCACTGCGATTTATGTCGCACATTCGGAAGATTTGTTGGATGAAGCCACTTATCTGACTGATGTCGCTGACTTGCAAAACGCGGAAGCGGAGTAATTAATGAAAAAGCAGACTTCTTGTATGGAAGTCTGCTTTTTCTTATGTTTTTAGTGACTCCGTAATTTTTTACTTCTTCGATTTACTTTTACGAAAAACTAGAAGACACCCACTGGCGATAACTAGAAGGCCAATAATCACAAGCGCGATCGATTTCTTTTCTCCTGTGCTCGGTAAAAATTGGCTAGCTTTTCTGAAACCACCTTGGCTTGATGGCTTAACTTGTTTCGTACCAGTTTGATCAACTCCCGCACTAGTATTTAACTGTCCATTATTCCCCCTATTTTTTTGCTCCTTTTTATTTTCCCCACTATTTTTCAATGTTAATTGCTTCACCGCCGAACGTAGTTTTTCTTCTGCTTGGTCTACTTCTGCTTGCGTTGCTGTTGTTTGATCTGCCACAGTTTGCGCTTGTTGCAATGCTTCGCTGTAGACTTTCCAGCTGCTTGCGGTGTAGTCTTTTTCTTGGTTTTTCTCGTTTTCTTTGATGATTTTCAACAAGTTGGTTTTATCTACTTCTTTAGTTGGCACTTTTACCAATTGCTTCACTGCCGAGCGTAGTTTTGCTTCTGCTTGGTCTACTTCTGCTTGCGTTGCTGTTGTTTGATCTGCCACAGTTTGTGCTTGCTGCAATGCTTCACTGTAGACTTTCCAGCTGCTTGCGGTGTAGTCTTTTTCTTGATGTTTCTCGTTTTCTTTGATGATTTTCAACAAGTTGGTTTTATCTACTTCTTTAGTTGGTACTTTTACCAATTGCTTCACTGCCGAGCGTAGTTTTGCTTCTGCTTGGTCTACTTCTGCTTGCGTTGCTGTTGTTTGATCTGCCACAGTTTTCGCTTGCTGCAATGCTTCACTGTAGACTTTCCAGCTGCTTGCGGTGTAGTCTTTTTCTTGGTGTTCTTTTTGTTCCTGAATTAATTTTTCTAACGCTTCTTTCGTTACTTCAGGAGTTGTTTTAACTGTGATTGAACGCGAGCTGCCATTTAACCCCGCACTATTTAAAGTGATAATATTTTGGTCAACAGAAATTTCTGGGTCCGCTACGACTACTTCAAGAATACCCTTATCAAATTCAATAGAAACGGATGCATTATTTTGTAAAGGATTCGCAAGAGTTAAGCGATAAACACCGTTATCAATTTTTTCTGAAATAACCGACATTGGATCATACGCATACAGTCCTGCAATTTCTTGGTCATTATTCCATGTATTCATCATGACATAATTACCTGCTTCAATGGCTTGTAAGTTTGCTGTATTTTCTAGAACAGTATAGCCTTTGTTTTTAGAAAGAGCTGCGATTTCTTCATTCGTTTTCCCAACCACTGTTAAATATTCGTAAGTACCATTTTCAACAGTCTTGCCATAATTTTTACTAATTTTAGCAAATGTATTTGTATAGGTTTTATCATTAACAAAGTATTCGTTAATATCTCCGTAGCGACCAGAGCGTTCTTCTATTTGAACATCAAGCGTATTCATTGAATTAGGAAAAACATAGCCAATGTTATTCAATGGATTCGCTGCGCTTAAACTAATCCAAGAATTATCTTTGTCTGAACCTTGGTCAAGCTTCACTTCCTGTGGATGAATCATCCGATTATCGAGGATTGTTTCAATCGAAGCACCTGTCGTACCAGTAATGCCACTTCCCAAATTAATGATTTGACCATCTAATAGGAACCAAGATTTTTTAGCAACTAAGTTCATTCCTTCATTACTTTTATCTAAAAACATTCCTATAGAGGCAACCTGTCCATTATTTGAGCCACCTACCCATGACTGGGGACTGCGTTTCCCTGTATAAGCACCATTTGCCAATTCTCTTGTGTCAACTGTCGTTCCTGGTAATCGATATGGATCGATCGTTGCCCAGTATCCTTCATCAAACTGAGCAAAGTCTTGATTGTATAAATAAAGCATGCCGTCTGCTGTATGCCAGCCTTTTTTATTTTCCGTATTCCCAAATTCATAGTTTCCGACACGTTGTGAATACATACTAATACCCACCGCATATTCGTTATTTTTCTGTAGGACTCGATCCATCGAACCATATACATTTAAAGATTGCATTGGTGTCGCTTGGGCAGGTGACGCACTATTCACTACATTTTTCAAGTCAATTAACGCTTCAAAATCTCTTGGTTTTTTAAAGAAATGATAGTATGACCCACTTTGTTGAAGCCACGTTTGGATAGATGTATAAATGTCATTTCTTAAATTTTCTGGTGCAAATTTTGCAATTAAGGTTAAATTAGCTATTGTTTCTTTACCCGATTCAAACTCTGTAGTAAAAGGATTCGTTTCTGGCGCTCTGGAAATACTTCTACCAGAAACCATCGATGGCATTTTTCCATTTACCATCAATTGTAAGTAACCTTTATCAACAACATTAAATAAATTACTAATGTTGGGGTCATTCATCTCCCAATCGGAACCTTGTAAAATAGTCTGAATTCGTCCAAACCCTTTTAGCAACTCATTCCCGTAACTGCCGTTGTACGGAAAATAACCATGTTGAATCAAGGAACCATCAGGATATAAGCCATCACCTGAGGAAACACTTTTTAAAACGGACGGAACAGCTTCTTGTACTTGTACTAGGCGTTGATTATCTTCTAACAAAAGTCCAGTACCTAAAACGGTGATTGAAATATCTGTTAAGTTAGCCCCTGTTGCACGATAAATTGGCCATTGTATGTTTGGATCTTTTGCATACAGCATCAGCGGAGCAGTAAATTTATTTAATTTTTCTGCATCTGTATTCAATAGTTCATCATGTAATAAAATCAATGTATCTGTTAGCGGCTGCGCGGAACCAATTTGCCAATCCCACCAGTTACCTGTGTAATACGTTCCATTGTATTTTTTTGTATCAATCATAAATTCAATGCCTTTAACAATCGCATCATAAACTTCCGGTTTTTCAAAAAGCTCACTTGATGGTTCATAGTAGCCTAACGCTAATTTTTTAATATTGGTAAATTGAGTCGTGTAATCAGCAGACACTGTATCCGATGGTTTTCGTTCCCACAGATACCCACGATCTGCTGCTTGATTAAGCGTTTGCCATAATGCTAAACTCTCCGTAGCAATCTGGGCACGATACTGTTGCACATCTGCATCGTTATCATACTGCGTTGTACCCAACAATCGCATTTTCCATTTTGCTCGCATTTCCGCATATTGTTTATTTTCTGCTACAACAGTCACAGGAATTGTATCACTAATTTCTGTTCCTTTAATTTTGACTGTTACCTTCGCTTCACCACTCTTAACTGCTGTTAAATTACCCGTTTGGTCAACCGTCACAATGGTAGGATCACTACTCGACCACTCAATCTGATCCTCTGTGATGTCTACTCCAGCTGGTGACACTTCAAAGGCTAGCTGTTGCTTTCTTTTTTCACTAATAGTCAGGTTCTCTGTTAAAAGTTTAATCGCTTCTGGCAGTCGTTTTTTTTCATATGCTTCAAACGAAATAATACTTGAACTGTAAAATTGCTTATTTGTGTGTTGCCACATTTTCATCTGCTGATATTTTACAAAACGTGCTTGTACATTATTGCCATCAATATATTTTTTAGTAGGTTGGCCACCTTGCCCATTCTCTTCTTTAAAGATAGATTGATAGCTTTCACCATCTGTTGAAACTAAGATTTCATACACAGGACTTTCTGCATGCAACTGTAAGACGAGTTCGCCAATGTTTTTTACTTCACCCAAATCAACAATTAACCATTGTTCATCTTGCTTATCAGCGGACCAGCGTGTTGTTTCATCGCCATCGACAGCTTTTTCGCCAACAAATTGAGGGTATTTCCAATTCTCTCCAATTTTTCCTCCTTCCACACCAGAATATGTCACTTCTTTTTGTAAAAATAAATCAGTTATTTCTTCTGCAGATGCACTCATCGCAGTTAGCGAGAAGCCTGTAAGCATGAAAGCAACAACGACTATTATTTTTTTAATCATATTTTTCCCCATATCTTTCTATTTTTAAGCAACCAATCCGACTTTTCCAAACACTTTTTTCTGATAATTTAATCAACTTCCTCCTCTACTAAGTATTCTATATAAAAATTAGGCATGAAAAGACAACCTAAAGTAATTACTTCAGACAGACTTTTCATGCCTAGTTTTCCCCAGTCACATGAAATGTTATACATGTTTACGCTTTCACTTTAAGGTAATTTTTGATTACTGTCAATAGTGTTTTCTTCATTGAAGAGCTTATTCAACTTTTCACGTTAAAAATATTGATTTTTATGATAATCCCTTAATTTTTTCTCATTTTAAAATAATAATTATGGGTGCTGAACCTATTTCTGAGGCACAACAATCGGACAATTTTTTTGAAAAAACGAGAGGAATGACCATTGTTTTTTGCCATTCCTCTCATTTTTATTTATTGTTTGAACGGTAACGTTTCTCTCAATCCAGTTTGATTGAATTTTTTTATTTTCTATCAGACAAACAGACTAAAGAGATTTTACTTCATATATTTTTCAAGCAATGACTTGATTTATAGAAATTACTGAGCAACCAGCCTACTTCCTATTTATGATACGGTTCCCCTTTCATAATCCGAAAACCGCGATAAATTTGTTCCACTAATACCAAACGCATTAACTGATGTGGATAAGTTAAGCGGCCAAAAGAAATTTGTTGGTTACTTCGCTGAAAGACTGAATCACTGAGACCTAAGGAGCCACCAATGACAAAGGTTAGGTTACTTTTGCCACTAATCCCTAATTGTTCAATTTCTTTTGAAAATTCTTCACTAGCTAATTGTTTGCCATTAATGGCTAAAACAAAGACGTATTCGTTGTCATTAATTTTTCCCAAAATACGTTGCCCTTCTTTTTCTTTGACTTGAAGCATTTCAGCGTCACTAAGTTTTTCTGGGGCTTTTTCATCTGGTACTTCAATGATTTCCATCTTGGCATAGCTATTTAAACGTTTCAGATATTCATTAATGCCTTGAATCAGGTATTTTTCTTTCAGTTTTCCGACTGTTACTAGTTTAATTTTCACCTATTCCACTACTTTCTCGTTTTCTCTTCGTTCCTATTTTAGCACGAAGTTTGGCTACTTTCCACAACGTTTCCACATACTTATACACATATACACAGAGTTATCCACAGAACAAACTAAAAAATTACTTTATTTAACAGCTTTTTCAATACAAACACATATTCGCCACTGATTTGTCCACATTATCCACATTCTGTGGATAACTTTCCTGAAAACTGTACACAGAGTTATTCCCGATTTGTTCACATTTTTCTGTGTATAACTTTTTCATTCGTATTTTTTCTGTAATTTTTCCCTAAGTTGTTCATAAAAAATTCAAAGCTATTCGATAGACTAAAGGAGTAGGAAACAGATATACTTAATATAGAAAATTCAGATGCACTTATTGGGAGGTTATTTTATGCAACGAAAAGATGTTACACCTAATTCAGATAAAAAAAGTTTATTGCAAAAATTTGGGATTGGTTTAGCTGGCGGCTTACTTGGTGGTGCCCTTATTCTAGGAGGCGCTTATTCTGGGATTATTCCCACACCCAACGGCGGAAATAATGCGGCGACGACGACGTCCACTAATCACGGCGACACAAAAGTCAGCAATGTGAGTTACAATGTTTCTAGCGATGTCACAAAAGCCGTGAAAAAAGTTCAAAATTCTGTGGTTTCTGTCATTAATATGCAAAGTGCTAGCAACAATTCTTCGGCAGATGATCCTTTTGGGGGATTGTTCGGTGGGAATGAAGGTACTCAAGACTCTTCCGGCAACAATGGTAACGATTTAGAAGCAGCCAGTGAAGGTAGTGGGGTTATTTATAAGAAAGATGGTAAAACGGCTTATGTCGTGACAAATAACCACGTCGTAGATAAAGCGCAAGGATTGGAAGTTGTTTTATCTGATGGTACCAAAGTGAAAGGCGAATTAGTCGGAACCGATGCTTACACGGATTTAGCCGTGATTAAAATTTCTTCCGACAAAGTTGATCAAGTCGCTGAGTTTGGAAATTCTAGTAAAATCACAGTCGGTGAGCCTGCGATTGCAATTGGTTCCCCTCTAGGCTCTGATTATGCTAACTCTGTCACACAAGGAATCATCTCTTCTGTGAATAGAAATATTACCAATAAAAACGAGTCTGGTGAAACCATCAATATTAATGCCATTCAAACCGATGCTGCTATTAATCCAGGAAACTCTGGTGGTCCACTAATCAATATTGAAGGACAAGTCATTGGAATTAACTCAGTAAAAATTGTGCAATCAACTAGTCAAGTGAGCGTTGAAGGGATGGGCTTTGCCATTCCAAGTAATGACGTAGTCAACATTATCAACCAATTAGAAAAAGATGGTAAAGTGACGCGGCCAGCTCTCGGGATTACGATGTCTGATTTAACAGGTATCTCTTCACAACAACAAGAACAAATTTTAAAAATTCCAGCTTCTGTAAAAACTGGCGTAGTGGTTCGTGGTGTTGAAGCAGCGACCCCTGCTGAAAAGGCTGGATTGGAAAAATACGATGTTATCACGAAAGTTGACGGCCAAGACGTAAGCTCTACTACAGATTTACAAAGCGCGCTTTATAAGAAAAAAGTTGGCGACAAAATGGAAGTGACTTATTATCGTGGTTCTAAAGAAATGAAAGCAACCATCGATTTAACCATTGATAAGTCAGCTTTAACACAACAAAATAATCGCAGCAATCAATAAAAGAAAGAAACGACCTGTTGTCTGAACAACAGGTCGTTTCTTTCTTTTATTCTCCTACCGCAAATGCTGAACCAACTTCTGCATCAAAAGGCAATTCTAAGATTCCTTTTTTAGCAGGTGCATTTGGTAAACGTAATTCTTTTGCTGAACAAATCATTCCAAAACTTTCTTCACCACGTAAAACCCCTGGCCAAATCATTAAACCATCAGGCATCATTGCGCCTGGCTTGGCAACAACTACTTTTTGTCCTGCTTTGATGTTCGGTGCGCCACAAACAATTTGTAAGATTTCGCCGTTGTCTACTTCTGTTTGTGTGATAGATAAATGATCTGAATCTGGGTGTTTTTTACATGATTTGACAAAGCCGACCACAATTTTAGGGGTGTCGTCTTTTTCAAGGGTTTCTGAAAATCCCGCATCTTTAATCGCTGTATTGACTTTTTCAATTTGTTCGTCTGTTAAAGTCACTTGGCCGGTGCCATTAATGTCACCTAGAAGCGCTGAAGCATTGAAAATATTCCAAGCTACCACTGTTTCTGGCGCCTCAACTAAACTTACACGTGCCACATCGCCGACACGTTTTACTTGGTTTTCCGCACCTTGATCGTCCGCAACGATGACAAGTAAGACATCGCCAACGTGTTCTTTGTTATATGCAAAAATCATTTCTGTTCCTCCTCTGTCGTTTTCCTGTCTTATCTTATCAAAAATTGACCCATTGTGCATACTTTTTTGTCGAAAAACTAAAAGACTTGGAAAATATGTCGCTACGACTTATTCTCCAAGTCCTCAATTTTGAGTGACAAGCCGCTGATCCTTTGTAAAAACAAAAGAAACGTTAGGTCAACTCTCTATTCAATCAATAACT
Organism: Enterococcus sp. DIV1368f; assembly: GCF_051712245.1. Lineage (NCBI taxonomy): Bacteria > Bacillati > Bacillota > Bacilli > Lactobacillales > Enterococcaceae > Enterococcus > Enterococcus sp. DIV1368f. The sequence goes on from NZ_JBIOON010000001.1 coordinate 2,503,388, forward strand.
CTTTTTGCTTATTTTTCTTCAGAGTGAACAATTAAGACATCGCAAGGGGCTTGACGAATAATGTAGCTACTGACGCTTCCCATGACCACACGTTCGACTGCGTTTAATCCTGATTGTCCCACCATAATTAAATCAACATTGTATTTTTCAGGTAATTCATGACTCATGACTTCTTTGGGTGAACCAAACATGGTAACTGTTTCAACATTATGAAAATCAACGCTTTCAGCATACTTTTTACAATCGGCCATTAATTCTTCCGCAGCGGCTGTTTCTTGATCAATTAATTGATCATTTAACGTCGAATACCCCATCATTGTATACACTTGATTTTCTAAAATATTTGCAACAATGACTCGGCTTCCGTTTCGACGAGCAACCTCAATTGCACGTTCATAAGCTAAATTGGCTTGATCACTACCGTCTACGCCGACAAGAATATTTTTATACATTTGTTCTTCCATTTTCGTCACCTTCCCGATGGAGGCTGATCTAAAAGGCTTCTTTGACTAAGAAACTAGAGTCAAAAATGAATTTAGGACCCTTACGCAGAACGCCCTTTTGTCCAGCTGATTCTCTCTTAATTTAATGGTTCCTCTGGTTCATGAAAATTAGCCTAAGCTAGTTAAAAATGCACTGATTTCTTCTTTTGTTTTTCGGTCTTTATTTACTAAGCGTCCTAACTCTTGACCGTTTTCAATTACGACAAAACTCGGAATACCAAAAATATTCCACTCGGCAGCCACGTCAATAAACTGATCACGGTCAACTTCGATAAATTGAAACGCTGGAAATGCTTCTTCAATTTCAGGCATGACTGGTTTAATGAAACGACAGTCTCCGCACCAATCAGCAGTAAAGAAGAAAACATTTTTACCTTTTTCAACATAAGTTGCTAGTTCTTCTAATGAATTGGGATAAATCATTTAAACATCCTCTACTTTCCGTAAACAATTGTATTAACTGTTGATTTATCCAAGCCACGTAATGCTTGTAACAACATTTCCCGCGCTGCTTCATAATCCGCAATACTAAACATTGTTTGATGCGTATGGATGTAACGACCACAAACGCCGATGACTGTACTTGGTACACCATTATTAGTTGTGTGCGCTGCCCCAGCATCCGTTCCGCCTTTAGAAACAAAATATTGATACGGAATATTGTGTGTCGCTGCTGTATCTAATAAATATTCACGTAAGCGAGGCAATGTGATCAAACCTGGGTCGAAAATCCGTAATAACGTTCCTTCACCTAAATGACCATACGTCCCTTTTTTCGTGTGAATATCATCTGCCGCTGAACAATCCACCGCAAAGAAGATATCTGGATTAAATTTATGAACAGATGGTTTAGAACCACGTAAACCAACTTCTTCTTGTACGTTTGCTCCAGCAATTAATGTGTGGCCTAATTCTTCATTTTGTAACGTTTCCAATGCATCTAATACCAACGTACAACCATAGCGGTTATCCCATGATTTACTGATAATATTTTTGCCATTGGCTGTTTTAATCGTTTCTGTTTGTGGAACAATGGAATCCCCTGGACGAACACCAAAGCTTTCAGCTTCTTCTTTTGAAGAGAATCCTGCATCAAATAACACATCAGAGACTTCTAATTGTTTTTGACCACTCGTACCACGCAACAAGTGTGGCGGAATAGATGAAGAAATACATGGATAGTTCCCTTTACTTGTTTTTAACGTAAAACGTTGTGCTGAAACAACATAGGGATTCCAGCCACCTAAAGGAACCACTTGGAATAAACCATTATCGTTAATTTGAGTTAACATGAAGCCAACTTCGTCCATGTGGGCTGCTACCATTACGCGTGGCGCTGCTTCCACTTTTGAACGTTTAATCCCAAAAATACCACCTAAACCATCATATTGAACATCGTCCACTAACGGGGTGATATGTTCTTTCATGTACGCGCGAATGTCGTCTTCAAATCCGCTGGTTCCTTGTAATTCAGTTAATTCCTTGATTCGTTGAAATGTTTTTTCTTCCATAGATGTATGTCCTATTGCTTTTGATTTGTTGGAAATTACGCCAACCAAGCGTCACTTTTTCTCTAAAAAGTCACTTTATCCTGTCGATAAAAATAGGTACTCCTTTCATATGATTTCACTCTTATTATAACGCAAATACTAGAAAATGCACATCGCTTTCTCTTTTTAAACGTGACAATGAGAATGCTCTAAAAGAATGATTGAAAAACTTTTTTTATTTCTCAGCGGCCCCTTCTCTATGGTAAAATAAGAGTGATACTGACAAAAGTAATAGTAAGCAGAAACCGACCAAGGGAGGTCATACAAATGAACGAAGAAAATGAGTTGACATACTTTAAAGGCGGCTTAGCGCTAGGCGTTGGTCTTGGTTTAGTAGGCGGCATTGCCTCAACCTTGTTCTACCATAAGAAAAAAACAATCTCCGCTGATCTCGTCTTAGAAAATGTAAAAGCTGCTTTTTTAAAAGAAGGACCGATTGAAGGTTCGTGGATTGAATTTGAGAAAAAGCCCTTGCGGAAATTCGCCATCCACTCCAAAACGTATACTGGAGGAATTTGCCGCATTGAAGACGACGGCATTGTTCAATACGAATTCACTGCAGATGCCTACACAGGAACTGTCATTGATATCCAACGATTAAAAGATTAAAAAGATTGTTACAAAAGCACTTATTTGCTTTTGTAACAATCTTTTTTTCTTCTCATTTGTTTTTTGTAAAAGGGATGTTTATTTTATGTCAAAAAAATCAAATCAATGATGAATAAATACTCAAAAATCGAATGTTTTCTGCATGGAAATCACCTCAAATCTTTACTTATCAACGTTTGTCCACTTTTTTCATAAAAAAGATTAGACATTTTTTAAAAATTGATAAAAGAATAATCATTTCTAACGATTTTTTAATTTCTCCTTTTCATTTTTACATTATACTGAGAGTATTGCTAAAAATGAAAAGGAGCGTGTCAAATGAAGAAATCTGTTTTATTTACTTCATTACTTGTATTATCAAGCTTAGCTTTAGCGGCCTGCGGCGGTGGCAGTGACGATAAAGGAGCAAGCAACGGCGGCAGCGACAACCAAGTATACACAATGGTTGAATCCCAAGAAATGCCTAGTGCCGATCCGTCCCTTGCGACAGATGAAGTGAGTTTTACCACTTTAAATAATGTCTACGAAGGAATCTATCGTTTAGATAAAGACAACAAACCCGCACCTGCTGGTGCAGCCGAAAAAGCGACTGTTTCAGAAGACGGTTTAGTTTACAAAGTTAAATTACGTGAAGAATCAAAATGGTCTGATGGCAAACCAGTTACTGCTGCAGATTACGTTTACGGTTGGCAACGAACAGTGGACCCTGCCACTGCTTCAGAATATGCCTACATGTTTGAACCAGTAAAAAATGCTGAAAAAATTTCTAAAGGGGAACTACCTAAAGAAGAATTGGGCATTAAAGCAATCAATGATCATGAATTAGAAATCACTCTAGAAACAGCAACACCATATTTTGACGATTTATTGGCTTTCCCTTCTTTCTTGCCGCAACGTCAAGATATCGTTGAACGTTTTGGTAAAGATTATACAAAGAGTAGCGATAAAGCAGTCTACAATGGTCCGTTTACGCTAACTGAGTTTGATGGTCCCGGAACAGATACTAAATGGTCTCTAACTAAAAATGAAGAATATTGGGACAAAGAGACGGTCAAGTTAGATAAAGTCGCTATCAACGTGGTGAAAGAAGCCCCAACTGCCTTAAATCTTTATGAAACTGGTGAAGTGGATGATACGTATTTATCTGGCGAACTGGCCCAACAAATGCAAAACTCGCCTGACTTGGTCCAATTAAAAGCCGCTTCTTCTTTCTATTTAGAAATGAATCAAGCAGATGAAAAATCACCATTGACCAACGCAAACTTACGTCGTGCTATGTCTTATGCCATCGATCGCGATTCATTAGCTAAAAACATTTTAGCCAATGGCTCTCTTCCTTCACAAGGCTTCGTTCCTGTGGATGTCGCGAAATCACCAAAAACGGGTGAAGACTTTGTTAAAGAAGCCGGCAGCGACAAATTAGTCAAATACGACAAGAAAAAAGCTGTGGAATACTGGAACAAAGCGAAACAAGAACTTGGTGTTTCCAACTTAACGGTTGATTTAATGGTAGACGACTCTGAAGGCGCTAAAAAAATGGGCGAATATCTTCAAGGATCACTATCTGATACTTTGGAAGGCTTAAAAGTAACTGTGACGCCTGTCCCTATGGCTGTTCGCTTAGATCGTACCTTAAAAGGGGATTTCCAAATCGCTGTTCGTGGTTGGAGTGCCGACTATTCAGACCCAATTAACTTCTTAGATTTATTAGAAAGCTCAACTTCTAATAACCGTGGACGTTACAGCAATCCTGAATACGATAAATTCATTGCTGCGTCCAAAACCACAGATGTTAACGATCCTGAAAAACGCTGGGAAGATCTAATCAACGCTGAAAAAACAGTAATTGCTGATATGGGTGTTGTGCCAATTTACCAAAAAGCAGAATCACACTTACGTGCACCAAACGTGAAAGAAATTATTTATCATCCAACAGGTGCTAAATACGACTTCAAGTGGGCGTATAAAGAATAATCACTCGATTAAATTTAGAAAAAGATTTGGAACAATAGCGATTTTGGCTATTGTTCCAAATCTTTTTTATATAATGCCGACTAAAGAACCTAACAACCCAAAAATCACAGTAAAAATAATTAAAGCAATCGGCGTACGTCCTTTTTTCAACATAATAAAACAAAACAGCGTAAACACTAAAGGTAGTAAATTGGGCATGATTGTATCAAACAATTGTGTTTGAAGGTCTAACTTAGTATCTTTCAAGCGAAAAACAAAAGTTGTCGTTAATTGTACACTCTTCGGAATCAACGCACCCACCACGGAAATTCCTACAATTGTTGCTGAACGAGATAATTTTTTAGTACTTTCGCTTAAAACTGAAATTGCTTTGACACCCATTTTATAGCCTAGATTAATTAACCCAATTTTGGCAGCCATATACGGAATATTAAATAACAACAAGAAAACAATTGGTCCTAAGATATTGCCTTCTAATGATAGTTGTGAACCAATCGCTGCTGCAATCGGCAAAACGGTTAAATAAAATAACGCATCCCCAATTCCGCCTAACGGGCCCATCAACGCTGTTTTAATCGCTTGAATGGATTTTGGTGATTCTTTTGACTCTTCCATTGCAATAATCACACCATGCATGAATGTCACCAATTGTGGATTCGTGTTCATAAATTGTAAATGATTTTCCAAAGAAAGAGCTAAGTCTTCTTTATCACGATGAATCTTTTTCAATCCTGGAATTAATGAGTAGGTCCAGCCGCCTGCTTGCATTCTTTCATAATTAAATGAAGATTGTAGCAGATACGAACGGAACATTATTTTTTTTAACTCTTTTTTTGTTATTACTTTTTCGGATATCGTATCATTATATGTTTCTTCAGATGCCATCTTCTTCAAACCCTCCATTATTATTTGATGCAGTAACTGTATTATTTCTTTGTGAGTAAAATTCATATAAAGCAATTGCGACAGCTAAACCTGCAACCGCTAATGTATCTAACCCTAAATAGGCAGCCATAACAAAACCAAAAATAAAGAACGGCACGTAGGATGTTTCCCACATCGTTTTTAATAACATGGCGAAACCTACTGCTGGCATCATACCACCTGCAACGCTCAAGCCATGAATACTCCATTCGGGTAGAATAGAAATGAAACTAGAGGCTTTATCAGCACCAAAGAAAATACATAAAAATACTACAAAAAAATAACAAATGAATAAAACGATTGGTAAAAAACTAGACATTCTTTCGATGCCTCTTGTATCTGCTTTTTTTGCATAAGCATCAAATTTGTGCATAATTGGTGACATCGCTGTATATAACAAGGTAATTAACGCTTGCGCTGCAACTGCGAAAGGAACAGCCAAACCTACGGTCACTTGTGGGTCAGATTTTGTGATAATTGCTAACGCTGTTCCAATAACTCCCCCAATTACTACGTTAGGTGGTTGCGCACCGCCGATTGCTACTGCACCAATCCAAACTAACTCTAGCGTTGCTCCAGTGATTAACCCTGTGTTGACATCTCCCAATATTAAACCAACAATCAGCCCTGTAACAATCGGACGATGAATATGTGTCTGTAAGACAAGCTTATCAACCCCTGCTATCCCAGCCCAAATCCCTACCAAAATTGCCTGTACTAACATTTTTTTCCTCCTATTAGACTTCGTCTACTTTTTATAAACTGTTTCACCATTTACTAAGGTTTCTAGCACTTCGTATTTCTCATCAATAATTGTAAAATTACCTAAAAGCCCTAGTTTGATTTCTCCCATAGATTCGTTCACATTCAACAAACGAGCTGGATTTTTCGTGACTGAATTAATAGCAATCACTTCTGGAAGTAATGCTTTTTCAACAAGGTTGCGAACCATATTATTTAAATGGTTCGTACTTCCAGCTAACTTGCCATTGGCTAAACGGACCACATTTTGTTCATCAATAACCATTTCGATCCCTTTTTCTGGTTTTGGATAAACGCCTGGTTGACACCCTTTGGCCCAGATAGAATCTGTCACAGCAATTAAATAGTCCTTGCCTTTTAGTTTGGCTAACACACGTACTAATGAATAATCAACATGCACCCCATCAGCAATAATTTCAGCAAACGTTTCTTCACTATCCAAAGCAGCAACTACTGCGGTTGGTTTCCGGTGACTGATATCTTCCATTCCATTAAACGTATGGGTAAAACTTTTTGCACCTGCTTCGACAGCTGCCATTGCTTGTTCATAGGTTGCAGCCGTATGGCCAATTGAAATGACTACATCATGTTCATGACAATATGTAGTCAAGGCATTCTCTACATCATTTTCTGGTGCCAACGTCATTAATTTTATGTGCCCTTTTGCTAACTCTTGCCATTTTTTAAATGTCTCAACGGATGGTTTTACTAATAACTCTGGATTATGAGAGCCACGAAATTCTTCAGAAATCATTGGTCCTTCCGCATGAATCCCTAAGATTTGTGCCCCGTTGGTTCCTTGGTCTTCCTCAATAAATGAACCAATCACTTCAAATGAATGTTCCAAGTCTTTTGGAAATGTGGTTGACGTTGTTGGTAAAAAAGCTGTAATCCCCTCTTCTGGAAGGTAAGCTTGCCACTCTTTGATAAATTCATGATTGGCATGATTGGCATCCCCACCATGCCAACCATGATCATGAATATCAATAAATCCTGGAAGAATGCGCTTTGCTCCGTATTCTTTATCGACAGCTTTTTCATTGTACGGTAGAATTGCAACAATTCGTTGTTCTGACACTTCAACTTGAGCTGGTTGAAATTGTTCGTTAATCCATACGTTTTTACTTTGAATAATCATTCTTCCCACTTCTTCTCTTCAAAATTATTGTCCAACATTACTTTTTTTATGAAAATAATGCATCTAAACTTTCTTCTGGCGTTGACGGTACACGTTGAATCGAAAGTTTAACACCTAATTCTTGTAACTTTTTAAAGGCGTCTACATCTGTTTTATTAACGGCAACAGCGGTAGCTACTTGTTTTTTGCCTTCTTCCATATGCATATTACCAATGTTTAATTTTTCAATTGGCACACCACCTTCTACCAAACGCAATGCATCAACAGGATTATCAACTAACAGAAAAATCTTTTGTCTTTCTGAGGCTTTATGAATGACCTCAATCGTTTTCTTAATGGAGAAAAAACGGGTTTGTACTTCTGCAGGGGCCGCCATGTTTAACAATTGTTGGCGCATTGTATCCTCAGAAATTGCATCATTTGCGACTAAAATTAAGTTGGCGCCTAAAGAACCGTTCCATTGTGTTGCGACTTGACCATGAATCAAGCGATTATCAATTCTTGTTAATAAAATATTCGGCATAGTGCTTCCTCCTCTTTTCTAATTGGTTAGATTCCGTCTGCTTCTTCTTGAGTATTTGCTTGTGGTTGTTCTAGTTTTTTATGAACAATCCCGTCTCTGGCTGAATCTGTGACCATTGAAACAAAATCTTCTACGTTCGTGCTGATTGTGCGTAATGCAAGCCCTTCAAGAACCATCGGTAAATTTGTTCCTGCTAGCACTTCGACATTTGGATAATTACTTGCGACAGTCATTGAAATTCTAAACGGTGTGCCACCTAAAAGATCAGTTAAAATGACCACTGCTGGACATGTCTCCAGCATAGAGTCAACGGCTTTACGAATGTTTGACTCTAATACATCAAGCCCTGTATCATTGAAAAAAGGGACCGCCTGAACATTTGCTTGCTCTCCTGCAATCATACTAACTGATTGATGCATTCCAGTTGAAAATACCCCATGTCCCGTTAAAATAAGACCTATCATTTATTCTTTCTCCCCTAACTATTTACTGAGCTTACTATTTAATTGGATAAGCAGAACTTATTCCTCAAAGAGTGTAACAATTCTTGTAACAATTGAGTATGCTTTCCCATGATTTTGGACGATGATTTCTATTTAAGAACATGTCCCTATACAGATACAAGGCGTCCCAACTTAAAGATGCTTTTGAAAAAATACTCGATTACAACCGTTAACCCAAATGAGCCAACAAATGTACCCATATACAACACAAGAATAACCAAGCTGACTGGTTGATTGGTTAAAAACGGGTGGACCAGTTTCAAGACCAATTGAAAAACAAAAACATTCGCTAAATAACTGCGATACGCATAAGTGGCTACCCATTTAACCATTGGTAAAAGACGAATCTTTTTGGCTATTCCTTGTGTTCCCAAATAAAAAACCAACCCGATAATCAGTAAACTATAGGCACTTTGAAGAGGATCCAAATAAGGTAGATCGTTCGGTGTCATCTGTGTTCCATCAAATAAATTCCCTTGGACTGCCTGCCAAAAAATAAAAAGAAACAACAGAAATAGCGCCACTCTCGTCTTTTTCAAGAAAGTAAAAATTTCCCCTTGATACTTCGCTGTGATGACCCCGAAAATACCATAAATGAGATAACTAAGCCCTGAACGATCTATTAAGTACCAAAGAGAAGTTTCTGCATATGGAAAAATCATTTTCTGGTACCAGAAGCACCACAGGATATGCGCACCGATTGTAAAAAAGACAATTGGTAAAATCACTTTTTTGTTTTTTGTAATTCTGGTTGCCAACCAAATAAAATACGGCATAAATAATTGGAATTGCAACATCATTACGGCATACCATAGATGTGCCGCGCCATCACCACTGAGAACTTTTCCTAGAAATCCTAGGGGCGTTTCATAGGGCATTCGTTGTTGTAAACTAGGAAAAGCGTATAGATAGAGACTTGACCAGACCACATAAGGAAGCACCAATTCATAAAATTTTTCCTTTAAAAATTCAAGATACGATTCAGCTTGACTCTTTAACACCGTGTTGTAAATAATTGCAAAAATAAACATAGGTGCCGAATATTTAGACATTCGGTAAAAACTACCGATTGAATTCATTGCTTCCGTTTGTGGAGAATGTGTCAACACGTATGATAAAACCGTTTGTAAAATAACTGATGCTACAGCGAAAACTTTTAAAAAATCGCTGATATTCAGATTTATTGGTTGTCTTTTACTCATGTACGTCCTCTTTCTTTCAATAATTTAGCGTGTAAGTAAGCGCTCGGATTAAGAACTTACTCACACGCTATTCACGCTTCTTTGATTTACATTGCTAGCGATTCATAATTGGCTAACAAGATGCCGCGTTCTTCAATCGCTTCTTTGACTTCTTGGGACGTTAATATTTCCACTTCACGAATTCGAGGCATACAATACCCTGATTGCTTTTGTAAAATAGTATCGATAAACGCAGGATGACAATTGATTTCAAAGACCTCTCCTTCACTACAAACAACCATATCAAGCAATTGCAAGATGGTTTCAGTTGAAATCGCTTTGTCATAAAATTGATACAACATTTCATCTGGCGTGCGAACATCCTGATATAACTCTAAATAGTCTTTTGTTTCAATACTTCTTGAAGCGTTACGTAAAGGTAATTGATATTTGCGAGCAAGTGCCAAAGCCACACCTAATAACTTTTCATTTTTTCCGTGAACGTTATGATGAGAATCAATATGATCAGGGCGTCTGCCACTTTTCATAAATGAAATAATTTGAGCATCCCATTCGTTATAAACCTCTTCTAAATTGACTTTTTCTTCAAAAATCGATTGATGCCAAAAATAACCAGCTTCATCTACTAAGGAAGGAACCATTTCTCGAGGTAAAATAGGTTTTGCTTGGTTCAATGTCAATGTTAAATGGACACCGATAGCTAAAGTCGGTGCACTGATTCGAGCACTCTCCATGGCCTCTAAAAAATAAGGAGAAGTTGGTAATGCGGTTGTTGAAGTAACCACGCCACGTTTGTGTGCTTCAATGATTCCTTGCGTTACCGCTGGCGTGTAACCAAAATCATCAGCGTTGATAATTAATTTTTTATTGCTCATTTTTCCCCACTCTCTCTTCTGTTTCATGAATTTTTAGTTGTTTCTCTATTGATTGTAGCTAAGTGGCGCCTTTTTTTATAGCTAGTTTTCTGATTGAGTGCTATAATCTACAAATAAGACCATGTCCCTAAAAAAGGACATTACGTTCACAAACGACAGGAGGGATCAGCATGCTGTTTTTAACCTACGATCCACAATTAAATCCAACAGAATTAGAGATTTACAAGTATATTAGCCACAATATTGAAAAAGTTCCTTATATGACAATTCGAGAATTAGCAGATGAAATTCATTTCAGTAAAACGGCAATCTGGCGTTTTTGTCAAAAATTCGAGTGTGAAGGCTATACAGATTTTAAATTTAAATTGAAGAATTATCTAAGCGAACGAAAAAAAACAGCCCAACCAAAATCTTTAGATGAAACGATGCTGATTCATTTTTTGCAACGCTCATCAGAAGAATTATTAGAAGGACGGATTGTTCAAGCTGCGGAATTACTGGCAAAAAAAGAATTTGTTCTTTTTATTGGCGAAGGAACGTCCAAAGTCCTAGCTGAATTTGGTGAAATTTATTTTTCCAGTATCTATAATTTATCTGCTTCTGTATCCCACCTTTTTTCCCATCCCGTTAGCAAATTATCTGAAGAAACGGCTAAAAAAGTGGGCGTTATCGCCTTATCAGTTTCGGGTGAAACACAAAAAGTTCGGCAAAATATTGATTATTTTATCGAAATGGGGATTGATGTAATTGCTATTACAAATAGTGAAAAAAGCACGATTGCTCAACTTTCAACAGTCACGATCCCCTACTATATCACAACCGAGAAAAGTTCCATTGCAGACGTAACGTCCCAACTACCTGCACTATTCTTAATAGAAAAGTTGGCGAAAACTGTTTCAACGATGTTAAATGAGTGTCCATAATCACTGCAAAAAAAGGAAGGAACTAGCAATTCGTTTTGCTAGTTCCTTCCTTTTTAATTCTTCTATACTTATTTATACTGACACGTTTCTAAATGATCATTCACCAATCCCGCCGCCTGTAAAAAGGAATAGACTGTCGTTGCGCCTAAAAACTTAAACCCTCGTTTTTTTAACGCTCGACTAATCTGTTGCGATAATTCCGTGGAGGCTGGAACCTCTTCTGGGTGCTGCCAGTGATTAACGATTGGTTGCTGATCGACAAAGTTCCAGAGGTAGCGATCAAAGGAGCCAAATTCTGCCTGAATTTCTTGAAAAACTTGCGCATTCGTGATGGTCGCTTGAATTTTTAAACGATGACGAATCACACCAGGATTTGCTAGTAAAGCTAAAATTTTTTCCTCATCATATCGCGCAATTTTCCGATAATCAAACGCATCATAAGCTGCTCTGAGCGTTTCTCGTTTATTCAAAATAATCGCCCAGCTTAAGCCCGCTTGCATACTTTCCAAGGTCAATAACTCAAATAACTGTTGCTCTTCATGAACTGGACGTCCCCATTCATCATCATGATAGGCTTGCATCTCTTCAGTTGTATTCGTTGCCCAAGTACATCGCTCCATTGTCCTGCCTCCTTTTATTTGCTAAAAAAGATGCGAACAAAGGGTACTGCCTGTTGTTCCACACCTTTTCTTATTCCTAATAAAATGCCCAGAAGTTTAACGCTTCATTCATCACTTCTTCGGCTGTAAATGTCCGTTTTGAATGGCCCTTTTCTTCTGAATCGTTTGGATCATTAATCCAAAAATCGCCTTTTTCATCCACACCACTCATCACCATAATGTGACCAGTTGTAGTGAAATAGCCCGGTTTTACAGAAATAATGACTGGATGACCTTCCTTCAAGAAAGCTGCCACTGTTTCAATATCCCCAATTTCTTGACAGTTATAGCCTTTCATTTCAGCATATGCACTAAAAATAGACCACGCCGTTCCTTGCCCTTCCATAAAGAAGTCATTTTTTGCCCACGCTAACACATCTAGTGGGGTAACTTCTTGGTGATCCATGTATGAACCAACCATTGCAAGCGACACAATCGCACAGCCATTAATTTCGATTGTATTCGGCTTATCTACATTGCCAAATCCGTATGCGGTGTCTTTCCATTTAGCATCTGTCTGCAATTCTAACGGCAAATCCAGATGTCCATTATATTGCTTCTTTTCAATTTCTTGATTGACCTGTTGTCCATAGCTTAGAGGTTTGACTTTTTTCTCAATTTTAACTGGTGCTGGTTCTTTTGTTTTACTTGATTCAGCACTAGCTTTGACATATGAATCATCAAACCAACTTGAAAACCCACCTGATTTCATCGGCGAAAACTGCGCTAACAACCCGCCAAAGCCAAACGATACCAACAACACCGTGAGAACTTTTTTTTGGTAACCTGATGGTTTTTTTGACATACTATTCATCCTTTTCTATCTATTGACTACATCCGATAATCTTATGTATTTCTTATATGCTCACACATTATACTACTTTCTTTTTCGAAAAACAGAAACGTTGGTAAATTCTCATAATTATTGAAGGCGAACATATTTTCTTGAATTTTATCACAAAATTAGGTAAAATACAGGTAATTAGTCATTTGAGTTTTATTCTATTTTATTCGTAAAGGAGGCAGAAGAATGGATCAACATAAAGCTACCATCAAGAGCATTTCTAAACTGATTACGCTCTCTTCCCAACATTTCTTTTCGGCATTTTTAGAAGATTCTCAAGATCAAAAGAATAAAGAAAAGGAACGCAGTGCGCTTTTACAAGAGCTCCAAGTCGCTGCCGCCCAAAAATCCTTAGTGGTCTTACAATTGAAAGAAGTCCCTACAGCGCATAAATTCGAAACGGTGATCGGCTGGATTGTCTCAAAAAATATTTCGGACAATATCGTCGTTCGTTTACAAACGGATGAACAACAGTTGCGCATGATTCCTGTTGCTTCTGTCATGAAAGTCAGCACGTTAGCCAATCGTCACCAACGTCAAATTCACTAGAATATTGAAGTCTTTATAAAATAAATAGAAACCACCAACTCTGGCGATTGCAGGTTGGTGGTTTCTTTTATTCTAGGGGTGCGCCAAAGCGACCTCAATTAAACGATTTTCTGTTTGTAAAAGATCAAACAGTGTGCCAATTCTTTCTAATTGTTCCAAGTCTATTTGATAAAGTTTCACTCTTGGTTTGGTGAGCCAGGAGCCTTGTGTAAGCTTCATTCGTTCTTTGATTAACACGCCTTGTTCATAGAGCGTTTTTATCTCTAATTCAGAAACTTGGTCTGTCAAAGAGGCCCAGCGACCATGGTGAGCCAATTCTGGTAAAAAAGTAGTGCCTTCTTTTTGAGGGAACACCTTTAGTAACTGTTGATTAATCTCCCAAGCTTCTTTCAGAAATTTAGCTTTTTTTGATAACTCATCGTAGTAAAACAAATCAATTTTAACAAGATCGTACCATTCCTCTTCCTCTAATTCCTTGATTTGTTGCTCCTCGAAGTGTGCCCAACTACTTGCTAACAACTCTTTTTCTAATCTCAATAGCTCTTGTTCTGCTTTTTCTTTCGCTACTTTCATGCGCGCTTTAGCCGCTTTTTCTTGTCGTAAGCTTTCTTGTAGAAATTGAATTTGCTGCTCTTCTTTTGTTTTTATTTTAGATTGTCTGCCCACTTGTTGGGGTAAACTTGCCTGTTGATAATATGTACCCGTTACGGATGCTTGTTCTATTTGTCGTACGTTATTTAGCCACTCGTTAACAATTTCTACCAATGATTGCGTGGTTGGATAATTCATTTGTTGTAAGCTTGCTTCGAGGTTGCAAGGTTGTGCTGCATTGGAACAGATTGGTATAAATTCACAAAAATAACAATTCTCTGTGTCGCTTGTTTCGACTTGTCCCTTTGTCCAGATAAAGAGAGGAAACAGGTGTTGCAACTTTTCTAGCAAAATCTTCGGGTCTAAGGCCAGTCCTAAACAACGGATGCTTAAATAACTTTTGCTAGCTGATTGCTGTAACAGCTTTTCTGGCATTATTGTTCTTTCGTCCAGCCTAGCAAATGACTGTTTTTGTTGCCATTGCTCAACTAGCTCCTGCTCACTTAACGGACCGAAAATGGTTGCTCTTTTTGCCACCTGTGGCAAAGCCTTCGGATAAAAAGAGACTTCTAACAATTCACTCAGTGAAACCACCGCCTTTTTTCTTTTTTTATTCATATTATACAGTACTCGACAACGAAATAGCTAGTTGCTTTAAAAAGAAAAAAGTCCTAAGTTAGAAGTAAAGGAACCTTCTGACTTAGGACTCAACTTATTTCTTAGGAACAAATAATTGCGGTGCTACTTTTGCCAATAAGCCTAGAACTAGACTTACATACAAACAATTGACGACAGTACTTGTACCGTTTAGAACAAAGGAATAGAGATATGGGCTCATCCCTTCTGGTGCATACATGCCCCAAACCAATACACCCGCCCAAAAATGCCAAAACCAGCGGGCGAAGACTGCGACAACACTTCCTAAAATAATCGTACGAATGGCTGATTTTAAACGATTCGCTTGAAAATACAGTTGAATTTTTCTAGCGAATACGCCACCCATTCCTCCAAACGCAAAAGCAAAGGGATATTCAAAAATAATCTGTGGAACGGACAAGAAATTTTTCATGGCTGTGCCGAGAATAATATTTAACATGCCCCAAACAAAGCCTGCTGCAACTCCGGGAAGCAACCCACGACGAAACGAATAAAGAACTAATGGGACCATTCCCAACGATAGGTCCAAGCCACTATTGGCAAATTCAATCGGTAAAAAAGAGAGGGCCATTGCCATTGCTGCGACGACTGTTCCTTCTACCCAAATACGTAAATCCATTTTTCTAGCCAAACAAATTTCCTCCTATGTTCTGACGCTCTCAACCATTAATACATCGTTATTTTACCATAGGGACTTTAGAAAAACACGTTTGTCGAACAAGCAAAAAAATAGCTGGACCAACGTTTAAGGGAATCAGCTCCTACTCAAACGTATGCCAGCTACTGTTTATCCATTAATCGTCCCGCTCAGTTGTCAAAATTTTACCAGAATGAGCATCGATTTTTACCTCTATTTTTTGTTGGCCCTCTTTCACTTTCACTTCCCAATAAGTGATTCCTAATTCTTTCTCTAACTTCCAATCTGTTGCCTGGCCGACTTTCGCTTCTTTTTCAGCCAAGGTTGTGGCTTGTTCTCTGGAAATGATATTTGTTAAATCAAGTACCTCTTCTTGCATTTTAACGCCATTTTGTTCATCGGCATCCAAGGTTTCGACTTTTTCTTTTGTGAATTCGCCAGTCTCTGCGTTCACTTCAACTTGATATTCTTTTTGCTGATCCACGCCTTCTATTTCATAAAAATAACGGCCAAAATCTGTATCTAACTGCAGACTTGTTATTTTAGCTTCTGGATATTTTTTCTCAAATGCTGTCGTTACTTTTTCTAAAGAGACAGCTACCGCACTTGTCTTCTCTGATGTCGTCGTTGCTTCTTGTTGTACGGATGAACTTGTTTCACTAGTTGATATTACTGTTTCTTTTTGTTCATTTGTTGATGAAACAGCAGTAGGCGTTTTGGCTGTACAGCCAGCTACCAAAAAGAGTGCCAAGCCAGTCAGAGCGCCATAGAGTATTTTTTTCATTAAACAACCTTCTTTCCTTTTTATCATTTTATTATACTTGATTTCTCATTCAAATCATAGCTACAAAAAGAGCCCTACTTTAGTTGATAAAGTTAGAGCTCTCTCAGCCTTCATGGGCTAACATAAAAATTTCACCGAAATCATTCTCTTGTTCAATGTGCCAAATGCGTTTTTCACTATTATAGACAAGCGTTGCCAAAATTTCTTCTTTTTGGTAAGAGGTATTTTTCATCTTGCTAAGTGAATCTTCCACCAAGTAAATAGGAATCCGATATTCTTCTTTATCCACTTCCGTTTGTTGGAAGCAAAAAATAACACCTTCTTGCAAGATACCTTTCATATTTTTAAGTAATTCAGGACTTAATTTTTCGACAGGCGTATTTCGTTTAAAGAAGGCCTTTTTCTGGTTCACTTTCTCTAAAACAACACGTGTAATTTTATCAGCAAAGATTCGATAAAATTCATCAATATAACGATAATAGACACGCGTCATCTGATCTGCAAATTCAAAAAAGACAAAATCATTTTGTAGCTTATAAAAGAAAGGCGAATGCAAACTATTCTTCATGTGTCCAAAATAAAGAAGTTCCGAAATTTCTAATGGCGTTAGCTCTTTTAGCATCGTCACATCGGAAAAGTCAATCCATTTAATCTCTTCAGTCATCCAACGACGTTGTAGCGATTGAAAATAGCGATTGACGCTTTCTTCTCCACGAATAATTTTCAAGCCTGAATGCATATCGTATTCGCCAGCTTCGGCAGAAGGATCTAATAATAGTAAGTTCTGTGGATGATGCACAATTGAACGAACAAAATCGGAATGGGTAATTCCTTTAGATAAAACCGCGTTGCTGGTTACATCTATATGTACATAAATTAAATCAAGCAAATTCCCATCTCCCCTCTACTAGCCTCCTTACCATTTTACAATATTTTCAAAAGAAAAGCTTGTTTCTTTTACTTTAAAATTCCATTACAAAATGAGGATTTTTTTGAAAAATCAATCGATTCAGTTGTTTTTTATTAAATCAAGGTCCGGCCAGCTTACCTATTCCCCAAAGAAAATAAATAGGTTTTTCAAATAAATTGTGGTAAACTTGATACATTAAAAGGAGGGAGAATATGCGCCCAAAAGAGAAAAAAAGAGGAAAAAATTGGTTAATCAACAGCTTATTAGTTTTACTATTTATCATTGGCTTGGCCTTAATTTTTAACAATCAGATACGCAGTTGGGTGGTTCAACAAAATAGCCGCTCGTACGCCGTTAGCAAGTTGAAACCAGCTGATGTGAAGAAAAATATGGCTCGTGAAACAACGTTTGACTTTGATTCAGTTGAGTCCTTGAGCACAGAAGCGGTGATGAAAGCCCAATTTGAAAACAAAAACTTACCTGTGATTGGTGCCATTGCGATACCAAGTGTCGAAATTAATTTGCCCATTTTTAAAGGATTGTCAAATGTCGCTTTATTAACCGGTGCCGGGACCATGAAAGAAGATCAAGTCATGGGGAAAAACAATTATGCCTTGGCTAGTCATCGAACGGAAGATGGCGTTTCCTTATTTTCACCTTTAGAAAGAACCAAAAAAGACGAACTCATTTATATCACTGATTTATCTACTGTTTATACATACAAAATAACTTCTGTAGAAAAAATCGAACCAACCCGTGTTGAGTTAATTGATGACGTTCCTGGTCAAAATATGATTACCTTAATTACCTGTGGCGATTTACAAGCAACGACGCGAATTGCTGTTCAAGGAACATTGGCAGCAACGACACCTATTAAAGACGCCAACGACGATATGTTGAAGGCTTTCCAATTGGAGCAAAAAACTTTAGCCGATTGGGTGGCTTAATAAAAAAATCCTTGAAAAGTTTTGACACTTTTCAAGGATTTTTTGCTTTATTTCATCGCTTGGCGTTCTTGCTGTTTCAAACGAGCAAAACCATAACGAATACCTGCAAATAATAAAACTAACGGAGATAAGAAGACAGAGATCATTAACCATTCACTTGTATACATACTACTAAAAGATAAATGATACGTGACAGCATACACTAGCGGCAGACTCATTATCAACAATAAATAATACAAACTCAATTCAAAAACATAGGATAAATAACTACTGTTCATCTTACTTCCCTCCTGTCTCTTTTTCCCTGAACAATTTGTTAACACTATTGTACCAAGGGGAAACAGAAAGTACTATCGGACTATAGTCTTAATCTTTCAGCTGTGCTTTTATTTTTTTCAACCATTCAGAGGTACCTGCTTCCACTAAGCGGTAAGTTTCCTCAAAATCACCAGTATAATAAGGATCAGGTACGTCCATGGTTTCTTTACCAGCCACAACTTCCATAAATAAATGAATCCGCCGTTGCTCTTCTTGAGGAGCTAATGCTTTTAAATCTGCCACATTATTCGCATCCATCCCAATGATATAATCATATTTTTTAAAATCACTTGGCTGGATTTGTGTCGCCCGCATTCCTTGATAGGAAATTCCTTGTTGCTCCAAAATTTTTCTGGTTCCCTTATGTGGCTGACTGCCAACTTCCCAGTGGCTAGTAGCTGCTGAAAACACTTGAATAATCGATTCTAAACCGGCTTGTTGGACTTTCTGACGAAAAATCGCTTCTGCCATTGGCGAGCGACAAATATTGCCTAAACAAACAAATAACACAGTTACCACAACGTTTCACTCCTTCATAAAACTTTTTATCCTTCACACATTACTCATTGGCTTCTTGTTCATACAAATGATAAGCCATAAATTCTGTATCTTTCGCTAAACGGAATAATTGCGTCGCCATTTCCAAAGGAGTCTGAGGATATTCCTCAAGAATCCATTTCGTTAAGACGCCACTACATCCATAGGAAAAGAAATTCGCATAAAATTGTTTGTCTTTATCTGTTAAATGATTCTCAACATCGACTTGTTCAAATAATGATATAAATAAGCGATTGGTCGAAGCGGAAAAAACATTAAGAAGAACTTCTGAATCTGAGGTCACCGTTGTATAGTAGAAATGGCTCTTCTCTTTAATCGCTTTTAATAACTTCAGGGCTTGTTCCTCCCAGTTTTCCAAACAAATATCTGTTTCTAAGTAAATCAATGCATCGTGACGATAAATCCAACGTAATAAATCATATTTATCTGTAAAGTGATAATAAAATGTTTGGCGATTCAAGCCCACTTTTTTGGTAATATCTTGGACACTTATTTTACGAAAATCCTTTTGTTCACATAATTCTATTAAAGCTGAAGCGATTGCTTGTTTTGTATCGTGCGTTCCGCTCATGCTGATTCCTCCGCTCCTAATATGTATATACCTCTATAATTGCAAAAAAACGGCCAGATTACAATATTTTCAGATACATTTTATGCATATATTTAAAATTAAATGAATAAAAAAAGCGGCAACTAACGATTTTTGTTAGTTACCACTCCTTGTTATCAATTATTAATAGATGACTATTTAGCCTGGAAAACGCCATACAACAGCGCGGAATCCTGCTGGTGGTGCTGGTGACCAGTTAGAGTTAGAAGAAACATAACCAGAACCTCCTGGGTTGTTCGCTTCAACGATTTGAACACTTCCACCACTTACACCTGTAACTAAGACAGTATGCACGCCACCAATCCAGCTATCTGGACTATAGGCACTTTCATATTGAACAACATCGCCTGGTTGCACGTTACTCCAGCTAACTTGTGTTGCGCCAGAAGCAACATAGCCACTGTTTGGACCACCATAACCGAAGTTAATACCGCCTGCCGCTAACCAGCGACGAACGGATACTAAACATTCGCCTGGCTGATTCCAACCTGTTGCATAAGAATTACCAACATCTGCTAAAGCTGCATTAATTGCGGCTTGTTTTCCTGAAGTCACGCCACCATTCCCTGGTTTTGCTTCATTGCCTTTTTCAGGAGTCGTTGGGTTAGTTACAGGAACTTCTTTTTCAGGTGCTGATGCCACAGGTGTTGTTACAACACTTTCTGTTTCAGTACTTGAAGTTGTTGTTTCTTGCGTTGTGGTACTTTCAGTAGTTGTTGATGATTCTACTACTGGTGTTGCGGCTTTTTCTTCAGCGGCAGATGCTGCTGCCTCATTGGCTGCTTTTGTTGCTTGCGCTTGCTCTGCTGCCGCTTTTTGTGCTGCGGCTTGTGCTTGCGCTGCCGCTTGTTCTTCTGCTTTTTTAGCAGCTGCACGTTGGCGTGCTTGTTCTTCTGCTAAACGTTTTTCTGCTTCTTTTTTCTGTTTAATGAAGCCGTCTTTTTTCCCTTGTTCTTCAGAACGTTGTGCTTCTAAATCATTTTTAGCCACTTCTTGTTGAATCTTCAATGTTTTTAATGATTCTGTTTTGTCATTTAATTCTTTTGTTGCTGCTTCTAATTCAGCAATTTGTTTTTCAACATTCTTTGTTTTCTTTTCAACAGTCGCTTTGTCTTCTTTTTGTTGTTCTAGTAATTCATTGTTGGCGCTCATCATTGTTGAGACCGCTTGAACGCGACCAATTGCATCTGCTACTGAATCTGCATCTAAGACAGCATCAATAATTGAATCACTTTGACCATTCACTTGGACATCGCGTGCTTGTTTTGTCATTTGTACTTCACGTTTTTGAATACGGACATTCAAATCAGAAATTTCACTATATAATTTAGATACTTCTGATGATAGCTTGTTCTTTTTAGCTGTTAATGTATCGATTTGTTTGGCCGTTTCAACCATATCATTTTCAATCGCGGCAACTTTTGCTTCTGCATCTGACATTTGGCTAGTTAACGCATTAATTTTTTGATCTTGTTGTTGAATCTTTGTATCGTATTCATCTGCAAATGCTGCGGATGGCAACGCTACGCTTGTTAAGGTAATGGAACATACCATTAGAGCCGATAATACACTTTTCTTCAATCTGTTGTCCTCCGAAAATCCTTTTTTGTTAAGCTTTTTTATTATTTATTAAAATTTGAATAAATTTCTCTTTTTCAACGATAGAGCAATTGTAGCATAGCTGTATGTCACTGAGATAATATGGATGTTACAGTAATATTTCAATTTTCTTCTTGTAAATGACAAAAAAAAGCTTCACTTTTTTCACAACTTTCTTCAAGGTTCCAGGGTAACCTTCTCATTGTTTTGTTATTTAAAGAAAATAAAAAAAGCGAAAAATGCTAACAAATGAGCATTTTTCGCAAACGAACAAAATTTTCAATTTTTATTTTACGGAAAACAGTTTTTTCAGCGGATAAGATAAAATAACATACCACACCATGTTTAATAGCAGTGTAGGGCCCAACACACGTGTAATAAATAAAATTGGGCTGACATCCGCTAAATGAAAGGCCACTTGAATCAGTACCGCAATCAGTTCATACAACGTGGTAAAAATAACGATCCCAAAAAAACCAGTTAATAAATTTGTTTGAATTACTTCTTTAAATGTATACATCAACATAACCGAAAGCGTCAGTGCGACTGTATAAATCCCGATAATGCCAATGTAGTAGCTATCGCAAATAAAACCTAAAATTAACGAAGTAATTAATAAATAACGTTTAGAGAAATTAGGAACGGCAAACATAAACGCAAGTAATAACAGATGAGAACTGGCGAAGTAAACATTGCTTGTCCACGTTTCAAAAGACTTTGTTAAATGAGCATCAATTAACATTAAGAAAAACAAGAGAATAGGTGTGACGTATTTTAAATACTCTTTCCGAATCATTCGCTTTCCCCTGCCGATCTTTTCACGACCGTCACAACGGAGATACCATAGACATCCGCATAAGGTTTCACATACACTTCACGATCTAAACCAAAACTATCTGGTTTCACTTTAATAACTGTCCCTACCGCTAAATCGGCTGGGGAATTACCACCTAAGCCAGAAGTCTGAACGACATCGCCTTCTTTCAGAGTGGCATCGCCAGTTAATTGTGACACAATTAATGCATTCGTCTTATTGTCGTAATTTTTAAGTAAACCAAACGATTCGCCATTTGCGGAAGTTACTCGCACAGGGAAATGGTTCGAGTTGACATTTTTAGACGTTAGTAGTTCCACTTTTGCAGTCGTTGCATTGACTTCAATGACACGCCCCACTAACCCTTTTTGCGCCATGACCGCCATGCCCGCTTCAATGCCGTCATTGGTTCCTTTATCGATAATTAATAAGTCTTGCCAAGTATCAGGCGAACGCGTAATGACATTCGCAGTTACTTTTTCATAGTTGGCCAACGTTTCGTTCAGATTCAATTCTTGTTTTAAACTATCAATTTCGCGTTTATAGTTATTGTTTTGGACAGCTAATTCATTATAGCTATCAATTTTTTCTTTCAGACGTTCGTTTTCTTTAAACGTGTTAATTAAATTGCCCATTGAAGACAAGCCGTTTTCCACCACACGAGCTGGAAAAGAAATCACACGATCCACCATACTAACGCTATTATTGACGCCACCTTGAACGACATTGGTTTTGCCTTTTTCAGAACGTTGCGCAGCAGTTAAACTAATAATGGTTACTAAAATAATGACTAAAATTAAGGTAATGATTATATTTTTATTTGGATTAAATTTTTTCACAAAGACACCCCAGATATTCTTCAGACTGATAGTATTAATTTTACCACTAATTGACTATAAACAAAAGAGTTGGCGATCGTCTTTAGCTTTTTTTATCATTTCTTTTTTAGGGCTTGTTTTCAACGAAAAAACCAACGAAAAGAAAGGAAGCTTCCTTGGTTTTCGTTGGTTTAAAAAGAAATTATTTTTCTTTGTTTTCTTCGTTTAATAATGCTTTTCTTGAAACGTTGACACGGCCTTGTTTGTCAATTTCAGTTACTTTGACAAGGACTTCGTCGCCTAATTTCACGACATCTTCAACGTTGTTCACACGTTCGTTTGCTAATTGAGAAATATGGATCAAGCCATCTTTGCCTTTAATTAGGTTAACAAACGCACCAAATTTTTCAATGCGGACAACTTTTGCTAAGTAAACTTGACCGACTTCGACTTCTTTGGTTAATTCTTCAATAATCTTGATGGCTTTTTTAATCATTTCGGCATCTGATGAAGCAATACTTACGTTACCGTCTTGATCGATATCAATCTTAACACCAGTTTCATCAATGATGCTGTTGATTGTTTCGCCACCTTTACCAATGACATCTTTAATTTTCGCTGGTTTAATTTGAATCATTTCAATTTTCGGTGCATATTGACTTAATTCTTCACGAGGGGCAGCAATCGTTGTTGTTAATTCTTCTAGAATTTCCATCCGTGCTTTCTTCGCTTGGTCTAATGCTTCCGTTAAAATTTGTTCTGTAATTCCTTGGATTTTGATGTCCATTTGTAAAGCAGTGATTCCGTCTTTCGTTCCCGCTACTTTAAAGTCCATATCGCCAAGGTGATCTTCTAAGCCTTGAATATCTGTTAAGATTGTATAGTTTTCACCATCACTAACAAGACCCATTGCAATACCTGCAACTGGCGCTTTAATTGGCACACCCGCATCCATTAATGCTAATGTTCCCGCGCAAATACTTGCTTGTGAAGAAGAACCATTTGATTCTAACACTTCTGCTACTAAGCGGATTGTGTAAGGGAAGTCTTCTTCTGATGGAATAATTTGTGCTAAGGCACGTTCACCTAACGCACCGTGACCGATTTCACGACGACCTGGTGAGCCCGCGCGTCCTGTTGAACCAACAGAGAATTGTGGGAAGTTATAATGATGGATGAAACGTTTGCTATCTTGGACACCCAACCCATCGATAATTTGATGTTCCCCTAAAGGCGCTAATGTACAAACGGATAAAGCTTGTGTTTGACCCCGAGTAAATAAGCCAGAACCATGCACACGTGGTAAAATACTTACTTCTGATGATAAATGACGAATTTCGTCTAATTTACGGCCATCCGGGCGAATCTTATCGATCGTGATTAACTCACGTACGACATCTTTTTCAAGATCTTCCGCAATTTGTTTCACTTCTTTTAGTAATTGCGCTTCTTCTTCGTGTTCCGCAAATTTTTCAGCGTAAACTTCTTTGACTGTATCTTTTACTTTGTCAATTTCAACTTCACGCGCTAATTTTTCTTCCGTCATTACGGCTGTTTTCATTGTATTGTAGTACGCATCAAAAATTTCTTTTTTAAGATCAGCGTCCACTTGTAATAAGTCCACGTCCATTTTTGGTTTACCTACAGCGGCAACGATTTCTTCTTGGAACGCCACTAGTTCTTTGATGGCATCAAAACCGAAAAGTAAGGCACCTAACATATCTTCTTCTGATACTTCTTTGGCACCACTTTCAACCATATTGATGGCTTCTTTTGTTCCAGCAACAGTTAATTCAATATCTGTTTGTTCCGCTTGTTCTACCGTTGGGTTTAAAACATATTCGCCATTAATACGACCAACGTCAACACCAGCAATTGGTCCATCAAACGGAATATCTGAAATTGCTAACGCTAAGGAAGACCCAAACATTGCAGCCATTTCTGGTGTACAATCTTGATCCACACTCATAACGATGTTCGTGATTTGGACTTCGTTACGGAAGCCTTCTGAGAACATTGGACGAATTGGACGGTCGATTAAACGAGCGGTTAATGTCGCACGTTCACTTGGACGACCTTCACGTTTAATGAAGCCGCCAGGAATTTTTCCTACCGCATACATTTTTTCTTCATAGTTTACAGTTAATGGGAAAAAGTCTACATCTTTTGCTTCTTTAGAGGCAACAGCAGCACTTAAAACGACCGTATCGCCGTAACGTACTAAGACAGCTCCATTGGCTTGTTTGGCTAATTGGCCGATTTCTACTTCTAGTGGGCGGCCGCCCCAAGTTGTTTTAAAGACTTGTTTTTCTGTCATAATTCTTCTCCTTTACTCTTGCTCTTTGGAAAAGTCAGACGGCTACTAAACAAATGAAAAAGTAACAAGTCGTTGTTGCTCTTTCATTTGGTTAGTAGTTCCTAAAAACTTTCCAAAGAGGACCTTCAATAGTGACAATAAGATAAAAAGCGAGATTCTGATTGAACCTCGCTTTATACGTAATGATTAACGACGTAATCCTAAACGTTGGATCAATTCGCGGTAACGTTGGATGTCAGTTTTACGTAAGTAAGCTAACAAGTTACGACGGTGACCGATTTTTTTCATTAAACCACGGTAAGAATGGTGATCTTTTTTGTGTGTACGCGCATGTTCGTTCAATTGGTTAATGTCTTCAGTTAAGACAGCAATTTGTACTTCTGGAGAACCAGTATCTCCTTCATGACGTGCGTATTCTTTAATGATTTCGTTTTTTCTTTCTTGTGAAATTGCCATTTGTTCCACCTCTTTCTCTATTATTCGTCTGATCACTGAGTGAAGCGTTGGTGACTCGCTAAACCAAGTGATAGATGGTGTGTTTCCACACAAGCTTACTTTACAGGAAACACCGCTAAAATGCAAGCTTAATCTCTATTATTCGATAGTTTTTTTAAACAATCTAGCCCCTTTTTTAGTGATTTTGTGATACACTAAATGGTGGTAAACAACTGATTATTTCAGCGCATGAATAAATAAAAGAAGAATTTTTTTATGTTTCAAAGGAGGAACCATTGAATGATTACAATGAAAGATATTATTCGTGAAGGGAATCCCACACTTCGTGCTGTGGCAGAAGAAGTGCCTGTCCCTATCACTGAGGAAGACCGACAATTAGGCGAAGACATGTTGACTTTCTTAAAAAATAGTCAAGATCCAGTCAAAGCCGAAGAATTACAATTACGTGGTGGCGTTGGTTTAGCTGCACCACAATTAGATATTTCTAAACGAATTATTGCTGTCCATGTTCCTAGTAACGACCCAGAAAACGAAACGCCTTCATTAAGTACGGTAATGTACAACCCTAAAATTTTGAGCCATTCTGTGCAAGATGTCTGTTTAGGTGAAGGGGAAGGCTGTTTATCTGTCGATCGGGATGTGCCTGGGTATGTCGTTCGCCATAACAAAATTACCGTCAGTTATTTTGACATGGCTGGCGAAAAACACAAAGTTCGTTTAAAAAACTACGAAGCGATTGTGGTTCAACATGAAATTGATCATATTAATGGCATCATGTTCTACGATCATATTAACAAAGAAAATCCATTTGCTTTAAAAGAGGGCGTTTTAGTCATCGAATAAAGAAAAAAACTGGGCCGTTTGTTTTCAGACAAACGGCCCAGTTTTTTAAATGGCCTTCATTTCTTTTAAGGCTTTCCAAATGCCATCATTATCATTGGTATCTGTGACCATTGTGGCCACTTCTTGAATGGAAGGACTCGCGTTGCCCATTGCGACGCCAATCCCTGCATGGCTTAGCATTTCTCGGTCATTTTCGCCGTCCCCAAAGGCAATGATATTTTTTGCATCAATGCCCACACGTTTGGCTAAATACGTTAACGTAGCTGATTTTGAGCCATCTTTAGGCACAACATCTACGCTATGTTGATGCCAGCGAATAAAGCGAAATTCTGGGTATTCTTCTTCAAACGTACACTGATCTTCTGCGTCATAAAAAGCCAGCGCTTGGTAAATATCATTTTGACGATAAAAGTGTTCATCATAAGCAGGTGAATGAAAATGAAAAGAGTTCATCGCAATTTCCATTTTTTCAGCACGGTGTTGGTTGCTCTTCTTAATATCATCTAAGCCCACACAAGCAAATCCTAAGCCGCGTTGATCACTATCTTGTGCCAAACGTTCCAACGCTTCAGCGTGCAATAAATTTTGATAATATTGCTCATGATCCACAAAAGCCGCGGCGCCATTACATAATACGTAATTAGTAAAATCTAAATCCCAAATCACCTCTTGCGCCATGTAACGACTTCTGCCAGTTGCCAGCGTAACTAAGTGTCCTTGCTCCCGCAATTTTGCTAGCGCTTCTCTCGTGCTATCCAATGCTTTCTTCTCCGAATTTAACAACGTCCCATCAATATCAAATGCAAAAAGTTTTCTTTCCATCATTTCTCCTTATTCGCTCGCTTTCGCTAAATATTTACTGCCTTCTCGTTGTGCTAAAGGACTCAACACTAATTCTTTCATCAATTCCTCGACCCATTGCGGATTCGTTTTACTATATTGGCGTAATGACCAGCCAATCGCTTTTTGAATGAAGAACTCCTCTGTAGTTCTATCATAAATAATCGCCTTTTTCAACAGGTCCTGATTGGTCTTTTCTTTCAACATCAACTGTAAATTCAGCGCAACACGCCGATTCCAGAAATTTTCAGCGCCATAAAAAAGGGCAAAAATCGTTGGCAATTCAGTCAGATGCAACGCCACCCACGACCCAAAAAATTTTCGCCAAGCATCCACACTATCCCACCACGCTTTTTGTGGAACATAGGCTTTAAACGCTACGACCTCTTCTAATGAAAATCTCCGAACATTTTGAAGGGCTAAATCAATAGCGACATACTGATATTCTCGTTCTGTTTTTTGATAATAAGCCTCAATCTCTTGGCATAATTTTTCCTTTGGCCACGTATGACTTTCTTTTAAAAGTTGTTTACTTAACGCTTGACGTTCTGGGGCGGGGATGCCTGCAAAAACAAATTGGTGTTTCATATAAGCAGACATTTTTGCTGCTGTTTCTGGGTTCTTCTGAAATTGAAGTGTGTCCATTCCTTCGCTCCTTATAAAAAAAAAAACTATACTAAAACAGTGTACCATGTTTTAGTATAGTTGGTTGGTCAATTAATCAAAATACGTTAAGTTTTTGTTGTCTTTATCTAACCAGGCATAGCCGAGACCCATAATTAAGCCACCACCGATAAAGTTACCAATAAAGGCCCAGAAAAGATTATGAATAACATTACCAGCTGTGAAAGCTTCAATTGCGCCGTTTGAAGCAAAGTAAGCTAAACTGAAGGCTGGGAAATTGGCAATCACGTGTTCAAAACCAAGGAACGCAAAGATAAAGATAATGAAAATAATGGCCGCGACTTTGCCGGCGTCATCTTTCATTCGCATACTCACTAATACGGCTGTATTAACCACAATATTGGCGAACATAGCTTCAACTAAAATCTGTAGGGTAGTTTTTTCTAATTTTCCAGCAATCGATGTAAAGAAGAAACTATCTTTTGGCAAATCTTGGAACGGCACCGTAAGTGATACCAAGAAACCAAACAAGACGCCACCAATTAAATTGAATAAGATACAGGTAAATAAAATTTTTGCAGCTAAGGAAAAGTTGACTTTTTTACGATAGACCCCAACAGTCATGTACAACATATTCGAGGTACCAAGTTCGGCATTCATATATAAAATCATTACAAGTGACCAACTGAACATGAAGGCGTAAAGCATTTTCCCTAAACCATGAGAAATTCCTTCTCCTTTAATTGCGATTGCAAAAGCAACGGCTGTTCCCAACGTTAAAAATAGGCAAGCAAGCATTGCACGAACAGCGTAGCGGGAAAAGCTGTTTGAGAATAAATTCACTTTCTTGTCGATGGATTTATCAATTTGTTCAAACAATGGTGAACCAGACTTCATTGTAAACTCCCTTTCATTCCGTTTTCAACTTATATTTTCAAAACATCTCCCCTTATTCTAATGAGGAAAAGTATTTTTGTCTACCTTTTTTTCATATTTCACTTTAAAACCTTGACGTTTCCTATCCTATTAAGTATACTAGATTTTGTGTAAAATAATTGCAGCAGAAGAATAATAACTCGTCAACAGTTCATTGCCAAACTTGGTTCAACTGCGTAACCGCGGCTGCAAAGGCGAAGGTTGAAGAATGAACTGAACGAATATGAATTTTTCATCTAATTATTTTACTCCAAAAAAACATTTATTTATTGGAGGAATTTTTAATGTCTCGTTATACTGGACCATCATGGAAAGTATCTCGTCGTCTAGGTATCTCTTTATCAGGTACTGGTAAAGAACTAGCTCGTCGCCCTTACAAACCAGGACAACACGGACCTAACAGCCGTGGTAAAGTTTCTGAATACGGAATGCAATTAACTGAAAAACAAAAATTACGTCATATGTATGGCATGAACGAACGTCAATTCCGTACGTTGTTCATTAAAGCAAGCAAAATCAAAGAAGGTAAACACGGTGTTAACTTCATGGTTTTACTAGAACAACGCTTAGATAACGTTGTTTACCGTTTAGGTCTTGCAACTACTCGTCGTCAAGCACGTCAATTAGTTAACCATGGCCACATCACTGTAGACGGCAAACGTGTTGATATTCCATCATATCACGTTGAAGTTGGTCAAGTGATCGGTGTTCGTGAAAAATCTCAAAACATCTCAACAATTAAAGAAGCGGTTGAAGCAACTGTTGGACGTCCAGCATTCGTAAGCTTTGACACTGAAAAATTAGAAGGTAGCTTCACTCGTTTACCAGAACGTGATGAACTTTACCCAGAAATCGACGAAGCACTTGTCGTTGAATACTACAACCAAAAACTTTAAGATTTCAAAAGGTCGAACTGCGGTTCTTACCTTCTTTCAAAACCTTGCCTTTCTTGGCAAGGTTTTTTTCTTTGCCCTCTTTACAAAATTGTTTACTTCCGCTAAACTATTGTTAACCAAATAAAAATAATTGGTTAACAATAGAAAGTGAGGCTTCTTATGAATAAAGCATCGTTACGCTCTTTAATTTTAGCAGCAGAATTCGCTGTGATTATTGCTGTACTTTCACAATTTACAATTCCATTGGGGATTGTCCCCTTAACTGGACAAACATTTGCCATTGGCTTAACCGCTACCGTTTTGGGTAAGCGAACGGGGACCTACGCTATTTTAATTTACTTCTTATTAGGATTAATTGGTTTACCCGTTTACGCGGGGATGTCTAGCGGGTTCGGTGTACTCTTCGGACCAACTGGCGGCTATTTAATCGGGTTTATCTTTAACGGCTTATTAACTGGTTATATTTTAGAAAAAACAACCTTTAACTATACTTGGGCCATTATCGCAAATATTGCCGGCGCCTTAGTTACCTTAGTTTTCGGTATGATTTGGTTGAAATATTCCGCAAATCTACCGTGGCCAAACGCTTTTGCTGGCGGGTTTGCTCCGTTTATTATTCCTGGTATCATCAAGGCTGTCGCAGCTGCTTATGTTGGTATTTTAATTCGCCAACGCTTTATGAAACGTTTTTTAGCACACCTTTCTTAAGGGGAAAACTTTTTTCTTTTCCTTGTCTGTAGTACACTAAAAGGACAAAGGAGTGAAGTCCATGTCCTCATTATTAAAACGATTGGTTCAGTTGGTTTTGTTAGTCGTCGCTGTCTTGCTGATTCGACACTATGTTTTCTCCCCTGCTGCGGTGAACGGCTCTTCAATGGAACCAACACTTCATAACAACGACCGTTTATGGGTGACCTCGATTAAAAAGCCACAACGTTTTGATATTATCGCTTTTCCTAGCCCGCGCAACGGCCAACGAGTAGCCAAACGTTTAATTGGTTTACCTGGCGAAACAGTCGAGTATCGCGATGATACCCTTTATATTAATGGTGTATCACTCAGTGAAGATTACTTAGCAAGTGCTAAACGAAATGTCTCTAAAAATGAAAATTATACCCAAGATTTTACGCTAGAGACCTTAGAAGCCACCCAATCCCTGACCGTTCCAGAAGGCATGTATTTTGTCTTGGGGGATAATCGCCCGCGCTCAGATGACAGTCGTTATTTTGGCTTTGTTAAACAAGAGAGTGTGGAAGGTGTTTTAACTTTTCGTTATTATCCATTAGATAAAATTGGCTTTCCATAAAAATAATAAACCGCCCTCAAAAAGTCTAACTTTTTTGGGGGCGGTTTATTATTTTATTTACGTATTTTTTAAGGTCCAGTCACAAGATTCCACGTAACTGCGGCTTGGTATTGTTGCCCTTTGACGCCTTGATTGGCTGGCACTTCGAGTTTGACTTTGTCAAATTGGAAATCCAACTGATAAACATCGGCGCCGCTAAATTCTTGGTTACCAATAATGCTCACGCTACTATTGTCGGCTGTTAAGCCAAGTGATCTCGTAACGCCCACACTGGTCATTAATTCCGTGGGCAGGTTATAATTTCCTACGCTGTAAATAGGGACTTGCCCCAAAATCAAGCGGGTCGCTGTCGGTAGACTATCAGTAGCTGATTTTGGTTGTGACAATTGTGCGGTTAAACTCCAATTCGGTTGGGTTTTGCTAATTCGGACATAGGGATTACGAGTACCGTTGCCATAGTAATCAGCGGCTTTCTTCAAACCATGTTGCTTCGTAGCGCTAGCAACGCCAACTTGACCAAAATCGAAAGTTGGTACACTGATAAATCCTTCCCCAGTTGGTTCCTTTGTTTCTTGATCTAAATCTTTGATCCGAACAGTATCTGAGGCCGTCAGTTTGTTAAAGTTTCCTGACACTTCCACAGCGGCTTTTAGCACTTGGTTTGGTTGTCCAGTAACTTTTGTTCCTATGAGATTAATTGTTAGTTGCCCACCAACAGGAAGACTTTTGTCTAAAGGAATCTCAAAGCCTGCTTCCCACTGTTCTTTCGTGATTGGTCGAACTTTCGTATTTTGACCAGTACCTAAAATAAACAGTTCCGTGGGTGTACTAATTCCAGACTCCCAGTCAGTGGTTGGTTTAATCTTAATTGAGGTTAATGGTGCTTCTCCAGTATTTTTTAAAAGCACTTCCCAATATTCCATGGTTCCACCATTGTCAATGACATCGACTGCACCACGCATCGTTAAGTTAGCGCTGATGCTCGCTTCTTTGTAGACTGCTGTCATATCGTCATTGTCATCAAAGGTTGTGTCATACGTTGGCGTAGTGCTGGTGGTCAACGTGTTCGGTTTGTTTTTGCCTTTGTACCAACCTTGGAAGACATAGGTTTTTCCACCTGCTGAATAACTAGCTGGCAAAACTTTTGCGCTCGTGTACTTGAAAGTGTCACTAGTCATCGGAATCTGATTGCCTTGGGTGAAGCCAGTTGGTGGTGTGATTTTGGTACCGCTGGCATCGACGAAGTTCTCGGTGACTTTGCGATTGGTTAATTGATAGTAAATTGTTCCTACTGGTGTATAATATTTTTCTAAATTATATTGATTAGATGCTGCAAACAATCGACTGTATCTATAATTGGAACCATTAGTAACTTCGCTTATTTTAAATTGTGTCGCTGTCACTTTACTTAAACCATAATGCAATGGCGGATTATTGACTGGTTTACCGGGTGCATTATTTACAGTTAAATACTCATTCAACGTAGCTTGTGTATAGGCATTTCCTGTGTAAAGAGATATATTTTCATAAAATTTTGGAATAGTGATTCTCGTGTTGGTTGTTCCATAGTTATTCACTCCGCCTAAAGACACATCTGCTCTAATCGTTTTGGCGGGAATCGTCACCTGTTTGGTATTTCCTGAATTAGTTCCAGTAATTGATCCAAGCTTTGTATAAGTGGAATTAATTTCTTGTTGTAAATCGGTTGTTATTGTAAAAGGCGTTGGTAATAAAATTGCTCCGGCTTCATTGACAAATTGGAAATTCACGGTTCTACTTGGGAATTTGTAGTCTTTAGCCGTGTCCACCTCATACACCACATTCAAATCATCATTGTTATCATAAGTCACTGCGTAACTTGGTGTTTTCGTTGTTTTTAAGGTTGCTGGTTTGGTTTTGCCTTTGTACCAGCCTTTGAATTTGTAGTTTTTGCCGTTGCTAGCTTTGTAAGTTTCAGGCAAAGCGCCACTTTGTTTGAAGGTGTAATTATTATTGGTGATACTTGTTTTTTTCCCTTGAGTGAAACCAGTTGGTGCAGGGATGGCGGTGCCGTTTACATCTTTGAAGTTTTCGGTGACTTTTTTATGTGACACTGTTAATTGAATGTCTTCTGTTGGAAACTCTGCCCTTAAGTCTGCCACATCGGTTCTGGTAGTAGATAACCTTACATTATACCCTGTGTAACTAGCTGGAGCTCCCCACAGTGTTCCGCCTGTTGGAAATTTAACAAGGTAGCTAGTGTTATTGGATTTCTCAACTTCTATATTAAATGGCGTATCTGCCACTTGAGATGAAGCTACATTAAAATATTTTATTAGCTGTTTAGCTGTTCCTACTTTAGATATACTGATATTTTCTACATATTTTGGCACTGTTAGACCTATATTATTTAAATAGTATCTTTGCAATATAGTTCTATTTTTAACGGTAACCGATAAGGTCCTTTTTGGAATCGTTATGTCGAAACCATTTGTTGTTGAAGCAATGGTAACAGGAACTGATATATTTTGAAGTTCTCTCGGAGTATAGGTATTTGTCCCATATGTTTCCCAGGTATCTAAAGTCATGTTAGTAGATACCCCAAAATCAGACATCGTAAGTGCACCTACATCAGACTTAAATAGGACGCCAATTCGAGCTTCTGGAACATTGAACATTGTGCCAGTCTGAAATGAATTGGCCAAATTTACGAATTGTGTACTAAACTGAGCTAAGTTGCCTGCCTTAACTCCAATTGCTCGATTTTGTAATAGATTTTGGGAGACTTGTGGTTCTACCTTTGTTTGTTCTGGTTCCTCTTCCTTTACAACTTCTTGCGTTGTGCTTTGTTCTCGCGTTTCTGTATCACTACTTACAGTCTTTTCTGTTACTCCTGTTGTTTCTGTCGTTGCTTCTTCTTGCTTTGAAGTCTCACTTTTCTGAGTACTTTCTTTTGCACTTTCTTTTGCACTTTCTTCTGTACTTTCTTTTGTGCTTTCTTTCGTAGATTCCACCGTCGGACTACTTTCAATCGTCACAGTTTCGGCAATAGCCGTGATTCCCGTAATTGAATTCACTAATAACGAGCAACATAATCCCAATGTTACTAGGTGTTTAAATCTGATCTGTTTCATGCTGCCCCTTCTTTCTATGTACCATTCCGACAAGACCAATTAAGGCTAAGCCGAGAATGCTAAGATTTACCTGACTCTTGCTCCCTGTGCTAGGGAGCTGCGAGCCAGTCGTGGTGGCTTGTGCCGAACCACCACCTTTGTGGAGTGCCAGCTTGTCCCTTTGCTTTCCCCTGCGGACTAGCGGCTGGCGCATCTGTTTTCGGCGAGGGCTTTTGGGGAGCGACTTTCGCTGGATTTTTTCGATAGAATCCCACCCCCACCGAACTAGAACCACCATCAGATGCTTCAACATTTATAAAAAAACTAGGGGAAAATAGTAGGCACGCAATAATTAAATAACGCTTTTTTTTCATTTTAAAACCTCCTTTTGAATTTAAGTATCTCTCACAACCTTTTATATACCTCTATGATAGCAAAGAAAATACTCTTAAAAACAACAGTTTTTTCCAGTTAACAACCCTTATTTTAACAAGTTCCTTATATATCGTGTCTTTTACGTTGCGTTATTTAAAGGAAACAAGGGAAAACAGTAAAGACTATCCCCTTTTTTAAAAAAAGCATCTTTAATTTCTTAAATTTCCATTGTCTAAACTAAAGAAAAGCTCACAATGTTAGTGTTGAACACTAACATTGTGAGCTTTTCTCATTTTTGACGATTGGATAATTCGATAAAATAACACTAAGACATAAAATAACTGTCTGTTTCTCTTATTGGGCAATAGCCAATTGGTACAATGGTAGGAGTTGTTGATAGGTTGCCAACATATAAGCTCGTGCTTTTTCAGGATTTTGCCACAAATCGCTATCTTTGGGAATGATGCGCCCAATTTCAAACTCACCTTTTTTTACATCTCTAAAACGAGTTAAGGCTTTTTCTAAATCCGTTTCTGGCAGCGGAGTAATTTGAGAAACCGTATGATCCAAGGAAACATACGTATCTTCTGGTAATGCTTGGAATAATTGCTGATTCTCTAAAAAGGCTTGCGCAATCTGCTTTTCATTTTTAGGATTATCAATGAATGACAACCACATAAACACATAGTCGCCCCAAATGCCTAATTGAAAATGCGGCTGCATTTTATACCCGCGCTTATTCGGACTAAGTGCTGACCAAGTATTTTCTGGTGGATACACGGTGCGACGGCGATGTTGCGCAATATGGACAAACAACTCCGTTCCTAGTTCAGGCGCTAGTTGTTCGGCAAAATACGTGTCTAATTCTTGAAAAATAGGTTGAATTTGCGCACGGATAACCGCCATTCGTTCATCTAATCCAGCAACTTCAAAGGCTGCGAATTCTTTTTCTGTAAACATCAACATTTCTCTAATTCCTCTCTTAACTTGTCTTCTGCTTCTATTTTTGTCGATTTTGCCATGTTTCCAGTGTCATCCCACGATAAACATCTGTGACAATTTTCCCTTTACTAATTCGGGCATTGGGCAGTGTTCCTTCGTAGGTAAAACCAATTTTCTCCATGACACGACCAGAAGCTGGATTGTCTTGATCATGTAAAGCAAAGATTCTCATGAGTTTCATTTTTGCAAAACCCAGTTCGACTAACGCCGTCGCGGCTTCAGGCATGTAGCCATTGCCCCAAAAGGCACGGTTCAAGACATAGCCTAATTCTCCAACATTATTGGTTTCATTGACCCGCAAATCAATCGTCCCAATCATTTTGCCCGTTTCTTTCACTTCAATCCCATATTTTCCTAAAGGTTCTCCCATAAAATATTTAGCAATGTTTTGTCGTGTTTCAGCGATTGTTTGGTTTTTCAAAAACACATAGCGGACCGTTTCCTCATCTGAAGCATATTCGTACATATCTTCTGCATCGGCTAATGTGACAGGTCTTAAAATCAAGCGTTCGGTTTCAATTCGTTGGTTTTCTGCAAAAATCAATGGATAATTCATGAGCAAAACTCCCTACTTTTCTACATACTTTACCGAAAAACAGCGAAACACGCAAGGAAAATCGGCATTTCCCTCGCGTGTTTCTTTAATTAGCATTTAAGCGAATGATGGCAATGATCGTTTGAACAGCTTTGGCCATTGATTCAACGGTAATGAATTCATATTGCCCATGAAAATTCTCGCCGCCTGTAAATAGATTAGGCGTGGGAATGCCCATGAAAGAAATCTTAGAACCATCTGTCCCGCCACGAAATGGTGTGATGATTGGTTCAATGTCACAACTTTCCATTGCTTGGACGGCTAATTCCACAGGGGTCCAATCTTTTTCGATGATTTCCTTCATATTATAGTATTGGTCTTGGAAAGTAATTGTTAGTCTGGGTTTATCCGCCAGCGCATTTAAACGTTGGACTTGTTTTTCCAAAAATTGCTTTCTCGCTTGAAAGTTTTCTCGATCATGATCCCGAATGATATAGACAAGTTCTGCTTTTTCAATACTTCCTGTAAATTTATTGAGTAAATAAAATCCTTCATTTCCACGTGTTTGTTCTGGCACTTCCTTTTGCGGCAGTGATTGATCAAGTTGTTCGCCTAATTTAATGGCATTTACTAACGAACCATAGGCCGTTCCCGGATGGACACTGGTTCCCTCAATTGTTATCACAGCTTGAGCAGCGTTAAACGTTTCATACTCGAAATGCCCCACACGGCCACTGTCAATTGTATACGCAAAAGCGACTGGGAAATTCGGCGCATCAAATTGATCGGCGCCGCGTCCAATTTCTTCATCTGGACCAAAGGCGAGCCAAACATCGCCCCGCGGTACTTCTGGATGTGCCAAAAAATACTCAACAGCAGCTAAAATCTCGACAATTCCCGCTTTGTCATCTGCTCCTAAAAGTGTGGTTCCGTCTGTAGTAATCAACGTTTCCCCTTGATACTCTTTTAAATTGGGAAATTCAGCAACCGATAAAACGATGCCTTGTTCTTGATTCAAGAGGACATCTTGACCATCATAATTAGTGATGACTTTGGGACGGATATTTTCTGCTGAAAAATCCGCCGTATCTAGATGTGCAATCAAGCCGATACTCTTCGCTGCAGGTTGGTTACCAGGCAACCGTGCCGTTAAAAAGCCGTTTTGTTCGTTATAATGCACATCGGCCAAACCTAATTCATGAAGTTCTGTTTCAATCATTCTGGCCAAAACCACTTGACCGACCGTCGTCGGTGTGGTTTGACTGTTGGCATCTGAACGGGTGTTAACTTTCACGTAAGTTAAAAATCGTTCGACTAATTTTTCCATTTCTTACTCCTTCTTCCTGAATCATTCTGTTAAATAGGCATTGCGCAAGTGGAAATAATCCCCATACAAGTGATAACTAATGCCTTTCAATTTAGGATTGATTAGATAATTTGAGGCACTTTGATACAGCGGTACTTGGGCAGCATCTTGGTTCAGCAAGATTTCTTCCGCTTCTTTGTATTCTGCAAACTGTTTCTCTGGATTATTGGCATTAATCGTTCGTGCATCTTCTACTAGTTGGTCGTATTTGGCATTATGATAATTGCCATAATTGTAACTTGATTCTCCCGCATATAAGTTAAAGTAAGAGTCTAATTCACTACTGCCGGCAATCCATCCCGAAAGAGACAGCTCGTAATTTTTTTCACGTCGCGATTGGTTCACATTATTACTTGGTTGCGATGAAATGGTAATTTCTAAACCTGGCAGATTTTCTTGTAACTGACTTTGAACATATTCCGCAATTCGTTTTCCTTGATCTGTATCTGCCGCCAGCAATGAAAGTTTCACTTTTTTACCGACATCCGCTTGGGCTTTCGTCCATTCAGCTTGGGCTTTTTTGACGTCATTTTTCAAATATTCGCCACTGTAAGCTCGGAAATCTTCATCTGTTTCTGGATTCGCATAAAGTTTACTTGGAATTAATCCGTTGAGGGGTTTTGACCCATCGTTTAAGACACTTTGTGTTAAGGCTTCTTTATCTATTGCTTGGCCAATTGCTTTTCGTAAATGAACATTTGCTAATGGCGTTCCTTCTTTTTTGTTGAAATCTAAGAAGTAGTTGGCCACATCTGGATAACTGACATAGCCTGGGTCCTCTTGATATTGTTGAACATATTGTCCGTTAATGCGAACTAAGTCTAGTTCATTCGCTTGATATAAGTTAATCCCAGTATTATCTTCTTTGATTGTGCTAACCGCAACTTCTTCCAGTTTCACTTGATCCGCATCATAGTATTCTGGATTTTTTTTCAATGTCCAAGTATCTGAAGTCGCATCCCAATTGGCTAGCGTAAATGGCCCGCTATAAAGTAAATGTTCACTATCCAAGGCGTAATCTTTTCCTTGCGCTTCGACAAATTTTTGATTTTGCGGCGCTAACCAAGCAATCGAAACGACTGCTAAGAAGGAAGGTTGGGCCTGTTTTAATTCAACAATAAATTCTTTGTCATTAGGGGCTGAAATCCCTAATTCATCGACTGACTTTTCACCGTTGCGTATTTCAAAACTATTTTTAACACTATCTAGTAAATAAGCATTCGGTCCAATCGTCGCTGGTGTCACCAGTTTTTTCCAAGAATAAACAAAATCTTGGGCCGTGATCGGCTCGCCGTTGCTCCACTTAATCCCTTCCCGTAAGGTAAAGTGGTACTTGCGCCCATCGTCACTAATCTTGACGTCTTTAGCAAGAGCTGGCACCGTGGCACTATCATCATCAAACCGATACAGGCCTTCAAATAAGTGTTGCGCCATTGTAAAGGTATTTTTATCTGTTGTTTGTGTTGTATCCAATGTTGAGATTGGTGCAGGTGAACTAATACTGATTTTTTGTTCAGCTGCTAAATTTCCCGAATCTACTTTCTCTGCCGCTTCTTTGGTTCCGCCACATGCGGCTAAAAGAAACCCTGTTGCAATCAAACCTACTACTTTTTTCCCCAATTTCATGTTGTTGCCCCCTCATATTTTTTAAACAAATAAAAAAAGCATTCGTCCTAAAAAGGACGAATGCTTATGCAATCGCGGTACCACCTTTGTTGATCTCTTCGCTAAAAAAGATCCGCTCGTTTCCAGTACAATCATACTGTAGCGCTATAACAGGCGCACCTGAATTGGTTTAAGCAAACGGCTTCAACCAACCTGTTCAAAGGCCATTTTCCCCTTTAACGTCACTACCTCTTCTCACCAAACGAGGCTCTCTGCAAGCTATTTTAAAAAGTACTTTCCTTCTCATCACATTTTGTTCTTTTATTTGTTTCATCAATCATACTGATTTACGGATAGTTTAGCAAACATTTTCGAGGCCGTCAACCACATTTTTAATTTAAAACTTTTTTGTTTTTCATTAAGAAGGTCGGGACAGAAGTGTTTAGCTCCGAGAACTCTCAAGGACAAAACTGCGACGAGTCTTTGACGAGAAAGCAATAAGAAGAAATTTCCGAAAATTGTTCTTTAATTTTTGGAGAATTTCAGCTTATTTCCGAAGGAGTTGCTTTTGTTCCCGCCGTTTATCAGCTTTTAAGCCTAGGACAAAAATCCAAAGTGATTTTTGTCCTAGGCTTTTTTTACTCTAATCCTTTTTTAACATCTTCTATCATCAAATGCATTGATTCTAATCCGCCACCGCTTAGATACCAAACATCTGGTTGAAGCATAATGACTTTATCATTTTTACCAGCATCGGTTTTTTGAATCAATTCGTTTGCAGCGACGTTATCTTTTGAATCGTCGCCACCAATTGCTTTGGTGCGATCTACCACAAAGAGAATCCCAGGATTTTTTTCTAAAACATATTCGTAAGAAACACTTTGCCCATGAGTGGAAGCTTCAATCTTATCGTCTGCTGCTTTGAAGCCAAATGTATCATGAATTAAACCGAAACGAGAGCCTTTTCCGTAAGCGGAAAGTTGTCCTTCGTTAACTAACACAACAAGCGCATTATTCGCGCTAGCTTCTGCTTGTTTTTTCACGTCAGCAATTTCTTTTTCTAAGCCAGTTATTTTTTCTTTAGCTACCTCTTCTTTATCAAAAATAGTGCCTAACGTTTCGATATTTTGTTTCGTTGATGCCCAAGGATTTTTGGCATCTACAGCTAAGTAAATGGTTGGCGCAATGGCTTTTAATTGTTCTTGATAATCTTGTTGACGACCAGAGATAATAATTAAGTCTGGTTTTAGTTGATTGATTTTTTCTAAATCTGGTTCTTTAATACCGCCTGCTGATTCAACTTTTTGGTATTTTTCCAAATACGCAGGGATATTTTTAGTTGGCGCACCTACCACGCGGTCACCGACACCTAGTGCATCCATTGTATCCAAGGAACCATTATCAAAAACAACGACTTTCTTAGGATTTTTGGGAACGGTTAATTGACCATTGGTGTCTTTGACTGTGACTTCCGTTTTAGCTGTTGTTTCTGTTGTTGCAGAATCTGCTGTTTTTTTATTTGTTTGACAAGCACTTAACATTAACAGTCCCATCATTGAAACTGCAATCATTGCTAAAAATTTCTTTTTCATTCTTTTCCTCCAAAAACGTTATTTTTAAATTGCCCGATTTAGTGATAAAGACAAAAGCGTTTTCCTTCAATTTCACAAATCCGGATATTCATTTCATAAAGATCATTTAAAATACTTGTTTGAATAACTTCTTCTGTTGCGCCATGCGCATAGAGCTTTCCGCCTTTCATGGCGACAATTTCATCTGCATAGCTTGCGGCAAAATTAATATCATGTAGAACAATCAGAATCGTTTTTCCTAGTTCATCCACTAAGCGTTTAAGAATCTGCATCATTTGAACCGCATAATTCATGTCGAGGTTATTTAAGGGCTCATCCAATAAAATATAATCGGTATCTTGGGCTAAAATCATGGCAATATACGCCCGTTGTAATTGGCCCCCAGAAAGGGTATCAATGTATTCTTCCGCCATTTCAGTTAAGCCCAATTGTTCCAACGCTTCTGTTACTTTTTCATGATCAGCGCTTTTTAAGCGACCTTTGGAATAAGGAAAACGACCAAAATTGACCAGTTCTCGCACAGTTAATTTAAGTTGTACACCGTTGGCTTGTTTTAAAAGGGCAATTTTTTGTGAAAGAGCTGACTGCTTCCAGGTTTTTACTTCTTGCTTGTCCAGATAAATTTCCCCGGTATCTTTGGGAGTTAAGCGACTCATCATGGCTAGCAGCGTGCTTTTCCCAGCGCCATTTGGTCCAATAAAGGCTGTTAATTTGCCTTCAGAAATAGGTAAATCAATGTCTGAAACGACAAATTTATCGCCATATTTTTTTGATACATCACTCATCTGGATCATGTGCGTTGCTTCCTTTCTGCAATAATTTTCCATATAAAATAAACGCCCCCAACAAATTGAATCACCACACTTAGCGGGGTATTCAAATGAAAGACCTGTTCAACCATCAATTGACCAAACACCAGTAAAAAAACTGCTATTAAACTCCCTGCCACAAACAGTTCTCGGTGGCGATAGGTTTTCATGAATTGATAACTCATATTGGCCACGATAAAACCTAAAAATGTAATCGGTCCCACTAATGCTGTTGATAAGCCGACCAGACTACTGATCAAACACAACAACACTAATTGAAACTGATTCACAGCAATCCCTAAATTCTGTGCTTGATGGTTCCCTAAATGTAAAACGTCTAAACGGTAACTTTCCCGCCAAAGTATCCCACAAATTATGAGTACCGTCACACCAACGAAAACGAGATACTGACTATTGACGTTACCAAAACTGGCAAACAACTTTCCTTGGAGTAAGTCGTATTCGTTAGGATCCATAATCACTTGTAAAAACGTACTAATACTACTGAAAAAAGTACCTAAAATCATGCCAATCATCAATAATAAAAATAAGTCGGATTGATTTTTGCGTAATAGAAAATACGATAAACTAGTACTTAAAAACACCATTAAAAAGACGTTCATTAAAAACGAACCAAGACTTACTTGACCTAACGCTTGTGCGCCTCCTAAAAGAAAAAAAAACACCGTCTGCACAAAGACGTACAAGGAATCCATCCCTAAAATGTTTGGCGTTAGGAAATGATTTTGCGTGACCGTTTGAAAACTAATGGTTGAAAAAGCCGCAGCGATTCCGACAAAAATAAAAGCCAATAACTTTTTCCCTCGTAACGCCAAAGCAAAGGACCAATTGCCATACGTGTTATAAGTTAAATAACAAAGACTCACAATTACTACGGCAGCTAAAAGCAAAAGTAATGAAAGCCATTTTTTTAAAGGCCGTTTCATCGTTTGCGCCCCCTTAGTAATAATAAAATGAACAAAATGCTCCCTAATGTTCCGACAACCACGCTGACAGGAATTTCATAGGGGGCAATCAATACTCGTGCTAAAATATCACAGATTAACAAGAATAAACTTCCACAAATCCCAGTTAACCACAAGGTATTTTTCATATGATCGCCATAACGTAAAGACACGAGATTGGGAATCACAACTCCTAAAAACGGAATATTCCCCACCATCAATAAAACGATGGCACTTGCTAAAGCAACCAGCGTCAAACCTAAAAATTGAATTCGCTGGTAATGGACGCCAAGACTATTTGCAAATGCTTCACCCATACCAACGACAGTGAAATGATAAGCAAATAAATAAATAACAAACCACAAAGGAATCATTAAAAATAACCATTCATAATTCCCTTTCATAACTGTGGAAAAATTTCCTTGTAACCAAGCAGACATATTTTGAACCAATTGGTATTGATAGGCAAAAAATGTGGCAATTGAGCCTAGAATGTTACCAAACATCACGCCCACCAAAGGGACCATTACTTGATTCTTACTTGGTAATAATCGAATGAGCGCTAAGAATAATAAGGTCCCGCTTAGCGCAAAAATAAAAGCAATTGCCGTTCGATAGAGAAACGGAGCTGTTGGGAAAAATAACATTGCAACTAAAATACCCAACCTTGCACTATCGGTTGTTCCAGCGACACTAGGAGCGACAAATTTATTTTGTGTGAGTTGCTGCATAATCAATCCAGAAATACTCATCGTACTACCAGCAATGATTAAACTCAACGTGCGGGGAACACGGGTGGTAAATAAAACAAATTGTTGCTGCGCATCTAATTGAAACAACTGAGAAAGTGCAATGTCCTTCACCCCTATCACTAATGACAATAAGCTGAAAAGTAATAGTAGAACAAACAAACCAATCTTTTTCATGAGAAAACTCCATTTTTATTTAATTGAGAATGATTCTCATTCTTAATTACAGTGTATGAGAAAACCATCACAAATGCAACCACTTTTTTTCCTTTCTTAAAAACTTCTTCTCAAGCCGACTGACCAACGACTTATCTAAGATATGCTATAATGGAGGGAAACGTTAGGAAAGGAGTGTTACTGAATGGCGAATGATGACTTACAACAACGTCTGGATAAAGGAATGTATGGTACGCCCCTCGTCAATCCTGAAGAACAACACAAATACATGGGCACATTTCGTGAACGCTGCCGTCTCTCCATGACCGTCGCTGAAATGAAAGATGCACAGAACCAACAACATTTATTAGAAGAATTAGCGAAGCATCCTGAAGTTACAGTACTTTTAAACGGCGAAATCTCTTCTGACCTGCAAAGTACCTATATTAAATTATTAAATCAGCATGGCGCAACCTTTAAGATTGTTAACAATTTTGTGGAGAACAACCCTGACTCTCTCGGCTTACTGCTAGCTGAAAATCATGCAGTCGATGAACCTGTGATTGACGTTACAGAAAAATATCCTCAAGCAACCGAAACGCCAAAAGAAGAGCCAAAAGCTAAAAAAGGCTTCTGGCAAAAACTATTTCACTCATAAAAAGCTCAAGAAAAGTTATGAGTCATTGGATTGTTTAAACATAAGTTATGAGCGCTTCCATTTATAATAGAATTGTGCTATTATAAAGATGAAAAAGAGAGGTATGCGGGTACATACCTCTCCTTTATACCAGCGCCAGTTATAAGAACTGGTGGCTTACTGAGTTAAATTTTTGTTACTATTTAACCGTTCGGCCTGTCAAGCTTATGAACGGTTATTTTTTATTGTTTTTCGTTGCTTCAAGGATACCGAAAATCAGTAACGCAACAAACGCTAATCAGCTGAACAAAAGCAACTCCTTCGGAAATAAGCCGAAATTCTCCAAAAATTGAAGAACTATTTTCGGAAATTCCTTCTTATTTCTCGGAGCTAAACGCTTTCGCCTTAGCCTCAGAGCAAAACTAATCATCAATTCCAATGCCGCTTCGATTGACAAAAAAATGCTCCTTTCGTTAAAGTGCATCGGATACACATAGGCATCACCTGCCTCTCTAACTCAGAGCCACCGTCATACAACTTTCATTGGTAATAGTTTTAGTATAACCTATTGGGTTCACCAAGAAAACGTTTTTATAAAGAATACCGCCAAAAAATCTATTATGACTTTTTGGCGGTATTCTTTTTTATTGAACCACTTCTGGGTATAAAAGTTTTAAAACGTCCATTGTTAAACGGCGTCCTTTTCCAGCGTAAGGATACACATGCATGTGCATGGCTGGATTAAAGTTTGCTTCGATAATCCCGTACGTTAAGCTATCACGTGTGCCTTTTACGTCTTTGTCAGGAATGATTAAATCAATGCCACAAATTTTGGCTCCTAAAGCAGCTACGGCTTCAATGGCGATTTGTTTATAACTATCATCAATGACATCGGTCATATCAATCGAATCCCCGCCCGTGCTAACATTAGAATTTTCTCGCAAGTACACGATTTGCTCTTTTTCTGGCACAGAATAGATAGTTAAACCTTGTTCTT
The DNA here is from genome assembly GCF_051712245.1 of Enterococcus sp. DIV1368f. Classification (NCBI taxonomy): domain Bacteria; kingdom Bacillati; phylum Bacillota; class Bacilli; order Lactobacillales; family Enterococcaceae; genus Enterococcus; species Enterococcus sp. DIV1368f. Next base: position 2,548,267 of record NZ_JBIOON010000001.1, read on the forward strand.
TCAACATTAGTTTTTCTAAATCATTTAACTGGATTAATTCTAGTGGTGCACGGTGATTGGTTCCCCGCAATGGATCACTATTTTTAGCGGCCACCAATTCTTCTACAGTATGTTTGCCATCTCCGGTAACATTGGCTGGCACGCGCAACATGATGGCTTTTACATCATTATCTAACACAAAGAACCGATATTCTGTTCCAGGTAAAAATTCTTCAATTAAAACCGCTGTGTCCTCTTTAAAAGCAATCCGTAACGCTTCCGTAAAGTCTTCCAACGAAGCGCCTTCTTTAAAAATGGTAATTCCTAAACCGTAATTCGTTGATTTTGGTTTCACGACAAACGCTTTATTGGCATAGCGCAAATGTGCTTCTTGTGCCTCAATAAAAGATGAAAATTCTTCACCGCCAGGCACATGGAAACCTGCTGCAGACAAAATTTTCTTTGTCACGGTTTTGTTTTCCATAATCAATGGTACCACGTAGTTATCTTTGCTAGTCATGTTGGCATTTTTGACGTATTCAATGTGCTCGCCATGTTGCAGTTTCAAAAATTGCTCTTGTTCATCTAAAATTTCGATTTCCAGACCTTTTTGAATCGCATCAAATAAGAAAATTTGTGTGGATAATTCCATCTCACGGAAACCAGCTAATTGATAAGGGCGTTCAAAGGCCATACTTTGATATTGGTTTCCAAAAATGTTTCCCAGTTCACTGTTGGAGTTTTCTTGAATAATCGTCCACATTTTGCCAGAAACGGTGTCTTGTGGATTCCGCAGTTGTTGATAATACTTACCGACAACTTCTTTGCCTTTGCGAATGCCTAGAGCATCTAACATATCAATCATTTCTGAAAAAATCCGATCGCCTTCTGCAATTAACTTAATCGTTTCATGAGGATGACCAAGAGCCACTTGTTCATTAAAAATATCCCCAGTTTTCACCCATTCATCCGCTTCTTCTTTTTCATCTGTCCACAATAAATACAACATGAAATAATGTAAGAAATCCACGGTATCTTCCACAATGCCTAAACGTGAAAAAGGATTTAAGTCTAAATTACGCAACTCGATATAGCGAATACCTGTTTTAGGCAGATCAGACATTTGTTTCCCGCCACGTAAGCGCACAGGCGCATAAAATTCTTTTTCTTCAGAAAGTAAACCATTTTCCACCATGCGATGAATATCTTCTAAATAGCGTTCCAATGAGGCATACGATACTTTCACATTGTCATGATTTCTGTAGCCATACGTACTATTCCGAATACTGCGAATAGGTTCTTGCGGTTGGTCGTCATAGACTCTAAAGTAGCCGTCTTCACTAACTGGTGAAGCCCCAAAAAGATACGTAATTAACCAGCGATAACGTAAAAAGTTACGGGCAACTTTCATGTACACTTTCGTTTTAAATTGTTTACAATCTGTCACTTCGGATTGTTCATCATATAATTGCTGAATCAGGGCTTGGTCATATTCAAAATTAAAATGAATTCCGCTGACCATTTGTTTTCGTTTGCCATACTCTTTTGCCAAATAACGACGATATAACACTGCATCATATTGATCTAATTTAGCAATTTTAATCTCTTCATCTTTTGTTGGTAATTGTGGCGGCATACTTAATGGCCACAGCATTTCATCTTCTGGAATCGAACGACGAGCCACATCGTGAATGGCATCTAAAAAACGAAGCATTTCTGTGCCGCTATTTGCTACAGGCGTGATTAGTTCTAATTGTGTTTCACTAAAATCTGTTTGAATATATGGATGATAAGAACGGTTACCAAAAACCGTGGGATGATCAGTTGTCGCTAAAAGCCCTTCTCGTGTGCTACGTTGGTTTTCTTTTTCTAAACCAAAACGAGCCATCAATACGTAAGGACGAACATTTTTCTTTTGCATTAATTCTCTATAATTCATCTTGTCGCCTTTCTTTCTACAAACTATCTGTTTCTCTTACTATTATATAGGAAAACGAGTAAATATGCTGTTTTTTTGAACGTTCGCTTGGGAATTTTCGAGACACTTTTAGAGAGCGCCTTTTTTCGTTATACTGAAAACAACTAGTTTATAGAAAGTGGGGATTGCTCATGAAAAATCGTGCATTACTTTTAATTGACTTTCAAAAAGGCATCGAAAGTCCGTCGCAGCAATTGTACCGTCTGCCAGCAGTGTTGGAAAAGGTCAATCAGCGTATTGCTGTCTACCGCCAACACCATGCGCCCATTATTTTTGTTCAACATGAAGAAACCGAATTACCTTTTGGCTCAGACTCTTGGCAACTTTTTGAAAAGCTGGATGCACAGCCCACAGATTTTTTCATCCGCAAAACACATGCGAATGCCTTTTACCAAACAAATTTAAATGATTTATTGACGGAACAAGACATTCAAACGTTAGAAATCGCTGGTGTCCAAACCGAGTTTTGTGTAGACACTACAATTCGGATGGCTCATGGTTTAGGCTATACGTGTTTGATGACACCGAAAACCACTTCCACCTTGGATAATGGACATTTAACCGCGGCACAAATTATCCAACATCATGAAGCTATTTGGGCTGGCCGCTTTTTGACTTTTTTGAGCCTGTGACAAAAATCACTTTGGATTTTTGTTCCGGGCTCAAAACCTGATAAACGGCGGGGACAGAAGCAACACTACGCGTTGCTTCGATCACAACAACTTCTAAGGTGTTTTCTCGACATGCGTCTCGTCACAGTACAGCCTTCAAAAGAGCTACAGCTCTAAGAGTTGCGATGTTTCACTGTGAAGCATGAACAGATGAAATCATCGTACCTACTTGGTGAAGGTCCTTCGGAACTTACAAGGATAAAACTGTGACGAGCCTTTGGCGAGAAAACAATAAGTCGAAATTGACTTTCTCACACAAGTGTTCGGCGCATCTTAATCCTTCCAAGTGTTGAGAATCACGAAGAACGTAGTGATTCGATGATGAACAATACCTACTTGGTCTCCAAAAATTAAAGAGCACCGGGTCCTTCAATTCTAGCATGTTCCATGCGTAGAAATTGATGCGAACGAAACGGAGTGTAGTGTATCATGCAACATCAACTCGTTCCTCGTTGTGTTTTATGACAATTTTCGGAAATTCCTTCTTATTGCTGAGAAACACTATTTGCAAAGCAAATAGATGTTGAACAGTACCTACTTGGTTCTCGGAGCTAAACGGTTCTGTCCCGACCTCTTTTCCAAAAAATTGTTTGTTCACTATGTTTTCTTGTCGTATTTCATGTTAGTATAAGGAAAAAGTGTTCAGTTGATTAGTTGAAGATTTAGAGTGTGGGACATAAGTCGATTAGGCTTGTCTCTCATGTTCTGTCTTTTTTTATGTCATCATTCACTAAACTAATAAATAATTGGAGGTATTTCATGAATAAATTTTTTACAGCCCAACGTTTAAAAGACACCGCCTATGTAACAGTCGGTGCATTCATTTTGGCCATTTCAATCAATGCGGTCTTATTGCCAAATAAACTTGTCGCAGGCGGAGCCAATGGCATTAGTATTGTTATTAATTATGTTTTCGGGATTAGTCCCGCCATTGTTCTTTACGCCATCAATATTCCTCTTTTAGTGCTTTGTTTCTTACTTCTTGGGAAAGAGGTCGGTGTCAAAACCATTTATGGCAGTCTTATTTATCCATTTTTTGTAGGAATTACTTCAGGGATGCCTGTTTTAACACATAATATTTTTCTAGCAGCATTATTTGGCGGTATTATTACAGGTGCTGGCCTAGGCTTGGTTTTCCGTGGCAATGCTTCAACTGGTGGGACAGCAATCATTTCACAAATTGTCAATAAATACTTCAAAGTTTCCTTGGGTATTGCTATTTTATTCGTCGATGGTTTAGTCATTTTATCAGCAATGTATGCTTTTAATGCAGATATTGTGTTATTCTCTTTAATTTGTTTATTTACAATTGGTCGTGTCGTTGACATGATTCAAGTTGGTCTGGTTCGCTCGAAGAATGTGATGATTATTTCACCAAAATATGTCGCTATTCAAGAACGCTTATTACGTGAACTAGATAAAGGTGTGACCTTGGTGCCAATCGAAGGCGGTTATCGAAGCGCGAAAGGCATGCTCTTAATGACTGTCATTCGTGAAAAAGATTTTCCCCGCTTAAAAGAAGCCATTCTTGAGATTGATGAAGAAGCCTTTTTGATTTCAATGAGTGCGAGTGAAGTCTACGGAAAAGGATTTAGCTTGAAAAAAGTAGCTGATTCTTATGGAGTTGAAGCAACTAACGCCAATAATTTACAATAGTTTTTTGTAGGAAAAGAGCCGCAAAATCTGTAGAGATTTTGCGGCTCTTAATTTATACTCTATTGTTCAGTCATCTTAAAAAATTCGATTTCTTTATTCAGTTCTTCGATTAATTCGTTTTCATCGGTTAATGTTAAGATTTTCATTCCTCGCTCTATTAGTACGCTATTTTTTTCACAAATTCCCATTCTAACAAAATAAACGCCTAAAAAGTCATATCGTTTTAAATCTAGTGCTAGTTGTTTCATTCGAAGCAAAACATTTTCACACTCAGCCATCTTACAATTTTTCAAATAAATGGTTGATAAATTAGTCAATATAGATATTTCAAGATCTTTAATTTTAGCATATGTACTGTATTTCTTTAAAGAATACAATAACTTATCGGATATGGCTTCGATTGTTTCAAGTGGGAAATAAAACAAAATACCATTAAGTAAGCGAATCTCATTATAATACCATACATCCATTTTCTCTAATCTAGTCCAAATTTGACTAATTAGCAGTTTCGATTTGCACACATTGCTACTCATTGATTCTAATTGGAAGGCTAACTGAGCTTTTAATAGCATCTGAATATCTTTGATATAATAATCATCCGTTATTTTTAAAAATTTTTCGCATCGTTTTAGTAAGTCCTTGATATTCACTTTGTCTGTATTATTTATTAAAGAATTGAATTCTTCAATGATACACTCTCTTTCCTGGGGCTGATAAACATTACATATATACTCGAACTCAGAAAAACTCATATTTATTTGTTGTAATAAATACTCCATAGTTTGATAACTGGGCATTATTTTACAATTTTCTAATTTGGATAAGGTTGTTCTGGATAATGCTTCATGACAAATTTTTTTCTGCGAAATACCTTTAGACTCTCTTACCTCCTTATAAACTTTCCCAAAATTCCATTTCACCACCATCACTCCTTTTTATAATACTTGTGACTAAAGTGTACAAACTAATTTTTTCTTAATTTTATTTGTTAACATAATTCTAATCAAAAATTCAGAAAAATACAAATATAGACTGGAGGTGATTAAATTTACCAATTTTTTGATAGACAATTTCACACTTTTAGACTATTCATAGAAAGGACATCCCACCTCGATGCTTAAATTTTTATTCAGTAAAAATCGAAAGTTATTCCTTGCTACATTTCTGATGACATTACTTTTCGCTACCTACAAACCGATTTTTTCGCTACTGATTTTATTCGACTCAAATTATATTAAACAAGAACAAACTTTACCTTTTTACATCTTAGTTTGTATCAACTTAGGAATTCTATTTAGTCTTGTTTTAATTAATTTAGGATCACAAATTGTTCAACAACATTTTTTTGCCAGTTCTTTTAAAAAAATGAATAATCAAATGTACCAAGCTTTGATTCGGTTACCGCTGGCTACTTTAATAAAAAAATATCCTACAGAAAAAGTTGTTAAAATAATGACGATTGACAATCCTTTTGTGATAAAAAAATATCTAGGTGCGCTAATTAGTTTGATTTATTTTATTTGTTCATTTTCTCTAGGTTCGCTATTAATTCTGACAATTAATTGGCATATTTGGCTCTATTTATTAGCCTTAACGTTGATCTCTTTTTTTACAACGAAACATTTTGTCAAAAAAATCGCTATACATCAAAAAAAATTTAATGATTCACAAGCTAATATTGTACAAACATTGCAAGATATTTTTGAAGACTTAGCAGTATTAAAAATTTTTTCTATTGGCAAACGTCTCTTTCCTCGTTTTTCTCAAAAAAACAAAGAAGCTGAAAAACATTTTTTCAAGAATAATTTTTTCCAATCAACGATAACAGTTATTAATGATACTTGTGGGTGGTTTATTCAAATTGGTTTGTTATTAATAGGTATTTTTTTAATTCGCCAGCAAGAATTGACTTTTCCCGAACTATTAGCGATAACACAATCTGTCGAAACAATTACTACTCCTATTTTTTGGCTCTCAACTGTATTAACAGAACTTTATTCTACAAAAGAGATTCGCAAAGTTAATGATGTCTTGCTTTCCACCGAACCTGAACTTCTTCATTCTTCTATAGTTCCCAAAACAATTTTATTTAATAGTGTTTTGATTACTTATGAAGAAAAAAATATTGGTCCGATTAATTTAGAATTATATTCAGGAAAAAAGTATATAATCATTGGTAAAAACGGAAGTGGAAAATCATCTTTCCTAAAATTATTGACACAAGAGATAAATCAGTATCAAGGAAAAATATTATTGAATCAACAACAAGAATTACGCACAGTCGACTTCTCGACAATGATTGGCTATGTTTCCCAAAAACCCAAGCTTTATGATGGGACAGTCGCGGAAAATATTACTTCTTTCAATAAACCTAATAAAGAGAAGTTACATGAAATTGGTAAAAAAGTTTTTGGTGCCAATTTTGAAATAATTTCCAATCAATCTACTGCCACAATCAGTGGTGGTGAGGCTATGTTAGTTTCCTTGGCTCGGGCGCTATATGAAAATCGTCCATTTTTATTGGTAGATGAACCAACTTCTTCAACAGATAAAGAAAATACTGAAAAAGTTTTATCCCTATTAGCTGAAAGTTCTAAAACAGTCCTTGCTGTTCTTCATCATGTAAACAATGATATTTCTAGTAAATTTGATGAAGTAATTCAAATGTAAAAGAATATACACCATTTTCAAAGTTAGACTTTTTAATCTAAGTTTGAAGAATGGCGTATATTTTTGTTTGATTATAATATTTTTTCTGTAGAGATTTTGCGGCTCTTTTTACATCTTCATCCAGACAGGTTCTAAGCTATTGCCATCCAAATCTTGCACTTCTAAGCCATACATTTGCTCTTCTGGTATTCCCATATCAACTCGGTAGCAGTTGCCTCCGTTAGCTTTGGCGGTTTCGCCAAACTGTTTTACGGCTTCGGTACTCTCTAAACTAAAGGAAATTAATGCTCCACTGGTTGTTTGCGCATCAATAATTTGCTTTTCTTGGATAAATTTTCCATAAAAGTCATGGTTCAACAACATAATCCAAAATTGATCATCCCACATCATCGAACTAGCTTCCTCTGTTGAAAATTCCTCGTTCTTTTTGAATCCAAGTTTTTCATAAAATGCTGTAGAACGTTGGACATCCGCTACTGGGAAGTTAACAAAAACCATTGTGCCCATGTGATTCATCCCTTTCTTTTAATCATCTACGACAGCTAACTGTGCGTTGCGACAAAATCAACAAGCTTGTTTGATTTATACTAGCATATTCATAAAAGAAATGTTACTAAAACGTTTTCTTAAGGTAATTCTCGATAAGCCAAGTGCTGAATGATTTCACTATGTTGTGGATAATCGTTTAACAATTCCGCTTGAGTAAATAACTCGAAGTCTTCAAACTCAAAGCCTGGTGTAACCACACAACTGACTAACGCAAATCCTGTCGCTACTGTAGAGCCAAAGATTGTGCCGGCAGGAACTGAGAACGAAAGCTGTTGTCCTTGAACTAAGTCTTTCCCTAACTGAACAGCTTGATACGTTCCATCAGGAAAAATACAGTGAACGGTTAACTGCTGACCATCGTGAAAAAACCATAATTCATCCGCTTTTAAACGATGAAAATGTGACGGACTTTCTGTATTTAATAGAAACAAAATCGCTGTATGCAACGCCCGTTCGCCTCGTTTGGTCGGAATCAATTGTTCACTTTTATTGGTTTGTTTAAAATAACCGCCCTCAGGATGCGCTTCTAATCCTAACTTCTCAATCCACATTTGTTCTGTCATCTTCTCCCTCACTCCTTCATTTTTTTCAGAAACAATTTAGGAAGAACTTAGAACATCCGTCCTAATCCTAAAATAAACGGCGGGACAGGAGTAGCTTCTTCATTCTTGAAGCTAAATACTCCTGTCCCACGTTCTTCCCAAACCTGTTATTTTCTACAACTAAACATCTTTTAATAAGCCTTTAAATAAGCCCATTGCGAAATCGTTGGCATTAAATGGTTCTAAATCGTTAATGCCTTCACCTAGACCAACTAATTTCACTGGCAAGTGTAATTCATTCCGAATAGCAATGACAATACCACCTTTGGCTGTTCCGTCTAGTTTGGTTAAAACTAAGCCAGTGACATCGGTTGTTTCTTTGAACTGTTTGGCTTGTGTCATCGCATTTTGCCCAGTAGTTGCGTCCACGACTAAGAGAACTTCGTGAGGCGCATCTGGAATTTCTCGTTGGATGACTCGTTTAATTTTTTCTAATTCCTTCATTAAGTTGACTTTATTTTGTAAACGACCTGCTGTATCCACTAGCAAAACATCAGCCTGTTCTGCTTTGGCACGTTCCACTGCATCGAAAACGACCGCTGCTGGGTCGCCGCCAGCATTCCCACGTACAACTTCAACTCCAGCCCGTTCACCCCAAACAACTAATTGATCGATGGCGCCCGCTCGGAACGTATCGGCAGCGGCCATTAAAACTTTCTTTCCTTCCAACTTGTATTGATGGGCTAATTTACCAATGCTGGTTGTTTTACCAACTCCATTAACACCGACAAATAAAATCACGGTTAAGCCATTTGGCTGTAAGTTAATTGCATTATTTTCATTAATTCCTGCTTCTTCATACAAATCAACCATTTTTTCAATGATGGTATTTTGAACTTGAGCTGGTTTTTTCACGTTTCGCAGTTTCACTTCTTGTCGCAAGGCTTCTGTAATTTTTAAGGATGTATCAAAGCCTACGTCTGCACCAATTAACGTCTCTTCTAATTCTTCAAAGAAATCTTCATCGACGCTTCGGAAATTAGCAAACAATTCGTTCAACCGTTGACCAAATGTTTTACGCGTTTTTTCCAAGCCTTTTTCATATTTTTCTTGGACCTGCTCTTCTTTTGACTCTTCAATTTCTTCTGAAACCTGCGTGTCTGTTGGTTCTGCCAACGGAGTTACGACACTACTTTCTTCCTCAGGCGCTTCCACAACAACTTCTTGTGTTTCCTCTGTCAGGATTTCTTCTGGCTCTTCTTCTAACGCTTCTCCTACGCCAGCTAATTTTTCCATTTCAGCGTTATCTGTTAAATCGGCTGTTTCTGTGACTTCTTCCGCTGTCGTTTCTGGCGTTATTTGCGCCTCTTCTGTTGCGGTTTCTTTTGATTCAGCAGGCGCTGATTCATCACTAGGTGTTTCGTCTACTGTTTCTTCAATTATCTCTTGTTTTTCTTCTTCCTTTTTTTCAGCGGAAAAAGCTTTTTTAATTTTATCAAAAAATCCCATTCTTATTGGCCTCCTTCCAACGGCGTTAAAATATATTTTTCGACCGCTTTGGCAACGCCATCTTGGTCATTCGTGTCTGTAACGACATCTGCGGCTTCTTTAACTAATGGAATCGCATTTGCCATGGCGACACCTAAGCCAGCGTATTCGATCATCGGTAAATCGTTTTCTTCGTCCCCTAGGGTCATGATTTCTTCTGCACGGATTCCTAAATCTTTGGCTAACAAGGAAATACCATAGGCTTTCGTAATCCCTTTTGGCATAAATTCTAATAAGTTATTTCGCGTTTTAATAATTTCAAAGCGCTCATAAAAAGAGGCTGGAATTTCCTTGATGCGTTCATTTAAATACGCTTCATCAATCGCAACAACAACTTTATTATAAATTCGATTCGGGGTTAACTCTTCTAATTTGTAGGACTCAAAGGTTAATAATTTGTTTAGAGAACTATAAATTGAAGGATAATTTGGGGCAGAAGGCAGTTGCATCACGACCTCATCGGATAAGACATCAAACGGCATGTTGAGTGTGGTTGCTAATTGGTATAGCTCATGAATCGCTTCCAAGGGCATCAATGTTTTCTCAATAATGGCCCCTGTATCATTTTTTTGAACCAATCCGCCGTTAAAAGTAATGCTATAATCGCCTTCATCTTGTAAACCTAATTCTTCTAAGTAAGGACCAATAGCTGCCAAAGGTCGACCTGTGCAGATAACAACTTTCACGCCTGCTTGTTTCGCAGCCATCAGTGCTTGTTTATTCCGTAAAGAAATCTCTTTTTGGCTATTTAATAATGTTCCATCTAAATCAATAGCAACTAATTTTATCAAACGTTCGCTCCTCCTTGCTTCTGGCTAATTGCTTTTTTCAATTGCGCCACCTTCTTTGACCTCTTCCAAGCGAACTGAAACGATTTTTGAAACCCCAGATTCTTGCATAGTCACGCCATATAAAACATCTGCGGCTTCCATTGTCCCTTTACGATGCGTCACCACAATAAACTGTGTGCCATCTTCAAATTCGCTTAAATAATGGCCAAAACGAGCAACGTTGGCTTCATCTAAAGCTGCTTCTACTTCATCTAAAATACAGAACGGAACTGGTCGAACACGAATAATTGAAAATAGTAACGCAATCGCCGTTAATGCCCGTTCGCCTCCAGACAACAAGCTTAAATGTTGTAATTTTTTCCCTGGTGGTTGCGCCTCAATCTCAATCCCTGTATTCAAGAGATCCTCTGGGTTAGTTAGCACCAGTTCTGCCCGTCCGCCACCAAACATATTAGGAAACACCACTTTAAACTGGGCACGAATTGCTTCAAAGACTTCTTTAAACCGTTCTTTCACTTCTTGGTCCATTTCATCCATGGTTTCAAATAATTGTTCTTTCGCATTTAATAAATCATCTCGTTGACTGACTAAAAATTGATGGCGTTCATCGACTTGTTCAAATTGCTCGATGGCACTTAAGTTAACAGGTCCTAACCGCTCAATTTCTTGTTTTAGGCGCTTCACTGTTTGTTGCGCTTGCGCCAAATCATCGATTGGGAAATACGCTTCATAGGCAGCTTCAAAGGTTAAGCTGTATTCTTCCTGTAAGTAACTTAATGAGCTATCTAATTGCATTTCTGCACGATTTTTTAGGACTTCGATTTGTGTTTTATCTGCTAAATACTGTTGTTGGCGTTTGTTTTCTTCCGCTAATTTTGTATCTAACTCGTCTACTTCTTCTTGCAACGCTTGTCGTTGACTGCGTGCCGTTTGTAAAGACGTTTGCAACGCTGTTTGTTTCTCCGCTAATTGCGCGACTTGTGCCGCTAAGCCTTCTTCGGTTAACTGGTGATCGCTAGAATGGCTACTTAATTGTTGTAGCTGTTGACGGATGGCCGTTTCTCGAATCAACAATTCGTCCAATTGTTCTTGTTTGTCTTGTTTTTGACGAGCAAAATGGGCACATTGTTCCGCCGCTACTGCTTGTTCTGCTTGAACTGTCGTCAAGCGTTCTTGCGCTTGGGCTTTAAAGGTTTCCATTTGGCTAGCTTCTTGTTCCACTTGTTTCATTTCAGCATCTAAACGTTCTTTCGTTGCCGTTAAGTTTGCTTGTTGCTCTGTCAATTTGGCTTTTTTCGTTTGATATTCGGTTAAGAATTGATGCAATTCCCGTGATTCATATTCAAACAAACGTTTTTCTTTTGTTAAACGAGTAATCGTTTCTGTTTGATTGGCTAATTTATTATCAATTTCTTGTTGTTTTAAACGATTTTGTTCACCAGCAGAGCGCAACATTTCTGCACGTTCCGTGGCTGTTTTCACTTCTTGCGAGAGCGCTTGGACTTCTTGTTCCACACTTCTTAGTTGTGTTTCTAATTGAGTCATTTGTTCAGTAATTGTTTGAAGTTCTTGCGCTTGTGAAAATAGGCTTCCTTGGTTGCCACGTTTATTGGCTCCCCCAGTCATCGAACCGCCAGGATTCATCACATCGCCTTCCAATGAGACAACACGATATTGGTAATTGACTAATTTTGCTAACTGGTTGGCACTCGTTAAATCTGCCGCTAAAATCGTGACGCCTAAGAGATTTTGAATAACGGTTTGTACTTGTTCTGGATAACGAACTAATTCACTGGCAATCCCCACGAAGCCCGGTGCACCAGCCAAACGATTCTGAACCATCGCCGATACAGAGCGCGGCTTAATGGTAGTCAATGGTAAAAAGGTTGCCCGGCCACTGTGTTGTTGTTTTAAGAAGGTAATGCCTGCTCGACCATCTTTCTCATTTTCCACAACAATATGTTGCGCCGCACCACCTAGGGCCGTTTCAATCGCCAACGTATATTCTTTAGGCACTTCAATTAACTCAGCCACTGCGCCAACAATCCCAGTTAATTGGTTTTTGTGACGCAATACAGCTTTCACGCCTTGATAGAAGCCAGCGTAATTTTCTTGAATTTCTTGCAAACTTTTTTGGCGTGCCTTCGCTTGTTGCACTTGATTCATCGCTTGGTACATATCGTTTTGACGCTGTGCTAATCGTTCACGTTTGGCTTCAAGCGTTGCTTTCAACGCAGTGTATTCTTCCAGCTGTTCTTGTAAGCCTTGTTTTGCGACTTTTTGCTCTTTTTCTAGCGTTTCTTTCATTGCAAGAGCTTCAACCATCTGTTCTTCTAGCGCTTCGTGTTTTGCTAGCGATTGTTGATTTTTAGCTGTTTCTTGTTGATATTGTCGTTCTAAATATTTTAAGTCATTGGCTGTATTGGCTTGTTCTTGCATGACTTCCACATACTGACTGCGCAATTCTTCCATCAATTCTTTAGAAGACTTACTATATTTTTCCACATCTTTCGTTGCCAAAGCCAATGCTTCTTTTAACGTCTGACGTTGTGCCGTTTTTTCTGCGATTGCTGTTTCCAGCGTCTGCAATTCTTCTCGATAACGAACAATTTTTTCGGCCGTTTCTGCCAATGTCTCTTCGTATTCGCTTGCCGTTTGGGAGGTGTGTTTGGAACGTTCAATTAAAACATTTTTTTGTCCTTCTGCTTGTTTCAACGCTTCTGTCACTTGTAATAATTGTTGTTGTTCCGTTTCAATTTGTTCATCTAAACGATTGCGCTTGCTGCGTAAACGTACCAATTTGCCTTCTAAGTCATGGACTTGCTTACTTGCGCCAGCTAACTTTTCTTCAATGGCTGTTAATTCTTGCGTTTTCGTTTCCCAAATAGCTTTTGCTTCTTGAATTTCGGTCACAGTTAAATTGACATCAATTTCGGTAAGTTCTTCTTTCAAAGCTAAATACTTTTTAGCCGCATCTGCTTGGACGGCTAGAGGAACTAATTGGTCTTCCAACTCGTAAATGATATCTTGGACACGGCTTAAGTTGTCCTCGGTTTCGAAAAGCTTTTGTTCAGCTTTTTTCTTTCGTTGTTTGTATTTTAAAACGCCCGCTGCTTCTTCAAAAATCCCTCGACGGTCTTCAGGTTTACTATTAAAAATCGCTTCAACTTTCCCTTGTGAAATAATTGAAAAAGATTCTTTGCCTAACCCTGAATCCATAAATAAATCTTGAATATCTTTTAAACGGCACGCTTGTTTATTAATAAAAAAGTCACTTTCGCCCGTTCGTTTTAAACGACGGGTGACACTAATCTCACTATAATCCAATGCTAAATAATGGTCGCTGTTGTCTAACGTCACGGTAACTTCCGCAATATTTAGCGGCTTACGACCTTCCGAACCGGCAAAGATAATGTCGTTCATTTTGCCCCCGCGAAGGTTTTTCGCAGATTGTTCACCTAATACCCAGCGAACGGCTTCCGTGATATTACTTTTCCCACTTCCATTCGGACCAACCACTGCTGTCACATCATCTTCAAATTCAATAATGGTTTTATCTGCAAATGATTTAAATCCTGTAATTTCAATTCGTTTTAAATACACGAATATTGCTCCTTCCAGCCTTACTGAGGAATACTTTTCAGTGCCCGCTCAGCGGCATCCTGTTCAGCTAACTTCTTCGATTTTCCTTGGCCTAACCCAATGAGTTCACCATTCATGTAAACTTCAGTGAAAAAGGTGCGGTCATGAGCAGGGCCTTCTTCTTTAATTAAGCGATATTCAATTGAAACATCGCCTTTGCGTTGTAAAACTTCTTGTAATTGTGTTTTGTGATCCATCTCATGTGAAAAAGCACCGGCATCAATTTTCGGAAAAATAACGTCTTCAATAAATTTCTTGGCTGCACCAACTTTTTGGTCTAAGTAGAGGGCACCTAAAAAGGCTTCAAATAAGTCACATAATAATGATGCACGTGTTCGTCCGCCCGATGCTTCTTCTCCTTTACCTAATAAAATGTAGTTGTCGAAGTGACATTCTTTCGCAAATTTGGCTAAACTATCTTCCCGAACGATGGCTGCGCGCATCTTCGTTAATTTTCCTTCTGGAAGTTCTGGGAATTTTAAATACAAATATTGTGAAACAATTAATTCTAAAACTGCATCTCCTAAAAATTCAAGACGTTCATTATCGGATAATTTTAAATAGCGATGCTCATTCACATAGGATGAATGAGTAAAAGCTTGCTCTAATAGATTGACATCATGGAAAACAATGCCGTAACGTTCTTTTAACTCTGTTGTTAACTGATTGTCCATTCTCCACATTCCTTTACATTTATTTACACCTTGTTTCATTATACTTTTTTTTTCACTTTTTTTAAATGGTTCTATTCAGAAAAAGCCTGTTATTCACTGTGTTCTCATTATTTTTTAGAAAAAAATAAATAAATAGAGCTATGACTGAGATAAAAGCGTTTGTTTACGTAAGAGATAGAAAGAGCGTGGGACAAAAATCACTTTGGATTTTTGCGCCACGCTCAAAAACTGATAAACGGCGGGAACAGAAGCAACTCCTCCTTATTTCTCGGAGTTAAACACTTCTGTCCCGACCTCGTTCTATCTCTATTAAATCAGCGGAACGTTGTTTAACGTTTTTCCGCAGTGACACCCACCGTTGCCCATGGATTATCTTTCGTATCAACTGCCCAAGTAAAGTCAACTACACGGTCGTTGACAGGCAAGACTTCATTTCTGTAAAGCGTTGGGATTACAAACGCTTCATCAATGGCATACTCTTGCCAATCGTAGAAGGCTTTTTTACGTTTTTCTTCATCAAATGATGCTTTTGAATCAATCGCATCAAGTAATTTAGTATTTTCTTCTGACTCAAAACGTGTATAGTTAAAGGCTGAGTTTGGACCATATAAGCCGGTTGGTGAAGGATCTGAACCTGTGCCCCACGCGCCTTGATAGATATCTACTTCTGGGTCATCATTTTTCAATTTATCATAGAATGCTTGGAAATCAATTAAGCGTCCTGTTGTATACGTTACGTTTAAGCCAATTTCTTTCCATTGTTGGACATAGTAATCAGCAAGTGGTTGTGCAGTTTCGCCGCCTGACATTGAAGCAAACTTGATTTCTAGTGGTTTGCCTTCTTTGTCTTCGCGAATGCCATCGCCGTCTACGTCTTTATAACCAGCATCGTCTAATAATTTTTTCGCTTTGTCTAAATCAAGCGTATAGCCTTTCGCTTCGCTATCATGCAAGCTCTTGAAGACTGGTGGAATTAACGTTGTTGCCCCTGTTCGTAAGCCGTTGTAGAATTTTTGGCCGACTGCATCATTGTCAATTGCATAGCCCATGGCTTGACGTAAGCTTTTATCTGCCATTTTAGCTTTTGGATTGTATTTCACTGTATTGGTTTCTTTGTCAAACGTACCCATTTTAAAGCCAATATACGTGTAGGCTTGTTCGGGACGTCCTAAGATTTGATATCCTTCTGTATCTTTGTATGTTGGATACGTATCTGTTGGCATTGATAATGCAATATCGTATTGTTTCGCTTTCATTGCTTCTACAATGCTCGCAGAAGGAACAGATTTGAACACTAATTTATCTAATTTAGGTTTGCCACCGTAGTAGTACTCATTTGGTAGGTATTCAACAGATTCACCTGTCACAATATTACTCATGTAGTATGGTCCAATAGTTACAGGGTTTTTACGAACTGCATCGCTTGATTCCATGTCTTTAACAGCAATTCCTTCAAAGGCATGTTTTGGTAAAACTGAACCCCAAACACCGCCACCTAATTGTTGCATTCCTGGGTGAACTTCTTTGTAAGTGATTTTAACTTCTTTATCATTGACTTTTTCTATGCCAGAAATGGTTGGTGATTTACCATCATGGTAGTCTTCCATGCCAACAATATTCGTAAAGTTATCATCATAACGAATCCCTGTATAGTCTTTATGACCAATGACTTCATAAGAGAAAATCACGTCATCTGCCGTCACATCTTTACCGTCAGACCATTTTAAATTGTCACGTAATTTAATGGTTGCTGTATTGGCATCTTCATCTAATTTCAGATCCGCAGGACCCCCATCGACAATCTTAAAGTCTGCATCATTGTTAAATAATGGCTGTACCGTTGGAAGCATGTATTGTGCATCATAGTTGTCTTGATAAAATTCTTGCTGGAAAAGTCCTTGGAATTGTGTATCCATAACTACAGCGACATCTAATGTCCCGCCATCAATTGCTTTTTTATCATTTTTAACAGCGATTGGCATTTTTGAAATATCTTCTGTTTCCGTTGCTTTATTGCCCCCGCCTTTATTGCCGCCACCACATGCAGCTAACCCGAATACTAACACAGAAGCTAACGTGATTGCACCTAAAATCCGTTTCTTGTTCATCTCTTTTCCTCCCTCATTTTTTGGCTAATTAGCCTAATCGTTGTCGTGCATCTGCTGAGCGCTTAAATGCTTGTCCAACATAGTTTATACTTAACATCAAGACTAAAATTAGAATTGATGCAGGTAACCAAACCCATTGTTTATTGACTAATACATCCCCACTGCTGGCGTAGCCAATTAAGGTTCCTAAACTTGGGACACTTTGTGGTAACCCGAAGCCTAAGAAAGTTAACGTTGTTTCGATCCCGATATTGGCCGCGAAATTAATCGTTAAGTTCGTAATAATTAATGAACTTAAATTCGGCATAATTTCTCGAAACATAATTTTAAAATCGCTTGTTCCCATTGTCTTAGAGGCACTAACGTAATCTCGGCGCCCTTCAGATAACGTTTTACTGCGGAACAACCGCGCTTTTCCAACCCAATAAAACGCACACATAATCCAAATAAAGGACCAGATACTATATTTAGGAATCACGGAAACGAACACAATAATAATTAACATAATTGGCAAAATCATAATAAAATCCACGATACGCATCAAAACATTATCAATCATGCCCCCATAATAACCGGAAATAATCCCTAAACCGACCCCGATAATAGACGTAATAATCGTAATGGCAAAACCGATTAAAATCGAGTTCCTAGCCCCGATAATCAATTGTCCTAAAACATCACGACCCCCTTCATCGGCACCTAAAATGAACTTGGTGCCATTCATTGTAACGGTACCTGGTTCCGCATATTTATCTAAAATACTTACATGCATAACGGCACTTTGGTCTAACACTAACGAACCGATAAAAACGGCTAATAAGATAATAACCAAAAGGATTAAAGAAAACATCGCCATTTTTTCTTTGACGAATTCTCGCGCAATCATCCGAAAGCCCATTGGTGGAATACTTTCTTGTAAGACTTCTTCTCTTTTTTCTTCTGTCAATTCCATTTTTATCACCCTTTCTTCGTGTTTTTTCTACTGAATTCGAATTCTTGGATCAACAATACTCATTACAATATCAGAAATTAAGGTTCCGATAAGGGTTGCCAATCCCAAAATCAACACGAGAGCGGTAATAACGGAATAGTCACGTTGAATGATACTATCAATAAATAATTTTCCAATTCCTGGGAAAGCAAAAATCTTTTCAATAACGACTGATCCGGCAATCAAAGCAGTAATTTCATAACCTAATTGAGAGGCAATTGGTAATGCTGCATTTCTAAAAATGTGTCGATTAAAAATTTTATTCGTTGGCACTCCTTTTGAACGAGCAGTACGAACAAAGTCCATGTTTTTAACATCAATCACTTCACTGCGCAAATATTGAATAGTGACCGCTGTCCCTAGCAACGCTTGAGTGACCCCTGGTAAAATTAAATGCTTCAGTTTATCTAAATAATACGGCCACGTTCCCTCAGCCAAACCAACAGTCACGGTTCCACTCGTTGGGAACCAGTCTAAGCGATACCCAAAAATAAAGAGCATAATCAAGGCAAAGATGAATAATGGCACGGCAAAACTGAAGAAGTTGTAGATAACCACCATTTTGTCAAACCATGAATTTTGGTAACGGCCAGCAATTAAACCGAAAGGAATGGCGATTAAATACGTGATTATGACTGATACAGCAGCCAATGCAATCGTATTCCCCACCCGACCAGCAATGAGCGTGGACACAGGTAATTTAAAGATAAAACTATGCCCAAAATCTCCATGTAAGGCATTGCCAATCCAACGGAAATATTGTTCGTACCAAGGATCATTTAACCCGGCAGCTTCGCGCATGGCTTCAATCACTTTAGGGTCTTGGTTCGGATTAATCAATCCTGTAAACGGATCACCTGGCATCATTTTAGCCAACAGGAAAATCAAGACACTTAAAATAATCACTTGCGGAATCATCAATAACAAACGGCGTAAAATTGTTTTCCACATTATTCAGCACCTCCATTTTTTAACGCTACTTGGTGGGTTGGACTAATCGCATGTAAGTTATAAACCCGCCCATTTTCATCATAATAGTCTTTATGATTTTCCCGATACTCTTGCTCAACTCTTCTTCGTTCTTCTTTGTGAGCTTCTCGGTTCGCTACGTCAATTTTAGGAATTGCTGAAAGTAAGCGTTTGGTATAAATGTGTTGTGGATTAGTGTAAATATCTTGGCGTGTACCGATTTCAACAAAACGGCCTTTGTACATAATGGCAATGTTGTCACACATATGTTTAACTACGCCCAAATCATGGGAAATAAATAAGTAACTTAACCCATATTCCTGTTGAATGTTTTTCATAAAATTCAATACCTGTGCTTGCACAGATAAGTCCAGTGCTGAAACAGGTTCATCCGCAATAATTAATTTTGGGCTGGTAGCCACCGCTCGGGCGACGCCTAAACGTTGGCGTTGTCCACCAGAAAATTCATGAGGATATTTGTACAACGCATCTTCTGGCATCCCCACAATATCCAACAAACTTTTGACTTTTTTCTTTTCTTCTTGGTCACTTAACCGTTCAAAATTTCGAATTGGTTCGGCGATAATATCTAGTACTCGTTTTTTAGGGTTTAAACTTGACATTGAATCTTGGAAAATCATTTGGACATCTTTGTTGTATCCAATCGCTTTTCGACTTCGCGGCTTGGTTACATCTTGTCCTTGATAAATAATTTCACCATTTGTAATTTTTTCTAAACCAATAATTGCTTTTCCTGTCGTTGATTTTCCAGAACCCGATTCACCAACTAACCCATACGTTTTACCTTGTTCAATCATGAAGTCCACACCATCAACCGCCAAAACATGATCAGTGATTCGATTGAAGAAGCCGCTGCGAATTGGATAATGAACTTTTAAATCTTTAATTTGAATAATTTCTGTCATTACGCTTCCCCTTCCCCGTCTCTAAAATGAAAATGTTTATAACATGTACAACGAACATAATGATTCGGTGCAACTTCATGTAATGTTGGATTTTCTTCATGTTCCGATGCATCAATCCAAGGAATTCGTGGGGCAAACCGACAACCTTTTCTAGGTAATTTGGTTAACGAAGGAACAATCCCTTCAATCACATGAAGTTCTTCTTCATCTGAATTCTCTTGGGGAATGGACTGAAGTAAGGAACGTGTATATGGATGTTTCGGATGACTAAACAATTCTTCAGCAGTGGCTACTTCTACAAACTGACCCGCATACATAACCGCTACACGATCAGCCATTTCCGCAACTACACCTAAGTCATGGGTAATTAAAATAATGCCGCTCCCTGTTTCTTCTTGTAAATCTTTTAACAAATCGAGAATTTGTGCCTGAATGGTAACGTCTAAGGCCGTTGTTGGTTCATCTGCAATTAAAATCGGTGGTTTACACGCGATTGCAATGGCGATAATTACCCGTTGACGCATGCCGCCAGACAATTCATGAGGATACTGTTTCCCGACACGCTCTGGGTTGGGAATCCCCACTTGATCTAACAATTCAATGGCCCGTGCTTGTTTTTGTTGTGCGGTCATTTTGGTATGATACGTGAGACTTTCTTTAATTTGGTCTTCAATTCGCATGAGCGGATTCAGTGCAGACAACGGATCTTGGAAAATCATCCCAATATCGTTTCCTCTGACTTTGTTGTACAATGTTTCATTAAACGTAGTTAAGTTTAAATTGTTGTATAAAATTTCCCCAGTAATTTTGGTATGATTGGGATCATGTAAGCCCATAATCGTTGTTGCTAAGGTACTTTTTCCACAACCAGATTCTCCGACGATTGCCAGAATCTCATTTTTCTTCAATTCAAATGAAACATCATCGACGGCATTATAATAATCATCTTTGATTCTAAATGCTGTTTCTAATCCTGAAACCTCTAGTAATTGTTCATTTCCTTGCATCCATACGCACCCCTTACGTCCTTTCAAAAACATTATATAAATTAACTAATATTTAATGATAGCACTTTCTAATTTTTATCAATGTTAATTTACAGCTCATTGTTTTTTCATAATTTTATAGAATTATTCCATAAAAAGCAAGATAAAATAACTTTTTTCGCAGTTATTTTTTTACATGTATGATTTTTTTACAAAAATATGTGTAAAAATAGCCTTATTGCTTAATAAAATAACCATTATGTACGCAAAAAAAGTCGATCAACACGAATGTCAATCGACTTTGTCTTATTATTTTTTATGAATTACTCACAATATAATCTACAGCGGCACCAACTGTTTCAATTTTTTCTGCATCTTCATCTGAAATCTCTGTTCCAAATTCATCTTCAAGTTCTAAAACAAACTCCATTACGCTAATTGAGTCAGCGTTCAAATCATCTTTAATGTTTAATTGATCTGTTACTTGATCCGCTTCAATATCAAAGTGGTTTGAGATAATCTTCGCTACTTTTTGAAGTACTTCTTCACGAGTCAACTGTATTCACCTCCACTGCTTTTGAAAAAAGGTTCTTTCTTTTACTAAAACGCTAAGATACATTGTACTCACAATTTGGGTATTTGTCCATCTTTTTTTCATTTGAGTAACAAACTGATGTCAAGACAATTGCAAATTACTCTACTTTGCCTTCATAATATTCCACTAATTGTGGGACAACTTGGGTTTCTAACATTGTATGAATTTGACGAATGGTGTAGCGGACGGCATCAGGACCCGTAGCCCCATGCGTTTTAATGACTGGCGCTTTTAAGCCAAATAAAACCGCCCCCCCATGTTTTGAGTAGTCCATTTCGTCTTTCATGCCACGCAACGCATTCTTTAATAATAAGGCGCCCATTTTTCCTTTGACACCTTCAGAAAGAATCGCTGTTTTCAGCAAGCTCATCATGTTCATAGCTGTGCCTTCGATGGATTTTAAAACGGCATTCCCTGTGAAGCCATCTGTCACCACCACGTCAGCTATGCCATTTAATAATTCTCGTGCTTCAACGTTTCCGACAAAATTAATCGTTTCATCTGCTGCTAACAATTCGAAGGCTTTTTTCGTTAATTCACTGCCCTTTGTTTCCTCAGTTCCGTTATTTAATAGACCGACACGAGGATTCTGAACGTTCCGAACTTTTTCAGCATAGAATGAACCTAAAACGGCATACTGAACCAAATGTTCTGGTTTATTGTCTGCATTGGCTCCTAAATCTAACATGTCAAACCCTTTGTCTGGTTCTCCCATGACAGGTAAAGTTGACATCAAACCGGGCCGTTCCACATTTTTGATGCGGCCGACAATGAACAGCCCCGCTGCTAATAGCGCTCCGGTGTTGCCGGCAGAAAAAATCGCATCGGCTTCTCCATTTTTAACTGCTTGCGCTGCTAAAACCATGGAAGCAGTTTTCTTACGACGGATTGCCTTCACTGGCTCATCGTCACTAGCAATTTTTTCATCGGTATGAATAATCGTAATGTTTTTTTCATCGGTGATGTATTTTTTTATTTCGGCTTCTTTTCCATATAATTGAAATTCAATGTCTGGGAAGTCTTGTTTGGCTAGCATAACCCCTTCAACAATTGCTTGTGGGGCGTTATCTCCACCCATTGCATCTACAGCAATTTTCATGAGTGATTCCCTCCTACTTTTTTGTTTCCTAACAAGTATAACATATTTTTTTCAAAGAAATACGCATTGGCTTTTACTTTCTGGCTTCAAAAATTACCTCTTCTAATCGAAAAATTGGGCCGCCTCATCTTGGGGTTTCACTCGATTGGCTAAGCCTTGATAAGCAGGATATTGCCACCATTCTTTCACTTGCCATAGGGCACTTGCTTCTTGGCGCGCAACTTCTAAAATGTTAAAGTCCGTCACGATATCTCCTACCGCAAATTGAGGCACTCCTGATTGCCGTGCACCGAACACTTCCCCAGGTCCGCGAAGTTCCAAATCACGCTCACTCAAGACAAAACCATTGGTGGTTTCTGTCATGATTTTCATACGCTCAACGCCCATTTCATTTTTCGGATTGGCCACTAAAATACAATAAGATGCACTGGAGCCACGCCCCACACGGCCCCGTAACTGATGTAACTGTGCTAACCCAAACCGGTCCGCATCCATAATTAACATCACTGTGGCATTTGGTACATTCACGCCAACTTCAATAACGGTGGTAGAAACCAATAATTGCAGCTGATTGTCTTTGAACTCCTGCATAATGTCATCTTTTTCTTGGTTTTTCATTTTACCATGTAGTAATCCCACTTGATATCTTGGGGAATAAAAGCTTTGCATATGTTCAAAAATTTCTGTTGCGTTTTTCACATCTAAGGCTTCTGATTCTTCAATCAAGGGACAAATAATATAGGCTTGATGTCCTCGAGCTAGCTCTTTTTCCATCCATTCTAAAACAGTATCTAACTGCGGCGGCCGAATCCAACGTGTTTCGATTGGAATCCGTCCAGCTGGCATTTCATCGATGATTGATACATCCATTTCGCCATAGGCTGTAATGGCCAGCGTTCGAGGAATCGGAGTGGCCGTCATGAATAAAACATCTGGTTTTAAGCCTTTTTCTCTTAATATTTTTCTCTGATTCACACCAAAACGATGTTGCTCATCGGTGATTACCAAACCTAATTGATGGAAACTGACATCTTGTTGTATCAAAGCATGGGTCCCTACCACAATGTCAATCTCGCCATTGGCCAGTTCTTCGAGAATTAGACGACGTTCTTTCGTTTTGGTGGAACCTGTTAATAAGGCCGTTCGCACTTCTAATGGATCAAACAACTGCTGTAAGCTTTCCATGTGTTGCTGCGCTAAAATTTCAGTCGGAACCATCAACGCTCCTTGAAAGCCAGCGGTCATGGTGGCGTATAGCGCAATCGCAGCCACTACCGTTTTCCCACTCCCCACGTCACCTTGAAGCAATCGTTGCATATGCTTCGGACTTCGCAAGTCTCGACAAATTTCATTGGTCACTTTTTTTTGGGCGCCTGTCAATTCAAACGGCAGTCCTTGGGTGAACGTTTTTAAGCGATCCACGTCATATTGAATGGCTAAACCATTTTTTTCCGCTTTTTCTTGTTTCTTCAGTCCTTGCATTTTAAGTTGGAAAAGGAAAAACTCTTCAAAGACTACTCGCCGTTTGGCTTGATGGCTTTCTTCTGGATTACTGGGAAAATGCATCGCCCACATTGCTTCTTTTCTAGGCATCAAGCGGTACTTTTCTAATAAATCATTCGGTAAAATCTCTTCAATCAGCGAACCATACTCTTCAAAAGCAGTGCGGATTAACTGAACCAACGTGCTTTGGCGGACTTTTTTATTCACATGATAAATGGGGGCGAAATCTTCATTGTCTCCTTTAGAAGCTAAGATTTTCATGCCATTTAATGATTTTCTCTTGGCATCCCACTTGCCATAAACAGCAATTTCTTCGGAAAGAACTACTTTGTCTTTTAAAAAAGGTTGATTGAAGAAGGAAACATTAATGACCGCATGTTCTTGCATCATTCGAAACGTTAACCGGCTCTTCTTATAACCGTACCGACTAACGACTGCTTCCGAAACCACTAGCCCTTTTAGCGTAACTTTTTCCTGATCCTGAATCTCGCTTAAATCCTTTTCTTGGATATCATCGTAGCGGAAGGGATAATACGTCAATAAGTCTTCAATTGTAACAATCCCCAGTTCTTGTAAATTTTCAGCACGTTTTGGGCCAACACCGGGCAATACGCTGACTAAATCTGTGATGTCCATAAAATCCCCTCCTCATTAATATACGCAAAAAAATGGATCATTCATTAAATAGGCTGGTTCATTAGCCCTAACTAATGAACCAGCCTATTCGTTTTTATTTTTTCATCACGAAAACCTATTCTGCTGAGAATAAGTATGGATACACAGGTTGTCCACCTTCATGAAGTTCTGTTTCTAGTTCATCGTTTTCAGAAACTAAAATAGCGATTAGCTTTTCAGCTTCTTCAACCGAACCATCTTCGCCGACAATAATTGTCACGATTTCAGTGTCTTCATCAATCATGCGGTTCAACGTGTCTAATGATGCATTAAAACGATCTGCTTCAGAAACGACGATTTTACCATCAATCATTCCTAAGAAGTCATCTTTTTTAATTTCAACGTCATCAATGGTTGTGTCACGAACAGCTGTGGTTACTTGACCACTCACAACGCTGTCTAACATTTCCGTCATACTTGCTTTGTTTTCTTCTAATGATTGTTGATCATTGAAAGCTAACATTGCTGTCATTCCTTGAGAAATGGTTTTAGATGGAACAACCGCTACTGGTACATCGGCAACTTCTGCTGCTTGATCAGCCGCCATAAAGATGTTTTTGTTGTTTGGTAAAATAATGACTTGCTCTGCATTCACTTCTTTGACTGCTTTTAAAATATCTTCCGTACTTGGGTTCATTGTTTGGCCACCACTAATAATGTAGCTTGCACCTAAACTTCGGAATAATTCTTGAACGCCTTCACCGGCTGCAATAGCAATCACAGCAAACGGTACGCGAACTTTTTCAGTCAACGCTTCTTGCTGAGCATCGCGTTCAACTAACGTTTCATGTTGTAAACGCATATTGTCTACTTTTATTTTTACTAACGAACCAAATTTTTGGCCGTAGTTCATCACTTCACCTGGATGCTCAGTGTGCACGTGAACTTTGATAATTTCGTCATCGTTAACGACTAATAGAGAATCGCCTAGTTCATTTAAGTAGTTTCTGAATGTTTCATAATCAAAAGCGCTGTCCACGGTTGGGCCTTCGCCGATACGAACCATAATTTCTGTACAATAGCCAAATTTAATGTCTTCTGTCGCAACGTGACCACTAACACCACGGTGATGTTCAGCATTCACCATTTCGTCCATTTCGGCAGGACTTGGTTCATACGTTTCAGTTGGTAAAAATTCACCACTAAGCGCTTCTAAAAATCCTTCATAGATAAATAGTAGTCCTTGACCCCCACTATCTACAACGCCGACTTCTTTTAGGACAGGTAATAAATCAGGTGTTTTCGCTAAGGCACGTTTAGCACCTGCTACAACAGCTGTCATAACTTCGATACAGTCATCTGTTTCTTTCGCTTTACGTTCACCAGAACGCGCCGCTTCACGAGAAACAGTTAAGATTGTTCCTTCAACGGGTTTCATCACTGCTTTATACGCTGTTTCTACACCATGTGTAAAGGCAGCGGCCAAGTCTTTGGCATTTAATGTTGTAACCTCAGGAATTTGTTTTGAGAAGCCGCGGAATAATTGAGATAAAATAACCCCAGAGTTTCCACGAGCACCCATTAATAACCCTTTGGATAACGCACCTGCTAATTCTCCTACTTTTTCAGAGCGAGAATCGGCCACAGCCTTTGCACCACTGGTCATTGATAAGTTCATATTTGTTCCTGTATCACCATCGGGTACAGGGAAAACGTTTAATGAGTTGACATATTCTGCATTTGTGTGCAGACGAGTCGCACCTGCCTGGACCATTTCCTGGAACTGACCTGCGCTGATTTCTGTTACATTCACCTAAAAAATCCTCCTTCAGATTTACCGCTAACGGCAACACACGACTTCCTTGTGCAATTGCATCGTTGACAGTACACTACCTCTAATCCGGTAATACACGAACTCCTTGAACAAAAACGTTAACTGAATTCGCAGTGACACCTAATAATGTTTCAAGATTATATTTTACTTTTTCTTGGACGTTACGAGAAACTTCAGAAATTTTTGTACCATAACTAACAATCGTGTAGACATCCACTGCGATTCCGTTGTCTTCTTGACGAACAACGACACCACGTGAGTAATTCTCACGACGTAAAATATCGTTTAAGTTATCTTTAATTTGATTTTTGCTTGCCATTCCGACAATTCCGTAAATATCTGTCGCAGCTCCGCCAACTACTGTAGCGATCACATCATTGGTAATCTCAATGGTACCTGCGGGTGTTTGAATTTTTACAGCCATTGATGAAAGCCTCCTTATAAGAGCACATTCGCCCTATTTTCTTCCATAACATTTTATCATATCCAGCCTTTAATTAAAAGGAAGTTCGTCAGATATTATAGACCCTTCCTCATAATTACCAACATTTGTACAATTTACAACGTTTGTCGTGCATTGTCAATGCAGAAAAAGACAAGATTCGACTTGGTTCATTGAATCTTGTCTGGTGATTTTAGAGGTTTTTCATGGCTCTCACTGAGACTAAACATCTTTCTCCATTACTCATTTCGACAATCCGTTCGCTTTTTATAATTTTACTTATATGCTTGCGGTTGATTAAATATGATTTGTGACAACGATAAAAGTCATTAGACTGTTCTTCAATCTCCTTTAAGGAACCATAAAATTCCATTTCTCCGTTTTCAAGATGTAAAACGATTTTATGCGATACGGAAGAAGATTCAAAAAAAATGATTGTTGCCATATCTACAGACCGAATGGTATCGCCGTCCTTAAATTTAAATAATTTTTTTGTAGCTCCACGCTCACTAGTTATACGTTCATGAGCCAATTGAATATTTTCACAGATTTTCTGCTGTAGATGTTCTTTGTTGTCTTTAATGATATAGTCCAGCGCTTCCACTTTATACGTAAACGTCAGATAGGACAGTTCCCCATGTGTTGTGACAAAAACGATTTTACCTAAATTATCGTAGTCTCTGATTTTAGCTGCTAAGGTTAATCCTGACATTTCATGTTGTAAATCAACATCTAGAAAATATAACCCAATTATTCTAGACTGACTTTTGACAAATTCAAGTACTTCTAACGGATTTCCTGTTGAAAAAACCAGTTCCATATCAAGACTTTCCATCATTATGTAATTTTTAACATAGGTTTCCAACATTTGTCGTTGTCGCCAATCATCTTCGCAAATAATAACAGAAATCACCTTATTCGCACCTCCTATTGTTTTCAATCGTCAATTTTTGAGTAAACCATCCATCACTGATGGAGGTAGCTAGTTGAACATTATTTAGGGATTGAAGCAATTCTTGAACATTACTCAATCCCATTCCTCTATCAGTGCCCTTTAATGAAAAACCGCGTTGCTTAAGTAGATGGAATTTTGGTAAATTTTTCCTACATGAATTTTGGATAATAATATGTACAGCAGAGGCATCTTTATATACAGCGATTACAAGCTTACCCTCACCTAAAAATTCGATTTCTTCTATAGAGTTATCTAAAAAAATACCTAGTATTCTAACCAAAGAAATTGAGTCAATGGCTAATTCTTCAATTGGTTCAGTCACTTCTAACTGTACATCCATTCCTTTTTCTTGCGTTGAAATCAACTTAGACACAAGGAGACTTTTAACTTCTCTTACTCGAATGTTTCCAATCGCTTCTAACTTGAACCCATTTTGGTCAATGCATTTTGATGCTTTCTTTATTTTACTGAAATAATAGTCATTAAGACTCTCGTAATCTCCACTTACAATAAAATCTTCTAATGAATTTAGGATATTTTTATAATCATGCCGAAACTTCCGAATCTCCTTGAATTGTTTCTCCATTGCCTCCATATATCTCTGATTTTCTAAATATTCTCTTTCCTTCTGTTGAAGATCATATTTATTTTTGAGCGAACTAAGATACACAATAAAAGAAATTAATGAAACGACTAAATAGAGCGTGAGAAAGATTGAATTTACTACAATTATTTCCTTGTTATTCCCCAGATATTTTCCTAAAATCAGACTGGTATAGTAGATAATCATTGTGCCGATTCCTATCAAATTAAACAGCAGAAGACACTCATTGATAATAGAAAACTTTTTTTCTATTTTTTTTATCCCCTTTATCATTAATATCGTCAGAATTACTGATAGTGCTAGCCGAAATGTACTGTGTAAAAACATAGTTAAATTACTTGAAAAAATTAGTTCTGTGCCAAATATTTTTTCCTTTATAAAGGATACAAACTGACCACTTATAGCTGAAATAATGACGATATAAGAATTTATACCTAAAACTTTAATAAGGCTTTTAGAGATAAAAAAATAACCTAAAATTATTATACTCAAATAAATCCAAGCAAATCCATACATTCCTATAGCAGAAATTATTTTACCATTCAAAATTGCGATAACCATCAAGCCGAAAATACTATGTAAAGTAATTTTTTTATTAAGCTTTACTACTTTTGACTTTAGATAATTAAAGAACACTTGAAACACTGCCGTGATATTACTTAGAATAAAAAGAAATCTCTCCAAATTAAAACCTCCTTATATTTCAGTTAATAAAAAAAGTATATACTCTAATAAAAGACAATTCAAGCTTTCTTTAAAAGTGAAACTGAGAAAAATTAGTTTTCAGTGCCCGACTATTACGCTATAAACAAAAATTGTACACTCGCTATACTGAGTGTACAATTTCAATTACTTTTTTATTTATCAAAATAAATGTTTTATACATGAGAGTTGCGACAAGATTTTTTATACTCATCTAACATAATATTTCCCAGATTTAAACGCTTTTTTGAAAACATTTATAAGTTTATCTCCACTATAAATAAACACGCCCCCTTGATAAACACTCTTCCCTAGAAACGCTAAAATCATAGTAAAGACCAGATTAATTCCCATCGCTATTGCAAAAGCATTTAACGATGCATCCCCCAGCATATAACGTGCGTACATGACTATCGGTGATAGATACGGTATATAAGATGAAATGATAGTCGCTTGGTTACTTCCTAATCCAGTTGCAAGAATCATTACCATAAACATCGCAATAAATAAAGGAATAATCAAAATATACATCAACTGTTGAACTTCCTGAACAGAGGAAACAACAGAACCTAAAATAGCAGCCGTAACAGAATATAGCAAATAACCTAAAATGAAACATATGACAGCTAAGATGATTGCTTGACTATTTTTGCCTTCACTCAAAAAGTCAAATACTCCTGTACTATCTCCAAAAATTCCATAAGATGCATACGCAGCCCCAAAAATTGCTGCTGCTTGCGTTATCCCAACTAGCCCAATGCCAACAATTTTACCAATTAAATGCTGAACTGGTGTAATTGTTGTGAGTAAAATTTCCATAACTCTTGAACTCTTTTCCACCGCAATGTCTTGGGCAACCATTGTAGAAAAGAGCATAACTGCAATGTAGAGAATAAAACCAACAATATAAACTAGTATTAATGTTTGAACCGAATTATCTTGATTTCCAGCTAAAGATTCTAAGGATAAACGTGTGCTTTCATTCAAAAACTGTTGTTGCGCCGCATCAATATTTAATTGATTTAATTTAATCGATTGATTTACAGTGGTTACAAGACTTTGTAATTGTTCAGACACATTATATTGGAGAGCTCCTTCGTAATAAATTTTTCCTTCGTATAGACCAGTGCTACTTTTTTCAATTTTCAAAATGGTTTTACTCGCTCTATCTTTCAGCTCTTTCTCAGCATCTGATAACTTTTGACCGCCGTCAACAAAGTTCAGATTGGTACCTTTACCAACTTCTTTCAGCATAGTAACAGTCTCTTGATTATTTGAAACAACAAGGATGGTTTCTTTACTTGGTTCCTCTTTTTTTAGAATCCCTTCATAATTCATTCCCAAAAATGTCCCTACCATCAAAACCAACAGTATAATAACAAACACTTTTGACACGACTTTTTGTTTGTATGTTTCTAAAGCAATCGTCACTATATTTTTCACTTTACTCACCCACTCTTTCTAGAAAAATATCATTTAACGAAATTGGCTCAATTCTGAATTGCTGAATATTTTCTGATTGAAAAATAAATTTTTGAATTTTCTTCGCAGTACATTCATCTTTTACATAAAAAGAAATAACATCATTTTCTTCTTTATACGATTCTATTTCAAAATCTTGCTTTAATATTTCTCTGTCAAAATCAGCCTGAACAATCACTTTTCTTTTATCCGTTTCATCTTTGATTTCTTTTAAATTTCCTTCTAAAAGAACCTCACCCTTTTTCATCATACAAATGTTTTCACAGATTTCTTCTACGTTTGCCATTTGATGAGAGCTGAAAATTATCGTAGCACTATTTTCCTTCAAAAAAAGAATTGCTTCTTTTAGTTGATTCGCATTAATCGGGTCTAGCCCAGAGAATGGTTCATCCAAAATGACAAGCTTGGGTCCATGAATGATCGACGCAATAAATTGAATCTTTTGTTGATTCCCTTTTGACAATTCACTAATTTTTCGATCTACGTTCTTTTGTATCTTAAAAAAATCCAGCCAAAAGAGGATACTTTTTTCAATTTCTTTCTTTTTCATTTTACGGAGCTTCCCAAAGAAAGTTAATTGTTGTCTCACCGTTCTTTTCGGATATAGTCCACGCTCTTCTGGAAGATAACCGACTTCTTTAGCATCAAAGCGATCAACTTTACGTCCCTGCCATGTTATTTCCCCTTCATCAGGAGAGTAGATGCCTAAAATATGGCGGAAAATAGTAGTTTTACCTGCACCGTTTGCGCCTAAGAAGCCATAAATTTCGCCTTCTGGAATAGTCAAATTGATTCCTTTAATAATTTCCTGCTCATTCATTTTCTTTTTCAACTTTTTGATTTCTAAGCTCATATTTTCCCTCTTCCTGTTAAACAATGGTGTAACCATAATCCACGATAATGTTTTGACCTCTAATTGCTTTACTGCGATCTGATAACAGAAAATCAATGGCTTCAACAACATCTTCCAGTTGAACAAATTTCTTTAGTGGAATTTTTTTTAGCAATTTCTTTCCTTCAAAAGATTCTGTTAATAACTGCTTATTACTTTGATTTAGAATATATGATGGGGAAACAACATTAACTTTAATATCTTTTTCCTGATCCTTCTCAAAATCCAAAGTTAAATTTTTAGCTAATTGAATCAACGCCGCTTTAGATGGACCGTAATCTATTCTCTGTTCATGCCCAACCACACCATTTTGAGAACCAATCAGAACGATAGCTACTTGTTCTTTAAATAATGGATACAGTTCTTTAATCATGAATACAATAGACTTTAGATTTACAGAAAATGTGTAATCCCATATTTCTTCATCAATACTATAAAAACTTTGAAAAGGATTAATCCCTACTGAAAATAATAGACTATCTAATTTTATCCTCTCGCATTCAAGTTTTTTTCTTATTTTTCGAATGTTGTTTAAATCTGTTACATCTGCAATAAATTCTTGCTTAATAAAATCTGGACAACTAGTATTCTTGACTTTATCTATTCCCCAAAAATTATATTTTTCTTTATTTTTTTCTATGTAAGACCTACCTAAATATCCAGCAGATCCCACAACTAATAAATTTTTCATACTTACTCTCCTTCGTATTCTCTTAAAAGAAAAACTGTATCAGCTGTATGGCTCCCATCAAGATAATAAAAAAAATAATAACAATATTTGCTAAAGATAATAAAATTTCTACTAGCATAATGTCTTTTTTCTCTTTTTTGATCCATGATTTAAAAGAACTCATATAGTCTTGTGAATCAATCAATAAATTAACAATCCAATATCCATCTGTTTTTATAAAAGGTAGTAAGTTAATCAAAATATTAAAGCTATTTAAAAAAAAGAGCAGTATTAATATACGTGAAGAATTAACCAACATTATCAAACAAAGAATTCCGCTGATCATCATCTGAATCTGAATACCACCTATCATAATTTTTAATTGCTTTTTCTTTGATAGTTGTTCAATAAAATTCACATTCGTATAAAACATAAATAAGAAAAAATATCTTAACAAAAAACCAAAGCGAAACTGATTCGAACTGATATATTTTTGATAATAGTAATAGTGTCCCAGCTCATGAATCATAGTGATTATCAATTGACCAACATACACAACTACCAGTGTCCTCCAATCCACTCGCCTCATCTCAGTAAAATAAACTATAAGTTCTTTTTGAAAAAAAAATGGCAAAAGAATCACACCTATTAGAGTGAAAGCAAAACGTATCTTTGTTATAATCGTCGCATCCATAAATTTAAAAAAAACTAAAAAAAATGATTTGGATATAGAAAAACCTTTCAACTTAATATCTAATAACTTTCTTTTTCCTGAACCAAAAATAAAATTGTCAATTGCTGGATCATTCGTACTATCTCCCGATTTATATTCTTTTAAATAATTAATCATATCAATTGTTGATTGGACCATTCGTTCATTATTTGTATTATAGATATAGACAACTTCATCACATTCTATATACTCAAAAAGAACTTGATTTACTTTCAAATAACGTACATCAAGCATACGCGTTCACCACTTTAGCTATACGCCTTATTATTTGTAACATCTTTTGATAGTTTGTATAAAATGATGGCATCAATGTCAATCCATTGTCTTCAGCAGAATTAAAATATTGATAACATAATATCCCTGTCTGTTTTAATGACTGAATAATTAAAGGTAGTGCTTGTTTGTCATCTATTGGTATTGCAAACATACAACCTATTCCTCTAACAGAAATACCATATACATTTAACTCTGTTAAAATAAGTTCATTTAAATTTTGGATATTTTGCACAATTTCTACTTCATGTTGTCGATAATAATTTAAAGTTTCATATGCACTGATCACACCAAGTAAATTACCATTCTGCGTCGAAAAATGTTCTAATTTTTCTTTTTTCAATTCACAAACAATATCATTTGATAACAAAACAACCCCAAACGGTAACATACCATTATTTATTCCTTTACTGAGATTTATAATATCTGGTTTAAAATCTAAATAATGAAAATAAAATGGTTTTCCGGTCCGATAAAAACCAGTTGCCACTTCATCAAAAATAACTATTATACCGTATTTTTTTAGTAAACTTCCTAATTTATTCAAGAATCGAATTGAAGGCATTTTTATACCTGCAGAGCCCAAAACAGGTTCAATAATCATTGCACTATATTCATGGTGATGATATTCAATATGCTTAAAAAAATTCTTCTCCTCTATATCATTCTCCGGAGATTTTATAAATTCCATATTACTCAGTTTAGGTGAATAAATGTCTGTTACTTCTTGATCTAACCCACTGATTGACATCCCTCCCCAAAAAGTACCATGATACCCTTGAGAAAAGGCTAGTATCTTTTGATTGCTTTTATTTATTTGACGCGATAGTTTTAATGCCAGCTCGGTACATTCAGACCCACTGTTTGTATAAATAACCTGTTCATAGAATCCTTCTTTATCGGCAAATGTTGCAAGTTTTTTAGCATATTCTTGATAAACTGGATGATGAAAAGAATGAATATCTAGATAAGTTAAGC
This sequence comes from Enterococcus sp. DIV1368f, assembly GCF_051712245.1. Taxonomy (NCBI): domain Bacteria; kingdom Bacillati; phylum Bacillota; class Bacilli; order Lactobacillales; family Enterococcaceae; genus Enterococcus; species Enterococcus sp. DIV1368f. The sequence continues at coordinate 2,582,324 of NZ_JBIOON010000001.1, forward strand.
TCTTTGATAGTTGTTCAGTGAATCGTTGACTGATTATCTCATACAATTCTTTTTTATAGCCTAAATTTGTATTCCATAATCCACTTCTTAAATCCACAAATCTCTTCTGCTCTTCATCAAATACATACTCCTCTTCAGCTCGAACAATAGTAGTTTTATGTTCATTCACTTTTGTAATATCACCTATCGGGACTAGATAATTATATTTCATTTTTTTGCACCTCCATCATAATATAATCAGGTTGTTTTTTTATGATTCTTGACGTATAGCCTAATTGTTCACCTAAATGATTTACTTGATCAATGGTGTAAATATTCTTTATTGAATAACCTAACTTTCTACTTCCCTTAGCTGTTTTTGTGTAAATGTTATAGATGAACTTTTTTCCTTGGACAAAGTTTCCTGATATAAATAATTGATCGCTAATCTTATCAATAGAAACCACTCCATCTAATTTTTTTATCTGCTCTGGATTAATAAAATCAAAAATAATCTTACCTTTACTATTTAACACTTTCTTTGCTTCAGACAAAAAATTTGAAAAGATTTGTTCATCAAACAGAGAAACAGAAGTAGCAGGGATAATAATATAACTATACTTTGATGTATGATTAAATTGAGTCAGTTTTTCAATACCTCCAATATATACACGAGATTTTTCTTCTTCATTTAGAAATTCTAGCATCGCTTGCTCTGGCTCAATTCCGTAGATATCAATCCCATGAGCCAATAAAGGCTTCAAAACACGTCCATTTCCTGTTCCAATTTCCAATACTCGATCGTTTTTAGAAAGCATATCTAGATAATATTCAATATCACCACTTATAGATTCACATGCAACTGCTTCATAGTATTGTGCAAATTCTACTTCTTGATAAATATTATTTATTATATCTATTTCTTTACCATCCCTCAGTTTTTCTTTAAATGTTCCAAAAAAGACTGTTTCAGCTTTATACACTAAACATCAACTCCTGCTGCTCTTTAATTAATTCATCTGTGATTTCTCCATTCTTACTTTTGGCTAATTCAACACAATTTTTCATTTGTGCCTCAAAAATTTCTACAAATAATTGATTAACTTCAAATGTTCGATTACTTGGTACATGTAATGCAAAATAAGTCTCTCTAGTAGAAAAAACTACCCATTCACTGGGATAATTGCCTAAATCAATAGAATCGAATTGATATTTATTAAATGGTGTAATAAAGGTTAGATGTGCATCCTTTATTGATGCAGCAATACTTACTAATAATGGATAAATTTCATAAAGTCCATTTTTTTTATTCTTATGACTAATTCTGCTTTTCCCTAGTTCTATTTCTGAAAATGTACAGTTTATTGATGAAGATACTTGCTTTTTTCTTTGATAATCCAAATAAACTCCATCTGAAAAGATAAATAAACCACGTTCTAAACCGAGTGATAATATTTGAGAATAATCATAAATCCCACTCTTCCTTGTTTTCCAGAATACAGTCCCATTTTCTTTAAATTTCTGTAACAATTTATCTAGCTTTTTTTCGGAAAGTACCTCTAATTCAATATCTTTCTTAAAAGTTTGTAAAGAATTTTTGAACGTGATAATACCAGGAATTTCGCTATCAAAATTTTTTTCCAATTCATCGATATATAATCCATAATTAATTGCACAATTTAGATATACTGAAGGATGAAGCTTCTCTGCATCTTCCAATTGTTCAAAATAAAGATGTTTAATCATGTTCTTTTTAAATATTCTTGGATAAAGACCTGTGAAAAGTGCCATTAAACCATTTTTTAAAACTTGTTCTGATATGTCTATCTTTTTTTCATAAAACTTCAGTTTATCTCTATCAATATACTGCTTAGTTAGAGAATCTCCATCTTCTATAGACACATAATGAAATATCGTTGTCTTACTAAATGCATTTAAAAAAGAGATAATTTTAGGCAGCCGCTTTGATTTTGAAAAATTGACAAAAATATAGTTTGTATATTCTTGAAACTCTACGTATTCCAATAAATCTAAAAAAGTGTTTGTATCAAAATTATATGTATCAGTACTCAATTCTTCTATAAAAGCACCTTCTCTCATGATATCAGACAGCGCTACATCTTCAATATTTTTTAATACATAGTTGCTTTCTTCTACTAATGTTATTCCAATCATTTCTTCCACTCCACTTTTATTTAATATTTAACTAGGTTAATTATAATGGCCTAATACCCCCCGTTTACATTTTCTCTTAACTTCTTAAGTTTTGGTCTCTATTGTCTTTTCTAACATTTACGACTGCTCAAACGTTTAAAGAACTTCAATTTCTAACGAATAAGTTAAAGAACACATAGTTAAAGAAAAAAAATATATATTCTTTCACACCTCATATACTTTAAGTGTGCACAATAAAAATATTTAGGAAAAGAGGAGATAATAGTATGGATAAAATTAAGTTTAAGGAAACAGAAAACAAGGTAATCAATAGCTTTTGGCATGGTGTAGGTGTAGGTATTGGTATTGGTGCTGCAGTTGTAGTATTAACATAGGGGGATTTTAAGTTAAAAAACAGGTAACAAAGTAAAAGACTACCTGAATATTATTGAGGTGTTAACGTTAATACGCTTTTGATTCCTGTATTTTTTTAACTCAGTAAAAGAAATGCCCAGATTTAGGCTACTAGGAGGTGAGCCAACATGAAATGGTTTTTCCCATCTCCAATCATCATTTTGCCAATTTGGCGATTTTAAGTAGTAAAAAATTCTAACTAATATTTTTTATAAAGGAGAGATAATAATGAAATTAATTAAATTTGTAGAGGTAGATCACAAGACATTAAATTCACATGGAACTGATTTTTGGACTGGTGTCGGTATTGGTGCAGGCCTTATTGCAGCAGGTGTAGGTCTTGCTGCATTGACTTAATTAACTAGGAGGAAACGATATGAAAATTAAAATGACTGAATGTACAATTAAAAATCTAAATTGCGGTTGGTGCATGGGAGCTGGAGTACTTGCTGGAGCAGGTGCTAGCGTTGGTATAGCAATCATTATCACATAAGTATAAATAAAAAGGAAGAAGGTGTTCCTTATATGAATCAGAAGTACATCACTGTACTACTATGTTTACTATTCCTACTTGTAGCAATGACGATTTTCGTTAAGCCTGTAGCTATAAAAGCAATATTAGCCATTGCAACAGTTATTCTTAGTGGATATTTTTATTCTTCATACTTATCCAGTGTGTCTATGAAAGTGAGAAAATAGGAATGTAAAAAATCAGTGATTTTAAATTGAAATCACTGATTTTTTACATTCCTATTTTCTCACTAAAAATCTTCTTGCAAATCAGTGCCTAATATGATAAATTAAGTTAGTATGAGCTGAATATTATCGCTCCAAGATCAAGGCAAAGGAGGAAACTTAAAATGGCAAAAGTATGTTACTTCACTGGTCGTAAGACTTCAAGTGGTAATAACCGTTCACATGCGATGAACTCAACAAAACGCACTGTGAAACCTAACTTACAAAAAGTTCGCGTATTAATCGATGGTAAACCTAAAAAAGTTTGGGTGTCAACTCGTGCTTTGAAATCTGGTAAAATCGAACGTGTTTAATAAACTTAAATAAGCAAAGCTGGACGTTCGTTGTTCGGCTTTTTTTATTGCATAAAAAAAGAGGTTGGACCTTCATCGCATTGATGAAGGTCCAACTTCTTTTTACTTGTCTTTACTTTGAATAACTGCAATCATCCCTGCATCGAAGGAAAAAGCAGCGGCTTCTTCGATAAATTCATTACTTGCATACGATGTTGGGTAAGGAACATCTTGATTGGTTAATAAATATTTACTGCGTCGTAGCGTCAAGTTTTCTACAGGCGTCAAACAGCAGTAGGCCAGATATTCTTTATCTGGCTCTTTCGGTACGATATACGAACCAGGGGCGTAATACTGGATGCTATTTTGACGATCGCATAGACGGATTTGGCGAAGTACACCTTGAAATCGTGGTTCAAAGGGTAACCAAAGATTGGCTAATAAGTGGTCAATTCTGCCCCCTGTCGCACCGATAATCGTCATCTCTGCTTGTGGAAATCGTTGTAAAGCTTCTTGAAGCGCTAATTGTGTATCTGTATCATCTTTTTCAGCAGGTGCTTGGATGAGTGTTTCGGCAGTTTCTTGGACAAAATGGTATTCTTCTCGTGATAATGAATCAAAATCGCCCACCGCTAATTGTAACGGTAAATCGGCCTCTAATAAATGGAGACAGCCGCGATCAATACCTACGAAATAATCATACGTAGCTAGTTCAATGGTTGGCCAATCACTTGGATTGCCGCCAGCTACCAGTAAGACACGACTCATTTGTCTAGCACTGCTCTCAGTGCATCGATTCGTTCTTGAGGATTTTCAGCATTATAAATGTAGGAGCCTGCAACAAACACTTCTGCACCGGCTTCTTTGCAGCGTGCGGCAGTTTCAGGAACAATCCCGCCATCGACTTCAATTTCATAGGTGTATCCTTTTGTTTCTTTCCATTCTTTTAATTGAGCAATTTTTTCTAGTGAGTTTTCAATAAATGATTGTCCGCCAAAGCCTGGATTGACAGTCATTACCAAGACTTGATCTGCCAAATCTAATACATTTTCGATCATCGAAAGTGGTGTCCCAGGATTGATGGTTACACCAGCTTTCACACCCGCATTTTTAATCATTTGTAAGGCACGATGAATATGGGGTGTTGCTTCTTGATGGACAGTAATAATATCCGCACCGGCTTCCGCAAAGGCATTGATATAATTTTCAGGTTGTACAATCATCAAATGAACATCCAATGGTAGTTTTGTCACTGGACGAATCGCTGAAACGATATTCGGTCCTAAGGTAATGTTGGGCACAAATTGACCGTCCATGACATCAACATGAATATAATCTGCTCCTAATTCTTCTACTAAACGGATATCTCTTTCTAAATTGGCAAAATCGGCACTTAAAATGGATGGTGCTAGTTTCATTTGGCTCGCTCCCTTTATATTTGCTATGATTTTTTCTTATAAACAGGTCGTCGATTCTCGATTTCCATTAAAAACTGTAAATAATTTTCGTAACGACTCGTCGCAATGGTTCCCGCTTCCACTTGGCGTTTCACTTCACAACCAGGTTCTTTGTGGTGCATACATTCACGAAACTTACAGTGAGAGGCCGCGGCAACAAATTCAGGAAATTGCTTTGGTAATTCCACTGCTTCCATCTCCAAGAAATCGATGGCACTAAATCCTGGTGTATCAGCAACCAAACCGTCGTATAACGGAATCAATTCCACGTGACGGGTCGTATGTTTGCCCCGTCCTAAAGATTGGGAAATTTCCGCAGTTGCTAGTTGTAATTCTGGTGAAATTTGATTCAACAATGTTGATTTTCCAGCGCCTGATTGTCCCATAAAAACAGTCAACCGTTCTGGGAAAAAGCGTTCTAATTCTTTGGTGGCTTCTACGTCTTCCGAAGCGATCACCGCATAACCTAACGCTTCATAAATCTGTTTAATTTCAGTGACTTCTTGACGTTGCGGCTCATCTAATAGATCAACTTTCGTTAAATAAATAACTGGTTCTATATCCTTATACTCTAAGCTGACTAAGAAACGATCCAACAAATTAAACGAAAAATTTGGCGAAACCATACTCATGACAACCACACCTAGATCCACATTTGCAACAGGCGGGCGCACTAATTCATTTCGTCTTGGTAAAATTTCCAACACATAACCATCTGTTAAATTATCGCTTTCAAAAAGTACTTCATCTCCCACGAGTGGCGTAATTTTTCGATTACGAAAATTCCCTCGCGCTCTTGTTTGATATGTTTCTCCATCTGCGTATACATAATAAAAACCGCTTAACGCTTTTCTGATTTGACCTTTCAGATAAACCACTCCTAACTACTTTCGAATATACAGGATAGTGGCAGAGAAATCAAGGGAGCCTCTCGATTCTATTAATTAAAAAGAGCCTAGGACATAAGTCGAAATGACTTACCTTCCTAGACTTAAATCTTAAGATAAACGGCGGGACAGGAGCAGCTTCTTCAGAAATAAGCCGAAATTCCTCGAAAGACGAAAAGCATCTTTCGGAAATTTCTTCTTATTTCTTGAAGCTAAATACTCCTGTCCCAACCTCTTGTCTTAATTACTCGTACTACTTTCACTAGTGGTGCTTTTTGAATCATTTGCTTTTGAATAATAAACCGTAACAGAGTCGCCTTTTTTGACTTTGCTGCCAGCGGATGGGCTAGTTCGTTCAACGACTTGGCCATCGCCAGAGCCAGATAATCCTTGTTCATTGATTTTAAGGCCAGCGTTATTGATGCTGTCTTCTGCAGCTTTTGGCGAATAACCTGAAATATCGGGAACAGTTACTGAGTCACTGCCTTTGCTGACATGTAAAGTAATCGTGTCATTTTTCGGATCAACAGCGGTACCAGAAGCTGGCTCTTGACTAATCACGGTATCTTTTTCAACTTTGTCGCTTTCTTCGTCCACTCGTTTAATTTGAGATTCTGGGATACCTAAAGCAATTAAGCGACTTACCGCATTATCGTAAGAAATTCCGCTATAATCAGAAAGTGTCACTTTGTCGCTACCTTTACTTACATATAATGTCACTTGGCCATTTTTAGGTGTCACGGTGCCACCTGGTGCGGGGTCTTGCGTAATGACTAAACCTGGTTCTACCGTATCGCTTGCTTGGTCGACACGCGTAATTTGAGATTCAGAAATACCTAATTGTGCCAGTGCATTTACTGCATTTGTGTAAGAATAACCGGCGTAACTAGGCAAAGTAACCGCTTCTGGTCCTTTACTGACCGTTAAAGTGACGTTGTCTTTTTTCGGATCAACTTTTTTACCTGCAGCTGGTTTTTGTTTAATAATGTTATCTGTAGACACAGAATCACTGTATTCTTTTTTTGTTGTAATTTGGTCTTCTGAAAACCCTAGTTTTTTCAAGGCCTCGACAGCAGATTCATACGATTCGTTTGTATAATCGGCCATCTCAATTTTTTCTGTTCCAGAGCTGATGTATAAAGTAACAGATCGGCCTTTTTTCACAGATGATTTTGCTTCGGGGTCTGTTTTGACCACCTTGCCTTCTTCAATCTTATCGTCGGGAATTTTTTTGGTCTCACTATCGACTTTCAGCCCGGCACTTTGTAGCGCTTGTGAAGCGTCCGCTTTCGTTTCATTTGTAACATCAGGAACTTCAACGTCTTTACCACCCGACATTGCAAAGGCTAAGCCACCTATTGCTAAAGCAATTAATGCCGCAATTGCTAAGCCAATCCACAATTTTTTACGGTTTTTCTTCGGTGGTTGTTCAGCTAAAATGTCATCTGCGATATCTTCTGGGACTTCGACAGGCGTTGTCTCTTCCGGTTCAGCGATATCTTCGGGAATCGGAGTTAATACTTTCGTTTCTCCTAATAAAGCCGTTGGTTCCCACGCAGGTTCGTTTAAACGACTGGCTGACAAGGACGTGTATAAGTCTTCTGCCATCTCATTCGCTGTTTTGTAGCGATCGCTTGGGTCTTTTGCGGTTGCGTGACGAACCACATTTTCCAATGATTGAGGAATCCCTGGATCAAACATTTTAACAGAGGGAATTTCTTCTTGAAAATGTTTTAAGGCAATCGTTACGGCTGATTCACCATCAAAAGGTACATTCCCTGTTAGCATTTCATAGAGAATAATTCCCACAGCGTAAATATCTGATTGGTTGGTCGCCATGCTTCCGCGCGCTTGTTCTGGCGATAAGTAATGCACCGAACCTAACATTGTGTTCGTTTGCGTAATTGACGTTTCTGACAAGGCAATCGCAATCCCAAAGTCAGTAATTTTGACTGTGCCGTGTTCGTCAATCAGAATGTTTTGCGGTTTTAAATCCCGGTGAATAATTCTATGTTCATGTGCCATTGCGACAGCAGATAAAATTTGTTGCGTAATGTCCACAACTGTGGAATAAGGGATTGGGAAATGCGTTTGGATGTAACGTTTTAAGTCCATTCCTTTCACATATTCCATGACTAAATACTGTAGTCCATCTTCTTCGCCTACATCGTACACACTGACGATATTCGGGTGAACCAGCTCAGTTGCGGCTAGTGCTTCACGCTGAAAACGTCGGATGGCGGCTTGATCGTTTTGGAAGTCAAAGCGCAAGACTTTTACTGCAACGTCTCGGTCTAAAATTAAATCGTGTGCTAAATAGACGTTGGCCATGCCGCCGCTTCCGATGCTGCCAATAATGTGATATCGACCATTCAGCTTCTTGCCGATTTCTATCATTGGTTTTCCTCCTTCTGTTCGTCAAAGTGTATCACTAACACGGTAATGTTATCTAAACCACCCGCTTCATTTGCTTGAGCAACGAGTTGGCTTAATTTGGATTCTAAAGGATCTGACGTCTCTAAAATTTCTAAAATTTTTGTCTCAGGAACCATATTGGTTAAGCCGTCCGAACATAACAGTAAATAGTCATTAGGCAGCCATTCATGATTGGTTACATCGACTTCGACAGTGCCAGGCATTCCCAAAGAACGTGTTAGGACATTTTTTCGTGGATGATTTGCAGCCATCTCACGAGTAATCTCCCCTGATTTTACTAGTTCATTCACTAAAGAATGATCTTCTGTTAATTGTAACATGTGTTGGTCACGAACTAAATAAGCACGACTGTCCCCCACATTTGCTAAGACAAATGAATCCGGTAAAAGGATGGCACCAACCACGGTTGTCCCCATTCCTAAATACTCTGGTTTCGATTGTCCGCGTTCATAAATTTTTTCATTTTCCTTTTGAATTGCTTGAATTAACCACTGTGCAGATTTTTCAGCTGAGTCGACAGACGCATTGGACCAACTCTCACCTAAATTATTGACTGCCATTTGGCTAGCGACATCACCTGCTTGGTGACCACCCATGCCATCTGCTAAAACAGCAAAGGTTATGTGTTGTTGGTTCTCAAAAACGTTGGCATAATCTTGGTTCGTATTTCTTTTGCGACCGACATCTGATTGAACGTTGATTTCCAAATTATTTCACCTCATTTGAACTAACTTTCCGCATACAGCAAATAAAGAAGCCATCTGTCATGTATTGGTGGGGATACAGAACCAGTTCTTGCTCTTTTACTACTGCTTGGACGTTTTCATTTGCAACAATTTCAATTTTTTCAAATTCAGGGTGTTTGGCTAAAAAGGCTGCCACTACTTCCTGATTTTCTTCTGGCGTAATAGTACAAGTGCTATAGACCATTATACCCCATTGTTTTAATGTTGGGGCAACACTTTCTAAGATTTCTAACTGAATTTTAGGTAAATTTTGAAAATCACTGGCTGTTTTATGGTATTTAATGTCTGGTTTACGGCGCATCAGCCCTAAGCCTGAACATGGCGCATCAACTAAAATCCGATCAAAGGTTTCTGCGGGAAATTCTTCGGCCACTTGTCGCGCATCAAGCTTTTCTGCTTGGACGACATCCGCCACATGGAGGCGCTGCGCATTTTCATTAATTAGCTTAATTTTGTGCGCATGAATATCTAAAGAAGTCACACGACCACCTGCTTCAGCCTCTAAAAAAGTTGCGATATGAGTCGTTTTACCACCAGGAGCCGCGCAGGCATCCAAAACACGATGATGCGGTTCAATTTGCATCGCTGGAGCCACGAGCATAGAGCTTTCATCTTGAATGGTTAAACAACCGTTAATAAACAGTTCACTGCCAGCTAAGTAGCCTTTTTCAGCGACAACACCATAAGGGGAAAGTTGACTTTCCTTCGCGGCAATTCCTGTTTCTTGTAATTCTTCCAGCGCTTCTTCTCGTGAAATAAACCGTGTGTTTACTCGGCCACTCGCATGGCTTTTTTCAAATAACGACAAACCCAACTGCCGTGTTTCTTCTTCGCCTAATTGGGCAAGTAATTTTTCTGTTAACCAACGTGGCATACTAATTTCCGTTGCTAAACGATCAACTGGATCGCTAATTGCTGCCAAGCTAGGTGCTCCATTTCGTTGGAACGCCCGCAGCACGCCATTCACGAATTTACCAATCCCAGGATTGCCACGACGTTTGCCAATTTCAACCGCTTCATTAATGACTGCATGATCAGGCACTTTATCTAAATAAAGTAATTGATATAACGATAAAATCAATAAATTTTTCACCCAATTATCGACTTTTTGCGGTTTCTTAACAAATGGTGTTAAGTAGTATTCCAACAATAATTTGCGACTAATTGTGCCGTAGACAAGTTCTGTAAACAAGCGGCCATCTTTCTCGCTTAGTTCTGATTTTGTCATCATTTCATTAAGTAAAAGATTGGAGTACGCCCCACCTTTATCCACACGTTCGATGGTTTCTAAAGCAACGTATCGAACAGAACGTTTTAATTTCTTGGGGATTTTTTCAGCCATTTTTGTTAGTCCACCTTATCTTTTTCTGCGACATTTTGACCAACGCCATTTAAAAATTCTTGAATCGTTAATTGACCTTTACCTGCTGGTTGCAGGCGATCAATTTGAAGGACTGTCCCTTCGCCACAAGCAATCCATAGCGCTTTTTTACTACGTTGGATAATCGTTCCTGGGGCGCTGGTTGTTGTTTCAGTCAGTGGTGTCACTGCCCAAATTTTCCAGTTGGTCCCTTGATAGGTTGTGAACGCTGTTGGCCAAGGACGCATACCACGCACTTGGTTATCAATTGCCTCAGCAGTTTTTTGCCAGTCAATTCGTTCTTGTTCCCGGGTAATATTGGGTGAAAAAGTAGCCTCTTCTTCCACTTGTGGAATAGGCGTAATTTCGCCAGCAATTAGCTTAGGTAACGTCTCTAATAAAAGTTCTTTTCCTAGAATACTTAATTTTTCAAACATGGTGCCTACATCGTCTTGTTTCGTAATCGGAATTGCACGTTGCGATAAAATCGCGCCAGCATCCATTTTTTTCACCATTTCCATAATCGTGACGCCTGTTTCTTTTTCTCCTTCAATAATCGAGTAATGTACAGGTGCGCCGCCACGATATTTTGGTAAAAGTGAGGCATGGACATTAATCGCACCTAGTTTGGGCGCTTTTAAGATTTTCTCTGGTAAAAATTGACCAAAGGCTGCTGTCACAATTAAATCTGGTGCTAAGTCAATCACTTTTTCCATTTCAGGAGAACCTGAAATTTTCTCTGGTTGTAAGACTAATAAGTTATGTTTTAAAGCTGCTTCTTTGACAGGCGTTGGGGTAATCACTTTTTTTCGGCCAACTGGTCGATCTGGTTGCGTGACAACCGCTTGAACGTCATAGCCTGCCTCGATTAAACTTTCTAAAATCGGAACAGAAAAGGCTGGTGTGCCCATAAATACAATTTTAGTCATCAAAATGTTCCTCCATATACGCTTCTAAATCTTCTGGTGCAATTTTCTCAATCATTTTATCGATAAATAACTCGCCATTCAAATGATCAATTTCGTGTTGAAAAGCTCGAGCTAAATAGCCGTAAGCCGTAACTTCCATTTCTTCACCTTCACGGTCAAAATAACGGACAGTCACTTCATCTGCTCGTTCAACGGTTCCATATGTTTCTGGAATACTTAAACAGCCTTCCACATCAATACTGGTTCCTTTTTTTTCAATAATCACAGGATTAATTAGTTCAAAACGACCAGATTCTTCATCGATTTCAATCACTGCCATTTGCAAATTTTTCCCAATTTGCGGGGCTGCTAAGCCAATCCCATCATGGGCCAGCATTGTTTCATACATATCCTCTAGTAACTGCACAATTTCATCGGTAATAATCGTCACAGGTTGAGCCTTCATTTTTAAGTGTTCGTTCGGGTGAATCACAACTGGATAGCGCATAAGTGCTCCTTTCAAAGCTGTATTTTTTAAATAAAATTCATGGGTTCTGCATCAATGGAAAGCTTTAAGCCACGAGCCGTTGCTCGTTGTGTATCAGTTAAAATTTCTTTCAATAATGGTTGAAGCATTGGTTCTTGTTTATACTTGATAATCACTTGATAAAAGTAACGGTTATTGACACGCATAATTGCGTTGGGCGTTGGTCCCAACAAAATAGCTTGCGGCGATAAGCCTTGTTTTAATTTCGTCGCAATTTGAAACATTTGTTTCGCTGCTTCATTCTCTTCAGGATGGCTAGCCGTAATTTGGACCGTAAAATAGTACGGTGGATAATCCCCACGATGGCGGATATACATTTCTTTTGTATAAAAATCTTCATAATCTTGGGCTTTTGCCAATTGTATCGCATAATGCTCGGGGTTAAAAGATTGAATGATGACTTCCCCCGGTTTTTCAGCGCGACCAGCGCGACCGCTGACCTGTGTCAATAATTGGAAGGTCCGTTCACTGGAACGAAAATCGGGTAAATTCAAGGCGGTATCAGCATTTAAGACACCGACTAACGTCACATTTGGAAAGTCCAGTCCTTTGGCAATCATTTGTGTGCCTAATAAGATATCCGCTTGTCCTTCACCAAATGTTCGCAAAATCTTTTCATGCGCACCTTTGCGACGGGTCGTATCAACATCCATTCGGAGAATACGACTGTCTGGTAACAACGTTTGTAATTCTTCTTCTACTTTTTGTGTGCCTGTTCCGTAGTAGCGAATTTTATCTTGGCCACAGTTAGGACAGCGATAAGGAATCCGTTCTTCATGTCCACAATAATGACATTTCATTGTTTTGCTATCCATATGCAAAGTTAAGGAAATATCACAATTCGGACACGGCAACACATAGCCACAATCGCGACACATCACAAATGACGAATAGCCACGGCGATTAAGTAGGAGAACACTTTGTTCGTTTTTCTCTAAGCGTTCTTGGAGTTTTTCTTGCAACGACATGGAAAAAGAAGAGACATTGCCATTTTCTACTTCTTGCCGCATATCCACTACATCAATCGTAGGCAAGGTTGCCGCTTGATTGGCCCGCTGTGTTAATCGTAACCGCTGATAAACATTTTTTTGTGCACGAGCGCGTGATTCCAAGGACGGCGTGGCACTACCTAAAACAACAGGGCAATGATGGTACTCCGAACGCCAAATCGCTAAATCTCTCGCGTGGTAGCGGGGGGTTTCTTCTTGTTTATAACTTGCCTCGTGTTCTTCATCAATAATGATCACACCGATGTTTTCGATTGGCGCAAAAATGGCAGAACGCGCGCCAACCACCACTTCCGCTTCTCCTCGTTCAATCTTCCGCCACTCATCGTATTTTTCACCTTGCGATAAGCCACTGTGCATTACAGCAACATGTTCGCCAAAGCGACTTTTAAAGCGTTGCACCATTTGCGGAGTTAAAGAAATTTCAGGAACAAGCATAATGGCTGTTTTGCCTTGGTTAAGAACTTCTGCAATGACCTGTAGATAAACTTCTGTTTTCCCACTTCCTGTAATACCTTCCAATAAGTAGGTTTGGCTTTGCTGTTCTTGGACCGATTGTAAGATTGTTTCCACAGCCACCTGTTGTTCTGCATTCAAAGATAACGCAGTCGTTTTTTCAAACGTCTGATTAGCAAACGGATCACGATACGCTTCTTTTTCAACGAACGTTAACCAACCATTTTTGGCCGCTTCATTTAAAAGTGCGGTACTGAAACCTAATTCTTTCATTTCCTTCACGGCGGTGACTTTTTCAGTACCCAAGCGTTGTAAATAGTAAAGAAGTTGCTCTTTCTTCTTGGCTCCCTTGCGTAAACCCAAACGAATTTCCTCTAATTGTTCAAATTCCTTAGCGGCTTGAATAAAGCGGACCATTTTGACTTTATTTCTCGTCGTAACTTCGTAGCGAATATCGACTTTTTGCTGTTTACGCAACGCCATTAGTTGAGGCAAAATCCCACGTTCTTGCGCTTGGTCCCACGAAATTTCCTCTAAACCATAAAATAACTGATCTTGTAATTCTTCAGAAAGCTCATCCGTTAAATAAATATATTTTTGGTAATCGGCACGCATTACGCTAGGCAACATGGTTTGCAAACAAGTGATTTTAAAGGCAAACGTTTTTTCCTTCATATAATCAGCTAAAGCCAACATTTCTGTATTTAAGACAGGTTTTAAATCCAACACCGCCACTAGTTCTTTCAACTGAACATTGGTTTCGTCAAGAACCGTTGCAGCCATTGGTTCAATGGCTAGAACAAACCCTTGAACATGCCGATTACCATTACCAAAAGGCACTTCTACACGCATGCCGACAGCCAATTGCTCATTTAAATTTTCAGGAACTAAATAAGTGAATGGTTGATCGGTTTGCATCGTTGGTACATCCACAATAACTTTGGCTACTTTTTGCATGGTGCATCCTCCTTTTTATGTAAATTCTCTTTGCCTATTGTACTAAAGATTGACTGATTTGTCTTGTGTGTCTCGTTGTTGTTAAGCTTAGTTAATTTCCCCTTAAAATATAAAAAGCTAGCTTTCCTAAACAAATGATCTAAGAAAGTAGCTTTTAGTAATCCTCTTAAAATACTTTGAAACTTACACTGCTAACTAGTGTTAGCACTCTACATTTTTTTATGGTATAATCATTTTGAAAGAGAGATGTTGGTCCATCTCTCTAACTGTAGAATCATGACAGTAACTTAGTTTTTACTTAATTAAAAAGAAATAACCAGTTAACCGTTCAAAGTTTATGACTGGTTATTTCTTTTTGTCTTTTTTTAGCAAAGTGACAACCAAACTAATCAACGCAATGGTATATAAACCAAAGTCGAAAATTAGTCCGATTATATCTAATGCGGACAAATACGGCTTTCCCCTTTCATAGATTTCAGTACTTATGCTCATAAGCACCACCACCTTCCAGAAGTAGCCACCGTCATAACTTATCTACAAAAACAGTATACCACAAAAGTCATCCCACAACATTTGCAATCACAAAAAAACAAGCCTTTACTTGAAGAAAGCTTCAATCATAGACTTGTTTTTCATTCAATTAATTTTTTTCGTCACGTAAACGGTTTTCTAATTCTTTTTGTTCTTGTTCACGTTGGCGTTTGCGTTCTTCACGTTCAATGCGTAGACGTTCGCGTTTTTCTTCAGGATTTGGATCACTGATCACTGTTCCTGCTTCGATTTCTTCTAACGCACGACCCACACTTTTTACAGAATCAAAGGATTCAACGGTTGGTTGAACGCCTTCATCTAATTCATGCGCACGTTTGCTTGCTAAAATAACCAAAGAATATTTTGAAGGGACTTCTTTTAACAATGAGTCAATTGACGGTTTTAACATCATAAGGCTACATCTCCTCTAACATTTTAATATATTTTCCAATTACACGGTCAACACGGAAGTGCTCACTCGCGATAATGTCTTTAATTCGTTGCACGGCTAAAGGAACTTCATCATTCACTACCGCATAATCATACAGCGCCATCATTTCGATTTCTTCTCTGGCCACAGCCATTCGTTCTTCAATCACAGACATTTCGTCTGTTCCGCGGCCAATAATTCTTGATTTTAATTCCGCTAAATCGGGGGGTGTCAAAAAGATAAATACGCCATCAGGCACTTTGTCTTTGACTTGTTTAGCCCCTTGGACTTCGATTTCTAAAAAGACGTCTTTGCCTTCATCTAGCGTCTGGTTAACATACGTTAATGGTGTCCCATAATAGTTACCAACATATTCCGCATATTCCAACATTTCTCCAGCTTCAATCATCGCTTCAAATTCTTCTCTTGAACGGAAATAGTAATCTACTCCATCCACTTCGCCTTCTCGCTGTTTCCGAGTGGTCATTGAGATTGAATATTGAAAATCATTTTCTTCACTGTCGAAAATAGCCTTTCTTACAGTCCCTTTCCCCACTCCTGAAGGACCTGACAATACGATTAATAACCCGCGCTCTGACATAACGACTTCCTTTCAAAACATAATTTCACAGTATTAGTTCTATTTTGCACTTTTTTTCTGCAATTTTCAAGACTTTCTTGGAGATTCACTGAAAAAATAACATTTCTTCTTTAATTTGACTTTCATAACTTGTTCTTTTTTTAAACAAATTACCTAGAATTCCTATACAGGCAGCCATTTTTTAAGTAAAATGAAGTGATGACTCCTTTAGGATGAAAAAACGTGAATAAGAAAGGACTGAGAAACATCGCACGAATTAAACCATTTACATTGTTTCTGCTAGGCTTAGTTGTCAGTTGTGGGGCCTTTTTTGCCCAACCTACTGTGACTCACGCAGAAGAAGATATTACCGCGATTGCTAAAAAAATGGGGACGACCCTGAAAGCGGATGGCATTCCCAAAGCAGCCATCGTTGTTGATGCTGATTCTGGAGAAATTCTCTGGTCGCAGCAACCAGATTTAGCGTGGAATCCTGCCAGTATTGCCAAAGTGATGACCATGTACTTGGCCTTTGAAGCAATGGAGCAAGGAAAATTTACAATGGATACGACTGTGACTGCTACGCAAAAAGATGTCGATATTTCTAAAATATATGCCATTAGTAATAACAAAATTACGTTAGGTGTTGCTTATCCAGTCCGTGAACTGTTAAAAATGATTGCTGTCCCCTCTTCTAATGTGGCGACTCTCATGTTGGCAAATTTAATTTCAGGGAACCAGCCTACTGACTTTGTTCATTTAATGAATCAAAAAGCGGCTGAATTAGGGATGACAAATACTACCTATTACAACTGCAGTGGAGCGCAAGCAAGTGCCTTTAACGGCCTGTATCAAATGCAAGGAATTGACCCAAATGGCGATAACGTCTCTACAGCTAGAGATTTAGCTTCACTAACCTATCATTTTCTGAAAAATTATCCAGAAATTTTAGAAATCACCAATAAGCCAGTGGTGAAAACAATGGTCGGCACGCCTTACGAGGAAACTTTTGAAGCGTACAATTATTCTTTACCAGGCGCTAAGTATGGCTACCAAGGCGTGGATGGTTTAAAAACAGGCTCTAGTCCAACAGGCGGCTTTAACTATATTGCGACTGTCAAACAAGGAGATTTTCGTTTAATTGAAGTCATTTTAGGCGTTGGTAATTGGCAAAACCAAGATGGTGAATACGAACGGCATGTGGCTGGGAATGCTTTGCTGGACTATGCCTATACGACATACGAACGCAAAAAACTTTTAGACAAAGGACCACAAACCATTGATCACAAAAAAGTCACTTTAGCTAATGATTTATACGGTGTCGTTCCCAAAGGCAGTCAGCCTACTTTTAAATTAGTAGCAGGGCAAGTGCAAGTCGACACGCCCTTGACATTATTAAATAGTACGGTTCAAGCGCCAAAAGTGGCTTACCAAGAAGTTAAGCCAAAACAAACAACAGCGGAAGCTGCGGAAGAATCAAACGAACATTCTGGGGACACCACCGTTGCAGAACCGAATCATTTTATTCCCAAATCGATTGCCACAAGTGTTTTAGTCCTTTTCGGGCTGATTTTCTCAGTAATTACCCGTCAGCTTCAAAAACGTTTAGAACGTCAGAAAAAACACGGCAAAGAAAGCAGTAAAACTGCATCCATGCGGACAATCTTTTTAAGTGCCGCAGTCCTTTCTTTCCTTTGCGCCATTGGCTTGTTTCTTTTATTCTAATTCTTAAAAATACCACCAAGCGTGAAATGCTTGGTGGTATTTTTTATAAGCCCATATTAGAAAGCGTATTGACCACGTTCATCAATTCGTCGCGACGACGAACTTGTTTGTCGACAGGGCCGTCGACTTCTTTTACGTCAATCCGAACAACAAAGTGACGATTTAAAGTTACAAACGTGTCTTCGTTAATTTGGATATTTAATTCTGTTTCAGAATAGCTTGCACAAGCATCTTGCCAGACGTCAAATGGTTCTCTGTCTGAAGCGACTTCTGTTTTTACCACAGAACGACCACTTAATTCTTGAAAGGTTACATCATAAAATTTAGTCATTGCTTTCACCTCTGTCATTTATTCGTTACTTCTATATTATAGCGTTTTCTGGAAAAACACGAAACCATTTTCTCTATTCGACATTTTGAATTTGTTCACGAATCTTTTCTAAGGTTGTTTTCATTTGAACGACACTATTTTTTATTTCAATTGGACTTGATTTCGAACCAATCGTATTGACTTCACGGTTCATTTCTTGAATTAAGAAATCTAGTTCTCGGCCCACTGGTTCTGTTTCGTCAAGCAACTGATGCAACTTATCAATATGGATATTTAAACGATCCAATTCTTCATGAATATCGCCTTTTTCCAATAAAATGGCCATTTCTGTTAATAAGCGTGTTTCATCCACTTGGCTACCTAACCATTCGTTTAATTTCGCTTCAAAACGTTGACGGTATTCTTGTTCAAAAACGACCACAAATGCTTGCAGCTCTTGAATTGATTGGGTCAACACTGCTACATAGTCAAGCAGGACTTGTTTAATTTGCGTTCCTTCTTGCACACGGCTTTGGTCAAGACTAGCGATGGCTGCTTCAAATGCTTGAACAAGAAATGGTTCAAATGTCTGATCAGCAATTTCTGCTTCCACTATTTCGACAAAATCATTTTGCTTTAATAAATGGTTGACCGTGTCCCCTGCATCAAACGTTGCTTCCGGATAGTTTTCCTTTAAATGTTGATCTACCGAAGTTAATAATTGATCAATTAAGTCCCACTGCACGCGCACTTCTTTTTGATTGTTGCCGATTTTTTGGAGATTTACATAGACTTCCACACGTCCACGTTTTAACGTGCGTTTGATTACTTGCCGAATCACCAGTTCATAGGCATTCAGTTCCTTTGGCATACGCAACTGAATATCTAAAAACCGCTGGTTGACACTTTTGACTTCGACATCCAATTGATAATTTTCATTTTGAATGGTCTTTTTTCCAAATCCAGTCATACTTTTCATTGACAGGGTGCTCCTTTTACATGGATTTAATTGTTTTGCTTAATTCAGCAAATTCTTCGTTAGTTAAGGTGATGCCTTTACCCATTTTTTCGTGATCAGGGGCCCACTCACGCAAATCAAATTTTGGTGGACGACCATTCCAACTAATTAAATTCAATTCTTTACGCCAGCCACGAGCATTCTCAGATAACACAGCGACTTCTTCTAAAATTTCATATGAAAATTCTTCTTTCATAACATTCACTCCTTGTTAGTATTCCTTAGGTTATTGTACCATCTTTTCCTCGACACTTAAAATACACATTTCTTTTCTATCACCCTGTCTATATAAACATACGCAACTTTTTCAAAAAATCAGTAAAAAAAGCGACGACTGCTCGTTTCAATCGTGTCAGTCACCGCTTCTCTGTTTATTCTTTTTCTGTATAAAGATCCACCACTTCAAAACTTTGGCAAACTAACAGCATGTCGGGATAAAATTGTAGCTGATAGGGGGCCAGTTCTTCTTTAAAGAACCGCGCATGCTCTTCATACCAATAATCCAATGTCAAATCTCCTTCACCTTCTGCTTGCGCAAAAGATTCTGAGACCTTGTTCATGGGCATAATTTCAACTTTGGTTGTTCGAATAATAGCCAGCGGTTGAGACTGACCATCTAAAATTATGTCGTATTGACCAGCTTTAGGGAGTTGTTCTCCTTCCATCTTATAAATATCTAAAGAAGAACATGTCGCTGTCTTACGACCAGAAACAACCAATTGACCCAAACGATTACCCATCTCAGAAGAGCCATCACCAAACATCCACACATCGGGCATCAGCATATCTAATTCATGTTTATCTAAAAAGTTTTGCCAGAACACTTCTACATTTTTTAACATCCTTTGCTCTCCTTTTTATTTTTACTTCACGCAACCTTCTTTCACTAATTATACATAACTGATTGCTTTTCTCCTATACTATTTTTACAAAATGAAAACTAAAATAATGTCAGTAGTATTTGGACAGAAAAAAAAAGAGGACTAAGTAACAAAACTTAGCCCATCTTTTTATTTTGCTTGTCGTTCTTTGATTTTCGTGAGTAAAGATTGAACATGCTGGCGTGCCGAAGCTTCATCTTCTTGAAGCATCTTTTCTGATAAAATAAAGGAACCGCCCACTGCTAATACTTCTTTGGCTTCCACATACTCTATAAAGTTTGTTTCATCAATCCCACCAGTTGGTAAAAATTGAACATCATAAAACGGGCCACTTAAACTTTTGATGGCTTTTAACCCGCCGTAAATATCGGCTGGGAAAAATTTAACCACTCGTAAGCCATACGCCAGCGCTCGCTGAATCTCCCCAGGCGTAGCTGTTCCTGGAAAAATAGGCACCTCATTTGCTAGACAAAAATCAATGACTTCTGGAACAATCGCTGGGGAAACAATGAACTGTGCACCGTTCGCTACTGCCTCTTGGGCTTCTTTCAAGGTTCGAACAGTTCCTGCGCCCACTATTAAATTCCCTGAAGCAGCAAGTTGTTTGATGGCAGGCAAGGCCAGCTGACTCCGAAAAGTGACTTCAATAAACGGTAATTCATTTTCTACTAAGACTGATTCTACTTGTGGCAAATAGCGTAAATCTGTTGCAGTGTATAGTGGTAAAAGTTTACATGTCGCTAATTGTTGATACAGTTGATTTTTTTCAACTTTTGTTTCCATTCTGTCACTTCCTATTTTGTTTGGCTTTGGTTGCTTCGTACAGTCCTTGAATATAGGTCAACCCCATTGCTCGATCATATAAACCATAACCAGGCATCGCTTTTTCATCCCAAATTGCCCGCCCATGGTCAGGGCGAATAACGCCTTCATACCCTACGTCTACCAGCACTTGCATTAATTCCGCCATATCTAACGAACCAGCGACACTCGGATGCGCCGTTTCTTCAAAACGATGCTCGCCTAAATACTTCACATTGCGGAAATGAACAAAATTAATTCTGTGACCTATTTCACGAATCATAGCAGGCAAATCATTCGTCGGATCCGCACCAAGGGAACCTGTACAAAATGTAATCCCATTTGCTGGTGAGTCCACTAAGGAAAGGATCCGTTTTAAATCCGCTAAATTTTTAGTGATTCTTGGCAAACCAAAAATTTCCCAAGGTGGATCATCGGGGTGAATCCCCATTTTGATATTTTCTTCTTCACAGACAGGAATCACACGTTCTAAAAAGTAGCGCAAATTTTCGACCAAATCTTCTTCCGTTACGCCGGCATACATGGCTTTCAATTCTTGAAATTGTTGCAAACGCTCCTCTTCCCAACCTGGTAACCGGAATCCTTTTGACTGACTGTGAATTAATTGATACATGTCTTCTGGCTGCATGTTCTCTACCACAGCTTGATCAAATAACAACGATAAGCTGCCATCTTCATTCTCATACGCCAAGTCCGTTTTAGCCCAACCAAAAATAGGCTTGAAACTGTAGCACACTAAGGAAATTCCACATTTCCCCAAGTTACGCAACGTCTGGCGATAATTATCAATATAGTGGTCTCGTTGATCCGTCCCCGCTTTAATGGCATCATGAATAGCGACACTTTCAATTCCTAAAAGTGCCAATCCTTCTTGTTCTACCGATTGTTTAAGTGCCTGAATTTCAGCTACAGTCCAAACATCGCCTGGTAGTTTATTTAACAAGGTACCGACAACGCCAGTAATTCCTGGAATCTGTCGAATGTGTTTTAATGGAATGGCATCGCCTGCCGCTCCGTACCATCTAAATCCCCATTTCATTGCTTTCACCCTTTACTACATTCTTAAAAATCATCGTCCTCATCCTCTTCATCCTCAAATGAAGTCATAGAAATATCCCATGCTTGCACACTTTCTTTGCCTTGCGCAACAATCGCTTGCGCCGCTTCAGCAATCGGTGTGCCCAATAATTGATGGTTTATCGCTTCTAAGACCATTGGTAGGTTGGTACCACTCACCACAAAGATTTTCTTTTGTAGTGCTGGTTCGAGTTCATTAATCACCAAAACTGCCTGATTGTAAGGACTCGCACTTAATAAGTCAACCATGACCAACACGCCATCCCCTTGTTGGACGTTCTCAATCGCTGTTTTAATTTGTCCGCCTAGTGCTTGGACATCGTCGCCACTATTTAGATTAACAGTTTCGATATTTTCGGTTGCGCCCATAATCACGGTAGCTGCGTCTTTTGCACCGTCACTTAGTGCACCATGTGTAGCAATCACAATCCCTAACATAAAAGTTCCTCCTTCAATTCAGCGGCTCGAGTCATTGCTTCAAACAGTCATGCAATGACTCAAACGACTGGCCTTTTTTATAAATTAAATTTGCCTAAAACCTCTTTTAAACTAGTTTTTGGTGCAGAAGGCGTTGCTTGGAAATAAATATCTTCTACGCCATACACCTCATGTAGTTCTTTTAATTTTTCGGCATCTTCTTTGTTTAAATAAACAGATTTGGTTACTAATAAATCTTTTTCTGGATTCTTCTGTGCGATACCGCCGATGTTTAACTCCTTCATAGGGACTCCGTGTTTTACTAAGTCATAAATTACAGAGACGGTTTTAGCGATTAAAATACAGTTATACTCTTTGAATTGGTATTCATCCCAATAAAATTTGGCTTTTTCCGGCGTAATGACAATGGTTTTTTGTCCTGTCCGACTGCCTGCACTTTTGTATAAATCACGCATAAATTTATCCTTTGCCACCACTTCATCGACAACGAAAATGGAATTAACGCCACTTTTTTGGGACAAGGTCACCATCACTTGTCCATGAATTAATCGTTCATCTACTCTTGCTAAATTTACTACGCCCATCTGATTCACGTCCTTTTCTTTTTATAAAATACCGACTGTTGCTAAGACAATTAAAATACCTGTTAACCACAATAATGCTTGCGTAACTTTCAAACCTTTTTTCGTATAGAACCAATACACGCCCATTACGACAGCTAGCGGCAAGAGTCCTGGGACAATCTGATCAAGGATATCTTGGACCACAAACTCACGGCCAGAAAGTTTAAATTGAAGAGTTGAAGAAACTTTGACATAATTACCAGCTAAAATTCCCATCATGAACAACCCTAAAACAGATAACATTTCAATGGCTTTTTGAATCCCCGCACTTTGCATTAAGCCTGTGGCATTCCGCCCCATTTTGAAGGATTGTCTCGCAAAGAACACACCTAACAGTACTTGATAAAGGGCAAACGCGACAAATGGGAAAATCGCGCCTAATGCGCTACCTTGTTGCGCCCACGGCACCGCAATCGCAATAAAAATATATTGAACCGTGCCTGAGTCAATCGCATCACCAATCCCAGCTAGCGCGCCCATCAATCCAGCTTTGGTGTTATACATTAAATCATCTTGCATCATGATTTCGCGGCCTTCATGTTCTTCTTTGGCCCGCTCTTGTTCCATAGAAGCCATCAACCCAGTAATGACCCCACCGCCCCAACTTAATTGCGTATTGAAAAACAGCAGTTGACGCATATAAGCGGCTTTTAATTGTTCATCGTCTTTATATAATTTCTTTAAAAGTGGCATCATTGCGTACAATAACGAAGGCGCCAAGTAACGTTCAAAGGAATGGGGAATTTCATTGGCAAAATGCCAACGGAGATAGGCTTTTGTAACATCTTTATTGGTAATTTCTTCTGGTGCTAAATTCGTTGTTTTCGGCACGACTTTTTCTGTTGTTTCCGTCATTTCAGTTCCTCCTTTTTCTTTTAAAACCCGTCATCGTAATCGTCATCATCATCAAAATCAGTGGTGGCACTGGCGGAACCAGCACTTTCTGCTACAGGTTTGCCTTTTTGGACTTGCACAAAAATTAACGCAATAATTACGCCAAAGATGGCATACGTTACCATGGTAATTTCCAATGACTTAAAGACGATACTCATGAAGTATGCAAGGAAAAAGAAAACCAAGAAATCTTTTCGACCAATGACATAGACCGTTGTCGCAATCCCAATTGCGGCTAAACCACCACCGACTACTTCTAACACGTGAATCACAACGGTTCCTTCTAATGCTTTAATAATATCGGCAATAACTGGTGCCCCTAAATAAAGAGCAAAAAAGACTAATGGAACGAATAAAATAAATGAGGCAATCGTTGGATACCAGATAATTGAGCGGGCAATTTTTTTAGAATTTAGTTCAGCCACCGCACGATCGGTATACTTCCCTAAAAACGTGTTAATAAAGAAACGGAATTGATATAAATAACTTCCTAAAAGACCGACAGGAACCGCTACGGCGATAGCCGCTTCCGGCTTCAAATTCCCTAGCAACGCAACTGGCACAGCAATCGCTGCCGCAATTGATGGTTCTGCTGGCATAGAGCCACCTGGTGAAAAAACACCCATGTAAATCATTTGTAATGCTGCGGTGACAATCATCGCTTTCGGGACATCGCCCATCACTAAACCTGCTACTAACCCTGTCATTAAGGGCGAGAAACGCAACGTTAACGTTGCTCCTCCTCCAAGCCATCTGGACATAATTGCTGCCACCCAAAGCGCCATTATCAAACTTTGTAAAACACTTAACGTTTCCATAGTTCCTCCTTCTTATCCTTGGTTTTGGATATACTTTTCTAGCTCTTCAATCCCTTGACGTAAACGTTCTTCCGAAATCTCAATAGGAATTAAATGAACCTTTTCTTTTGAATCAATAAATTGAACCATTGCATCGAGTACTGCTTCTTCTTCTGGGTAAAGGCCCATTTGTCGTAACGACATGGGCAAGTTTAGCTCTTGATAAAAAGGGATTAATGCGTCTATGATGGCCCACCTTTTTTCCAATGCTAATTGATAGAAGATGCCGTAAGCTACTTTTTCGCCGTGTAAATAGTCATGACTTTTGGGTAAAAATTTACTCATAGCATCATGCATGGCGTGTGCTGCTGCATTGCGGGCGTATTTGTCACCGAAGCCGCCGACTAATCCGGAAACGGCGAAAACAATTTCTGAAAGATGGACAAATTCAGGCGTGAGTTTGCCCTCGTCCATCGCTGCTAAGGCTGCTTTTGAGTCCCGCATAATCGCTTCTTGCGAAAGCTTGGCGGTCGCTCCCGCTAATTGTAAAAAGGGTTCCCCTTGCAAATGGGCTTGGCGTAAAATGGTCTCTGATTCATACCATTTCGCTAACGTATCAGCTAAACCAGCGACAAAATAATCACGGGGTGCATCCAGAAGCAACTTAGGATCGGTGATTAAAAACGCAGCTTGGCGAAAGAAATGTTCCGTTTTGCCTTCGGCCGCGCCATTTTCTTGATACATCACAGCTAACGGTGTCCACGGCGCACAGTTACTAGCCAAAGTGGGGACCAAGCCAAAATTCAGATTGTTTAAATGGGCGCTGTAGCCCACTAAATCGGCTAACTTACCGCCGCCGACTCCCAGAAGAAAGTCAATCTGCTGTTCCTTTATTTGCTGTGAAATTTGTTCGGCGCCAAAATAACTACATTCTCCTGTGTAAGTGTGATAGAAGAATTGATACTCTGAATCTGCCAAGAATGGCAAAAATGGCTGAGCTTTTTCAAAGGATACGGTGCCATGCACCACCAAAATTCGTTGGGCGTGATATTCCTTGAAAAGTGACGGCACCGAAGCTAAGGCGCCTTCGTGGTAACGATAAAATTGCGGTCCAACTTTCACTTTTAAATCAGTTAACATGCTCCTCCTCCTTCTTAACTAACGTAACGACTGACTTCTTGCACTGCCCGTTGAGGTAAAATACCTTGCACCACGTCTTCCACATCTTGCACGCATTTTTCTCCCATCGCTTGCAGGCATTCCATGGTATAAGCGGAGGTGTGCGGCGTCATTACTACATTTTCAAACGCAAGATAAGGATGATTTTTCCGACCTGGTTCCTCTTCTAAAACATCTGTCCCAAGCCCAGCAATTTTGCCCGATTGCAAGCCGGCAATCATGGCTTCTTCATCAATCAAGGCGCCTCGTGCGCTATTGGAAAGATAGACGCCGTCTTTCATCTTGGCAATTTCCGCCGAGCCAATCATGTGATAACTTTCTTCAGTTAAATTGGCACATAAACAAATGATGTCTGCTGAAGCTAGCAACGTATCTAAGTCTACTTTTTTGGCTCCATAACTTTGCAGATAAGTGGCGGATTTATAGGGATCATATGCTAACACGTCACAGCGAAATCCGTTTCGTAACGTCTCCACGACACAACTTCCTGTGTTCCCAACACCAATGACACCCACAGTTTTGTTAAATAACGTCCGACCGACAAAATTCGCTCGTTTTTCCCATTGATCCGCTTTAACGCTGGCATCTGCAGCCACGGTTTGGCGTAAAACAGCTAGTAAATTTGTGACATTGTTTTCCGCCACGGCATCTCGTTCTACTAAAGCTGGGATGATGGAAACAATTGTGTCATGCTGTTTTGCAGCGTCTAAATCGATGTTGTTATACCCAATACCATGGCGAGAAATCAGCAATAATTCATCTTTATGTTCAAAAAATTCTTTCGTGAAAAATGGCGTTACGCTAGCAATAATAATCGTATATCCTTGTAAACGTTCCGCTAACTCTTTGCCACCAATTTCACTGTCGACTGTAAAATGCTTCACGGTGCCTATCTTTTCTAAGCGCGTTAAGTGTTCAGGAAAAATTTGACCAAAACTACTGGAATTCACTATGGCAATTTTTTGTTTTTTTAACATGACTAAACTCCTTTACTGACTTTTTACGACTTCATGCCCGCCAAATCCTTGTCGCAAAGAAGCGACCACTTTGTTTGAAAAATGATTTGCTAGCATACTTTCATTTCGCGTAAATAAGGACAATGCCGTAGTTGGGACGGGCATCTCCAAACGCAATGCTTCTTCAATCATCCATTTGGCTTCGCCATTTGCTGCAACTTTCCCTTCTAGATTGGCTAACGTAGGATTTTCCGCAAAAACCTCTTTCGCTAAGCCCATCAAGCGAGCTTCAATAATCGAGCCGTGATTCCACACATCGGCTACTTTCTCCAACGCAAAATCATATTCGGCAGCTTCTAATAAATTGAATCCTTCGCCCATGGCTTGCATCATGACGTACTCAATCCCGTTATGCACCATTTTCAAATAGTGACCAGCTCCTGATTTCCCAGCATAAAGATACCCTTGTTCACAAGCTAAATCTTCAAAAAATGGGGTTAACACCTTGACAGCTTCAGGCGCACCGCCAACCATTAAACACGCTCCTTCCCGCGCTCCTTTGATGCCACCAGAAGTACCACAATCAATAAAATAAATTCCTTTTTCCTTGGCAAGTTGAGCATTCGCAACACTATCATGAAAATTTGAATTGCCACTATCCACAATGATATCCTCTGGTGCTAATTGCTCTACCAATTCTGCCACTAATTGATTGGTAATCTGACCAGCGGGGGTACTTAAAAAAATCACCTTCCTTTTGTTAAGCGCTTTCAATAGTTCCGGCAACGAATCTACAACGGAAAGCCCCTGTTCTCTAGCAGCCGCTCTTGCTTCCTTTGTCACATCAAAGCCAATAATAGGCCAGCCTTGTTCGTGAACATTTAACGCCATGTTCAAACCCATTTTCCCAAGTCCAATAAAGCCAATATCCATTTTTCTTTCACCTGCCTCTTTTGATACTTCAATCATAAAGGATAAAAAAAATAATGTAAACGATTACACTAATTAAAAAATATTTTTTATTTTTTAGCAAAAATCTTGCCTACTCAAAAGGTAAAACGTTTTTATTTTTAAGGAGCTTTCATACAAAAAACACAAGTAAATCTCTTGGTATCACGTTCTTTTTACTGGCTACTTTCTTTAGTTGAGAGAAGTCTTTTCAAGACCCCTTCATTTTTCAGAAAAAAGATTATTTATTTTTTTTTTGGCTTTTTTAAAGAATTTCTTTTTTGTGGAGAAAAAGAGAAATTGTATTTGTCCTCTTTTTCCACTATAATCAGTCTATACCAACAATGAAAAGGCATTCATTCTATTTTTAAAAAATAAGATTGGAGGAACGTGTTAATGAAAAACCACTATTTGGATCAACGGATTCGGATCAAAAAACCGAATTTGAGCCTCACAGAAAAGAAAATTTCCGATTACTTTGTTCATTCTGAATCATTATTGACACAAATGACGTTAGAAAGTCTGGCCAACGAAATTGGCGTCTCCCAATCTTCCGTGTATCAATTTGTAAAAAAGATTGGCTATTCTGGGTTCCAAGAATTTAAAATTGATATCGCCAGGAATTCTAATTATCAGCCGACTTTTCAAAACGTCAATAGCGTGAATGGCGCCGATGATATTTCACCAGATGATGATAGTATTACGATTGCTAAAAAAGTCTTACAAGCCAATATTTATTCCCTCAGTAACGCCACACAGTTCTTAACAAAGGAGCTGTTAGATAACGTGTTGGCTTTGATGTACTCTGCCAAAACGCTTCATTTTTTTGGGCAAGGCGGGTCCTCGATTGTGGCTTTTGATAGTTTCCATAAATTCATTCGGACCAACTATCGGTGTAACTACATTTTTGATTACCACATGCAGTTAAGCTTTGTCACAAAATTAACCAGTGAAGATTGCGTGTTTATTTTTTCCCATTCAGGCAAAACCAAAGAATCAATCAACCTAGCACGACAAGTTAAAAAAACCAACGCAAAAATGATTACGTTAACTGGTAACAGCGGTTCAGAGTTGGCAGGCTTGTCCGACGAAGCAATTATTGTCGTCACCGAAGAAGGCTTGTTTCGTGCGGAATCCTTGGCTTCACGGATTAGTTACTTAACGGTAATGGATATTTTATATACAAATACGATGTATCACAATTTTGATCAAAATGCCGATTCCTTGAAAAAAATCCGTGATAACATTAGCACGACTAAGACCGATCCGCATTACTTGTCGTAAAGATCTGAATGGTGCTTATTTTTGTAATATCGGTCCTCGCAAATTGGCTTTATACCGTGACTCTACATTTTATGAAGTAAGTGAACTATCATGGAGGTATTTAAAGAGGTCGGGACAGAAGTGTTTAACTCCGAGAAATAAGAAGGAATTTCCGAAAATTGTTCTTTAATTTTTGGAGACCAAGTAGGTATTGTTCATCATCGAAACACTACGTTCTTCGTGATTCTCAACAATTTCGGCTTATTTCCGAAGGACCTTCACCAAGTAGGTACGATGATTTCATCTGTTCATGCTTCACAGTGAAACATCGCAACTCTTAGAGCTGTAGCTCTTTTGAAGGCTGTACTGTGACGAGACGCAAGTCGAGAAAACACCTTAGAAGTTGTTGAGATCGAAGCAACGCGTAGTGTTGTTTCTGTTCCCGCCGTTTATTAGTTTTTGAGCGTAGAGCAAAAATCCAAAGTGATTTTTGTCCCACGCTTTTTATCTTGTGGGTAAAAATAAGTTAGAAAAAAGAACTTGGGGGTTATGTCCAAGTTCTTTCTAAATCTTAAGACAATTAGTTAAATGCATGTGTTGTCTTAGCTTTATTTTAAATTTGCTTATTTCGTTCATTCCGTTACTTTAAATTGTTCGGACACATATTTAGCGTAAGTTTTATGTTTACTTACTAGCTCATCATGTTTTCCTGAACCAGTTACTTTCCCTTTTTCAACAAAGTAAATGCTATCCGCATCAACAATTGTCGACAATCTATGGGCAATAACCAATGTCGTTCGGCCCTTCATTAAATTGGACAATGCCTCTTGAACCTTCATCTCAGATTCTGAATCTAGGCTAGCAGTAGCTTCATCTAACATTAGAATCTTGGGATTCCGCAAGAATGCACGAGCAATTGCAATACGCTGTCTTTGTCCTCCAGAAATTTTAACGCCACGTTCACCGACTTCCGTATTCAATTTATCTGGCATTTCTTCTACAAATTTTCGCGCATATGCTAGTTCCAAGACATCCCATAGTTGTTCATCTGAGAAGTTTTCTGCTAAGCCATACGTTAGATTATCTCTGATTGTCCCTGCCATAATCGCAGAATCCTGTGATACAAAGCCGATTTGACGACGATAATCTGATAATTTGATATCTTTTATGTCAATATCTCCAAATTTAATTTGTCCTTCTGTAGGTTCATAAAACCTTTCAATTAAACTAAAAATCGTCGATTTTCCGCCACCTGATGGGCCAGCAAAAGCAATTACTTGGTTTGGCTGAGCAGTAAAAGAAATGTCTGTTAAGATAGGTTCCTCTGGTGCATCTTCATAAGAAAATTTTACATTTTTAACTGATAAAGTCTTTTCCGATAAATCAATATCTTGTCCACTTTCAAAGTCTTCAGGTTCTCTAGATAACAATTCTTGCACTCGTCGCGTTGATCCTGCTGCTTTAGCTACTTCAGAAAATAACGTCGCAATGATTGGCATGGCACCAATAAGATTAAATAGATACATTAAGAAACTCATCAATGTTCCGATTGTCATCACACCAATGGCAATTCGATGCATCCCATATGCTAATAGCCCAAATACCATGCTCATAAAGACCATCATCATAATTGGTTGCATAGATGCATCAAATATTGCTTCTTTTTTCCCTACATTAAATAACCGATCCACTTCATTTGCAGCACGAACCTGCGCCTGAGATTCAGCATTAGAAGTTTTGACTAAACGAATTTCACTCAACGTTTCAGTAGCAAGTCCATTAAATTGACTCATAGCATCTTGGCGAATGTGACTAACTTTTGAGCCAAATGCCATTACTGGAATCATACAAAGGATTACAACAGGAACAGCAATTACCATAGCAAGCGACATATGCCAATCCATTTTAATCATCATATATACCGTACCAATAACTGTAATCACACTGGCAACTGTTTGAGGAAAAGTAACGGCTAACAATTGCTTAACTTGATTAGTATCATTTACGACCCGGCTGGATATTTCACCCGCTTTAACAGAGTCAAAATAAGAAACTTTTAGAATAGTTAATTTATTCCATAAGCGTTTACGCATATTTTGGATGACATTTTCACCAAAAATACCTAAAATTGTCCCTCCTAATGCAGAAACGAGTGCTGAAAATATAAATAATCCAACAACTTTACCTAATAAACTATAATCTACTCCCTTTTGAAAATTATTGACTAAACTTGAAGCAAGTTTTGGAACGTACACTTGGATACTAGAAGAAATCACAAGAAATATCATCCCAATGCCAAGCAGTAAATAGTTAGGCTCTGTCATCTTGATTAAGCCTAAAAATTCTTTAAACGAAAATTTTGTTTTATCTGCTCGGATAGAATCATGACTATTTTTGCCGCCTCCACCTACTGCCATTATCTTCTCCGACCTCTCTTCCATCCTTCAAAGCCACCGTATTCACCGTTGAATTCACCAAATCTACCAAAGCCATCATGTCCCATCATCTGTTCTCTAGCTCTACCATATCTAGCTGATATTTTTCTGAAATGTTCCCAATTTTTATCGTCGCCAAAAATTGTTTCAATTTTATCTAAAAATTCTTCACTAGAAATATTCTTTTCTATACGTTCTAAATAATTATTTAAAGACTCTAGTTCCTCCTCTGAAAAGCCCTTAAACATTTCTTCATTAAATCCATTAGAAATATTTCCTTGAGTACTTAAACTTTCTCGTCCCTTATCAGTCAATACAACAAATGTGACCCGAGCATCTGATTCATTTTTGACTCGTTTAACTGCTTTAACAGACTCTAATTTTTTTATGATTTGTGTCACACTAGAAGGTTTTATATCTAAATATTCAGCGATTCTTCCAGCTGTTACATTTTCTTCAGAAGCAAGCAATTTTAACGTTTCAAAAGTGTTATCTGGTTTTTCCTCTATGCTAGAAGCAAAGATTAAGTAAGGTTGTTGAGCAATTTTTAATAGTTTATTTAAAATATCTGTTTTTTTCATAATTTCCTCCAAAAAATTTATTTAGTTTATATATAAGCTAACGAACTAAATAGTAATCTATTTAGTTTATTTTGTCAACAACAAACTAATTATTTGTATGTAGATATAACCAAAATGAAAAATAGCATAAAGAAATTGCCGATTTGTTTTATCGATTCATCTGTTCCTCTACTTAAAAATCTATTTGCCGATTCAATCATGAATACTAAAAAAACGCTTGGCACAAGCCAAGCGTTTTGATTCTCTCTTTACATCGAACCTTTAAAAACATCTTTATTCTTAGCAAAATAATCAACACCAGAGTAAATGGTGAAAATCAAGCAGGCATATAGCATGATTTGATCTAGTGGTAGATGGAGTGCTGAAAATGGAATGTTGTTAATGAATAGTAAAATAATTGCAACCATTTGGGTAGCTGTTTTTACTTTTCCCGGCCAAGCTGCGGCCATTACTTCGCCATGTTCGACTAATAACAACCGTAAACCAGTTACTGCCAATTCACGACAAACAATAATTGCTACAATCCAAGCAGGTACTTTGCCTTGACCAACTAAGACGATAAAAGCGGTCATCACTAGCATTTTGTCCGCTAATGGGTCCGCAAATTTTCCGAAGTTCGTCACCAAGCCTTGCGCACGGGCAATTTTGCCATCCAACCAGTCTGTAAAACTAGCAACTGCAAAAATAATCGCGCCCACTAATTGGGTAACGGCTAACGTTGTGTCGCCAAAACTAATCGTTCCCCAGTCCATTGGCACTGACACAATAATAATAAAAATCGGAATCATAAATATTCTTAAAACTGTTAATTTATTTGGTAAATTCACTTCAATTGCCCCTTCCTTCTCCTGTTCTATTTTACGTTATCTTGCTGGCAGTGTCACGAAAAAAAGAAAAGAATCTGGAATAATTGCCGTTTGACAGTTTATCCAGATTCTTCTTACACCATTTCTAACGATACGTAATCCCTAATGTAACATCCTTACGAATTAAAACTGGCGTTTTTTCCAGTGTTAAATCGGCGCCATCGACTTGAATGGCGACGTTATTTGAGGCGCCTAAAATCAGTGTCGCATTGGCGGCATTCGCAGGTAAAGCTGTTGTTTGGGTCTCTCCTGCTTGCAGGGTGTGTTGGTACGTATAGTTGCCATCGACCATCACGCCAATCCAGCAAGAGCCTTCAGTCCCTTTAAAGGTAATGTTGATTGGCCTATTCGCATCTTTAACCGTTGCAGTTACTTGATTGTTGGCATCGCTCACCACAGCCACAGCTGTTTTCTTCTCTGGTTCGCTTGAAGAAGACGGCGGTGTACTACTTTGTGTGCTACTTTCTGGGGCTTGACTTGATTCTTTTGGTTTTTCCACACTGGCACTAGTTGCCGGTGTTTGAATAATCGGTTCGGCTTTTTGATCTTGCCACATAATATACAGCACCACGACCGCAATGGCTAAACCAATTAACGAAAAGGCAATGGCTGGTAAGTTCCGCAGTAACCAACTGGATTGCTTCTCTTCGTCATGCAATTGCTTACGTGATCCTTCAAGCTCTTCATACACTGGCTTGGGTTCTTCGACAATTTCAGGTTCTTTGCCATCATAGATATCTACCAATTGATTGCCATCTAAGCCGACCGCACTTGCATATTGGCGGATAAACGCCCGCACATAAAAGGTGCCTGGTAAGGACTCAAAATCGTTTTGTTCAATAATTTCTAAATATCTTTTTTGAATTTTTGTCATTTGTTGCAGTTCATCAATTGAGATGTTCTTCTGCAATCTTGCTTCTTTTAGTGTTTCTCCAATATTTACGCTGGCCACTCGTCCATCTTCTCCAGTCTATTTTGTTAATTTATCGATTGTCTCATCAGTCTTTTTCAATTGCCAAGGAAAACATTCCCGTCCTTTAAGAATACCACAAAAGAAGCCAACTGAGGATAACAAAATTGAAAGATTTCAAAGATTTTTCTTTTTCTTAAACAGTTGGTTTATTGCTCGGTTTCTCCTTTAGGATACATGTAGAAACGGCTCAATCCTTCTTCACGAATCAAGGTCTCTGCTACTTGGCGGACGTCGGCTAATTGAATGCTTTCAATGACTTCAATCTTATCAAACAGCGTGGTTTCCCCAAACAATGATTGTGAAAATTGGTTGGCGATATACTCTAAAGAGTTTAAGGATTGGAAATATTTACCAATCATTTTTTTCTTCAATAAGGACAAATTTTCTTCCGTTAATTCTGGACTTGTTGTGGCAGATAATAAAATAGCTTCAATTCGTTCTGCTAAGACTTCTGGTTGCTCACTATCGCCGCCAATATCCGCAAAATGGAAACTGCGATCTAAATTAAAGTCATAACTAAAACTATCATCTAACAAGCCTTCATCATAAAGAGCCAAATAGTTTTGAGAGGTATTACCAAACAATAATTGTAACAACAAGTTCACGGTGACTTGATATTTCATTAAGTCACGACCCGTTGTTGGCACTTCATCTAAGCCTTTCAAGCCAACAAGCACTTTTGCCCGTGTGACTGCCATTTCAATGGCGCTCTCTTTGACAATGTCAGCAGCTGTTTCTTCAGGAAAATGCCGACGAATAGGTTGGGCGGCAGGAAACTCTTTCGCCGCTTGGTTTTCACGAATGAAGGCCATTAACGCTTCAGGGTCCATTTTTCCTACCACGAATAAGGTCATATTACTTGGATGATAAAACGTATTGTAGCATGTATACAAATCTTCTGCGGTAATCTCCGCAATACTTGCCACTGTACCGGCAATATCAATATGCAATGGATGTTTCGGATAAAGGTTGCCTAAAATGCCAAAGAACAAGCGCCAGTTAGGATCATCTAAATACATTTGAATTTCTTGTCCGATGATGCCTTTTTCTTTTTCGACCGTTTCCTTCGTGAAATACGGCGATTGCACAAAATCAAGCAACGTTTCTAGATTTTGTGTCACTTGATCCGTCGTTGAAAACAAATAACTCGTTTTCGTAAAACTGGTAAAGGCATTCGCTGAAGCTCCTTGTTGCCCAAATTTTTGGAAGACATCGCCATCTTCTTTTTCAAACATTTTATGTTCTAAAAAGTGGGCGATTCCGTCAGGTACTTCAATCATTTCCTCTTGACCAATTGGCACGAACGTATTGTCAATGGAACCATAATCGGTCGTAAACAAGCCATACGTTTTTTGGAAATCATTTTTCGGTAATAGGTAAACCTTTAACCCATTCGCCAGTGTTTCTGTATACAATGTTTCTTTAATTTGTGCATAGTCTTTTTTAATCATTTTCCGTTTCTCCGTTGCCAAAAATCTATAAATATTTCTAACCAACTATAAAAGTTATCAGATTTATGTTTATTTCCTGTTTCTACGTGCCCGATTTTGCTACTTGCTCGCTACTCTCGTTTGCTATAACACTCCGCAGGCGTTAATTCGGATACAACGAATCCTACATATCTACGTTTCTGTTTCAGTAGAAGCTCGTAGATTACGCACTATAACTTGCTAAATTCAGACTTGCATTATAATCTCTATCCGCTGTATATCCGCATTCTTCACAGTGATAGGTACGGTCAGACAGTTTTAAGTCTACTTTTTTGTGTCCACATTCGTGACACAATTTAGAACTTGGATAGAACTTATCAGCTTCCACTAATTCAATACCATAATCTTCACACTTGTACTGGAGTTGTCTTTTGAACTCGTAGAATTTTTGTTGTACAACTGATTTTGCTAAGTGCTTATTTTTCATCATGCCTTTTACATTCAAGGTTTCTACAACGATTTTCGATGGTTTGGTTTTCACTATCTCCGTTGTTGTTTGATGTAAATGGTTCTGACGAATATTCGCTAGTTTTCGATGTGTATGTCGAATTTCTCTTTCTAATTTATAGATGTTACAAGTTTTGGCGAATCGGTTTCCCTCCTTATTCATATCGTATTTTCGTGAGACTTTACGTTGTAACCGACGTAATCGTTTCTCAATCTTCTTTACTTTTCCTGTTTTATTAATATTCTTGTAGACTCTGCCATTAGAAACAATCGCTAAATCTTTGATACCTAGGTCAATTCCAATAATTTCACCTGTTAAGCTCTGCGCTGGTTGTACTTCATCAATGCCAACTGATACATACCAATACTTTCCATCAAAGCTAATTCGTGGATTAAAATACTTCGTATTCACCGGCAACTTTTCACTTGTCTTTACCCAACCAATTTTTTCAAGTAAGACCGATTTATGCTTTACTTTCAGTTTGATATTGTCATTATAAAAAGCTGGTTTCGACTTCTTTCTTGCCTTGAATCGTGGCTTTTCAGCCTTTAAACGACTTTTATCTGTCATACCATCAAACCACTTTTTATAGGCGTTACAAGCATCTTTTACGGCTTGTTTAGCAATATTATTGGATACATTGTTTAACCAAGCATACTTAGGACATTGCTTCATTTTTGTGATGTGCTTTCGTAAATCGTTGTTACTGATGAACTTTCCGCCAAACCGATGGTTCATTTCTTGCATTTTTAACGTCCAATTGAAAATCCATCGTGCAGTACCAGACGATTGCCATAGTTGCTTTTCTTGTTCTTCAGTCGGGCGCAACCTTACTTTTTTCGCTCGTATCATCTTCCATCAACTCCTTAATCATCTTCTTAGCTTTATTCGCTCGTTTTCCTTGTAATCGGCAACTAAAAACTGTGACAATCTGGATTAAGTCCTCGACTAGTTCCTGTTCCTCAATCTTTTCTGTATTGTCAATGATTTCTATTTCTGTACCATATTTATTACAAAGATTTTCAATAAGTTCATAACCAAATCGGATTAAACGGTCTTTGTACAGAATCACTACCTTGTTTATTTCGCCATTAGTAATTCTATTGATTAATTGATTTAATCCTTTTTTATTGTAGTTGATTCCACTACCAATATCTTGAATAATGTCAAATTGATACCCTCGTGCAATCATGTAAGTCTTGACGTTCTAAATCGTCTTTTTGCTTATTTGAACTTACTCTACAATAACCTATAGTTATCCGATTTGGTTTCTTTCTTCCAGCGATTCCTAAGAATTGATTTCGTTGTTCTTCAGATATAATAACGAGTGCCACCTTTCGAAACATGAGCAGGTTTCAATTCCCCTTTTTTATCCCAATTTCTCAATGTTTGTGGCGTTACACCTATTTGTTTTCCAAATTCCCCTATCGAATACATAGTCATGATCTTCACATCAACATGATTATCCCATATATCGATATTCATAATAATATATTTATAGATATTTATACATTATCATTAACTGTTGTCACCCTTCCAAAAAGAAGATCGCTTGAAGTTCCAAGCGTTTGGCTACTTCTTGGATTTCTGAAATGGTCACGGCATTGATCCGCGCAATCCATTCCTCCGCCGTCAGCATCGTCTGCGGCATTAATTCGTTCAAGTATTCTTTTTCCAGCCACGCGCCTGCATTATCTAACGCTAAGATATACTGATTTTTTAACATTGCTTTCGTTTGTTCAATTTCTAATTCGCTAATCTTACCTAAACGAATATTTTCCAATTCTGTCGAAATCAAACGCAAGACCTGATTCCGATTTTTGCCATCGATCCCTGTTTGAACCGTCATGAAGCCACGGAAGGTGTCGATACTACTAGAAGCATAATACGCTAAATGTTCTTTTTCACGGACATTCATAAATAATTTAGAATGCGGGAAACCGCCAAAAATTCCATTAAACACTTGCAATGCAAAATAATAGCTATCGCCATAATAAATATCCGTGTTGTAAGCCAAGTTTAATTTCGATTGGGCTAACACCTCACGCTCGGTCCGCTCTTCAATCACGTTGCGAATTGGTTGATTGTAGAAAATCGCGGCTTTGCCTTCTTCACGAGGCGTAAACGGTAATTGCTTGAATAACGGCACTAGCTCCGCCTCTTTGACATCACCTAAAACAAAAATATCCACTTGATCTTCCGCCAGCATTTTTTGATAATACGCTGCTAATGATGCCGCTGTTTCCTCAGCTAACGCCGCAACGGTCCCGAAACTAGGGATTTTTTGATCCTCCGATTGATTAAAATAGACACTTTGAAGCGCCAAAGAGGCATAGGTTTGCTTATCCTCCACAATACTTTCCAAGTACGCTTTCAAGTTCTCTTTCTCCCGTTGGAAGGTTTCCGCCTCGAATTGGCCCGCCTGAATATTGGGGGCAAAAATAATTTCCTTCAAAAAGTCCACCGCTTCGGCGAGAACCTGACTATCCTGTAAATAATGATCATTGACAATGTTCATAGAAATATTAAACCAATGTTGATTGCCTTTTTTGGAAACGCCAATCCCGAAGCTAGCGCCGTAAAGTTCCGCCAAACGCTCACTTAACTTGACTTGATTCGGGTAATTCAAGCTGTTGGTTTCCATCAAACTGGACAACAGCGTTCTTTTTGTAATAGTTTCATGATTTAATCGTGTATTAAAGCGGACTAAAAGACGCACCGTTTTATATTTTTCTGTAGGAATGACGTGTAAATTCACGCCTTTAACTAATTGAACAGACATTGCCGCATCGCTCCTTCATTTGCTTCATCTTACCTAAAGAATGCTGTGAAATATATGTATCGCGTAAATTCTAAAGCATTTTTTAATGTTTTTTCCAATAGCTCCATTATAACACAGCTTCAGGTGCTTTCTGAATGATAAGAGTTTTTCAGTTCAAATTTTCAAGAAGATTCGGTATACTGTTTTTAAAGTGAGGAGGGAAAAAAGAATGATTAAAGAATTTAAAGAGTTTATCATGCGCGGGAGTGTCTTAGACCTAGCCGTTGGTGTTGTCATTGGTAGTGCGTTTACAGCGATTGTGACACAAGTGGTGGAAGGCTTGATTACCCCGTTAATTAGTCTGATTTTTGTCTTGACGACTGGGAAAAAGAGTGCCGACGATGCATTGGGTGCCCTTGTCTATAAAGTCGAAGGCGTTGAATTCAATATTGGTAGCGTGATTAGTGCACTTATTACATTTTTAATTACGGCCTTCGTCCTCTTCTTGATTGTCAAAGCGGCCAACAAAATGAAAAACCGCGGCAAAAAAGAAGAAGCGGCAGAAGAAGAAGTGGTACCAACGAGCGAAGATTACTTAAAAGAAATTCGCGACTTATTAGCGGCGCAAACACCGCCTGCTGAAACTGTCAAAACAGACAGCACCTTCACAGAGAAATAAGCAAAAAGTCATCCTGAGGGGATGACTTTTTTGTTTATGCTTAGATTGATGGCCCTGCGACGAGATTCCAGGTGACGTTACCTGTGTAGTTTCCGGCTTTGATGTTGTTCGCTGAAGTGGTGATATTTAAAGAAGTCATATACATTGAAAATTGCCATAATCCTTGCCCTCTTCCTACTGTGGCATTCGCAAGAAGTGCGGCATCTCCGCCTAAAGGAATTGAAAAAGCTTTTGCATTAATAATTTCAGGCTTGGCAACTGGATCGGCAAGCCCAGGATCTTGATGAACATACCGGTTAGTTGTCTCATTATAAATCAATGGCAGCAATTCAATGACAGTAGTGATATTGCCTTCTAAACTCTCATTACCTAGCTTCATGCCAGTTGATT
Source organism: Enterococcus sp. DIV1368f (assembly GCF_051712245.1). NCBI lineage: Bacteria > Bacillati > Bacillota > Bacilli > Lactobacillales > Enterococcaceae > Enterococcus > Enterococcus sp. DIV1368f. Next base: position 2,621,755 of record NZ_JBIOON010000001.1, read on the forward strand.
GAGCAGTTAGATGCCAGCCTTCTTTGGTTCCTCTTAAATCACCGACTGCAACTTTCTCTGACTGTCCATTAGCTGCACCCACATCCCATTTATTTGGGATTGGTTTCGACAAATCATCTGAAATGGATAGTGTTCCAAAATCAAATTCTCTAGGAATAAATAGTAAATCGAAATTGCTATTTGTAGCATCTGGGTCAGGCCTTACTGTATTCGTTTCTCCATTAGTATCTGGCAACGTGCCCCCTTCAAAACCCACTGTCACTGGCGTATTCCCTGTCGTTACCGCCTGAGCCGACAGTGGTGCTAAACTTGCACCCACCACGGCGCTACCAACTAATAAACTTGCCAAAATTTTCTTTTTCATCATATGTACGTCTCCTTTAACTGTTCTGAATTTCCAGAGTGCGCTGATCATTTCTTCCGCGCCTCTGAAGCTATAGCCTTATTATACAAGAATCTCATTTTCTTGTGATTTTAAATATTTAACAGCTCTGGTAAAAAAACGAAATTCCTTTTAAAATCAACGTTTTATCCTTTTTTTAAACCTTTTTTTCAATACTTTTTGATATTTTCATCTGTTATTTAATGCATTTTTGGGCGAATCCTTTTAATAAACAACGAGAAAACGTCACAAAGTAGAGGTTCACCTCTAACATTGTGACGTTTTCTCCTAAAATCTTATACATTTATTCGCGGTTGCGGCGAAAAAACCGTAAAATTTCATTTAATGACAGCCATTTTTGCATTTACTAGTCGCCAAGACTTACAACTTGCGGCGGCGGGCGAATTCCACAAACTTAAATTTGTTTAAGCGGTGACGGGATTCCGTATACCCAAAACAGCGGGTATCTTCCAAGTTCATGATACTGCGGACCACGACAACATGATTGCCTTCCACTTCACCAATCAGCTGCTTGTCCATCTCTGTGAGCGGTTCCACGGTAATTTCTTTCTGGGCGTAACTAATCGCCAAGCCAAGGTCGTTTTCCAGATAATCGAAAATCGAATCTTCGGCACGGTGCTTCGGCAGTTCAGGGACAATCTCTTTAATCAAGTAATCAATATCTAAAATATCGACTTCCCCTTCAATCTCCCGTTGCCGGACTAAGCGCCAAACAGGGGCCCCTTCCCTCCAGCCAGTCAACTGAGCCAAGTTGCGCTCCACAGGAATTTCTTCTAAGGAAACCACATGGGTATGACTTTCAATATGCTGAGTTTGTTGTAACTCCTTGTAACTGGTCACCCCTGAAATAGGAAAATTAAACTTTTTAAAGTTGAGCACAATCGAGCCTTTGCCTTGTTTTTTCTGAATGTAACCAGCGTTAATTAGCAAATTCAAGGCTTTCCGAATTGTTTCACGGGAAACATTGTAGGTTTCCACTAATTGATTTTCACTAGGTAATAAATCGCCTGGCTGATAGTCGCCTTGGACAATTTGTTGTTCTAATTCTAAAAATATGTCATGAAACTTGTTCATGCCGATCCTCCTCTACCAACAATTTCTTTTCTAAAAGCATAGCATATTCCCTCCGAAAAACCTAGAGCTGGTCAGAAAAATCCCCCGCACTTTCTGCCTTGCTTACGCCACAAACTCCCCCAGCCAAACCACTGCTTGACCGCCTTTTTTTCGGACCCAGCGTAGTCTGTTGCTTCCCCCTTCTGGAAAAGTTTTCCCAAGAATCTGGGGAAAATCCTTGTAATTCTGATTCGTTCATACTATACTGTAGTCAAACATAACATGTCTATACAAGTTTACAAGGAGGCGCCAAACATGACCATTTTAGAATTAACATTCGCAACGAACCAACTAACGACGACTTTTTTTAACCATAAATTGGAACCGCTTCACCAAAAAACGTTCCCTTTTGAAGCTTTGACTATCGAAGAAACGGTTCCTGAACTGTGCCAATTGATTTTGGCAGAGGCTGCGCCGATTCTGGGAGGGATTGTGGCTGAGTTCCCAGCGGACTTCTTTTCGCCAGAGGAAACGTTGGCGCTAGTTCCGCAAGCGGTGATTCAAGCGTTCGCGGAACAGTTGAACACGCCACTTTTAACAGCAGCCGAACAAGCGGCGGCACCGAATCTGCTGGCAGCATTTGAAGAAAAACGGCAGTATTTGGCTTGGCATTTGGACTATTATGGCTACGTGCCTGGGAAAAATGAATATGCGGTGGAGTCCCTGTTAACTGTCGGCAATGGCTTTTTAGGCTTGCGTGGCACAACCCCTGAGATGACGATTTCGGATGATCATTATCCAGCGACCTACATTGCGGGGCTTTATAATACAGCGGCTTCGGAAGTGGCGGGTCAAGTAGTGGAAAATGAAGATTTCGTCAACGCTCCTGACAACCAACACATCGCTTTAAAAATTGGCGATGCCACCGACTGGTTAACGATTTCTCCAGACACGCTACAACAATTACACCGTCAACTGAACTTGAAAACGGGGTTGTTTGTCGCAGAAATGATATTGAAAGATGCGGACAATCAGCAAATTAAATTAACGACGAAAAAAATCGCCAATATGGCACAGCCGAATGACTATCATCTGCAATATACGTTTGAGCCGTTAAACTTTTCGGCCCCGATTACTTTGAAAACCGTCACGGATGGCAGTGTCTACAACTATAACGTGGCGCGGTACCGCAACTTAACAGCCAAACATTTTCAGGTGACAGCATTAAGCGCGCAGGAAAACAAAACCGTGATTGAGGTTTGTACCAATCAATCTAACTTAAGCGTCCGAGAAACGGCCTTGATAACCGGTGATTTTTTTGAAAAAGAAGCCATTACGATTCAAGAAGAAGCGGAAAAAATCGCCCAAGTGGTAACCGTGATGGCGCACCAAGGAACGCGCTATACGCTAGAAAAACAAGTCTTTGTACAAGCCAGCCACGCCGAACAAAGTTGGCAGGTACCGTTTACGCCGAAGGACTCTTTTGCGGCCGCCGCTCAGGAAAGCGCCCGCGCTTGGCAAACTCTTTGGCAACAAGCCAACATTACCGTGACAGGCGATTTGATGTCTCAAAAACTTTTACGGATTCACAGTTATCACTTGCTGGCTTCGGCTTCGCCTTTTAGTAACCAAGCACAAGCATTGGACGTCTCGATTACCGCCCGAGGCTTGCACGGTGAAGCGTATCGTGGACATATTTTCTGGGATGAAATTTTTATTTTACCTTTTTATATTCAACATTATCCTGACACAGCGAAACAATTGTTGCTGTATCGTTACCACCGATTAGAGAAAGCGAAGGAGAATGCGGCGGCCAGCCAGTATCGTGGCGCAATGTATCCGTGGCAATCAGGGCGTGATGGGCGTGAAACCACGCAAAAACTTCACTTAAATCCGTTGAATGGACATTGGGGCGAGGATCATAGTATTTTGCAACGGCATGTGTCCCTAGCGATTGCTTACAATGCTTGGTTGTATTGGCATAGTACACAGGATCATGAATTTATGAAACAATATGGCGGCGAAATGTTGTTAGAAATCGCTCAATTTTGGAACAGCGCTGCGACGTTAGATGACGCAACAGGACGGTTCTTTATTGATAAAGTGATGGGACCTGATGAGTTTCACGAGGGCTATCCAGACCAAGCGGAAAGCGGCTTGAAAAACAACGCCTATACGAATTTGATGGTGGTTTGGCTATTCGAAGAATTAACCAACATTTTGGCACTTTTCTCTGAGGAAGAACAGGCACAACTTTTTGCCAAAACTCAGACCACTTCGGCTGATCTAGCCCGCATGCAGCAAATTCAAAATTCACTGGAAATTGAAGTTAATTCTGACGGCATTATTGCGCAATATGAAGGGTATTTCGGCTTAAAAGAGATTGACTGGACAGCGATGAAAGAGAAATACGGCAATATTTACCGCATGGATCGAATTTTAAAAGCTGAAGGAGAATCCCCCGATGATTACAAAGTGGCGAAACAAGCCGACACGTTAATGTTGTTCTACAACTTAGACAAAACTCGAGTGGATCAAATTTTAGAAGATTTAGGGTATCAATTGCCTGCGGATTATTTGGAAAAAAATCTTTTGTATTATCTAAAACGGACGTCTCATGGTTCGACTTTGTCACGAATTGTTCATGCCCAATTGGCAGAAATGGCGCAATTCCATGAGCTATCTTGGCAACTTTATCAAGAAGCGTTGTATTCCGATTATCGTGACATTCAAGGTGGCACGACCGCTGAAGGGATTCATACAGGGGTCATGGCTGCGACGATTCACGTTACTTTAGCGACGTATGCAGGCGTTGACACGCGCCAGAACGAGTTATCAATTTGTCCAAACTTACCTGAACATTGGCAAGCATTGGCGTTCCAGTTTATTCATCAAGGCGTGACCTATCAATTTTCATTAACACAAACCAGTGTCACGATTACAGCAGATAAAGACACACAATTATTAGTTCAGGGCGCGTTGATTCCGTTAACCGCCGAACGACCAAAAGAAGTACATTATCAATAAAGGAGCGAACCACAATGACGATTGGATTTATTTTTGATTTGGATGGTGTCATTACTGACACCGCCAAATTTCATTATCAAGCTTGGAAAGCGTTGGCCGATTCGCTAGGTATTCCCATTGACGAAACCTTCAACGAAACATTGAAAGGCATTAGTCGGATGGATTCCTTGGACCGCATTTTAGCCCATGGCCACCTTGAAAATGCGTTTACTCCAGCAGAAAAAGAAGCCTTAGCTCAGCAAAAAAATGACCACTACGTTCAATTATTAGAACATTTAACGACAGAAGATGTTTTACCTGGTGTCGTGCCATTGCTACAGCAAGCCCAAGCACGTCACATTCCCTGTGCCGTGGCTTCGGCTTCAAAAAACGCGCCCCTGATTTTGGAAAAATTAGGCGTGCGCGCGTACTTCGCCACAATTGTCGATCCCGACTCGTTAAGCAAAGGCAAACCTGATCCTGAAATCTTTTTAGCCGCCGCTGACAGTATTGGCGTGCTACCGCAAAACGCCATTGGCTTTGAAGATGCACAATCAGGCATTGACGGCTTGAAAGCCGCGGGCATCTATGCCGTCGGCTTGTCGGCCAACCAACCCTTACTCGGAGCCGACATGCAAGTCTCTGAAATGACTGAACTAAGCGTTGATGCACTGCTCAATCGCTAAAGAATGACAAGAACCTTTAGCAGCAGGCACCTCTTTTCATCTACATTGTATCTATGCTAGAATGTAGATGAAAAGAGAGATATGCTTCAACATACCTCTCTAGTGTAGAGCCGTTTAAGACGGTGACTGATTTTTTATTGTCATTTTTAACAGCTTTTAGGATTTCACGGATTAACGCTAAATTTATTCGTACTATTTGGGAAAATGTGCTATAATGAAAACGAAAAGAGAGATATGCGTCAACATACCTCTCTGATGTAGAGCCGTTTAAGACGGTGACCAATTGTATTATTAAAAATAACCGTACTGGTCAAAGTAGACGGTTATTTTTTCTTGTCATTTTTAAGCAATTTCACAATCAGTGCAATCAAAGCAATGGTAAACATACCAAAACCTAGGATCGTCTGAATTGTCTCATATGCTGACAAAAGGCCTCTCCTTTCTGTAAATTTTGGAAGTACGCTCATACGCACCACCTCACTTTCAGATTAGATAGCCACCGCCATAACTTCTCTACACTTAGATTATACCATGTAAAACTAAAAAGTAATTAGTTTCAAATATATTTTTTTAGGGAATTGTGCTATAATGAAAATGAAAAGAGAGATATGCGTCAACATACCTCTCTGATGTAGAGCCGTTTAAGACGGTGACTTTTTGAATTATTTAAAAATAACCGTACTCAGTCAAAGTAAACGGTTATTTTTTATTGTCATTTTTAACAGCTTTTTAGTTTCCAAGGACCAATACTTTACTATTAGCAACGAAGTTCACGGTCCTTTGTGCTTGTCTCCACGTTCATTTCTTTTGCTTATTGTTTAAATCCTACTAACGGAAAAATGAAATCAACGAATTTTATCCCCGCATAAAAACATAGGGCAAACATCAAAATCTTAATTAAGATTTTGACAATTGGTCGTTCAGTTATCTTTTTCATTTGTATACTCCTTTCCAATATTTTTAAAGCTCCAACCTTTTTAATCTTTTTGACATCTATATTTTATCTAATTATAATAAAACTCACAATAGATGAAGCATCATTTTTTCATTTCCTTTTTATTCCTTGATTAGTAGTTCAATTTGTAAACATATCATTCTGACAAAATAGAAAAGGAGGTTGTTATAGTATCGAAACAAAATTATCTACAAAGAAAAAAACACTTCTTTATCTCCTGTTCACTTTTTTGACAGCCCTACCCAGCATAGAAGCATTAACTGGAATGAGCTTAATAGCTATAAAAAATAACGAAAAAACCTTGATTATCTTTGATAGTATACTATCTTTAATTATTATTATCGTGCTGTCAGTTTTCTATAAAAAAATAGTAAAGAAAAAAAACAAGCTATCTTTAAAAGTCTATTACTAGCTATTGGCATGTTCTTATTTTCTATTATTCTAAATTTACTTTTCTCACGCATGTCTACTCCAGAAAATCAACATTATATTAATGAAGTCCGAAATGTAGCACCTGTTTTAATGGCCCTTCATACTAGACTCTTTTCACCTATAATAGAAGAACTCCTGACTCGTGGCATTTTTATGAACTTATTTTTTATAAAAAACACCTCTCGAAGTGTCTTATGTAAAATATTTTTTTCTGGTCTTTTTTTTGGTCTTAGCCATGGACTATTACCATCAATTTCCATGCTTTTTTATTGTGGAATGGGCTGGGTTTTAGCCTCTACCTATTGTTTCTGTAATAACAATCTCATGTATCCTCTTGCTATTCATTTGCTATTAAATAATTTATAATACACAAAAAAACCGCCCACATCAGAAAAATGATGTGGGCGTTTTTTATAATTATTTATTTTTTGTTTCAAATAACGGACTAACTGGTTTGTTTTCGTGGATACGTTTAATCGCATCTCCGATTAATTCACCAACGCTGACTTCGTCAATTTTAGCAATTTTACGATCATCAGATAGGTAAATAGAGTCTGTTACAACTAAGCGTTCAATTGCTGAATCTTCAATACGTTGTAAGGCTGGTCCTGATAAAACGGGATGTGTACAAGAAGCGTAAACGTCTTTTGCTCCGGCTTCCTTCAATGCGTTTGCAGCAAGAGAAATTGTCCCCGCTGTGTCAATCATGTCATCAATTAAGACACATGTTTTGCCTTCCACATGACCAATGATATTCATTACTTCTGCTACGTTCGCTTTTGGACGACGTTTGTCAATGATCGCAATTGGTGCTTTTAAGAATTCTGCCAATTTACGTGCACGCGTTACACCACCATGGTCAGGGGAAACAACAACGACGTCATCGCCTTGAATGCCGTGTTCGATGAAGTAATCGGCAATTAATGGTGCACCCATCAAATGATCCACTGGAATATCAAAGAATCCTTGAATTTGGACCGCATGTAAGTCCAATGTCAACATTCTTGTTGCACCAGCTTTTTCAATCATGTTTGCAACAAGTTTAGCAGTGATTGGTTCCCGGGCACGTGCTTTACGGTCTTGACGTGCATACCCATAATAAGGCATAACCACGTTAATTGTTTTAGCACTCGCACGTTTTAACGCATCAATCATGATTAATAGTTCCATTAAGTTATCGTTAACAGGGCTACTTGTTGATTGAATGACGTAAACATGTGCACCACGAATACTTTCTTCAATATTCACTTGAATTTCGCCATCACTAAATTGTGTTACAGAGCACTTTCCTAGCTCCACACCCACAGCATCCGCAATTTTTTCTGCTAAGGGACGATTAGAGTTCAAAGAAAAGATTTTCAATCTTGGATCAAAATAATGTTTCGACATTAGAACCTCCACTTTCTATTTCAGCCAATTCGTTAAAACTGAACAATACTTTCCTTCTAAAATAATAGTAGTCCTAGCCAAATAAATCAAGAGATTTTCTGTATTTCATACAAGATATTCATCAAAAGTCGCTTTCTTCTAACTATTTTATCGTATTTGTCTAAAAAATGAGGATTATTTGAATAAAGAAAGGTACTCGCCATAGCCTTCTTTTTCTAAATCTGCCACTGGCACAAATCTCAAAGCTGCCGCATTAATGCAATAACGTAAGCCGCCTTCTTGGAGTGGGCCATCAGTGAAAACATGCCCTAAATGTGAATCCGCTTCTTGACTGCGAACTTCTACTCGGTGCATGCCGTGACTAAAATCAGCTTTTTCTTTGACGCCACGTTTTTCAATTGGTTTGGTAAAGGATGGCCAGCCGCAACCAGCATCGTATTTGTCTAGGGAGCTAAACAACGGTTCGCCACTAACAATGTCTACATAGATTCCGTCTTGGTAAAAGTCATCATATTCTCCTGAAAAAGGGCGTTCTGTTGCGTTTTCTTGTGTGACGGCATATTGAAGATCCGTCAAGGTTTGTTTTAATTCTTCTTCTGTTGGTTTTGTCATTCTGTCCACTCCTTTTCTTCTGTTCAATTTATTGGGTTCAATGATACCACGTTTGCCAAACAGGCACCTAATAGTTTGCATAGTAAAAGACAGTCCTTTCTCTTTTTGACGAATGAAAAGGACTGTCTTATATTAGTTGAATTCTTTTAGTAGTCGGGCTACTTTGGCAATTGGTAAACCCATAATGGCGTAATAATCGCCGGCGATTGCTTCAATTAGTAATGCCCCTTGTCCTTGGATACCATAAGCGCCTGCTTTGTCGGCATATTCTGCGGTATCTAAGTAAGCATGGATTTCCGTGTCTGTCAGTGGATAAAACGTCACGGTTGAATGAACTGTCGCGGAGCGCTCTTTTTCCCCTTGTTTCAACGTCACACTTGTATACACGTCATGTGTTTTGCCACTTAGGAGGCGCAACATGCGATAACCGTCTTCCCGAGAAGTCGGTTTACCGAGGATTTCTCCCGCCAATGCCACAATTGTATCGCAGCCAATGACTAGTGCTTCGGGGGATTGCTCTGCTATAGCCGCTGCTTTTTGGGCAGCCATTTGCGCCACATATTCTGCTGGTAAGCCGTCTTTGCCAACAGTTTCATCGATGTCGGCTGGTGCAATCGTAAAAGTTGGAACCACACGCTTTAATAACTCCTGACGGCGAGGAGATTGGGATGCTAAAATAATTTGCATAAATTGATGACGCCTCGTTTCTTTTTAATGGGGGTCTTGAATGCGTTTAAACATTCGTTCCATATCTGAATTCGTAAAATGAATCAGCACCGGACGTCCATGCGGACAATTAAACGGATTTTCGCACAAGGCTAAATCTTTTAATAGCACGCGTGCTTGTTGCTCATTGAGGTAATGATTGGCTTTGATGGATCGCTTACAGCTCATCATAATGGCAGTTGCTTCACGGAATTTTTTCACGCTGACCGAGCCAGTTGTTAGCAACATGTCAATCATCTCGCGAACAATGCTTTCCTCTTCGCCTGCAGGATACCAAGTTGGGTGCGCCCGCACAATGAAACTATTTTGTCCAAAGTCTTCCAAATGGATGCCGACTTCCGCAAGGGTTTCTTTCTGCTCTTTAATTTTCAAGGCATCGCTATTTGGATAATCAATAACGATTGGTACCAATAGCTCTTGTAAATCGTCACTGACTTCGCCAATTTTTTCACGGAAATACTCGTATTTAATTCGTTCTTGGGCAGCGTGTTGGTCGATAATAAACAGGCCATCTTTGCTTTGTGCGAATAAATAAGTTCCGTGCATTTGACCGAAGTATTCTAGCTCAGGAAAACGTTCTGTCGGTCGTTCTTCTTCCAACTTGTTCAAGGCTTGTTTCAGTTCTCTTTGACTCGCAGCGCTATTGGCATCGAATTCCGGGTGAAGTTTCATTTCTTCTTGGAAAACCTCGTCAGCAGCCTCTGATGAACGCAGAGAAGGTTCTGAATCAGATACTTCAGTTATTTTCGTTTCTTCGGCTATTACCTGTTGCTCATTACTAGCTGTTTCCCACTGATTTGCGGAATCAACATCTGCCGAAGAGGTTTCGTAAGCTGACGTTTCTTCTGCTATACTCGTTGATTCTGGCACTGGCGGCGCAAATGGATCGTCCATTGGGTCCACTGCTCTTTCTGTCTGGTTGACAGCTTCAGGGGCGCTTGAGGCTGGTGTTTCGTCTGTCGCATGTTCCGCATAGAAGCGACCCGTTGCGGGATTATAGCTTAAGCTGCCCGGTCGTTGTTTTACCGCAGGTTGTTCAGTCGATAGAGGAATTTCCATTTGTTCGGCTTTAGGTTCTGGCGGTAGTTTCTTTTTAAAACGCAAATTGTCTGCCGCATTGGGAATCAACTGTTCTTGGCTCAACACTTCTTGAATCGCCTGTTCAATTAATGCCATTAAATCTTTTTCTTTACTTAAACGAACTTCTTGCTTAGTAGGATGGACATTGACATCGACTAACAGCGGATCCATTTCAATTTCTAACACAGCAATTGGAAAACGCCCCACCATTAGTTTCGAACCATAGCCGGCTACAATTGCTTTATTTAACGCGAAATTTTTAATATAACGACCATTGATAATCGTTGATAAATAGTTACGGCTGGCCCGTGTGACTTCTGGCAATGAGACATACCCTGTCAAAGTAAAATCAAGGTCTTTTCCTTCAATTTTCAACATTTTCTTTGCGGTGCTAATGCCATAAATCCCGGCAATCGTTTGTTTTAAATCACCATTGCCTGTTGTACTCATCATTTTGTGGCCGTCATGAACTAAGCGAAAAGCGACTTTAGGGTGACTTAACGCCAGACGATTGACAATGTCACCGATATTGGCCAATTCCGTTTGGATCGTTTTGACGTATTTCAAACGAGCGGGCGTATTATAAAATAAATTAGAAACGGTCATTTTTGTACCTTTACGGAGGGCTGCTGGTCGGTTTTCTTCGACCTTGCCCCCTTTTAGAATCACATAGCTGCCTTCTTCTTCCTCAGCTGTGGCAGTTTCGACAATCATTTCAGAAACTGAGGCAATACTTGGTAAGGCTTCGCCTCGGAACCCCAAGCTGCGAATTCGGAACAAATCATCTCTTGTGTGAATTTTGCTTGTGGCGTGGCGTTTGAAGGCATTCAGTACATCTTCTTTGGCAATTCCTTCACCATTATCAATAATTTGAATGGTTTTCAAGCCAGCTTCTTCAATAAAAATATCAATTTGGGTGCTTCCTGCATCCAGTGCATTTTCCACCAATTCTTTGACGACAGAAGCGGGACGTTCAACAACTTCACCAGCAGCAATCTGGTTGGCTAGTTGTTCGGATAGTTCTTGAATTTTCCCCATTTCACGACCTCCTAACCGGTTCGGTTCCTAATTAGATACGTTTTTGCAATTGATGAAGCATGTTTAACGCATCTAGTGGTGTCATTTCTAATAGATTCATTTTCTTCAATGTGTCAATGACACTTAATTCTTCTGTTGAAACTTCTTTAAATAATGAAAGTTGCTCGGTTTCTTCATGGACTTCTGAAACTTCTTCATGATGAACTGAACTTGGAATCGTTGTTTCTTCCGCTTCTAAAGCGGATAAAATGGTGGCTGCTCGTTCTAAAAGTGGGCTTGGTAAACCAGCGATTTTAGCAACATGTATCCCATAACTCTTATCAGCAGGTCCTTCCATCATTTTATGAAGAAAGACCACTTCGCCATCTTTTTCGACAGCGCCCACGTGAATATTCTTCAAGCCTTTTAAGGTTTCATCTAGAACAGTTAGTTCATGATAATGTGTAGAGAATAGCGTTTTGGCTTGTACTTCACGATGGATATATTCAATGATGGCTTGCGCTAGCGCCATCCCATCATAGGTTGCTGTGCCGCGTCCTAATTCATCAAATAAAATTAGGCTGTTAGGCGTGGCGTGCCGCAGTGCTTGGTTGGCTTCCATCATTTCTACCATAAAGGTACTTTGCCCTGCAATTAGATCATCAGAGGCCCCAATCCGTGTAAAAATTTGATCGAAAATTGGCATTTCAGCACTTTCCGCTGGTACAAAACAGCCAATTTGCGCCATGACCACCGTCAAAGCCAATTGACGCATGTAGGTACTTTTCCCTGACATGTTTGGTCCAGTAATCAAGAGAATATCTGTTTCTGGGTTCATGCGGATACTGTTTGGAATGTATTCTTGGTGCCCTAAAACTTTTTCCACGACTGGGTGTCGTCCTTCGACAATCGCCAAATTTTTCGTGTTACTTCTTAACGTTGGTCGAACGTATTGATACCGTTCACTAATTGTTGCAAAAGATTGTAAAACATCAACCGCACTAATGGTTTTAGCCAGTGTTTGCAATCGATCAATATTCGTTTTTACTTGTTCTCTCACGGCCAAGAACAATTGATATTCTAGTTCAACTGATTTTTCTTCAGCTTCTAAGATTAAACGCTCTAGTTCTTTTAGTTCGGGCGTAATAAAGCGCTCCGCATTAGCTAATGTTTGCTTCCGCTCGTATTTTCCTTCTTCTAAATTCGCTAAATTTGACTTAGTGATTTCAATGAAATAACCAAAGACACGATTGTAGCCAATCTTCAAGTTTTTAATCCCTGTTTCTTGGCGTTCTTTCGCTTCTAACTCCGCTAGCCATTGCTTACCATTGCGCATGGCATCACGGTATTCATCTAATTGGTCGTTATAGCCGTCCTTAATAACATTTCCTTCAGTAATTTGTAAAGGGGCTTCTTCATTAATCGCCGTCGCAATCAATGCCACTAAATCTTCAACGGGGTTTAAGTCGACTAACAAATCATCCCATTCCCCTTGATTGATCCCGACAATTAACTGTCGAATCGTTGGTACTTGTTCTAAAGAGGTCCGTAATTGAATTAAATCACGCCCATTCACACTGCCGAATGCCACGCGTCCTGCTAACCGCTCTAAATCATAAACGTTCGTCAATGCTGCTTGCAAATCTAAGCGTTCAAAATAGGCATTTAATAAGGATTGCACCATTTCTTGACGCGCCTTAATTTGACGTTCCTGAATTAGCGGACGATCCAACCATTGTTTTAATAAACGGCCGCCCATAGCTGTTTTCGTTTCATCTAATAGCCACAAAAGAGTCCCTTTTTTCTGTCCTGTTCGAATCGACTGACTCAATTCTAAATTGAATTTAGAATAATGATCCATTTTCAAGAAATGATCTGGCTGATATTCCACAGCTTTCTGAATATGGGACAAGCTCCGCTTTTGGGTAACGGATAAATAAGATAATAATTTGCCTGTAATTTCAATTTCTAATGGATTAATCAGTTCATTGGTTAAAAAACTAAACTCGGCATTTTCTTCCACCGTTTCTTGTGTCGAAAAGATAATATTTAAACGTAAACTTAAGTTCTCTTTTAACGATTCAGGAATCCCTGAACCTAGGACCATTTCTTTTGTTTGCAACGCAGAAGCTTCGTTTAAAACGCCCTCTTCATCAGCCAAGACTGCTGTTTTTAATTCGCCTGTACTCAAATCTACATAGGCAAAACCAAACTGATTACCATCTGTTAGCACAGCAGTTAAGTAATTATTGTCTTTGGCTTCCAAGCCTTTACTATTCATCACCGTTCCTGGCGTTACCAACTGGACCACTTCTCGTTTGACCATGCCCTTGGTAGTCTTTGGATCTTCCACTTGCTCACAAATCGCTACTTTATAGCCTTGCTCAATCAACGTATCAATGTAGCCTTGCGCGGCATGATAAGGAACGCCACACATAGGAATCGGATCATCCGCATTGCGGTTACGACTGGTTAACGTCAATTCTAAGATTTGCGCTGCATTGATAGCATCTTCATAAAATAATTCATAAAAATCACCTAAGCGATAAAATAAAAACGCATCCTTGTATTGGGCCTTAATGGACAAATATTGTTCCATCATGGGTGTATTTTTTGTCTTTTGTGGCATTTAATTCCCTTCCTTCTCTAGCTCTTCGTTCACGCGGTATTGAATGAGCGCCGTGACATGTTGGACTAAGTCATTGGCTTCGATCAGTTGTTCGCGGTAGGCTACAACGAGTGGGTGCTCATCAAATTCTTTTGTTTTCGCATCAGCTCGTTGAATGGCTTCTTTTTCAGCAGTTGGTTTGCCATAGTGAGCAAATTGAACCGCATCTTTTTGCGCAGCTTTAATTTCTTCCACTAATTCTGTCAGCTTTTTGTTTTTCTTTACCTTTTCTTCAATCGCTTGGTAGCGCTGAATGACTTCATCTTGTCCAATTAAATGTAACAATTTTTCTAATTCTTTATTACTTTGTGCATCTAAATTCAACGGCTCCATTTTTTTCACCTTCATCTTTCACCGGCACTTTTTCTATAAGAGCAGAAAAAGTTAACCTCTTAATGATCCGAGATTAACTTTTCTTCTATTATTCTTGAAACGGGCGATCTTCGCTAATCTGAATCGGCTCAATCATCTTCGCTTGGCCCGTTTGGTCATCAATCTCTAAAATACAGGCAGATAAAATTGTCCGCCCTGTTTCGACTACCTCAAAGCGCTTCGGCAATGCTGTCATAAACTTCTCAATAATCGGTTCACGCTTCATTCCTAGAATCCCATCATAAGGTCCGGTCATACCGACATCACTTAAGAAGGCTGTCCCTTTCGGTAAAATCCGAGCATCATTTGTTTGAACATGCGTATGTGTTCCAACAACGGCTGAAACTTGGCCATCTAAAAACCAGCTCATGGCTTGTTTTTCACTCGTCGTTTCGCCATGAAAATCCACAAAAATGAGCGGTGTCCGTTTGCGAGCGATAGCCACTAGCTCGGCGGCTTTCTTGAAAGGATCTTCCAATGGCACCATAAATGTGCGGGCCTGTAAATTAATCACCGCTAGTTCCAATTGATTGACTTTCACAAAAACCATTCCTTGACCAGGCACATCTTCTGGAAAGTTCGCTGGACGAACCATTTTCTTCGCATCATCAATGAATTCAAAGATATCCTTGTTGTCCCACGTATGGTTACCCATCGTAACAACATCGACACCATCTTGCAAAAATTTCTTATAAATCTTGCCAGTAATTCCCCGACCAGATGCCGCATTTTCACCATTGGCAATGGTCACTTGTGGACGATATTTCTTCTTTAATTTAGGGACATACGTTGCTAAGGCTTCTCTTCCTAAAGAACCGACAACATCTCCTATAAATAATATACGCAAAAAGGTTCCTCTTCTCTTTTTAACATCTCTTGTTTATTATAGTTGTTTTCGCTTTGAAAAGAAAGTTTTGGTTTTAAAAGATTAAAAAAAGTGTCTCAACGAACAATCCTTGCAATTGTTCGTTGAGACACTACACGCGATACTTATTCGCTTTTTATTTTATTTCGCATAGTCTACGGCACGTGTTTCACGGATAACCGTTACTTTGATATGTCCTGGATAATCCAAGTCATCTTCAATTTTCTTCCGAATGTCTCGAACTAAACGAACAGATTCTAAATCAGAAATTTCTTCTGGTTTCACCATGACACGAACTTCACGTCCTGCTTGAACAGCAAAACTTGAATCAACGCCTTCAAAACTATTAGAAATATTTTCTAAGTTTTCTAAGCGGCGAATGTAGTTTTCTAACGATTCACTACGTGCACCTGGACGGGCTGCAGATAACGCATCTGCGGCTGCCACTAAAACAGAAATAACTGAGGTTGCTTCCACATCACCATGATGCGAGGCAATGGCATTAATAACTACTGAATTTTCTTTATATTTCGCAGCTAATTCTGCGCCAATCTCAACGTGAGAACCTTCAATTTCATGATCCAATGCTTTCCCAATATCATGTAGTAACCCTGCACGTTTGGCTAATTGAACATCCTCGCCTAATTCGGCGGCTAAAACGCCAGCCAGTTTTGCTACTTCGATTGAATGGTTCAAGACATTTTGACCATAACTTGTTCTGAAACGTAAACGGCCTAAAATTTTAATTAAATCAGGATGTAACGTATGAGCACCTACTTCAAAGGCTGCTTGTTCTCCGTATTCACGAATCCGTTCATCCATTTCTTTACGTGATTTTTCTACCATTTCTTCGATACGAGCGGGATGAATCCGACCATCTTGGATTAATTTTTCCAAGGTCATTCGAGCGATTTCTCGTCTGATTGGATCAAATCCAGATAACACAACCGCTTCTGGCGTATCATCAATGATTAAGTCAATCCCTGTTAATGTTTCCAATGTACGAATATTACGTCCTTCACGACCAATAATGCGACCTTTCATCTCATCATTTGGTAAAGTGACCACGGAAACAGTTGTTTCAGAAACAGAATCAGCAGCGCAACGTTGAATTGCTAGGGAAAGCAAGTTCTTCGCTTTGCGATCAGATTCTTCTTTGGCACGTTGTTCTGACTCCTTGACCATCAAGGTTAGTTCATGATTCAACTCTTCTTCTGTTGACTTCATAATAATCGATTTTGCTTCTTCTTTTGAAAGGGAAGCAATTCGTTCTAATTCTTGATGTTGCTGATTAATTAAGTTTTCTACTTCTTTTTCTCGCTCATCAATTAATTGCTGTCTAGCACCAAGTTTCTCTTCTTTTTCTTCCAGTGAGCCTTCACGTTTTTCAAGAGAGTCATCTTTACGATCCAACGTTTGTTCCCGTTGAATTAAACGATTTTCTTGAGATTTAAGTTCTAATCTGCTTTCTTTCAACTCACTTTCAATTTCTGAACGATACTTCTGGTTCTCTTCCTTAGCTTCTAGCAATGCTTCTTTTTTCAGTGTTTCTGATTCTTTCCGAGCGTTCTCGAGAATACTCGACGCTGAAATTTTTGCACCATTTATTGCTTTATCATGACGTGACTTTGCAATAACAAATCCTAAACCAAGACCGACAATCAAACCGACGATAGCGAGGAGAATATTTAAAACCATATTTCCACCTCCATACTATCTTTTTGTTAATTCATATCTTGTAGTTTTTTGATAAACTAAAATCAATTATCAATATGCCTACTTGCATATTTGTGCATACACACAATTTTATTCTAATGTTTGTCGCGAAAGGTGTCAACTTAAAAAAGCCCTTTCTTTTGGAAAGGGCAGCAAATATTAGACAACGTCACATTTTTAGGTTTCCGCCGTCACGAATTGTTTAAATTTTAGAACAAACGCCGCATAGTCTGCTGTTTGACTAAGCTGCTTGATGTGGATGGGTTCGGACATGGACAACAGTCTATTTAACAATTTAGTTCTAAACAAAAAAAGACAACACCTGTCCTGTTCAGTAAGTGTTGTCCTTCTTCTTAACGAGTCGTATTCACTCGTTATTTATTCATCTAAGGGTAGTTCTTCTTGACCTTCTGCTTCTTCTGTAATGGTTGAACCGTCACCGATGCCATATGCATCACGGACCAATTTAGACACTTCTGCCATCATTTCAGGATGATCCGCCATGTATTGTTTGGCATTTTCACGGCCTTGGCCAATTCGTTCTTCTTTGTAGCCATACCAAGCACCACTTTTACTGATAAGGTCTTTTTCCACAGCCATATCTAGTAATTCACCTTCTTGGGAAATCCCTTGGCCATACATGATATCAACTTCTGCCACTTTGAATGGTGGCGCCACTTTGTTTTTAACGACTTTAATTTTTGTGCGGTTACCGACGATGTCTGTTCCTTGTTTCAACTGCTCTGCACGACGGACTTCTAGACGAACCGTTGCGTAGAATTTCAATGCACGTCCACCAGGAGTTGTTTCAGGATTTCCGAACATCACGCCAACTTTTTCACGAATTTGGTTAATGAAAATAGCAATTGTTTTTGTCTTATTAATTGAGCCTGATAATTTACGTAGTGCTTGAGACATTAGTCGAGCTTGTAAGCCGACATGGCTCGCTCCCATCTCACCATCAATCTCTGCACGAGGAACTAACGCAGCAACCGAGTCGATGACAACGATGTCAATCGCACCACTTGAAACTAAGGCATCGGCAATCTCTAAGCCTTGCTCACCCGTATCTGGTTGAGATAAAAGTAATTCATCAATGTTAACGCCTAGTTTCTCCGCATATTGAGGATCCAATGCATGCTCAGCATCGATAAAAGCGGCTGTTCCACCATTTCGTTGCACTTCTGCAATTGCGTGTAAAGAAACAGTTGTTTTACCTGAACTCTCAGGACCATATACTTCAATAATTCGGCCACGTGGATACCCACCTACGCCCAATGCAACATCTAACGCTAAAGAACCACTAGGGATAGTTGAAATTTTTTGATCAGCTTTTTCGCCTAATTTCATAATAGAGCCTTTCCCAAAGTTCTTTTCAATTTTTTTCAGTGCGGCATCTAAAGCCACTTTACGATCATCTGCCAATGGATAATCCTCCTTTAATTTATATAAACTTATTTTTCATTTCCTGTTAGTAGGTCTATCATATCTCTTTTGTACCAAAAAAGCAAGAAAAAACCGAACAAACATTCGCATATTTATTTTTTATTAATGATTCGGCGCCGCAAAAGATCTAACCCTCGCATAACCGCACTCTGTCTAATATAATTTCGGTCACGGTTAAAATGGAAACATTCTGCAACGGTTGGTTGGCCTTCTTCCGCCAGCCCAATCCAAACAGTGCCTGTCGGTTGACCTTCGATTGGGTCACCAGCGACCCCAGTAAATGATAAACCATAGTTAGATTTAGCTAACTGACGCGCTTTCTCTGCCATTTCTTTGGCACACGCTTCACTTACCGTGCCATGCTCTTCTAAAAGTTCATGAGAAATTCCTAAAAAGTTCTCTTTTGTTTCTTGCGAATACGTCACGAAGCCTCCCTTAAAAATCTTCGAAGCACCCGCAATTTCCCCCAGTGTACTTTGGAATAGGCCAGCGGTGAGGCTCTCAGCAGCCGTGACGGTTTGTCCGTTTTGTAATAACAAATCCACTGTTACCTTGGCTAAACTATTGTCATCCCCATACCCATAAAAATAGTCTCCCACTTTAGCTAAAACCTTTTCTTCCGTCGCTGTTAATAATTCTTCGCCAGCTACTAAGTCTTTTGTTTTAACTGTTAAACGAAGTGTCACTTCATTAGGCTTAGCATAAGGCGCAATGGTTGGATTCGTTTGGTGCGCAATCAACGATTGAATCTCGGTCACCAGCTGTGATTCACCAATGCCATAAAAACGCAAGACTCTTGAAATCAATTGTTCTTCTCGTGGAAACGCATCAATCAATAAAGGTCGTGCCGCTTGTTGGAACATCGGAATTAATTCATTGGGTGGTCCTGGTAAGAGCAAATAGCTTGTTGTGCCTTCTGTTACGAAAGAACCAACCGCTAATCCTGTCGGGTTTTGAAGAACTTGTCCACCTTCAATAGCTAACACTTGTCGTAGATTATTTTCCGTCATTGGCCGCTTAGACTGTTGGAAAAACTGGTGCAAGCGGTTCAATCCTTCTTGATCTTCTACTAATGATTTATGGAGATGTTGTGCGACAACTTGCTTGGTTAAATCGTCTTCTGTAGGTCCTAGCCCTCCACAAAGGACAATTAAATCACTTCTTTGTTCTGCTTCTGTTAGTAGCGTTTCTAAGCGGCCGCCGTTATCACCAACAACGGTCTGATAGTAAACATCGATGCCTAGCGCAGCTAACTCTTCTGATAAAAAGGTGGCGTTGGTATTCACTACTTGTCCCAGTAATAACTCTGTTCCGACTGCAATGATCTCTGCTTTCATTGATTTCCCCTTCTCTAATAACATACGTAGTTAAACTCACTTTCCATTTTAGCACAACAAAATTTTTACAAAAGAATTTGAGCTTCAGGAAATAATTTTTTTATCAGGAAATTTATTAATTATTACGAAAAAAATGTTCATTTTCTCACAATACATTGTATAATAACGTTATATCGAAAGGAGAGAAATGAATGAGTGTAGTATTAGGACTTTTGGGCCTATTAGGGTTACTTGTCAGCGGGGGACTGACTATCAAAGCATTAATTAAGAAACAACCGAAAAAACAATATGGCTATGTCGCATTAGCAAGTGCTGCTCTATTTATTGGTGGGGTTGCCACGACAGATTCTTCCCCAACGCTTTCACTTGATGCAGAGAGTGTTGAAACCGATGCCAATGGCTCAGCCACCATCAAAGGCGAATACGATGGCAGCAGCAAACTAACGGCCAATGGCAAGGAAGTAAAAACGAAAGACAAAACGTTTGCTTACAAAGTAAAACTGTCCGATGAAAAAACGCAAAAAATCACTTTTGTTGCTGAGAAGAAAGATACCAAAGTTGAAAAATCAGTCGAAGTCACACCGTCAAAAGAGTTTATTGCGAGCATCACAGATTCTGAGCAAGAATTGGCCAAAACAGAAAAAGCCTTAGCTTACGCTGAAAAACAACCTTCTCAGAAAAACTATGATGAAGCCGCAACCTTAGTATCTTCATTAAGTCAAGAATACGAGGAATACAATGATCGCCTTGAAAAAATCAAAGAAGCAGTACCTGTTGATGAAGCAGTTACAACTGCTGAAAAATCTAAAAGTAAAAGCGATTATCAAGCAGCTGAAAAATTAGTAGCTGCTGCCCCAGTTGGCAAAGAAGGATTTCAACAACGATTAACGACTGTTCAAACCGCTATCACTGAAAAAGAAAAAAATGAACAATTAGTCGCCAGTGCAACTGCCGCTGTTGAAAAAGCTGAACAAGAACCAACCAATGAAGCTTACTATAATGAAGCGATCAAACAAATTGACGCTTTAAACTCCCCAAATCAAGCTTTAACAAAACGGGTAGCCGTTGTTAAAACTCAATTAGATGCCCACAAAGAAAAACAACGAAAAGAAGCAGAAGCTCAGAAACTAGCCGCTGAAAAAGCGCAAAAAGAACAAGCCGAAGCGGCAGCAAAAGCGCAAGCTGAAGCAGAGGCGCAACAAGCCGCACAGGCGCCGGCGGAAGTCGAGACGGCTGCTGCAAATGCTGGTCCAGAAACAAGCGCAACTGTTCTTGTGACACCAACTGGCAGTAAATACCATGCACGTAAATGTGGAAATGGAACCTATACGGCAACTACGTTGGCAGATGCCCAAGCAAGAGGCTTAACACCTTGTTCTAAATGTTATTAATTTTTGTGTAAATAAAGAAAGAAGTGAGAGATAAAACATTTTATCTCTCACTTCTTTCTTTATTTATGATTTTTTTCTTTTATTGATACACACTAATTCGTTGATTTGGGTGTGCATTACTTTCCACTTCATCTAACATGGCAACGGCGTAGTCTGCGTAACTAATGTAGCTGTCACCTTGACTATTGGTTGTTAATTCTTCGCCAGCGACTTCATAATGGCCTGTCGCAGGACCTTCAGCATCAAACATGGCTGCAGGACTAATATAGGTCCAGTGAATGTTTTGAGCTTCTTTCAATAAGTTTAAAGCTTCGCCCATCGCCGAAGCTAATGGCTGAATTTCTGCTGGGAATGATGGTGTATCCTTTAATTGAGTTGTGTGTTCTGGGTCCACATACAAGGTTCCAGCGCCCCCAACGACAAACAAGCGCGTTTTTTGATTGGTTAAAATCTCAATCAAATGCTGGGTAGATTTGGGGAAATCTTGCACATCAGGGAATCCTAAGGCACTAATTAATACATCAAACGCTTGAATATCTTCTGTTGTTAATTGATAAACATCTTTTTCAATGGTCGGTGTGCCATCTGTTATTTTTGAGGCATTACGAACGATGGCTGTCACGTCCATCCCGCGACGTTTAGCTTCTGCTAAAAGTAATTGTCCTTCTTTTCCTGTTGCTCCTAATACTGCTACTTTCATGTAAATCATCCTTTCATTTTTAAATAGAACTAAAATAGTTACATTTAATACTTTAAAAGTAGAGAGATTACTTATCTCTCTTAACTTCTATTTCATGAATCACATCTGCTAAGGTGATGCTTTTCAATTCTTCTTCCATTTTTTGTTGCACTTTAGTAAATTCAGTTTCTAGTACCGATTGGATATTTGCCCCAACGGAACAGTTTGGATTAGGATTTTGATGAATATTGAAAATCTCTCGTTCCAATTCAACCGCTGTATAAATTTCATACAGTGAGATCTCTTCTGGTTTCTTTAATAAGGTATTTTTATTGGCTCCACGCATGGAATGAATCAAGCCGGCTTTTTTTAACTGGCTCATTAGTCGTCGAACAACGACTGGATTCGTATTCACGCTCGAAGCAATGTATTCAGAAGTCACTTGTTCTTGAGGACCTGTTTCAATCAAACTTAAAATATGAATCGCAACACTTAATTTCGTTGACATGGCCATGTCTAATCACTCCAAACTAAATGTAACGTTACTTGTTACATTTACAGAATACGCTGTTTCGTTTTATTTGTCAATGAGAAACCTCTGACTATTCAAAATAAAAATCAGTTGTTGAAACAACACGGGCCCCAAACGGCATTAACGCTAATTTCGCCAATTTAAAGGATTGTTGCCCAAACGGAATACCGATGATTGTCAGACAAAGCAACAAGCCACTAATACAATGCCCAATTGCTAATGGTAGTCCACTGATAATCAGCCAAATAATGTTTACCACCAAAGATACGCCGCTATCACTATACACGACTCGCTTTTTAAACGGCCAAAAGCTCAACCCCGCTAATTTGAAACATTGTAAACCAATCGGAATACCGATAATTGTAATGCACCAAATCACGCCTGCGAATAGCCAAGATAAGCCACCAAAAAAGCCGCCAAAGATGAACCATAAAATATTGCCAAGTGTTTTCATTCTTGTTCCTCTACTTTCCTCATTAAAAATTATGCATGTGAGTAAGTATACCATGAAAGCTTCTTTTTGTTTCAAACAATATTGTAAGGTTGCTGACTCGTTAAAAGACGAAGACACTGTTTCATGATACAATGAAGAAACTAACGATAAAGGAGCAGACTTCATGGACTTACATTTAACCGTTGATTTAAAAAAAACAAAGACACTCATTGATTTAGCCGATCAGGCCCACTTAATCATTGAACAAACAACTAAATTACCGAAAAAAGAGGCAGCGATTCTTTTCTTGCTAAGAGATAACCAACTAGTTGCTTTAGGACTTGCTGAAGAAAAAGCTACATATAAAGAAGTTTCTTTTGATCACTCGATTTTATTGAAACCGACTTGGGACACAGAACTTGCCTATTTAGCGCAAGCTTTCCTAGATGATGCGAAAGAAAGTGGTTTAACATTGGAAGCGACCCCAACGACAGTCAAAATTCCGAAAAGTGCGGTAGCGACAGTGACTAACTATAAAGAAACAGTCACCTTTATCTTGGAACGTTTTGGCTACTCTCTGTTTAAAAAACCGGCGCCGAAGAAAGCCAGACCAGCCAAAGCACGCCACAAATGGACAAAAGAAGTCAGCCAAATTCCTTTTTATATTGATACTCGACAAAGCAAAGCAACAGTTTTTTGGCAAAAGCGCAATGAAATGCTTATTAAAGCTGGCGCGACAATGATGCCAGAAGCCCCTTTAAATAAAGACGGGTCTGTCGGTTTCTCCGCCAGATTTGGTGAAAAACTTCGTGATGAACGCAAGGGCCAATTTAAAGACTTTGTCACAACGGAAGATATCGTCTTAAAAAGCGTTAATGAAGTCGGCTTGTTTCTCTATTTTGCTGGAACAAACAGCTGGTTAGAGCTAGTTGATGAGAACGGCAAAACCTTAAATGAATGGACTGTGGTAGAATAAACCTTATAAAAAATGTCGCACCTGATTTTTATGATTCAGGCGCGACATTTTTTTAATTTAAATAACTTTTTGCTATCGCTTGATACTTATCAATCATATCTAAATAATTATCAATTTCGACATATTCGTCGACTTGGTGTGCAGTAGTGGTCACACCTGGTCCAAAGACAACGCAATCAAATGTATTGTCTGATTTAGTAAATTCAGCTAAGTCTGTGGTCCCAGCGCTTGTCACTAATGGTAATGGTTGATCAAATTGGGCTTGAATGGCTTGGATTAACGCAGAATCTTTCTCAGCTTTTACAGGAATTTTATTGTAATCAATCGTTAATTCTAACTGATGTTTTTCTTTTTTGTTCAATTCATCGATAATTTTTTGTAATAATGCAATGACTTGGTCGTTGCTGAATTCTGGAATTGAACGGATATTCCCTTGCAAGGTTGCTTGACCTGGAATACTGTTCACTTGTGTGCCACCTTTAATGACGGTTACATTGTGAATCGTTCGACCTAATTCAGGATTTTCATAGTTTGCTGTGACTTCCGCCATTTGTTGGTTTGCTTCTGTAATAAATTCGTTCAAATTATTAATCGCGTTAATGCCTTCTTCTGGCATCGAACTGTGGGCTTCTTTTCCGTGTGACACAACAGAATAGTTAATTGAACCCATGTGCGCATACATCAAGTTATAATTGGTTGGTTCTCCAATGACTAAGGCACTTAAATCATCCGCATAGCCTTTTTCAGTTAATTGGCCAGCACCTAGCTCGCCGACTTCTTCACCAACTGTACCTAAAAATTTAACCGCTCCCTTTAATGGAACTTCCTTTTCTTTTAATTCAATCATTGCTAAAACCATTGCGACTAAGCCGCTTTTCATGTCCGTTGCGCCACGGCCATACAATTTATTTCCTTCAATATGGGCCGCAAATGGCGGGAAAGTCCATTGACTTTCGTCCCCTTCAGAAACCACGTCCATGTGGCCACTAAACCCTAAGACTTTTTCTCGGTTTTCACCTAAATAAGCAACCAAACTACTACGATTTGGTGCATAAGAAACAAGTTCAGAAGGGATCTCATATTTTTTCAAAAGATTTTGTAAATAGATTGCCACTTCTTCTTCGTTTCCATTTACAGATTTAATTTTAACCACATCTTGTAAAATACTAATTTTTTCTGATTTTTCCATTGCCATTCGCCCTTTCTTGTTATGCTTAATTCTAGTGTACGCTTCTCTCAGTAAAACCGCAACTGACTTGGTTAGGTCAGCAAAAAACACGCGACAGTTTTAAGAAATGTCGCGTGTTTTTTACTGAGTTTATTTTAAATAATTAGGCGCTGCCAATTCATTCTCAATGACTTGATTAGGGATCACAAATTCAGGGGTGCCCATATAGTAAGGCGCAATTTCTCCTTGAGGAAACACAATCACTAATTGGTGTTTTTCATTGATATAGAAAGGTTGGTCCTTTTTAATTTTTTTGAAGGGTTGAACATCACTGGGGGCATCCTCTTTTTCGGACCAGTATATTTTATTGCTATCGTTCTTCATTTGGTCTGCTATTTGTTGTTTAATTTCACTACTAATGACATCAATGTAAAAATCATTTTTAAAAATTAAGGGGAGTGAAACGACAACATTGGCTCGTTTGTCGATGGTGTCATATTTCGTTGTCGTCGCAGAGCTGCCTTTAATTTCTGTGAAGGTTCGTTTGACCACTAGGAAGCGACGGTCGTCCACGACTTTTTCATAATCTCCAGTGACTGAAACACGAGAACCATCAAACAATTGCCCTTTGACTTGTTGAAATTCTGTTTGGGCTTCTTTCAAGTATTTTTTGTTGAGTGTATCGGCTACTGAAGATTCTTGGGATGTTTGGATTTTAGGGACATCGATGTTTACTTCACTTTCCTGTTTTTTCGCTGTCAACGTTTTGATGGTGACTAATTGAACAATTTTATCTAACACAGGGATGTTGCGGGCTGCTTCACTAAAACCTGGAAACAAATTGACTGATAAGACAAAGCCACAAGCTACTACTAGACTACTTTGCAGTGAGCGGTTTCTAAAACGAAGCCAGGTGTACCGCTTTTTCTCTTTATGAAAACGCGCTTTGACTTCCGCTTGTAGATTCGTTGGCAACGGTTGTTGGCGGTATTCTTTTGAAAAGTTTTTAACAACGCTTTTTACAAAATCTTCCATTATTTTTTCGCTTCCTTTCTTTTACTAATTCAATAGACTTCGGAGTTCATTCAAACTGCGGTACATCTTCGTTTTAATCGTATTTTCGTTAATATCCAGGATCAAGGCGATTTCTTTTAGCGTAAATCCTTCAAAAAATTTTAATAGAATAATTTCACGATTGGGACTATCTAATTGATTAATAATTTCTTCAATTTCTAAAAAACTGCGTTGGGGATTATTTAAAAGGGCTAACACATGTTCATCTTTTTCAATATGAACAGCTTCTCGTTTCTTTTTACGCCAATAATCTGTCGCTACAGAAAGCAGAATTCGAAAGAACCACGCGTCAAAATCATTAATATCTGGTCCTTTTTGGATGGCCTTCAGTGCCTTTTCAAAGCTTTCTTGAATCACATCCAAGGCATCTTCTTTCGAATGTGTATAGTTAAAGGCAATGCGATACATTTTTTCATATTTGGTATCCACAAGCGTTTCTAACGCGCGAATTTGTTTTTTTCTTTTCCAACCATCGAAAACCATCGATTTCTGGAACCTCCTTTCCTGTACACTTATATAGACGAATCACAAGCATAAAAAGTTTCAACTTTTTTATTATTTTTAATTTTTATATTCTAAAAGAAAAAGCGCGGTACAAAAATCACTTTGGATTTTTGCTCCACGCTCAAAATCTGATAAACGGCGGGAACAGAACCAGCTCCTTCGGAAATAAGCCGAAATTATCCAAAAATTAAAGAACAATTTCCGGAAATTTCTTCTTATTTCTCGGAGCTAAGCGGTGCTGTCCCGACCTTGTTTTCTTCTCCCGAGTGCGGTCTTAGTGCACTCAGCGTTTTAATAAAATGCGACCAATCAACAGGACGTGGTGGCGCTAGCCAAATAATTTGAGTAATCTCAGGCCAATCGACAAAATGAATATCCGATAAAATTAATTGTACACTTTCATCTACATGTGCTTTGAAAATGATATTCCATTCCGTAATTTTTTCAATATTTTTTTGTATCATACGATTATAGGCTTCACCAAAGGAAAAGTCGACACACAATGTAATCGGAGCCAAAACTTTTTTCAATGGTAACGCATCCACCATTAACAACAGATACCGATAAAATAAAAACTGTCTGGCATCCCAAACAGCGGGATTCGTTTTTTGTTCTTGAATAAATTGTCGACTAGCAGAAAAATACTCTGTATACGTTTCTGCAAAGTAGGTTATATCCATTTTGCGATAACTATAGTTTGCTTCTATTGGAAAATGGAACAATTTAAAATGAACGATTGTTACTTTTTGTTCAAAACCTTGCAGGACTTCCTCGGAAAGCTGAAATTGTATTTTTAAATAGCTTAACAAGTCACGATTCAATTGTTGAATTTCTGCAAATCTTTGGCAAAGTGCTGCTGAAGCTACTTGAAGCCACTCTTCAGCAATTAAAAATAAGAGTAAATAATTGCCTTCGTTTGTTCGTTGTGGTTCTGGGATTTGAAGACTCTCTAACCAGTTGAAAACATTCTGCTGATTGTCACCGGCTAATTGTTTTAACACTTGCGAATCTACTTTTTTCTCTACATAAAACTGTTGCTGCGTTCGTACTAAAGAAACCGCCAAAAAATGAAAACATTTAGCTTGTGCATAGCCTGCACGCTGATTAAGATGAACCTTCTCAGAAAAAAATAGCTCAAAGTTCCGAATCTGCTCTAAAACTTTTTTACCGTACAATGAAAAATCACGTTGGTATAATTGTAAAAAAACCAGTGTTGTTACTTCGCGTAAATTGGTTTCATTTCCCACCAAGTGAAATTCTTTATTAATTGTAATTTGATAATTTTCCAGCATTTTCTTTAATTCCTTGAACTCCTTATAAGCCAATGTGTGACTAACAAAGTGTTCTAAAGCAAACTCATTCACAGAATCAAAACGCTGAAAAAAGAAATCTTGAAACATAGCAAAACGTAACGACTCTTTAATGTAGCAATCAATCAAAGTAGCGGAAGTTTCCGTTCCTGATTCATTAAGAGTTAAGAAAATACCATCGCTCACAATTTGAAAATCCTCTGATAAACCAAATTCAATAAAATCGGCATTTAATTCAGCAACCGTTTTGTTCACAATAAATTCAGATAATTCTAACTCCTGCATTACGGTTTCTTTTGACTCTGTTAACATCGGTGCATTTTCCAGTAACTGAAATAAGGCGATTTTTCTTTTATCCACTTTATTTAAAAACATCATCAATATCATAGACTTCTCTCACATCCATTTTTTTCCCATACAATCCATTTCCTGAAAGAAAGTACCCAACCGCTGCTAAATAGCTTTCAGATTCTTCATCGCCGCCTGCACCAAGTCCGTTAGGAAAGACAAAATCTTTATTCACTTGTAGGGGATGAGCCGTTGTTTCTTTTGTTTGTTTCTTTTTTTCTTTTGACATTGCCGGTTTCTCCACAGGTTTGTCTTTTTTCTTGGGTGAAGGCTTTTTTTCTTCAGAAGGAACCGTTGTTTTTTGATCTTCCGGAGGGGTTGGCACAGGTTGTTCCGGTTCTGACTTTTCCTGAGGGGTGATTGATTCTGGTTTTGGTTGAATTTCTTCCGTTGGTTCTAAGGGATTATAAATAGGTGTCGCCAATGTTTGAATTGGTTCTATTTCGACAGCCGTAAAAATTAGCAAAGAACTAAATAAAAAAAGATACTTTTTTCTCATGGCTTCTCACTCTCTCTACCTCTACTTTATGGGAAGCAATTCCTTGTAAAAGTACCTTTACTTTTACAAGGAAAACCCTTTTTGTCAATAGATAGCCCTTTTTATTACTCAGATTGTTGTTCTTCCTCTTTTTTCTTTTTACGATACAAGAAGAAAATCAATAAGAGCAGCGCTAGAATGATGAATGCAATCAGTAGATACAACCACCAATTGGTTCCTTTAATGGTTACGTCTTTTTCATTTAATTCTTTAGCGACGTCCCCAGAAATAGTAAATTCTTTTGTAAATTCCCATTTGTACAGGTACCGTTCTTCACCATTGGCACCTTTGACTTGATAGGTGCCCTTTTCATCTTTTACACCATAGGCCGTTGATTTCAAGACATATTTCCCTGGCGTTAATCGTTCCCCTTTTAAAGAAATTGGGTAACTAAAGTTAGAGTTTGGCGCCACTTGCATATCCTCAGTATCGGATTGGTAAAGCGTTTCGCCTCCTTTTGAAACAGTGTTGATTAAATGTAATTGGTTTAAATAGGCCGCTTGTGGGTTTTGTAAAGAAACATTGATGACGTTTCGCGCGTTGACTTGGCCTGGTTTAACCCCCAGTAATTTTAAATCTGGTTGAACCTTTGTCTCATTTTGCTGAAGAATAATAGCCACAACATAGGAGTATTCATTATTAATAGCTAACCCTTTTGATTGATCCGCAGAAGTCGTTGTTTCTTTCTTTTTCTCTTTGAGTGTTATACCGCCAGCCATCACGCCATCAAAAGAATCTTTAGGCATCGTGATGGTTAAAGGTAAGGTCTTTTGGGAATGCTTCGGCAAGATGATTTCTTTCGGTGCTTCCACATAATCTTTTAAGTTAAAGCGTAAAGTTTTGTCAGGTTTGATTCCGTTTTGGCCATATTCTACTACGCCATTTAAATTTGTTGTCGCTGAGTTCACCGTATTTTCAATGGTAATGTCTTCATCTGTATCATTGCGTAACTGAATTTCTACGGTTTGTTTGGCACCAGGCACCATTTTTAAGTCAAAGTAGGTTTTTGATTTATCCACTTGATTTTCGGGAATTGTTGGTGTGACCGCAAAATTAAATTCAGAAGCGTGCGCCTCCACGCCAATCCAGCCAAATAACATACAAGCGATTACCGTTGCATATACTTTCCATCTGTTCATATTCATTCTCCTATGTCTGTCATTCTTTGTTGTATTATAAGCACCAAAAGACCGAAAGATAAGCCAAAAAATTTTTGACTTATATCCCGATCTTGCGTGTATGCTGTCGTTCTTAGTTTCCTGTGTTAGCAGGTGTATCTGTCAAAGTCCAAGTAAAAGTTGTCGTGTATTTTTTCGCATATTTTGTGGTTGAACCAGGTACTTCTAATGAAATACTTGTTTTAGCGGCATCTACACTATCGCCCCAGCTCATTAAGTACGTACCCGCACCTTCTTTATCGCCAGCAGCCATGACCACTGATTCAGCCCCAGTTGGGTTTAATTCAATCGTAGCTGGCGCTGTCGTTGGTTTTGCAGATTGTGAAGCTGAAACCACGCGTCCGTTGCTTAAAGTTACTTTGGCCGCTGTTAGTTCTTGGTTGGCTTCAGTTTTGAATTGACCATTTTGTTTTACTTTTAACGTCCAACCTGTTTCAGTCCCACGATTATCTGAGACTTGAACAAAGTTCGGGCCTTCTTGATCGGCACCAGCGTTATCTTTGTATTTTTGTGTTTCTGCATAGTAGGTCATATTTTTTGAGGTAATCGTTTGTTCCCCAAAAGATAAACTAGATGCATAGTCAATGGATAACGGACCTGCTGTCCCTGGCTTAGGCCCTGTTGGATCAGTTGGATCAACTGGCGTAATTGGTTTATCCGGATCTGGATTCGTCGGATCAACTGGATTCGTTGGGTTCGTATTTGGTGCAAATTGAATCGCTCCGTTTGTTTGGTATTCACCACCGTCGACTGCTAATGCACTCATTGGTACAAGTGCCAATGCGCCTAAAGTTGTGGTTGCCATCAATGTCATTACTTTTGTCTTTTTCATTTATTTCCCTCCATTATTTACTGGTACATCTGAAAGTAGCCAAGTCAATGTTGTTTTATATTGTACTGCATCCTTAGGGGTTTTCCCGGGAACAGTTAGTGAGATTGCCCGTGTGATTGTGGCATTTACTTGCTGTCCTTGTTGATTTTTTTCGGTCACTTTTTCTGCTTGCCCCCACAGCGTGATCCACGTTCCGGCGCCGGTCTTTTCTGGGGCTTGCATGACAACAGTTTCTGCGCCTGCAGCATCCAATTGAATGTTTGCGGTAGCAGTTGGCGGCAATACGTCCGTCGCATTTGAGCGCACACTGGGCTCAGCAAAGGCGACGGTGGCGCCTGTTAATTCTTTGTGTAATGTTTCTGCATTACGAAATTGACCATTTTGTTTCACTTTTAAAACCCAGCCAGCATTGGTTCCCCGTAAATCACTTACTTGCACATAATTAGCAGTTGCCAATTCACTTGCTGAACCATCTGGATTTTTATAGGTTTGCGCTCTGGCAAAATACGTTTGATCCTTATTCGATATCTCATTACTCCCAAAATCCAAACTTGAGGCATAATCGATGGAAAGCGGCCCAGGTGTGCCTGGATTAGGTCCATCAGGATTCGTTGGATCGACTGGTCGAACTGGTTTTTCTGGATCGGGATTTTCTGGATTTACTGGATCCGTCCCATCTGTGCTTGGGGTAAAAACAATCGACTGTTCGCTATCAAATACGACCGTCGCCGCTTCAGCAGGAACAGTGGCGCCAAGCAACATTGTTCCGAATAACAAGGAGTAGACGACTGTTTTTTTCATTTACTTAGCCTCCAACATTCGTTGGTACAGATTTCAATGTCCATGTTAAGGTCGTACGATATTCTTTTGCTAATTTAATCGCTTTACCTGGGACATTTAATTTCACGGCAGTAGCACCTTCTGTCGCATCTTTCCCAAAACGATAGACCCAAGTCCCCATTCCTTTGCCATCTTCTGCTTTGACTAATTCTACTTCTGTTCCAGGAACAAAGGTATGTGCTGCTGTTGGTGTTGGCGCGTATGCGGCATCAACAATCGATGTCACACCTGCATTGGCAATCGATAAAGCGGCCCCCACTAATTCTTCATTTTGGGCTGTTTTGAATTGCGCATTTTGTACAGCGCTTAACGTCCAGCCTTCTTGTGTCCCACGTTTATCCGTTACCTGAACATAGTTGGGACCTGTTGTTCCATCTTTAAATGTTTGAATTTGTGCGTAATAATCTTTCGTGTCGGAAGTGATTTTTTGGGCGCCAAATTGAAAGCTTGAAGCATAGTCAATTGATAAGGGGCCTGCAGTCCCTGGTTTTGGTCCAGTTGGGTCAGTTGGATCTTCTGGTTCAACTTTTTCATCTGGATTGGTTGGATTAACTGGCTTCGTTGGATCTGTATCTGGTTCAAATGTAATGGCGCCATTACTTGTATAGTTCACGTTAATATCTTCCGCAAATACTTGTTGTGTCGCTAGGACACCGCTAAATCCTACAATCCCTACTACTGCTAATACTGTTTTTTTCATCTTCTCTTCTCCTTTTAATAAATAATATGCCTATAGTGATAAGGCTGATTCCCAAATAAATAAATGGTCCTTGATTGGTGGTACCTGTCGCCGGTAATCTTCCTTGGCGCGACCCATATACGCCAGAAGAAAGGACGGATGAAGCGCCTCCGTCAGCTGGCTTGGTGGGTTCGGTCGTTGTGGAAGAATTACTTGTCGCTGTTGTCGACTCTTCTGTGGGATATTCATACGTTCCATAAAAGGAGACAACACCACTATTTTCATAAGCTGCTTCCCCAAACGCAGTGTCTGAATGACAGAAGCTGAAAAGACCTAAAAAACAACTAAGCAAAAGGTATTTTTTCATCTCACTTCTCTCCTCCTTATTATGGTGCCATGACTAATGACCATGACAATGTCCCTTTAAATTCGCCGACTTTTTGTTTCTCGACTGGCACAGATAGTTTAAGTCCCCGTTGGTTTGCCGCACCCCAACCTTGGTTAATTGTATAACTACCTGAACCGGAGCCTTCATTTTCTGTAACAACCGTATCTCCTTTATTGAGTAAAAATTCTCCTTTGTCTGTAACCAACGACAAATCTTCCAATTGATCTGTGCCGTTCGTTAAGGGATTCGTTACCTGAACATTCAGTTTCCAAGGCGTACTTTCTGTCCCGCGTGTGTCTTGAACGACTAAATCATCTGAAAGAGTTGGCCAGTAAACTTCTGGCTTGGCAGAAATTTTTTGTTTGCCAAAATCAATTGTTTTAGGTACTTTTTCTAACGTTAACTCACCTGAAATAGACACATTGACTTTTTTATTTAACGTTTCACCAGCTTCTGTAAATTGATAATTGGCTGGCACCGTTTTGGCTAATTCTTCTGGTTTCGCTTGTTGAATGGCTTGGAAGGTTGCGGCATCAAGACTTGGTGTTTGATTGGCCCGACCATCTGCGAAAATCACCGTTGCTTGTGTCCATTGTGCCAACTCGTCTGAATTCGTTAAGCCATTTGCTTCTTTTAATTTCAAATGCGCACTTGTCGCATACAAGGCAAACGAACGATCTTTGGCAAGCACACTTTCATTTTTCACAACAACTAAATGAACCGTTTTGTTTTGCAAATTATCCCCTGACGTCCCTGCTTCTAATTGAATATCATGTGTCCGCGATACAGTTTTTTCTGCTAACGGCGCTTGAATTTGTGGTAAATCCGTCTCTTTTAATGAGGTCTTGAAAAACGGTCGACCTTTTGCGCCGAGCATTTCCACTACTTTATCAACAGTTGTTAGCTGTGCTGCCTCGTCCTCTGTGACAATCACCGATTGCCCTGAAAGTTCCACTTTATTTGAAAATTGAACTTTCACCTGATAACTGTAATTCGTATTCGTCGCTTTCCATGAAAGCGGGGTGGTATCTTTTTGCTCCGGAATTTGCTCTATCGTGCTCCCAACTTCACTAGATTTAACCGTTCCTTGGTGCAACCAAGAACCTGTTACTTCGTCAGGAAGGAAGCTTAGGGTTGGTGTTAAAGTACTTGAGGTCGGAATCATCAAACGTCCTTTTTGAACTTTTTGTCCAGCTACTTCGGTGCCCCACGCTTGTAAGGTTAACGGTGCATTGCCGGCTTTGACCTCTTTTACATCATGAGAAATAGTACCTGCACCTGCCACAATTCCAGGCGTTTCCACTTCGTAATCGATGATGGAGCCAGGAATTGCTATCCCATAACCATTGGCGCCCTTGGTCACATCGTTATCGCCAATAAATGTTTTTCCAGTCGCTTTTTCAATCCCATGAAACGTTGTTGGCGTAAGTTTTGTAGCATTATTGACCGTTGGATTAATCGTCAAGACCTGATAGGCTTTGACATTTCCAAACCAAGTCCCTGTGCTATCCACCAAAGCAGTTGTATCTGTCGTTGGTTTAATCCATAAAAGTTCATCTTTTGTTGGATCGACAGCTTCAAAATCCGCAATGTTTACTTTACCTGTACCAGGAATTGTTTCTAATGTTGCATGATCCTGAACCGTTAGTTTGCTAGCTGAAATTAAATTGGCCGTGTTGGTGATCCCAATTCCAGCGTTTTTAGATAGATGAATTGATCCGAATTCATTGTAAGTCGTACTATGATTCGCGGCAGTAGCAGAAACGCCATTTTTGATGTTCCCACCATTAGCCATTAATTTAATGCCATTGGTGACATTTAATTCCGTAAAGTTGACAACGCCTAAGCCTGTCGCATTTAGTGGTTCTGTTTGATAGTTATCAAGTCCATCAACGTTCTCGCCAATGTTAATGACAACCTTCTGAGCATTTTTAGAAACAATGGTATTGGTGAAACTATCTGTTGCATTTCCACCAGATAAGCCATTGATTGTTTTGGCACCTTGTAAATTTATCTCGACATCACGTAACAGCCCTGTCGTAGGGGCATTACCATAATTTGTTGCATATAAGTTACCAATACTTGAACCTGTTGCTTGAATATTCATAATAATTTTGCCACTTTTTGTATATGAGGACGTCCGCGCGCCATCTCCGTATATAGCTGCACCATTCAAAACATCTGAACCTGGTTTTGTATAGATATTTAGCGTGATTGTATTAGAATCATCTGTTCCTAAATTAGTTGTTCCGTTATAAGGAACACCTCCTGAAATAGACGTTCCCGAAGGCAATTTAAACTCGCGATTGTAGTTTCTTAAATCAATGGTCAAATTTGCGTTTCCTAACAAAGAACCAACATTTGTTATTCCGCCAGAAAAACCATTCGTTCCTTCACGAGGAGTACCAGAAAAGTCGCCACCGTAAACAATATTATTAGAATTTCCAGTAACAGTATGATCACTTGAAGCACCATAAGATGCTCCCATTGAGGCATTAATGACACCATCATAAACGGTTACTCCAACATTCCCGACAATTTTTTTATCATTCCAGCCACCACCAGATAAGAACCAGTCAACTTGACCATTCCTGACAGTTGCTTGGGCATTTCCATAAACTCGACCGCCTTCATAACCACTTCCTTCTAAGGTATCGACAATACCTCCATTCAATGTATTAGAGGTGTTCCCTTCAACAACGCCAGAAAATAAACCACCGTATGTTCGTCGAGCTACAGCATTATTAATTACTGTATTTGACTCACCGCGAATGTAGATAGTCCAAGCATCTCGGCCAATGACAAGACCACCGCCAGCAATATCAAAATCTTTCGCATTCGCTAAATTATTTCTACTAGAAGAATAATTCGTGTCAGTTGGACGACTTCCTTTATAAACCAAGCCATCGCCGCCAGCTGTGCCATCGCCTGTTTGTGTTCCAACTTCTATAGTCGCCTTACCTTCTACGTAACCACCTACACCAGCTGCGGTTGTTCGCCATAGATCCGCATTACCAAATGAACCTTTAACAAGATGTGAGTGAATATTTCCTAAAATTTTATAAGTTGCACTATCAAAAGCTAATTTTGCCCGTTGCTCTGATGTATAAGCATCATAGGTACCTTCATTGGAAGCCCCTAGTGCTGCTTTTGATAATCGATCAGCTTCCGTTCCACTACCACCATCAAAATTACCTATACCGCCTTGAGCAGCGGTTGTTCCACCAATAACCGTATTTTCAATATTTCCTGTTATTGTTCCGTTATAACGATTGGCTCCAATAATACTTGGTCCATAGGTTGTATAATTACTTGCATCGAGGGTTGTGGAAATTGCATTTGTTCCACGATTTGTTCCAATATTCCCACGACCTGAACCACCAACATAAGGCCCTCTTGAACTCCAACCGCCATATCCAGATAATGAATTTTTAATGGTACCATTAATGTTTCCATAAAGTGCGCCACCATAGTAAGTGGACATCCTAAAAGAACTATTTGCTTCCGCTGCAATGTCTAACTCATTGGAAACACTCCCGGTCACAGAAATTGGGTTTGCTGCTGTACCAATTCCTGCACCATAATAATTAGAAAGAGCACCATTGATTCGTTTAACAGAAACGGTTACATTCCCATCGACTGTACCTAGATTTGCACCGCCTGATAGCGTATTGATTCCAGAGACCGTGTTATTAATGAGCAACGTTGGGTTTCCTTTTAAAGTTCCACCATTATTATTTCCGCCATAAAAATACCACGTACCTGAACCTGTGCTATTTACTGTAATCACAGGATTTCCTGTAACATCGCCTGAATCCGTTCCGCCAAACACAGAGAAACCATTCCCGATAGAACCACCATTCAAGGACAAACTATGACCGTTTAAATACATTTGTGATCCTGTGTAAGAAATATTTCTTAAAGTAATATCTGTACCGAAGTGAACAATTCCTAGTGCCAATGTTTTGGAACCTGTAGGTAAAGTTGTATCCATACTAATCGGATCCGCGCTGTTTCCAGTAATCACTAAATGATTGACCTTGCCTTGCAAGGCGTAAAAGGTCATATTACTTGCCGTAACGGTGTCAGGAATCACTTTAGCGGTGGTCGCCGCACTCGTCGTAATATTGTTTCCTATATAAAGAGTGAAATCGCCATTGTTTCCCTGTTGATACAAATCAAACAAGGCTTCTTTCAAGCCAGCCTCTGTCGATGCATATTCTTTGTACGCTGCTCCATCTCCTGCTGGACTTGGCACAACAATCACTTTTGTTTTATCTGCAGGAGCAATTGTGTCCGCAATGGACTGATCAACTGAGATAGCTCTGGCCATGCGTGTCCGTTTCTGTTTAAAGACAGCCGTAAGTTGTGTATCTTCTGAAAACTCTAATTGAAGAAGTTCTTCATTTGTATATGTTTTTCCTTGGTAAGACCAGCCAACGAAAGTCGTATTTTCCTCACTATTCGCCCATTTTGGTAATTCTTCTGTCCGAAGTGGCTGATTTTTTTCTTTTACCACTTGATAACTTTTGGCATCATTTAGAAACAAAGCTTGATCCGTTGTTTCAAATGTCAACGTGATTTGCTTCTGCTCTTCGCTTGGTTTTGTTTCTGTGGAAGAGGTGGTTACTTTTTCTGTGATAGCACTAGATTCCGTCATTGATGACTGTTCTATAGAATGTGCGCTGCTTTCTTTTGTTGCTTCACTTGTACTGGTTTCTGCTTTTTTTGGCTGTGTCTGCGTACGTTCTGTTTGTTGCTCCCCTTCAATCGCCCACGCTGAAACAGATAAAAATGGTTGTACAAGTAAACAAGTTGCCAATAAAACAGCGATTTTCTTTTTCATTAACTTCATCACTCCTCCCTCGAAGTAAACTTTCCACAACCAACCTATGGCTCAAGTATACGAAGTTTTCTTCTGATTTTTTTAAAGATATTTTCTTAATTTCAAAAAAAAAATTTATTTTTTAATTTTCTTTTTGTTGACTAAACGAATTTTTTGCTGTTTTTGTAAGATAAAAATGTTAATTTTTTCACAAAAATAACAAAAACGTTGTTTTTAACATTAAAATTAACAAACGAGTTCGTAGTATAGCACGGATTTTTTCTCATGTAAACATCATTAAATAAACATTTTTGTTTAATTTATACATATTTCTCAGCTAAAAAAATGACAAAAATAAATAAACAGAGGCCTTAGAAATATTTCTAAGGCCTCTGTTTATTTATACGTATTCACAAACTGGACTGTTTCTTGGTAACATTGTTTAGCTTCTTTTGTTTGATAGTCGAATTGATATTCGTGGGTGATTGTTGCTTTCTTATCTTTGAAAAAGAGAGCCGAAACTGGAACATTTAAAGTTTTTAACCGCTGAACCAAGGCTAGTCCTTGATCTTGGAATGAAAAACTATTGCCGTCTGTTAGATACGTCGGGGGAAATTCTTTGGTGACTTTATCCACTAAACTCACTTCTTGCAGTTCCGCGCTCGTCTGCCAGTCTTTAGTGCCGAGCAAGGACCAAGCCACTGTTTTAACGAAAAATTTCATAAAACGATTATCACTTTGTTGGTTGGCCATTTGTTTCAAATCCACCGGACCACAATACGAGAGTGTACCTTTTAAATGGCTAGCCGGCAACACTGCAGTCATCCCTAGTTCTTTGGCATAGTTGGCATTGGTTTGAACTGTTGCATATTGTAGAGCAATCTGTGCACCCGCACTGTCCCCGCCAATAAAAAGCTTAGATAAATCTAACATGGGATACGCTTGTTTCTTTTCTAACAAAAATTGAACAAGTTCATTGACCTGCTGGAGCTGGCTTGGATAAGGTGCATCTGGTGCTAATTCATAATTCATTGAAATAAAGGCAACTGAGGAATCAGCCACTAAACGTGTCGCAAACTCTTTCATCCCAGACTTATCTCCTCCCACATAGCCACCACCATGGACCCATAAAACGACTGGTACCGCTTGTTTTGACGTTTGGGGATAATACAAATCAAAGGTATTCTTTTTTCTTGAAGAAGGGTATGTTTGATTTTCTTGCAATTGAACATTGGGCAATGCTTTATCATAGGAAGCTGAATCTTTTATTTCAACTTCGCCTGCGAATAACTGGTTGATGACCCAAGCGCCTGGCTTAGGAGATAATTGAAAGGCGAGAAACACGCCTAAGCAAATAACCACAAGGATTCCTAACAACCAAAGGATAAAACGTACAATTTTTCTTTTCACTCTATTCACCTGCTTTAATTTGTAGCAAAATTATAGCATGTTTTTTAGCCAAAGCGTTTATTTTGAAACAGCTTTTTTAGAATTTGATGTACTTTTATCATTTGAAATGCCCTCTTAAAAGCTGTAAAATGAACAAAATGACTTTAACCTTTAGGAGGTTGCCAAATGAAAGCTCTGATTTCCATTGATTATACGAATGATTTTGTCGCCACAGACGGAAAACTAACCACTGGTGCCGCTGGACAAGCCATTGAAACGGCCCTTGTTCAACAAACAAAGCACTATTTTGACAATGGCGATTTTGTGGTTTTTGCCATTGATGGGCATGACCCCCTAGATCACTATCATCCTGAAAATAAACTTTTCCCGCCCCACAATGTCTTAGGAACTGACGGGCGTAATCTGTTTGGCTCGCTAGCTGATTTTTATCAAGCTCACAAAAATGAGGCAACCGTTTATTGGCTGGACAAACGGCACTATTCTGCTTTTAGTGGCACGGATTTGGACATTCGGTTACGAGAACGAGGAATTACAGAGCTTTGTTTAACTGGTGTTTGTACAGATATTTGCGTGTTGCATACGGCTGTTGATGCCTATAATTTAGGCTATCAATTAATGATTCCTGAACGCGCCGTTGCTAGTTTTGATGAACAAGGACACGAATGGGCGTTACGCCACTTTAAACAAACTTTAGGAGCAACCATTCTATAAAAAGACTGGTCAATCCTTCCATACGCCCTATCTATACTCAAAAAATCGTGTAAACAACACAAAAGAGCCTGGGACAAAAATCACTTTGGATTTTTGTCCCAGGCTTAAAAATTGATAAACGGCGGGAACAGAATAAGCAGAGACTGCTAGCTGATAGAAATTAGCTACTCATAAAAGAGTGAGGAAGCCCACTTTTTTATAGACCAATGACCGTTGCAAAGAAAGGAACTACTAAAACAGTAACTACGCCAACCACTACGACAGAAATACTAGCCATAGCAGCCTCTGTTTCGCCCATTTCCATGCCTACTGCCACACCTAGGGCATGTCCGGCCGCACCTAAAGCTAAACCTTTGGCAATTGGATTGTTAATTTTAAACCATTTCAATGCAATTCGGCCCAAGGCATAGGTTAGTACACCATTGAAGATTACAGTAAACGCCGTAATGGAAGCAATGCCGCCAACAGTTTGAGAAATAGGTACGGCAATCGCTGTTGTAGCTGCTTGTGGTAAGATTGAGGCCACTAAATGATTATCCATGCCAATCACTTTTCCTGCAAAATAAACAGCCACTAGCGAACCAAAAGAACCAATTGTTAACGCCGTTAAAATTTCTAACCAATATTTTTTCAACACGTCTCTCTTTTTATATAAAGGAATCGCAAACGCTACTGTCGCAGGCTCTAGAAAGAAGCTGATATATTTGCCACCTTCATTGTATTGCTCGTAACTAATTCCTGTTACTTTTAAAACGACAACGCCTAAAATCATCGCAACGAATAATGGTGTAAATAAGAAGAAACCTTTACTTTTTTTAAACAACCAAGTACCTATGCCAAATACAGCTAATGAAATAATAATGCCAACATACGGATTCATGCGCGAACCTCTCCTTTCGCTTTCTTCGTTGCTGCGGGTTCTTTTTCTTTTCGAGCATCTTTCATATGCAATAAAAAGGCGCCCGTCCAACCAGTTGTTGCTAGTAACGCTAGTGTCGCTACTAAAATAACAAAAACAATTTGAACGCCAAATTGTTGCATAATCCCTAAAGAATTAACTAAGGAAATCCCTGAAGGAACAAATAAAAATGTAATAACCGTTGATAAGCTATTACCTAGCCCTTCCACTTGCTCCAATTTAACAACTTTTGTACATAAACCAATGAACAATAACACCATGCCAATTACTGAAGCAGGCATTGGTATTGGGGAAATGAACGCCAAGCCGTTGGCGATTAACATAATAATGGCAAAAACTGCTGCTTGTTGTAAAAATGAATATACTTTCTTTTCCATTCTTCTTCGCTCCCTTTTGTCTGTTTTCTATGGGTTAAGTATACAAAGAAAACGTTTTTTTAAGGGCTTTTTTTCATGAAATGCCAGAATTTCTTCACCAAATGCAAAAATCACCACTTGAAATGCATTCGACATTTCAAGTGGTGATTTTTTAACTTAAGCCAAGTTTTTCTTTAAATTCTTTGACGTATGAACGGCTAACAGGTACTTTTGAGCCGTTGGTTAAAATCACTTGCAACGTGTTATTAAACCACGGCTGGATTTCTTGAATTTTTGTTCGATTCAAGATGAAACTTCGGTGCGTTTTAATAAAGAGCGCGGCAGGTAATTTTTGTTCAATACTGTTGAGGGTTCCTGTCATCTTATAAACTTGTTGATCCACAAAAATGCTCAGTTGCCGTTCTTCGACAGAAACGAGGTAAATATCTTCTGGCGCCACAAGATAAATGCGGTCTTCCCCTTGAATAGGTATTGCTTCAGATTTTGGTCCTTTTTCGGCAGTGTTTTCTGGGACAGCTTGGCCCATTTCTTTCGATGCTTTTTCAATGACTT
This sequence comes from Enterococcus sp. DIV1368f, assembly GCF_051712245.1. NCBI lineage: Bacteria > Bacillati > Bacillota > Bacilli > Lactobacillales > Enterococcaceae > Enterococcus > Enterococcus sp. DIV1368f. The sequence continues at coordinate 2,663,182 of NZ_JBIOON010000001.1, forward strand.
GTGTTATTTTTTCTTCTTCAAAAGGTTTCAAAATATAATCTTTTGCATTCACTTGAAAGGCCTTTAACGCATATTGATCATAGGCGGTTGCAAAGACCAAGTAGGGCGCTTTTTTAAGATGGGTTAATTTTTCCGCTAAATCAAACCCGCTTTCATCGGTCAAATGAATATCTAAAAATAACAAATCTGGCTTTTGATCCATCATCTCTTCCATTGCCTCCGCCACAGAATCCGCTTCTGCAACGCTCGTCACTTGCGGATGTTGGGAAACAAGATAGCTCAATTCTTCTCGTGCTAAGGGCTCATCATCAACGATTAATACGTGCATCTAATTCCTCCTGTTCCATCGGGATTTCTAAATGAACATGGCTCCCGCCTGTTTCTAAATTTTCAATTAAAAAACAACCTTCTGATCCATAAAGGTTCGCCATTCTGCGGGACAAGTTTTCCAGTGCCGTGCCGGTGCCTTTTTCCGAAGTCACTGTTGTCTTTCCTAATAGCAAGCGGCGTTCTTCAGGAATCCCTTGCCCATTGTCATACACATCCACATGTAATTTGTGTTGTTTTGCTTTGACCACTACCCGGACTTGATTGTTCTCCTTCCGGCTGCCAAATGCATGCTTGATGGTATTTTCCACTAACACCTGAATCGCATACGGCGGTACTTTTTCTGAAGCAACCGCTTCTTCTACGTCAAATGTTACTTGATAACGATTCGGAAACCGTGCTTGTTCTAATGACAAATAGGCTTTTACTTGTTCTAGTTCTTGTGAAACTGGGATCGTAGTTTGCACGGCTCCCTGCAAGTTGCCTCGAAAGTATTTGCTTAATTGGAGCAATAGTTTCCGCGCTTTTTCACTGTCTTTCCGCATTAATGCGGAAATAGTATTGATGGCATTAAAGAAGAAATGCGGGTTCACTTGCGCTTGCAAGGATTTAATTTCAGCTTCTTTAAGTAATTTTGATTGTACTTCCGCTTCCCCTAATTCAATTTGTGAAGAAAAAATTGTCCCAAGACCTTCTGCTAACTGTTCCTCGACATGCGTTAACTGCGCTGGATCCGTAAAGTACATTTTTAAGGTGCCAACAATTTGCTGATGGGAAAATAATGGAATCACAATCGCCGCTTGCAACGGACAATTAGGGTCCGAACAACCGACTTCTTCTTTGGCATGCGCGATGGTCATTCGGCCCGTCCGTAACACTTCCCGAGAAAGCTCTGTAATGACTTCTAGCTCTGGAATATGATGATCGCTTCCTGCACCAACATGAGCTAAAATTTGATGACTGTTTGTCATGCTAATCGCACTGACTTTTGTATAATGCTTAATAATCTCCGCAACTTTTTTGCTGGAATTTTTATTGAGTCCTTCTCGAAAATAAGGCAGTGTTTCCGCTGCTAATTCCAAAACATCGTGCGTCTGAACCGCTTTGGCCTGCTCTTCTTGTTTCAATGTCGTCGTTAGAATCGACATAAAAATAAACGTTCCTACGCTATTTAACAAAATCATCGGCAGCGCAATAAAACGAACCAACGTGGCTCCATCCGCTAGATCACCGCTGAAAAAGAAAATAAAAATCATCTGAATCATTTCCATGCACGCTCCGACAATGGCAGAAAAGCCGGCAGACGGAAAAACGGTTTGCTTTGCCATGCGGCTCCCTAAAAAACCGGCAATTAAGCCAACAATTAAAGAAGCAGGCACATAAAAGAAACTATGCCCCCCGCCTTGAATAACCCGATGAAAACCAGCAATTAAACCAACCGTACTGCCGACAATCGGACCACCCACTAATCCAGAAACGCCAATTACTAACGTACGCGTATTCGCAATGGAAGCATTGCTGCTTAAATAGGTTAGTAAATTATTGGGGACAATCTGATTCTTAGCGATTTCGATACCTGTAAAATTAGAAATAATAGCAAATAAACCAAAAATCAAAATCAACTGAACTTTTGAAGACATTTTTTCACGACTTAATAAAACACGCTTAAAATAAGGCACATTCACTAAAAGAAAGGCCAGTAAAATAATTAAGCCCACCCGTTCCATCATTAAAATAAATAATTCGACCACACCGGCACCTCCTTCCTATTAACTATACTATAAATCAAAGAAAAGAAAAAAATGAAGCTTCTCAAAAAAGAGGCTTCATTTTTTCTATTCATTAAAACGCAGGAATATTGGCGCCTTTAGAATTTTTCTTGATGTATTCAGCAACTTCTTTTGTTGTCATCGCTTCTTTTAAAACCTTGATCTTTTCGCTATCTTTTTCGCCTTTACGTGTCACAACTTGTAATGCGTAATGTTTACTTGCTTCTTCATCTTCTAACAAGATCGCATCTTTCGTTGTTAAACCAGCAGGTTCTAAGTAGGCTGGGTAGCAGAACACCATAGCGATGTCTTTTTCATCATAGGCTTTAGCTAAATTCAGTAAATCAATGCTTTCAAAAGTGATGTTTTTAGGATTTTCCACGACATCTGCCACCGTGCCATTAAAGCCGACACCTTCTTTTAATTTAATCACGCCGTTTGCATTTAAAATTGCTAAAGCACGACCTTCATTGGTTGGATCGCTAGGAATCCCCACTTTGGCATTTTCAGGTAAATCTTTCGCATCTTGGTATTCTTTTGAATAGAAACCACCAGCAAAATAATAAATCGGTTGAACAGCCACTAAATCAGCTTTTTTCTCTTTGTTAAACATTTCCATGAAGGGTTGATGTTGCGCAAAATTAGCATCCGCTTCGTCATGTTGCACGGCATCGTTGTAGGCAACATTGTCGCTCACTTCCATAATGTTAATTTTGTACCCTTTTTTCTCAGCTTCTTTCTTGGCAATCTCCAAGATATCTTTTGAAGATTCCAATTGCACGGCAACGGTAATCTCCTTGTCTTCTTTCTGGTCTGCTTGTTTATTTCCCCCACAGGCAGCTAAAATAACTGTTGCAATAACAGCGAATGTTGCTAAATAAAACTTCTTCATTCTTTTGTCCTCCTACTTTCTTTTGTCTAGTTTTTGGGCAATGAAGTTCCCAAGCATTTGTAAAATGAAGACCAGTGCAATCATAATCACAATGGCAACATACATAATACCGTATTCATACCGTTGATACCCGACACGAACTGCAAAATCGCCAATCCCGCCGCCACCAACAACACCCATCACCGTGGAATATGAAACCATACTCACTGTCGTGGTTGTGTAAGCAAGGACTAATCCGCTACGCGCTTCCACCAATAAAAAGTGCCAAATGTATTGGACTTTCGAGGTACCTAACGAATTAGCTAAAAAATAAATTTCTTCTGGAACATCCAACAGCACTTGTTCAACCAAGCGAGCAAAAATCGCGATCGCAACAATACTCAATGGCACAGATGAAGGAATTGGGCCAAACGCCTTTCCTAAAACAGAACGAGTGACTGGAATCAACGCAATCACAAATAATAAATAAGGAAACGAACGAATAACAGTTACAATGAAATTTAAAACCCAGTATAGCCAAGGTTGATACCCTTTGACTTTCGGATTAGCCAAAAATAGTCCTAAGCCTAAAGGCAAGCCAACAAGCAAACAGATAGCCATCGAAATCGACATCATAATCCCTGTTTCTTTTAAACCGACCAGCATAGATGGCCAATATTCGGCAAAGGTTTCTGAAAAAGTCATGGGCGCAAACTCCTTTCCACTTTTTCTAAATAGGAAAGCGGTTCTTCCTCATATTGCTGAGGATTATTCAGAAATTCGCCAATTAGCTGACCTTTTTCCATCACTAAGATACGATTACATAAGCGCTTCACGGTTTCTAATTCGTGACTGACAAAGAAAATAGTCGGCCGGAATTCCTGATGCGTCTTATGTAATAGTCGAACGACACTTTCTGTATTTTCTTCATCTAATGAACTCGTTGCCTCGTCACATAATAACCATTTTGGATTACGGCTCAACGCTCGAGCAATAGAGACACGCTGTTTTTCCCCACCAGAAAGCTGAGCAGGATACGCTTCTGCCTTATGGGCCATATCAACAAACGTTAATAAACGCTCAATTTTTTCAGGCTGTTTCTCTTTTAAAAGTTTCAAAGGCAACGCAACATTATCATAAATTTTCAAATTTTCTAACAAATTGTAATGCTGAAACACCATCCCCATTTGTTGTTGCTGCTGGCGAACTTCTTTTTTAGAGAAGGTTTGAACATTTCTACCATCAATACGAATCTCCCCTTCACTCGGTTGTTCCATTAAATTCAACAAACGTAACAACGTGGACTTGCCAGAGCCACTTTTCCCAACAATCCCAACGATTTCTCCTGGTTGGACAGAAAAGTGAATATTTTTTAACGCGTGTGTCTCTTGATAGACTTTCGACACATTCACTAACTCAATCATGATTACCTCCTAAAGGCCGACAAACAAACTATAACAACTAAAAAAACTGTATAACAATTAAAGTAATTCTGTGAAACGATTTAAAAAAACTATTACGAATTAAAAAATAACACACGTTTCGAAAAATAGCGTTATATCAGAGATGTAACTACTTACATCATCTACTAAAACAGAAAAAAAAGCAACCTTTTTATTTGTGAAAAAAACACTATCTGTTTTTTGTCTGTATTATTTTGTACAAATGAATTAAAAATTTCCTGTTTCTACAGCTATTTCCCCACGCTCCTCTAAAAAAAGACATTCTCAGAAACGAGGCATCCAAAAAGGGAAAAGCGCTCGTAACGATAATGTCTCTAATAGTTTACTTTTTAAAGACAACTGTTTCTTCGACAGTAATTCTTTCAGCCAATGATTGAATCACTGGACAGTTTGGGGAGACAAGCTTCAAACACCGTGTCGCCCGTTCTTGAAAGGCTTCTGGAACAGTCACATAAAAGAGAATCGTCACCTGTTTTAATGGTTGTGCGCGTCTCTCTACTTCTCTTGAATACGTGACTTCTATTTTTTCAAACTCAAAGGGAATGTGCGAATTTTCCAAAACGGATTGATACACGTATCCCCCACAAGCGCCAATTGCCGAAACGAGCATTTTAACTGGCGAATATCCCTCTTCTTTTGCTAACACCCAGTGCGCTGTTTTCGTTTGTAATTCAAATTTTTCCACACCACGAATAATCGTCAAACGTTCTACCATTGCCATCTTCACTCCTTTTTACTCTTTCTTAGAAAGATACTACAAAACAGCGCTAAAACAAACATTTCTAACTTCTCAACTTAGCAAGTCCTAAAAAAAACAAAATTCTCACTTGACAAACAACGCAACACCTGATAATATACTTCCGTTCAAATCGTAACCATTACGATTTAGATTTTATAAATCCAAAAAGAAAGGAAGTGCCTTATGGCTAAAAAATCAAAAATTGCTAAAGCAAAAAAACAACAAGCAATGATTGCAAAATATGCGCCTATTCGCCAAGCCTTAAAAGAAGCTGGCGATTATGAAGGTCTTAGCAAATTGCCAAAAGATGCTCATCCAAGTCGCTTAAAACTCCGCGATCAAACAGATGGGCGCCCACGTGGCTACATGCGTAAATTTGGCATGTCTCGGATTCGTTTCCGTGAATTGGCTCACCAAGGCTTGATTCCTGGCGTCAAAAAAGCAAGCTGGTAACTCATTATTTCGATAAAGACAACTAGCGAGGACAGTCGCATTTGGGCTGACCTCGCAGCCCCCTTTATCTTTTATACGCAATTAAAAAAATCAAATTGGAGGACGGCACTATGCGCCAAACCATTACGTTAGCTTGCGCTGAAACTGGCGAGCGCCTTTACTTAACAAGTAAAAACAAACGAAATACACCAGAAAAATTACAGCTGAAAAAATATTCACCAAAATTACGGCGCCGCGCACTTTTCACTGAAGTCAAATAACAGGAGGAAAACTTGATGGGCATTCCAATCACCATTGTTTCTGGCTTTTTAGGCGCAGGAAAAACAACCTTAATTAACCATGCGCTTGCGCAGTCACCGTTTCCTAAAGAAGAAATTATTATTATTGAAAATGAATTTGGTCAAACAGGTGTTGATCACGCATTACTTTTACAAACCACGGAACGAATTATTCAATTAAATAACGGTTGCATGTGTTGCAGCTTACGAGGAGATCTTCTTGCCTCTTTATCAGCAATCTTAGAAGTGTACCAAGAAGAACAACAACCCATTGCCCAAGTCATTTTAGAAACAACGGGCATTGCTGATCCACAACCAATCATTCAAACAATTTTAACGACCCCGCACATCAAAAATCATTTCTATATAGACAGTCTCTTAACGGTCGTTGATGGGCATCATTGGCAACAGCAGCTTCAAGAAGCCGAAGCCATCAAACAACTGGCCTTAGCAGATCGCCTCTTTTTTTCTGTCAAGGAACCAGCAGACAGCACTCAGCTACCAACGTTCCAAGAAACCCTTCGTACCATTAATCCTTTTGCTGATATTTTATCCTTTCAAGCCAACGAGCCTCTTTTGGCTAGTGACTTTTTTCAATTAAATAAGTTTACGGCAACACTTACAGAACACGAAATGACTCATTCCCCGCATGAGCACGCCCACGAGCATCATCACCATACCTTTCACTCCCTAACGTTAACGGCGTCCTCAGCCCTCAACGAACCTCTTTTCACTCGTTGGCTTGATTGGTTAATGTATACACATCAGGAAAAGTTATACCGTTTCAAAGGGATTCTCGCCTTACAGGAGCATGACTTGGCCATTGCCATGCAAGGCGTCAACCAGCAAGTGGCCTTTCAAATGACGAATCAACCCCCTCAAGAAACGACAATTGTTCTGATTGGCAAAGAATTAGAGACAAAAAAAATTCAAGAAACCTTTCAAACCCTCAACAAAATAGCTACTCCGTAAATTATTTTTTACGAAATGGAGGTCCTATATATAATGGAAAAAACTGACTTATCTAGCGCTTATCGTCGACTGAAAAGTCCCAACATCAAAACACGAAAACGCGCACTTAAAATCATTAAAGAACATAAGCGCAATAAACAAAAGAAAATTGCGTAATTCACTAAAGGAGCACACCTATGAAAAAATTTACTCTTCCCCTGTTAGCCGCCTTATCGCTAATCCTTTTCGGCGCTTGCGGCAAAACAAACACCTCTGATAAAACCGCTGACGGTAAAGAAAAACTATCCATTGTCACGACTTTTTATCCTATGTACGATTTCACTAAAAATATTGTAGGCGATGAAGGAGACGTCAAATTGTTAATCCCTGCTGGTTCTGAACCACACGATTATGAACCATCCGCCAAAGATATGGCTACCATCCATGATGCGGATGTTTTCGTTTACCACAATGAAAATATGGAATCTTGGGTACCAAAAGCTGCTAAAGGCTGGAAAAAAGGAGCCCCAAACGTCATTAAAGGTACCGAAAACATGGTCTTACTTCCTGGCAGTGACGAAGACGGACACGACCATGACCACGAACATGGCGAAGAAGGCCACCACCATGAATTAGATCCGCATACTTGGGTTTCGCCCCATCGTGCCATCCAAGAAGTCACAAACATCAAAGAACAATTAGTCAAACTTTACCCTAAAAAAGCCAAAACATTTGAAACAAACGCAGAAAAATACTTAACAAAATTAACAGCCTTAGACAAAGAGTTCCAAACAGCTTTGAAAGACGCTAAGCAAAAAAGTTTTGTTACCCAACATGCTGCATTTGGTTATCTTGCCTTAGATTACGGCTTAAAACAAGTGCCAATAGCTGGTTTAACACCTGAACAAGAGCCAACCGCAGGGCGCTTGGCAGAGTTGAAAAAATATGTCACAGACAATCAAATTCGCTATATTTATTTTGAAAAAAATGCCAACGATAAAATTGCTAAAACGTTAGCTGACGAAGCAAATGTTCAATTGGAAGTCCTAAACCCGCTAGAAAGTTTGACACAAAAACAAATGGACAATGGCGAAGATTATCTTTCTGTAATGAAAGAAAACTTAACTGCTTTGAAAAAAACAACAGATACAGCCGGGAAAGAGGTTCAGCCAGAAACCTCTGAAAAAACAGAAAAAACCGTGGCTAACGGCTATTTCAAAGACAGTGAGGTGGCTGAGAGAACACTGACAGATTACGCTGGAAATTGGCAATCCGTCTATCCTTTATTAAAAGATGGCACATTAGACCAAGTCTTCGATTACAAAGCGAAACTGAAAAAAGATAAAACACCAGCCGAATACAAAACCTACTATGATGCCGGCTATCAAACCGATGTCGACCACATCAACATCACTGATTCCACCATTGAATTTCTGGTCAATGGCAAACCACAAAAATTCACCTATAAAGCAGCCGGTTATAAAATTTTAAACTATGCAAAAGGCAACCGTGGCGTCCGTTTCCTTTTTGAAACAGATGATGCCAATGCTGGGCGGTTTAAATACGTCCAATTTAGTGACCACAACATCGCACCAACGAAAGCCGCTCATTTCCACATCTTCTTCGGCGGCGATAGCCAAGAAAGTCTGTTCAATGAAATGGACAACTGGCCAACGTATTATCCAAACGACTTAAGCAAACAAGAAATTGCCCAAGAAATGATTGCGCATTAAGCATTCAAAAGAGAGGAGGTAGCATTAGCTAAAATGCTGCCTCCTCTCTTTTTTTATTTAGTCAAGCACACCATGTTCTGCTTCAAACGTCGCTAACAATTGGCGCACTTCATCCGTTGATTTTGTATTCATTAATTGTGCTCTTAAATCACTGGCACCTGGAAAGCCTTTGACATAAATTTTGAAGAAGCGATGCAGCCCAACGATGGAGCGAGGCACCAATTCCGCATATTTGTCTTGCAAATCCAATTGTAAACGTAGCAAGCCCAGCAATTCTTGTGGCGTATGTGTTTTGGGTTCTTTTTCAAAGGCATAAGGATTTTTAAAAATCCCCCGACCAATCATGATGCCATCTACACCATATTGTTCTGCTAATTCTAGGCCCTTTTGACGATCGGGAATATCCCCATTAATCGTAATTGTCGTTTGCGGTGCGACACGGTCCCGAATAGCCATAATTTGCGGAATGACCTCCCAATGGGCATCCACTTTGCTCATCTCTTTTCGTGTTCGCAAATGAATGGATAGATTCGCAATGTCTTGCTCTAATAAATGCGTAATCCACGCATCCATTTCCGCCATTTCAGTAAACCCAATGCGTGTTTTGACACTAACAGGTAAGCCACCTGCTTTGGCGGCGTCAATCAATTCAGCCGCGACTTCTGGGCGCAAAATTAACCCGCTGCCTTTTCCGCGCTCAGCCACGTTGGGTACAGGACAGCCCATATTTATATCTAATCCTTGAAAGCCCATCTCCGCTACGCCGATACTCATTTCACGGAAAAATTCCGGTTTATCCCCCCAAATATGTGCCACCATCGGCTGTTCATCTTCTGTAAAAACGAGGCGCCCGCGCACACTGTCTTTTCCTTCAGGATGACAATAACTATCTGAATTAGTAAACTCTGTAAAAAACACATCTGGCGCCCCAGCTTCTTTCACGACATGACGAAAGACCACATCAGTGACGTCTTCCATCGGTGCTAAAACAAAAAAGGGCTTTGGCAATGTTGCCCAAAAATTCTTGCTCATCTTCATATACTCCGTTTCTGATTTTTTCTTTATTTTCAACGACAATTGTCGACATATTCTGGTGCGAAACATTGCTATTATACAGGGAAATGCACGAAGAATCAAAAAAGGCATACTTAGAAACAAGAAAACTGTCTGAATCTGCTCGCTAGAATGAGTGATTCAGACAGTTTAATCTTTTTACGGCTTAACTACGTAAGCCACGCCCTGTTTCTACAAGGTACCAACAAATGCCATATAAAACGACAATAAATAAGATTAAAATGGTCATAGAAATACCAATTGGCACATCTTGAACCCCTAGGAAACCGTAGCGGAACCCAGAAATCATGTAAACAATCGGATTAACTTTTGAGACAGCTTGCCAAAATGGCGGCAACATGGAAATGGCATAGAAAACCCCACCCAAATAGGTTAAAGGCTGTAACACAAAGGTCGGCACAATCGATACATCATCATAGGATTGCGCAAAAATACCATTTAACAAACCAGCTAAAGAAAAGAGAATCGCTGTCATCAATAAAGTCATGATGACCATCAGCCAAGAAACAACGTGCAATGGGACGAAAAATAGAGAAATGATGGTGACTAACGCACCGACCAAAATACTACGACCAACGCCACCAATCACAAATCCCCAAATAATCACATGAGTTGGAACTGGCGCCACGAGAATTTCTTCGATATTTTTCTGGAATTTTTGTGAGAAAAAGGAAGATGAAACATTGGCGTACGAGCTTGTAATGGCTGACATCATAATTAAACCTGGCACGATAAATTCCATATAAGAAAAACCGCCCATGTCGCCAATTCGCCCGCCAATCATTTTCCCAAAAATCACAAAATATAAGGACGTCGTAATCACTGGCGGTACCAGTGTTTGGACCCAAATCCGTAAATAACGGTTGGTTTCCTTCACAGCTAAACTTTTTAAAGCAGTAAAATACAGACTAAACATGTTGATCCTCCCTTTGGTACGTATCCTCGGTAATCTTCAAGAAGAGCTCTTCCAAACGGTTGGACTTATTCCGCATTGACAATACTTTGATTCCTTGTTGACTTAGCTGTTCAAACAAGTGATTGACTCCTTGGTTTCGTTCCACTTCCACCGCTAACGTTAACTCGTCCTCAAATACGCTTTGATAGCCTTCAATAACTGGCGCCTGCGTATAAGGTGCTAAATCAAAAATAAACGTTTCAAATTGTAATTTTGCTAACAAGTGCTTCATGCTGGTGTTTTCAATCAATTCACCAGACTGAATAATCCCAATGTTGCGACACAACATCTCAGCTTCTTCTAAGTAATGGGTCGTCAAAATAATCGTGGTTCCCTGCGCATTTAACTCTTGTAAAAAGGCCCACATTTCACGGCGCAATTCAATATCGACACCTGCAGTTGGTTCATCTAAAATCAATAACTTCGGCTCATGCATCAGCGCGCGAGCAATCATCAAGCGACGTTTCATTCCGCCAGAAAGCATTCGCGCCCGTTCGTTCCGTTTTTCCCATAAATTGGATTGTTTTAAATACTTTTCACTCCGTTTCATGGCTTCTTTACGAGACACCCCATAATAGCCCGCTTGATTGACCACAATCTGCTGGACCGTTTCAAACGGATTGAAGTTAAACTCCTGCGGCACTAACCCAATCTGTTGCTTCGCCCGCACCATTTCCGTATCTAAATCATACCCAAAAATTTTGACTTTCCCCGAAGTCTTATTAACTAACGAGGTCACAATCCCAATCGTCGTTGATTTTCCTGCGCCATTCGGTCCCAAAAGAGCATAAAAATCGCCTTCTTCGACTGTTAAATCAATCCCCCGCAACGCTTCAACACCTGAAGCGTACACTTTGCGTAAATCTTGTATCACAAGAGCATCAGTCATTCGTAACTCTCCTTAATGTATAAATATTCATGAATATTATTGTAACACTTCTCGATAAAAACGGGGGTTATTTTGATTAAATTTCACAGTTTTGCTTAGCTATTTTTCAACAACAAACTAGCCAACGATTAACGTGTTTATTTTGACTTGAAACTGTTTAAACAGTTTCGAGAGCGTTAAAACCCTTTCAAATCAAGGATTTAGAGTTCTCTTTTTTTGGCACAGAACTTGCTTTATATAAAAGTGAGGTGAAAAGAATGAAAAGAAAATTTTTAATTGCTAGTCACGGAAACTTAGCGAAAGGCTTCCAAAGTTCCTTGGATATTCTCGCAGACAAAGGAAAAGAGCTGGCGGTCATCAATGCCTATGTGACTCCTGAGGACTACACGCCAATTATTCAAACGTTTCTTCAGTCCCTTGGCGCAGAAGAACAAGCTATTATTTTAACAGATTTATATGGTGGTAGTGTCAATCAAAAAATTGTTCAAGAAGTCATGACGACAAAACCAGACAATGTTTTTATCATTTCCAATGCCAACTTAGCCATTGCCTTGTCGCTGATTTTCTTAAAAGAAGGCGAAAAGCTAACCAAAGAAGATATTCAAGCAGCAATTGCTGAAGCACAAATTCAATTCGTTGAATTAAACCCATCAAATGAAGAAGAAAACTTTTTTTAGGAGGAAATTAAAATGATTACACAAGTACGAGTAGACGACAGATTAATTCACGGCCAAGTAGCCGTAGTTTGGACCAAAGAATTGAATGCCCCCTTATTAGTTGTAGCGAATGATGAAGCAGCCAAAAACGAAGTAATGCAAATGACGTTAAAAATGGCTGTCCCTAATGGCATGAAACTATTAATTCGCTCAGTTGATGATGCGATTGATGTCTTCAATGATCCTCGTGGCAAAGACAAACGAATTTTTGTAATTGTGAACAGTGTAGCGGATGCTACTAAAATTGCGAAAAACGTGACAGATATTGAAAGTGTGAATGTTGCCAACGCTGGCCGCTTTGATAAATCAGATCCAGCCACCAAAACAATGGTTTTCCCAAGTGTCCAATTAAACCCTGAAGAGTTAGAAGCTGCCAAAGAATTAGCCAGTTTGACTCACGTGGAAAGCTATAACCAAGTACTGCCAACCAACTCAAAATTAAGTCTAAAACAAGCCGTCAATTAAAAGGAGGAAATGAACAATGCTTATGCATGCAACAATGGCAGCCTTAGCTGTATTTATCTGTTTTGCTGGGAATTATTTAACTGGTCAAAGTATGATGGAACGTCCCTTAGTCGTTGGATTAGTCACAGGAATTTTAATGGGCGACATGAAAACAGGGGTCTTAATGGGGGCCTCTTTAGAAGCAATTTTCTTAGGAAATGTTAATATCGGTGGTGTTATCGCAGCGGAACCTGTAACTGCGACTACTTTAGCCACAACGTTTGCAATTATTTCAAATGTCGAACAAAAAGCCGCCATGACGTTAGCCGTACCAATTGGGATGTTAGCCGCTTTCGTGGTGATGTTTTTAAAAAATGTCTTTATGAATATCTTTGCTCCTTCTCTTGACAAAGCAGCACGTGAAGGCAACCAAAAAATGGTTGTGACACTGCATTACGGAACGTGGATTATTTATTATTTAATCATCGCTTCGATTTCATTTATCGGAATTTTAGCAGGAAGCGGGCCAGTAAATCTGTTTGTTGAAAGCATTCCACAAAATTTGATGAACGGCTTAAGCGCAGCTGGCGGACTTTTACCTGCCGTTGGGTTTGCTATGTTAATGAAACTGTTATGGGATAATAAATTAGCCGTCTTTTACATTTTAGGCTTTGTTTTAACCGCGTACCTACAATTACCAGCCGTTGCGGTAGCGGTCATCGGGACAGTAATCTGTGTCGTGAGTGCCCAACGGGATGTAGAATTTCGCGACATTCTAAAAAGAAAACCTGCGGCGTCTTCTGCGGTTGAAGGCAGCGCGAAAGAAATCGAAGAGGAGGACTTTTTCGCATGAAGTTAAAAGAGAATTTATCTAAAGAAGAGAAAAAAATGATGCGCTCTGTTTTCTGGCGTTCTTGGACGATGAACGCTAGCCGGACAGGAGCTACACAATACCACGCAGTGGGTGTCATGTACACTTTACTCCCAGTTATCAATCGTTTTTATAAAACCAAGGAAGAACGGGCCGAGGCATTGGTGCGTCACACCACTTGGTTCAATGCAACCATGCATATCAATAACTTCATCATGGGGCTCGTTGCTTCGATGGAAAAACAAAACAGTGAAGACGAAAACTTTGATGCTAGCTCTATTACAGCAGTTAAAGCCTCACTAATGGGGCCACTTTCAGGCATCGGTGATTCCTTCTTCTGGGGCATCTTGCGTGTCATTGCTGCCGGTATTGGGATTTCATTAGCCAGCACTGGTTCGCCATTAGGGGCGATTGTCTTCTTACTTTTATACAACGTTCCTGCGTTCCTGATTCACTATTATGCGTTGTATAGCGGCTATTCAATCGGTGAAAGTTTTATCCAAAAAATGTACGAATCAGGCGGAATGAAGATACTCACAAAAGTATCGAGTATGCTAGGCTTAATGATGATGGGCAGTATGACTGCTTCGAATGTAAAATTCAAAACGATTCTTGAAGTTTCCGTTAAAGGAAGCGAAGACGTAGTTAAAATCCAAGACTATTTGGATCAACTATTCGTCGGTATCGTACCATTAGCCGTGACGTTACTTGCTTTCTGGCTATTACGCAAAAAAGTCAATGTTAACGTGGTGATGTTTGGCATCATGTTCTTAGGCATCTTGCTAGGATTACTAGGCATCTGTTAAAATTGAAACAATAAACATTTAATTATTAAACACTTAGAGCCTGAGACAAAAATCCAAAGTGATTTTTATCTCAGGCTTAAAAGCTGATAAACGGCGGGAACAGAAGCAACCCCTTTCCCGACCTCTCTTTTGGAAGGACGATGAATCATGCGCTTGGAGACCTACCAACACTTAGTTGATATTTTAGAAACCAGCAACACCCCGATGAGCACACAAGAAATTGCCACAAAAATTCAATTAAGCCGCTCGGTAACCAGCTTATACTTAAATAAATTATTGGAAAAAGGTGAAGTCCAACAAACGGGAAAAAAACCCGTTTATTGGCAATTAACCCGTGCAACAACCCCCACGACCGATGTGTTTCGACAATACATCGGTAGCCAAGGCAGCGCCAAAAAAGCCATCGAACAATGCAAAGCCGCTATGTTGTATCCCCCATTGGGTATGCCTTTATTAATCCATGGAGCCAGTGGCGTCGGCAAAAGCTTTTTGGCAAAGCTGATTTATGAGTATCTGAAAAATGAACAAATCATTGGCCTGGAAAAATTCTACACCTTTAACTGTGCCGATTATGCCAATAATCCCGAATTGCTATCATCCATTCTCTTCGGCCATACCAAAGGCGCATTCACTGGGGCTGAATCAGAAAAACAAGGACTCTTGGCCCAAGCTAATAATTCCGTACTCTTTTTAGATGAAGTACATCGATTATCCAACGAAAACCAAGAAAAACTCTTTCAGTTTATGGATACAGGGACCTTCCGCCCTATTGGTGAAGAAGGAAAAATGGTGCATTCCAAGGTCCGGCTACTATTTGCGACCACCGAAAACCCGAAAAAAGTCTTATTACCAACCTTTTATCGCCGAATTTCCGTAATCGTCTCACTTCCGAACTTCAAAGAGCGCCCCATTCGAGAACGGATTGCGATTTTAAAAAACTTATTCCACCGAGAAGCGAAACGAATGACCAAAGACATCAACGTGGACGAAGAAATCTTTACGGCATTATTAGAAAATGACGAACCTGGCAACGTGGGAAGTTTATCCAACAAAGTGCAGCTCCTTTGCGCGTCGCAATTACGAAAAACTTTGCCCAATCAACCCGTCGTCATTGGCGATGCGACTCAACCAATGATTGCGATTCCTTTAGACAAAGAAGTGTTAGAAGAAGACACACTTTCTTCCGATATTTTCGCAACATTTGAAGCCTTATTTACAAAAGAAAAAACACTGGCCCACTTAAAAACTGAACTGACACAATTCATTAAATATTGTTTAGACGATGAAATAACCTTAGAAAATGATTATTTTTTACAAAACCTAGTCACGGAAGTCCAAACCAAAAACAAACTAATTATTAACCAACCTGAACAAACTGAAAAACCGATGAAAGATGTTGCCAAATTGCTGAAAATTTTACCGCCAACATTTAACGAAACAATGCTCCTTCCAGTCCAAGCACAGTTAAAAGAACACTATCCGCGAACGGTTTCCCTCGTGAAAAACTTAGTCAGTCCGCTGCCAGAAGAATACCGTTTCTTGACAGAGGTACTCTTATCTGTATTACTTAGCGGAGAAATTTCTGAAACGATTCCTTACCAAGCGCTCCTCGTGGCGCATGGTGAATCGACTGCCACAAGTATTCAAGCCGTTGCCAACAAATTATGTGGTACCTATATTTTTGATGCGATTAACATGCCCTTAACCTCTTCGGTCAGAGATATCGTCGCCGAAGTTAAAGAGTGGCTTTCTCAGCGGGACACATCACAAGGCGTCATTATGCTCGTCGATATGGGTTCCCTGACACAACTTTATAAAAGTTTGAAACCGCAAATTCTTGGAGAACTTTTGGTGATCAACAACCTGACCACTGCCTATGCGTTGGAAATTGGTCATCAATTAATGAACGAACAACTTTTCTATGGTATTGCTAAAACCGCTGAAAAAAAATTTAAAACCGATGTACAGTACTTTGAAGGCTTTTCAGTGGAAAAAAATATCATTGTCTCTAGTATTTCAGGTCTGGATATTGCCAAGCAAATCAAACAAATCTGTCAAAAATACTTGTATACTGATATTAAAGTCATTACCCTAAAATACAAAGATTTGGTGAACACGTTAGACATTGCCAACGCCGAAGAAAATTATTTAAAAGAAACCTCGCTCATTTTGACGACGTCCTACTTAGACAATCATACGAATGTTGCTAGCGTGAACCTCTTAGACATGTTAGACGAAGATGCAGGAACCCAGTTGATGGAACCTTTCCAAAACTTGATGCATCCCAATAACATTGATAGCATGATTAACGAATTTGTTCACTTCTTCTCGAAAGAGGGCTTGTCAGAAAAACTAGAATTTCTAAATCCTGACGTCATTATTAAACAAGTCGAAAATGTTACAAAAAACATTGAAAAACGTTTCGACCTCACACTCAGCGGCAAAATGAAATTTAACTTAATGATGCACAACGCGCTCATGGTAGAGCGGACAATGCTCGGCGTTGAAGACTATGAAGTCCCTGCTAACCTAGAGGAACTAACCATTAACCAAAAACCATTTTTCCAAAATGCTAAAAACATTTTCTATACTCTAGAACAGTTTTATCGAATAGAAATTTCCAACTGGGAACTCTATGTGATTTATGAAATTTTGTCTTCTCGGTGAGGGGGGATGGGAAAAGCCACTTTCCAGAGGAAAGTGGCTTTTTTTAGTTTTTTGTTTAGTAAGATATTTCAGTCTGCTCCTTGTTACTCTCTTCTTTAGAACTCAGATTTTTTTCAGTAATATCTTCTTTTAAACTTTCCTTATTTTCTTTTCCATCATTATCAAAATCTATAAATTCATCCATACTGTCTTGTGTTTTCAGTACGTCTGTTTGATTCATATCAGGATTTTCCTTAAATTTTGATTCACTAACTATATCTTTTACTGCCCCACTATTCACATACCCACAGAATGTGTTTCCTCGATACAATTCATGATAGGATGCATTATTGGTAGAGTTATAGAATATTCGGTTTACCGTGTATGCATTTCCAGCTACTGACATCCCTAATTTCCCTTGATAATTTAAATCTTTCCAAAGTGTTGTCGTACTATTTGTTAAAATTACTTGTTTTTTATCAAACGTTTCTATTGGCGTATATTCAAACAAACTCTCTTTTACATAACCTACCCATTCCGACATTGTCTCGTCTCTATACAATGAATGTAAGATTGTTCCATTTCCTAGATCGTAAGAAACATTAGAATAATAAATTCTTCCCCGCTCTGTCTTTCCTCTGATATTTGTTTGTTCATAATTACCAAAAATCTCTTGGTTATCTTCTGTCACCGTCACATATTTTTTAATAGATTCACTAACTATATCTTTTACTGCCCCGCTATTCACATACCCACAGAATGTGTTTCCTCGATACAATTCATGATAGGATGCATTATTGGTAGAGTTATAGAATATTCGGTTTACCGTGTATGCATTTCCAGCTACTGACATCCCTAATTTCCCTTGATAATTTAAATCTTTCCAAAGTGTTGTCGTACTATTTGTTAAAATTACTTGTTTTTTATCAAACGTTTCTATTGGCGTATATTCAAACAAACTCTCTTTTACATAACCTACCCATTCCGACATTGTCTCGTCTCTATACAATGAATGTAAGATTGTTCCATTTCCTAGATCGTAAGAAACATTAGAATAATAAATTCTTCCCCGCTCTGTCTTTCCTCTGATATTTGTTTGTTCATAATTACCAAAAATCTCTTGGTTATCTTCTGTCACCGTCACATATTTTTTAATAGGTTCACTAACTATATCTTTTACTGCCCCACTATTCACATACCCACAGAACGTGTTCCCTCGATACAGTTCATGATAAGATGCATTATTGGTAGAGTTATAGAATACTCGGTTTACCGTGTATGCATTCCCAGCTACTGATATCCCTAATTTACCTTGATAATTTAAATCTTTCCAAAGTGTTGTCGTACTGTTTGTTAAAATTACTTGTTTTTTATCAAACGTTTCTATTGGTGTATATTCAAACACATTCTCTTTTACATAACCTACCCATTCCGACATTGTCTCGTCTCTATACAATGAATGTAAAATTGTTCCATTTCCTAGATCGTAAGAAACATTAGAATAATAAATTCTTCCCCGCTCTGTCTTTCCTCTGATATTTGTTTGTTCATAATTACCAAAAATCTCTTGGTTATCTTCTGTCACCGTCACATATTTTTTAATAGGTTCACTAACTATATCTTTTACTGCCCCACTATTCACATACCCACAGAATATGTTTCCTCGATACAATTCATGATAAGATGCATTATTGGTAGAGTTATAGAATACTCGGTTTACCGTGTATGCATTTCCAGCTACTGATATCCCTAATTTACCTTGATAATTTAAATCTTTCCAAAGTGTTGTCGTACTGTTTGTTAAAATTACTTGTTTTTTATCAAACGTTTCTATTGGTGTATATTCAAACACATTCTCTTTTACATAACCTACCCATTCAGCTGCAGTCTCATCTTTGTACAATGAATACAGAACACTACCGTCGCCTAAATTATAGCCTATCGTAGCATAATAAATTCTTCCTCTCTCTGTTTTCCCTTTAGTACTTGTCAATTCGATATTACCAAAAATATCCTGATTAGCCTCTGTGATAGTGATATATTTATTAACTGTTTGCGTTGTTATATCTTTTACTGCCCCACTATTCACATACCCACAAAACGTGTTTCCCCGATACAATTCATGATAAGATGCATTATTGGTAGAGTTATAGAATACTCGGTTTACCGTGTATGCATTCCCAGCTACTGATATCCCTAATTTACCTTGATAATTTAAATCTTTCCAAAGTGTTGTCGTATTATTCGTTAAAGAAACTTTTTTTCTGTTAAAAGTTTCTAACTGTGTAAATTCTGAAGATCCTTGTCTTAAATATCCAATCCAGGCTGTTCCTTTTTCATCTTCATATACAGAGTACAATAATTGTCCGTTAGACAATTTGTACGCTATCTTTACATAATAAATTCTTCCTCTAACTGTTTTTGCTTTTTTGGTAGTACACTCAATATTTTCAAAAAAATCTTGTCCATCTTTAGTTATAGTAATATATTTATTAATAGCTTGTTTTTCAGGAGAAGAGGATATATCTTTAAAATGTATATACCCATCAACAGAGTTTTTACTAATCCATCTAGAATTATATCTTCCTGTATATCCATAATTATATTCTTCAATCAAAACTCTATCCCCATCAACTGCCGCTACCCAAGCTACATGATACATACTGTTCCAATAAGCTACTGATCCTCTTCTGGGTATCATATCTACCTTATAGCCTTGCCTTCTAGCATTATTTCCCCATTGGTTAGCATTCCAGTCTAAACCATCACGTCTAATATCAAACTTATTTTCCACACTCAATCGATTTGCCACAAAGGAAGTACAGTATCTTGTAGCCATACCCCAATCATCAGTAGTTGCACCTAAAGGCAGATTTTTCCATTTAGCAGGATAATCATCACCTATTACTTTATCTTCTGCATTTACTACCCCTGATTTAAAAGAAAAGCTCATAACAACTAATAAAATCCCTAAAAACGCCCATATTTTTTTATTCTTTCTCATAAAATAACCCTTTCATATAAATATATTTTATAACATTTAAATTATAACACTTAAGCTTGTGAATTAAAACACAATTATGGCTAAAGTTATTAAATGTTTTGTAAATAAAACAAAGATATAAAATACCGATTTTTCATGCTATACACTTTCCAACTCCGTCACCACATTTTTCAACTCTTCTTGCTGATTCTTTGATCGGCGCAGGCCTCTATTTGCTACATAGTTACTAATGTTGATTTTTTGATAGTTTTTTCAATTTGTAAAAGTTGTTCCTGTAAACGTGCAAGTATTTCTGCTGCTCCTTCCATAACCTCATCAAACATTTACTGATTCTCCTTTCGTCGTAACCCCTGCCACTCATCTTCATATGTATTCATTTCCTTTCTATACACTTGTCTGTTCTCTTCTAACTTTTCTTCCAGTTGGAACAATGATCGACGGATGGCTTGTTGCCCATCATTTTTCGCTTGCTCGAGCACTCGATAAACAGTTGATAGTCTCTGGACCTCCCTCAACTTCTGCTTTTTTAGCATTTCTTTGTGCTTGCTGTGCTAATTGAGCTAATTTTTGATTTGTCACTATTTGGTTAGCAATTGTTTTTTCAGTTGACAAATCAGTTCATTTAGTTTTTTTCGATTTTTGTCATTTTCCTTCATATAGTTGAATTGGCTGATTTTGGATAATCATTTCAATCGCTCCCTCCTATGCTAAAGTATTTCTTTGTTCAGATAACGAAATCTTTATTTCCATATCTCTAGCCTCGGACAAAGTATTTTGCCAGATTTTTTGAGTTTTTTCGCTTGACTCTTCTTGTTCATATAACTACTCAATATACCGCTCAACACGACTCCCCTATCATTCCCATTAGTAATTTTTTATTATGATTTTATTTAAGCTAAACACATGATTTTATGTTTTGAACTATCCTTCTATAATATTTTATAGACATAAGTAAAAACACAGGTCAACGCTTATTTTGATGACATACGAATGATTAAATTAATCAATTTCAATTATGCATCGAGACAAAAAAACACTTTCTATCAGCAGAAAGTGTTTCAATAAATATTTCGTTTAGGCAGCGCTGTTTCCTGTAGTGTAAACGAACAAGAAAGTGAACAAAATGGACACGCCAACCATTATTAATTTTTTCGTTTTGTCGGGGTCCTCTTGAAGTAGCCATTTAATCAACAGACTGCCTCTAATCCGTTGACTTGCCTTCTCTTTTTCAGTCGCTGACTTTGTATACCGCCAACCACAAAAGTGCCAACGAAGTAAATTGGCGTACCAAGCCCGATAGTTTTTAGATAGAAAACCACCACAGATAAACAACGCTCCTAATAAAATATCTAAATACAACCAAACAACAAATGTTAACGGAATATCGATTAATGAATAATTCTTCACTTCAATCACTTGATCTTTCAAACCAAATTGATGAATAATCCGTTCTTGGTATTCAGAATCCGTCTCCGCTTCTTCTTTTCCCCCAACAACTTTTATGGCTGACTCGACGCCCATACCTTTTATAAAAGCTTGCTTGGAATGACAATACTTACATTCCACCACTTGATCAGCGGTATCGTACCATCTAAACGCATTCGCCCCACAACTTTGACAAACCACACTACTCATTTTTTGCCTCCGATATTCGTTATTTTTTATGGCTATGTTTCATTACTTAATGATACCATTTTTTGGAGAATTCGGCTTATTTCTGAAGAAGTTGCTTTTGTTCAGCTAATTATTTTAAGATATAGCTAGTAGGGCATAAGTCGTTTCGACTTATGCCCTATTTTCTTTATATAACATTTTTATTGCCAATCAATTCACTTTTTTTTCCGCCCAATCTGCTGAATATTGTTTTCCTGCGACTAGGTCATACTGAATCAATTCATAATCATGAAGCAACTCTTTTTGCTCCTTCGTAAGATCTTTTTCTTCTGTCGTTTTATTTTGATCACCAGCAAATACTTTTTTACCATTCTGAACGTTTTGACTACCAGAATTAGGGTCAATTGTTGTAGCTGGTAAATTATTTGTCACTGCTGTTAACAAGGCATAAAATGGTGTCACTTTAATATTAGCTTGCTCGAGCGCCAATGAAGAAAACATATACGGAGATACTAATGAATAATTCGGCAGTTTTCTTTGTTGTTGAGCATATTTATTGTTATATACGAAATAATCTGTTTCTCGATACAACAAAGGATACTTCGCTAAATCTTGTTCCTTATAGATGCCTGGTAAATGATCTCCATACCAAACAATTGTAATTGGTTTTTCAATTTTATCAATTTCTTCAATAAATTTCTGCGTTGCTTGATCTGTATAATTTAAACCTTGAAGATAGGTCTTCATTTGATTTCTATTACTTTCTGCCACACCGGCCCCGTCGAAATCAAATGTATCTTCTTTGTAGTAATTGTTATACGGCATATGATTTTGCATTGTAGATAGTTGGATAAACTGAGTCTTACCTTCCGTTGCATTTATCGCATCAATTGTTTCTTGATAGGCTGCTTCATCTGAAATATACGGATTCGCTTCAATCTTTTGTGTATAATTCAATCCATCTGGACTTCCAATATAATGAAATTTATCAAACCCAAACTTTTCAAATACATTTAAACGACTGTAAGTATTTGCTGAAAATGGATGAATTGCCACAGCTTCATCAAATAAATTTAAAAAAGTCGGCGTCTTTTTTTGCTTGTTCACTAACTGAGTGTAAGGAACAGGCAAGGTAGCCCCCAAGTTACTTAAATCCATCCCTGTCAACGATTGCCACTCCATGTTTGCTGTACCTCCACCATAACCTGAGGAAAGCATTAAACCCGATGTTGTTTCTTTAGATAACTGTGTAATAAACGGAAATGGATTATTGTTCAAGGTTATATCCTTCAATCGAGACGGATCACTGAAGCTTTCGCTAAGAGTAAAAATAACCGTTTGCTCTTTTTGCCAATCCTGACGTTCTGAATTTATTTTTTTAGCCTCTGCATCATACTTGGCCATAATTTTTTTAATGTTCTCTTGTGAGTATCCAGAGGGTTCCTCCATAATTTTCACATCAATATTACTTAAAAATTGGATAACTGGACCATTAATCTGTGTCCCACGTCTTTGATTATAAAATTGACTATCAATACGGAAAAGCTTAAATACCAAATTAGGCAGCGAGTTCTGATGGTTAATGAAAAAGACCCCTGAAAAAAACACTAAAATTGAGACAATTCCTAATACTCGTTTTTTTATGTTTATTTTTAGATGATAGGTTCTTTCCAAACGTTTTTGTAGAATCCAAGAATAAATTCCTACTAAAACTAAACCAATGACGCTAACAATAAGAATGACAGGATTTAGCATATCTAAAATTTCACTAATACTGTTTAAAAAAGCTAAATCTGCTGGTAAAATTGGTTCAAGTCTATATTTAATTTTCAAAACTGTCGCGATAGTTAAAACAAGATTTATCACTAAGGTAAACGCAAACGCATACCAAAATCTATTAATCAATAAAATAACTAACATTAAGAATGCCATGATTACTATTACGTTTAAGAAAACTTGTGCTTGTCTATAGATAAAAATAGTAAAAATAGAACGAAGTGCTATATCCTTCGATCCGTAATCTGCAATTAATAACATTTGCATAATCGTGAATAAGTAGAAAAATAGCGCACTATAAAATAATCTGCGGTAAGCGCAGACCCAGTTCCATAGCTTACTTAATTTCAATTTTAGTTGTGAAAAATTTTCTACTCTTAAATTCTGCTCAATTTTACGATATAGCGGAATTTTTTGTAAAAGTAATACAACACAGCTAGAAAGAAGTGCTACTATCAAATAAGCAATAGTTAAATAGATAATTTGTTTTGCCCAAACAGTACCAGATTTCACCTCTGTTTGAACAAATTTCTCAGAAACTAGACGTGTAACAATTGGCCAGTTTACTAAGATTTGTACAACTAATAAACTTGTAGATAGCACATTAAAATTTAAACGCAATAAGGAAAATCGTTTATTTACATTTTCTAAAAATATAAATAAAGAGATTGAATAATACACGGAAAAAAGAGACCAAGGAACATTGAATCGAGTAGCAGTACTTGTTCCTTTGTTTAAAAATAGAGAAATATGCGTCATTAGTAAAACTAAGCTTGCTAATATTACTATTCCAAAAGTCACTTGAATAAATTTCAAATGATAACGAGGAAGAAATTTAAACCGATAAATGGTGTAGCCAACTAAGTAAAAATAAACTAAAAGTAAAATGCTATTGCCGCTAGCCATTCCCCAAATATCTTTTCCAAAAAAAGTTGGTAAAGCGATTAAAAAGAACGTTAGTAGTGACATAGTCCATTTGATTTGTTCGTTCTTTAACCGATCTAAATACTCGTATAAATAAGGGCTTAATAAAAACAAAAGCAAGTAACCCGTAGCAAATGGAAAAATATTTTGACTAATTGGAAAGAGTATCGTCCAATAATCACGTATATTTAATGAAAAAGAAGCCAAAGACAAATTTAAAACGAGTGTTCCAAAAACATATAATAAATAAAAATTTGCAAATTTAGCTAGCGGCTTGGTTCCTACTGCTTTTTTTCCGTGGTACCCCATATATAAAGCCAATAAATTCCCACCAACTGCAACTAATCCTAATGCTACTGAATAAAGATAAAAACGCGTACCATTTTGGTCATATTGTGGAATCGCTGTACCCGAAAATAATACATGTTGAACAATTATAAAAATACATGCCATAATTGGTGTAACTATTGGGTATTTTTTTGATTCTATCATATTTTCACCTATCTTTAATTTAAAAAAACCGTCCAAAATGGACGGTTTATAATTTTAGTTTCCTCATTTGGAAAGTGTCTTTCAAAATGATAATTGATTGGCACTCGATTTCCAAGGAAATCTTCGTCCCAGATTGTTTTCGTAAGCGAACACGTTCGCAACGACTCCAAATAATTAACGTTTTGAGAACTGTGAAGCTTTACGGGCTTTTTTAAGACCTGGTTTTTTACGTTCAACCATACGTGCGTCACGAGTAAGTAACCCAGCGCGTTTTAAAGCAGAACGGAAGTCAGGATCTACTTGTAACAATGCACGAGCGATTCCGTGACGGATAGCTCCTGATTGTCCAGCATAGCCACCACCGTTTACGTTTACGATTACATCGTAAGCGCCTTTTGTTTCAGTTACGCCAAATGGTTGGTTGATAACTTCACGCAAGTCAGCATGTGGAATATATTCTTCTACGTCTTTTTTGTTTACAGTAATTTTACCAGTACCTGGTACTAAGCGTACGCGGGCAACTGCATTTTTACGACGGCCTGTGCCGCTATATTGTACTTGTGCCAATGAATTTCCCTCCTTAAATTAAGTTCGTGATATCTAATACTTCTGGTTGTTGTGCAGCATGTGGATGCTCAGCTCCACCGTATACGTTCAATTTAGTAAATTGTTTACGTCCTAAAGTGTTTTTAGGTAGCATACCTTTTACAGAAGTTTCGATAAGACGGCGAGAGTTTTTGTCGCGTAATTCACCAGCAGTCACTGATTTTAATCCTCCAGGATACATTGAGTGACGGTAGTAAATTTTGTCTGTAGCTTTTTTACCTGTTAATTTTACTTTATCAGCGTTAATTACGATTACGAAATCTCCAGTATCCACATGTGGTGTGAATGTTGGTTTATTTTTACCACGTAGTACAGAAGCAACAACTGCTGATAGACGTCCTAAAGGAACATCTGTTGCATCTACTACGTACCATTTACGTTCTACTTCGCCAGCTTTGGCCATATATGTTGTACGCACGTTTCTTTCCTCCAATTTTGTTTTCGATGTTTGACATACACTTGAGTTTCCGGGGCTCATTGTGGGGCAAACAATACCATTTAATATTTTACCTTCAATCACTGATAAAGTCAATGTTTTTCTGCGCTTTCAGAAAATAGATTTTCACTTATTTTTTTGTGCCTTTTAAACAGAAAAAAAACCGCCAACGTCAACGTCAGCGGCTTTGGGAGTTGTTTTAAATTATGCGTCAATACCAGGCGCTTTGCCAAGTTTGGCTTGTAACATCCAAATATTTTTTTCGATGTCTGTTTTGTTTGCGATGAAAATGTCTTGTGTGCAGTCGTCGCCTTCTTCACCAGAAACTTCGATTCCTTTTGCGTAAAGATCTGCTAAGTAACGGTAGCCTGCTACTAATTTTTCCATACGTTCTGGAATGGTGCGGTCCCAATTACCAATTTCATCTTCAATTTTTGTATTTTCTGCGAATTCACGCAATGTTGAGAATGGAGAGCCGTCCAATGTGATTAAACGTTCTGAAACAACATCTAATTGCTCATTGATTTGATCCATGTATTCATCCATTTGTGGGTGAAGTGTTAAAAATTCAGGTCCACGCATATACCAATGTGTTTGATGAATTACCACGGAAAATTGGCTTAAATCTGCAACGAGTTGGTTCAAAATTTCTTTTGTTTTTTCAAATTTCATTCTTTGTCATCCTCCTAAATATTTTTTCTACACTCTTAGTGTAATATGAATTGTGAAAAAAGTACACTGAAAACCTTTCTTTTTTAAAATTATTATCAAATTATAATAATTACAATTAAGAATCTAATTAATTTCCTGAAATCGCTGTTTTTTCATCCGCAGTGACGACTTTTTGTTCCGCTTGAGTGAGGATCGTGTCGAGTGCCTCCGTCAACTGGTCAGTATCTTCTTTTCCTGTGACGAAAGCTAAAAAAAACTGATTCAGTCTCAGTTGCTCCGCTGCCGGCAAGTACCATTGTCCTTCTACTTGCTTAACCGTTAATGGCAGTTCAACTGGCTCATGGCTGACATTGATTTGTTGGATTTCTTTTTTTAAAACGGCTAACGTGTGCTGCATGTCTAGCGCTTGTGTCGCCTGTTGCGTTTGCTGAAGAAGAGCAGTGGTTGTATCTTCAATCGCCGTCACAAAATCTAAGCCCTTAATCTGAAAAGTGATTGTCGCTTGCCCACTCAATTCTTTCGTGGCTACTAGTTGATATGACGCTTTTTTCTTCACTTGAGCCAGTAATTCTGCGCTAAGCTTCTGGGCTTCGGTCTCGGTGACTTCCGCGTTCATTTCTTTTAAGCTATTGAAAAACTGCTTCTGGAACTGTTGACGGCTCGTCTGCAAATGCTCCACTAAGACTTTCGGTTCACGAAAAGTTTGAGAGAATGTCGCTGTCTTTTCTTGATAAATAAAGTAATCTACCAACTGTTGCGCTGCTTTTTCGCCGGAACGAGACGGTGCACTGCAGCTTGCTAACGCCCCAATGAATAACAGAAATAGTGGTAGTAGCTGCTTCTTCATTTCTCATCCTCATTTCCTCAAGTCTTCGTCTCTCTTCTAGTTAAGCAACTTCTCAGCCATTTGTCAAAGCTATTTACTATCAATTATTTGCGGAATTCTGCTAATTTTTGATAACTTTGTGCTAAAACTTGTTGGGTTTCTTGAAAAACAGGATACAGTTCTTGATAAACTAGCAATTGATCCGCTCGTGGCGTGACCGTTTCATGAATCAGCACCTGTTGCGCCGCTGCTTGCAAATTTGGTAACTGCCCTAAGCCTTGCCAGCCTAGCAAAACAGCGCCTAATGCCGAAGCTTCGGTGCTATCAGTGAACGATAACGTTTCTCCCAGCACATCAGCCATGATTTGACGGAACACAGGGGAATCAGCAAAGCCGCCTGTCGCCCGAATCTCCTGAACGGGTCCACCGAGTTGTTTCAAATCCTCTAAAATAGTTTTTAAATTGAAACAGATTCCTTCCACCACCGCTCGAGCTAAATGTCCGGCGTGGTGATTTTTGCGCAAGCCAATAAAACTTGCGCTCGCCTCTGCATTCCACAGCGGTGCTCGTTCACCTAGCAAATAAGGATGAAACAGTAAGCCATTTGCCCCAGCTGGCACGGTTGCAATTTTGGCCATAATTGGGGCATAGAGATTGGTCCCGTTTTGAATAGCTTGCTGACGTTCTTCTGCAAAAATCGTTTGGCTCGCCCAATCTAACGCAACTGCACCATTACTACTTGCGCCACCAATCACCCAGTGCTGTTCATCTAGAGCAAAACAAAACGTTTCACCTTGCGGATGCAAAAAAGGTTCTTCGACAATATACCGAAGTGCACCGCTCGTACCGACGGTCAAAGTCGCTACACCCGTTCCTAGCGCTCCCAAACCTAAATTAGACAACGGGCCATCCGCGCCACCAAGAACTAAAACCGTTTCCTCCTCAACACCAAGCATCTCTTGCCAAGAAGGCGCTAACGCTGGAAAAATGAACGTTGACGGGGCAACTTTTGGCAACTGTTCCTCCTCAATAGATAAATACGCTAAAATCGACGATTCCCATTGCCGCGTGTGAATATTAAATAAACCCATCCCTGAAGCACTACTATAATCTGTCCAGTATTCGCCAAAGAAACGGTAAAAAATGTAGTCCTTAATCCCAATAAACTTGGCCGCGCTCTGCGCAACGGCTGGCTGATTTTCCTGCAGCCAGCGAATCTTGTACAAAGGTGCCATTGGATGAACTGGCATCCCTGTCAATTGATAAAACAATTGGGCCGCTGGCGTTTCTTTTAACGCTTCCGCATAATCAGATGCTCGTGTGTCAGCCCAAGTAATCACTTGGGTCAATGGGCGTCCTTGCGCATCCATGGCAATTAAGCCATGCATCGCTGAAGCAAAAGAAATGAGCCCAATTGGTTGATTCTTCACTTGTTGTGTGACGGTTCGAATACAGTTCACCACAGCTTGGAACAGCGTTTCTGGGTCTTGCTCCGCCATTCCTTCAGTCTCTTGAATTAATGGATAACGCACATAGCTAGAAGCTACGACTGTGCCATTGGGTTGAAAAGCCACTGCTTTGGCTTGCGTGGTGCCAACGTCGACACCAATCGCTAATTTTTCCATTTGATTCCCTCATTTCTTGTTTCTTTTATTATTCCTAACAAAAAAAGATTTGTCTAGTCAAACGAAAAAGTTTAAAAAAAGCGTAGTTTATTTTTAAGGAGGTAACCTATGTTTTTCTTGAGTCTCTTTTTGATTGGTGCCTGTTTCGGTTCTTTTTTATGCTTAGTGGCGGAGCGCTTACCAGTAGGGCGTTCTTTGTGGTGGCCCCCTTCCCACTGTCAAGGTTGCCACCAGCCTCTACAACTCTATGAATTAATTCCAGTTGTTTCGATTTTGCTGCAGCGCTTTCGTTGTCGAAAGTGTCAACAGCCAGTAGCTAAGAGTTATCTTTTAGCAGAACTTGTCATGGGCGGCTTAACCGCAAGCTGTTTTTCAGCTGGCCTGACGATTGATGCTTTGATTCTCTGGTGGTGGCTGACGAGTGCTTTCACATTATCCTTGATTGATTACTGGTATTTAGTGGTTGAACCGAAGATTCTTTATCCGAGTTTTTTTGTGCTTTGCTTGCTGAAAGTGGCGGGTCAGCATTCGTTTTACTTACTGACTGGTCTTTTTTGTTTTTGTTTTTTCCGAGCCGTCTTACATTATTTTCCGGAAGCCATGGGGCGAGGGGATCTTTTGTTACTGGGTTTGTGGGGCTGTTTTTTACAGGTACCTCAGTTGCTGATGCTACTATTTTTTGCCAGTAGTTATGGCCTAATCTATGGCTACAGCTGTAAATTTTTGGGGTATCCAGTTGAACAGACACTTCCCTTTGTCCCCTTTTTAAGTTTGGGCTTACTCACAATCAGTTGCTTATAGCAAATAAAAAAAGCCGCAAGGAGCATGCTCCTTACGGCTTTTTAGGGTTTATTTATTGATGTTTTTCATCGCATCTTCAGCAGCCATTTGTGCTTCAATGTCTGAAATACTATAAACGTTTTCGCTAGCTACGCCAACTTCTTTTGGTTCCATGTTACGGTAACGAGCCATACCAGTACCAGCTGGGATGATTTTACCAATGATAACATTTTCTTTCAATCCAAGTAATGGATCTTTTTTGCCACGGATAGCAGCATCTGTTAACACGCGTGTTGTTTCTTGGAAGGATGCAGCAGATAAGAAGCTGTTTGTTTCCAATGACGCTTTGGTAATACCAAGTAAGACTGGACGACTAGTAGCAGGGACGCCACCAGCAACTAATGTGTCGTAGTTACGGTCTTTAAATTCTGCGATGTCCATTAATGTTCCTGGAAGGATTTCAGTGTCACCTGGATCCATTACGCGGATTTTACGTAACATTTGACGAACCATTACTTCGATATGTTTGTCGCCGATTTCTACCCCTTGCATACGGTAAACACGTTGTACTTCACGTAATAGGTAGTTTTCAACAGATAAAACATCACGAACTTGTAATAATTGTTTTGGATCAATTGAACCTTCTGTCAACGGTGCACCACGGTGGATGATGTCGCCTTCAGCAACTTTCATACGTGCAGTGTAAGGGACAGTATAGGTACGTGTATCTGTTTTTCCTTTGATGGTTACTTCTTTTTGACGTGTGGCAGGATCTTCAGAAATATCGATAACTTCACCGGTTACTTCTGTAATCACTGCTTGCCCTTTCGGATTACGTGCTTCAAAGATTTCTTGGATACGAGGTAAACCTTGAGTGATATCGTCACCGGCAACCCCACCGGTATGGAACGTACGCATGGTTAACTGTGTACCAGGTTCCCCGATAGATTGAGCGGCGATTGTACCAACTGCTTCTCCGACTTCAACGTCAGAACCAGTTGCCAAGTTACGTCCGTAACAGTGCTTACATACACCATGTTTTGTGTTACATGTAAAGACAGAACGGATGGTTACTTTTTCAATACCAGCGTCCACGATTTCTCTTGCAAGATCTTCAGTGATTAATTGATCCGCACCAATGATGATTGCACCAGTTTCTGGATGAACAACTGATTTACGTGTATAACGACCTAATAGACGTTCGTCTAATGGTTCGATAATTTCGTTACCTTCACGAATGGCTTCGATTTCAAGACCACGGTCAGTGCCACAGTCGTCTTCACGAATGATTACGTCTTGGGCAACGTCAACTAAACGACGTGTTAAGTAACCTGAATCGGCTGTCTTCAAGGCCGTATCGGTCATCCCTTTACGAGCCCCGTGAGTTGAGATAAACATTTCTAAGACAGAAAGTCCTTCACGGAAGTTTGAGATGATTGGTAATTCCATGATTCGTCCATTCGGAGCGGCCATCAAACCACGCATACCAGCTAACTGTGTAAAGTTGGAGATGTTACCACGGGCTCCAGAGTCAGACATCATGAAGATTGGGTTACGAGCTTCCATACTTTCGATCAGTTTTTGTTGGATTTCGTCTTTGGCACCGTTCCAAACGCCGATTACACGTTCATAACGTTCGTCATCAGTAATTAAACCACGACGGAATTGTTTAGTAATTGTTTCAACTTGTTTGTGGGCAGCATCAATGATTGCTTGTTTTTCATGAAGAACCATGATATCGGCAATCCCTACCGTCATCCCAGCATAAGTTGAGTGTTTGTAACCTAAGTCTTTCATGCGGTCAAGCATTTTAGAGGTTTCCGTAATGTGGAATCTCTTGAAGACTTCAGCAATAATATTTCCAAGATTTTTCTTCTTGAATGGTAAAACTAATTCTTGCTCTTTAATGTGTGCAGGAATGTCTGTACCAGCTTCTACGAAGTATTTATCTGGTGTTTGAACAGTTAAGTTATAGTCTGTTGGTTCGTTCAAGTAAGGGAACTCAACAGGCATGATTTCGTTAAAGATGATCTTACCAACTGTGGTGATTAAGATTCGTTCTTTTTGCCAATCAGTAAATGGTTTGTCACCTAAAAGTGTTGTTTGAACCCCAATCCGTGAGTGTAAATGCACGTAGCCATTTTGCCATGCTAAAACAGCTTCGTTCATGTCGCGGAAGATCATACCTTCCCCTTCACGGCCTTCTTCTTCCATTGTTAGGTAGTAGTTACCTAAGACCATATCTTGAGATGGTGTAACAACTGGTTTACCATCTTTCGGGTTCAAGATATTTTGGGCAGCAAGCATTAACATACGAGCTTCTGCTTGTGCTTCTTCGTTTAGAGGCACGTGAACCGCCATTTGGTCTCCATCGAAATCGGCATTGTAGGCTTCACAAACTAATGGGTGAAGACGAATCGCACGACCTTCAACAAGAACAGGTTCGAAAGCTTGGATCCCTAATCTATGCAACGTAGGTGCCCGGTTAAGTAAAACTGGGTGTTCTTGGATAACTTCTTCTAAGATATCCCAAACTTCATCTTCGCCACGTTCGATTTTACGTTTCGCATTTTTAATGTTTGTTGCAATTTCACGTTGTACTAATTCACGCATTACAAATGGTTTGAATAATTCAATCGCCATTTCTTTTGGTAAACCACATTGGTACATTTTTAAGAACGGACCAACGACGATTACGGAACGACCAGAATAGTCAACACGTTTACCTAGTAAGTTTTGACGGAAACGACCTTGTTTCCCTTTCAACATGTGAGAAAGAGATTTCAATGGACGGTTACCTGGTCCAGTAACTGGACGGCCACGACGACCATTATCGATTAAAGCATCGACCGCTTCTTGTAACATCCGTTTTTCGTTTTGAACGATGATGCTTGGCGCATTTAAGTCTAATAAACGTTTTAGACGGTTGTTACGGTTGATAACACGGCGGTATAAGTCGTTTAAGTCACTTGTTGCAAAACGACCACCTTCCAATTGAACCATCGGACGTAAATCTGGTGGAATAACTGGGATAACATCCATTACCATCCAGCTTGGTTGGTTACCAGAGGCACGGAAGGCTTCTAAGATGTCTAAACGACGGATGGCACGTGTCCGTTTTTGACCAGAAGCTGTTTTTAATTCTTCTTTTAATTGCGCAACTTCGCCATCTAAATCGACGTTATCTAATAATTGTTTCACGGCTTCGGCACCCATAGCAGCTTTGAAGGCTTGGCCATATTGTTCACGTTTTTCACGATATTCGCGTTCCGTTAACAATTGTTTTTTCTCTAATGTTGTGTCACCTGGTTCGATGACAACGTATGAAGCAAAATAAATGACTTCTTCCAATGCACGAGGGCTCATGTCTAAAACAAGACCCATCCGAGATGGAATTCCTTTAAAGTACCAGATATGTGAAACTGGTGCGGCTAATTCAATATGTCCCATACGTTCACGACGTACTTTTGAACGAGTGACTTCAACGCCACAACGGTCACAGACAATACCTTTATAACGGATACGTTTATATTTACCACAAGCACATTCCCAGTCTTTGGTTGGACCAAAAATGCGTTCACAGAATAACCCTTCACGTTCGGGTTTTAATGTACGGTAGTTAATTGTTTCGGGTTTTTTAACTTCCCCATAAGACCAACTTCTGATCTTTTCTGGTGAAGCAAGCCCTATTTGCATACTTTCGAATTTATTTACATCGATCAAAAGGAATTCCCTCCATTTCCTTATTTAGAGAAGCTGAGTCAGCAACTTGTTAGCAAATGGCAAGCATCACTTGAAAGAAGGTCTGACGACACTTGGAACAAGTAATGGCTTGCGCAGTTGCAACAAAGTCGCAGTTGAATCAACTCATCAGAGTGGTAGCGACAAATTAGTCTCTGTCTTCGGCTGTTTCAATTTCTTGAACAACGTCTTGCGCTTCTTCTTTCACGACTGATTCTGCTTCTTTTTCCAGCTGTTTCGCTGATTGTTGTTCCGCAAATTTGGTTAGTGCGTCAACGGTGATTAAATCATCATCGTCATCGTCCATATCGCGTAACTCAATCTCAGCTTCCTCAATGTCCAAGACACGCATGTCTAAACCAAGTGATTGTAATTCTTTCACTAATACTCGGAATGATTCAGGCACACCTGGTTTTGGAATTGGTTCACCTTTAACGATGGCTTCGTATGTTTTCACACGTCCGACAACGTCATCAGATTTGTAAGTTAAGATTTCTTGTAATGTGTAAGCAGCACCGTAAGCTTCCAGTGCCCAAACTTCCATTTCCCCGAAACGTTGTCCACCGAATTGAGCTTTACCACCCAACGGTTGTTGCGTAACAAGAGAGTAAGGTCCGATTGAACGAGCATGCAATTTGTCATCAACCATGTGGGCTAATTTAATCATATACATGACACCAACGGAAATACGGTTATCAAATGGTTCACCTGTACGTCCATCGTAAAGAACTGTTTTAGCATCGCTAGCCATACCAGCTTCACGAACAGTTTCCCAAACGTCTTCATCGGTTGCCCCATCGAAAACAGGTGTTGCGACGTGAATACCTAATTGGCGAGCAGCCATACCTAAGTGTAATTCAAGTACTTGTCCGATATTCATACGAGAAGGTACCCCTAATGGGTTCAACATGATATCAACAGGTGTTCCGTCAGGTAAGAATGGCATATCTTCTTCCGGCATAATACGGGAAACAACCCCTTTATTTCCGTGACGTCCCGCCATTTTATCTCCTTCGTGAATTTTACGTTTTTGAACGATATAGACACGAACTAACATGTTGACACCTGGTGATAATTCATCGCCAGCTTCACGAGTAAAGATTTTCACATCATGAACGATACCGCCGCCACCGTGAGGTACACGGAGAGACGTGTCACGAACTTCGCGGGCTTTTTCCCCGAAGATTGCGTGTAATAAACGTTCTTCTGCAGATAATTCTGTGACCCCTTTAGGTGTGACTTTACCAACTAGTAAGTCGCCATCTTGAACTTCAGCACCAATGCGGATAATCCCCATTTCGTCTAAGTCTTTCAATGCGTCTTCCCCAACGTTTGGAATTTCACGGGTAATTTCTTCAGGTCCTAATTTTGTATCACGTGCTTCTGATTCATATTCTTCAATATGCACAGAAGTGTAAACATCGTCTTTAACTAAACGACGGCTCATGATAATGGCATCCTCGTAGTTGTAACCTTCCCATGTCATGAAGGCAACTAAGACGTTTTGCCCTAAAGCCATTTCGCCTTCTTCCATAGAAGGTCCATCCGCTAAAGTATCGCCTTTTTCAACTTTTTCACCTAAGTGAACAATTGGGCGTTGGTTGTAGCTTGTTCCTGAATTTGAACGACGGAATTTAGTAACCATATATTTGTCTAATGCGCCATTGTCGCGGCGAACGCGAATTTCTTTTGCATCGACGAATTCTACGACACCGTCATGTTTACATAGTAAAGCAGCACCTGAGTCATGGGCTGATTTATATTCCATCCCTGTACCTACCCACGGAGAGCGTGGTTGAATTAACGGCACCGCTTGACGCTGCATGTTGGCACCCATCAAGGCACGGTTGGAGTCATCGTTTTCTAAGAAAGGAATACATGCTGTTGCGACTGCGACTACTTGTTTTGGTGAAACGTCCATGTAGTCAACTTTGTCTACGGCAACTTCTAAGTTTTCACTTTGTAGACGCGCCATAACAACATCATTGGCAAATGTGCCATCTTCATTTAAAACTGAGTTCGCTTGCGCTACGATATAATGGTCTTCGATGTCTGCTGTTAAGTAATCTACTTGATCAGTAACACGGCCTGTCGCACGATCAACACGGCGATAAGGCGTTTCGATGAAACCAAATTTATTCACTTTTGCGTAACTAGATAAACTATTGATCAACCCGATATTTGGTCCCTCAGGCGTTTCAATTGGACACATACGACCATAGTGAGAGTAGTGAACGTCACGAACTTCATAACCGGCACGATCACGAGTCAAACCACCAGGCCCTAAGGCTGATAGACGACGTTTATGGGTTAACTCACCTAATGGGTTTGTTTGATCCATGAACTGTGATAACTGTGAAGAACCAAAGAATTCTTTGATACTTGCTACCACTGGACGGATGTTGATTAATTGTTGTGGTGTCAATGTTTCTGTGTCTTGAATAGACATTCTTTCACGAACCACACGTTCCATACGGGCTAAGCCAATACGGAATTGGTTTTGTAATAATTCACCTACTGAACGGATACGACGATTACCTAAGTGGTCGATGTCATCGACATTGCCGATATCTTCCATTAAGTTGAAGAAGTAGCTCATTGAAGCAACGATATCTGCTGGACGAACTGTTTTTACGCTGTCGTCTGGATAGCCGTTACCAATCACATTTACGATACGTTCAGGATCTTTTGGTGAAAGAACTTGAATCACTTGGATCGTCATTGGTTCAGTTACTACCGCATCTTCACTTGGATAGTAAGTTACGCTGTTTAAGCCGTTGTCAATGTATTCGCCTAATGTTTCCATGATTTGGTGTGTTAAAACCGTGCCTTTTTCGACAATGATTTCACCAGTTTCTGGATCAACTAGCGTTTCCGCTAAGGTTAAGTTTAATAGACGTGTTTTTAAGTCTAATTTTTTGTTAACTTTGTAGCGACCAACGTTTGCCAAATCATAACGTTTTGGATCAAAGAAACGTGCAGTTAACAAGCTACGTGAGCTATCTGCTGTTTTTGGTTCGCCTGGGCGAAGACGTTCATAAATGTCTTTCAAGCCTTCTTCTGTACGAGAATCACTTGCGTTTTTGTGTAAATCTTTTTCAATTGTGTTGCGTAAGCTTTCGCTGTCGCCGAAAATTTCGAAGATGGTATCATCTGAACCGAAACCTAAAGCACGAACTAACACAGTTAAAGGAATTTTACGTGTGCGGTCAATCCGAACATAAGAAATGTCTTTCGCATCTGTTTCCATTTCTAACCATGCACCACGGTTAGGAATGACTGTTGAGCCAAAACCTTCTTTGCCGTTTTTGTCCACTTTTCCATGGAAGTAAACACCTGGAGAACGAACTAATTGGGAAACGATAACACGTTCTGCCCCGTTGATGATGAAGGTACCCATTTCTGTCATTAATGGGAAATCGCCGAAGAAGACTTCTTGGGATTTAATTTCACCAGTTTCACGGTTGGTTA
Source organism: Enterococcus sp. DIV1368f (assembly GCF_051712245.1). NCBI lineage: Bacteria > Bacillati > Bacillota > Bacilli > Lactobacillales > Enterococcaceae > Enterococcus > Enterococcus sp. DIV1368f. The sequence continues at coordinate 2,700,134 of NZ_JBIOON010000001.1, forward strand.
AACGTAATGTTACATGTAATGGCGCAGAATAGTTGGCATCATGTGCGCGGGCTTCTTCTACTGTGTACTTTGGTTCTTTTAATTCATAGTCAACAAATTCTAAGGATAAGTTTCCTTGGAAATCATCAATTGGTAAAATGTCTTCAAACATTTCACGAAGTCCCTCATCTAAAAACCATTGATAAGAGTCTGTTTGGATTTCAATTAAATTTGGTAATTCCAATACTTCACTGATACGTGCGAAACTTCTACGTTCGCGATGCTTTCCGTATTTTACTACGTGTCCAGCCAAGCTCTTCACCCCTCTAGTTATAAGTCTATCAAAACACCGATCCGAAAAATTACATTTACGTTACATATATTAAATATATGTAACAAAAAGCATTTTTTGCAGTTTTTAAGCAAAAAAAAACCAAAAATAGAACATGCTTCCGAAAAATTTTCTGGCGTTTCTACTTTTGTTTTCCTATAAAAAACCGGAACGGACAATATTTCGCTCCTGCTTCGTCACTTTCAGATAGTTTTTGCTCTATAGATTCTACTACCTTTATCTAGAAAAGTCAAGGGTTTCTTTAAGGTTTTCTTTTTCATAAAAAGGAGTTTTTTTGTAAAGGGTTTTAATGAAAAAATGCGTAATAAATAATTACGCATTTTTTCAACAACTAGAAAATATATTCAATTATTTGGTCAATTTTCGCCATATCTTTTAATGGCAAATGCTCAATCTGACTTAATTTTCTTTCAGTGAAGTCCAAAGATTTCAGTTGTGAGATCACTACTTGCCCATGAGTTTCTATGTCATCGGGCAACGTATATCGAGTGGGAATATTTTTAATGGTGGAAGTAATCGGGCAAATCACAGCAAACATGGTTTTCCGATTAAATTCATATCTTGACACGACTAAACCAGGGCGTCTCTTCTGAATTTCTTTACCTGCAGCAGGATCAAAATCAATCCATACAATATCTCCTTTTTTGGGAATGTACTTCTTTTCAACGTTCATTAAAAAAGTTCTCTCCCCTCAGGTGCAAGATCATGCCACTCATCTTTTTCATAATACTCACCTTCTGGACCTTCACTAAATGGATCCTGAATTTTAGGGACTAATGTAATTGTACCGTCGTCAGAATACATCACAATATATTCTTGGTCGACTTTTGGTTTTTTACCATTATCAGTGGGTAAAGTTAAAACGACCGAGCTTCCTTGTCTTCTTGATTTAGTTGTTAGCATGAAATCACTCCCTTCGCTTCATTATACTATGCCTTTGCAATGATGGAAAGAATTTTAAATCACACTTAATGTGACTGAGTTTACTATATAAGGCGTAATAAATAATTACGCATTTTCCCCTATCTTCCTGTTCACACACAAAAAAACGAATGCAAAGATGCATTCGTTTTTGACTAACCGCCACCTAATAAAAAGTCTAGGACATTCATGCCGCCGCTTGTTTGGCTGCGGTAAAGTTCGGTGTAGCCGCATTGGGTACAGCTAATTGTAATAAATTTTTTATTTTGAACATCAAAAATTTTCGCAAAGTTCCCACCTGTTGCTTGAAATTGGTCCGACACATAGTGCATGTTGCCACATTTCTCACAAACATATTGTTGCTTTTCCATTCCCCTCACTCCTTCTCAATAAAACAAGTATAGCAAACGCCTGCTTCATTTTCCTCCATCCTAAGATGGATTTTTTCACTAGTTGACCAAGCCTTTTCCTTTCCGCTACAATAAGCATAACGAATCGGAGGAAAAAATATGTCGACAAAAAGCCAAGTCCTAACTTTATTGATGAAACAAACGCCCGCATTCCTTTCCGGCGAAGAGATGGCACAACGTCTGTCCTTATCTCGCACAGCTATTTGGAAAGCAATTAATGAATTGAAAAAAGATGGCTATCAAATTACTAGCGTGCAAAATAAGGGGTATCGCCTTGAAAAATCAGATGTCCTTTCTGCAGAAGGCATTCAGTTGGCGTTATGGTCACAAACACCGCCTTTAACAATTACCGTCCTAGAAACATCTGAATCTACCATGACCGATGCTAAGCGGGCGATTTTAGACCAAACGCCCGACAATACTTTGATTGTTGCTGACATGCAAGAAATGCCGCGGGGCAGGTTCGGCCGGCCGTTTTTCGCTACGCCAGGTAAAGGGATTTACATGAGCATGGTGCTTCAACCGAACCAAAATTTTGAAGAAATCGCTCAATATACTGTGATTATGGCCGTAGCGGTCGCTCGAGCAATGGATGCTCTGGCAGGCGTTCACACAGAAATTAAATGGGTCAACGACCTTTATTTAAATGGCAAAAAAGTTTGCGGGATTTTGTCGGAAGCCATGAGCAATGTGGAAACAGGGCAGATTTCTAATGTTATCATCGGCATGGGGATTAATTTTTCAATTACAGAAACCGAATTTCCTGAGGACATTCGGCAGAAAGTGACTTCCCTTTTCCCAGATGGTGAACCGACGGCGACGCGAAATGAATTAGTCGCCAACATTTGGAATCATTTTTACCAGATTTTAGACGAACGTTCAACGAAAGACTTTTTAGAAGAATACCGGCAACGCTCCTTTGTGATTGGCAAAGACGTCGCTTTTACCCAAAACGGGCAAGACTTCCGCGGCGTTGCGACAACCATTAATGGAAATGGAGAATTGATTGTCCAGTTGCCTGATGGCACGGCCAAAACGTTGTCTTCTGGAGAAATTAGTTTGGACCAGATTGGTGAATGGCGTCGAGGATAAGTGGGGAAGTTTAGAAAAAAGCAAGTGGGACATCAGTCGTTTTGACTGATGTCCCACTTGCTACTTCTGAAGATAATCAGCTGAACAAAAGCAGCCCCTTCGGAAATTTCTTCTTATTGGCTTTCTCATGTGAGCATTCGTCGCAGTTTAGCCTTCTTAAGTGTTGAGAAATACTATTTGCAAAGTAAATAGATGACATCTGCGATTACTCGATGTATTTGAGCCTTTGGAAGTGTTGAACAGAACCTACTTGGTTCTTGGTGCTAAGCACTTTTGTCTCAGCCGCATTATCTTGATACCTGATTATTGAACATTAACATCTATCGCTTGATAAAATGAATTAATCGTGTCATTGATATCCCAAACGGCATAAATAACATGGTATCCTTTCCTATCAGCGGGAATATTTATTCTGTGTGTTTCTGTATCATTGACCATAAATCCTTGACCAGGAGGTAAATCTTGACCGATTGGTTGCCCTACTATGCCAATCAGTTCCATTTCGTCCATCGTTAATGGTGCATTAGGATTCCATCCAGGTTTCGTCATATAGTATCTAAAACGATTGGTCTTATGTTTTGCCGTCATCACCCATTTAAAATTATTCTCTCCTGTTGTTATATTACTTTTTACCCAACGAGTGGCTGTTTGTTCATCTAGTTTGGAATAGCTTGCTAAGCCAGCTGAAGGCAACCTTCCATTTAATTGACCCGTGTCTAATAATTTAGTTGGCGCTTCAATTCCTTGGGGTGTCGTGATAATTTCTGGCTGTGAGCTGTCTTGACCAGGTCCCCATCCAAATCCGTTTGCTTCCGCATTTTTGACTCGACTGACTGGGCTATCAACATAGCCGTGTGCATAACTCTGCTGTGCATCTCCTAAAGCAAAAACACTGATCATCGTTGCGCCTACTGCAATTATGAATAACATCATTTTTTTCATGTATATCGCTCCCTTATAAGCAAAACCCTTCAAAAAACATGTAATCTTAATCAACTGAAACGTAAAATCTCCACAACATCATTTTTACTTTTTCGATAGCGACCATCAACTTTGTGCACAATTATTGTCGACATATTTATTTTAAATGAACTAGTAATTCAATAGCAACTGTTCGCCTTTTTTACTGAGAAAAACTTATAGCACTCTTATAAAAAATGTTTGTTTTTTAATTTATCATTATTGAACACCCAACTATTTATAGCGATTAACCGAGAACAGCCTTGCCCACTCTTTTTTTAGAATGCTCAAGTACTGTTTTTTTAACTGCTTCACTTCCCCACACCTTTAAATTTATTTAAAAAACAATAAATTTTCTTAAACTTCATTGTGAGAACCGCTGCATAAATTCTATACTTCTAGCGTTAGATAAAATAACCTTGTTAGGTGAGGCTCCTATCCAAACATAGGCTATTGCGCAGAAATGTCGAAAGACACCAATGTGTAAAACAGGAATGGTCGAATTAAGGCTCTTCTAAAAATAGCTAAGAGAAATCTTTACGTTGGATAGTGCTAAAGCTCAGACGATGAGAACCGATTGGCTTGCTGTGTCCTGTTTAGTCGCAAGCGCTTATTTACGATCGATGCTGGCTTAGTCTACTCTTTCAAGGGAAAAAGAAAGGGATTCTCATGCAAACATCGAATAAAAAATTTCCACTTTATGCCCTAACAACGCTTGGTTTTACTTTCCTCACTTTGTTAGTGGCGGCTAGTCCAAATTGGTTTCAACAAATGGACGAAGCTATTTATCACATCAAATGGCAATTAAATGCCCCACTTTTAACAGCGGTCAATCTGTTAGCAAAAACAGCCACGATTGGACCAATGCTGCTATTCTTCTTATTATTGATGGTTTACCTTTTACGCAAAAAAGAAAAAATCCTAGCCTTTTGGGCTGTCAGTAACCTATTAGCTGTCGGCTTTTTAGGGAGCGTTTTTAAACATGTGGTGGGTCGGGCTCGACCAAACCTAGGCGCTTTAGCTGACCGGAGCTCTGCTAGCTTTCCCAGCGGACATTCATTATTAGCAATGGCGCTAGTCTGTACGATTTTGATCATTTTGGCCTATCTTCATGTTGAAAAAACCAAAGGCATCAAAATTTTCTTACTCACTTATTTAGTTTTGATTGTGTTAGGTCGTTTAATCTTACGCGTTCATTATCCTAGTGATGTCATCGCTGGGATGCTCCTAAGTTATAGCTGGATCAACTTTTCATTTCAAATTGTTCAACGTTATTTGCCGGCACCTGAACCAGAGGAAGCAGAAGTACCGACACAACGCCGGCGCCGCCATTCTCGTAAAAGAAAAAGTTTATTCGTGGTCTTCAGTTTAACCCTTTTATTTTTAGGCTCACTTTCTGTTTCGGCTTACGGCGTCAGCATGTATCGCAATTTGCAAAAAACGGCGAATACCATGTATAAACCAAGAAAATCTTCCACGAAAAGTCCCGATTTAGCCAAAGGGGAACCGGTTAGTTTCTTAATTATGGGAATTGCGAATGACTCAAAACGCAAAACCGATTACCGCTCCAACGCCCTAATGGTGGTCACAGTGAATAATCAATTACAAAAAACTACCATCACTAGCATCCCGCGCGACTACTATGTGGAAATGGCTGGCACCAATGGCGAATACAATAAAATCAATGCGGCCCACGTTTTCGGTGGTGCCGATATGCAAATTAAAACGGTTGAAAATGTCTTGCACATCCCAATCAATCATTACTTTTCAATTGATATGGATGCTATGAAGGACCTTGGCGATGCGGTGGGCGGCGTCACTGTTGACAACGCCTTTGCTTTTGACGCTGAAGGGATTCATTATCCGAAAGGCAAACAGCATTTAGGGGGCTGGGAAGCTTTACAATACGCGCGCATGCGTTACGAAGACCCTGAAGGCGACTATGGTCGTCAACGCCGCCAACGAGAAGTTTTAATTGAATTAACCAACAAGTTACTTTCTTTTAACAGCTTGCTAAAATATCAAGAAATTCTGGACGTAATCGGCGAACATGGCGAAACCGACTTGTCCTTTGACCAAATGATGGCGATGCTAAAAAAATACACCCCCGCACTAAAAACGATTGAAACCGATCAATTAAAAGGCTACGATTACACTGGCGATGGCGTGACAGGGATTGAAGGTATTTCTTATCAACTTGTGGAAGAGAGTGAACGCCAACGTGTCGAAAATGCCATCAAAGAACAAATGAACCTCTCTACAAAAGACACTGAACAATCGCAATAAAGACTAAAAAGCAGCGTCCCTTAATGAAAGGGGCGCTGCTTAACTTTGGCTAGTTAGACGGTCATTTCAAAAATATTAATTTTTGTCACCGTTAGTAACGGCTCTACATCAGAGAAGTATGTTAGCGCATAGCTCTCTTTTCATTACCATTATAGTACAATTGCCTAAAAAATATATTGGAAACTAATTATTTTTTGTTTTACATAGTATACTCTAAGCGTAGAGAAGTTATGGCGGCGGCAAGCACAAAGGAACATGCGCTTTGCGACGAGAATCGCAACAAAGTGAGAAGCGTAGGAGCAGAGACTTTCCCTTTCGGTGGTGGTGCTTATGAATGTAAGTGCTAAAATCTATGAAAGGAGAGGCCTTTTGTCAGCATATGAAACAATTCAGACGATCCTAGGGTTTGGTATGTTTACCATTGCTTTGATTGCGCTGATTGTGAAATTGCTTAAAAATGACAAGAAAAAATAATAACGGGTCACCGTCTTAAACGGCTCTACATCAGAGAGATATGTTGGAAGCATATCTCTCTTTTCTTTATCATTATAGCACAACAACCCTAAAAAGACCATCAATAAAAAATGCCCGAGCCTTAGAAAAATAAGAGGCTCGGGCATTTTTATTTTATGGGCCTGTCACCAAATTCCAGGTGACTGCGGCTTGGTATTGTTGGCCAGCCATGCCTTGATTGGCTGGCACTTCTAGTTTGATGTTAGCAAACGTGAAGTCTAGTTGATAGACGTCACTACCTGTGAATTGTTGGTTTGCAACGACACTGGTTGCCACATTATTCGCCGTTAAGCTCAAAGAACTAGTCTTACCAACTGCTTTGATTTGTTCGGTTGCTTCGTTATAATTTGTAAAACTTGAAACATTCGCAGGACCTAATAATAAGCGAGTCGCTGGTGGCAGACTATCTGTAGTTGCTTTCGGTTGAGATAGTTGCGCTGTCATCTGCCAATTCGGTTGATTTTTCTTAATTCGCAAGTAAGGATTACGTGTACCATTTTCATAGTAATCGGCCGCTTTTTTCAAGCCTGATTGTTGGGTTGCACTAGCAATATTCATTTTTCCAAAATCAAAGGTTGGCACGCTGATAAAACCTTCTGCTGTTGGTGTAATTGTTCCTTGGGTGGTATCTGTTAGACGTAACGCATCCGCAGCGCTCACTGTCGCAAAATTCCCTGTGACATCAAGGGTTGCCGTCAAGCGTTGGTCTGATGTTCCTGAAATTTTGGTACCAACAAGCGTCACGTTGGCTGTTTGACCTGCCGGTATTTCAAGACCTGTTAAGCTGATTCCTTCAGACCAAGTAGTCGCCGTTACTGGATAAATTTTTGGTGATTGTCCTTCCAATTGGACAGAAAGTGACGTCGGCGTACCGATTCCTGCAGGCCAAGTGGTCGCTGGTTTCACTGTCAGCGTTTTAAGTGGTGCCAGGCTGGTATTTTTCAGTGTTGCCACCCAATCTATACTATCGCCATTGTTCACGACACGGTTGGTACTCGTTAAAGTTAAAGCAGCAGTCGGCGTTTCTTCTTCGTAGACCGCCGTCATATCGTCATTATCATCAAAAGTCACCTGATAAGTTGGCGTAGCCGTTGTGGTGAAGGCCGTTGGCTTTGTTTTGCCTTTATACCAACCAACAAACTTATAGGTTTTTTCCCCAACCGCATAAACGCTTGGTAAAGCTTTTGAAGCAGTATAAGTAAAAGGATCACTGGTGACTGTGACTTGATTATCTTGTGTAAAGCCTTGTGGCGGCGTGATTTTGGCGCCGCTTGTGTCAACAAACGTTTCCGTGACACGACGGTTGGTTGCGTAATAATAGATTGGTGCATCAGGATACATTTCGACCCCACCAATCGACGTCCCTGAACGAGAAATAGCTATTTTATATAGGTTTGAAAAGACTTGACCTGGCGCTTCCTCCCAAGCAAATTCTCTCATTTTATATTGCCCTTGGCTCATCTTTGAAACAGCAAAGTAAGGCGGTCCTGCACCACCGACATACTCATTACCACTAAAGGTAGCTTCAACGCGGCCTGCTACTGGATAGTTTTTTCCTTGATACGTTACTGGTTTTTCAAAAGAAATCTCTTGGTACATTTTTGGAATCGTAATCAGCGTGTTTTTCGTTCCATAATAAAACGACTGCTCTGTTAGTGTATGTTCTTTTTGCGGTACCGTTAAGGCTTTAAAGTTGTTTGCTGCAAGCACGGCAGACACATTACTTAAAACGGTTGAATTTCCTGCGGTTGATTCCACAATATCTGTCGTAATGTTAAAGTTCGCAGGATTCAATAACTGCCCATCTTCCCCGACAAAACCAAATGTAACAGTATTTCCGCCGTATTTGATTTCTTCATAAATGACGGTTAAATCATCGTTATCATCGAAAGTTGTATCATACTCAGGCGTTCGACTCGTTTCCAATACCTGAGGCTTAGTTTTACCTTTATACCACCCTTTGAAACGATAGGATTTATTGTTTAAAAAATAACTAAACGGCAATTCCTTCGACAATTTAAAATGGTAGGTATCACTGTCAATTACTGTTTGGTTTCCTTGGGTGAAGCCTGAAGGCATTGGCACTTCAGTGCCTGCTTCATCTACATAGTGTTCAGTCACGCGGCGATTCTCCAAGTAGTAATATATCGTATCGTCCGTTGTATAATACGCTGGTTGCGCTTCTGTCGTTGCCATACTTAAAGCTGAATTAAACATAGTCTTTGTTAAGTCAATGTCCCAATAAGTTCGACGCATGGGATAGCTATGTGGGACGCTGGTATTTTCCAAACGGTATCGCGAACCATCTGTTACAAGACGTTCGTCTGCTTTGTTGCCGATAAATCTTAATAAAGTTGTCGCCATAGGATAAGCTGTCGTTGAGCCTTTATAAAATAAACTCGGCGTTACGGTCGGAATTTTATAGCGCTTGGGAACGGTTAAACGAAAATCTCCTGTCCCAGAAAAAGCCATGTTGAGTTTGGGTACATATGTTAGCGTTTGGCTAGGAATAGTCAACTGTTTTAAATTACCAACATCAATACCTGTAGCTGTTCCCGTATTCTGGGCGACACCATTCATGATTGCCTTTAAATTAGTCGTCATATCAAACTCGGTGGGAGCGATTAATGCACCTTTTTCATCCACAAACCCAAAATTATATTTCACTTCAGGAATTGTAGTAGTCATTTCTTCCACTTCATCATAAAAAATATAGACACGATCATTGCCATCATAGGTTACATCAAAGTCAGGTCTTAAACTTGTATTTAAAGGCGTTGTTTTAGGGTCTGGTTTAGCACCGCCCTTATACCAGCCTTTAAATTTAAAATAGCGACCGCCAGAATGATAGGTTTCTGGAAAATCTTTGGGTGCTGTATAGTGATAGTTCTCTGAATCAACAAGCGTGGTTGAAAGAGCAGCCGAATAGCCCGTTGGATAAGCTGGTAAGCCGTTACCTTCTGCATCACTGTAATAAATATTCACACGGCGGTTGGGCACGTAATAGTAAACCGTGTCATCTGTAGTAAAATAATCATTGGCACCACTTGTCGTGGCCATACTAAAGCCATAAGCAAACTTAGTCTTTGATACATCACTTTGCCAAGCAACTTTGATAAACTCGTATTGCTTTGGAGTAGTCCTAACCAACCTAAAGCGCGTACCACTATCATCTGTTTCTGTTACTTCATTATTTGTAAGACGAACTCTCTTAGATTGAGCGATTGGAAATGTCGTACCTGTATGATAAGTTGTGGGGGACATTTGAGGTAAATCATAGTAACCAGGTAAACGAATTTGACTATTCTGAACCCCCGAATACCCTGTGTTTCCCGTACTATCATCATCAGCCAACGTCACTGACGGCACCGTCATTTCTTTAAGATTACCAACATTGTTTGTGACAACATTGCCAACTTTGCCAGAGGTACCTTGTGCTTCAACCTTCATGGTCTCGCCAGTAATCGTGACTTTAGCGGGATCGATATACTTACCCGCTTCATCAATAAACGCTAATTTATAAGTTTTGGCGGGAATAGCAAATGTACCTGCCGCTCGATTTTCTCGTTTGCTCCCTTGCTGTGGGTCAGGCAAAAAAGGAACAGGCTGATCAGGTTCAAATTTTTCAGAAAATTCTGTCACTGGCGGTTCTTCTGGTTGTATTTCTTCCGCCGTTGTCGTAATTGATGGAAGCACTGGTAGTCCCTGAAGGAGCGCTCCGCTTTCTGGTGATACATCCGCTTGAGGTTCTTCTGGTTGTGTTTCTTGAGTGATGCTTGTTGTGGTTATGGTTTCAGCAACTGCTGAAATACCATTAAGTGAACTTATTAATAAGGAACAACACAAAGCGGTTGCGAATACTTTTTTTACTTTTTGATTCATGCTATTCTCCTTTTAGTATGTATATTTTTATTAGTCTATGTACAGCTTTTTATTTTCTATATTATTCTATCAAAAAAGTCGTTCCCTGAAATTTCAAATTTTAATACGGTTAGTCGACTTTTCCAACGATTCCTGTTATATCAAGGTGGAAGAGCCTTTTTTTTTCGAAAAAACGCCTGAGTTCCAGGGAAAATCACCATTTTTCTCTTAATCTCCTGCGAAATTCCTTAATATTTACCACAAAAAACTCAAAATGTTAGTCACAAACACTAACATTTTGAGCTTTTCTCACAATTTCTTTACTATTAAAAAGCAAGTAAAAAGAAATGACTGCAGTTTAACTTCAGCTAGTTAGACAGTCATTTCAAAAAGACTATTTTTCGTTACCCTTCTTAACCGCTCTCTTGGCGTTTCTATTATGGCACAATGACCATAATCAGACTATCAATAAAAAATACTCGAGCCTCCTCTTTTTCTGAAGCTCGAGTATTTTTTATTTTTACGGGCCAGTTACTAAATTCCACGTAACTGCGGCTTGGTATTGTTGACCAGCCGTTCCTTGGTTGGCTGGTACTTCTAGTTTGATATTATCAAACGTAAAGTCCAGTTGATAGACATCACTACCGGTAAATTGTTGATTGGCAATAATGCTGGTTGCCGCATTATTTGCCGTTAAGTTAATAGCATTCGTGGTGCCAATTGCATTTTTCAACTCAGTTGGTTGATTATAATTGGAGAAACTTGAAACAGGAGCCGCGCCTAATAATAAGCGGGTCGCTGTCGGTAGACTATCAGTAGCTGATTTTGGTTGTGACAATTGTGCGGTTAAACTCCAATTCGGTTGGGTTTTGCTAATTCGGACATAGGGATTACGAGTACCGTTGCCATAGTAATCAGCGGCTTTCTTCAAACCATGTTGCTTCGTAACGCTAGCAACGCCAACTTGACCAAAATCGAAAGTTGGTACACTGATAAATCCTTCCCCAGTTGGTTCCTTTGTTTCTTGATCTAAATCTTTGATCCGAACAGTATCTGAGGCCGTCAGTTTGTTAAAGTTTCCTGACACTTCCACAGCGGCTTTTAGCACTTGGTTTGGTTGTCCAGTAACTTTTGTTCCTATGAGATTAATTGTTAGTTGCCCACCAACAGGAAGACTTTTGTCTAAAGGAATCTCAAAACCTGCTTCCCACTGTTCTTTCGTGATTGGTCGAACTTTCGTATTTTGACCAGTACCTAAAATAAACAGTTCCGTGGGTGTACTAATTCCAGACTCCCAGTCAGTGGTTGGTTTAATCTTAATTGAGGTTAATGGTGCTTCTCCCGTATTTTTGAGGAGCACTTCCCAATATTCCATGGTTCCGCCATTGTCAACGACATCGACTGCACCACGCATCGTTAAGTTAGCGCTGATGCTCGCTTCTTTGTAGACTGCTGTCATATCGTCATTGTCATCAAAGGTTGTGTCATACGTTGGCGTAGTGCTGGTGGTCAACGTGTTCGGTTTCGTTTTGCCTTTGTACCAACCTTGGAACAGATACGTCTTACCATCTGCTGTATAGCTAGTTGGTAAAGCTTTGGCAGCTGTGTACTTGAAGGTGTCGCTGGTCATCGGAATCTGGTTGCCTTGAGTGAAGCCAGTTGGTGGCGTGATTTTGGTACCTCTGGCATCCACGAAGTTCTCAGTGACCTTGCGATTGGTTAATTGATAGTAAATTGTTCCTACTGGTGTAAAATATTTTTCTAAATTATGTCGATTAGACGCTGCAAACAATCGACTGTATCTATAATTGGAACCATTAGTAACTTCGCTTATTTTAAATTGTGTCGCTGTCACTTTACTTAAACCATAATGCAATGGCGGATTATTGACTGGTTTACCGAGTGCATTATTTACAGTTAAATACTCATTCAACGTAGCTTGTGTATAGGCATTTCCTGTGTAAAGAGATATATTTTCATAAAATTTTGGAATAGTGATTCTCGTGTTGGTTGTTCCATAGTTATTCACTCCGCCTAAAGACACATCTGCTCTAATCGTTTTGGCGGGAATCGTCACCTGTTTGGTATTTCCTGAATTAGTTCCAGTAATTGATCCAAGCTTTGTATAAGTGGAATTAATTTCTTGTTGTAAATCAGTTGTTATTGTAAAAGGCGTTGGCGATATAATCGTTCCTGCTTCATTGACAAATTGGAAATTCACGGTTTTACTTGGAAATTTGTAGTCTTTAGCCGGGTCCACTTCATAAACAACATTCAAATCATCATTGTTATCATAAGTCACTGCGTAACTTGGTGTTTTCGTTGTTTTTAAGGTTGTTGGTTTGGTTTTGCCTTTGTACCAGCCTTTGAATTTGTAAGTCTTATCATTTGCTTTGTATGTGTCTGGTAAGGTACCACTTTGTTTGAAGGTGTACAGGTCACTATTAATTACCGTTTGTTTACCTTGGGTGAAGCCAGTTGGTGGCGTGATTTTCGTACCGCTGGCGTCCACGAAGTTCTCAGTGACCTTGCGATTGGTTAATTGATAGTAAATCGTCCCTACTGGTGTATAATATTTTTCTAAATTATATTGATTAGATGCTGCAAACAATCGACTGTATCTATAATTGGAACCATTAGTAACTTCGCTTATTTTAAATTGTGTCGCTGTCACTTTACTTAAACCATAATGCAATGGCGGATTATTGACTGGTTTACCGAGTGCATTATTTACAGTTAAATACTCATTCAACGTAGCTTGTGTATAGGCATTTCCTGTGTAAAGAGATATATTTTCATAAAATTTTGGAATAGTGATTCTCGTGTTGGTTGTTCCATAGTTATTCACTCCGCCTAAAGACACATCTGCTCTAATCGTTTTGGCGGGAATCGTCACCTGTTTGGTATTTCCTGAATTAGTTCCAGTAATTGATCCAAGCTTTGTATAAGTGGAATTAATTTCTTGTTGTAAATCAGTTGTTATTGTAAAAGGCGTTGGCGATATAATCGTTCCTGCTTCATTGACAAATTGGAAATTCACGGTGCTACTTGGGAATTTGTAGTCTTTAGAGGTCTCTTCGTACACTACATTCAAATCATCATTGTTATCATAAGTCACAGCATAGCTTGGTGTTTTCGTTGTTTTTAAGGTTGCTGGTTTGGTTTTGCCTTTGTACCAGCCTTTGAATTTGTAGGTCTTGCCATTCGCTTGGTAAGTGTCTGGTAATGCTTTAGCACTTGTATAAGTGAAATTGTTATTTGTCATTGGTGTTTTCTTATTTTGGGTAAACCCTGTTGGTGGTGTAATTGCCACGCCTGTTCCATCAACAAATTTTTCGGTGACTTGTTTTCGAGTGACTTTGTAAACCAATTTTGTTTTGATTGTATTTGTCCCATCAAAACCACGTAATAAAATAGACTCATAACCTGGAGCTACCTTCCCAGGAAAGCCACCACTTGTAATCGATAAGTTATGTGGTTGGACTATTTCAAAAGAACCCAGCGTATTTATTTTGAATGTGCCGTCTCTACCACTGTACAAGGTATATTCCTCTACTATGCCGTCCTCAATACTGTTGTCAAAAATTCCTGTAGTTATATTATGTCCTTTATATATATAGACAGGCCAGTAATTACTTGTCGAAGCATACTTAATGCTATCCACAAATTTCAAGGACGTTACAATCCTTAATTTATCTACTACAAATGATGCAAAGTACTTGTTGATACCATACTTTTCTATCATTTGTGGAGTCAAGGGAAAGCCCTCATTATTATTGATACTTAAAATATAGGACCCCGTACCATTTGCCTGAGCCGACAGTTTATTATAAGGTGCAGGTAATGCAACTGGTGCCCCATCTATACCACCATATTGTGCTATATAATTTCCCGAAAAAGATAAGGGTGTTGTAAACGGTGCGCCGGTTTCATCCACAAAATCATACTGAACTTTCGGATAAACAACTGTTTTTAACGGAATCCCTCTTGACTCGATTTTGGGTAGGTTTTTTTCTAAGGATGACGTTGTAGCCTCGGTTGGTTGCGCGACTTCTTTTTGATTGTTTTCTTCTGAGGTATCCTGCGATGTAGCTTCCGTTTCTTTATGCTCTTGTTGATTTTTTGCTTCTTTTGTTTGTTCTGTTTGTTCTACTTTTGTTTTTTTCTCTGTTTCTGTTGTTTCACTTGCCACTGTTTCTGCCGTCGGACTACTTTCAATCGTCACAGTTTCGGCAATAGCCGTAATTCCTGTGAATGAATTGGCTAATAACGAGCAACATAATCCCAATGTTGCTAAGTGTCTAAACTTGATCTGTTTCATGCTGCCCCTTCTTTCTATGTACCATTCCCACCAGGCCAATTAAGGCTAAGCCGAGAATGCTAAGATTTACCTGACTCTTGCTCCCTGTGCTAGGGAGCTGCGAGCCAGTCGTGGTGGCTTGTGCCGAACCACCACCTGAATGACCTCCTTGTGGAGTGCCAGCTTGTCCCTTTGCTTTCCCCTGCGGACTAGCGGCTGGCGCATCTGTTTTCGGCGAGGGCTTTTTGGGAGCGACTTTCGCTGGATCTTTTCGATAGAATTCCACCCCCACCGAACTAGAACCACCATCAGATGCTTCAACATTTATAAAAAAACTAGGGGAAAATAGTAGGCACGCAATAATTAAATAACGCTTTTTTTTCATTTTAAAACCTCCTTTTAAATCAACAACAGATTTGAGCTGGTGTTTATCGAATGCTCAAACAACCTTTTTTCATACCTCTATAATAACAAAGAAACCCCTTTGAGAAATTGACGATTTTTACGCACCCCATGCGAATTTTTTGAAATATATTGACAGAACAGCGTTTACAGGCATGTTATTTAATTATCGACCAACAGGAATATTGTTTCCCACCTGTTTTTCTCTGAAACCACTCTTTCAAAGTTTAATTTTTTGTCCTTTTTAACGAGAAAAGCTCAAAATGTTAGTGTCGACCACTAACATTTTGAGCTTTTCTTAACTATTTTGAAGAAACTTCTTGAAAAAAAACAAGATTTTTTTCGCATTCTGCGCACTTTTTTAGAGTTTAACCAATCAAGGCACTGATTAATAGCCCTAAGGCATAGGTGCCATTGAAAACCAGTAAGTTCTTAATGGAATGGCGGAAACTTTTCGGCTGCGGCAATTCTTGCTTAAACGTTTGAATATTTTTCCAAATGACTGGCAGAGTGGCAAACGTGATTAACACAGGCCATTGATAAATACCACTAATGAAGCCAAATAAAATCACCAGATAACCTGCTAACGCTAATACTTGAAACAGGACAATCCCTGCTGGGCGCCCGATGTAATAGACTAACGTATAACGGTGGTTCTCAATATCCGTATCTAAGTCTCGTAAATTATTGGCGAGCATGATGTTAGCAATCGAACAAACCAAGGGCAAGGAAGCCACGACAATCGCAAGCACCGCCCAGAGATTGCCGTCTAAGCGAAAGGCGCCACTGGCGAAATCAACCGTTAAGTAAAACGGCGGCTTGGTGACGACGTTCAAGTAAACGGTTAAGACGAAGATGCCTAAGCCCATCGTGAAGCCACTGAAAATTTCTCCCAAGGGCATGCGGGATAACGGAATCGGTCCATACGTGTAGAAAATCCCGATGAAGCAGCAAATCCCGCCTAACACAAGGAAGAGCCAACCGGTTTGAACCGTTAAGTACGCACCCACAACGGCAGTGAAGGCAATCATGGCGAAAATCATGTTGCGAACTAGTTGTGGTGAAACGCCTGATTGTCCGATAATATTTTCTTCATATTTATAGACGTCTGATTTAGCTTTTTTGAAGTCCATGTAATTATTAATGGCAGTGGTGGCCATATCAAAGACCACCATGCCAATGAAGAAAACCAGCGTGTTGCCCCACTGAACTTCCCCAAAATAGGTCATTGAAAACAAGACCCCGATGATAAAGGGAAAGAGACTGGCTAGCTTCGTCTGAATTTCCACTACTTTTAAAAACACATTTAAAGACATTTTTAGTCGCTCCTTATTTCAAATCGG
This sequence comes from Enterococcus sp. DIV1368f, assembly GCF_051712245.1. Taxonomy (NCBI): domain Bacteria; kingdom Bacillati; phylum Bacillota; class Bacilli; order Lactobacillales; family Enterococcaceae; genus Enterococcus; species Enterococcus sp. DIV1368f. The sequence goes on from NZ_JBIOON010000001.1 coordinate 2,716,553, forward strand.
CCCGATTCCCCATCGTATAGCCAGAGTCTTTGCCGATTTCAAAGTTGCCTTCGATATCTTTGCTGATGTAGACTTTGTCGTCTTTTGTGACGAAAATGGCATCGGTTCCTTTCAGACTTTCGACATATTCTAGTCCTTTTTTGACGCCCATTGAGAAGACGGCTGTTGAGAGACCATCACCATCGATGGATTTGTCGGTGATAATGGTGACACCCGCGATGTCGTTATCAAACGGATAGCCAGTTTCACGATCAAAGAGATGGTGGTAGGTTTTGCCATCGACTTTTAAGTAGCGTTCATAAATTCCTGATGTGACTAAGGTTTTGTTGCTTTCTTTGACTTGACCTAAAACAGTGTTGCGGGCTTTATTCGGATCTTGAATGCCGACTGTCCAGTCCATGTCTTTGCCACGCGGGCTGTGTCCTAAGACGTAAACATTCCCACCTAAATCGACGATAGCAGTGGTAACGCCGTTGTCTTTCAGAACTTTCACGACTTCATCGGTAATGAAGCCTTTGGCAATTGCGCCTAAATCCAATTGCATGCCTTTTTCTTCAAGGTAAACGGTTTGCTCTTTGTCGTTGAATTTGACTTTCGTGTAATCGACAAGTTTCAAGGCTTGATCAATTTCAGCTTGGCTTGGTTTGCGGGCATCATCGAAGCCAATGTGCCACATAGAGGTGATTGGGCCAATTGCCATGTCAAAGCCGCCGCGGGAGTCTTTGCTATATTCATAGGCTTTTTTCAATAAAGGATACAGGTCATCTGAGACTTTGACTGGTTTCACGCCTGCTTCTTGGTTGATTTCATCAATTTCTGAACCTGGTTGGTTGACGGTGATTTTATCGCCTAGTTCTTTGACACGGGCAAAGGCTTTCGGTAAGACGTCTTCTTTGCCATCATCGTAGATGCGAATTTGAACGTAGGTACCAAGCATTGTTTGACGGTCAGAATATGGTTCTGTATTAATTTTCGCTTCTGGTTTTGAGGAACAAGCAGCTGCCACAAACAGCACTGCTAGAACACTCACCATGAGCAGAAGTTTCTTTTTCATAGGATTCCCTCTTCTTTCCTTCTTTAATTAAAAAATAAGTTCTCTTGCATAGTAGCCTTTTTTGGAAAAAATGAAAAGACTTTCTCTTGGAAATTCACAAATTTCTGTGAAAAAAATTTGTGAAACGATGGACAGAACTAGCGAAGAAAAAGGGGCGGGAAAGTCAGCTAACCGACTTTTTCCCAACCCCTCAATGGTGTCAAGCAATTGCTGAAAAGCGTTTCAGGAACTACTTCACGATTCATTTATTATTACTTATTTTGTTACGATGTTGTCAACAACGATTTCAGTTGTGTCGCCTTTTTCAGCAGCGTTCACTAATTGTTGTGCGTAGTTGATGAATGAATGTGTGCTGTGTGTTGCACCAGTTACTACTTCAACACCTGCAGGTGAGCCGTCTTCTTCGCCCATTGCTTTAACAAATTCTTTGTTTAATGTTTCGATATATTCTTTTGGTCCAACGCCAGCAACGTCTTTCATTTTGCTTTCGTATTCAGTGTCATCTTTTTTAGATTTGCCGTCAGCGTTCACGTTATCGTAGTTAGATTCAGTCACTTTACCATCTTTCACAGTCATTGAGAATGTTGTGTGGTAGCCGTTTGAGTCATTTTTTTCTTTCAATGAGTACGTACCATCTTTCAATGTTGCCCCATTGTCGATTTCGATTGTGTCTGTGTTACCAGCTTGTGCGGCTTGGATTAATTGTTGTGCGTAGTTTTGGAATGATTCAGATGAATGAGTCGCACCAGTTACTACTTCCACACCGCTTGCGCTTTGTGCTTTAACAAAAGAATCGTTTAATTGTTTGATGTATTCTTTTGGTCCAACACCAGATTTTGCTTTCATGCTTTCTTCATACTTAGTGTCTTCTGTTTTAGATTTGCCGTCAGCATTGATGTTGTCATATTTAGATTCAGTGATTTTGCCGTCTTTTACAGTCATTTCAAAGACTGCACGGTAACCATTTTTTTCATTTTTTTCTTCTAATTTATACGTACCATCTTTTAAATCGCCACCGGCAACTTTTTTCGCTGGTGCTGATGATTCAGTTGATTTTTTCGTTTCTGAAGATGCTGCGCTAGAAGAGTTCGTTGTGTTGTCTTTCTTGTCTGCGCCACAGCCTGCTAATACTAAACTAAATAATGCAATTGCCGCAAAACCTTTAACAAATTTATTCACTTTCATTGATAGTCACCTTTTCTTTCATGATTTTCACAAACATTAAAAGTTTGTGATACATTACACATTATAATGGTTTTAAAAACGTTGTCAAGACCATCCCCTAAAAATATTTACATTTCGGTCTTTTTTTCATCAAAAACTCATCGTTGGAGTAAATTTGTTGACAATTAAAATTTATATTAGACAAATTCGTGAAATACTTATATAATGTTAGTCGATTGTGTACTTATTAATCATTATCACTATTTTACTACTTACAATATTAAGGAGCGGATTGTCAATGACAAAGCAAAATATTGTCGTTGTAGGTGCTGGGTATGCTGGCGTTTCAGCTACTAAATTTCTAGCAAAGAAATTTAAAAAAGATACGGACGTAACAATCACATTGATTGATCGCCATTCTTACCACACTATGATGACCGAATTGCATGAAGTAGCAGGCGGACGTGTTGAACCAGAAGCAATTCAATACGACTTACAACGTTTGTTCTCACGCAAGAAAAACGTAAAATTAGTAACAGATACTGTTACTGGGATCGACAAAGAAAACAAAGTTGTGAAAACTTTAGCAGGTTCTTATCCATTTGACCAGTTAATTCTGGGTATGGGTGGCGAACCAAACGACTTTGGAACACCAGGCGTGAAAGAAAATGGTTTCACCTTATGGTCATTTGATGATGCAGTGAAAATTCGTCATCACATTGAAGCAACCGTTGCTAAAGCAGCCATCGAACCAGATGCTGAAGTACGCAAAGCAATGTTAACATTCGTTGTCTGTGGTTCTGGTTTTACTGGGATCGAAATGGTCGGCGAATTAATCGACTGGAAAGATCGTTTAGCGAAAGATGCCAAAATTGATCCAGACGAAATTACATTAATGGTTGTTGAAGCAATGCCAACCATCTTAAACATGTTATCTCGTAACGATGCTGCCAAAGCAGAACGTTATCTAGAAAAGAAAAATGTTCAATTATTATTGAACTCACCAATCGTTGAAGTTGCAGCAGATCACATTAAATTAAAAGATGGTTCTGAAGTACCAACGCATACGTTAATCTGGACAGCTGGTGTGAAAGCAACTTCTGATGCCGCTGACTTTGGTTTAGAAGCAGCACGTGGTAGTCGTTTAGTTGCGAATGAATACATGCAAGCAAAAGGTTACGAAGACAAAAACATTTATATCATTGGTGACTTGGTTTATTACGAAGAAACACCAAATACACCAACTCCTCAAATCGTTCAAGCAGCTGAACAAACAGGTCATACTGCGGCTGCCAACATCGTTGCAGATATTAAAGGCGGCGAAAAACACGCCTTTAAAGGAAACTACCAAGGATTCATGGTTTCCATCGGCGCGAAATGGGGCGTTGCCAACTTATTCGATAAAATTCATTTGAGTGGTTTCTTAGCCATCATTATGAAACATATCGTTAACTTGAAATACTTCTTTGATATTCGTTCTGGTTACTACATGTTCCAATACATTATGCACGAAATCTTCCATATTAAAGATGATCGTTCTGTTGCTCGCGGACATACGTCTCGTTACGGCAATGTCTTGTGGAGTGTTCCGCTACGTGTCTTCTATGGTATGGTTTGGTTAGTCGAATCAATGAAGAAAATTGTCGGCAACGGCGATTACTTGAAACCAAGCACTTGGTTTGGTGATGGTTCTTGGTTCACAGATAAAGTCGTTTTCCCATTCCCTTGGTTACAAGAACAAGTAACAACAGGTGCTTCTCAAGCAACTGAAACAGCAACAACTGCTGCAAGTGGTGCGGCGGATGCGGCGGCAAGCGGTGGTGCCGATGCGGCAACACAAGCAGCGCACTTTGGTTTAAGCTACGCTTACGGCGAAACACCAATGCAAGTGTTTGATCACATGCCTAAATGGTTCGAAAGCGTAATGAAATTTATGATGCCAAACCAAGAAGTTGCTTTGTTCATGCAAAAATTCATGACAATCGTTGAAGTATGTATTGCTTTAGCATTGATTGCTGGTTTATTCACTTGGTTATCAAGTGCTGCTACAATTGGTTTAACAATTGCCTTCTGTTTATCTGGCATGTTCTATTGGGTAAATATCTGGTTTATCTTTGTCGCTTTTGCTTTGATGAACGGTTCAGGCCGTGCTGTCGGTTTAGACCGCTGGGTAATTCCATGGATTCAACGCAAACTTGGTAAAGCGTGGTATGGTACCCCGAAAGCTAGATACGGCGGTAAGTAAGCAATCGATAATCGATTGACAACTACGAGCAAAAGCTGAGACACATGTCTCCAGCTGACTATCATAGGATTTAGTATGTGGGACAGCAGTCAAGCATGACTTTTGTCCCACATATTTTCTTTTATATAATATGGTGGCTCAACTGAGGTCGGGACAGAATCGTTTAGCTCCGAGAAATAAGAAGAAATTTCCGAAAATTGCTCTTTAATTTTTGGGGAATTTCGGCTTATTTCCGAAGGAGTTGGTTCTGTTCCCGCCGTTTATCAGTTTTTGAGCTTGGAACAAAAATTCAAAATAATTTTTGTTCCAAGCTCGTTCACTGTGTTATGATAGACAAGAAAAAAACACCAAAGGAGAGAGAAGAAAATGACGATCAAAGAATTCATTAAGAAAAGTCGCTTGAAAACATGGGACGTTATTATTATTGCTGTTTTAGTTCTTGGTTCTTTTCTGCCCCTTGTTGTTTTTGCCATGCAAAACCGTGGTCAAGAAGCGGCTACGTATCAAGCAGTCTTGAAAGTAGACAACAAAGTAATCAAAGTCTTTGATTTAAAAAAGGACGGCCCGCATTATACATATAAATACGAAGCAAAAGACGGTGATTACAACCTGATTGAAGTAGATGGTGATCGTATCCGCGTGAAGGAAGCCAACTGTGCTGACTTAGTGGATGTTCGGCGAGGCTGGATTTCCAAACCTGGTGAAACCCCGATTGCCTGTCTGCCCCACAATTTGTTTATCACCGTGGAAGCTTCTGATGGGAGTGAAGACGGTAGCTTAATTTATTAAGCACGACAACTATGAGCAAATTACACAAGAATATTTATATTGCTATGCTCGTTGCCCAAGGGGTCATTATTGGTTTAATCGAAAATATGATTCCTTACCCTTTCGCATTTGCTCCTGGGGCAAAGCTCGGTCTAGCAAATTTAATTACCATTATTGCGATTTTCACCATGCGTAAGCGTGATAGTTTTTTCCTGGTCTGTTTACGTTTGATTTTAACGACATTACTGGGCGGCACACTTTCGACCTTTTTCTATAGTGCCAGTGGTGCCTTATTAAGTTATTTCGGCATGTTGCTTGTCAAACAGCTGGGTCCAAAACGGGTCAGTATCATTGGGATTAGTGCCGTTGGTGGTTTCTTACACAACGTTGGTCAGTTGCTAACGACCTCTTTCTTTGCTCATTCGTGGGCGCCGATGCTGTACTTACCATTTCTATCTCTGTTTGGGTTACTTTCGGGGATTGCCATTGGGATTGCCGCTAATTATTTACTACAACATGTCCAGACGTTACGAAAATTCCAACTAAATTATGAACAAACAACGAAACATAAGTGGAGTCAATTTTTCTAATTGAAAACCTGTCCGCCACAATTAAAGGAGTCATCTTATGAATATACATCCTATGTGGAATACCTATCCTACGTTATCAAAAGAATTAACAACTACTCTTCGCTTGATGGAACAAGCGGTTCAAATCGATAATCAAGAGATTCAAGCTGCTGTCCATGACATGATTCATTCTGGCGGCAAATTGCTACGTCCAGCCTACCAACTGTTGTTCTCTTATTTTGGTGAACAGCGGGACCCTAAAAAGGCGACAGCGTTAGCGGCTTCCATTGAATTACTGCATACCGCCACGTTAGTTCACGACGATATTGTCGACGAAGCCGATACGCGTCGTGGCTTGCCAACATTGCGTTCGCGCTTTGGGAATAGCACAGCCGTGTATACAGGCGATTATCTTTTTGTTTGCTGTTTCAAGCTCTTATCTGATTATTCTTCTTCATTAAAAAGCATTCAATTAAATTCGCGCAGTATGGAAAAAGTCCTGACTGGTGAGCTTGGTCAAATGGACAATCGCTATAATTTCGAGGTAACAATTGACCAATATTTAAAAAACATTTCCGGGAAAACTGCGGAACTGTTTGCGCTAAGTTGTTTTGTCGGTGCCTATGAAAGTGGCACCTCCCAACGTTTTGCCAAACGTTGTGGTGAAATCGGCGAAAATATCGGACTGGCTTTTCAAATTATTGATGATATTTTGGACTATACACAAACTGCTGATGCTATCGGCAAACCCGTCTTAGAAGACGTACGTCAAGGCGTGTATTCTTTGCCCTTGATTTATGCACTTGAAGCCAATCGTGAAGTCTTGTTGCCACTTTTAATGAAAAAAGAAGCCTTGACCGATGAAGAAACACAGGAAATTTATCGTCTTGTCCATGAACTAGGTGGCGTAGAAAAGGCCCAACAATTAGCCACTCATTACACAGAAAAAGCGCTGAAAGAAATCAGCAAACTTCCTGAAACAAAGGCCCAAGCGAAAGAACAATTGTATGAAATTACACAAACGATTTTGACAAGAGAAAATTAAAGAAGCCGCTAAATCCTATTGAGGATTTAGCGGCTAGCTTTTTAGGTGATACCTTGGTATAATAAACACGAAGAGAGCGTACTAGACATACGCTCTCGGGTAGACCGTTTAAGACGGTAGCTTGATTTTAATACGGAAATAAACCCGTCAATCCTTGCTAAAGATTATGACGGGTTTATTTTTTGTCGTTTTTATTACTGATTTTGACAATTAATGTTGCGAAAGCAATCGCAAGCATCAATGCTTCAAAGACAGTCACTGCTATTCCTTTCTAGGGAAAGAGCAAACAAGCAAAAACATTGGGAGTCCCTCTTTTTTGAGAAATTGCCACCGTCATAAACTTCCTACTTGTGTAGTATAACACATTTGTACCTTGAAGGAATACGCTTTCTTTTTTTATTTACTATTCGACTTTTCCGTTTCAACTTGCTATAATAAACACGAAGAGAGCGTACTAGACATACGCTCTCGGGTAGACCGTTTAAGACGGTAGCTTTAATTGTGGATAAATAAACCCGTCAATCCTTGCTAAAGTTATGACGGGTTTATTTTTTGTCGTTTTTATTACTGATTTTGACAATTAACGTTGCGAAAGCGATCGCAAACATCAATGCTTCAAAGACAGTCACTACTATTCCTTTCTAGGGAAAGAGCAAACAAGCAAAAACATTGGCAGTCCCCCTTTTTTGAGAAATTGCCACCGTCATAAACTTCCTACTTGTGTAGTATAACACATTTGCACTTTGTTAGAAGGCGCTCTCTTTAAAAAAGTAGGAGCCCCAGAGAGATCTATAAAAAAGTGTCCAATTATCTATTGATAGATCTTTGGACACTTTTTTCTTATTAAACAAAGGGGTTATTCTGGCGCATCTTCCAGAGACCACCGCAATACTCCACTATACCTTCCGACTGGATCAGAAGGAAAAATCGTCAACTGAAGTTGTTTGGTCAAATTAGCGGTAGCGTTGCCGCTTCCTTGCAAAATAGGTTGGCTATCTGCATTAATTAGAACACGCTGATTCTTCTCACCATAACTTATTCTTTTGTCGAGTAACTCACCGCTTTCGTTCTTTAACGGTTGTTCTTCTTTTACTTTAATTGTCCACCGACTTTTATCAAGTTTGCTTGTATCTTCAATGCGGATTTCTTTATTTGTAATAGAAGAAATCATTGTCTCTGTTGCGGGAATTTCATTCACACCAAAATTGATTGTATCAGGTAAAATGAGCTTGGGCCCAGATTCTTTTTGAAGAGTCCGACTGTCTTTTTCTGACTCTTGATTGTTCTCATCTTTTATATAAAAGAAAACCTCTCGATTCAACCAATGTTCAGGAAAAGTATACGTAACTTTATCAACAACCGATTCTGGCGCATCTACATATTTTTTTAATTCTTTTTCTTCTGTGCCACACTTCGCTATTAAAGTTATATTGGTTGATGGATCATGAGAAAATGAAAAAGTAACTTCTCGCTGATTTGTAAAACGTGAGACCAATAGCGGATTTTCTTCATCCATCAATTTGAATTGTAATAACTTCTTTTCACGATAACGATGAATAATTGTTTGCTCCTCTGGAAGAAACATTCCTTGATCTTGTTGGGTCTTAATTGGTTCATAGCCAGCTATTTGGGGATACTGATTAGACAAGTCAAAAGGCGTGGTTAAAATCCCTTCTTTTGTGACTGGTTCATAAATAGCATTATCTTGTTCATTTAAAAACACAGCCGTTGCTTTCCCCACATAATTCACACTGGATGTAGCAGTCGTTTCCTCTAAATTTTCTCCATCTAAAAGAGTTCTTGCACTAAACGGCAAGTCTAATTTTCCATTTGAAATGAGCGCCGTATCGACTGGATTTTGAGTCCCTTGCCATTTCAAGTAAACTTTATATTGTAATACGGTATCGTAGAGACGACTATCTGACAGATTTTTTGTCATAATTTGGACATTTTCACCATCTGTTTGGCTAGTAAATAAATCCGTTAAATCTTCTCCTTTAAAGTCTGTAACTAAGACTTTGTCAAATTGATATTGCTTTGTTTGATTTACTTGGTTCAGGTTAACGTTTACAACCATTTGACTAGGTTTTGTCCACTGATCAATATTGGGAATGGTCTGTTGCACATTTAAACAAACAGCCGTCTCTGCATTTTCAAAATAAGTATCCATTGCGTAGGCTGGTGGAAATTCTGGTTTTGCCAAAAAATCCGTAAAGTAAACAATGGATGACGGCGTTGTGTCATTGTTGTGGACTACAAACGTAACAGTAGAAATACTTTTGGTCGTCATTTCAAAACGCTGGCGAGGGTCCCGCCAAGGTACCCCTGCAGTAACGTTTTTTAGATATAACCAATAATCATCGTCTCCGCCATCCCACGTATCGTAAAGAATATGTGTAGGATTTTCCGCATATAAGGCATCAATTATCGTTCCAGGGTTTTTATAGCCAACATATTTGTTTGAATTTAACCCATAGTAATTAAACGCTGTTTTTATCGTTAAGGGCTGACCATAATTATCAACAAAATCATAGGTAACCAGCATTTCGCCTTTAATCGTAATTCCTAAAAAATAGCTTTCAGTAAAACTAATTGATCCTCCATCCAAATTACTTTTATTCCGTTGTAATGTAACTAATAAATTAACTGCTTTTCCTTCATAGAACCCCACATTTTTTACTATTGCTTTACTTTTATTTGTCGTTCGACTAACTGCCATGTAGTTTGAATACACTTCGCCTTCAATTGGTTCGACGGATGTATTTTCGCCGTAATGCATAATAAATGTGTTTGCCGCTGGTGTAATCGATTGATTTGCCCAATGGAAATAGCCCAGTTCTGTTAATGGTCTAGGAGCAGCCTCTACTTTTTCAACTCCTAAAAAGATCCCTCCAACTATCCACAATAAAATCAATAAATAGTTATGTTTTTTCAATTGAGATTACAACCTCCTTACTTTTACTTGTAAAAAATAAAATAAATATTAAATAACAATTGATATTATTTGAAGATCCAAAGACAATTGTAATAGAATTTCTATGCTGTATCTACTCTAAAATATTTCTTAAAAATACCTAAAAAACGAAAGCTTATTTAACAATCGACTTTCCCGTTTCAACTTAGCATAATAAACACGATAAACATGAAGAGGTCAGGACAGAACCGATTAGTTCCGAAGGCGTTGGTTCTGTTTCTGCCGTTTATTAGGTTGCGAACGTTTAAGACGTCATCTTTAATTATAATCAACCTTCGGTAAAAGTTATGACAGGTTTATTTTTTATTACTGATTTTAGCAATAGACTAAACAGACCGACCATCAAAAAAGATGGTCGGTCTGTTTAGTCCATTGCTCTGCCCTTACTCCTTCTCCGACAATGCTCGCCAGACATCAAATGTTTGTTTTAAGCCTTGGACATTATGAACACGTAAAATTTCTACGCCTTGTTGTGCTGCATACAAGGAAGCAGCGGCTGAACCAAAATCACGGTTGGCTGGTTCTGGTTCGTTCGTTAAAGCGCCAATGGTTCGTTTGCGAGAAACGCCGTATAGTAACGGATAATCTTGGTAGCGAAAGGCGTTAGGATCTTTTAACAGTTGAAGGTTTTCTGCGACAGTTTTATGAAAGCCAATCCCTGGATCGAAACAAATTTTTTCTAAGGAAAGCCCATATTTTTGGCATTGTTCAATTTTTTCTGTATAAAATTGGTGTAACTCTTCTTTTAAAGAAAGAGATTGGCGTTTTCTAGAATGCATAATCACAACTTGGATTTCAGGATATTGCGCGAGGACTTCTGCCATCCCCGGAGTGTCTAATCCTTTGATGTCATTAATCATTGTGGCGCCAGCTTGGATCGCGGCTTCCGCTACTTCGGGATAGTAAGTGTCCACAGAAATCGGCGCTAGAGAAGTCTCACGTATTTTTTTTATTAATGGTAATACTCGTTCTGCCTCAACTTGTGGAGAAACTTCTTCGTAGCCAGGGCGTGTGGATTGGCCGCCAATGTCTAAAATATCGGCCCCCGCTTCTAGTAGATGAAGCGCATGTTGATAGGCCACGTCGACCGTTGTGTAGCTACCGCCATCAGAAAAAGAGTCGGGGGTCGTGTTGACAATCCCCATAATTTGGTAATTCTTTTTTAAATCAATCATTGTCACATTGCTCCTTTATCTGCTGAATCATCTTTCGTAAAGCCCGCATTCTAGGACTTATCTTCATTCGTTCACTCGTGGACAACTCCGCTAAGGTTTTGCCTCGGTCTGGTAAATAAATAATCGGATCAAAACCATAACCGCCTGTACCGCGCGGTTCAACTAATTCACCAGTCAAAGTGGCTTCCGTTTGCAACAGTTTGTCGTCATCGAGTACATAGACCAACGTGGCTGATAAGGTTAACTCTCGGGTCGACTGTTGCCCTTCAAATAAGTGCAACAGTTCGCGGTTCTGTTCTTCCGGATTGGCTGAATGGAAAAAGCGGCTTGTATAAATACCTAGTAAATCAGGAAAAGCAGTTAACGTTAAGCCGCCATCATCACCTAACACTGGGCGGTCAATTAATTGTTGGAAAAAGCGAGCTTTTAGATAAGCATTTTCAGCATACGTAGTGCCAGTTTCTGCCGGTTGTTCTTGACTGGTGGTATACTTTCGATAAGAGACAAGTTGAATAGCGGGGTCCTTAAGTCCTGATTGCATTTCTTTTAACTTACCTTGGTTATTCGTGCCAACAATGATTTCCATTTTCTAACGTATCTCCATTAAAAATTGATTTTTCCACTCTTGTTCTTTAAATAGTCCGGTAAATTGAAATGTTTTGGTGCTACTTTGTGGTGTTTTCACGCCGCGCAGCGTCATACACATATGTTCCGCTTCAATGGCTACTGCAATGCCTTTGACGGGAATATTTTCTTGGAGTTTGCGGGCAATTGTCACTGTTAAATCTTCTTGAACTGTGGGACGTTTGGCACAATGTTCTACTAATCTTGGTAACTTGCTTAGTCCCAATACTTTGCCACCTTCTGGCAGATAAGCGACATGTACTTTTCCATAAAATGGCAATAAATGGTGTTCACACATTGAATAAAAGGCAATATCTTTTACTAGAACCATTTCGCCTTCATTTAAGCTATCAAATAATTTATAATCGTCAAATTCAGGTTCGGTTAATCCGCTAAAAACTTCTGCATACATTTTAGCTACGCGTTTGGGTGTATCAATGAGTCCTGCCCGTTGAGTATCTTCCCCCACTGCTTCTAAGATTGTGGTAACTGCCTGCTCAATTTGCGCTTGTTTTTCCTGCTCCATCTCTACCATTCCTTTTCGCTTACTCGCACTTCTTCTTGATTGCCACTGCGCTGAATCCACGTAGCTATTGGCGTGCCCAATAGTTGTTCCTCTGCGTAAACATCACTTAAGGGAATCAAAACAAATGACCGTTTTGTTAATTCTTGATGAGGAACTTGTAGGTGGGGCAACGTGACTGACTGCTCCCCTAATAATAAAATATCAATATCAATAATCCGCGGACCCCAGTGAATTAATTTTTTACGTTTCATTACTTGCTCAATCCCTTGGGTAACAGCCAATAACTCTTCAGCGGTATAGCTAGTATCAATTTTCAATACGGCGTTCAAAAAATCATCTTGGTCTGTATAGCCGTAAGGATCCGTTTCATAAAGTTTTGAAGAAGCCACGACCTGAATCTGCGGGTCTTCGTTTAAATAATTGCGGGCTTTCACTAAATTTGCGTACGGATCGCCGACGTTACTACCTAATGCTACATAGCCAATCATCTATACTTCTCGCTCCATTTCAATTTCAATATTGTCAAAAAGGCCGGGCATCGGCACACTATATTTTCTAATTTTAATGATAATTTTGTTCAATTGTTCTTGATAATCTGCGGAAATATCATCTAAAATAGCACTCGCTAAACCTTCGATTAAATCGTACGAGTGATTGTTTACTCGTTGGGCAATCAATTCATTCACTTCGGCATAATTGACGGTTTGGGTGACATCATCTGTTCGCCCTGCCTCGGCTAGCGACAACTGCATTTCAAGGTCGATTTCTACTTGCTGCCCTAGACGTTTTTCTTCTGCCAAAACACCATTTTTTGTGAAAAATTTCAAGTTGTTGATTCTAATTTTATCCATCCTCTAACTCCCTACCCTCTGTTTTGCTGATTTTTTTAATCATAGCATATTTCTTGGAAAAGTCAGTAGTTAAAAGATGTTATTGTTTATTTAATAGCAATTATTTGCTTATCAACCACTAGTTGATTGAAACATATAGCGGAATAGACTACTCTAAAAGCAAGGAGGTAACGAATAATGTTAATCCAAACTATTTTAAAAACACGGAGAATAACTAATCACTATACGCAAGAACAAATTGCCCAAAAATTACATGTCACTACACAAGCTGTTTCCAAATGGGAAAATGGACAATCCATCCCTTCAATTGATAATTTACTGATGCTTTCTGATTTATACAATGTTTCTATTGATGAGCTAATCCAAGGTAGTCCTTATTTTAAAAAGCCCCAAGTTGTTGGAAAAATTTATAATCTAAAAAAAGGAATTTTATTTTGTATTGTTTGGACTTGTTTCTCTTTGCTACTTACTGGTTTTGGTTATCAACCTTTTTGGTTGTTTAGTGCAATCATATTTATCGGTCTACTTTTAGTTTTTCCAATCATCTTTTCAGATTATTGGATAATTAACCAACAAGATATTATGGTCCATCAATTCTCCAGAAACCCGATTCTGAAAATCATTGAATGCATAAAAAACAGTTCTACACAAATAAAAATTCCTTATTCTGAAATTGAATCCATAGAAATCATTTATACCAAAAAGATAAGAGTGTCCGCTTTTGATAGTAGTCCCGACTATTTTTACTTACTAGTCACCTATAATAATCAAACCACAAAGTTATATTTAGATATCTATGCCAAAAGATTTTTACCACAATTTATTGCGTTTTTATCTCGACAAAGAATTACTATTATAGATAAATCTGAAATCATTGAATTACTCGTTTCTGATACTTCCTTATATCAACATTTTAATGAAAAAAATGTTGCAACTGATAATAGAAAATAGCTAATTTCATCACGTTTGTCAGCACCCAATTGGTTATAAATTGAATGAAATAACTCGTGTATTCAAAAAAGAGCGTTGCATCAGCAACGCTCTTTTTTGGGGTTTATTCGCCTTTTATCGCATTGTTACAAATTCTTCTGAGCCTGTTGGATGAATCGCAACAGTATTATCAAAATCTGCTTTGGTCGCGCCCATTTTAATAGCGACTGCAAAGCCTTGTAGCATTTCGTCAACACCGATGCCGATGCCATGCAAACCGACAATTTTTTCTTCTTTGCCGACACAGATTAATTTCATGTCGCATTTTTGACGGTATTCTCCTAAAGCGAAATACATTGGCGTAAAGCTAGAGCGATAGATTTTCACTTGGTCTTCACCATATTCTTCAAGCGCTGCTTTTTCCGTCAAACCAATTGTCGCAACTGGTGGATGGGTAAAGACCACCGTTGGTACCAAGTTATAATCCAAATATAAATCGGTTTGTCCGTTAAATAAACGTTCAGACAGGCGCCGACCAGCGGCAATCGCGACTGGCGTTAAGTCGATTTTCCCAATGACATCGCCGACTGCGTAGATGCCCATTTGCGTGGTATTTTGGAATTTATCTACTTTGACGTAGCCTTTTTCATCAAGAGCTACTTTCGTATTTTCTAAGCCTAATTGATCCGTGTTCGGCTGACGGCCTGTCCCGAAAATCACGGCATCTGTCGTGATTGATTCACCATTTTCAAATGTAATAACGTACTCATTCTGCGCCGTTTTTTCAATTTTAGCTGGTGTTGCATTCGGATGAATTTGCATGCCCATTTCTTGATAGCGTTCTACGACTTTTTCAGAAAGCATGTCATCAAAGCTTCGTAATGGTCGTTCATGACGGAAGGCCCAATGTGTTTCTGCGCCTAAGCCATGTAAGGTTCCTGCTAATTCGGCTGCGATGTAACCTGCACCGACAAAGACCACACGTTTTGGCATTTCTTCTAACGCAAAGAAGCCGTTTGAATCTAAGGCATATTCTTCTCCTGGAATACCTAGTTTTTTCGGACGACCACCTGTCGCGATTAAAATGTGCGGCGCCGTATATTCTGTCCCATTGACTTCAATTGTTTGCTCCCCAGTAAACGTAGCGTAACCATGGATACGTTCAATGTTGTTACTGTCTAAACCACGATTATACGCACCATGTAAGAAGTCGATATATTTTTCACGATTTTCAACTAATTGTTTAAAGCTAAAATTTTTGATTTCAACATCAAACCCGTAGCCTGCTGTGTCTCTTTCCATCATTTCCATCATGCTGCTGGCTTGCCACATGACTTTTTTAGGCACACAACCAACGTTGACACAGGTCCCACCAATTTCGTTGCCCTCAATTAAAAGGACGTTGGCTCCGTGCATTCCTGCGCGGTTAGCAGAAGCAATCCCGCCACTACCGCCACCAATAACAATATAATCATAGGTTTTCATTTATTCTGGCTCCCTTTCAATTTGAACTTTCTCCCTTATTATCGCAAAAAATAGCAAAAAAAGACAGTCGTATTACTTACTTTTGTTTAGTTTTCTGCCGCTTCTGTTTCATGGATTCGTTCCGTAAAAGCACTGGGGGAAAGGAATTCAATCGTAGCATTGTCGAAGGGAATTCCTAGTTATGATTGATTTACTTGGTTCATTTAACTACTTCTTGCTAAAATCTTCTAGAAAAAAAAGTTTTTTAATGATACAATTTAATTATTGAAACCTAAAATTATACCACATTTTATCTATATGTCAATTCTTTTGGTTTTCTTTTCAAAAATGACTTTTTCTTTTGAAAAAATCACTCAAAAGCTTGATACCACTCAGTTTTTTTACTTTTGATTTACTTTTGAATTTATTACTAAGGAGGGGACGTATGAATCAATTTATAGAATTAAAAGACGAAATCTTTTCACATCCAAAAGAAAGTTGGCAATTAGAGTACAAAAAATCACAGATTTCTCTTTCCAAAGATATCTGGAGTACATACAGCGCATTTGCAAATACTAAGGGTGGTATAATTATTTTAGGTGTGGAAGAAATACCCAACGGCTATAGAGTTGTTGGCGTTGATAAGCCAGAAATGATCCTTAGGGATTTTTGGAATCTTATTCACGACAAGAAAAAAGTGAGCGCTAATTTATTGAGTAATGAAGATGTTATCACATTAAAAGTTGCTGGAAAATCAATTATACAAATTAAAGTCCCAAAAGCTTCATTTGAAAGAAGACCTATTTATCTAAATGGAAATAAAACGAACACCTACATAAGAACAGATGATGGCGATCGAAAAGCAGATGATAATCAATTTAAATACCTAATTGTCGATTCTCAGAACGATATAGATACTGAGCTACTAAATAATTATACCCTGGACGATTTAAACACAAAAACAATTCAAGAATATAGAGAATTACTTTATAAAAATACTCAGGAGCAAAAATACTTAGATTATTCAGATGAAGAGTTACTTATAAATTTGGGTGTCCTGAAAAAGGATAGAATGAACAGCGATAATGTATATAAATTAACAACTGGCGGACTATTATTTTTCGGAAAATATCATTCAATTACAGACAGGTTTAAAAAGTTTCAATTGGATTATTTTAAGAAAAAAAGTTCATTAGATAGCGATTGGTTAGATAGAGTTTCCACAGGTGATATGAACTATCCAGAGATGAATATTTTCTCTTTTTACACTATTGTCATTGAAAAATTCGCTCTCGCAATTCCTGATACTTTTAGACAATCACAAGATATGACTCGCGGTTCCTATAAATCAGATCTATTATTATCACTAAAAGAAGCTTTGGTAAATGTCTTAATGCATGCGTATTATGATTCAGATCATGTCATTAAGATTGCAGATTACGATGATTATATTGAGTTCTACAATCCAGGAGAAATGAAAGTGTCTAAAGAAGAATTTATTCATGGAAGTTATTCAGTCACTAGAAATCCGATTATTTCAACTTTGTTTAGGAGAGTAGGAATTGCTGAGAAGGCAGGGTCTGGAGGACCTAGAATAATAGATGCAGCGACTAAAAATAGTTTAAAAGCACCTGATATTGATACCTATTTCGATGCAACCACTATCAAAATCTGGAAAATTAATATGAAAGATAGCCTAAAAGGTTATACTGATATTGAACAATTAATTATTTTATACTTGATGGATCACGGACAAGCAAAAATTAAAGATATTCAAAAAAATAGTGGGTACTCTGACTATAAAATTAGAAAAACCGTTACCAGCTTAGTCCAACAAGGTACTTTGTTAAACAAAGGAAATGGGAAATCAACGATTTATATGCTTAACTCAACAGAAGAACTTGGTATAATTGCGAACAAGAGGATTTTAAAACGCATTGAAACTGAATTGACTCGAAAGTAAAGATGAGACTATAGCACAAAAAGGAAACCCTCATATGCTAGAGGATTTCCTTTCTTTTAATACATGTTCCCAACCACTTTTACTCGTAAGCGTGTTGCATTTTCTGGATGATAGGCGAGTGGTGTTTCTTCCACCTCGACTAACTCGATTGTGCCAGGGACTGCACCCGCAAGTTCGGCTTGTTGGACGGCTTTTTCTTGGGCATCGGCCAACGCCGCGTCCCGTTGGATTTTTGAATAGACATAAATTTGTTCGTATTGTCCGCTAATTTGAGCGATAGAGGCACCGATGGCATTCGCCACTGCCCCGTTTTCGTTGCGAATTAGCGCTTTAACGCCTGTCAATTCTTCGGGGATGATAATACTCCCACCACCAACTAAAACGACCGTCACGTCTGCGGAACTGGTTTTCATGCGATCAATCGCTTCACTGACCAATTCGCCAATTTTTTGGTACACTTTTTCCGCAAACGCTTGGTCTAAATGAGCCACTTTGCTAGGATCACCGACTTGGGCATGGCCTAAGCGAACCGCAATATCAGTGGTCGTTAATTGTGTGCCGCCAAAAACAAGGGCCTCTTGTGTAATACGGTAGCCGACACTATCGGGGCCAACTGTCACAGAACCATCTGGTTGTTCACGCACTAGGCTACCGCCGCCGACACCGATTGACACGATATCTGGCATTCTAAAATTGGTCCGTACCCCGCCAACATCAACGGCCAGTGAAGATTCTCTTGGAAAGCCATCCACTAACACGCCAATGTCGGACGTTGTGCCACCAACATCTAAGACAACCGCATCTTTCAAGCCGGCTAAGTAAGAAGCCCCACGAATACTATTGGTTGGTCCACAAGCAATGGTTAAAATAGGAAACTGTTTGGCATACGTTAACGACATTAACGTACCATCATTTTGACATAAGTACACTTGGGCGTGATGAATTTTTTCTTGTTCTAAGGCTTGTTCAAAGCCTTCGCTGGTCACTTTAATTACTTTGTGCAACGCAGCATTCAAAATTGTCGCATTTTCCCGTTCAATTAAACCGACAGACCCAATCATTGAGGAGCAAGATACAGGAACATCTGCCCCTAACACTTCCTTCGCAAGTGCTTGAACAAACAATTCTTGATCATTTTTTAAAGAAGAAAAAACGCCAATTACTGCGATTGCCTCTACTTCTCCTCGCCAAGAGGCCAAAATCCCACGTAATTCTTCTTCGTCCAGTGCAGTCAATGGTTGTCCATCATATTCGTAGCCGCCATGTGCTAAAGCATACGTTTCTGAAAGAGTGGCCACTAAATCCTTAGGCCAAGCTGTGTAAGGCAAGACCGAAGCGGTTGCTGGATAGCCCAAACGAAGGACCCCAACTTTTGCTAATTTTTTTCGCTCGACAATGGCATTCGTACATTGGGTCGTGCCCAACATTGCATGTGTGACTTTAGTTGGGTCCACTGCTGATTCTGCCAAGACTTTATTTAAGGCACCGGCAATCCCTGTTTGAATATCATCGGTTGTTGGAACTTTCACTGAATGAATCAAGTTTAATTGATGATCTAAAATAACAGCATCTGTATTTGTGCCGCCGACATCGATACCGATTTTATACATTTATTTGTCCTCCTTCGCTACTAAGTTTTCTAGTGGTTGATAATCCATTTCGTAGCCGAAATACCGAGGACCCACTGTTTCGATACCTTTTTTCGTTCGCCAAGCGGCATTCGCTTTCAAGCCCATTACTTGGACACGTTTGCCGTATTTCAAGCTTTCCGTTGTCACAGGCGTTAAAGTTTCTAAATCTACCATACAAATCAAATCAGGCGTCATCGCAATTACCTGACCATCTTTCTCGGCAATTAAATTTTCATTTTGAAAATGGACGACTGCTTCTGAACCAGCATCACTGTTTAAGCCACTCAATTTGACACGTCCCAAATTGAAGCCACCTTTTACTTCTCGTTCCACATCTAGAATTTTTCCTTGGAACAATTCAAACCCATCCGTAACTTCTACTAATGCTTGGCGTTTTTCTTGTTCATCTGCATAGGTACCTCGAATCACTTTGCCAATTTCTTCTGATAATGTCACGATGTTGTGAATACCATAGTCTTGTAATTGTTTGCCTGTCGCGGGATAAATGCTCACTAAAGCACTGGCGCCCATTTCAACCGTTTGGACACGGGCAAGACGTTCTGTCCAAGTATTATCAATCGTTTCCATAATGCCAATATTTCCTTTTTCATCGGTAATTGCCATAGGGGTCGCTGACATCCCATTCAAATGGAACGTTACCATAGGCAATTCTGGAAAGGCCCGACCCATACCATCACAATCCACCAAGGGAATGCCTAGCTTCGCTGCAACAACAATTGGAATCATTGAATTGACGCCCCCAGCTTCCATTGGAAAGGTTCCCGCAATCGTTTCTTGGTCTAAATATTTTCCTAACTTCTCAAAGACACGGACGAATTCGTCGCCTTTGGGAAATTTTTCAATTGCTACAGATGGGGCACCCATCATTGCGGCGGGTAGGAAAAAATCCTCCGCGGCAATTTCTTCTGGAGAAACCAGTTTGACAGGTCCGTTTTCTTCGATGGCGGACAAAGCCATCATTTTACCAATGTAGGGATCACCGCCACCTCCTGTCCCTAAAAAAGCTGCTCCTGTGGCTATATTCTCAATTGCTTCTGCATCTAAATAACGCATTCTCCGACACTCCTCTTCTTCATTCCATTTCTAATGATTCGGTGTTCGTCTGTTGACGTTTTGCACCGAAATAATAAATAACAAACGATAAAACAATGCCAATTAGCGGTTGGTTAGGCAATTGAGGGGCATTGGGAAAGAAACTCATAATCACCGGAATGCCCCCCACTGCAGCACCAATTAGCCATGAAAAAACACCTAATTTATTCACGCCAGGCGTTGGCTGCCATTTGGTTCGATCGCCTTTGTTAATCAACCAATAGGCAGCAATCATTACACCAGCCACTGGTGGAACCATCGCAGAAAGGACGGACATAATCGGCATAAAGTAATTTAAAATCCCCACGACTGCTAATAAGGTTCCAATAGCACCGGCCGCACCAACAGCGACTTTTTCTTTTTCTTTTGGAATATCAAAGACATTAATCAAGGCCAGTCCGCCAGAAAAAGCATTCACGGCATTCGTGGTCCAAGTTGCTAAAATCAGCGCAATAATTCCTAAAACTGGAAAACCGAGATTCATAAAAACTTCCGTGATATCTGCGGTGTTCGAAGCAATGGTCAAGACCGCACCAACGCCAATCATCAACAAGCCTGTCGGTAAAATCCCTAAGGTGGCCGCTCTAACCACATCTTTACGAGAAGAAACATATTGAGAGTAATCTCCAGCAATTACTGCGCCTAATGCAAAAGAACCGACAGTCATTGAAAGACCTGACATAAAGCTTCCTGCTGTTTGAGGTGTATATTGACTAACAGCCGCCCAACCGTTGTTTCTTAACGAAGCCACCAAGCCATAAAGACAAACCAGAACTAACACAGGAACCGCAAAATAATTCAGAATTTTCAATATTTTTATGCCATAAAGAGCCGAAATAAGCATGATAACTCCCCAGATTAAGGAAGAAAGCGACACAGGTAAATCAATGCCGTAAATTTTTAAAAAGTTCGTGAAGGCGCCGCCGCTGACATTGGCTTGCAAACCAAACCAACCTAAGCAAGCAATCGCTAAAATAATGGAAATAATCTTTTGCGAACCTTGAATGCCAAACACTTGAGAAGCGACTTTGACAGAAGGTTCTTGTAAGTCGGAACTTTGAATTCCTTGTAAAATCATTAAAATAACAATAATACCGTAACCAATAAATCCTGTTAACAAAGCTTCCCATAAAGGCATGCCTGCAACTAACGTTCCTCCAATAATTAATCCTGGCACGCTAATCATTGCGCCCGCCCAAACAAATGCTAAGCTAAGCCACGATTGTTGTTGCTCGTTTTTTAATTTCATTCTCATTCCTCCTTAATTATTTTTTCAATTATAACGAAAAATCAGTCATAGGTCTTTTTCAAATTGAAAAAAATATCAAGGAAGTTTTGGCTAAAAATAAAAAATCAGACAATCGGCTACTGCCGATTGTCTGCTTTTTTCATTCATTCGTGACCAAGCGATATAAGATCATCGCCAAATAGACTTCATAGGCTTCGGCGGCGTTGGTCATATCATAGCCGAGCGCTTCATTAATTTTACTGATACGATATTTGACCGTATTTTTATGAACAAATAGGCGTTCGCCGCATTCTTTAAAATCACTACTTGCATCTAGTAAAAACGTCCCTAATGTCATTAACTGCTCTGATTCTTTTAAGAGAGGTTGGATAACTGCTAAGCGTTGTTGGATTGCTTCTTCTCCTGCTTGGAGACACGTCATCATTTGTTGAACTGTACGAATTTCCGCGATTGATAACACTTTTCTTTGTGGATAGACGCGCTTTAAAAACGGCGCGACTTGATTAGCGGTTTGGTAGCTGACACGCACTTCAGTCGTGTTACGAACTTTCGGACAAAGGATGATTTCACCTAAATAGTCCTGATAGTCTGTGGCTTGCAAGTATTCTTTACTAATCGTGGCTTCAGGCTGTTTGTGTAAATAATTACCTAAGAGAACAATCAGGTAATTTTCTGTTTGCTGGACAATCGTTGTTTGGTAATAGTAACGTAGGAAATCTTTCAAATCTTGCTGAATAGCGTGGATTTCTTGTCCTTGTTGCCAAATAGGTAAAAGCCACATCGTTTCGACAGAAGAAATATCAATCATTAATTTTTTGGCTAATTGGTACATCTTATCACTTTCATCGTTAATGATTGCTTGGACTAAGGCATACTCACTGACTTCGTCATAGTTTTTCCCCCATAAATTCAGAGCCATCTGAACGACTTCCACCGCTTGATTCATCTCAAAAGAGGTTAACTGCTCTTCTTCTCGAATGAAGTAAAGCTTCAATGTTTGTCCATCTTTCTGAGGAAGTTTTTGCGAGGTAATGAAGTAGGTCGTTTCTCCCAACGCTACTTTCTCTTGTGATTGATAAAGTAACTTGGTTAAGGGCAATTTCGTGCTTCGCGGCCAATTGATGGTACTGATGATTTCATTGGTATAGGTGGTTAACGCAATGTTGACTTTTAAAAAATCGGATAGGATT
This sequence comes from Enterococcus sp. DIV1368f, assembly GCF_051712245.1. Classification (NCBI taxonomy): domain Bacteria; kingdom Bacillati; phylum Bacillota; class Bacilli; order Lactobacillales; family Enterococcaceae; genus Enterococcus; species Enterococcus sp. DIV1368f. The sequence goes on from NZ_JBIOON010000001.1 coordinate 2,739,088, forward strand.
TTCAAGGTCATTTCCACACTGCGGTTTTGTTCAGGCAAAAGGGAAACTTTTTCCAAGAGGTCCGTTGCAAAAGAAGCCATTTTATTTTTATTGACTAACAATTTCATGACTTCATAAATGACTTCGTTGTAGCGTAATGTGGGATCATTTTTAGGCATTTGGATTAAAATGAAACCTAAAGAATCCGCTAATTGAATCACTTCCTCTGCAACTTTCGGTACGATAATCCCAACGTAGTACAAGATTAGGCCTACTTCGCCTAATTCATGGAGATGCCGAATCGTTTCGCATTGCTTCACCACATCATGACGAATGGCACAAAATGAACCAATCAAAATTTCGCCAGCATGGTATTCATTTGTTTTGTGAAGTTTTTCCGAAAACAAAGACATATCAGAGACTTCTAAAAAAGAAAGAGAAGCAACAGATGTGTCCAATTGGTTTTTACCAGAAAGTACCGTTGCTTCTCGCAAAGACGGTAATTTTAATAAATCATTCACGCGGACACTCATATTTACTCCTCCTTTTGACTGGTTTATTTTTTCTTACGAATCATATCGCCGACTGCAACAGGTTGCGTCACTTCCATTGTTAATAACATCATGGGATTAGGTGCCCGATCGATCGCTTCACCGTCTTCATTATACATCTCTTTAACGGTTTGGTGGAAATGGGTAAACCCAGGACCATAAAATTCAATTTCATCGCCGACACTGAAAAGGTTCCGTTGACGAATCGTTGCGACTTGCGTCTTTTCGTTGTACGCAATCACTTCACCAACAAATTTATATTGTGGAATTTTACGACGTTCGCCGAATAATTGTTCATTTTCACTTGGTGTATTGTAATAAAAACCAGTTGCTAATTCACGTTGTGCTACTTTCCATAATTCATCAATCCACTCTTGTTGGCAGACATAGTTTTCAGGGTCTTCCATGTATGAATCGACGGCTTTTTTATACACATTAGCGACTGTCGAAACATAGTGAATGGATTTCATGCGGCCTTCAATTTTAAAACTATCGACACCATTTTCAATTAATTCTGGAATATGTTCAATCATAGACATATCTACGGCGCTCATTGAAAACTCTTCTTCAACTTCCCCTTCGCTGGTTTTGCTCCGACGTTCTGTCCCAAAAGGCATATCAAATAACTCATATTTCCAACGACAAGATTGAGAGCAACCGCCACGATTGGCATCCCGCATCGACATATGATTGGACAAAGTACAACGTCCTGAATATGAAATACACATTGCTCCATGAATAAAGGCTTCAATTTCAATGTCCGTATTTTCACGAATAGCTGCAACTTCCTCCATTGAAACTTCGCGCGCTAAAACCACACGTTCTAAGCCTTCATTTTTCCAAAATTCTAATGTTTCATAGTTGGTTGCTGAAGCTTGTGTCGATAAATGGATGGGTAAACCTGGTGCTTCTGTCGCACAAATTTCGATTAAAGCTGGATCGGAAACAATCACAGCTGAAATTCCGATGTCTCGCAATTCTCTGAAAAACGCTCCTGCCCCTTCCTGGTTTCCTTCATGAGTGACCATATTGGCAGCGACATAAACTTTCGCATTATGTTCGCGGGCAAAGGCTACGCCTTCCGCCATTTCTTCTGGCGTGAAATTTCCTGCGCGGCTACGCAGACCGTAGGCATTCCCTCCGATATAAACGGCATCGGCACCGTAACGAATTGCGACTTTTAGTTTTTCTAGCGTCCCGGCTGGAGCCAACACCTCGGGACGCTTCAATGTTCGTTCTGTCATTACTTTCATGTTCTTCTTCCCCTTAAATGAATCAATTTATTTTATTGCATCGGCACTTAAATCAAAGAAACCATTGTCTAAGCCACGACCTGTTGGATGTAATTTTTCAATTTCAGCTGTTGCATGAGCTGCTTGATCTTCTGACCAAGTTCCCGCTTCAAGTGCTGCTTTCGCTTCAGCAAATACGCGAGCAATCGCGACAAAATTTTCACCTGGTGTGTAAAGGCCATCGAGCTTCCATGTACGATAGTGATGGTCATACAAGTTTGTTAACTCATTCATCAAGTTCACATCGTTATTGGCAAAAATATGCGTACCATGACTATCTTCATAAATGGAATAGTGGGTTTCTGGTTTTTTGGGTTCAGAAATAAACAGCCCTTCGTCTTTCATAACCCCTTTGTCGTTCTTTGTGTAATTGTAGTAATTTTGAATTAATGGGCGTTTCGATTGATGAATACAGGTCGCCCCATAGACAAGAATTTCAGCTGGAACTGCTAAGTTTTCTTCCATTGCTACCATTTCTTCAAAAGGCACTTCCCGAGCTAAGACAGCCCCGATGGCTCCTCGTTTACTCCAAAAATTGATTTGACGTGAGCTCGTTACCAAGGTTTCGCCATCATAAACGTAAGGAATTTCTAATCCATCTCGTTGCATAATAAACACAATACCTGGATCACCCAAAGTAATTTTATCGACGTTGATTTCTTTTAAAAATGTCAGATACTCTGGGACTAATTTCATTTTTTCAGGGTGCATAATGCCATTTACTGCAACTAGCACTTGTTTGCCCATTTCATGTGCACGTTTCACAATCTCGCGTTGTTCATCTCGTGTAAAAGATACGGGCAAACGCAACCCGAATGTTTCTTCTCCAATATATAATGTATCCACACCTGTTGCGAGTAATTCTACAGCCTGCTCAACAGATTCTGCAGTTGCAATCAGTTCAATCATAAATATAGCCTCCTTCTTTATGACCGTTTAATAGTATCATACGTTCACAAACTTTAAAAGAGCCTATCTGTATTAAACGTACATTTTTCACAATGTTTCCGGAAAAAATTTTGGTAGAGAAGCGCCATCCGCTTACCTACCAAATGCTCTTTTTTTTAATTACTGGTCATCTGTTCTTTGGTCACTCGTTCAAGTGGTATTTTCGTTCATAAAACGTTACTACAACGGTGAATAACCACGCTGCCGCTAAGCCTAACAAGCTGCCTAAAACAATCCCTAAAAAGCGGAATTGAATCAACGTTATCACGTACTGCTGACGAACGAGCAATGAAAGCATCAGAGCCATAGGCGTTGTGAAAAATTGCGCCAATCCATAATTACGACGAATAAAATACTCAACGGTCACAAATAAGATTGTAATCACGACAATCGATTCAAAAGTTGTCAAAGCTAAATTAAGCAGAAAAGCGGAAATAACCAATCCAATCGTTGTGCCAAAAATTCGCTGAATATTTCGCTGCTTAATCGCACGTAAATTGTCTCCTTGTAAAATGGATGCACAGGAAACGACTAACCAATACGGATTCTGTAAATGTAAACTTTCGCTGATATATACAGCAAAAAATAAAACAAAGCTATAATATATGCTATCTAATGGTGCTTCTGGATGCCGATAAATTCGTTCCCGTAATGATCGCTTAGCTAGCGGGACACTGATTTCCTTCTCTGTAAAATGCAACACTAGTGCAAACAAAATGGAAAAGCCAATGCCTAATAACATACAGCCACTCATGAACGGAATTTTTGCTAGCGGAATGCTCGTACTGGCACCCATCGCTGTCACCATCACACCAAAGAAGGCTCCTGGTTTTGAAATATCGTAAACTTCAAAGAAAAAGCGGCCACCAAAACCGACCAGTGCAACAACAATGGGAATGAGCCATGCAATATGGGTCGATAACATGCCTAACAAATTTCCTAAAAAAAGGTAACTACCGACCACAGATAAACGAGTCATTAACTGTTTTAATGGTAGCGGCTGATAATATAAAAAAGTAAAAATACCTAACGAGCCAAAGCTTGAAATCAATAATTGATGATTGATATAGCCCAAAAAAAGAATGCTGAACATAACCAAGCCAGCAAACACTAGTCGAAAAGGATTATCCTTTGGACGCTGATAATGTAGTAATTCTCGAAAAAAAGATTGTTCCATTCCATCACCCCTCCTTATTAACGTAGCACAGAAAAATCAATCTGGCAATTCTCAAAAAGAAATCGCCACTGGAAAAATAGAAAAGTCTGGCATAAAAACCCTAAATGGTTTTTGTACCAGACTTCGCATCTCATCTATACAGTTTGTAATTCTTTCGCTTCTGTCTTTGGTGCTTTTGGTGCCCGCACATTTAACGTGATTTTGCCTTTGCTAGCGCCTAAAGTTACTTTATCCCCTAACTGAATTTGACCAGAAAGAAGGGCTTCACTTAAACGATCTTCCACTTCTTTTTGCAAGGCCCGACGAATTGGACGTGCGCCATATTCTGGATCAAACCCAACTTTACCAATAACTTCAATTGCAGCTGGTGTGATTTTCACTTTAACCTCTTGTTCGGCCATCCGTTTCACGACAGATTGACTCATAATTTTCACGATTTCATGAATTTCCTCTTGTTTCAAGGAATGGAATACAACCGTTTCATCAATTCGGTTTAAGAATTCTGGACGGAAGGCTTTTTTCAATTCTTCCATGATTCGTTTTTGCATTAATTCATGATTTTTAGAAATGTCTTTCACATTGAAGCCAACATGTTTTTCTTCACGAATCGCTGTTGCTCCTAAGTTGGAGGTCATGATTAAAATCGTGTTACGGAAATCGACTTTTCGTCCTTTGGCATCCGTTAAATGGCCATCATCTAAGACTTGTAATAAAATATTAAAGACATCTGGATGGGCTTTTTCTACTTCATCTAGCAAAATAACGGAATAAGGACGTTGACGAATTTTTTCAGTTAGTTGGCCGCCTTCTTCGTAGCCGACATAACCTGGAGGAGAACCGATTAAACGGCTAGTACTGTATTTTTCCATAAACTCAGACATGTCCACGCGAATCAAAGCTTCTTCGCTGCCAAACATCGCTTCGGCTAAGGCTTTGGCAAGTTCTGTTTTCCCAACCCCTGTTGGTCCTAAGAACATGAAGGAACCAATCGGTCTTGCTGGGTCTTTCAAGCCACTACGCGCACGACGGATAGCGCGTGAAACAGCTTCCACTGCTTCATTTTGGCCAACGACCCGTTGATGTAAAATGGTTTCTAATTCCATTAATCGTTCGCTTTCTTTCTTCTCTAGCTGCTGCAAAGGAACGCCTGTCCATTGTGAAACAACCCCAGCCACGTCTTCTTCTGTTACTTGCGTACTGTAACCAGACAGACTTTTTTCTTTCACTGCAATCAATTCTTCTAGTTTTTCCATCACTTGTTTTTCTTTTTGACGAATCCGAGCAGCACTTTCAAATGATTGGTTTTGAATGGCCTCTTCTTTTTCCGTAATTAATTGAGAAATTTCGGTACGCAATTCATTAATTTCTGAAGGTTGATCTGCCTTGTCTAAACGAACTTTCGCTGCAGATTCGTCCATTAAATCAATTGCTTTATCTGGTAATTGGCGATCATTTAAATAGCGAATCGATAATTGAACTGCCGCATGTAGAGCTTCATCTGTAATTTCTACGCCATGATGTTTTTCATAGCGTGAACGCAAGCCTTTTAGAATTTCTTCTGCTTCTTCCGGCGTTGGTTCTGCTACTTGAATACGGGCAAAACGACGTTCCAAAGCGGCATCTTTTTCAATATATTTTTGGTATTCATCCAGAGTTGTCGCACCAATTGTTTGCAACTCGCCACGTGCTAAAGCAGGTTTTAAAATATTTGAAGCATCAATCGCCCCTTCTGCACCGCCAGCACCGATCAAGGTATGCAATTCGTCGATAAATAAAATGACTTGTCCATCTTGATAGATTTCATCGACAACTTTTTTCAAGCGATCTTCGAACTCACCTCGATATTTGGTTCCAGCAACCAAGGCACCCATGTCTAGCATCATTAAACGTTTGCCTTGCATATCTTCAGGGACTTCCCGGTTGACAATTTTCTGGGCTAACCCTTCTGCTATCGCTGTTTTCCCAACACCTGGTTCACCGACTAAGACAGGATTGTTTTTGGTACGGCGACTCAAAATTTGGATTAAACGACGAACTTCGGTACCGCGACCAACTACTGGATCCAAGCTTTGTTCTCGTGCTAACTTGGTTAAATCTCTTGCTAAAGAATCCAATGTTGGCGTCCCTTGTGGCGCATTTTTATTTTGACCATTCCGACGACGTTGTGCGCCATTGGGTTCGGAAACGCCCATTTTTTTCAATAATAATTGACGCATTTTGGATAAGCTTAATCCTAAATTCACTAAAATTCTAGACGCTAAAATTTCTTCGTCTCTTAACAAGCCCAATAATAAATGCTCGGTACCAATCTTTTGAGCCCCTAAGCGCTTCGCTTCATCTCCAGCATAGGCAAAGATTTGTTTGGCTCTTGGTGAATAAGGTAAGTATAAGTTGTTATTCCCCATTGGACTTTGCATGGTGCCATAGCCACTTAAATGCTCAATTTCTTCACGGATGTCTTCTGTGTCAGTATTCAATTGTCGTAATGTTTTTCCGGCAATCCCATTCGGTTCTAAAACGAGCGCTAATAATAAATGCTCAGAACCGACGGATTGGTGACGAAAATACTTCGCTTCTTCTTGGGCAATCGCCAGTACGGCTTTCGCACTTTCTGTAAATAGTTCATCCATAGTTATTCCTCCTCATAGCTCAAGCGCTCTAAAAATGAACGCATTATTTGAGCTCTTAGAAAATCTTCGTGATTCCCCAGACCATTCAATGTGCTTTTACTTAAAGCAGCTAGCATTAAATTGCCTTCCTTTTTCGTAATCACTTCTTCTTCATACAATGTTTGAATAAATGTTAGCGCATCTTTTTCTGTTAAAGTTGCGCCAATCAATTGATCCATTTGTTTTAGTAATTGATCGTTATCTGAAATTTGTACTTTGACAATGCGAATATAGCCGCCTCCACCACGTTTACTTTCAACTGCGTAGCCTCGTTGGATGGTAAAACGTGTATTAATTACATAGTTAATTTGTGAAGGAACGCAATTAAATAAATTAGCCATTTCCGCCCGACGGATTTCAATTTTATTACTTTCTTCTAAAATCTTTTTTAAATAAGCCTCGATTAAATCTGACGTATTTTGATTACTCATAGTCTTCCATCCTTCTTCTCTCTTGACTAATATTGACCATTATTATATCGAACTTTGCCTATTAAATAAAGAGGAACGCTTTGACTTTAATAAAAAAATGCAAAACAGGAGGAGCAACCTCAGTCAAACTGACTTAAGTTCCCCTCCTAAAATTGAAAATATGTTATTGAATCACAGAGGCTGAGACAAAAGTGTTTAGCTCCAAGAAATAAGAAGAAATTTCCGAAAATTGTTCTTTAATTTTTGGAGAATTTCGGCTTATTTCCGAAGGAGTTGCTTTTGTTCAGCTGATTATCTTAATGTCTCACAAAAGCGATTCTTCGCCATAGGCTTGATCCAAGGCTTGTTGAATATCTTCGATAATAGATGTTGGCTCTTCCAAACCAACGTACATGCGAATGTGTGCTGGCGACAAGCCTCTTTTCTGAACAGCCGCCAAGTTATTACCTTTGAATACAGGCAAGGCCAAACTTTCAAAACCACCCCAACTGACCCCAATTGTGACCAGCGTCAATGCATTCACAAATGTTTTCAAACGTTCAAAATCGGTATCTTTTAAATCAATCGCAAACAATGAGCCATAACCTGTTAAATATTTTTCTGCTAACGCTTGTTGTTGTTGATTTCCTACAAAAGGATGATATAAGCGACTGATTCGCGGATCCTTTTGCAAAGCCAACAACACCGTTTGGATGGCTTGAGACTGATGCGCCAACCGAACAGGCATGGTACGAATACCTCGTAACGCTAACCAAGAATTGAAGGGACTATTGACTGCGCCTAATGCTTGATGACCATGTTCAAAAATTTGATCTACAAGCGCTGCTTTGCCAATGACAGCCCCCGCTACAATATCCGAATGACCACCAATATATTTTGAACAAGAATGAATCACTAGGTCCACATTATGGCATAAAGGATGCTGAAATAACGGTGACGCCCACGTGTTATCAATGACAGTGTATGCGCCAATTTTTTGTGCTAACGCAGTTATTTTTTCTAAATCTAGCAGTTCAAACTTTTGTGAGGACGGACTTTCAAAGTAAATGACTTTGGTGTTTTCCTGAACAAATTGAAAAAGTTCTTCTGTTTCTGCAACGTCTACTTTGGTCAAAGATACGCCAAATTTCTCTAAATATTGCACAAACGAAACAGATTCTCCATAAATTGTATTGACCATTAAAACATGATCACCTTGTTGGAGCAACGTAAACAGCGTTGCCGAAATAGCGCCCATTCCTGAGGCAAAAACTTTACATTTTTCTCCACGTTCCAAACGAGCAATTTTTTTCTCTAAAATTTCTGTTGTGGGGTTGGTGCCACGTGTGTAAACATAATTATTTTTTTCATCCATACTCGCTGCCATAAATTCTTCATAAGTTGGAAAATAAAAGGAAGAGGTTTGAACCAACTCGGGCACCATCGGATGATACATTTTTTCCATTCCTTTTTCCACTTCACAACAAATATTTTCATCATTCTCAACATGCATTTCCTTCACTCCTCTTTCTCTACAATGTTTCTGGTACTTCATGGGCTTCTTCTTTTTGATATTGTCGATCTAAGGCTTTTACAAATGGATAATAAATAACGACACTAGCGGCAACAGCTAAAACTTGCGTCACTGCACCTTGCCATTTTCCCACTAAAAAGCCCGAAAACAGAAAGGGCGTAGCCCATGGTGCTTGAATGTTTGTAAACATTGGCATGAACCCAATTTTCATTGACAGAAAGGCAATCAAGACCGATACAATCGGCGCGACCGCAATCGGAATCAATAATAAAGGGTTAAAAATAACTGGGAGTCCAAAAATCAAGGGTTCATTAATGTTGAAAAATGCTGGAACAAACGAAATTTTCGACATGGCTTTCATTCTAGATGAATGTCCGACGATGGCCATTGCAATAGCCAAGCCAATCGTGCAACCAGCGCCTCCAATTGTGGCAAATTGATCGAGCATTTGGACCGTGCCAAAGTTGCCATTTTGAGCAGTTAATTGTCCTAATTCCGCTAAGCTTTGGTTTTTGTCTGCATTCGCATATAAAATAGGATATAGCATGGAATTGATGACAGTTGGATGAATCCCAAACCACCAGAACAGTCCATTTAAGCCAGCCACAATAATAATTGCAAAAGGGGTTCCGATTAAACCTTGCAGTGGCGCTTGAATCACCGCATAAATTAATTGCGGGAAGGAATCCGCAAACGAAAGCCCAATCCCATTAATCAATAAAGCCACCGCTACCACAAAAATCCCAGGAATCAATGCACTAAAAGCTTGGCTGACCATAGAAGGCACGCTGTCAGGCATTTCGATGACTAATTTTTTCTTAATACAGAAACGAGTTAATTCAACCGAAAGAATTGACATAATAATAGCCGTAATTACCCCTTGGGTTCCTAACCAGTCAAACGATAAAACTTTTGTCACAACTTCGCCTGATTCAGTGGTCACCGTTTTCGGTAAAACGACTACGTAAGCAACAATTCCTAAAATTAATGAAGTTAAACGATCCATTTCGTAACTTTCCGCCAATTTATAGGACATCGTCCCAGCAAAAATAATTCCCATCATATTGAAAGTCGCTCGATAAGCTGGCGAAATCATATCCGCCCAACCTGCACCGAAAATTCCAGCCATAAAATCGCCATACCCTGCTACTGGAAAATCTGTAATCAACATAAAAATCGATCCAATAATTGTTAACGGCATAATTGCAAAAAAACCATTTCTTAAGGCTTGAAAATAACGTAAACTTGTAATCCTTGAAACTTTAGGCACTACGGCTTGCTCCACCCAGTTTGTTAACTTATCCATTTCACTTCTCTCCTTAATCCTTTGTGATATCCTCATCATAAAGAAACCGCTTTCTGATGTAAATACGACTAACTGATTCTGTAACTATGTTTCATAATTCATACGCTTAAGGTATACTGAAAGCGAAACAAAGTACCACAGAGAGGTGAACCCATTGAATCTAATCGAATGTTTAGAACAAAAAGAACGCTATACATATAACGAAGGGCTAATTATTGATTTTATTTTATCTCATACTGAACGAGTCCTGCATATGTCGATTTATGAACTAGCAGAAGCCACCAACTCTTCAACTTCCACGATTGTTCGTTTGTGTAAAAAAACAGAAACTAGCGGTTTCAAAGAATTTAAAATCCGCTTGTCCCGCGACTTAGAAATTCACTACCAAGCAATCCGGAATGTTGATGCCAATATGCCTTTTTTAGCGCAAGATTCTGATTTACTAATTGCCAAGAAAATTGCGCAGTTAACGACTGAAACCGTTCAATCCACTCAACAGTTATTAACCGAGGCCATGTTAAATAAAAGCATTGATTTACTTTTAACCGCTGAAAATATTTTAGCAGTAGGCGTCAGTAACTCCTACATTCGCTTAACGGATTTTCAAACAAAGTTATTACGCATTCAGCTATTTATCCATTTAATCCCTTATCAAGCTGAACAATTTTATTTAGCCATCAATGCCACCAAAAATGACGTAGCCATCCTCGTCTCTTACAGTGGTAACACTGCAGAAATCGTAAATGAAGCACGGATTTTTGCAGAAGGAGGCACCCCGATTATTGCCATTACTTCAGACTTGAACAGCCAATTAGCTAAATACGCTACAGTGATTTTGCCCATTCCTAACGTTGAACATGCCGATTTCAAAGTCTCGACCTTTTCCTCTCAACTAGCCATCGAATATATCCTCAATGTCCTTTATTCCTGTATTTTTAGTCGCAATTTCGATAAGAATTACACATCACAAAAAAATACACCTACTTCGATACTTAAATTTTAAACAAAACAAAAAAACAGTACTGATGATCAGTACTGTTTTTCACA
>NZ_JBIOON010000001.1:2755000-2803708 GCF_051712245.1 Enterococcus sp. DIV1368f
CTCCTCTTCTGCACTCAAGTCTCCCAGTTTCCAATGACCCTCCCCGGTTGAGCCGGGGGCTTTCACATCAGACTTAAGAAACCGCCTGCGCTCGCTTTACGCCCAATAAATCCGGACAACGCTTGCCACCTACGTATTACCGCGGCTGCTGGCACGTAGTTAGCCGTGGCTTTCTGGTTAGATACCGTCAGGGGACGTTCAGTTACTAACGTCCTTGTTCTTCTCTAACAACAGAGTTTTACGATCCGAAAACCTTCTTCACTCACGCGGCGTTGCTCGGTCAGACTTTCGTCCATTGCCGAAGATTCCCTACTGCTGCCTCCCGTAGGAGTCTGGGCCGTGTCTCAGTCCCAGTGTGGCCGATCACCCTCTCAGGTCGGCTATGCATCGTGGCCTTGGTGAGCCGTTACCTCACCAACTAGCTAATGCACCGCGGGTCCATCCATCAGCGACACCCGAAAGCGCCTTTCACTCTTATGCCATGCGGCATAAACTGTTATGCGGTATTAGCACCTGTTTCCAAGTGTTATCCCCCTCTGATGGGTAGGTTACCCACGTGTTACTCACCCGTCCGCCACTCCTCTTTCCAATTGAGTGCAAGCACTCGGAAGGAAAGAAGCGTTCGACTTGCATGTATTAGGCACGCCGCCAGCGTTCGTCCTGAGCCAGGATCAAACTCTCATAATAAAAGTTAGAACAATCTTGCGATTGTTAAGCTCAATTTGTTTGCTAGCATATTGCTTGCTTGTTAAAAATGTTTGTTGTCTTGAATTGAATCAAGACGCCCTACACATTTGGTTCGTCTATTCTTTGTTCAGTTTTCAAAGGTCTACGTTACCTCACAGCAACTTTTATATCATAACAAACTTTCGTTTGAATGTCAAGAACTTTTTTGAAAAAGTTCTTTAAGTTGTTTTGCTCGGTTGTTGTTGTCTGTTGTGACAACTTCTATATCTTATCATCTCATTTGTTATTTGTCAACAACTTTTTTGTTGTTTTTTCAAACTTTTTTCGAGAGATTTGAAATCAAGAATTGTTATTTAATTAGTGATTTCTGAATCGCTCAGCTGTGTGACTCGCCTTGCGACATGTAATAATATACCAAGATTTCAAGCATTGGTCAATCATTATTTTCACTTTTTTTAAACTTTTTTTCAATACCGATTATTATGATTGGTCTAGGTGTTTTCGTTCGTTTTTTACCCCCTTTCATCCTTTTTTGGCTATAGTTTATTAACTTTTAGCAAAATCTTCTAAATTTATCGTAATATATCAAGGATTTTGTCCTTTTTAGCAATTATTTGTTAAAATATGGAAAAGAGATTTTTTTATATATGGAGGAAATGAACGCTTATGAAAATTTTAGTTGCAGATGATGATAAAGAAATTGTAGAACTATTGAGTATTTATATTCATAATGAAGGATACGAAGTCGTGAAAGCTTATGATGGAAAAGAAGCGTTATCCAAATTGCACACAACACCAGATATCGATTTATTAATCTTGGACATTATGATGCCAATCATGGATGGAATGGAAGTAGTGAAAGAACTTCGAAAAGAATCGCAAATTCCAATTATTATGTTAACAGCAAAAACAACCGATATGGATAAAATCAAAGGCTTAGTTGCTGGTGCAGACGATTATGTCACCAAGCCTTTCAATCCTTTAGAAGTAATGGCTCGGGTGAAGTCTATTTTACGTAGAAGTCAAATGCAATTAACCAAAGAAGAACCCGATGAATTAGAAGTCGGCCCATTAATGATTAATAAGGACTCTCACGAAGTCAAAACAATAGAAGGAAAAGAAATTCAATTAACCGCTCTTGAGTTTGGTATCCTCTATCTATTAGCTAGTCATCCAAATCGTGTGTTTAGTGCGGATGAAATTTTTGAGCGTGTGTGGCAACAAGAAAGTATTGTTTCTGCTAAAACCGTGATGGTTCACGTCAGTCATTTAAGAGATAAGATTGAAGAAGCAACTGGTGGAGAAAAAGTCATTCAAACAGTGTGGGGAGTTGGATATAAGATCGATGCTCGTTAAACCTAAAAAGATTGAAAAACAAAAACGAATTACCTTAACTTCTAAAGAAATCAGCGAGTTATTAGCAGAAGCAATTGTGACAATTGTTTTATTACTACTATTAAATGTCTCAATTATGTTCCTTTTAGGACAACTACTTAGTGAAAACTCGCCCTTAGCTGGTGTCATCTGGGCCACTAAGGATGCGGTCGCTAAAGAATTAAATACTGATTTGTTTTGGAGCTGGAATAAATTTGTCTTACCCATTTTCTTTTTAGTAGATGCAGCTGTTCTCTATTGGCGCTTAATTCGTCGCTACCATCAAATGCAATTGCGTCATATTATCAGTGAGTTACATTACATCGCTGATGGTAATTACAATCACCGCATTCCGTTTGAATTAAGTGGTGATTTAGCAAAAGTCGTGACGAGTATTAACGGTCTGGTGGATAGTACTGTCGCAGCCATTGAAGATGAACGGCGAATTGAAAAATCAAAAGATGAATTAATTACGAATGTCAGTCATGATATTCGGACACCGTTAACTTCTATTATTGGTTATCTGGGATTGATTGAAGATCGTCAATTTCATAGCCAAGAAGATTTACTGAAATATACGCATACCGCTTACGTCAAAGCGAAACAAATGAAATTATTAGTTGATGATCTTTTTGAATATACAAAAGTCCGTCAACCAAGTGTACCGATTCATACGACGACTTTTGATATGGCACAATTAATTGAACAGCTTGCTGCCGATTTTGAATTGGAAGCGAAAAAGATTAATATGCAAATCCAAGTAAAAGCCAATCCAGCTTCTTTAATGATGGAAGGCGATACGGAAAAACTAGTCCGAGTCTTTAACAACCTTCTTTCAAACGCTTTGAAATATGGCAAAGGCGGCCATCATATTGTAATGGAAGTAGACAAAGTCGGCACCGAAGCAATTATCGCTGTTCGCAATGATGGACCAGCTATCCCTAAACATTCTTTAGATCAGTTATTTGACCGCTTCTATCGTGTCGAAGAATCCCGATCACAAGAAACGGGTGGTACTGGTTTAGGTCTGGCTATTGCACAAAGTATTGTTGCTTTACATGGTGGATATATTTATGCGAAGTCTGATCAAAAGTGGACTTCCTTTATTATTCATCTACCCTTACAGCGTACCAACAAGAAATCAGAGAGTTAATTGACATCCCTGAACTTTTTCGGTATTCTATAGAAAAGAGAAAACTAAGAGAAAAAGTATTTATGGCACTGAATTCCAGAGAGTTTGCGGGGGTGCGAGCAAACATTCATCTATAAAGAAGTCCGTCTCTTCCAGGTGTCCAGCGAAATAAGTTGGAACGGTCTGCAGCCGTTATCTGCAAATCAAGGGCAGTAACATTACTGAACTTGGGTGGTACCGCGAGATTTCCAGTCATTTCGTCCCAAGAATATTTATTTTTGGGGTGAGATGGCTTTTTTGTTGTTTTCTACAACAGTTATTATTGATTATGTACTAATTTTAAGGAGGAAAAAATATGTTAGATGTAAAAATGATGCGTCAAAATTTTGACGAAGTAAAAGCAAAGCTACAAACCCGTGGCGTGAAAGAAGAAATCTTAGTGGAATTTCTGCGTTTAGATGAAAGTCGCCGTGATTTATTAGTCAAAGTCGAAGAAATGAAAAAATACCGGAATGATGTGTCTGCTGAAATTGCTCAATTAAAACGAAACAAAGAAGATGCAACGGCCAAAATCGCGGAAATGAAAGAAGTCGGCGGTAATATTAAAGCGTTAGATGCAGAAATTAATGCTATTGACGAAGAGCTACGTGGGATCACAACTACTTTACCGAACTTGCCAGATGATTCTGTGCCTGTTGGTGCTGGTGAAGAAGAAAATGTAGAAGTACGTCGTTGGAGTGAACCAAGAACTTTTGCTTTTGAACCAAAACCACACTGGGAAGTCGCTGAAAACTTAGGCATTCTAGATTTTGAACGTGGTGCCAAAGTAGCTGGTAGCCGTTTTGTTTATTACAAAGGCTTAGGTGCTCGCTTAGAACGTGCGTTATACAACTTCATGTTAGATTTACATGTTTATGAACATGGCTATACAGAAATGATTACGCCTTATATCGTTAATGACACCGCCATGTTCGGAACTGGCCAATTTCCTAAATTTAAAGAAGATGTCTTCCAATTACAAGATACGGATTTAACGTTAATCCCAACGGCAGAAGTCCCGTTAACTAATTACTACAACAATGAAATTTTAGATGGCAAGGATTTACCGATTTACTTTACGGCCTTGAGCCCTTCTTTCCGTTCTGAAGCTGGTAGCGCTGGTCGTGACACACGTGGGTTAATTCGTTTACACCAATTTAATAAAGTTGAAATGGTTAAATTTAGTGATGCAGAGCATTCTTATGAGGAATTAGAAAAAATGACGAATAATGCCGAAGAAATTCTGCAAAAACTGGGATTACCTTACCGTGTCATGGCTCTTTCAACAGGTGACATGGGCTTCTCAGCTGCGAAAACTTATGACTTGGAAGTTTGGATTCCTGCTCAAGAGACGTACCGTGAAATCAGTTCATGCTCAAACTGTGAAGATTTCCAAGCGCGCCGTGCGATGATTCGTTACCGTGATGAAAACGATAAAGTCCAATATGCGCATACACTCAATGGTTCTGGTTTAGCCGTGGGACGGACAGTCGCTGCTATTTTAGAAAACTACCAAAACGAAGATGGCTCTGTAACTGTACCAGAAGTCCTAGTTCCTTACATGGGTAACCTAACAGTTATTAAATAAAGGGAGAATAAAAGTCGTTGTCTGATATCAGATAACGGCTTTTATTCTATAGGAAAAGGAGCCTGTAACAAAAATCACTTTGGATTTTTGTTACAGGCTTAAAAATTGATAAACAGTGGAAACAGAAGCACCTCCTTTATTCTAAAGAAAAAGAGGCAGACGTCGAAATGACGTCTGCCTCTTTAAATTTTAAAAAAATCAGCTTTTATTTTATTGAACAGAATAGTTTGGTGCTTCTTTTGTGATTTGAACGTCATGTGGATGTGATTCTTTCAATCCGTTACCACTCATTTGAACAAATTGTGCTTCTTCACGCAACGCTTTCAGGTCTGCTGCACCGACGTAACCCATCCCTGATTTCAGGCCACCGATTAATTGGAAGACAATATCAGAAACGCTTCCTTTATAAGCAACACGTCCTTCGATTCCTTCTGGCACTAATTTGTTTGCTTCATTGACACTTCCTTGGAAGTAACGATCACTTGATCCTTTTTCCATTGCGCCCAATGAGCCCATGCCACGGTAAGTTTTGAAACGACGGCCTTGATAAATTTCAAATTCGCCTGGAGATTCATCTGTACCTGCTAACATACTTCCTAGCATTACAGCATGTCCACCAGCAGCTAAGGCTTTCACGATATCACCAGAATATTTAATACCGCCATCAGCGATAATTGCTTTACCATATTCTCTAGCTACAGAAGCAGCATCATAAATCGCTGTTAATTGAGGAACACCAACACCGGCAACGACACGTGTTGTACAAATTGAACCAGGTCCAATACCAACTTTAACAACGTCAACGCCGACATCATACAATGCTTTGGTTGCTTCAGCAGTGGCAACATTACCAGCAATTAATGTTGCTTCAGGGAACGTTTCACGAATTTCTTTAATTTTGCGAATAACGCCGGCACTATGGCCATGTGCAGTATCGATAACAATCGCATCGGCACCTGCTTCTAATAATGCTTCCGCACGTTCGAACGTATCACTAGTGACACCGACTGCTGCCGCCACAAGTAAACGACCGTGTTCGTCTTTGGCAGCATTTGGGAATTCAATCACTTTTTCAATGTCTTTAATTGTAATTAAGCCACTTAAGCGACCTGCTTCATCAACGATTGGTAATTTTTCGATTTTATGTTTCTGTAAGATTTTTTCTGCATCTTTTAAAGATGTGCCAACTGGCGCAGTGACTAAATGATCTTTTGTCATGACTTCTTCAATTTTGATTTGGTAGTCGGTTACAAAACGCATATCACGGTTTGTAATAATTCCGACTAATTTACGGTTTTCCATTGTTTCTACAATTGGCACACCGCTAATACGGTAACGACTCATTAATTCTTCTGCATCCGCTACTAAGTTTGTTGGTGTTAGAAAGAATGGATCAATGATAACGCCGCTTTCAGAACGTTTGACTTTACGTACTTCGTCTGCTTGTTGGGCGACAGTCATATTTTTATGTACGACACCTAGTCCACCTTGACGAGCCATCGCAATTGCCATATTACTATCTGTAACAGTATCCATACTGGCACTCATCAATGGAATATTTAACTTGATATTTTTAGCTAATTGTACACTCATGTCTACATCATTTGGTAAGACATGGCTTTCTGCAGGGATTAATAGCACATCATCAAATGTAAGACCTTTTTTCGCAAATTTTGTTTCCCAATTTGACATTTTTTTGTCCACTCCTCGACTTAATTTTATATATGAAAATAACAGATAATACTAAGGAAGTCAACTAGATTTGTTTAAATAATCAATGAGGAATAAAGGACAAAACGCCGAAATCGGTTTGTCCTTTATTCAACTCTTCCTAATTAAGGTTCTACTTTCATCGTTGTTCTTTTATCTTGTGTTTCTTTTTTTGTTGTAAAAATCGGCTAAATCCAAAACCGCCGACAGAAAGCAAGGTAATCATTGTCCCTATTTTTTGCACTTTTGTTCTTTGATAACGGATGTCGACATGTCCTGTACCAGATAAAGAAAGAGCGGCTAAGCCTCCTTGATTAGTTAGGCTCATTTTTTTAACGCCCGTTTGGTTTTTCATTTGAATCGTGGCTTGATAGCCTAAGTAATAAATAAAAGGAACGGTCACCTTCGCTGATTGATTCACCACTTGGTAGTCAAATGAAATTTTCCCATAAGGCATTCTAACATTTGTAATGGTTACTTGTTCTGCCGAATAATCAAGTTGTCGTTTTTTCTGTTTCAATAATTCCTGATAATTGATTTCATCTGGCAAATATTCATGGCCCGCACCGATATAAAAAGGCGCTGGCTGCTCATACTCAGCTTTTGTTAACAGGCGGCCTTGTTGTGACTGAATACTTTGATATTGATAAATGCCCAAATTGCTGACGGCAAGGAAAACCAACAAAGCCACGGTCCAAGATTTACGGAAAACGCCCCATTCGTCTTGTGCAATGAAAAAAGCGAGCATTACGGAAAGAATCCCTAAAAACCGCCAAGGAAACTGAATCGTATTTAAAGGCGTGTGGTTCAGCCAGTGCCAAGGAAAAAGCGTGGTAACCATCAATAAGAGTACCAGCGTCAAACCAATAAACCGTTTGTCCTGAATTTTTTTGCTGGCAAGCGAAACCACTGCTACAACAAGTCCCACAAACAAAAGGGTTCCTAGATTCGCTGTTTTCGCGTGAAAAACACTGCTCTTTAAACTATTAATGAAAAGAGAAACAATAGGATAACTTCTTTCGGAAATATAAGTGAGTGGATTGGATGTAACTTTAAACACTTGATTTTTCATTTGTTCAGCAACTGGTAAAAGATAAAAGGCCAGCCAAAGCAGCGTCAGACCTGCAGCCTTCGCTAATGCCCACAGGACCTCCTTTTTAAAAAACTGCTGCCAATAAAACAGAATGTATAACCCAATCCAAATAGAAAACATTTCAATAGAAATAAAGTGAGCCAACCCAATCCCAGTCATCGCCAGCGTTAACAACGGCCAATATTTCGTGGCTCCCTTTCGTAATAAAAACAGGCTCGCTAAGACCAACGGAAAAAAACTTAGCGCCAAAAATTCTCCTAACGCTTGGCGATTAAACAAGTCTTGCATGCGGTAAATAGATAAGCCATACAAAATGGCAAAGAGATAGCTTCTTTTTTTAGAGAGCGCCATTAATCGGCCTGCATAATAAGTAAGGCTAAATGTTGCCAAGTTTACTGCAAACACAAAAATCGCCATACTAGCGACAAAGGAAAGCCCCAGAACACGCAAAAGCGCAGGTAAATAAAGATACGCATCTGGATAAAACAAACTAGAGGCATAGCCATAGCCTCCCAAGAAAAAATAATTGATTTTAGGAAACCAGTCGTTGTTTTTAATTGCTAATGCGAGGCCTTCCACCCGATTTTGATGAAAGCGGAAATCACTTGCTCGTAAAAAATTCTCTTGAAAATAGACAAAATAGAGAGAAAGTCCACTTAATAAGAGAAAACTAATAAAAATGAGTAGCCGCTCGTGTTGACGGCACCAAGACTTCACTTGTTGTCCCATAAGAGGCTCCTTTCTTTAGCAAACTTCTGAAAACAGAAGCCTGGGACACTAGTTTTTTCGACTAATCCCCCAGGCTTTAACTGTTAAAACGCTCTATTGAGAGAGCGACTTTGCTTGTTGCAGTTTCTGCGTCAGTCGAACGGATTCACAATTGAGCGCGCGCCGTTTATTGACGTGTCATGAAACTACCTTGAATATTGTATTTTTTCTTGAAGAAATAGCGTGCTACAAAGGCTAACGCACCGATTACTAAAGCAATCATCGGATCTAAAATGGGATTGATCACTGGTGGCAGCATCGCTGAACCAGCGAAAACTGCAATCCACAAGAACATTCCGCCAAATAGAATGGCAGTCGTTTTTAACCAACCAGGACGTTTGCTTTTGTCGCCACCTTGACGATCAAAACGGTAAACATATTTGTGCATTAGATAGAAAACATAACCCCCAGCCATCGCACCTAAGATATATGTGGTTAATCCGAGAGGCTGTGCAGTTCCTTTTGAAAATAGAGACATCGCCGCTAACATGATTGTTAATAAACCAAGTAATAGTAAGGTATTGTCGAGCCAAATCATCCAGCCCGCTGGTTCTTTGACTTCTGCTGGTTTATTTAAAATTGCTTCCGTCCGTTCTGAAACAGTGCCAAATAACTGACGGGCTGTTTTGCCTGTTTTTTGACCGGCTACTAATTCTGGTAAAATACCGTGTAGAGCCAATGCTAGCTCTTCTTCAGATAAATTAGCCGCTTTTAATGATTTTTTTAAGTCAAAAATGTATTGTTCATTTCTTTTAGTCAAATTCTGTTCTAATTGACGATTCTCAGCCACGATTGCTCGTAATGCTTCTGCTTCCATAGTTGTATCCTCCTCACCCTCATGTAGAGGGAACCTCTTTCTAAACGGCTGAATGGCCTTAAATATGTGGGCTTATCCCAAAACAAATTGCTTGTTGGGCACATTTTTTTAAACGTTAAAACGGAACAACATAACATCGCCATCTTGAACGACGTAGTCTTTTCCTTCTAAACGAACACGGCCCGCTTCTTTGGCAGCTTGCATATTGCCATATTTATCTAGGTCTTCATAAGAAACTGTTTCCGCACGAATGAAGCCTCGTTCAAAGTCACTGTGGATAATCCCAGCTGCTTGAGGTGCCTTGATTCCCTTACGGAACGTCCACGCACGAACTTCTTGTTCACCAGCTGTAAAGTAAGTAGCTAAGCCTAACAAATCGTACGCCGCACGAATCAATTGATCTAAGCCAGATTGTTCAATGCCCATTGCTTCTAAAAATTCAGCCTTGTCTTCTTCAGAATCCAATTCAGCAATTTCTTCTTCTGCTCGCGCACTAACCACGATTACTTCCGCATTTTCACTGGTTGCAAAATTACGAACTTGTTGTACATACTCGTTGTTGTCTGGATCCGCCACTTCATCTTCTGAAACATTTGCTACATAAAGGACCGGCTTTGTGGTTAATAAGAAAAGAGATTTAACAATTTTCTCTTCTTCTGGCGTAAATTCAATCGTACGAGCAGATAAACCTTCTTCTAAAACTGGTTTAATTTTGTCTAAAACAGCTAATTCTTCCACCGCTTCTTTATCTTTTGCTTTCGCCATTTTAGCCACGCGAGTATAGCGCTTATTGATTGAATCTAAATCTGCTAAAATCAGCTCTAAATTAATTGTATCAATGTCTGCTAAAGGATCAACGAAATCCGCATCCCGATTTTGTTCACGCATGATATTTTCGTCATCAAAACAACGAACCACGTGACAGATTGCATCTACTTGACGAATGTGACTTAAAAACTGATTTCCCAGCCCTTCTCCTTTGCTGGCACCTTTAACAATTCCGGCGATGTCTGTAAATTCAAACGTTGTGGGAACTGTTTTTTTCGGTTTTACTAGTTCTGTCAAGCGTTGTAAACGGGCATCTGGTACTTCAACCATGCCGACGTTCGGATCAATCGTTGCAAAGGGATAATTTGCAGCTTCTGCTCCTGCTTTTGTAATTGCGTTAAATAGGGTCGATTTACCAACGTTTGGTAAGCCGACAATTCCAGCTGTTAGTGCCATTTGTTTTCCACTCTTTCTCTCAGTCTATTCTCTTTTCTATTAGAGGCATCAAAGCATTAGTCTGCTTTTTTCTCGATTACTTTTTTTAATTTTTTAGTAAAATCACGACGCGGCATCATGACAATATGCCCGCAATTCGTGCACTTGATTTTGATATCAGCGCCCATGCGAATGATTTGCCAACGATTTGCTTGGCAAGCATGCGGCTTTTTCATTTCGACAATATCGCCTAAATCATACATGTTCCAAGCCTTCTTTCTTCTCTTACTTATATAAAAATACCATGATTACAATACCATTTTTTAACGAAACTAGCAAAAGGATTTGTGACTTTCTGTCTTACTTTCTCACTTTGCTTTTTATTCCTCGTCAAAATGAATATCTAAAATATCTAAAATTCTAGCCAAATCCGAAGAGGACAAGTACTCAATTTCAATTTTTCCTTTGCCTTCTTTTTCTTGAATTGCTACGGTTGTCCCAAATTTATCCATTAAGCGGTCTTCACTTTCACGAATATAAATGGGTTTTTCTTTGATGGCTTTTTTCGCTTTTTTGCCCTTTTTGCCTTGTGTTTCGTTTAATTCAGCGACAAGTTGTTCTAATTGTCGAACCGTTAAATTGTCTTTAATACAACGATTAGCTAATGGCAATAGCTGTTCTTTGTTCTTCAAGCCTAATAACGTCCGTGCTTGACCCATTGACATGCTTTGTTTTTGAACCATTGCTTTGACCGCATCTGGTAAGGTTAGCAATCGTAAATAATTGGCAATATACGGGCGACTTTTGCCCAAACGTTCTGCGACTTCCGCTTGTGTTAATTTCAAATTTTTCATTAGCATTTCATAGGCTTCTGCTTCTTCTAGCGGATTTAAATCTTCCCTTTGTAAGTTTTCCAAAACAGCAACTTGCATCATGGATTCTTCATCAAATTCGCGAATAATTGCGGGAATTTTTTCTTTGCCGGCTAATTTAGAAGCCCGGAACCGACGCTCACCTGCAATAATTTCATAGCCTTTAACTGCCGATTTACGGACAATAATCGGTTGAAACACACCGGAATGTAGAATCGAGTTTGCAAGTTCTTGTAAAGAGGTTTCATCAAATGTTTTCCGCGGTTGGTAAGGATTGGGACGAAGTTCGTTTAATAGAATTTCTGTCACTTGTTCGTTCTTAACGTCGACATCTTCTAGCTTTGCGATATCTTGAAACAAGGCATCGATGCCTCTGCCTAACCCTTTGCCTTTATTCATTCTCCAACACTTCCTTTGCTAGTGCTTGATACACTTCGGCACCTTTTGAGCGAATATCATAGTCAATGATTGGTAAACCATGACTTGGTGCTTCGGATAAACGGACATTTCTTGGAATAATCGTGTCATAGACTTTTTCACGGAAATATTTACGGACTTCTTCAACGACTTCGGCACCTAAATTGGTCCGAGCATCGTACATGGTTAACAAGACCCCTTCAATTTTCAATTCAGGGTTAAAATGTTTTTGAACCAAGCGAATCGTATTTAGCAATTGACTCAAGCCTTCTAATGCGTAATATTCACATTGAACAGGAATTAGAATCGAATCACTTGCTGTAAAAGCATTGATTGTTAAATGCCCTAGAGAAGGCGGGCAATCAATTAAAACGAAATCATACATGTCTCTTACTTCATCAATTGCTAATTTCAAGCGCGATTCTCGAGCCATCATTGAAGTTAACTCAATTTCGGCGCCTGCTAATTGAATAGTTGCAGGAACAATATCTAAATTTTCACGGCTGGTATGTTGAACCACGCTAGTGATTGGTTCTTCATTTACAAGGACATCATACACATCGTGTGCGACATCTGGTTTAGGGACACCCATGCCACTGGTAGCATTTCCTTGTGCATCAATGTCGATCAGTAAGACTTTTTTGCCTAAGTTTGCTAAACATGCGCCTAAATTTACAGTGGTCGTTGTTTTACCAACGCCGCCTTTTTGGTTCGCTACAGAAATAATTCGTGTCATGTGTGTGCCTCCATCTTATTTAATCGGTTGTTTATTTGGTAATCCAGGTTTTCTGGGATATTTTTTAGGGGTTTCTTTTTTCTTTTGAATCACGACAATGTGGCGTTCGTCTGCCGTAATCGGCAAAGTAAAACCAACTTCTTTCTGAAATTGACCGCCTAATGTAGCGATTGCAGGTTTTGCTTCATTAATTTCTTCTTCACTTTTCGATGCTTTTAAGGCTAAAAAATAGCCTTCTTTTTTAACTAAGGGTAAACACAGTTCACTTAAAACATTTAATCGTGCAACTGCTCGCGCTGTAACGTAATCAAACGCGCCACGAAATTCTGCTTTTTGACCAAATGTTTCTGCACGATCATGATACAAAGAAACATTAGCCAAACCTAGTTGATTCACCAACTCTGTTAGGAAAGTAATTCGTTTATTTAAAGAGTCAACAATTGTGACATTTAATGAAGGAAAAACAATTTTCAAAGGAATACTTGGAAATCCTGCGCCTGCGCCAACATCACAAATGGCTTTATCGCTGGCAAAGTCTTCAAAGAATGCCAACGAAACAGAATCATAGAAATGTTTCAAATAAACTTCTTTTTCTTCTGTAATGGCTGTTAAATTCATTTTTTCATTCCATTCTACTAGTAAATGGAAATATTGGTCAAATTGTGTCATCTGTTGGTCTGTCAATTCAATGCCTTTTGCGGCTAATAGTTGTCTAAATTCTTCGGGTAGCATAAAGACTCCTTCCTTTTTTGTGAAACAGAAAAATGTTTCACAATCATCTTTTCCTACTTTAACGCAAATAGCAATTTCTTGCAATGCTTTTCGGAAGATTTTTGCCTGAATGATAAAAGAAAAACCCGCCTTTTTATGTAGTAAAAAGTCTCTAGCCACGGGCCAAAATGTTCAATTGGCGGCAACGAAAACCGCCTTTCTCTAAGAGTAAAACAAGCCAATGTTTCATGTGAAACATTGGCTTGTTTTACTTACTATAATCATCGCACTTTATTTGTCGTTCTCTGCGGTAGTCGTATTCTTGGATACGGGGACTTAACCAACCTTTTTGGGCTGTTTTTCGTAATTGATGATCAAATCTCCCTGGTGGTGAACTATCTAGTAATTCATGGGTACGATTATTCCGATTTGCATAATTAAACGATTCACCATTCAAGACTTTTTCCTGGTATTCATTGTTTTT
Organism: Enterococcus sp. DIV1368f; assembly: GCF_051712245.1. NCBI lineage: Bacteria > Bacillati > Bacillota > Bacilli > Lactobacillales > Enterococcaceae > Enterococcus > Enterococcus sp. DIV1368f. The sequence goes on from NZ_JBIOON010000001.1 coordinate 2,768,632, forward strand.
GGCCGCTTGATAATAAGCTGGATTACTAATTAATCTGCCTCGCCAGTCTTCAACTAACACATCCCACTGGGTCACAAAGGTCCCTTCTTCATTCAAAATAAACTCACTGTGAAAATTAGGTGTCAATCGTTTCTTATTAATTAAAGAATAGGATGCCCCCTCAGGGTATTTGTTATGCAAACGAGCAGAGCTTTTTTTCAGTTTCCGCCCGCCCATTCCTTGCGGCTTGGCCGCAAAAACATAGCGTTTTAATGCCTGTTCATCGGTGTCCCCTTCTTGTTTAAAAAAATCGCGGATATACGTGATATTTTGACGATCAATATACATTCTTAATTGATGTATCTTTTTCGCTTTCTCTTGATTAAAGCTCCCAAGAAGACCTAACGGATAGGCTTTTTGAACTGTTTTTGCCAACAAATCCCAAAACGTCGCATGCGGTGCAATCGTCTTCGAGAAACGATAAGGTCCTACTAATTGCAACATGCCATGCTGATCCAACACTGCACCTAATTGCCATAACAGTAACGAGAGCTTTTCTTGCGGACGATAAGCCGAAAAGCGAAATAATCGCTCATACGCTGAAGAGCCCACTTCTTCCACTTCAGAAAACAGTTCCGCGACTGCTGTTTTCGCTTGCTCAAGTGGCAAGAAACGCGTGTCTTTTATGGCGCTTTCCACTAATCCATAAACAGCTTGGCGGTCCCAGCCAGCGTCAATCGCCGCCTCTACACCAGCACTCATTGCTTGTTGTAATTTTTGCCAACGTCCCATCTTCTCGCCGCCTTTTTCTATATACTTCTTCTATAATGATAATCCTTTCCCCACAAAATGCCAACTGCTTAACGCAAAAAAACAACCCGCCCTTTGGGGAAGGGCGGGCGGAGGAGTTAAAAAATGAAAAAGTGTTTTGTTAGGGTTTTGTTTATCGGGTATGTTTAAATAATAGCCGTTAAATGTGAAGAAACTATGGTAAAAATGCGCCTTCTTTTCAACAAAATTTTGAAAAAGTCTCTTCAGAAATTAAGATTTTTTTTGCGAAGTTGTTTACTTGCTACCTCTATTCAATATATTATATATTTAATATCCATAAAATCACAAAATAAATATACATAATAATGAATATTTATTCAACAGTTAATAAAACAACCAAAAAAGCGAGTGATTTACACTCGCTTTTTCAACTAAATTAAATGATTTTCTCTTAAAATATCACCAATATACGTATCCTCAAATTTCTTCACAAAGTGTTCAACCATTTTGCGTTCCACGAACGGCATATCCATTTCTGTTAATTTTTTCTTGTCAGATAAATAATAAACAGAGTTTGCTAAGACGCGCAAGTCGTATGCAGAAGCAAACACTTCTGGTACTCCGCGTTCAACCTCTAGCAATTGATAAACAGCTTCCATCGCTGTCCGTACAGAATACTCTGTTGTAAACACCGTATCTCGTTCAGTATCTGCGAAGTTCCCAATGAAAGCAAGATTTTTAGAGCCGTTTGGTACAACTAATGGTCGATCGCCTGGTTCTCTTAACATAAAGTAAGAAGTGATAAACGGCATATAAACCGGAATAGTGGTAGCCGATTCTTCTGAAATACGTTCAATTTCCCCTTCTGGGACCCCTAAATGATAAAGTAACTCTTGCGTAATTTCTTGGCCTGTACATTGTTCGATTGGTTTTTTGATATAATTTCCTGGTTTATTAGAAAGTAATCCATATACCCAGGTTATAGATTGTTGATCATTTTGTTCTTTAAAATGCGGTTGTCTATGCATAGCGAAACTCATCATCCAATTAGAGTCTTTGATAGTAATAATACCACCTGTGACAATTTTTCCTGTCCGTAATTTACGATGTGTTAACCGAGAAAGATACGGTTCAATATCGAAATTTTCCCACGTAATCGTTGCTGAGACAAACCAACTTTCATCTGGTAAATTTTCACAGAAAACTTCTGGGTGCCCAAATTCTGGGGATTGTTTTGCTAAGTTTTTCCAGAGATTCCAACTTCCCCCTAGTTCATGAGTAATTGGTGCTGGTGTATGATGATCTCCTTGCGTCGAACTTTCAGTAATTGAGCCATTCGTTACGAAGACTAAATCATTTTCAGTTAAAGGAATTTCTTTGGTTTTGCCCGCTTGTGTCAACAATAATCGCCGAGCAACTTTAGTAGCTCCTTTGATGTCGACTTGGATATCATTGATCGTTGTTTCATATTGAAAGTCTACCCCTTGATTGGTTAAAAAGCTTAATAATGGTTTCACTAACGATTCGTATTGATTGTATTTGGTAAACTTCAAGGCTGTAAAGTCAGGCAAACCTTTGATGTGGTGGATAAAGCGCATGATGTAACGGCGCATTTCAATGGCAGAGTGCCATTTTTCAAAAGCAAACATTGAACACCAATAGATCCAAAAGTTGGATTCAAAAAATTCTTCGCCGAAAACATCTTCAATTTTTTTGCCAATTAATTGATCTTCAGAAGTCATAAATAAATCAACGATTTCTTTTTGTGCTTTTTTGGATAAAGTAAATTGTCCATCATCCGGGACACGTTCGCCACGGTTATGAATAATGCGGCAATTTGAAGAATTCGGATCATCTAAATCTAAACGGTAAAACTCATCTAGGACAGAGGCATCTTCTACTTCTAATGATGGTACCGAACGAAATAGATCCCACAAACACTCGAAATGGTTTTCCATTTCGCGTCCGCCGCGAGTGACAAAGCCATCATGGGGAATAAATTTACCATCTAAAGAACCGCCAGACAGCGTGAGTTCTTCAAAAATGTGAATATTTTCGCCCTTCATTTGACCGTCACGAATTAAGAAAACAGCCGTTGCTAAACCTGCTAGGCCACCACCAACGATATAGGCACTCTTGTCATCTACACCTTTTGGTTTTCTTGGTCGAGCAAATGCTTCATAATTTCCATTTGTGTATCTCATTCTCGTTTCCTCCTATCATTTGATACCCTCATCATACTGCTACCAAAAAAAATACCCAAAAGATAACCCTTTTTTTTAAGAAATTCTTTGACAAATAAAGAAAATTGTCTAATTTTTAAGCAAGTGAATAATCGTAGATGTTTCATGTGAAACAAAAAAAGAACGAGAAGAAAAATGGCCGTTTTTTCTTCTCGTTCTTTTTATGCTAATTCGTTTACCGTTTCTACTCCAAAAACAGCAACCCAATCTTCCTGAAAATCAGTTACTGCTTTTTGAATGGCGGGCATTGCCAAGCCTTGTGTCACGAGTTCTGGTGCGATAGTGACCGCTTGCGCCCCCATTTGACAGGCTTGATTAATTTGTGCCACGTTTTTAAAACTAGCAGCTAAGATCTTACTCTTTGCGTTCGTCCGTTTTATTTCTGCAGCTAAATGCTCAATAACCTTTTGAGAATCAATTGTTAAATTCTCCATCCTATTATAATACGGCGCTAAATAATCTGCACCTGCCGCAATCGCTAGGTAGCCTTGAAATTCTGTATAAATAGCGGTTGCTGTTATCCGATAATTTGCCTGCTTTAGTTGTTTGATGGCTGCCAAGCCTGCTTCATTGACTGGGATTTTAATGAATGTTTCTTGGCCTAATTGTTGTACAATGGTTTGGGCATCTTCTAGCATCTCTTCTGTCGTTTGACCGACCACTTGGACGTGCAAACTCGCTTGTCCAATCATTTTTTTGATTTCTTTCATCTGTGCAAAGAAGTCAATTTTTCCTGCTTGCTTAACAATACTAGGATTAGACGTTACGCCTGCCAGTGGTAAAATTTTCTGATACTTTCGAATAGCCTCAAGATTAATTGTATCTAGCATAAATTCCATCTTTTACGTTCCTCCCTTAAACGATAATTATAGAATAGTGATTGTTGTACCAACAGTTATTTCAGGAATAGCTTTTTCTTCAACATATAATGTACCTGGTAATTCAGGTGTTGTTGCGCCATCAAATTTAATAGTAATGTGACCCAATGTGTCTAAATTAGTTAATACTACCTCGCCTACAGCGGTAATCTGGTAAGTTTGTTCATCAATCACTAACGTTTGCTTGTCCGTAATCGCTTCTGTAACTGGCTGAACCTCAATGTTATAACAATAATCTGCTAAAGCATCTGGTGCATCTTTTCCAAATAAGATGACCATTTTTTCTTCTTTAAATAATTCGGCTTCTGGTCCAATAGACTGAACCTTTGTTGTAAATACTGACATTTCCCATCCTCCAAAAAAATTTTTTAACTATACAATCCAAAACTTGCTAACCAAGCAACTAGTACTCGAGGGGCACCATTTAAGAAACGAGAATATAAAACAGAAGGGACCCCGACTTCAACGGTTTCAGCTTCAGCTTCTTCCAAGCCTAAGCCCACGGGAATAAAGTCGCACGCGTTTTGTGTATTAATAGCAAACAATGCTGGTAGAGCTAGTTGTGGCGGAATGTTGCCTTTCCCAATTTCCACACCAATTAACGTACCAATTACTTGACTGATTACTGCTCCAGGACCTAATAAAGGAGAAAGAAACGGCAGAGAACAAATAAAACCAATAATTGTTAACCCCACAATGTTTCCTGCCAATGGCGCCATGATATTGGCAAAAAATTCACCAATTCCTGAACCTTGAATCACACCAATTAATAAAGAAACAAATGCCATAAACGGAATCACTGTGTTGATCATCGTTTGTACGCCTTCACGGGCTGATTGGTTGAATGTCGCTACAACTTTTCCTGCACCCATACCAATTTTCGCAACAAAACTTTGTTGTTCCGCTTTTTGTTCAGTAATTTTTTTACTTGTATCATATTTAAATTCTGTTTTTTTCGAGGTGGGCTTTTCTGTATCAGCAGCAGCAGCTTCTTCTGATGTCAATGTAATCTGTTTCGGGCCTACAGCGGAAACATAAATTGTCTCATTAATGTATTGTGCTAAGGGACCACTTTTGCCAGTTGGAACAACGTTAATAGTAGGAATTCCTTTTTTAGGATAAATCCCGCAACGAAGAGTGCCTCCACAATCAATAATGGCTAATGCGATTTCATCATCTGGAATCGATGTCTTAAAACCATTGACCGCTTCCATTCCTGTCAATTCTACGATTTTATCAACGATTGCGGGTTTCTCGCCGCCACCTGTAATGTAAATAAATTTATGTTTTTCTTCTGTCGGTGTAATCACTAAGGGCCCACCATAACCGCCATTTCCTTTAACTACCTTAATACTATTGTACGTCATCTCACCTTGCTCCTTTCTAATCCACAGCAATCTCTACTGTTTTACTAAGGGTAATTCCTTGTTGTTTGCAAACATAGGCGGTAGTGAAATCGGTAACCCAACCGCCAATAAAATTCATTAATATCCCTACAAACATATAGCGAATCGCTAGGTCCATCGAATTTAGTCCTAACGTATCAATCCCTTGCGCAATCCCTAACCAAACGAACAATTCACCAGGATTAATATGAGGGAAAACTCCATTACTGGTATGACAAAATTGCGCTTGTGCAGCATAATAGCTAGGTTTATAGTATTCTGGTAAAAATCGAGCCATCGTAAAGGACATTGGATTGCCTAACATAAAAGCGGATAAAAAAGGCAGCACTAAATACCGCGTAACAGGATTTTTGGCAGAAAGTTTGGCTACCTTGGTTACTCTTTCTTCTCCTAGAAAAGCAATTAAGGTATTCATAGCTACCATTAACATCAAAACAACAGGTACGATGCCTGTCATCCAAGAAATAAATGTTTCTGCTCCTGTTTGGAAAAGGTGCATAAATCCTTCCGCAAATTTTGTAATATAAGACATTACTCGACACTTCCTTTCAATTTTGTTTGTACTTTATTTTTCCATAATTGCCATTGAATTTTGGCTCCATTAAGCGGCGTTAATGGTTGTGTTTCTTGATAATTGCCAAGCTCAACACGTAAGTAAATTTCTCGTGCATTTTCCATCGCTTGTTGGGTTAATTTATTTTCCTTTTGTACGAGTGGATGGTAATGATCCATATAATGAATATCCTCGTTCACGTACTGAGGTAAGGGATGAAATTTAGCTAGAACGGTGACACCTTGCATCTTTCTAGCGGCTAAGATTTTCCCTTGCGAATCCACAGCAAACAAGATAATCGTGCCTGCTTTTAACTTCCCTGCACGTCGACCAATCGCGACTTTTCCTAATTGTCGCAATTCTTGGTAGTTTTGATTAAAGTGTTTAATCTGTTTCATTCCCATAGCTATCTGAACGAAGTAAGCTGTTAAAAAAAGCGCTCCGAATACGTAGATAAAGCTCATATGATAATCCCCTTCCTTTGCATCCACTCTTTAACCGCTAAAACATCTCGTTGCTTCCGTAACTCATTACGTAAACGTTCGTCTCCTGCGATTGTAAACAAGCGGTCATATAGTTGTAGTAATTCTGCTTCAACAGTGGCCGTCAGCTCTTCTGGAATACCCAACAGCAAAATAACATCAACTTTACCTTCTGGTGTAACCAGTGATTCTTCAAAAACCCCAATCGATAAAATAATCGTTGGTAAGGCTTGATTAATTGTATGGGGAAAGGCAATCCCCGATTCAAAAATAGTTGTTTGTTGATCTTCTCTAGTAAAAATTCGTTCGATAAATTGAGGATCTACTAATTTTTCTGCTTCTAAATCAGCAATCATTTTCTGGATATTCGCTCGGTAACCTTGAGTATTCTCTAATAATTGATAGGTCATATGAATATTTTGAGATTCCACGGAACGAATTTCTTTTGCTCTCTGCCACTCATTTCTGAGCCAAGTATCGTTAAATAAATTAGTTAAATGGATCATCGGTGTTTGTGGTCGAATATTTTTTAAGGGAATAGTTGTAAAAATAGCAAAATATTGATTCAATTCTCTTCTCTCTGCCTCTTCTTCAGAAAAATGGGCAATCTGGACGTCTGGACCCAAAACTTTTTCCAATTGCCGCTGAATGATCAAGGCCGTTCCATGACCTGTACTGCAGATTACAGCGATTTCTTTTTTGGCTCCCGCTTCATAGTTCCCTCTCAATGCTAGTTCAAAATACAAAGCGAGATACCCAAATTCAACCGTCGGCACACAACGATTTAACAAACGGCCCAATTCTTGCAAGCCAATCTTGGCTAATTCATAGGCCAAAGGATATTGTCGTTCAATTTCTCCATAAAATAAATCGTGACATTCCACATGAAAAACGAGTCGATTCATCACGTTTCTTAAATGATCTTTCATTTCTGAAAACAAGAAGTCCTCATCAAATTCAACAACAACTGAATGATGAATTTTTTTCATCATTTTTTGAAAATAGTCAGCTAAGAGTCCTTCATCAGCCAATAAAGAATTACGAATATGGTTTGTGTTGATGTTAAAAGGAAAGCTGATAAAGGAACGTTCCCATTGGCTTAACGTTACATTATAGGTTATTTCCAAGTGATACATCAGTTCTTCAATCTGCTCGTTATGACGAACATAATCAACATATTCTGGTGGTAGTTCCGTAATGAGTTTTCCAGCTAAAACACGCTGCAAAACAATTGAAACCACTCTTCGTAAAAGAAAACTATCTTGTTTCGCTAGTCTTGTTTCTTTGATTATTTTTTGTATCATTTGTTTGGTAGTTTCATGAAGAAACTGTTCTTCAAAATATTCTTGGACGTAATTCACATGAAGCAAGCGTAAATCAAACTCTTTTCCTTCTAAATGAATGCCACGGTTTGGCGTGCCTACAACCGCAACCTGCCAAGGAGCAATCAGCTCTTTCATGCGCTTAATGTCTTTATTAACTGTGCCGCGGCTAACGGCGAGTTCTTCGGATAAATCATAAGTTGAAATAAATTGATCTTCTTCTATTAATCGTTTGATAATGTAGGAAACACGCTTGCTTGAAGAATTAAAATCAGATTCCCTTTTTAGCCGTCCAGACAAAACCTCTTCAAAACCTTCAAAGTTATTGATTTCTAACTGAAAGAGATTTTCCTTCTGAATAATTTGGGCGATACCGATTAATTCATCATTCAATGTATCAATGTTTTTACGAACTGTTTGAGGACTTGCGGCTAATTTTTCTTGCAATTCCTGTAAGCTCATTCCTTTGTGATCAACTAGTAATTTTATTACTTGGTACCATCTATTTACTAGCGTCATTTAGTTTTCCCACCTCTATCCTCTTGTTTTACCTCCAGCTACGTTTGTGGTGATGCCTGTAATATAGCTTGAACGGTCTGATAAATAATAGCATACTAAGTCAGCGACTTCATGGAGTTTTCCGCTACGACCTAATGGAATCGTACTTGTTTTTGAATAACCTGCTCGCAATTGCTCAACAGAAATATTTCGTGTATAAGCCAATGCTTCTTCATATGCTAAAGTGCGCAAGCCCGTTTCTTCCATAATGCCTGGCGCAATCCCCACAACACGGACGTTTGATTTTCCTAACTCTTTAGCCCATGAACGTGTATAACTGCTGACCGCTGCTTTCGTTGCAGCGTAGGCGCTTTGCCCTTCGGAGCCTTCTAATCCAGCTTCTGAAGACATATTAATAATGACACCTGCTTGTTTTTGTACAAGAATCCGGCCCACTGCTTGGCTCATTAGGTAGAGCCCTTTTTGATTGATGGCTACAATTTTGTCGAATACCTCATCCGATAATTCATAAGGCCCATGAGGATGATTTTTATCCACCAATAGACGAGGAATATTGATTCCGGCGTTATTTACTAGGCCATCTACGGTTCCAAATTTTTCCACCACTTGAGCGACACCTGCTTCTACTTCTGCTCGAGAAGTTACATCGACTTTCACAAAGAGTAAATGCTCATGTTGCGTTTCTGATGCTGAAATATCAAAATTAGCGACATAGACCTCTTCTGCTAACAAGCTTTCAACAATGCTGCGACCAATACCAGATGAGCCTCCTGTAACAATCACTACTTTTCCTTTAATTCCTAACCAATCTGTCATTTGTTCCACTCCTATCATTTGTTTGCGCTTTCAGTATAGGTCAGTTTGTGAAATTATTTAAGACAGTCTTTTTTTGCAGTTTAGAAAAAAAAGTAGACTAATTCAAAACAAAAAAGCAGTTGCTTCTTCACAATCAATCATCCGTGAAGAAGCAACTGCTTCAAATTTTTATTATCCTTGCACTTTCGTGATTTTTCCTTGTTCGATGTAGACCATCAAAATGCTAATGTCAGCGGGGTTCACACCGCTGATACGGCTTGCTTGGGCAATCGTTTCTGGTTGGATTTTTTGTAGTTTTTGTTTTGCTTCTGTCGCCAAGCCGTTAATCGCTTGGTAATCAATGTTTTCTGGAATGCGTTTTGCTTCCATGCGTTTTAGTTTCTCAACTTTTTCCATGGCTTTTTTAATGTAGCCTTCGTACTTGATTTGAATTTCTACTTGTTCAATCACTTTTGGATCAAGCGCCTCTTCAGGTGCGGGAATAAATTGAGCGACTTCTTGATAACTGATTTCTGGGCGTTTCAGAAAATCTCTAGCTAAAATACCGTCTTTTAAGCCAGCAGCGCCTTTGGTTTCCAAAAATGCTTGCACTTCTTTGGTTGGTTTAATCCGATGTTTGCCTAAGCGGGCAATTTCCGCTTCAACAGCCGCTTTTTTGACTAGATAGGCGGCATATTGTTCTTCTTTGACTAAGCCAATTTCATGACCCATTTCTGTTAAACGTAAGTCCGCATTGTCATGTCGTAAAATCAAACGATACTCCGCACGTGACGTTAATAAGCGATAAGGTTCGTTAGTGCCTTTTGTAACTAAATCGTCAATCATGACGCCAATATAGCCATCACTACGTTTTAAAACAAGAGGCTCTTTGCCTTGAATTTTCAATGCAGCATTAATTCCTGCCATCAAGCCTTGACCAGCAGCTTCTTCGTAGCCACTAGTTCCGTTCGTTTGACCTGCTGTATAAAGATTTTCAATGACCTTTGTTTCTAATGTTGGGCGTAATTGGTGAGGGACTACCACATCGTATTCAATGGCGTAACCTGTACGCATCATTTCTACTTTTTCTAACCCTTCAATAGAATGAAGCATTTCTGTTTGGACATCTTCTGGTAAAGAAGTAGATAAGCCTTGGACGTAAACTTCTTCGGTATTCAACCCTTCTGGTTCCAAGAACAATTGGTGTCTTGGTTTGTCTGCAAAACGAACAATTTTGTCCTCGATGGATGGGCAATACCGAGCACCCACACCTTCCACAATCCCAGTAAACATTGGGGCGCGGTGTAGATTTTTTTGAATAATTTCATGCGTTGTTTCATTCGTATAAGTTAACCAACAAGGTTCTTGGTTTTGATTGTAGGCACTATCTGGCGTGCTGTAACTAAAGTGGTTGGGTTCTTTATCGCCTGGTTGTTCCTCTGTCACAGAATAATCAATCGTACTTGATTTTACTCGTGGCGGCGTTCCTGTTTTAAAGCGATCGATTTCTAAACCTAATTCTTTTAAATGATTGGCTAAACCAACGGAAGGTTGCGAATTGTTTGGTCCTGATGAATATTTTAATTCACCAATAATAATTTCGCCACGCAAGGCAGTACCGGCAGTAATCACCACTGCTTGACTACGGTATGCGGCACCTGTTGAAGTTACGACACCACGACAAACGCCATCTTCCACGATTAATTCTTCAACAATCCCTTGACGAAGGGTTAAATTTTCTTCTTTTTCAATGGTATGTTTCATTTCTGTCGCATAGGCATGTTTGTCAGCTTGCGCGCGCAACGCACGCACTGCTGGACCTTTACCAGTATTTAGCATCCGCATTTGGATGTAGGTTTTATCAATGTTTTTACCCATTTCGCCGCCTAATGCATCGATTTCTCGGACAACGACTCCTTTGGCAGGTCCACCAACAGAAGGGTTACATGGCATAAAAGCAACCATATCTAAATTAATCGTTAAAAGTAACGTTTTAACGCCCATTCGTGCGGCTGCTAAGGCTGCTTCAGAGCCAGCATGTCCAGCACCGACGACAATAACATCATATGATTCTGCTTGATATTGATTCATAAAAAATTCCTCTCTTGTCTTATTTTCCTAAACAAAATTGACTAAATAACTGTGTAATTAATTCATCTTGGACACTATCGCCGACGATTTCCCCTAAATAATCCCAACAACGGGTCATATCAATTTGAACTAAATCGACTGGCATACCTGCTTCGATGCCGTTAATCACTTCTTGTAACGAAAGCGCTGCTTGATCTAGCAAAGCAATATGACGTGTATTAGAAATATAGGTAGCATCTTTTTCGCCTGTTTGGCCGCCAAAGAAAAGATCAGCAATTTTCGCTTCTAACTGGTCTAAGCCTGTGTTTGACAACACCGAAACGGATAAAATTTCTTCTACAGGGACTAATTCTTGTAATTCGTTAGGATCTAATTTTGTCGGTAAGTCCATTTTATTTAAAAGAATAACGCGTTTTAAGCCTTTCGTTGCTTCCAACAGTTGACGATCTTCCTCTGTCAATTCTTCGCTTTGATTTAAGACTAACAAAATTAAATCCGAATCTGCTAACGCTTTGCGGCTACGTTCGACACCAATTCGTTCCACAATGTCTTCTGTTTCGCGAATCCCCGCTGTATCAATTAATTTTAAAGGAACGCCGCGAACGTTAACGTATTCTTCAATGACATCACGTGTCGTTCCAGCAATATCTGTAACGATAGCTTTTTCTTCTCGTAACAGATGGTTTAACAAACTGGATTTCCCGACATTTGGTCGGCCAATAATTGCTGTACTTAGACCTTCTCGCAAAATTTTTCCTTGTTTAGCGGTCGTTAATAATTGTTGAATCTGCGCTTTCACAAATTCGGCTTTTTCTAAAAGTAATTTCGTGGTTAATTCTTCGACATCATCATACTCTGGATAATCGATATTAACTTCTACTTGTGCTAAAGTATTTAAAATTTCTTGTCTTAATGAACGAATTAACGCCGACAAGTTACCATCCAATTGGTTCAATGCAACATTCATCGCTTTATCTGTTTTAGCACGGATTAAGTCCATCACTGCTTCTGCTTGTGAAAGATCCATTCGGCCATTTAGAAAAGCACGTTTTGTAAATTCCCCAGGTTCGGCCATTCGTGCGCCTTCACGTAACAGTAATTGCAGTAATTGGTTCACCACGACAATGCCGCCATGACAGTTAATTTCTACCACGTCTTCTCGTGTAAATGTTTTCGGTGCCCGCATCACAGAAAGCATGACTTCATCAATCAATTGATCGTTTTGCGGATCAACAATATGACCATAATGAATCGTGTGCGTGGGGACTTTAGCTAAATCTTTAGTGCCTGACCGATAAACTTTGTTTGCAATAGCAACTGCTCGCTCGCCACTTAAACGAACAATACTAATCGCACCTTCACCTGGCGGCGTAGAAATCGCCGCAATTGTATCAAATTCCATTGTAGCTGATTGCATAATTAGCTTCCTTTCTTCATAACAACAAAAAAAGCGCCCACTCCTCCTGCATTAAAAAATTCAGGTTGGATTTAGCACTTTCACTGCTTGTTCCTTCGATTTTCTGAAAATAGAATAGCACATTTTATTCTATTTGGCAATTTTTCTTCATTAAATGGAACGAGAAAACGTATCATTGAGTGGGGAATTCTCAACAATACGTTTTCTCATCTATAGGAATTAAAGGAGAGAGCTAGTTTTTACGTTTGCGTTTGATGATTCCCATGCTCGCAAGGAGTGCGACAAAGGCGCCAAACAAACTTGTTGTCACGGCTGAGGACTCTTTTTCACCTGTACTAGGTAAGTAGCCTGTTTTCCCGTGATTTCCAGTGCCATAACTGATGGTACTTAGTTTAGGGTGGTAGCCACTACCATTTGTACCGAGGCCATTGCCTAGTGAACCTAAGCCAGAACCTGTTGTGCCTAAACCAGAACCTCCATTTGGATTTGAACCTGTGTTTGAACCATTCCCATTATTCCCGCCAGTTGCGCCATTGTTTCCTGTGTTGCCGCCTGTATTGCCGTTATTTCCGCCAGTATTACCATTGCCTCCTCCAGGATTCGTTGGGTCGGCTGGTGTCATGAAGGTTGTAGCCGTACTGTAATGTCCTGCGCCATCGGTAGCTGTCGCAAGTAAACTTTGTTGAGCAGTCGCTTGTCCCGCTGTTAATTGGATAGCGAAGTTGCCTTCAGCATCGGTGGCACCTACAGCAATCACACTTCTTAATAGTCGGTTACTAATTTGAATGATTCGGTTTGGTTCAGCTGTTCCTTTGATGAGGTAGCCGGCTTTAGACGTTCCTAAAACTGAAGAAACAGTTGGCGCCGCAATTTTAATTTCTGGTTCTCCCGTAATATCGGCTGGCGTCATAAATGTGGTTTTAGGACTCACATTTCCTTGTGTATCTGTGGTTAGTGCGGTTAACGTTTCTTTTTCTGTTGCTAACCCTGCTGCAATATGAACGGAGAAGGTGCCTCCAGTAGTTGTATTGCCACTTGCCAATAATTTTTCACTGCTATTGTAAAATTGAACCGTGAGATTTGGATCAGCAGTTCCAGTGACTGTATAGCCATTGGCTTTGTTTCCTTCAACCTTCGTAATAGTTGGCGCCGCTAAAACAACATCCGCTGGAATAACGGCTGTAGCTGGTTGACTTTCATTGCCAGCGCCATCTTTGCTAATAATCGTAATCGTTTCTCCTGGTGTCACTACGCCAGCTGGTAGAGTCACCGTATATTGGCCGGTTTCGTTAGCAGTGGTAGCAGCAATGATGGTTCCGTCTGCGTCACGGACATCAATAGTGGTTTTGGGCTCCGCCGTTCCAGTGATTTCGTAACCTTTACCAGAATTTCCGGTAATAGAATCAATGGTTGGTGTGGCTAAGTCGGCTGGTGTAGTTGCTGTAGCCGGCTGACTTTCTTTCCCTGTTGCATTTTTCGCTACGACAGTTATTGTTTCGTTAGCTGAGGCCTTCCCTGGCTCTAAAGTCACTGTGTATTTGCCATCAGTTCCCGTAGTTGCCATGCCAAGGACTGTGCCATCGGCGTCACGCACCTCAACTGTTGTACCAACTTCTGCTGCTCCTACTACTTGATAGCCTTTTGTCGTGCTACCAGTGATTTTGTCAACAGTAGGTGTCGCGACTGGTGCATCTGGATCAGCAGGTGTTTTGAAAGCAGTCGGATTACTTTCTTTCCCAGCAGCATCTTTCGCAATGGCAGTTAAGGCTTCGTTAGCTGTTGCTGTGCCCATCGGAAGAGTGATTGTAAAGGCGCCAGCACCATCAGTCGTTCCCGTAGCAATAACTAAACCTGCTTCATTGTGAATCTCAATGGTGACATTTGGCTCTGCCGTGCCGGTTACTTGATACCCAGTGGCAGTTGTTCCTGTAACAGTCGTCACAGTTGGTGCTGCTACGGTTGCATCTTCAGGGACCGTCACTTCCGTCGGTTGACTTTCATTGCCGTCACCGTCTTTTCCAACAACTGTTAATGTATCACCAGGATTAGCGGCTCCCGCTGGAAGGTCCACAGTAAAGTTTCCTTGATCATCCGTTGTCGTTGTACCAATAATTGTTCCATCTGGGTTCCGTACTTCAATGGTGGTATTAGGGTCCGCCGTCCCAGTGATTTCATAACCAGTTGTTGAATCTCCAGTAATGTCACCAATTGTTGGTGTGGTAACATCAGCGGGTGTCATAGCTGTAGTTGGTTGACTCTCAAGTCCAGTATCATTTTTAGCAACTACATTCACTGTTTGTTTCGCTGTTGCTTTTCCTGAAGCTAATGTCACAGTATATTGGCCAGTCGGTCCAGTTGTTGCGGTGCCTAAAACTGTTCCGTCTGTTGCACGAACTTCAATGGTGGTGCCAAGTTCAGCGGTACCTGTCACTTGATATCCTTGTGTTGTATTCCCAGTAACTTTGTCGACACTTGGCGGTGCCACTACTTCATCTGCTGGTGTTTGGAAGGTTGTCGGTGTACTTGTATTGCCAGCAGGATCTTTGGCTAACGCTGTCAATGTTTCATTCGCATTTGCCGTCCCAGCTGGAAGGTTCACAGCAAAGGAACCAGTCCCATCGGCAGTCCCTGTTGCAATCACGTTCCCATCTGCATCACGAATTTCGATGGTAGCATTCGGATCAGCGGTGCCTGTCACCTGATAACCAGCAACTGAATTACCTGTTACTCCTGTTACAGTTGGTGCTGTCACCGTGGCATCAGCAGGAACAAGGACTTCAGTCGGTTGACTTTCATTTCCCGCGTTATCCTTTCCAATCACTGTTAACGTATCCCCAGGATTGGTCGTTCCCGTTGGTAGCGTTACAGTAAAATCACCATTCGTATCAGAGGTACCTGTACCAATAACTGCCCCAGCTGGATCACGAACTTCGATTGTTGTGTTAGGGTCTGCTGTTCCTGTAATTTCATAACCCGTACCAGAGTTGCCTGTAATGTTATCAACTGTTGGTGCAGTGACATCAGCTGGTGTTGTCGCCGTTGCTGGTTGACTTTCCGTGCCACTAGCGTTTTTCGCTACAACGCTCAGCGTTTGATTTGCTGTTGCTTTCCCTGAATCTAAAGTCACTGTATATTTTCCGTCAGTTCCAGTTGTTGCAGTACCAAGGACCGTGTCAGCTGCATCGCGAACCTCAATGGTGGTGCCAACTTCAGCAGTCCCTGTGACCTCATAGCCTTTTGTTGTACTACCTGTTACAGTCTCAACAATTGGCGTCGCCACGGGTGTATTAGGATCCGCTGGCGTTTGGAACGTGGTTGGCGTACTTTCTGTACCGCTAGCGTTTTTCGCTACGGCGGTTAACGTTTCATTGGCACCTGCTTCACCTGCGGGAATGGTAACTGTAAATGCCCCTGTCCCATCAGCGGTACCTGTACCTATTACGGTGCCTCCTGCATTTCGGATTTCAACCGTGGCATTGGCATCGGCAGTTCCTTTAACTTCGTAACCTGCCGTTGAATTACCTGTCACTCCTGTGATTGTTGGTGCGGTTACGGTTGTCTCATCCGCTGGTGTTTGGAACGTTGTTGGCGTACTTTCTGTGCCGCTGGCGTTTTTCGCTACGGCGGTTAACGTTTCATTGGCGCCTGCTTCACCTGCGGGAATGGTAACTGTAAACGCTCCCGTCCCATCAGCGGTACCTGTACCTATTACGGTGCCTCCTGCATTTCGGATTTCAACCGTGGCATTGGCATCGGCAGTTCCTTTAACTTCGTAACCTGCCGTTGAATTACCTGTCACTCCTGTGATTGTTGGTGCGGTTACGGTTGCTTCATCCGCTGGCGTTTGGAACGTTGTTGGCGTACTTTCTGTACCGCTGGCGTTTTTCGCTACGGCGGTTAACGTTTCATTGGCGCCTGCTTCACCTGCGGGAATGGTAACTGTAAACGCTCCCGTCCCATCAGCGGTACCTGTACCTATTACGGTGCCTCCTGCATTTCGGATTTCAACCGTGGCATTGGCATCGGCAGTTCCTTTAACTTCGTAACCTGCCGTTGAATTACCTGTCACTCCTGTGATTGTTGGTGCGGTTACGGTTGCTTCATCCGCTGGCGTTTGGAACGTTGTTGGCGTACTTTCTGTACCGCTGGCGTTTTTCGCTACGGCGGTTAACGTTTCATTGGCGCCTGCTTCACCTGCGGGAATGGTAACTGTAAACGCTCCCGTCCCATCAGCGGTACCTGTACCTATTACGGTGCCTCCTGCATTTCGGATTTCAACCGTGGCATTGGCATCGGCAGTTCCTTTAACTTCGTAACCTGCCGTTGAATTGCCTGTTACTCCTGTTACGGTAGGTGCGGTTACTTCACTAGTAGTACCTGCAGCAAAATAAATGTTGGATACACCGTCTGCTGTTGCTAATAAATTAACGTCTAAAAGATCTGTTTGAACGACTGTTCCTACAAAACGAGCATCTAAATTATTGGATAAATTTTGAGGTGTTGAAACGGTAGTTGGTAAAGTAACCGTAGTTGCGCCTAGTAAAGAAGCATCCACTAACTCATTCACACCTGAACCACCAACCGCTAATAAAGGCAAAGCACCTGAAACAGCCACGTTTACCGTGCCTTTGACAGGAAGCAAGGCTGCATTTATGGCTGTGGCGACAAGATTACTTGGGATACTGGTTCCTTTTGCCTCCAAAGCTTGAACTGCCGCATTCAAATCTTGTAAGATGTTTGAAACATTTTGGGCTAAAACTAACCCTAAACCATCACTAATTGGTGCGCTAATGTATGAGCCGTCAGCTGCTAACGTTTCCGGAGCTGTAAATGAAGCAGCACCTAAGTTTTCAATGTTATTCACTAATTCCAATTGACGATTCACTTCCGTCAAATCAATATCAACACCAGTTAAATTCCCTAACGCTCCACTGGTAATTTGAGTAATCACATTGGTTAAATCATTGGCTGCATTCAAAACGGCAGTCAAAAAAGTAACTTTTGAAAGATCAATCGTAACGTTGGTATTGATTGCTGCGCTGCCTGCTGCAGCTACATTTCCTCTTAACTCAGGAGGAACCACTAACACCGCTTGTTTTTGTCCACTAAACACAGCGGAAGCATCTGCTAAAGCGCCACCAGAAACCGTGAAATTAACTGGTTGATTTTGGTTTGCGGCTGTCCAACGATTACTCGTTGAAGTGCCACTGTCATTATTTGACGTAACATTTGATAATAGTTCGATATCCAAGACCGCTGCTGATGCACTGATTGTGCCAGAGGTAACAGCTATACTTACAGGGATTGCTAATGACGTAAATAATAAACCACTTGATATTGCTAAATTAAGCATCTTGCGTTTTGTCCATTTTTTATGCTGACTTTTCCGATTAAAATCCTCAACAATTTTCTTTTTCATCTGATCGTCCCTCTTTTCTTTAAAATAAACGATAAATACCAAGATCATTAGCTTCCCCTAGTTGTGTTCATCTCCCCCTTTAGCGATTTAAATGGATTTAACACCTGCAGTTTAGTACATTTCCTCAGCTTTTCAAAATATAATGCTGTGAATTTTTATATAAAAATTCATTTGATAACAAACATCCTAGATATGTTAAAAAACTCACTAATTCATTAGTGAGTTATTATACAATGAGAGGAAAATGAGGAAGTTTATACATTTCTCCTCAATCATTAAAGATAAATAAATTATTTTATTATAACTTATCGTTTGATAAATCGATAATTAAATAACGGAAATTTTTTTATTTTTTTGAGAAATTCCACTATTATTTTTTCTGCTTCTTTGACTGTTTTTATCAATTTTATGGCTGTAAGTCATAAAAACTTTACATCAAAAAAATGACTCTAATCTATAACAATTTTTTCTGTTTTTAAGATTTTTTTATGAATTTTTTTATATTAAAAAAATTTCATAAAAAAAGGCGACAGCCGTTTTTGAACGAATGCCGCCTTTTAGATAAACAAAAACCTGATTCTAAAAGAATCAGGTTTAGGAAAAGCAAATCAAGATTCGCTTCAACTGTTTATCATCGTATTTGTATACTCTGATAAGAATGATTTCGTAATAAAATATACTGTGTTTCGTGGTATTTGTCAATCGCTTTCTTGAATTCTCTTGAGACCTTTCCATAAGCATATAAGGTCAAAATAACTGACCAAATCAGCGTTGTAACTATCTTTTTAATTAAGGGGTCAGCCAATTTAATTTCATTAGTTTATCTAAAAACACCACCAAAATTAAAGCATCTGCACTGCCACCAATACTCCAATTTTTTTCTTTGAATAAGTGATTCAATCTTTCTAAACAAAGGGTTCCCCGTAACGTTTGTGTCCCCCCTAAAGCAAAATATTCCTGGATTAACGGTTGATATATTTCAAAAATTTGGACATTTTGACTTCGTTTAATCAAATTCGTATCCTCAACATAGAGCGATAAATAAAGGAGCGTATCAATGAGTTTTTGTTGTTGTGTGCCTTGATGTTTTTGATAATAAGGCACTCCCTGTTCAAAGACAGCGGGATAACCTTGTTGCGCCTCTCCACGGATTCCAGTCAAGCCATGCTGAACAAATAGTCGTTCACCCCAAGTTAGTTTTTCTAGCTCATTCGTAGCGAGGTTTTCAAAGTCAGCCAATAAGTCTTGCGTCATTGTTTGAAGCGTTTGTTGAAACAATTGTAAGGTGCAAGGGGTCTCCCAAATCATTAGACGACCACAGACAGCTAAAAAAATACCTAGAGAAAAAATCGCTCCTTTATGTGTATTGATACCTTCTGTTGCCTCAAACATTGCTCGTTCTGCTTCTAAACCAACTTGTCGAATCGCGCGAAATGTTGCCTCAATCGGCAAATGACGTAGCTCTGTCCCAGCTTGAACGAAGGTTTCAAAATAAGGAGTCAAAACCACACTACTTTCTAAAAAAGTGAAAACATCCATATCTTGATGGGCGCCTGCATCGACTGGATCCACCAAGCCTGGTTTATTTAAACAGGTCACTTCATAGAGTAGTGCCAATTGTGCTTGCTGCGCTAATTTACTCCTTGCTTGCTTTGTCATTGCCTTTTACGTCCCTTCTTCTGCCGTGGTCTTTTCTTGTTTTATATAGTCTAGTACAGCATTAAAAACCGTGTCAACTACGCCGCCATCAAATACATTAGGTATAAATTTTTCTGCTGTGGGTTCTGAAATCATAGCGGCCAAGCTTCGTGCTACTGTCATTTGCAAACCGACATCGACTTTTCTGCCTTTCGCTGCCAATAACCCTTTAAAAAGACCTGGAAAAGCTAAAATGTTGTTCACTTGATTCGGATATTTGGAAGAACCAGTTGCTAATAAACGGACGCCATTGGCTTGGGCGAGGGCTGGTTCAATTTCTGGTTTAGGATTTGCTAAAGCAAAGATAATTGGGTCTTGGTTCATTGATTTAATCAGGGCTGGCGTTAGCACATCCGCTTCTGATAAGCCTAAAAAAACATCCTGATTGACGACAGCGGTGGCTAAATCTTTGTTTTCTACTGATGGTTTTATTACCTGTCGAAGCAAAGCACGTTGGTAAGGATTCAATGTCGGGTCTTCTTCTCTTAAAACACCTTGGCGATCTACTAAGGTGAGATGCGTAATCCCCGCTTGAATACATAACTTAGCGGTCGCTACACCAGAAGCACCAACTCCGTTAATCACCACACGTAATTCATTTAAAGGTTTTCCTTTAATTTTAGCTGCGTTAATTAGCCCAGCTAAAACGACGATGGCTGTTCCTTCTTGGTCATCATGATACACAGGAATGTTCAAACGTTGTTGAAGTTTTTCTTCAATTTCAAAACATTTTGGTGCAGAAATATCTTCTAAATGGATTCCTGCAAAACTATTTTGTAAATTTTCAATTGTTTGAACCATCTCGTCAACTGATTTTTGTTCCAGTGCTAAAGGAATAGCATCGACCCCCGCCAAATTTTTATAAAGTAAAGCTTTGCCTTCAACAATTGGCAAGCCCGCTTGCGTGCCCATATTGCCGAGACCCAGAACAGCTGATCCATCTGTAATAACCGCAATTAACTTACCACTAATGGTCCACTCGCGCGCTAATTCATGATTTTGGGCAATCATTAAACTCAATTCTGCGACACCAGGTGTATACATTTTGGCTAAATCATGATGGTTTAACACCGCTTCTGTTGCTTCAAGACTTAGTACACCAATATTTTTTTGATGAATTGCTAGAACTTCTTCTAACACATTGTCACTTCCTTTCACGGGCTGCCTTTTTTCTATTTGATGAAGCAAGGGTTTGAACAACCGTTATCGTCGCTCAAACCCTTGCTTCTTTATACATTTGCGGAGCACTTGCCCGTTCTATTCTGGCAAGTCAAGTTTGACTGTCACTTTCTGTAACGGTACATCGTAAAAAGGATCTTCGCGACGTCCTAAAAAGTCTTTTCCTTGTTGTGGGAACATCGCATATAATAGGACATCCTCTTCAGATTTTGCGTATTGTTGGATTTCCTTTTCTAAACTATGCAACTCTGGTTTCAATAAATCCGCTGGTCGACAAGTGATTACCTCTTCATCCCCAATGATTTTTTGCTTAATCTCTTCTGCGATAGGTGCTGGTGATTTGCCATATTCTCCGCGCACATAATCTTTGATTTCATTCGGTATTAAGGAATATCTTTCCCCAGAAATCACATTCATTAAGGCTTGTGTTCCAACCATTTGTGAAAGCGGCGTAACTAGTGGTGGATACCCTAAATCCGCTCTTACTTTAGGTACTTCAGCTAAAACTTCTTCATATTTGTCTTGTAAACCTTGCTCCGTTAATTGACTTAATAAGTTTGATAACATACCACCAGGCACTTGATAAATCAAGGTTTTCGGTTCCGTATCTTTAACTTTAGGGTTTAAAATGCCTTCACTTCTAAAGCGATCACGAATCGGATTGAAATAGTCAGCAATCTCTGTTACTTTTTCCATATTTAAACCTGTTTCAAAGCCTAAATCTTCTAACGCAATGGCTACAGATTCTGTGGCTGGTTGACTCGTACCGCCAGCGAAAGAAGAGATAGCTGTATCGATGATATCCGCACCTGCTTCAGCAACTTTTAAATAGGTCATCTCAGAAATACCACTAGTCGCATGCGTATGCACCTCTAAAGGTAAATCAATGGCATCTTTCATTTTGCTCACTAATTCAAAACCAGTTTGTGGCGTCAAAACGCCTGCCATATCCTTAATACAAATGGAATCCGCTCCTGTTTGACTTAATTCTTTGGCTAATTTTACAAAGTAATCGATGGTATGAATTTCACTCGTAGTATAAGAAATCGCTGCTTGACAGTGTCCGCCAGCTTCTTTTGTTGTTTGAATTGCTGTTTGTAAATTACGGACATCATTCAAGGCATCGAAAATACGAATAATATCAATCCCATTTTCAACTGATTTTTCGACAAAGGCCCGCACCACATCATCAGCGTAATGACGATATCCTAGTAAATTTTGTCCTCGTAATAACATTTGAAGTTTGGTATTTTTAACTTCTTTGCGAATTTGGCGAAGACGTTCCCAAGGATCCTCGTTTAAATAGCGGACACAGGAATCAAACGTTGCCCCGCCCCACATTTCTAATGCATGAAATCCTGCCTCGTCCATTGTTTTAATAATCGGCAGCATATCTGAGGTTGGCATCCGTGTTGCAATTAAACTTTGTTGTCCATCCCGTAGCACCGTTTCTGTAAAACGAATTTTTTTACTCACTTGGCTGCTCCTTTCGTGTCAAAATTATTTCTGTTATTTTTTCTTGCATTGCTTCAAGACTGTGACGTCGATTTCGTCCACAGACTTTCGCCTCTTCTTGGCACATAAAACAGCGCCGTGGTGGCAAGCCTAAATCTCCTCGATGAAGGCTTTTTAGTTCTTTATTTCCCCATAAAACATCTAGGTCCACTAAACGACCATAAGGATGTGTTTCTTCAATTTTGACCATTCTTTGTTTTAACTCTTGCGGGGCTAACGAAACCGCCAAATAATATTCAGGCCCTGTTTTTTCATTCCGGTAAAAATTAACAATCGGTACTTGATCCAGCAATTGTTGCTCGACTTCGTCAATTACTTCTAAAAAAACAGCCGTTAAGGTGGGCGAATTTTTCACTTCTCCAGGAATATTCATTGTGGCAGATAAGAGACTAGCTTCTGGTGCTGTTTCTAACAACTCCTTCTGTGTGGCAGCTCTTTGTTCGCGAGCATCCAACATCTCTAAAAGTGTTACTTTTTCCCCATTAAACATTGCGTACCACATCAATTAGACTACCATCTCGGTATTCAATTAACGCAACAACTTTGTCTCCATATTTAATTGGTTCCGGGGTGCCAACAATGTTGTAGGCTTTGTCTTTCAACTCTTCTAACGTAAACTGAGGAACATCTAAGGTTTTAAAACAATCAATTAAGTCTGTTCTTTTTGGATTGATTGCAATGCCGACTTCTGTTACTACGACATCGACACTCGTACCTGGTGTAACGACTGTATTTACTTGCTCAACGATTGTTGGAATCCGTCCACGAACAAGTGGTGCAATCACTAGACTCATTTTACAAGCCATACTTGTATCGGAATGTCCGCCAGAAGCACCACGGATGACACCATCTGAACCAGTAATGACATTTACATTAAAATCTGTGTCCACTTCTAAAGCAGATAAAATAGCTGTGTCTAATTGATTAATAACCGCCCCTTTGCTAAGCGGTGAGGCATACATATTGGCATCAATTTCATAATGATTGGCATTTTCCCCTAAAGAAATAGCTGATGGATGATCAAAGTCTTGGACGTCAATAATTTTTTCTACTAAGCCTTCTTCCAAAAGTTCCACCATTGCATTCGTAATTCCGCCTAAAGCGAAACTTGCTTTAATGCCATCTTTAAGCATTTGTTCTCTCATGAACCGCGTAACTGCTAGTGAAGAGCCACCTGTTCCTGTTTGGAATGAGAAGCCTTCTTTGTAGTAAGGAGAATGTGTAATTATTTTTGCGGCATATTCAGCAATCAATAATTCTTTAGGATTCTTTGTAAAACGTGTTGCGCCTTTGGCAATTCCATCTGGATCACCAATTGCATCAATTTCTACCACATAATCAACATCTGTTTGTGGAATACTGATAGGGGTATTAGGATATGGTACTAATGTGTCAGTAATGATGACCACTTGATCCGCATATTTTGCATCGACCATCGCATATCCAAGAGAACCACAGGTGGCTTTTCCTTTGGTTCCATTCGCATTTCCATAAGCGTCTGAACTTGGTGCACCTAAGAAAGCTACATCAATATGGATATCGCCTGCTGCTACTGCCCGTGCCCGGCCACCATGTGAACGAATCACCACAGGATTTTCCATGATACCTGCTGAAATAGCAGCTCCTACTTTATCTCTCAAACCTGAAGAAGTAATGTTGGTGACTACTCCATTTTTAATGTGTTCGATCAAAGGTTCATGAACATTTGCAATTGAACTAGGTGCAATCGAAATGTTTTTCAGCCCCATGGCGGCAATCTCGGCTAAAACTAAGTTCATCACATAGTCTCCTTCACGGAAATGGTGATGGAAAGAGATGGTCATGCCATCTTTTAAACCTGTTTTTTCAATTGCTTCACGAATACTTCCTAAAAGTTTTGTCTCCCGAGGTTTCACTGGTTTAATTGCTCGGCTCGCTTCTTGATAAGCATCAATGTGTGCTAATTCTCCTTCATAAATGCCGTATTGCTCTGCATAAGATTGAGGAATGTCTTTGCCTACTTTATTTACTACCATGTCTATATTTCCTCCTCGGTAATTAATTTAGCCGCCAATGCTAACGCAATGACCCGTTCAGCTCGTTCAACAATTGGTTTATCAACCATTTTTCCATTTACGGAGATAACACCGGAACCTTTAGCTTCGGCTTCCCGAATGCCCCAGATTACTTCCTTAGCATTCTGGATTTCTTTTTCTGTTGGCGCATAAATAGTATTAACCAATGGGATTTGACGAGGGTTAATCACCGATTTCCCATCGAAACCTAGCTGTTTAATCAAACGAACTTCGGCTTCAAAGCCTTCCGTATTGTCTACATCTGAATAGACCGTATCAATAGCTGCAATCCCAGCTGCTCGAGCGGCATGTAAAATCATGCTACGAGCAAAGAATAGTTCTTGGCCATCTGGATGGCGCCGTGTTTTCATATTGGTAACATAGTCTTCGGCGCCTAACGCGATGCCAATCAATCGAGTTGAACTTTTGGCAATCGCGGGCGCATTTAGAACACCTTCAGCCGATTCGATAGCAGCCATCATTTTCGTTGTTCCTACGGGAATGTCATTTTGCTGTTCTACTTCTGTAATGACTGCCTCGACATCAATGATATCTTGGGCTGTTTCTGTTTTTGGTAAACGAATCACATCGACACCAGCTAAGACCATTGCTTCAATATCTTCTGCGCCACCGGCATCTAAAGCATTGATCCGAACAACAATTTCAATATTGCCATAATCGAAAGTTTTCAAAGCAGAATGGACTAAAACACGGGCAGAGTCTTTTTCTTTTAATGAAACTGCATCTTCTAAATCAAACATGATTGAATCTGCCCCATACAATGGTGCATCTCTTAGCATTGCTGCGTTCGCTCCAGGGACAAACATCATTGTTCTTCTTAAACGTTCCATGAGTCCAACTCCTTCCAATCATACGTTTCTTTTTCAGCGCCTCGATGTAAAACTGTAATCATCCGAGCTTTGATCGTACAATCTAATGCCCCTTTATCAATCGCCTTGACCGCAACGCCTTGGACATCTAAATGTTCCAAAGTTGTCGTAATCACCTGACGAATTTGATTGCCAAATTGTTTTTCGACACTACTTTCTAATTCAATGGTATTTTCTGTTGATTCAATGGGTTGGACGGTAATCATAATATCACTTGATTCTACTGTCCCTGCAGTAGCATTTTTGATAATCTTCACTTTCTTCACCTCATTAGTTTCTTGTGTTCTACTAAGTATTGATAACTTGTTGCTGGTAAAAACTTCTTGAGTGTCTCTTTGTCGCCTTCAGCCATCGCTTTGCGAACTTTCGTCGCACTAATCAGCTCTCCACCAATCGCTAATCGCGGGACAATGGTTAGCGTTATCGTTTGTCCGAAAACTTGTTGCATTGCTTGATTGTAGACAGCGGTCACTTCTGAATAAGGCTCTTCTCCCACATAACGTTGCTGAATTTCAAGTATTGGCGCAATTCTTTCTTTAAATAACGTTGCATCAAGCGTTGCTTGAATTGCAGCTACCTCTAATGGCGCTTTTTCTTTCAAAAAATAGGTAGGAAAAGTCGCAGACGAAACTAAGTAATCTTTTGTAGATAGGACTGTCACATTGGGTAAATGGGCTACCCCTTTTTGCACCATTGCGAAACGTGCTTCTTTTGAAAATAGCGATTTATCTTCAGCTAAAACAAACACATAAACGTGCGGACTTTCTTTGGCTGCTTTTTCGACTAAGTACTGATGGCCTTTCGTAAAAGGATTTGCATTCATGACAATGCTACTGGCTGGCCCTGCTTTTTTATGCTGTGTCAGGTAATCAAGATAATCGGCAAAATCTGGTTTGCCTTGCTCCATAAATAGCACCTCTTGATTCGCAACCACTTTTTGAAAGCCTAGCGACTGAAAAATTTGTTCATTTTTTGGTTTTGTATACAAAAAACTGTGTAATTGGTTTTCTTCTCTCAGTTTTTCAAGTAGATGAACCACCAATTGGGTTAACAAATTTTCAGATTGATATTTTTTACAAACGGCCACGCACTTAATCGTTTTGCCTGAAAGCGAGCCAGAGGCGATTAATGCTGTGTCATCATATATGCCAACGGTGTAATCAAGTGCTTCTGTCGTTTGCAATTCGGCTTTTTCCATTAATTCGCGCCAAGCTTGATAAGCTTTTTTATCTTTTTGCAACCAGATTCTTTTCATTGTATATACGCTGCTCACAGCAATAACCTCCTTTATTTTTTAATTGGAAATAATTTTGTTAGTAATTTAGATGCTAGATAAATGATAAATAAAACAACGAAAACGCCGCCCCAACCAAAACCTAACAGTTCAAAAGCAATTTTTAAATCTTCCATGTTAACAGACATGTATTCGTTCTCCTTTCTGTCCTATGTTAAAAAGGCTAATAGTAAGCCACCAGCAATTACAGAAGCGATTTGTCCTGAAACGTTGGCACCAGCAGCATGCATTAAAATAAAGTTTTGTGGGTCTTCATCTGTAGCCATTTTTTGAATGACCCGACTAGACATTGGGAAAGCGGAAATACCCGCAGCACCAATCATTGGATTGATTTTTTCTTTTCTAAATAAATTCAAGAATTTAGCAAAAAGCACGCCGCCAACTGAGTCCATAATAAAGGCGACTAACCCTAAGCCAATAACCATCAACGTATCGACTTTTAAGAACTCTGCATAGTTCATGCTAACGGAAATAGATAGTCCTAGCAAGATACTAATAATATTTACCAATTCATTTTGAGCTGTAATGGATAAACGATCCAAAACGCCACATTCTCTTAATAAGTTCCCAAACATCAAGAAACCAACTAATGGTAATGACACCGGCGCAATTAACCCTGCGACAATCGTAATAACAACCGGGAAAAGAATTTTCGCTGTTTGAGAAACTTCACCGGCCCGATAAGTCATACGGATACGACGTTCGGCTTTCGTCGTCACTGCTTTAATCGCTACTGGTTGAATAATCGGAACTAACGCCATGTAGGAGTAAGCGGCAACCATTATGGCCCCCATGTATTTTGAATGTAAGGTATTTGCTACGAAAATAGACGTTGGACCATCAGCGGCACCAATAATCCCAATCGAAGCAGCATCGTTTAAATCAAAACCTAATAAAACAGCCATAATAACTGTAAAGAAAATCCCAAACTGTGCAGCGGCACCAAACATCAACATAAACGGATTTTGTAACAATGGACCGAAATCAATCATTGCCCCAATCCCAATAAATAATAATAACGGGAATAACTCTGTTTTTATTCCAAAATCAAAAAGAACATTAAACGGACCTGGCTCGCCGCCAGCGCTCAATACGCCGGAATTAGGAAAGTTCACTAAAATCGTTCCTAAACCCATCGGCACTAAAAGTGTTGGTTCATACTCTTTTTTTATTCCTAAATACATTAACAGTCCACCAATCAGCATCATCACAATGCGTCCTGGTTCTTGGCCCATTCCTATAACACCTTGAATCAGTGTCTCCACACAAATCACTTCCTCTTCTTAAATTAATTCTAGTTAATTGTTATTAATGGTTCCCCTGGATTCACAATTTGGCCTTGGGTAACATGAATTCCTGTTACCGTACCTGCTTTTCCTGCAACGATTTCATTTTCCATCTTCATTGCTTCTAAAATTAACAATGGTTGGTTCTCGGACACCGTATCACCAACATTGACTAATACTTTTAACACAGTTCCTGGCATTGGCGCAGGCATTGCATCTGCTCCTGCTGGGGCGGCTGGCTGTGCTGCTGGCGCTGGGGCTTCTTCAACAGCAGGGGCTGGTGTTTCTGTCGTAGCAACTGGCGCTGTTGGTTGTGGCGCAACAGGTGCTGGTTGTGGGACGCCACCGATTTCTTCCATTTCGACTAAATATTCTTTCCCATCAATTGAAATTTTAAATTTGCGTAACATAATGATCCTCCTCAAGGTTTTGTTTTGAAATTCTTTTGACAACTAGCTGAGACTCTTCTGAAAGCTCTGCAGCTATACTGGCTGCAATAATGGCAACTTCTTTTGCTTCTGGATTTCGTTTTGCGATTTTTTTGATAACAAAACGACTTTCTGGAAACTCTCCTGCTTCGATGGCAGTGGCCACAATACTTACCAATTGATATTCTTTTGGCTCAGCAGGAATATATGCTGGTATATCTATCCATCGCTTTTCCAAGTTATCCGCTTCACGTTGGATAACGCTTTCATTAATCTCGGTATCCTGCGTGTGTTGCTCTTTCTTGAATAAGGACTTAAATAGGCCCATATTGTCTCTCCTTTCACTAATTCTTGGTATACGTTCATTATAGAAAAAACCGTTAAAAAACCTAGTGAAAACACTAGCTCAGATTGTTCTTTTATTGTTTATTTTGTGAAAAAAACTCTGTAAACATTGGTATATAAGCATTTATCAGCCGTTAAGATTCTATTAATATTATATTAAGTTATTAATAAGAATTTGATTGTTGAATTGTTTTTTTGATGTTCTTTTTGTTTTAGGCTATTTATTCTCTGCGAAAGTTTGTATATTCTCACACTATAGACAAACACAAAAAATATTTTTTGTTGTAAACCAGAATACTGTGAAACATTTCTCATGGCTATTCTTTTTTATTAACACCGGTTGTTAACGCTTACAAAAAAGTTCTAAAAAAAGAAAGGAAGAAAAACATGTTACTCACTATTTTAGCTTATGGTATGATTATCATCTTTATGTATGTAATCATGAAAAAGAAATTGTCACCGTTTACATCTTTAGTAATTATTCCTCTTATTTTTACTTTGATTGCAATTGCAACTGGAGTAGCGAGTCCGCCACCTGGTGCTGACGGTGTTGTCCCTGAAGTCAACATTGGGAATTTCGTCTTAGATGGGATTTCAACTACTTCAAAAACTGGTATTATGTTATTATTTGCCATTCTTTACTTCTCTATTATGTTGGACGCTGGTTTGTTTGACCCAATCACTAAAAAAATGATTTACTTTGCTAAAGGCGATCCAATGAAAGTCTTGATGGCTACTGCGGTAGTTGCTGCTGCTGTTTCCTTAAACGGAGATGGAACAACCACGACCTTGATTTGCTGTTCTGCGTTTATTCCCATCTACAAAAAACTTAATATGAAATTGATGAATTTAGGTGTGCTTGTTATCTTACAAAACACCATTATGAACTTATTACCTTGGGGCGGTCCAACAGCTCGTGCCATGGCCGTACTAGAAGTTGATGCCGACATTCTTTCTTATTTAGCACCTGGTATGATTTTATCTGTATTGTATGTTATCTTCTTTGTTGCTTATCGCATGGGGAAAAAAGAACGTGCTCGCTTAGGCGTGACAACGCTTACTGATAAAGAATTGGAAGAAATGACTATTGTTAACGATCCTGAGTTATTAGAAATTCGTCGTCCAAAGAATTTTGCGTTCAATGGTATTTTAACGATTGTCTTAATCGGTTGGTTAGTCCTAAGTTCATTCGTTGGTCAATTAGGTTTGCCTTCGTGGATTGAAATGCCACCGTTATTATTATTCCTAGTTGGTACTTGTATCGCTTTAATGATTAACTATCCAAAATTAAAAGATCAAAGCAGCCGCATCAGTGCAAATGCTGGTGATGCTGTGCAAGTAGTTATCTTAGTTTTCGCTGCTGGCGTCTTCATGGGCTTATTCCAAGGTTCTGGTATGGCCAATGCCTTAGCAAATAGCTTTGTTAATATTATTCCAAAACAATTAGCCGGCGCTTGGGGCTTAGTGATTGCGTTCATTTCAGCACCAGGAACATTCTTTATTTCAAACGATGGTTTCTATTTCGGTGTCTTACCAGTCCTAGCAGAAGCTGGACGTTCTTATGGATTTGACAATATGTCTATGGCTTTAGCTTCCTTAATGGGGCAAGCGTTCCACTTATTAAGTCCATTAGTGGCATTTATTTACTTGCTATTACGTTTAACTGGTTTAGATATGGGTCAATGGCAAAAAGAATCGGCAAAATATGCCTTAGGAATTTTCGTTATTTTCGTTGTAACAATTGTTGCTTTAGGTCACATGCCTTTATTTATTCCACAAAATTAAACGTCGTCGCTGAAACCGTAGGAGTACCTTTTCTCCTCGGTTTTCTTTTCATTTTGTCTTTTCTTGCGTTATATTTTCATTTTTAATATTATATTTATTATCTATAAAAATAACCTATAGGGAGGTGCCTCATATGAATCCAACGGTTGAAGCAGTAAAACGGAACTTAGATTTAACTAGCAGTAAACCTCTAAAAATTTGTACCTATGAAGCCTTTAAAAAAACCATTATTTTAGGGGATATTCCTGCGGGTGAACGGATTAACGAAAAAGAATTTTCCGAGCAATTAAACATTAGTCGGACGCCCATTCGCTTTGCTTTACAAGAATTGGTCAAAGAACAATTGGTGGAACATATACCTATGGTGGGTATCGTGGTTAAAGGGATTAGTATGAAAGATGCTTATGAAATTTATGATATTCGTAAATCTTTGGACACTTTAGCAACCATTAAAGCCATGGAACTCATGACACCAGAAGATTTTGATGAATTGGAAGCCTTACTTCTCGAAGGAGAACAATACAATAAAAATAACCAAGTAGATGACTTACTACAGAACTTTTCAGATTTTAATTCCTTTATTTATACTAAGAGTCAGATGCTACGTTTAAAAAAAATTGTGACTGATCTCCATGCTTACTTAATCTATTTCAGAGATATTGCGATTCGTGCCTCAGAACGTCGTAGTATTGCCCTAGAAGAACATTGGTTAATTTTCCGCGGAATGAAAACAAAGAATATTGACCAGATCACACTTTTAACCCATGAACATCTAAATCGTTCGCTTCAATTTATTTTGAAAGAAATGGAACGTCGACAAATTGAATAAGCAAAAAAGACCCGCAGTCGCTCGTGCAACTGCGGGCCTTTTTTCATTTTTTTTGTACGCAACCATCTGGCGTAAAGGTATAACCAATGCCCCAAACGGTCCGAAGGTAACAAGGTTCTTTCGGGTTTTCTTCTAATTTACTTCGTAAACGATTAATAAAAACCATAATCGTATTCGCATCGACATCCCCAGTACCCCAAACACTGCTGTAAATTTGTTCTTTAGAGAATACTTGCTCGGGATTCTCCAGAAAAAATTGAATTAATTGAACTTCTTTCGAAGACAATGAAATAGGTAAATCCTTTTTAAATAGTTGATAACGACCATAATCAAAACGGAAATCGCCTACCTGTAGTTCTTCTTTTTTATAAATATTCAATTGTTTTCGAATCATTCGAGCTCGATTCAGCGAAGCAATCACCTGAGCCTTAAAAACATTCAAGGAAAAAGGTTTCGTTATATAACTATCCACGCCCATTTCCAAGGCTGCAATAATATCCTCTTCTTCTTTTTTGCTACTAAAAAAGATAATTGGCACCAGTGGATATTTCTCTCTAATCATTTGGACTAAGTAGTAACCATCGCTGTCATGTTCCAAGTTATCATCTAAAATGAACAAATCAAAGGTAACTCTGGACACGATATCTTTTGTTTTTTCAATTGATTCACTTTGGTAAATAAGAATACCTGTTGATTGTAACGCTTTCCAAATCAAACGACGAACTGCTGCATCATCATCTACAACCAGTATTTTCTCCGTACGCATACCTGTTGCTCCCCCTACGTCTCTTTACAAAACTTTTTCATTTGAATTTACTACTGGAGTAATTACTGATTATCATAACACAAAAAAAGAAACGAAGACGGCTAAAAAATCATTTAACTTGGAAAGAGCCTGGGACAAAAATCCAAAGTGATTTTTGTCCCAGGCTCAAAACCTGATAAACGGCGGGAACAGAACCAACTCCTTCGGAAATAAGCCGAAATTCTCCAAAAATTAAAAAGCAATTTTCGGAAATTCCTTCTTATTTCTCGGAGCTAAACGGTTCCGTCCCGACCTCTGTTTAAAAATACTTCTTAACTGGTTCAACCACTAAATACCGATAAGGTTCATCCCCTTCAGAATGGGTTTTGATTTGCTCATCTTTACTTAGCGTGTGATGAATTTGTTTTCTTTCAAAAGCCGGCATTGGTTCCAAGAAGACTGGCCGCCCAGTGCGTTTGGCTTTTTCCGCGGTGCGTTTCGCTAAACGTTCCAAAATTTCATGACGTTTTTCACGATAATTTCCGACATTTACAACAATCGATAGCTTATTGCTTGCAATGCGGTGAATAAAGACTTGCGCTAAGTACTGTAACGCATTTAACACTTTTCCGTGTTTTCCAATTAAGATACCTTGTTTTTCTGTTTCTAAATGGAAGATAATATTGCCATTCTCGCGCGCTATGCGAACCATGGCAGGGGCGTTCAGTTCATTTGAAATATTCGTTAAATACATCGCTAATTCAGTAATAGCAGCTTCGTCTTCCAGATTTTCTAAAGAATGTGTTGATTCCTCTGAGAGACTAGGAATTGCTTCGGTTAATTCCTCAACTGCTTCTTCCACTGCTGTTGCTTCATCGGCAACAACAATATCTTCCACTGTTTCTTCGACCGCTTCTGTGACTTGCTCACTAATCGTTGGTTCCATTGAAATTTGGGCAAGTTTTTTTCCTAGACCTAAAAATCCTTTTTTTCCTTCGTCTAACACATCAATTGTAACATCCTCTTTGGTTAAACCAAGTGCTTGTAAGCCTTTCTGCGTTGCTTCTTCGATTGTATTTCCTTCATAAATCGGCATCTGAACGACCTCCTTTATTTTTTCTTCCCTTTTTTCTTAGGACTTTTTGCTCGTTCAAGCGCTCGCTCCCGTGCTTTGGCTTGACGTGCTGCTTCCTCCCGCTCTTTACGGATTTTGAATGGATTGTTTAATAACAATGTTTGCCCTGTTTGGAAGGCATTTGAGACCACCCAGTAAAGAGATAAACTGCTGGCTAATGAAATCCCCATAAAGAAGATCATCGCTGGCATAACGTAATTCATAATTTTCAGTGAGGCATTTGTTTCTAGTTGGCTCATACTTGAAAGATACGTACTAGCAAACGTAAAGACAGCCGCTAAAATCGGTAAAATTAAATACGGATCCGGCTTATCGAGGCTTAACCACAAGAACGTTCCTTCTTTTAACTCAGGCACGCGTGAAATGGCTTGATACAAAGCCATCATGATTGGTAGTTGAACCAACAGTGGTAAACAGCCAATGTAAGGATTCACATTATTCTCTGCATACAAACGTTGCTGTTCTTCTCGGAATAAGCGTTGTGTTTCAGGATCTTTTGAAGAGTATTTTTGTTGCAAGGCCTTTAATTGCGGTTGCAACTCTTGTGTTTTACGCATACTCTTCGTTTGGAAATGCATCAACGGCAATAAAATAATCCGGATGACTAACGTAAATAGGATAATCCCAATTCCAACACTGCCGCCTAATGATAGGAACTTAATCGCTTGGGCAAAATAATAAACAATGTATCGATCCCAAATTCCTGTACTACTTTCACTTACGGGCGCGGTTCCGCAGGCGGATAAAACAAAGACTAAGGTCACTAACCCAGCCATTAATAATAAGCGCTTATACTTCTTCACTACTCAATTCCCTCTCTTACATCTAATATTTTAGCTAAATTTAACACATGTGTTAAATTAGCTTTCACTTCTTCAGACGATAACTTTTCCAATCCTGGACGTGCAATCACGATAAAATCAATTTCTGGAGAGATACGGTCTTTTAATTGAAATAAACTCGCGCGGATTTTCCGCTTCACAGCATTTCTTGTGACCGCGTTTCCAATTTTCTTCCCAACAGAAATCCCCACCCGAAAATGGGCTTGTTGTGGTTTCTCTAAAACGTACACCACGAAACGACGATTTGCACAAGATTGTTTTTTATTAAACACCTGTTGAAATTCTTTTTCTTTCTTGACACGGTAGGACTTTTTCATCGGCATCCCTTTGTTTCTATATTTTTTTACTTCTTAATAATAATAGCATATTTCCGCTCTTTTTTAGTAGCCTTTTCTATAGAATCCTGCTTTCTTTTATTGAAAATAGAAAAAGAACCCTTAGTTATCTTCACATCTTCCAAAAAATTATGGAGATAACTAAGGGTTCTTAGAAATTGACTGTTTAAAAGACCAGACCATCATTAAGCAGAAATAACTTTTCTACCTTTACGACGACGGCTTGCTAATACGCGACGGCCATTTTTAGTGCTCATACGTTTACGGAATCCGTGAACTTTTTGGCGTTTACGTTTGTTTGGTTGATACGTTCTTTTCATGCAATTACACCTCCTGAAATTGTAACTATCCATCAATATATAGACATACTTTGATAGTATAACGAGTAATAGGGTCTTTTGTCAATAAAATTTAAGAAATATTTCCTGAGAAAGATTCGTTTCAATTATCCACAAATTAAATTTTCCTGTGAGTAGCTTGTGGATAGTTTTCCACATTTTTTTCTGTTCACAGCCATTTTTCCACTAGTTTTACACAAAAAAACAGCCTGTTAAAAAGTTTTGCACAGGTGTTTTTTTGACTGTTGATAAGTTCTTGAAACATGATTGTGTCAAGCTTAATTATTCTCAACTTTTTGTGGATAACTCATTCAACAACCACTTTCTTCCGCAAGTGTCGACACCCTGTGGAAAACTTTTTTCACCCTTGTGTACTTTTTTTCCACATTGAACAATTGCTTGTGGAAAAAGTTTTAAAAAAATGCTAAAATCGACTATGCTCATTCTTTTAAGTTATCCACATTTTTTAGATAACCAAAATTTAAACATATAGGAGGTCACTGT
>NZ_JBIOON010000002.1:0-66514 GCF_051712245.1 Enterococcus sp. DIV1368f
ATGAACGATTTTCAATTTATTTCTGCTAATGAAACCTATAGAAATTTGTATTACCAATTACCTAAAGTACTTTTTACATCAGAATTTTATAAAACTATGTCCAATGATAGTAAAATAGCTTACGCAATGTTGCAAGACCGATGTGAATATTCAATTCAAAATAATTGGATTGATCAAGATGGGCATATATATTTTATCTTTACACGAAATGAACTGATGAATATTTTAGGGTGTAAAGAAAATAAAATTGCAAAAATAAAAAAAGAATTAAAAGACAAAAATTTACTTTATGAAAAACGTATTCCTCCAAAAAAACTCCCTACTGGTGAATTCAAAAACTATCCAAACAGATTGTATTTAGGTAAGCTGGAAGTTTCAGCAACAGATGTTTACGCCATCAGTAACGCTAACCATACAAATGAGTTTTCCGAAAGTGGGAAAAACCAACCTTCGGATAAACATGATAAAATCAACGTTTCTTTCGAAAGTGGGAAAAACCAACGTCCAGAAGAATCCAATAATACCAGTACTTTGTTCGAAAGTGGGAAAAACCAACCCAATCTATATCTAACTAATTCTTTAGATACAATAGATACAATAGATACTGAAAAAGAACGATTGCAACAACAATTATTGCTCGATCAATTTTCAGAAGTTCAAGAGCATACATTTCTTAGCAAAGATAGCTTAAAATTTATTGCAGCCTTTTCTGATACTATTCAAGAAGCCCATGAAATGGTTGGAACAATTATACGTGCTAAAACTAAAGTTGAAAAAGAATACAATGTTGTTTTAATTGGGGAAGATTATCAAGAAGAAATAGACAAATGTTTGCGACGAGTGATGCATAAAATCAAGACAGATTCTACTGTTAAAAGTCCTAAAGGTTTATTTTACAAGTCTTTTTACAATTTATTTGTTGAATGTACAATAGAGAAAAAAAGTCATTTAAATAAAAATAGTACGGACAACACCCCAGAAATAACTACACATAACTGGATTGAGTATCAATAAAATATGTTTTTTTGTGACCATTAATTTTGATATAAATATATAGAAATTATTGCTGTATATAATATTTATGGTATTATCACTGTATAAATAAGCTAATTATTTATAATTTTATTTACACAAGGAGGTAATAATGGAATACATTAAACGTTTTTTTATTGTAATTGGGTTATTTTTGTTGAGTCAAATAGGTATGTTTACGTATGGGACTTTAAAGCAAAGTTCTTTACAAGTAGGTCAAGGTACAATGCCTTTACTATCAACGCTAATTCTAATAGTGATATTTATTATGAATATTGGATTGCTATTTGTTTTAGCTAATAAACTAGAATTACTTAACTTTGATTCTAAATTTCTCAATAAAAAGAATATTTTAATTATTGTAATTGGTGTTGTAATTGCAAGATTAGTGGCAATTTTAGGAACGATTCTGTTAAATAATCAAGGAATTGATTCTACTGCTAATGATGCGGCAATTAATAATTTGTTTACAGGTGAGAATCCATTACTAATTATTTTGATATTAGGGATATCTGCACCAATCATGGAAGAGATTGTGTTTAGAGCTGGAATTATTGGTTATTTTTTAAAAGATTGGCCAATTTTAGGAATTGCACTAAGTTCTATTTCATTCGGTTTAGTACATGGACCAACTGATATTATTAGTTTTTTCATTTATGCACTAATTGGATTAGTTTTATCAATCGCATATTTTAAAACTAGTCGTCTTGAAGTAAGTATTTTGATTCATTTCTTTAATAACTTAATTCCAGCTATTGTTATTGCTTTTGGTTTAATGTAATTTTGGTATAGATTGTTTAATCAAAAAGAATGGGGTTATTTGATGAAAAAGACTGAAAAAATTTTGTTTTTAGGCTTTTCTGCATTAATGTTTATTCTAATCGGATGTAGCAATAAAGATAATCTTCAAGAAAATAAAAAAAGCAGTGCTGTAGAACAAACTGCCAATTTAACAGCAGCAACACCTATACAAAGTTTAGATCCAGCAACTGCTGTTGATCAAACAAGTATTACACTTTTAGCAAATGTGATGGAAGGCTTATATCGTTTGGATAAAAAAAATCAAGCAGAACCTGCATTAGCAGAAAAGCTTCCAGACATATCCAAAGACGGTAAAACATATACTATATCATTGAGAAAAGATGCAACTTGGACAGATAAAACGCCTGTAACTGCCGAAGATTTTGTTTTTGCATGGCAAAGAGTAGTTGATCCTAACACTGCTTCTCAAAATGTCGGATTATTTGCTCTTATAGAAAATGCTGAAGAAATAAGTAAAGGTAGCAAAGCTAAAGAGTCTTTAGGTATAAAAGCAGTGAATAATCATACTTTGCAAATAGCGTTGAAAGAACCAACTCCTTACTTTACTAATTTATTAGCATTGCCAGTGTTTTTACCTGTTAATCACGAATTTTCTGATAAACATAAGAAAGATTATGGTACTTCTAAGGAAACTATTAGTACAAATGGAGTGTTTAATTTAACTAACTTGGAAGGTTTAGGCACTTCAGATAGTTGGGTAATAGAAAAAAATACTAATTATTGGGACAATAAAAATGTCTCAATGAATACTATTCATTTTCAAGTAATTAAAGAGATAAATACAGGTGTTAATTTATATAAAGATGGTCAATTGGACGAAGCTCCTTTAGGTGGAGAGTATGCTAAACAATATAAAAGCGATAAGGATTATAGCTCTTCTTTATTAGCAACAAGTATGTATTTAGAACTCAATAAAAAAACAAAGGATTCTATTTTAAAGAACAAAAATTTACGTAAATCAATTAGTTATGCTATAGACAGAGCCTCATTAGTAGAAAAATTACTAGATAATGGCTCCATAGCATCAGTTGGGTTAGTTCCTAAAAAATTAGTGTATGATCCAAAAACAAAGAAAGATTTTGCAGACCAGGATTTAGTTGGTTATGATAAAGAAAAAGCCAAGAAGTATTGGGAAAATGCACAAAAAGAATTAACTGCACCTAACAATTTAAAACTAGATATTTTGGTTGGAGACGGAGAATTCGAAAAAAGCTGGAGAATTTTTACAAAATCAATTACAAGAATCTTTAAAAGGGTTGACTGTAACAGTTACGCCAGTACCAGCAAATGCACAAATTGAAAAGTTGTCTAAGGGTGATTTTTCTATTAGTCTTATTGGTTGGCAAGCGGGATATGCAGATCCATTGAGCTTTCTAGCTAATTTCAAGACAAATAGCCCTATGAATTATGGGGGTTATGAGAGTAATGAATTTGATATTCTTCTAAAAGATACTTCTGATAATCGGCTGAAGAGTTTGAAAGAAGCAGAAGAATTGTTAATTGATGATGCAGCGATTGTCCCAATTATCCAAACAGGTTCTAGTAAATTGATTAATCCAAATCTAAAAGATATAAACTTGCACAGTGTAGGTAGTAGATATGACTATAGAGAAATGAAAAAGGAGTGACATTAGTCGCTCCTTTTTTCTTGAAAAAACTTTTTATAACAGTTGGAAGCCCAAGGGCTTCCTTTTGCGTTTAAAGAAACCAAAGAAGGGACTAACTTCTATTTTCGAGTAAAAGATACGGAACTCGCAAAGAAAGCCTTAGAACGCGTATTAACGGATATTAAGAAGAACCCACAAATGATTTTGCGTAAGCCAAATACCATGACTTTTGATGAACGGTTAGCCTACACTGCAGCCAATAAAAAATACGTGGGTAAAATCGATCAAACAAAAGCAATCACAAAAGGAAGGAAACTGTGATGCAGACGTACAAAAAAGAACTGAAACCGTATCTCTACCTTGGTATTTTTCTATTTGTGATTGGCTTTGGAATAGGAAATTTCTTTTGGCTGTTACCAGGGATAGACTATTTTTCAAAAACGAATTATCTCTTTACAAAAGATATTCTAACGTATATCGAACAAACTTTTTATCGGTTTTTTATAACACCAAGTCTATTAGGATTTAGTGTAGGAATACTTGGTTTTCTTTTAGGGCTATTAATGTATGTGCGAGATAATGATCGTGGAATCTACCGTCATGGAGAAGAATACGGTTCGGCTCGTTTTGCTACACCTGCTGAAATGAAAAAATATGAAGATCCAATTCCTGAAAACAATATTATTGTTAGTAAGCATGTAAAAATTTCTCTTTTTAATAAACGTTTACCAATCAAGATAAGAAAGAACAAGTTCAAAACCATCAAAAAAAGACACCTTTTCAGGTGCTTTTTTTATTTTATAAACTCATTCCCTGATCTCGACTTCGTTCTTTTTTTACCTCTCGGTTATGAGTTAGTTCAAATTCGTTCTTTTTAGGTTCTAAATCGTGTTTTTCTTGGAATTGTGCTGTTTTATCCTTTACCTTGTCTACAAACCCCTTAAAAACGTTTTTAAAGGCTTTTAAGCCGTCTGTACGTTCCTTAAGGAATTCCTTAGTGCTCTTTCATAGATTAAACTCACATCACGCTTTAAATCGCTTATTTTAGACTTTAAAGACTTGTTTTCTTCAAGCAACTCATTATAATCATTTACATTTTCATTAAATCGCTCTACAAGACCACTATATTTTTCTTTAACTTGCCCATGTTCTTTACTTAATTTTTTATATTCTCTCGCCATATCAGTACTCATGAGATTTCTAACATGCTGTTTTAACCTATCGTTATCTCTCGCAGCAGTCACTAAGTTTTTATAATCACGCTCCGATATAACAACATTTTTGGTTGGTTTCTTTTCTGTTTTCATTATTTCTTTTCCCAAACCAAACATGGACTTTTCACCCGTTGGCACTTCAACACTTTTCATGTGTCGTTTCGCTGGTACTTCTAAATCTGATTTAACTTTATCGCTATAAGCAGTCCATTCATCTTTTTTAACTGCTAAATTTTTTTCTAGAAAATCAATCTCTTTTTCCAAAGTTTGTTTTTTAAATTTAGCTGTCTCAATATGTTTACGGTCAGAGCCACGTTCACCACGCTTCAACTCAAAACCCTGTTTTTTCATATGCTCGGGGAATTTATCTTGTAGCCATAACAGTTCTTGACGATTAAACACATTTTTTCCTTGCAGTTTTCCATCACGCATAGGCACAACACCTAAATGCATGTGAGGGGTTTGCTCATCATTATGAACTGTTGCATAAGCAATATTTTGCTTGCCATATCGTTCGGAAAATAATTTATAACTTTCCTCAAAAAATCGTTTTTGTTCTCCTGGATCCAGTTGCTCAAAAAAATCTCGGTCAGATGTTACTAGCAACTCATTTACAAGAACAGCATCTTTCCTCGTTTTTCTTGTACCTGTTTTTTGTGATTCAATAATTTCTTTGACACGTTCGTTGTAATCAATATTTTTATCATTTTTCAAATCATAATTTTCACGTGTTCGCTCATGGTCAATATCATCATTCGTTCTACTTTTTCGCTCTCTTTGATTATGAAATTGCATGCCTTTTAGTCCAGCTGATTTCACTTTTTGCATTCTACAAACTGCATAACTCATATGTAAATCGCTCCTTTTTAGGTGGCACAAATGTGAGGCATTTTCGCTCTTTCCGGCAATCACTTCCAAGTAAAGTATAACACACTATACTTTATATTCATAAAGTGTGTGCTCTGCGAGGCTGTCGGCAGTGCCGACCAAAACCATAAAACCTTTAAGACCTTTCTTTTTTTTACGAGAAAAAAGAAACAAAAAAACCTGCCCTCTGCCACCTCAGCAAAGGGGGGTTTTGCTCTCGTGCTCGTTTAAAAATCAGCAAGGGACAGGTAGTATTTTTTGAGAAGATCACTCAAAAAATCTCCACCTTTAAACCCTTGCCAATTTTTATTTTGTCCGTTTTGTCTAGCTTACCGAAAGCCAGACTCAGCAAGAATAAAATTTTTATTGTCTTTCGGTTTTCTAGTGTAACGGACAAAACCACTCAAAATAAAAAAGATACAAGAGAGGTCTCTCGTATCTTTTATTCAGCAATCGCGCCCTTTAATGGAACAAAAAGATTTGAATTCCTGTTATAAAAAAAGGATCAATTTTGAACTCTCTCCCAAAGTTGATCCCTTAACGATTTAGAAATCCCTTTGAGAATGTTTATATACATTCAAGGTAACCAGCCAACTAATGACAATGATTCCTGAAAAAAGTAATAACAAATTACTATACAGATAAGTTGACTGATCAACTTCCATAGGTAACAACCTTTGATCAAGTAAGGGTATGGATAATAAACCACCTACAATTGCAATACCTGTTCCCTCTGATAAAAAGCTGGTAAAGTTAAGCAAACTCATTCCAGCACCAGCTTCCTGCTGTTTCAAGCTACTTGAAACAATTGTTGATATAACTGTTTTGGTGAACGAAAGCCCACCTAAAACAAATACGATTATAATTGTCATGAACCATGATGTTGTTTCTAAAAGAAAGGAAGCAGTTAAAAAGCTAACAGAAAGAAATGTAACTCCGATGTTTAACACGTATAAAGGACCTCTTCTATCAACAAGTATCCCACCAATGTAGCCGAAAATAATGACACTCATTGTTCCAGGGAAAATAATTACACTTCCGATTTCGGCAGTACTTAGCTGGTGAACATCTTTCATCATATAAGGAACCATAGAGACAAACCCTGCTACTGTTCCAAATATAATTCCCCCACAAAGAACTCCAATCATAAAAGGTATATTTTTCCCTAATCCGGGATCAACAAAAGGATCTGTTACTTTCCTGATATGTTTTACAAATATCAGGAATGACAGCACGCTAACGATAAGAAAAGAAATGCTATATGATGTTGTAAACAACATAAAAAATACAATGCCTACAGACATTAGTATAATTCCTTTGATATCAAAATGACCTTTTATCCTTACTTCTTTCTTTAATAATTTCATAAGAAACGGAACAGTGATAATTGTTATCATAGGAATGAGTAGAAGATAGGACCAATGAATATAATGGGCTATCATTCCACCAATCGCTGGACCGACTCCTTCTCCCATGGCTACTATCGATCCAATAAGACCAAATGCTTTACCCCTATTTTCCTTTGGAATATAGCGCGCAACTACAACCATTACGAGTGCTGGAAATGCAGCTGCACCAGCCCCTTGAATAAAACGAGCCATAATAAGTAAGGAAAAGAAAGAATGGCCAACAAACCCAATTACCGACCCGAAACAATTTATTATAATTCCAAATAGGAGTAACCTTTTGATGCCTAATTGATCAGATAGCTTTCCATATACAGCTGTTCCAATGGAAAAGGTTAACATAAAGGCTGTGTTCACCCAGTTTGTACTCGCAGGTGGTTTATTAAAATCATTTGCAATATCAGGTAATGAGACGTTCAAAACCATTTCATTTAATACGCTAAAAAAAGATAAAATGCAAAGCCAAATTAAAATTTGGTTGTGTCGTAAATTCGATTGTGAATAGGATGTATTCACATTTCACCCTCCAATAATGAGGGCAGACGTAGTTTATAGGGTTAATGATACGCTTCCCTCTTTTAATTGAACCCTGTTACATTCATTTCACTTCATAATTAATTCCTCCTTTACACTTTAATTCAAATCTTTATTAAAAAATATTTCATCTTATTTAACAAGAAACCATATTTATATAACAACATAAAATACACTAAGTTATTTTATTGAACATATATCGTACTTTATCTATCCGACTATTTGGACGACGGGGCTGGCAAACAGGTTCACCGGTAGTAACATGGTACCCTTTTAACTCTGTTAAACAAACACTACGTCCATTTGTAAAGAAAGTTAAATCACTACGATATTCTTGAATACACCGAGCAGGGATTTCTCCACTAAGAATGACCTCATTATTTTTCAATTGAGTGTCTACGATGTTCGCACAATATTTAGGAGCATCGTTGTATGCTCGTGAAAGATATTCCTGTGGCGCATAAATTTTAAAACTAAGATATGGCTCTAACAATTCTGTTCCAGCTTTTTTTAAGACTTGTTCCAATACAATAGGAGCAAGCATCCGAAAATCTGCTGGGGTACTAACAGGGCTATAGTATAAGCCATACTTAAAACAGATTTTACAATCCGTCACATTCCAACCATATAATCCTTGTTCGCAACCATAGCGTATCCCTTCCATAACTGCATTTTGAAATGATTGATTTAAGTATCCAAGAGAAACCGAGCTCTCATACTGCATTCCACTTCCCAACGGAAGCGGTGATACAGATAAACCAATGGAAGCCCAGAAAGGATTTGGCGGCACTTCGATGTGAATGGTATATTCTGCATTTTTTAACGGTCTCTCCATATAAATGACTGTAGGCTCTTTTAGTTCTATCTCCACATGATACTTTTCTTGCAACAGTGCACTAATCACTTCCATTTGTACTTTCCCTAAGAAAGAAAGTATAATTTCATGTGTCGTAGAATCCACATAATATTGTAGAAGCGGGTCACTGTCGGAGATTTCTAAAAGTGCATCAAGTAACATTTCCCTTTGTTGAGGTTTGCTCGGTTCAACAGTTGTTTGCAGCAGAGGGAGCGGATTTTCAATTCTCTCTCTCTGTGGCAATAGCTTTGTATCTCCAAGAACACTATTTAGCTTCAAAAACTCATTTTGCAAAATAACAATTTCCCCGGAATAAGCCTTATCAATTTTACATAATTCACCATTTATTGAAGTATACATTTCTGTAATTTTTATTTTTTCCTTTTCCGATATTCTAACCGAATCCCGCAAATGCAGGATTCCGCCATAAAGGCGTACATATGCAAGACGTTGTCTTTCTTCCGAATATTCAATTTTGAAGACATTTCCGCAAAGTTCAGACTTCTTTCTGTATGTTGATGAATAAAA
The DNA here is from genome assembly GCF_051712245.1 of Enterococcus sp. DIV1368f. Taxonomy (NCBI): domain Bacteria; kingdom Bacillati; phylum Bacillota; class Bacilli; order Lactobacillales; family Enterococcaceae; genus Enterococcus; species Enterococcus sp. DIV1368f. The sequence continues at coordinate 8,867 of NZ_JBIOON010000002.1, forward strand.
TTTATTCGTTATCACTTCTATAAGCTGCTCAATCCCTATGTTGCTTTTTGCGCTTCCATGATAAACAGGGTACAAGGAGCAATTCTGAAATCTTCTGATTTCCTCTTGTTCGAGTTCTAATGCTTCTAATGATTTACCGGACATATATTTCTCTAAAAGGTCATCATTTCCTTCTATTACCACATCCCATTGCTCAGGTTCCGTACAGCTCATCACACACATATTAGGGTGCAGCTCTACTTTCTGTTTGATTATAATTTCCATAGAAAGTTTCTCTTTAATATCCTGATAAACCGTTGATAAATCAATTCCATTTTGGTCAATCTTATTGATAAAAAAGATTGTGGGAATCCCCATTTTCCTAAGTGCATGAAATAATATACGAGTTTGTGCTTGTACGCCATCTTTTGCAGAAATCAGTAGAATTGCCCCATCTAAAACTGATAATGAACGATATACTTCTGCTAAGAAATCCATATGTCCTGGCGTGTCTATGATGTTCACCTTCGTATTTTCCCACTGAAAAGAGGTTATTCCTGTCTGAATTGTAATTCCTCTCTGACGTTCTAAAAGCGTATTATCCGTCCTCGTTGTACCTTTGTCCACGCTTCCTAATTCTGTAATCGCTCCACTGTTATATAATAAGCTTTCTGTTAAGGTAGTTTTTCCTGCATCAACATGAGCTAAAACTCCAATATTAATAATTTTCATGTGATTTTCCTCCATTCAAAAACCCAAAAGGGCATAAAAATCCCAGTGATAAATACTTTTATCACTGGGATTTTTATGCATAACCATAGGTATACAAAGCATACAGATATTCTCTGGATACTTTAGAATCACATGATAAAGGTATTCTTAAACTGGGTACAAAAAACTAAGCCCTCCTAAAAAAGGACATCTAATTATTTGTTCCTGCTATCAAATTGACAGTTTATTTAAGAATACCTTGCCGCATATTTATTAACTCCTTTTAAATAGTCACTTAAATAATAGCACGTAAGAGCATATTTGTAAAGGAATCTCCAATTTTTTATCAAAAAGAGTACATGATTACAAAGTATCTGTAATCATGTACCAATATTTGTTATTTTACAATCTTCCAATTACTCCCGTTCTTTTCAAGTACCAAATCAAATTGAGATACCTGCGTTGCTTTGGTCTGCTGGTCGATATACTCCACTGTCAGCGATACCGTGACTTGATTATCCTTACGATTGTGAATAGGATTTACCAGTTCTTGAAAGATGTACTCTTTTCCGATTGGTTTTAATATCCCGTCATTCACATAGTAGGAAAGTTCACTGGCTGTCGCTGTAGGATAGAGCTTGAAGAACGTCGTTAAAAACTCATTGATTTCATTGGTTGTAATGGAATCAACCGTCCCCTCACTTTCAATGGCTTTTGGTTTATAACTTGATTTCTTAGGTATGTTGGTAATGGTCGGATTCTTAACCAGTACCATATTTCCAGAACCATCTACATAGACACTCACTATATAAGCAGAGTGGACGGTCTTTGTATTTTCTCCCTCTGTAATGAGCTGGTCTACACTGTAGGTTACATTAAACTCATTGTCGCCAGTTGGCTCTACCGTCCATATCTGAAATCCTCTTACAGAAGACGATACAGGAATATCTTTGCGTACTGTATCAACATTGAGAGCTTGAAGTTCATCTGTCAGATAGCCTTTTAGACTTTCCATTCGATTATCAATGGACTTATCGGATTGCTCCCATGAATAGTAGACTTTCGCAAAGTTCTCTACAAAATTTTCTACATGATGAGTATCAACGTATTCCTTTTCTATGATAGTTGTTTCGTGAATAGTATGAGTATCTATAGCTGTAAAGTGCTTGAATATCGCAAAGCTGAAACTAAGCCCTAAAAGTACCCACAAGGCAATCACAACCTTTTTATGAGGATTGACCTTATAGACACGAGGTTTCTTTTCCTTTGGTATCTGTTTTTCTTTATTCTGATTTTTTCTAAATTTCATCATTAAATCTTCCTTTCTCATTGTTTGATTCGTCCTGCTCCCACTAAATGCTGTTGCCAGTAGGGGCTTGTTAAGTCGGCATAACCGATTGGGTCGCCTGCATGAAACATACGGTTATTGCCAAGGTATATCCCAACATGAGTAATATAAGAGCCAGCGTTATAGGTAGAATGAAAGAAAACCAAATCGCCAGCTTGTGCTTCCGATAGTGGGATATGCTGGGTCACATCATATTGCTGTTGTGCGGTTCGTGGTAAGTTAATTCCAGCTTTTCCATACGTCCATTGTGTCAGTCCGCTACAATCAAAAGAAGTAGTCGGGGAAGCTCCACCGTAAACGTATCGCCAGCCCTCATATTTCAGTGCTTCGTCCATGATGGCTTGTACCGTATCATCATCAAACTCTGTTGTGACAAGATACTGCGTTACCAGTTGCACATAAAACATATTGCCATAGTTGTATCGCCAGCCCCCATTGATAGGTATGGCTATGGGATTGGGGTAAGACACTTTTTCGCCACCTGAATACTCTTTTGAGAAACTTTGAGCCAGTTCAAAGGTATATTTATTTCCACGATTAGCCACATACCCTAAGAAACCACCACCATAATTGTAGGACTGGATAACCGATTCTAAATCTACACTGAGCCTTTCGCTACTGGCTAATAATTCACTGAAATACTTCACACCTTGCTTAATGGATTCTTCTGTACTCAATGAATTAGGTGGAAGACCGAGGGATTCCGAGGACTGCATAACATCTTCCGCAGTACCGCCCGATTCCACCTGTATAATCGCAAGAAGTATGTTGACATATTCTTCAACGCCATATTCTTTGGCATATTTTTCTACCATAGGCTTATGAGCCAGCACTTCTGCGGAAACATTCACACCTCCATAATGAATATTGGAAATTCCGCTGTCCTGTTCATCTGAAAATAAAATGGCAACAAACAGAAGCAGTGAGAAGACCATCAAGAATAGCCCAGAACCACCAATCACTAAAGCTTTCAGTTTCATGGTTTCTTACTGCCTTTCTTGATAGTGGCGGATTTTATTGGTGGTCTATTTCTAAGGTTTTGGCTTTGAACTCTTTGAACAGTAGACGGACGCTCTTTTGTGACTGGACGTTGTGAAGCTCTGTCTGCTGGTGTAGTTGAAGTTGCTGGCTTTTGAACTGTTCTTTCTTGTGTAGTACGGTTTTGTCGTTCCGCTTTTAAACTTAAAGAATCGGACTTAACTGCTGGACGCTCCTGTTTGGCTTGTTGAGATTCCATGCGTGAAGTCTGAATAGAAGATTGTTTTGCGGTCTGTCCATCATGAGATTGTTCTTGCTTAGTAGCTGGTCTTTCATGAACGGAAGAAGCTGGCTGTTTTTTCTGTTTGACCTGTTCCATTTCAGAGCGACGCTCTGCAATGGTTTTGCGTCTTTGTTCCTGCTGTTCCTTGCGTCCGCTGGCTCTGTCTGCTCTGGTTTGAGAAATACTGGAAGTTAGGTCACGAACATTTTCTTTTGCTTTGGATTTTCCTTGATACACTGCATATCTTGCATTGGTCGGAATATCCTTAACCTGTTCTTTGAGATTACCAGCAGAATCAACGATTTTATCTTTGGTATCAGCAACTGCTCCGATTGTTTGTCCGATACGTTTTCCAAGTGTTGATTTTTCCTGTCCGTCTGGACGGGTGTGATCTGCTTGTGTCCTACCAGAACTACCCGACTGTCCTTGTTTTCCTGTAGCACTGGCAATGGCAGAGCCAGCACCTAAAGCTGTCATGGAGCGTCCAAGTTTACGCTGTAGGCGGTGCATATGAGCGTGCATAAGCATACGAGGTTTTCTCATCACACGACTTCCCACACTTTGAGAATCGTTGCTTTGAAGCGAAAACATACTCATTAAATCGCTCAGTTTGAAGTAGATTCCTGCAAAGGTCACAATCTGTAAAAAGGCAATCAAAAAGAACGGATAACCAGCCGATAAGGTATAGAGCATGGTTGAAATACTAAAGGCTGTCGTAATAATCAGCGTGATTCCAGCTCGTGTCAAAATGGTATTAAAGAGTTTGATAATGGCTCGTTTTGACATACCATCAAAGGACGGAATCATGCTTAAAATAAAGCTCACAGGCAGAAACATGGCATAGATGATAAAAAGTACCTGCGAGAAAATCATGATTCCTGTTAGTAGGAATACGAATATAGAAATCCCGATATTGAATACAAAGAGAAAGAAGACTGTACCCAAACGGTTAATAGTTTTTGTAATCGTCATGTTCACATTGTTTCTGTCTTCGATTTCTTCTGCTACAATTTTTTCTCTGTCTTCTCCATTATTACTGTCTGGACTGGTTGAAAGTAGACTTTCCACACGGTCAGCACCAATACTTTCAATGTCTGAACTGTTGTATTGAAGCAGTAGCCACGGTTGCTGAACCTGTATGGAAAACAGGCTATCTCTGATTAAGTCCACGCTGTCCTTGCCTTGACTATCGGAATGGGGCATGACAATCTTCGTGCCAAGTGATAAACTGGCATTACTGATGTCTGATGAAAAGTCATTGATTTTTTTAATGTAGTCGGGAGCGTAGGCAATAAAGGAAGCCGATAGGATAAACACCAGCACAAAATTCATAATGGCATGAATTGCCTTTGTGGTTTCTCTCTTTATCAGTCCCGTATAGGCAACATAAACCCCAAGAACCAAAATCAAGAGTAAGAGGAATCCAACATAGAAACCCTCTGTTGAAAATCCGTTTGCACTCACACCAGCTAAGGTCTGCATATTCTTACCAATGGAATCTGCTGTAGCGGAAATGAAGTCTAAGGAATAGGCTTCCTGTACTAAGTAACCTGTCGCATTGGAAACATACAAACTGATTGTCCAAATAAAATTGGTAATGGCATATAGTCCATACATGACCTGTTTTCCAATCCCGTCCGACCAGTTCCACGGAAGCCAGCCCCAGCTATTATCCACATAAAAATCCAGTTGATAGTTTTCAAGTGGGTATCGGCTGTATTCATTTGCCACATTGACCGTATCATCTACCAAGCCCGCAGCTTGAACCACCGTTCCCAGCATGGCTAAAAGAAAAATGGCAATCACAAGTGTGAAAGCCACTGTCATTGCCACTTTACCTAGACGTTTCAGCGTCCAGTTTGATTTTATTCTGTTTACTATTGATGGTTTCACATTTACACCTCTTTTCGCACAGGTGGTCTGGTATCAAAGGCATGGAGCAGTTCTTCAAATACAGGGTGGAACTGTATCACACCGACACGACCATATAAATCACTGATAAGGCATTGCCCGTTTTCCAAATCACGCAATCGCTTCTGATTGTTTTCGTCCTCTGGGTCTACACCAAAAAAGGCTAAGGTCTTTTTAATCTCGTTAAGGTCAGTGGAACGAAATGCAAATTTTAAGCCGAGGTTATTTTTCAGTTTTTCATCTAAGAGGTCGTCTGTATTTTGGGTCACGAAATATACCCCAGCGTTCATAGCACGACCAGCCCGAACCAGCTTCATAGATAGTGTTTTTCCTTGTGCTACCTGTAAAAAGCTCCATGCTTCGTCTAAATCTACAATCTTGAAAATGCTTCGGTCTGTATGGATAAAGTCTAAAGCAAAGGTACTAATGACAATCAGCATAGCAACGGATAAAAGCTCCATAGTGGTATATTCCTCAAAGGAAGTTTCCTTGTCGGGAAGTACCAAGTCCGCAACCTGTATAATGTTCAGTTGTTTTTCTAAGCTGATAGACTGCTCCACATAACCATTACTGAATAATAAATGTGCAAAGTCATAGTCTGTAAAACTTTCGATATGGTCGGCTATACTGGTACTTAGTGGCGTATTCTCAACCCGTAATTCCTCAATCACTTTCATCAACCCTCGTACTTCACTATTGGTTACTGCACGAATGGCTTTTCTAAGGATTGGGAAGCGTTCCCCATCACGAGAGGAAATCCCCGTAAGGAATGTCAGAATATCAATAGCCAGTGATTCAGAATCTTTGGGATTTTTCATAATCACATAAGGGTCAAGTAAGCCTTTGTTTTTCTCATCAGAAGTCAGAGTGACGATATTGATTTCATGGGAAATCTCTGGCAAGGTTTCTTTCCATCTGCCACGTTCTGCTTTTGGGTCTACAATCACTGCTTGTGCCCCATAAAGCACCGCATAATAGACGATAAGGTTATTCGCAAAGGATTTACCACCACCCAGCGAACCAACAAAAGCCGACGCTAACGCATTGGTTACTGAACCCTTAACCCCTTGACTGGCAAAAGCAGGTTTCAGATAGACATTGCGTCCAGTATCTAAGCTGTAGCCAACATAAATCCCCTCATTTTCCCCCAGCATTTGAGTAGCACCAAAACCTAAACCAGCGAGGAAATCAGAGGTCACGTATTGAATATAATCATTCATATAACGCTTGCTGGCAGGTAAAAATTCTTCATGTAAGCCGAGCATATCCCCAAATGGTCGTACCAGTTTTACGCTTAAATCGTCATAAAAATCTTTCACTTCATTACAACGACGTTTGAGTTCGTCAAGATCATTTGCTGATACCCTTACCACATAAGACAGCTTGTACATAGATTCCTTGCTTTGGTCTAAATTGGTTTCCAGCTCATTCACACTTTCCAGAGCTTCCGCCACATTGGAGCTGGTTTCATTATCACTTTGCCAAGCGTGGTTATCCAAGTCTTTCAGTTCTTTCTTTTTATTGCGGACAGTAGATAGGGCTTTACGATTCGCTACAATTTCCACATTCATTGACGTATCAATCGGGAATGTAAATTGCTGTTGCTGGTAGTAGAAGATTTCAGAGGACGGGAAGTCCAGTTCTCCGACAATGCTGTTAATGGTAAAGTAAGCTACATAGACGGTTTCATCTTCCTGCTGGATTTTCAAATATCGCTGTTTTTCTTCCACCAAACAGCGAGTAGGCTTAATCAAGTCATAGTATTTAATCAGCGTTTCATTATCCAGCTTTTTCTTTGATAGATGGTACTCATACTCTTCATAGGCAGTGCCTGTCTGTCCGTAAAGGTGTTCAATCAGATAGCCGAAGTCGTCCTTATCTAACCTGCGGATTTTGAAACGACGAGAGATTTTATTTTCTAAGAGCTTTTCCATCTTCTGAAAACGCAGGATTTCATCATTACTCATACTAACAAAATCGCCCATCAGCTTATGGTTCACATCATAGACAAAATCAGACAAAGCATTTTTTGCTTCAACGGTAAGACTTTTCATAGAAAACTCCTGATCGTTGAGAAGCAACTTAAAGCCGATAAAGAAACGGTAGTTCACTTGATTTTCGCCAATCATGGATATTAAAGCGTCTGTCTGTTGGTCGATTTTGTCATAGGCAACCGCTTTGAGCTTGCCAGTGACTTCATTTTTGGAACGCTCTTGTGCAGAACGTATGCTGGATTCTGTACTGATTTGTAAAGCATGAATTTTGCCATCACGATTTTGTGCGATAAGCTGTCTGAAAGAATCATGCACTTGTATTTTCTGTTCTGGACTTAGAAATGAGTAATTGTAAGGAACAAGCTCATAGTAAGCATAACATTCCCCGTCTTTATTCCAGACGAGATTGTTTTCAATGTATTTAATTGGATATGCCATAAAATTCACTCCTAACTGCTGTAATGGCTTCTTGTGGCTGGTTTCTGCCAAGCGTTACTTTTTTTCCTGCATAGGTCAGCTTTGGTCGCAGTGCATAAGCAATGACAGACTTCAAAAATCCATAAGGCTTTTTACCATCAAAAGTTTTTGTAGACATAAACCATGTGAAAGCCACAGGAATCCCAAAGTATTTGAGAAATGCTCCCTCTATCATGGAAAGAGGGGGCAAGTTGCCAAGTATCATCACTGCAAAGAGTGACACGACAAACCATGTCATTTGCGTAAAGGTTATGGGAAACGGAAGTCTAAAATCATTGATAGAATACAGTACCTTTTCCACAGACCAGATACTGGTATAGCTTCGTATTTTCTTCATGTAATCAATCCTTTCATAAAAAATAGGGGTAGCTGATTGAGCCACCCCGTAAAATAGAAAATCTGCCAGTAGTAATGTACCGACAGATTTAATAGACGATTTCAAAAATCCCATGATTGGTTGAGATAAACGTTCCTGAAAGGTCTAAATCCCGACCATAGGCTTGATAATCAATATAGTTTTGAAGACTAGCTGGTACTTCGCCTAAAGCACCCGTTTCTTCAATGTAGTAGCGTGCCACGTCATACATATCATCACAATCGGAATGAATGATAATATCCTCTTGATGTTCGCTTAGTTCTTCAATGCTTGAAAAATGAGTGAGCAGAGCAGATAGCTCCGATTGTAATTCTTCGGGTAATTCCGATACCATTTCCCATAGTCGATTGAGTTCGCCAATGGAAGTGTATTCGTCAACCGTAAAGGGTAACTCGTAGTCATGAATGGCGTATTCCTCATATTCATCATTCAAGCCGATTTTCTCTTTGACTTCCTCAAAGTCAATGGGAAAGGTAAACCACGCACCGACCAATTCGCCCTCATTGTATTTGCCTAAATTCGCAATATAGACTTGCATATCGTCCATATATTCACGTCCTTTCTTTGTAGAGATTCAAAAATCCCTACCGCACTTCGTTTGGTGTACCATTCCTTTGCGGAACATAAGAAAACCACTTATATTCCACAAAAGAACGGTTTTATTTAAGCACCAATAATGCGATTGAATAGCTCTAGTAAAATGTCTTTTACTCCAGCAGCGTTGAAGACTAAGCCAACCGCAATAATCGCAATAATTAAAAAGCCAATCAGTTTGCTAAACTCACGCTTGAAGCCAAGATACAAGCCAATCACAACGATTGCTAAAAGCACCAGTGATTGAGCGTTTGATAGAAACCAGTTATAAAGGTTTTGTCCAAAATTCATAAAAATGTTCTCCTCTCTATATTCAATGAATTTGTATTTGAGTTATTTTTTTGTTGTTATCACGTCCTGTTCTTTTACTGACTGTTGCTTCAAAATCTGCTTGTGTCGGTCTGTCAGTTTCGCATGGTCGAGAATGTCTTTTACAACCTGCGTCTGGTTGATTTCATCAAGTTTAATCGCAACCTTTAAGGTCGGGGCAACTTGATGAGATAGCCAGTTCAGCGTCCTTTGGAAGGAGTAAGGCTCTGGTTTTGTGGTTAGTTTTAATCGTTCACGATTGTTCCCAATAAACCAAGCCCATTCTTCATTCAGTTTCCAATCAGAACGAGGTTTGGAATCGTCTTTATCTACAAAACGGATATACCGATTGATAATTTTAAAGGCGGTATGCTCTGGATTGTCATAGACGAGTAAATCACGGACTGCATAATAGGCACGCTCATTTTTCAATCGAATCTCAAAACGGTTTTTTACTTCTGCGTCTTCAATGGGAATATCATTTTTCTTGTACTGCTCGTAGTCCTTTTCATAGATACAGAAATAAACTTCACTTTGTAATGAACCGATATAGAGGGTGTTTCCCATACATTCCTTTTCCTCTTTGCGTACCAGTTCGCCACTGCGATAGCTTTTAAAACTGCGGAAGACGGAGATACATTCTTCCTGTTGGCACTTTTCAGTGAGTACAGGGATATTTAAAATCCCTGTCTTATCGTTAATGGCAAGGTCAAGGCGTTTCATCACACCGCCAGCCACCAAAACGTCCATAAAGAACTCATACCAGCTTCTTTGTTGTGCCAGAAGATAGCTTTCAAATTGTCTGCACCCACGACCTTTCAATTCCACCAGAACTCCTTTGTCCAGTTCATGGGAGCAAAGGACGAATATGTCGCCTAAAGCATAATGCTCTGAATAAGAATAGAAACCATAGTCCTCATGAAGAAAATAGGACAGTTTCAGTTGTAAGATGTTTTCGACCACCTGCTGTACGTCTGTTGTCGGAAAGCGAATTCTTACATAATCAAACAGCATTTCAAGGGGAGCGTCGGGATTGAAGCGTTCCAGAGCTTCCCAAAGGGACTGCTGTAAATCCTCTGATGGCTTGACTTTTCCTGTTTCAATATCGCTTAGATACTGCCTTGTAATACCAGTCGCAACAGCTAAACGGTTTTGAGATAGTCCATAAGCCAAGCGTTTTTCTTTTAAATGCTGTAACCAAGTTTGTTCATTCAGTAAAAATCCCTCCAATCAAAAAGGCGTATGTCAACTTTTAAAGCCCATTTGACATACGCTGAAATTTTGTAAATCCCTTGTAACCAAAGGATTTTCTAATGTTTTTTTGACTGTTTCCTGTCGATTTGTACCCCCCTGTTAGATACGGGGGGTTAAGTGCTGGCGTGGCTATTGCCACACCAGCCAGCAAGATCAGTCCACACCTGCGACTTCCGCTTCGCACGTCGCCTGCGTGGACTGTCTGCTGTTGGATAACTTTTTAATTTCCTCCAAGAAATCATATCCTTTTGGTACAAGGGGAGTATAAAACTCTGATATGACACTTGTTCCTACATCAACATAGCCACGACCTTTGATTCGCTTTAAGAAGAAATCCTTTTGTACGTCACTGCCAAACATCATGCCATAGCCCATTTCAGACATACGACCTAAAGCCACTCTGAAATTAAACTGATCACGGATTCCGTCGCCTAAATATTTTGCGTCTGGACGTTGACAAGCCAGTATTAGAAAGAAGCCAGCTTGACGACCTAACATGACAATCTGTTTCAGCTTATTCATAACTGCGGTGTTTTCTTTTGTTCCCAGAATTTCCATGAAAGCGACGTATTCATCAAAGATTAAGAAGTGTGCCGGGAGACCTAAGTAAGCATAATTTTTGCCAGTCTTATAGTTCTTCATCTGCTTCATTTCCTCACTACGTTTCATCATTTCTTCATAGAATGTTTCAATGCAAGAAAGCAAGTCTTCTTTTCTATAGTAGACATTTGCCATCACAGAACCTAAGTCCGCAAGATCAGCATTTTTCGGGTCAAGAATATACAGTTTTGAATCTGTATGAAGCAAGGCTTCAATCAGTGTCAGTATAAAGTAAGTTTTACCGCCACCTGTACCACCAGCAATCAACATATGAGGGAGCTTATCATATTCCCACCATACGTTTTTCATTAAGCGAAGTTTACCATCTTTAGCTTCTACTTCATCAATAGAAATACGACTGGCGGTTCTGTTGCAAAGTTTTAAATCTACTATCAAATAAGGTAGAATAATAGAAAAAGATAGCAGGAGGAATGACGATGAATCATTTTAAAGGAAAGCAATTTCAGCAGGATGTGATTATTGTAGCCGTGGGCTACTATCTTCGTTATAACCTTAGCTATCGTGAAGTTCAAGAAATCTTATATGATCGTGGCATTAACGTTTCTCATACGACGATTTATCGTTGGGTGCAAGAATATGGCAAACTACTCTATCAAATTTGGAAAAAGAAAAATAAAAAATCCTTTTATTCATGGAAAATGGATGAAACGTACATCAAAATTAAAGGAAAATGGCATTATTTGTATCGAGCCATCGATGCAGATGGTTTAACCTTGGATATTTGGTTACGTAAAAAACGGGACACACAAGCAGCCTATGCTTTTCTTAAGCGGTTAGTGAAGCAGTTTGATGAACCGAAGGTTGTAGTCACAGATAAAGCCCCCTCTATTACAAGTGCCTTTAAGAAACTAAAAGAATACGGCTTTTATCAAGGGACAGAACATCGTACCATTAAATACCTGAATAATTTGATTGAACAAGACCATCGTCCAGTAAAGAGACGCAATAAATTCTATCGAAGTTTACGCACTGCCTCTACCACGATTAAAGGCATGGAAGCCATTCGAGGATTATATAAGAAAACCCGAAAAGAAGGCACTCTCTTCGGGTTTTCGGTCTGTACTGAAATCAAGGTATTATTGGGAATCCCAGCTTAAATCATAGATACCGTAAGGGATTTTATTCTTTATTTAAAACTTTGCAACAGAACCGTTCAAGGACGGTTGGCTTTTCTTCTTCTTTGACATAAGAGCCAATTTCATTGGCAATAAGCGTAGATACTGCGCCCTTTTTAAGTCCATTCGCACAAAATAATACCGCATCTCCAATCGTTTCTTTTTTTAATTCGTAATAACTCATGAGATCTATAGGCGCTTCAAAAACAATGATTTTGATTGGCTTTTCTGACGTAGCTTCTGCAATTTTTGGTGGATACCCTACACGAACAGTCAACCCATAATAGCCATTTCCCCAGACACGCTTTAACCGTCCTCGTTCGCCATGTAGCTTCTTATTTTCCCAAATACCTTGTAAGGCAACGCCTTTAATTTTTTCTTCAAGACCAACGTGCTTGAAGACTATTACTGGTTCACTTTGTCCGGTCTCTTTATCTGTATACGTGGATTGTGCCATGAGGTTTTGTTCAAAAAAGAAATCAATCGTTTCTCTTGATAACTTACGTTCCTGAAGCAAGTAATCAATGGTGGCATTTTGTTGTGTATGTTCTTTCATATAATAATGAAAGTTCGTCGGAGTAGGTTCTTTCAACGTTTCAACAGCCCCTGCTTCTACGGTCTGTAAATACTGCAATGCTTCAGCGTGTGTACACTCTTTTATCACTTGAACAAGCTTGATGCTCCCACCACCAACTTGGCGAGAGTTCCAATAAAAAGCATTCTTCTTAGGGGTTAAAACAAAACTATCGTGCTCTGACCAGGTATAACTTTGTCCCTGTCGTACAAGTGTTATTCCTAAACTTTCTGCGACACCCACAATACTTTTTTGTTCAATTTCTTCTAACACTTTTTGTCGTTGTGCATGTGTCATTGGCATTTTCTGTTCCTCCTTTTTCTATTTTCTAAAAGAAAAAACGCACGTCTTTTTAAACGTGTGTTTCGTCTTTCAGTTCACTTGTAATTTCTCCATGGTCAATAATATCTGTTGCCGAGATTTTATCCAAAATAGCTTCTTCATCAGTCATATATCGGCGCCACGTATACCACTTATCATCAGTCGGGCCTGTTGCTAGTTCATCTGCTCGGTCATGCTGAAAAGCATAGAATTTTTTAATTTAAAAATAGCATAAAAATCTAGTTATCCGCATAAAAACTGGACTTATCACACTTTATCAAGGTCAAAACCACTCAATTTACTACTAATTTACTACTTATGAATGAGCTTTGATACGACGATTTATCCTTGAAAAGTGAAGATATAAAGATACTTCCAATAAAATTTGAATATTTAATAGGTAGACACTTCAAAAAATGAGGTGTCTATTTTTTTACCCGATTTTGAAAGGAAGTGAACTTATGAAAACAAAAAATCAAGAATCAAAAGGTCGTTCCCCACTCTTTAAGACCATCAAACATTCATTCAGCCAATAAAAAAGAAAGGATAGGTAAAAATATGGAACTTAAATTTGTGATTCCCAACATGGAAAAAACATTCGGCAATTTAGAATTTGCTGGCGAGGATAAAGTCGTTCAGCGAAGAATCAACGGACGGCTAACTGTCTTATCAAGAAGCTATAATCTCTATTCTGATGTTCAAAGAGCAGATGATATTGTGGTGGTGCTTCCTGCTGAAGCTGGCGAAAAACATTTCGGCTTTGAGGAACGTGTGAAGTTAGTCAATCCACGTATTACCGCAGAGGGCTACAAAATCGGCACTCGTGGTTTTACAAATTACCTTTTACATGCTGACGACATGATAAAAGAATAAAGAAAGAGAGGAAAAATGATGAGATTAGCAAATGGCATTGTATTAGATAAAGACACGACTTTTGGAGAATTGAAATTCTCTGCTCTACGTCGTGAAGTGAGAATCCAAAATGAAGACGGGTCGGTTTCAGATGAAATCAAGGAACGTACCTATGACTTAAAATCCAAAGGACAAGGACGCATGATTCAAGTAAGTATTCCTGCCAGCGTGCCTTTGAAAGAGTTTGATTATAACGCACGGGTGGAACTTATCAATCCCATTGCGGACACCGTTGCTACTGCCACCTATCAAGGAGCAGATGTTGACTGGTATATCAAGGCAGACGATATTGTGCTGACAAAGGATTCTAGTTCATTCAAAGCTCAACCACAAGCAAAGAAAGAACCGACACAAGACAAATAGTCGCTAGGTAGAAAGGAGACTTTTTCGCATGAAACAGCGTGGTAAAAGGATTCGCCCATCTGGTAAAGATTTAGTCTTTCATTTTACGATAGCGTCACTCCTGCCTGTTTTCCTGCTGGTTGTCGGACTGTTTCATGTGAAGACAATCCAGCAGATCAACTGGCAGGATTTTAACCTATCACAAGCAGATAAGATTGACATTCCCTATTTAATTATCAGTTTCAGTGTCGCAATTCTTATCTGCTTGCTGGTAGCGTTTGTATTCAAACGGGTTCGCTATGATACGGTTAAACAACTTTACCACCGTCAAAAACTGGCAAAGATGATACTTGAAAACAAGTGGTATGAATCTGAACAGGTCAAAACAGAGGGTTTCTTTAAAGATAGTGCTGGTCGTACAAAGGAAAAGATAACCTACTTCCCTAAAATGTATTATCGACTTAAAAATGGCTTGATACAGATACGGGTGGAAATCACGCTGGGAAAATATCAAGACCAACTCTTACACTTGGAAAAGAAATTAGAGAGTGGCTTGTACTGTGAGCTGACGGATAAAGAGTTAAAGGATTCCTATGTGGAATATGGTTCTGTTGCAAAGTTTTAAATAAAGAATAAAATCCCTTACGGTATCTATGATTTAAGCTGGGATTCCCAATAATACCTTGATTTCAGTACAGACCGAAAACCCGAAGAGAGTGCCTTCTTTTCGGGTTTTCTTATATAATCCTCGAATGGCTTCCATGCCTTTAATCGTGGTAGAGGCAGTGCGTAAACTTCGATAGAATTTATTGCGTCTCTTTACTGGACGATGGTCTTGTTCAATCAAATTATTCAGGTATTTAATGGTACGATGTTCTGTCCCTTGATAAAAGCCGTATTCTTTTAGTTTCTTAAAGGCACTTGTAATAGAGGGGGCTTTATCTGTGACTACAACCTTCGGTTCATCAAACTGCTTCACTAACCGCTTAAGAAAAGCATAGGCTGCTTGTGTGTCCCGTTTTTTACGTAACCAAATATCCAAGGTTAAACCATCTGCATCGATGGCTCGATACAAATAATGCCATTTTCCTTTAATTTTGATGTACGTTTCATCCATTTTCCATGAATAAAAGGATTTTTTATTTTTCTTTTTCCAAATTTGATAGAGTAGTTTGCCATATTCTTGCACCCAACGATAAATCGTCGTATGAGAAACGTTAATGCCACGATCATATAAGATTTCTTGAACTTCACGATAGCTAAGGTTATAACGAAGATAGTAGCCCACGGCTACAATAATCACATCCTGCTGAAATTGCTTTCCTTTAAAATGATTCATCGTCATTCCTCCTGCTATCTTTTTCTATTATTCTACCTTATTTGATAGTAGATTTAAAACTTTGCAACAGAACCCAGAAACTTAAAAGTTTTTGACCTCTTTGGTTTTTATGTGAAATTGTTCAGTCGAAGGATAATTATGTATATACTTTATTTTTTTAATATGTTATACTATGTATAAACAATGAGAGGTGAATAAAATGGTAATGTTATCAATAAAAAAATGGGGCAATAGTAACGGTCTTAGACTTCCTAAATCTGTGATGGAATATCTCCAAATTCATACAGAAGATAAAGTGAAAATAACACAGGAGGAATCGAATGGTAAAAAACGATTAATTATTGAAGCTGTGGATTCTGATAATGATTTAACAATTGAACAATTGTTTGAAAATTATAAAGAAGAGAAGGTGCATGTAACTATTCAAGATTTAGGAAATGCGGTAGGAAATGAAAAATGGTAAAAGTTCCTCATCAAGGTGATATTTTATTGTTGAATACGGCTCCTAGATCAGGACATGAACAAACAGGTAAGAGACCGTATATTGTTTTAAGTCATGATATTATTGCAGATTACAGCAATGTTGTTATTGTAGCTCCTATATCAAGTACAAAAAGAAACTATCCTTTATATGTTTCTATTAATCCTTCTTACGGAATGAAAACATCAGGTAAAGTATTATTAGATCAATTAACCACCATCGATTATGAGGCTAGACAATGCGTGTTTTTAGAAACAGCACACGAAAAATTAATCGATGAATTATTGCTAAAAGTTAGAACCGTATTTCAAAAAGTAAATAAAACAAATAAATTTTAACTAATAAAAAGGCGAAAAAACGAACAAGTCAAAAGTTTCCGACTTGTTCGTTTTTTTCTATCGATTAAATGCTCCCACCAGAAAGTAATGATACAGGTAAAATATAATCCTTACTTATCTTTTCTCCCTTAATCTTTTTCAACAAAACATCAACAATTAGTTTTGCAAGTTCATCAATAGGTTGTTTAATTGTGGTCAATTGTGAAAAAAATTGTTCAATAAATGATGTTCCATCGTAACCAATAATTTTCACATCTTCTGGAATATTTAAGTTGAGTTTTTTTACAATTTTCATAGTAAGAATAGCAGTTAAATCATCTGAAATAAAAATGCCATCTGGTTTATTAGTTGAAATAATCGATTTAATTTCCATCTCTCGACGAATTGTAGACAAACTATTAGGAACTTTAAAGACTTTTCCTTCTGGAATTTGGAAAGAAAATCCTAAAGCACGTAAACCTGTAGGAGAATCTGTATTATCATTTCCAGTAATCATAATAATATTTTGACAACCATTTTTCCGTAAAACGCTTGCTGCCAATTTACCACCTTCAAAATTATCTGATGCGATGATAGGAACATTTGGTGCTAAATTTCTATCAAAAGCAATAATTGGTGCTTGAACACGCTCATAGTCAGCAATCCCAAGATTATGACTAGAAGAAATAATACCGTCGACTTGATTTGCTTCAAGCATTTCAAGATATTCACGTTCTTTTCCAGGATCATTTTCGCTATTACAAATAATTGTTTTATATCCTTGATTAAATAATTCTATTTCAAGGTATTCAATGAGTTCCGCATAGAATATGTTACTAATATTAGGGAAAATGAGACCTATAAGTTGAGGTGATTTTCCTTGTAAGCCTCGTGCTAAATTATTTGGTTTGTATCCTAAAATTTTCATAGCTTCATGAACGTTTTTTTTAGTTTTTTCTGACAAATAGCCTTTGTTATTAATGACACGAGATACAGTTGTCGGACTAACTCCAGCTAATTCAGCTACATCTGTTAATTTTGCTACCATATTAATATTCCAATTCAAAGTATTTTCCAATAGGTTTCCCTGATTTTATTTGAATCCCATTTTGGTCCTTCTCAGGAAATACACGACTGGTAAATACTTTCTCTCCTTTATTAATAAAAATCTCAATGATTGAATTATCTACAAAAATATTAGCAATTGTTTCTTCAGTATCTATTAAGCATTCACGAGTCATACCAAAATCAATTGCATATTGAATTCCTGCTTTACTCCGATCTAAAATAACTTTTCCTTCTTTAGTATCAACTATTAAGCTGAGTCCATTCCCTTTATCATCAGCAAAAAGAAGTAATTCTGATTTCTGATTAGCCGGAAAAGTCACTTCCAGTTCATAAGTATTACTTGTTTCTATTTTTGACGTAAAATCTTCACAACTAGTTCGCAGTGTTTTAATAGCATCTACAGGGTATTGATAAAGTTTTCCATTATTGATAGAAAGCTCCTTAACAAGACTCATTGCGCCTTGATAATCATACTTATCTGTTGGATATTCAACATCAGGAAGCCCAATCCAACTAACAATTAAAGTACGTCCATCAGGAGAATTAAATCCTTGTGTTGCATAAACATCAAACCCATAATCAAGATTTTTAATTTTAGAAGAACCCACAAGTTTCGCAGTTCTTTCATCAAAACTTTGACAAATTTTATAAGTATTCGGATAAATATTATCATAACTAAGTTCTGATTTATCAAGACCCTGAGGACAATAAATCAGAATTGGTGTATCATTTACAAATAAAAGATTAGGGCACTCTATCATGTATTCTGAACCACTACTACAAAAATCAAGATTTCCTACTTCTGACCACTTTTCAACACTGTTACCTACAGCTTTATAAAGCTTAATAACTCCTCTTTTTTCAAGACTTTGTCCTCCAACAATTGCATAAAATTGACCTTTATAATCAAAAATTTGCGGATCTCTAAAATGATCTGTTACGTCCTCAGGTTTGTTAATAAAGACATCCTCACACTTAGTAATATTGTAACTTCTATCCATCCATGCTCCCAATTGAAATGAATCACGTCTCCAATTTTTATCACGAACATTTCCTGTATATAATAAAAGTAATTTGCCATCTACTTCATATGCTGATCCAGAATATGCTCCATGACTATCGTATTTTGTATCTGGAAGAAGCTCTGTTCCTGTTATATTAAAATGAACTAAATCATCTGACTCAGCATGCACCCATTTTTTTAACCCGTGTGCCGCTCCAAATGGCCAATTTTGGTAAAAAAGAGTGAATTTTCCATTAAAAAAAGAGAACCCATTCGGATCGTTAAGCAACCCTGTTTTAGGTTCAATATGATAGCTAGCATGCCAAGGAGATTGCTTAATATTTTCTTTTATTTTTGTAATCTCATCTTTACTCCATTCAGAATAAGCGCGATATCGTATTTCTCGAGATAATTCCATATTTTACTCCTTCAAAGTATCTTTTTATAACTAATATAGTAAACGTTTTCTCTATAAAAATCAATCATTCTATCTAAAAATAAAAAAAATATGATAAACGTTTGACATGTTCATGAAATATGCTAAAATAAACATAAATTAAAAAAAGCGCTTTCTCAGAAAGAGAAATATGATAAAAGGAGTTGTTCATATGGACTATGCTAAACTAGCTTCCGACATAATTCTAGCAGTTGGAAAAGATAATCTTATCGCTGCTGCACACTGTGCAACACGTCTTCGTCTCGTACTAAAGGATAATACAAAAGTTAATCAAAAAGCTTTGGATGAAAACCCAAATGTAAAAGGTACCTTTAAAATTGATGGTCAGTATCAGGTTATTATTGGTGCTGGTGACGTTAATTTTGTCTATGATGAACTTATAAAAAAAACTGGCCTTTCAGAGCTTTCAACAGACGACTTGAAACAAATAGTTGATAAAAATAAAAAATTCAATCCAATTATGGCATTAATTAAACTACTATCAGAAATTTTCGTACCAATTATTCCTGCACTTGTTGCAGGTGGTTTATTAATGGCTCTACGAAATTTTTTAACTGCCGCGGGTCTTTTTGGACCAAAATCAATCGAAGAAATGTATCCTGCAATTAAAGGAATTTCCTCTATGATTCAGCTTATGTCAGCTGCACCATTTATGTTTTTACCAATTCTAGTTGGTATTTCCGCTGCTAAACGTTTTGGAGCAAACCAATTTCTAGGTGCTGCAATTGGTATGATTATGACAACTCCAGACCTTGGTGGAGCCACTGAATATTGGAATATTTTTGGATACCATGTTGCACAAACAAACTATGCCTACCAAGTAATTCCGGTATTAGCTTCCGTATATCTTTTGTCAATATTGGAAAAATATTTTCATAAAAAACTTCCTTCATCTATTGATTTTACATTCACACCATTATTATCCGTAATAATTACTGGATTCTTAACTTTCACAGTTATTGGTCCCACAATGTTATTACTATCTAATGGAATCACAGATGCTATTGTTTGGTTATATAATGCAACTGGGTTCATAGGAATGGGGATCTTTGGTGGAACATATTCACTCATTGTTATGACTGGTCTTCATCAGTCATTTCCTGCAATCGAAACACAGTTACTTTCAGCATGGACAAATGGTATCGGACATGGGGATTTTATCTTTGTAGTTGCTTCCATGGCAAATGTAGCTCAAGGTGCTGCAACATTTGCTATTTGGTTTTTAACTAAAAATTCTAAAACAAAGAGTCTGGCTTCTTCTGCTGGATTATCAGCACTTCTTGGTATTACTGAACCAGCATTGTTTGGAGTAAACTTAAAATACCGTTTCCCGTTTTTCTGTGCTCTAATTGGTTCAGGTATTGCTGCAGCGATAACAGGTCTACTTAAAGTTGTTGCTGTATCACTCGGTTCAGCTGGATTTCTTGGGTTCCTTTCAATCAACGCAACTTCTATCCCCTTTTACTTGCTATGTGAATTAATAAGTTTTTCAGTTACTTTTGCAATTACTTATTTCTATGGTAGAACAAGATCTTCCGGTATCTTTGCAGCAGAAGCAATTGCTGAACAAACATCAGTTGATACTTCAGAAATAAATACAAATCAAATAGCAAATGCTGATGAACCTACAACAGTAGAAACGATTGTTAGTCCTCTTGCTGGTGAAATAACTACTCTTGGTTCAGTTAATGACCCAGTATTTTCTTCAGAATCTATAGGAAAAGGGATTGCTATTAAACCAAATGGGAACACTATATATTCTCCAGTAGATGGTATTGTCCAAGTCGTATTTGAAACTGGGCACGCTTATGGCCTCAAATCAAATACTGGTGCTGAAATATTAATTCATGTTGGTATTGACACAGTATCATTGAATGGTAAAGGATTCACTAAAAAAGTTGGTGCTAAACAAAAAGTAAAAAAGGGAGAGGTTCTTGGAACATTTGACAGCACAGTAATTACAAATTCAGGACTTGATGATACAACAATGGTTATTGTAACAAACTCTAAAGATTATTCAGAAGTTATTCCTATAACTAAAAATATAGTTACTGAAGGTGCAGCCTTATTGACAATTAAATAGCTTATTAAAAGTTAATAGACTCTCTATACAAAGAGAGTCTATATTTTTATTATAGTTAATTATAACTATTCTAAGCTAATTAATTTGACATAAAACCAAGTAGAAAGATAACATTCTTTATCTAATTCAGTTATATATCACTTTTTTTGCAGGTGCTTCAACAGTTAAGATTTCAATAGAAACTGGACTATTTTCTAATATACCCTCTTCTTTTGCATGTTTCCTACATAAATTATTTTTTGTAGATAGTACTCCTATGTCCTATTGAAAATATTTGTATTATAATTTCTGAATCACAAATATTAGCCAATATTCGATAATTTCCAATTCTGTAACGCCATTCACCACTTCTATTTCCAGTCAAGCCTTTTCCATGTTGACGAGGATCAGTAGTTCCTTCTAAGTTTTTTCTAATCCAAGCTACTATTATTCTTGCCTGATTTCTATCCATTTTTTTTAATTGTTTCTGCGCTTGTGGCATATATACAACTTTATATTTCATTTAGTAAATTCTCCATTTCCTCTTGAGAAATACCAATCTCTTTTTTCTCTTTGGAAATTTCTATTGCGTTCCGTAAGGTTTTTAAATCAATTTCATCTTCAATTTTATCTAATACAGCTTTTCGATAAAGTTCAGTTAATGAAGAATTATGAGCTTTTGCATATTCTAACACAAGTTCTTTCTCATCCTCAGGAATTCTAAATGTAATTGTTGATTGAGACATCTTATTACCTCCATTCGCACTTTGTAATAACATTGTATTAAAAACAAGGGATTTTGTCAATACAATGTTATTATAAATGTGATGATTACTCCAATATATAGAATAAAACATGAACTATATTTCAAATGATACTAAAATTAAGGTTTATGTCATTGTTTCAAATGTATCTAAATACTTTTCGACAAACCTTTCACTGAGTAAATCAAATTGTAAAAGTAACTTTTGGCACTGCACCTCCAGTGCCTTTTCGTCCAAATGATAATCTATTAATTGAGAATATAATTTTTTAGTTTCTTTAATAATAAGCAGTATATTATCAAATGTTAATACCTTTACACCCTCAGCAAAAGAAGCTTTTGTTGCTATTTTATCTTGATGAACACTAACTGGTAACGCTTCGATATCAGGAAACTTAGTTTTAAACCATCTTTCTGCTATAAGAAGTTGCCCATGTTCTTCTTTTCTAAAAGCATTATGTTCTTTTTTTCGACTTTTAGCTTCAATAATGATTCCTTTTTTCTCATTAATCAGCCATAATACATCTGGACCTATTCCATCATCATCAAATCTTTCTGATATAAAGCCTAAATAATCACCTAATTTTTTTAATGCTTCTTCAAATTGATTTGCACTAGAAGTAGAAGTAATTAATGATTCGATTTCATCAATATTACTTAAAATTCCTCGTGGGCTTCTAAATTCTTTATATTTTTTTACTATCATTTTAGATTGATCGGACGGCACTTTTAGTTGAGGATATTCATCATTTGAATTAGTGATTCTAAATAAATTTTTATTATTAAAGTACGCTTGCTTTTGATACTCTTCAAATGTTACTTTATCCTTAAATACATATGCCATTCTTGCACAAAACTGTTGTAACCAACCTTTTTCATATTGATTCATCGATTCATTTTGCTCTAAATAACTATTAATTTTAACAATAGCCTTATCTAGACAGTCCATATCCCACAAATCTACAATTACTCGTTCAATTCTAGCAAATGATGAATCTTTTTTTACAATATGATCTTGATCAATATACTCTACCAACTCTTCAGAATGATAATTTGTCCATCCACTATCTCTATTTAAACTTTGCTTTATAACATCCAATAAATCTGAAACACTTTTAACTTCTTGACTAACTATTTTTCCCATTTCGATTTGAGCTTTGGTGGCACTAGTAAAATAAGAAAAATTATTTTCCATACTAACCCATGTTGTTAAATCTTTTCCTATAAGTACGTCTATACAATAATCAGAAGCTCCTCTAGCTCCCCTTCCTAAGCCTTGCTCAATCCTTTGCGTCATCATTCTTGTAATTGAATCACCACCCATTAAGGCTGCTGCTCGAAAAATCTCATAACTTGAAGTTCCTATTGGCATACCATCCATTATTAAAAGTCGGCAAGCATCACCTGGTAAATCAATTCCATCATATCTATTTGAAAAAACGACCGGGCCAAATTCAATCTTTTTTTGCATTTTATTTACAATATTATTTACTTCTTCAGATCCATGAGGAAAAATAACATCTGATTCCCAACGACTTGATTTTTCATCTGACGGAGCAATTACAACGGCTCCATATTCATTTTCAACAACATAATTAAGTAATTTAAAGGAATCTTTTAAATCATCAAACGGAAAATCCATCAATCCTGGTATTAATATCATTCTTTCACTTATTCCTGCAACAGAACTAGAGGTTAACGGGTTATTTACAGCACTTTCCGAAACATTAAATGTTCTTATAATATCACTGTCATCTGAGATAGTAGCAGACATATAAATTTTACGTTTGGCATTCTTAAATGTAGGGAATATATCCAGTAGTGGTTGAATGAGTGTTATTGTAAATTTACTTTTACTAATAAATGCATGACACATAGATAAACGATCTCTAATTAATGGCCAAGAAAAAACATCTTTTTCTTTTACTTTAGAACTTACATATGTCATAGATTCTATGAATTCCCAATAAGGTACTTCCAAAACCATATCTTCTTTGCCATCAATAACTTCATCAAAAGTTCCTTGTTTTCCAATTTCAATAAAGCTTTTTCTAAAATGAGAACAAAGTTCTAAATACAATTTTTCATCTTCAGCTTTACTTATTTCTAAAGTAAAACTATCCCTAATAACTGGTAATGCTGCATGTGCATCATCAAAAATAATTGTAGAAACATATTGAATTGAAGTTTTCCCTTGAACCCCAAATTTACTTTTACCATTAAATAATGCTGAATAAGTTGCTATCATAATAGCCTTTCCATTGACAAATTCTTGTGATAATGGTTCTCCTTTTTCATATTTTACTACAGACATTCCTAACTCTTTAGCTTTTTCAAAAGTTTGATTTACTAGTTGGGTAGTAGGAGTCAAGTACAACACTGGTTCTTTTAGCTCGTTCATTGTAGATTGAGCAATCAACAAGCCAACCATTGTTTTTCCACCACCCGTATGCAATTTTATAATATTATCTTTTTGATCTTTGTTTTTAAACCAAGCATTTAAAACTTCCGATTGACTGGAATAAAGATCATTTATTCCTTCAGGTTTTGGTATTCTTCTAAAAATTTCAATTGGATCGATAACATCTTGTTTTTTTTCTATTTTTTTAAGTTTACTAAAATCAACCATTTTTAAGCTCCTTTACTGATTTTCTTAGAAATAATTATATTATTTATTTCTAATATTGTCATTTAATATTATGTTTATATGTTTCTATTGATTTTTTTACGGAATGAAAGCATCAAGTAAAGTATTATTGGATTAATTAACTACCATCGATTATACAACTAGACAATGCATGTTTTTAGAAACAGCGCATGAAAAAGGGAAAAACAAATAGTCTCGATTGTCTAATTAGGATACCGTTAAAATTGACACAAAGCATTTACTAGTGAATAGCATAAGCAAACTACTTTCATAAAAACGTACAAAAAAGGCAACAATTTTTGTTGCCTTTTTCTTTATGTCTCCTAATCTAAAATTTTTATATTATACTAGTTACTCTTCTTCATCTGTAAATTTTGCTGGGTAGAATATTTTTTCCCGCTCTTCTTTATTGGATAACTTGTCAATTGGTTCAAAAAAAATATATCCCTTTTTCCAACTAACTTTGTACTTGCTAGGATCTCCTTTTTCTGTATAAATCCCATCAACCAAATCATACTCGCTAATTATTATAGGCTCTTTATGATACTTTTCGGGATATACTCCTTGTTTTCTAATACCTTTCTGAAAAGAATTTACTTCTCCAGACCCATTTGAAACCCATAAATATGCTTCTAGATCTTCTTTGGTTACTACCCCTTCACCAGAAACAGACAATGTTTCAAAATATTTTTTATCCCTTTCTTTTTCTCTTTCTTGTACAGTTTCTATTATGGGATTATTTTCTGATTCATCTACCTTATACACAAAAAATAAAAAAAAGATAATGTAGATATGACCAATACCCCTATCAAATATTTTTTATTTACCATAATTTTAGCCAAATCTTAAATGTTGAAGATTCCAAGCAGACAGCCAAACTGTTGATACTTTCCATTTGCCATCATCACCTTTAAATCTAGTTTCGAATAATCTCCAATAATAACCTTGACTATCCCCAAAAAAAATAAAAAATTAACTATGCTACTGGATATAATATCCAGTAGCATAGTTAATTTTTTATAATGAATGCTTTTTTGTCAATACTTTTTTATATAACACATTTTAATTCACTAAAAATTTTATCGTCTTGAATTGATCATCCTTCTAAACTAAAATTTCAACTCTTTGGATCATGCTTTTACGGACGATTATCCACTCAAACGTTTTATAATCATTCATTCTAGTATATACTGTTTAATATAATCTCATCGCTAATAGAAAAAACAAAAGTTTTTGACTCATCGGTTTAATTTATGATATATAGTTACTTCAGAAGTTTCTATTCCTCACTTAAATTAATCGCATTTCCTAGTTTTTTGAAATTTCATTCATATCAGGATTATCTGGAATATAAAAAAATTTATTATATTAAGTTTTATCTTCAACGTTCTTATCTCTTTTGTTTTCTTCTAATAACAAATACAACAGTAAAACCAATAAGACTAACTACAAGCAAAGCCGCGCCCAATGTATTTAATACTAAATTATTATTAAATCCTGTTCTAGGAAAAGATTTAGCGCTCTTTTTTCCTGTAGAAGCATTATCCATTTTAACTTTATCATTTGACTTGTTTGCTTCTTTAAATTCAGTATTCGATGTTTTGTTAATTTGACCTTTATTCTCTTCTTTTAACACATCAATTTTTTTATATACGTAAACGATCTCTTGTTCATTCTCTGTAAATACGCCAGAAGCATTTCCCGTTATCTTTTCAAATTGATAACCGTCAAATGTTTTTTGCTCAGTAGAATACTCCTTGCCTACAATGTCTGTCTTAGTAATAGGATCAATTAATTGATTTCCCTCTTCATCTATATAACGAACTGTTATCGTTGATTGTTTTACAGGAGGAGTTACAACTTTCTTATATACATAAACGATCTCTTGATCACTCTCTGTAAATACACCAGAAGCATTTCCCGTTAACTTTTCAAATTGATAACCGTCAAATGTTTTTTGCTCAGTAGAATACTCCTTACCTACAATGTCTGTCTTAGTAATAGGATCAATTAATTGATTTCCCTCTTCATCCATATAGCGGACTGTTATTGTTGACTGTTTTGTAGTCGGGTAAGTCACCGTTACCTGTTTATCATCAGTAACTGTTAATAGATGCATGGGTTTTTGTGGAGTGGTTGAAGTTTCTCCTGTTTCGGGGTTTAAGTAAACTTGATCATAGTAATAATTAAGATCACCTTGCACAGTTGTATTTATAGTTCCTTGCTGATTAGGTATTTGTGCCACACTAAAAGTCTTTTCTTCTCCACTTTTCAAATTAAATGCTGGAAAATCGATATCGGATAAAGTTATGTTTTCAAGATCGCTCGTACCGTCATTTTTAACTGTGTAGGTTACAGTAATTTCTTCATTTGGATTACTTATTTTTTGTTCTGTTGTCATATCAAGTTTTATAGAAGCATGAGGAATTAATCCTAGATTTGCTATTGCATAACTGTGAACATACGGATTTTGAGTATCATTACTTTCAGTAAATGTTCCGTCTAAATTGTAGAAACCACTGACTGTTTGGAGAGGAGCTTTATTATCAAAGTAATAGAAACCATCTGCTGAAAATTGTGAACTATTAACAATACTTGCTTTATTGGCTTCAGTAATAGTTAACCATTTTGGTAGTTGACTAGGATTAATGTAAATGTAATTAATGTATGGGCTATCTTCGGGTACATTTTGAGCAATCCAGTTAGCTAAATTTAGGTTCCCGAAACCTGTTCTGTATGGTACTTCGGCATTATCCATAAGCGGATTAGCATCAGAAAATTGCTTTGAAACACTTTCGTACTCCGTCCAATCATCTGTTTCCATAGCTTTATCTTCTATTTCCGACCAATCTTTATTTAAATTCTGCTTTACCCATGCTGACTTAGGCTCAATAACAGCTGTAGCAGAATTAATAGGAGTTGTAGTAGATCCAGCATTCAAATGATTATTTCCTGGATAATCAAAGCCTACCGTCAAATCCTTATTTGTAAAGGCTAGTTTATCAAAATGAATAGCAGGTGCTGACGGTTCATTTTGGTCTTGTATTCCATTGCCATTTAAATCAAACCAAATACGTGAACCATAGATAGGCAGAGTATCATCTGCAAATGCAGTGATTGCCATTCCCCCAAACGCAAAAATACATACTACTCCGAAAAGTATTTTTTTATCATTTCTTCCTCCTTGAAATTATATTTTATTTTGTTTTTAACCCTAATTACATATAATATACACAAATTAAGAAATTTTTTCAAATTATAAAAACTACCTTAATAAACAACATAAAGAGCAATAGACATAATAACTTTAAGATAGTAGTAATTTATTTGAATATCACTATTATTCCCTAAATTAAAGTATGCTCAACTTGAATGACCTACTACTTACTTAGCAACAATTTTAACATAGAAAAGTATCAACCGGTTATACCCTGTTGGGTCTTTTAATTGTGAATCTATTGGGGAATTTGAACAAAATTGTCATGTCAATAACAATAAATAATCATAAAAAAGACAGCCAAAATTTAAGCTGTCTGTAGTTTATATTCTACGTTTCAATTTACTTTTTGTGAATATGACTTGAATAATTTTAGAAATAGTAAAACTTACAATAATGATTACTCCTAAAATTAAAAAAGATAACTTAGTATACTTTAAAAGGTTCTGTTGCAAAGTTTGAAAATCAAACGCGCCCTCTCTGAACTCCAAATATCTTAGGCTGGTATTCCCATTAATACCTTGATTTCAGTAGACACCGAAAAGCCGAAGAGCGTTCCATTTCTTCGGTTCTTTTTATATATTCCTCGAATGGTCTCCATGCCCTTAATCGTGGAAGAGGCTGTACGGAGACTTTGATAAAATTTATTCCGTCGTTTAATAGGTCGATGGTCTTGTTCTATTAAATTGTTAAGATACTTCACAGTTCGGTGCTCTGTCTTAGTATATAAACCCACACTCTGTAACTTTCTAAAGGCGGAGCCAAGAGAAGGTGCTTTATCGGTCACAATTGCTTTCGGCTCACCAAACTGTTTATGGAGTCGTTTTAAGAAAGCATAGGCTGCTTGCGTATCCCGTTTCTTTCGTAACCAGATATCTAAGGTTAAGCCGTCCGCATCAATTGCACGATAAAGATAATGCCAACGTCCCTTAATTTTGATATAGGTTTCGTCCATTTTCCATGAATAGAAGGATTGTCTATTTTTCTTCTTCCAAAGATCATAGAGGACTTTGCTGTACTCTTGCACCCAACGATAAATCGTAGTATGACAAACATTTATTCCACGATCATATAACAATTCCTGAACTTCACGATAGCTTAGATTGTAACGCAGGTAGTAACCAACAGTGACAATAATGACGTCTTTTTTGAATTGTTTGCCTTTAAAATAATTCATTACTCTGTCCTCTCTGTCTTTTTTCTCAATTTTACACTAAAATAGATTTTTTGGAAACTTTGCAACAGAACCGATGAAACTACTTAATGATTAAATTGAGCAATTTCTCAAATAGCACAAACTGCTCTTCATAAAACGAAAAGCAGTTCATAATGTATTTAGATATTTCATTGTGCTATTGACCAGAAACACACTATTTAAGGTACATTTCTCTTTTCGCTGAGATTCACCAACTTCAATTGCACAAAAAAGCGTGAGCACAAGGCTCACACTTTTTCTAGTTGACTATCCTAAAAATTCGAAAACATCTTTACGATCATACAATTTCAAGATTTTTTCAAATAAGATTTGACCTACGAAAGCAGCTACGATTGGTACAACAAACCAGCTGATTAATAGTAGAATAATACTCAAACCGGCGTCCAATGAAGCCAACGGACCTACCAACCCTACCAAACCGAAACCAGCAGAAGCAGGAGTCCCTGAGACTGAGAATAACGCTACTGGAATTGCTGAGATGATAGCGGTGAATAGACATGGTACCAAGATAATTGGTTTCCTAAACAAGTTTGGCATCATCATTTTCATAGCACCCAATGCGATGGCCAAAGTAACCCCTGGTTTGTTGACTTTCCAAGAGTTAACTACCAAGACAACTGTTGTTGCGGCAACACCCATAGCGGCTGCACCAGCAGAAACACCGTTCAATTGAATTGCCATACCAATGGCAACTGTAGAGATCGGCGAGATAATCAAGAAAGCAAAGGAACATGCAATCAAGATTGACATCAAAATTGGTTGCAAAGTAGTAAAGGTATTAATTAAGTCACCGATAGCGGCAGTAATCTTGGTTACGTAAGGATATAAATAATAGCCGATTAGACCAGCGCCGATACCAACAACGATTGGTGTTGCAACAATTGCCACGGACCCAAATTTTTCGCCGATCAACAAGATCATGCCGACAGCGATTGATGCAGTAATCATGGTATTGATGATGTCTCCGGTACCAGCACCGATATAAGTAGCTGTGTCAGGATTGAATTTCACAACACCGGAGCCAACGAAAGCTGCACCGGCAACTACTAACATTTGCATTGGTTTGAAGCCAAACTGCACCGCAATCAAAGCGCCAATCAATAGTGGAGTAGCTAGTTGGAAAATAACTGCCATTTGTGTGATCGTTACTGCTAAGGTATTTTCACCAAATAATTTCAAAATTGCTGCCAATACCGCGTTAGGAATCAACCCTACGATGATCCCCGTTGCGGTACCCGCTAATACTTTATTTAAAAATATTTTTGGAGTTAATTTTTCTTCCATTTTCTCGTCCTCTTTCTAATTATTACTATTTCGCTCCTAGAATTTCTTCTTTACTATGAACCAGTTGCGTTAAGAAATCACAGTAAGGAGTTACTACTCCATATTTTTTACCTTTACGAGAAATGGCTCCGTTGATGTAGTCAATCTCGGTCAAACGGTTATTTTTTATCAAGTCTTGGTGCATCGATGGGAAATGCATACCAATCGTAGTCGGGTCAAAACAAGTTTCTACATGTTCGATTACTTCGGGAATGTCTAAGTTGACGTTTTCTTTGGCAGCAACAGCTGCAAATTCGTTAACAATAGTCACTACCATGTCATGAGCAGGTTTGGTTGCACCAAGCCCCGCCATATTGACGTCTAAAATCGTGCATAAGCCATTCATCGTACCATTGACACAAGCTTTACGATAAATTGAATAATGAATGTTGTCGGAATATTTGGCATTTAAACCAGACGCGGACAAAGTTTCCGCCAATTTTTTCGCTGATTCTTCTTGACCAATACCTAGATTTTGCAATTCAACAGACCCGCTGCCAAATAATTTAGCCTTGCCGGGACCTTCTAGACCAGCAGTCCACATGGTGTTGCCGATAAAGATTTTTTCCATCGGTACGAATTTTTCGATTACGTCTTCATGACCGATACCGTTTAAAAGACACAAAACTTCTGTGTGATCAGCAATTAATGGTTTAACATCCTGCAGCATTTTTTCCAACTGCATTGCCTTCGTGAATAAGATAATCAAATCAAATTGCTCACCAGTGGGCACCTCATTCTGATTAACAATTGGGACTTTAACAGTAATTTCTTCGCCATTATAATTAGCCTTCAATCCGTTTTCTTTGATGGCATTGATATGCTCCTGCCAGCCGTCGATTAGCAAAACATCGTTACCACCTTGTTTCAACATCAGTCCGAACCGGGAACCCATCGCGCCGGCCCCTGCAATTGCAATTTTCATAAATAAAAGCCTCCAAACTTAATTTATAATAAGTGAACATTTTCACATTTCTCATTATAGAGTTTTCATTCGGAAACTTCAAGTAGGAGAGTGTAAAACTTGCGACCATGCTTTTATAAATACTTAATTAGATTCTCTTTTTAAAAATGAATGCTGATCCTAATACCATTAATGAACCTAGGGGTTCTGTTGCAAAGTTTCCAAAAAATCTATTTTAGTGTAAAATTGAGAAAAAAGACAGAGAGGACAGAGTAATGAATTATTTTAAAGGCAAACAATTCAAAAAAGACGTCATTATTGTCGCTGTTGGTTACTACCTGCGTTACAATCTAAGCTATCGTGAAGTTCAGGAATTGTTATATGATCGTGGAATAAATATTTGTCATACTACGATTTATCGTTGGGTGCAAGAGTACAGCAAAGTCCTCTATGATCTTTGGAAGAAGAAAAATAGACAATCCTTCTATTCATGGAAAATGGACGAAACCTATATCAAAATTAAGGGACGTTGGCATTATCTTTATCGTGCAATTGATGCGGACGGCTTAACCTTAGATATCTGGTTACGAAAGAAACGGGATACGCAAGCAGCCTATGCTTTCTTAAAACGACTCCATAAACAGTTTGGTGAGCCGAAAGCAATTGTGACCGATAAAGCACTTTCTCTTGGCTCCGCCTTTAGAAAGTTACAGAGTGTGGGTTTATATACTAAGACAGAGCACCGAACTGTGAAGTATCTTAACAATTTAATAGAACAAGACCATCGACCTATTAAACGACGGAATAAATTTTATCAAAGTCTCCGTACAGCCTCTTCCACGATTAAGGGCATGGAGACCATTCGAGGAATATATAAAAAGAACCGAAGAAATGGAACGCTCTTCGGCTTTTCGGTGTCTACTGAAATCAAGGTATTAATGGGAATACCAGCCTAAGATATTTGGAGTTCAGAGAGGGCGCGTTTGATTTTCAAACTTTGCAACAGAACCGATTTGAAATCTAATTTGGAGATTAGTGTAGCAATTTAAATCAAAAACTTTATTTGAAGTTTATAGAGTCTTACTATCAAAATGATAAATTATATAACTAGCAATAGTATGGGCTATAATTTTTTTAGTTCGTTTTATGACTATAACAAACTCCTAAAAATTATTTTTTCTTAATTAGATTATAAGTCATCAACATTGTATTCGGTGTACCCTTCATAATAATAGCTAATATCAATACCCTTCATGAAGATTTCTCTATCATTAATTTTATCAGTTAAAGCATTTGAGATTAAATATTTGATTTCCAAATCTTTGACTGGGCTTCTTTCCATTGCAGACAAATAATCTTCCTTATTGATTAAGTTCCAGTCTACAACTTGCTGTAATTCTTTTTTCAGGATTAGGTCTAGCCATATTCGGGTTGCTCTACCATTACCTTCACGAAAAGGGTGAGCGATGTTCATTTCAACATATTTGGCTACAATTTCATCTAGATTACTTTGTGGCATTTTATCTATATGTTCTAAAGCGACTTCTAGATACATTACTGGCGCAAAGCGAAAATTTCCTTTAGAAATATTTTGACTTCGTACTTTACCTGCAAATTCATAAATATCTTCAAACAAATAATTATGGATATATGATAGACCTTTGAATGTTCCAATTTCTACTCTGTCAATATCTCCAGAGTCATATAATTGTTTTGCCTTTTCTTTACTGACACGTTCCTCAACTCTGTTTAACTCAAGTTGGTTAATAATACCTAATTTGTTTTCTAACAACTGAATTCACCGCCTATTAATTATTAATCCTCTTTTTCAATAACTCTTTCAACTTTCATGCTAAGTTTTTCAATGTATTTTAGCACGAAAGCTACATAACAATCAAAAAACTAAAGATACATACTATCCAGCTTTTCTCCAATAATATATTTTTTTCCTAATGGTGAAAATAAACTCAATGCCCTTTTTTAAATCTGGAACATCATCATGATAGATAGTTGATGATATATAATAGATGTTTTTTGTTATTACATATTAGACATTAATTTAGATATTTTTAACAATGAACGCTTGCAAAATATCTAATTTACTAGTTTCATTAGTAAGTGCTGCATTCCTAACAACTTGTATTATTCTTTTAGATGAAATTTTTAATAACCCTATTTCTTTAGGAAGCTGTTTAAGTGCAATGAGTGAGATATCTTCAGGAACAACGACCCAGCTATAATTAGTTTTAGTATTTAAAATTATATTGTTAAGTTTGTTATCCGAAAAAACTATTTCGATGCTATGTGTATTTAATTCTTGTGTGTATTTACTAGACACGTTTTCTAGCAATAAAAAATCTAAAGTAACAGATCTCATCAATAACGAAGAATAAAAGGAAAAATTGGGAATTAGCTTATAAACTGATTTTCCTTTGTGATATGAATTCTTAGCAATTTGTAACCACGAACTTTCTGACAATGCAAACGAAAAATCAGATATAGTAAATATTTGTTCGTCACTACTATCAATTTTAGAGTATCTATTCTTTTTAACGATTCCCCCACCCTCTTTAGCTTGAATCGTTTTAATAGTTGACCAAGTGTTTACTAAATCAGATCGCTTAATATCTTTTGCTAAAACTTGTTGCATTAATTCATCTTTTATTTGGCTGTTTCCTTGGCTAATTTTTTCTACTAATTCAAAGTTATCTGGACTGACTTCTACGTCCTCTATGTTAGGAACACTAACTCCCCTACTTCTTGCTCGTTGTTGGTAGTCAAAGTATATTTCTCCTGCTTTTTTTCTTTTCCATATTAGAGATTCAGTTACTCCTGTTACATATGCTAAATGTTTAATCCACTGTGTAAAAGAACTATACTCATTACGCCATAATTTACTATATTCTACTTCTCTTATTAGCTCGTATAGACGCACCCATGAATGAGTATCCTTAGACAATATTTCTTCAATTTCATGTTCTATTTTTCTTAGGTTCAATTTATCCTCCTTTCTGTCTATTTACTATAATACGTTATAGTAAATAGACGTTATAAAAAGAAAGAATTCATGAACATTAAATATTATATGTATTCTTTCTTCCTATTATAATTAAAAAATGTATTCAATGATTTGATCTATTTTAGCCATATCCTTTAATGGTAAATGTTCTATTTGGCTTAACTTTCTTTCTGTAAAATCTAAAGATTTTAATTGGGAAATAACGACTTGTCCATGAGTTTCCATTTCATCAGGTAATGTATAACGAGTGGGCATATTTTTAATTGTAGAAGTTATGGGACAAATTACTGCAAACATTGTCTTTCTATTAAACTCATATCTAGAAACTACTAGACCTGGACGTCTTTTCTGTATTTCTTTTCCAACTGAAGGATCGAAATCTATCCATACAATATCGCCCTTTTTAGGAATATATTTCTTTTCGTCACTCATTAAAATAATTCTCTCCCTCCAGGTTCAATGTCATGCCATTCATCTTTTTCGTAGTACTCCCCTTCTGATCCACCACTAAATGGATCTTGTAATTTAGGGACTAACGTAATTGTCCCATCATCAGAATACATCACTATATATTCTTGGTCTGCTTTTGGTTTCTGTCCGTTATTAGATGGTAATGTCAATACTACAGAACTTCCTTGTTTTCTAGATTTTGTTGTTAACATCCAATCACCTCTTGTATTTCATTATACTAAATAATTAAGTAGTTTTAAATAATTATACACTATATTTAATTAACTTAGTGTAATTTAGTTATATAATCGAGATTAGATATTTCGGGATTAATTCATTGGGTTCAGATACTTAAAAGTTTTTGACCTCTTTGTTTTTTCGTGCTATACTTGGAATTATCAAGTGTCAAAAACTTATGTTCAGAAAAGGTGAGAAAATTTTGTCCATTTATGGTTATTCAAGAGTGAGTACTAGTAATCAAGATTACAAAACCCAGATTCAAAAACTAGAACAAGCCGGAGCAGAAAAAATTTTCAGTGAAAAATATACGGGAACAAAAAAAGAAGGAAGAAAAGAATTAGAAGAACTACTATCTATTGTAAAACCTGACGATAAAGTTTTAGTGACGAAAATTGATAGGCTGGCTAGAAGTATTGTTGATTTAAATTCGATTATCTCTTCTTTAAACAATTCAGGAGTGACTATCACCTTCTTAGATAATGCCCTAACCTTTGAGCCAAATAAAAGTGATTCTATGCAAACATTAATGATGAACATGTTGGGGAGCTTTGCGCAATTTGAAAGAGATTTAATCGTGACGAGAACGCAAGAAGGGAAACAATGGCATCGAGCGAACAATAAAAATTATCGAGAAGGACGTCCGAAAAGAGTTCTAAATGATAAATA
Source organism: Enterococcus sp. DIV1368f (assembly GCF_051712245.1). Taxonomy (NCBI): domain Bacteria; kingdom Bacillati; phylum Bacillota; class Bacilli; order Lactobacillales; family Enterococcaceae; genus Enterococcus; species Enterococcus sp. DIV1368f. Next base: position 44,138 of record NZ_JBIOON010000002.1, read on the forward strand.
CAAACATGCACTAGAGTTAATGGAAACAAACAGCATGAGAGAAGTAGAGAAGAAAACAGGTATTTCTTTGTCTACTCTTAAACGAATTAAAAAACAAGCTAAAGAAGAACAATTACTTAGTGAAAAATAGATAAGGAGAAGTTATTATGGAAAATAGAGAGAAGATTATTCAGTTGTTGGAAAATCCTTTAATTTCAGGGTATGGAATAGAAAAAATGTCAAATGGTCGACTCTATTCTGCAAATTTTCAAAGATATAAAAAACGTGTAGCAAAAGAAAAACAGCCAATGGTTATTTTTGATACAATGTCAGTAAAAGTGGAAAAACTATTATTAGAGTTGACCGAAGAAGTATTGCGAGTTCAGCCTAAAACAAAACAAGAATATAGAGAAATGGTTGCAAGATATAGTTTTAGAAACGGAGAGAATTAAGATGGTTGTTCGAAAAAAATATGATTACTGGGGAATAGAAATTACTACGTGGAACAAGACAAATGTAGTTGCTTATGTTGCTTGTGATTGCGGCCAATTGGCTAGAAGAGAGCTAGGAAAATATAATCATTTTAAGTGTAGTAGCTGTAAAAAAGAATATAAATTAAGCAACGGTTCTTATGTAGAAATACGCACAAAAAAAGAATTGAAAAAAGGTAAAATCTTGATAAAATAATAATAGGTAACAACTACTTCCTCAATATAATAGTGTCAGTATGTATAAAGTAATACCTCGAATTTTTGGTGGTTGTTGCTTTTTTTATTTTAGAGATGTATAAAACACCATAAAATTAAGCTAAATAGCGAATTTTATGGTGTTTTAAGTGAAGTAAAATTAACCAAGTGCAAAAAATAGAAATGTAAAATATAAAACTGGATAAATGTTGATAATACCACCTAAGATAAAAGCAATTTTATGGTAAGTTTTATATCCTTTTTTATAATTGAAAATAGCTAAAATAAAACCAATAATTCCTAAAATTAGTCCTACTACCGTTTGTTGAGAATGAATATATAGTTGTGGTGTCAGTACTAAAAGGTTTGCTACTACTCCTAAAAAGAGAATGAATGTAAATAGATATCTCTTCATATAGTTTCCTCCTTAAGATTAGTTAAGAGTATAAAGATTTATACATATAAAATATGATAAAAAATCATTAGTAAATATTACATATTTTCAAAACTTGTTAATCTTTTGTTAGCTTATTATATAAGACTATAAGCTATAGCAATTGCAGGGAATAAGTTGTTTAAAAAGTGTATGGATATGCTTACTCTTAAGTCTTTTGTTTTGTAGTAAGAAACTGAAAGGATAATCCCCATGAAGAAATACATTCCAAAGCTGATAAAATTTGTAGGGCCATGAATAATCCCAAATAAAAAAGAACTGATTAATATTGCTAATAGGGCATTATTTTCTACAAGATATCCTATGATACCTCCTCTAAATACAATTTCTTCCATAATTGGTGCAGCAATTCCTAACAATAAAACCACTAAAACAGGAGATACTCCACTAAATAATTTAATAAGAGTCGAATCATTTGCTGTAGTTGTGTGTCCTTGCATATTTAATAACAATGTTCCACCAATAGCTATGCCTCGATCTATTAATGTTGCTACTAAAATAATCAAAATATTTTTTTTAGTAAGAAATGGATGATTTGTTTTTATAATGTTCATTCTTTTAGCTAAGTAGATTAAAAAAAGAATATTAATAACAACAAGTATGACTGTAACAAGTGTCGAGGAAATATTTAAGTTTTTTTCTCCTGCATCTAAAGATAATTGTTTTATTACTCCAAAAGCAGTGATTCCAATTTGACTAATTATAAATAATATGAAAATTGAAAATATTCTTTTTGCATAGTTCATATAATCACTCCTATTAAAACCAATGTTCGTTTTTTCTATTGATTCTTAAATTTAACAGCTGTACCATATGCTACAACTGACTGCATGTCATTACTAATAGATCCAGAGTCAAAACGCATAGCAATAATAGCGTCGGCCCCAATATTTTTTGCTTCTTCTTTTAAACGGTCCATTGCTATTTTTCGTGCTTCTTGTTGCATTTCTGTATACGCTTTGATTTCTCCGCCCACTAAATTTTTTAATCCTGCGCCAATATTTTTTACAATATTTTTAGAATGTGTTGTTACACCAAATACTACATCAAGTGTTTCGTATTCTACACCATATAATTTTTCTGAAGTTGTTATGAGCATATTAAAAACCCCCTTTCAAAATTTTATGTTATAAATATAGCATATGAAAGAGAGGAAAAAAACTTACAATATTGTTATTTTGTAACTTAAAGTAACTGACTAAAATTGATTAGATATAATAAATATTGATCTTATCAATAAATATAACTGTTGTTTTTTATAGAAGAGAATTAATATAGGCATTCTAAGGAGATGAAAAGTATTTAAATTTATTGAATTTCTGATAAAATAAATTTTGGTAATAACCACTTTGCCAATAGTAGTAGTGTCATGAATTTAACCCTCGATTTTAAGTGGTTATTGCCTTTATTCTTATAGAGTGAAATTTTTTATAACTTCTTTATTTTTTTTAGCCATTGATAAATTCCTACCAAGATAGAGGTTACATAAAAAAGGTAAATACTTAAAAAGAGTATATTCATGATTTCCTCTTAGTTAAGGGGTACATGGAACATAGAAACGAAAATGCACGGTAGGATAAAAATATAATCACAAGAAACGTTGATTTCATACGATTCTTGTGATTATCTACTTTTCTATGCTAAATATTTTATTGGAACATTCATACGAAAATGCACGGTAATAAAAAAAGACGAACATTACTAAAATTTTTCCAAATTTAATGGACGTAATTTTCCATCAGAAAGTTCTTGTTCATATTTAAAGGTGTACTTGCCAACAAAATTAATATGATCACTAATTAAAGGAGATTGTTTTCGTAACATTTCTTCTGAACAATCATATCCTTCTTTTTTCATTTGTTCAAAGACTTTTTCTAAATACAATGAATTCCAATAGATAATGGCATTAGTAACCAATCCTAATGCATTAAGCTGTTCTTCCATTCCATCATAATAGGTTTGGTATAATTTTCCTTTACGTCCATAAAAAATATTTCGACATAAAGCATGACGTGATTCTCCTTTGTTTAATTGTTCTAGAATTTGTCGTGCATAAATTTCGTCAGAAATATAGCGAAGCTGATGTTTTGTTTTATACACTTTCCGGTTCTGTTGCAAAGTTTTAAATCTACTATCAAATAAGGTAGAATAATAGAAAAAGATAGCAGGAGGAATGACGATGAATCATTTTAAAGGAAAGCAATTTCAGCAGGATGTGATTATTGTAGCCGTGGGCTACTATCTTCGTTATAACCTTAGCTATCGTGAAGTTCAAGAAATCTTATATGATCGTGGCATTAACGTTTCTCATACGACGATTTATCGTTGGGTGCAAGAATATGGCAAACTACTCTATCAAATTTGGAAAAAGAAAAATAAAAAATCCTTTTATTCATGGAAAATGGATGAAACGTACATCAAAATTAAAGGAAAATGGCATTATTTGTATCGAGCCATCGATGCAGATGGTTTAACCTTGGATATTTGGTTACGTAAAAAACGGGACACACAAGCAGCCTATGCTTTTCTTAAGCGGTTAGTGAAGCAGTTTGATGAACCGAAGGTTGTAGTCACAGATAAAGCCCCCTCTATTACAAGTGCCTTTAAGAAACTAAAAGAATACGGCTTTTATCAAGGGACAGAACATCGTACCATTAAATACCTGAATAATTTGATTGAACAAGACCATCGTCCAGTAAAGAGACGCAATAAATTCTATCGAAGTTTACGCACTGCCTCTACCACGATTAAAGGTATGGAAGCCATCCGAGGATTATATAAGAAAACCCGAAAAGAAGGCACTCTCTTCGGGTTTTCGGTCTGTACTGAAATCAAGGTATTATTGGGAATCCCAGCTTAAATCATAGATACCGTAAGGGATTTTATTCTTTATTTAAAACTTTGCAACAGAACCATACGATCCATGAAAGGCCATCTGCTGCCAATGAGCGCCTTGAGATTGGTCATTGGGAAGCTGATACTGTAGCCGGTAAAACAGGTAGGGCTCGTATTGTAACTCTAGTCGATCGTAGATCTCGTTTCTCCCTACTTGGTAAGGTTGAAAAGAAAATCTCTAAAAATGTGGTTGATTGTATGATCAATCTAATAAGAAATGTAGGAGAAGATAAATGTAAAACCGTTACACCCGATAGAGGAAAAGAATTCTCCCAACATAGTCGAATAACGCTAGAATTAAATGGCACTAAAGTGTATTTTCCAGATCCACATGCCCCATGGCAACGTTGTACAAACGAAAATACTAATGGTTTATTACGAGAATATTCACCCAAAGGTGAAGATATTTCAGGTATTTTCAATAGTCAAATTCAAGAATGGGCGAATAAATTAAACACGCGACCACGGAAATGTCTAAATTGGAAAACCCCTTATGAAGTATTTTTTAATGAATCGTTGCACTTAATTTGACAATTGAAGCCATAAAAAAACCGCTCAAATCGACTTTCGTAAATCTGAACGGTTTTTTAGAAATTCAATTTTTAAGCGCCTTCTACCATATCACGGCGTTTGTATCCTAAATAGCCGACAAATAAGAAGACGATACTGATAACAGTAATTACTGCAAAAATCGTTCCATCAAATTCTTCCATCGGTAAGCGTGGAATCCAACTTTGAATCGCCGTTTTTGAGAACCAATCCGGCAAATCTAAGATTCCGCCGAAATAATTCAAAGCAAAGGAATAGCCTAGATAAGCATAGATTACTTTTCCAAATTTTGGCAACCAGCCTAACGCTAAAGCAGCCAAACCAATATAAAATAAGATGGAAGGGAGAAAATTGTATCCAGCAGCTAAGAAATCGGTCAGATCCATAGTCGATTCATTTTTCATCGCAGAAATCGCCGTTCCACCTAATCCCGCTGATGCTAAGCCAATGCCTACGACTCCAGCAAAAATAGCTAAAAATATCGTTGTCCAATATAATTGGCCTCGCGTAATCTTCGTTACATACAGTTGACTCAGATGCAGTCTTGTTTCTTCTGCAAATAATTTATTGACCACCGCGATTGGCAAGATTGTGACTAATCCAATCATTACCATCATGATCGTTGCCGTAAAGGATTCTTCAATGGAAACGCCAGATTGAGTGAACATTTGTTTCATCAGTTCATTTCCGCCAAGAAAGACTTGCATGTCTCCATAAATGGAGCCATACGCAGCTCCCATAACCACAAATGCGATCAGCCAACCAATCATTACTCCTTTATTAATCTTGAAAAACAAACCAGGTACAGAAAGTAGTGATTTCTTCGCCGTCGCACGTCCTTCTCGTTCAGGAAGATAACCTGCGCCCATGTCGCGATGTTCTTCCAACACAAACGCAAGTACGGTAAAAACAAGACTAAAAATCAAAGCAAATAATAATGGTAGCCAGTTATTTTTTGTGAAAGGATAGGTCAAGTAAATCCATCCCATTGGATTGAACATTGATAGATCAAGATTAGACACATCTGTTCCAGCGCGCACGATATACAAAAGTCCTATAAGACTTAATGTCGAGCCGGTTGCTCCAGTAGAAGTCGCCATAATCTGCGACATCACAAGTGCCAATACACCACCGATAATTCCCGCCAATGCAATTGATCCTCCGAACAAGAAAGCTCCTTCGGCATCAATCGTTTTTACACCAAAACTCATCATGAGTCCGCCGATTAAAAGACCTAATAAAAGATTGATCAACAGCATCTCACTGATAACAGCTAATGAATTGGCTTGTCGTCCTACTCGAAATGAGCGAACCAATTCAGTCAAACCTAATTCTTCTTCTTTTCGCGTGTGGCTCACCACATGAAGTGCTGAGATAATCATTGCGAACAATCCGCAAAACAGCAACATCTCTTGAGCATACATCGCTCCTAAAGTATAATCCGTACCTATTTTGATTGGTGTAGGTCCAACCATCGAGATCATCGCTGGATTTTGCATCGTTTCAAACATCCCTAAAAGACCTTGTCCTTTAGCAATCTCTTCAAATGCTGGTACAAATGCTCCTGAGAACAAACCCAAACCTAAAACCCAAACAATTATTTTTTTCCAATCGCGTTTCACGTATTGAATGAACAATACGTTCCAACGCGCAAATTTTTCATTCATTTTCTTTTCCTCCGTTCCGACAATCAGCCTTCGTAGTGACGCATGAATAAATCTTCGAGCGTTGGCGGTACAGATTCGATTTTTATCACACCTAATTTGGTTGCCTCGGTCAGAATCGTATTCATCGCTTCATTGTCAGCAGAAAAAGTTGCTTTGCCGTCTTTTTGAACAAAATCATGCACGCCAGAGAGCGTCGCAAGTTTCTCAATATCGCCTTTTGTCACCAATGTAACTGTTGAGCGAGTCAAATGACGCAATTCATCTAATGTACCTGTTTCAACTACTTCTCCACGTCGAATGATTGCTACTTTATCTGCTAATCGTTCAACTTCACTTAAAATATGTGAAGATAATAGAATCGCTTTGCCATCATTTTTGATTTTTTCTACTTCTTCTTGGAATACTGCTTCCATCAATGGATCTAGTCCTGAAGTCGGTTCATCTAAAATATACAGATCAGATTCAACTGAAAGTGCAGCAATCAAACCGACTTTTTGACGATTTCCTTTAGAGTAACCTTTGGCTTTTTTCTTTGGATCAAGTTCAAATCGTTTGATTAAATAATCACGCTTTGCTTTGCTCCCGCCGCCATGAAGTTTGATAAATAGATCAATGATCTCTCCACCAGTCAGGCTGCCCCAAAGAGCAACATCCCCAGGAACATACGAAATTCGTTTATGGATTTCTAGACTATCTTTCCAAACATCTTTTCCGAATATTTGGACATCTCCTTCGTCTCGGTTGATGATTCCTAGCAGTGTACGAATCGTCGTTGACTTTCCTGCTCCATTTGGTCCGATAAAACCAACAACTTCACCGGCGTTTACTGTGAATGAGACATCTTTCAACGCCTGGAATTTACCAAATTTTTTTTGCAAGCCTTGTACTTTTACAATTTCTGTCATGGTACATAACTCCCTTTTCTTTTGACATGATTTTATAACGAGCTTTCCAGTCTGAACAAAACGCACCTTTTTTATGAACCAATACAATACGTATCGTTCATAAAATACCCCTTTATACTTTGTTTCAAACCAAAGTTCTTTTACAGCTCCAATAATATTCTTTTTTATTTTAAAAGTCAATAAAAATAATTTTAAATTTAAACCTATGATTCCATTGTTAGTTCGTATTATTTCCTATATAATATATACGAAGCTATTTTTGAACTATGATAAACAAAAAGTTCTTTTTTATAGAAAGTAGGTATTTTTAATGGATGGTTTTGAACGAAGAACAGAAGAAAAAAAGAAAAAAGTTTTACGAGCTGCTTTTGATCTGATGAATACAGATACGGGAATCGAGAATTTAACGATCGATGCCGTAGCCAAAAAGGCCAATGTAGGAAAAACTTCTATTTTTAAATATTTTGGCAGCAAAGAAAAGCTCATTCATGAAGTCTTTATCCGGTCAATGGATGAAATGGGGGAAAAAGCTAAAAAAATCATGGAGAAAAATGCATCATTTGAAGAAACTTTGATCGCCATGAGTCAAAATAAAATCGATTACCTCGAAAAAATCAATAAACAATTTTACCTAGATTTAATGAGCTATTACACTAAAAAAGAAGACAGCGGCTTTACCCGAATGATGGAAGCTTATACAAAGCAAAGTTTTGACATTATGTTGGATTTATTCCATCGCGGGCGTAAAGAAGGAAAAGTCGATTTAAAATATTCAGATGAATTTTTGATGTTGTATTTTCAAGCCATGATCGAAGGCATCTCTAATCCGCAGATTTATGAGAAAATCCTGCCTTATACAGCGGAATGGACTGAGCTGTTGGTAAAAGGAATCGCTCCGAGACAATAGTTTTACGAACAACAAAAGAAGAAATACTCGCCGAATCCACAAAAAAATAAAATGTATGCATACAAATCAGAATCGATTCATCTGCTAGGTGTATTTGAGATACATATTCACAACTAAAATGTGATGCAATTGTCTCAGAGACAGCCGCTTCTCACAGATTGATCGTAGTCGGCTTCTTTTTTTGTAATCTTTAGGGGCTTTATACCAAGCATATTTTTTAGGTGAATATCGGAATTCTAGGGCTTTTATATCTTCTTTATATGGTTTTGTATTACCTGTTAGTCATATAAATGTTCCTACTACTTCGATTGCTACGCCGTCCATTTTTAGATTGAACAATTTATTAATAATATCCTTAAACTGTTCGGGTGTTTCTGTTGTTTCTTTGGTGTAAGTTTCACCGTCTTTATTCTTATGAGTGTTTTTAAGTTTGCTAAACAGTTCGTCATATTCATTGTTCAAAGTTTTCATTTCTTCTTCATTCCCTCCACAATCGGGGTGTAACTTCAAAGCTAACTTTTTGTAGGCTTTTTTCAATTCTTCCAATGTTTCAACGTTTTTAATGTATTTCATTTTTATCATTCCTTTTCTTTTTGATTTTTGGCTTTTTGACAACCATTTTTGTTAGGCGTTTGAGGAAATGTTTTTATAAAAAAAGAGTAGTTACCGTTTTTTGGTAACTACTCTTTTCCTTTTTTAAGGTTTAAATACCTGGAAGTTTAGGTGTTTTGGGTATTGGTGGTGTAGGTGGCTGCAAGCTTTCCATTTTTTGTTGAATTGCTTTAAATTCAGGGGTTTCTTGGTGTTGATTTTGAACCATTTTTTGCTCTATTCTCTCCAAACTCGGTTGAATTTCTTTCCCTGATACTTTACGATTTAATTCTCTTTCTAAGGTCTCTTTCGGACTAGTGGAAGGTGTTTCTAAGCTTGAATAGAGTTTCACTCCTTCTCTATTGTAAAGCCTTATATCGCTAAATAAGCCCGTTTTATGAAGGGTTTCTAAATTGGTCGGTAAGTTTTTGACAACAATATCATGCGCTTGTTTTGGTGTTGCCCTGGCTGTCATTGGATCATCTGCATACATGGTTTCATATCGTTCAATTGTTCCTAAATATGAGTTGATTTTAGGTACTGCCATGACATACATTTTTGTTTCATAACCTTTGGCTTGAAGCATTGTTGCGGTTTGAATAGGAACGTCTGTTGTTCGTCCTGTACCTTCAATCACTAAATTATAGCCTTGATCGCTCAAACGGCTTATGATCGCTTCTGTCATGCGATTAGAATAAGGGGTGACGTGTTTTACTACGTCTTTCTCATAAAGTTTCGCTAGTTCATCAAAATTAGGGTGCTGTTGTTTAAAGGTATCATTATCAATGACAATAACATTCCCTTGTGTTTCTTCAAGAATTGCTGATCGCAAACTGGTTTTCCCTGACCCTGGTTGCCCACCAAGTAAAAAAGCGGTTGGCGATTCAACCGCTTTTTTTCCTTGAATCAATTCTTCTAAATTATCATTTAAGCGATTCTCAAATTGTTTGTCAGTAAAATTGACTATATTTGCCATATTAAGCCACTTTCTCTTTATTCAAAACTTGTTTTGAGTAACGATTCATTGACCGCCAATACTCATGAACGGCTTGTAATTCTTCTAAAGAATAATCAAAAAGATTTACACGTTTTGCAAGCTTTAATTGGTTTAATAAATTGACTTCCAATAATTGAGAGTCATTTTTATTTAATTCATGGTTCAAAACATAGTTTAATACTCGATTATAAACACTTGCCGATAACTCATTAATGATTTCAATTTCAAATGTTTTTTCATATGTAACTGCCATTTCATTTTCACTCCTTTTAAAGTTTGTCAGGTAAATATTTCCGAATATATTCTTCTAAGGCTTTATCCATAACTTCTTTTACGTTTCCGCCATTCTTTGCTGTTTCGATTTTTATGATATGGTGCAAGTCAGCACGAACACGAACCGTCTTATCTCCCATTATATCTTTTTTTGCACTGATTGGTGTATCATTTCGTTTTGCTTTTTGTGCGCCTAAATTTCCCACAATCACTCACTTCTTTCTATTTCTTCTTATTCTTATTTTATCATCAACAATCACAAATCACAAGTGATTTGTGATTCTATTCTTTTTCGTTTTCTAATTGAATAATTCGCTCAAGCATTTCAAAAAATACGTTCTCATACATGGATAAAACTTTTTTGTCATAGCCTTTGTGTTCTGTAATTCCATTTTTAGACCAGGTACTTACTTTATTACTTCGCTTGATAATATTTTGGAAAACCAAGTTATCTTCTTTATGTTGCTTGTACAGTTCTTCCAGGTTTGATTTTATCGTTGCGCTGTCCGTATCAACTAAATAAGGAACAAAACCGATCATATCTAGTCCAGGGTTAAATTGTTCTTGTAAATCAATCAAATAGGAAATATAGTTTTGAATGTTGTTTGTACTTTCTTCTTCTGCTTGTAAAGGGATCATAACGTAATCACTCGCCACGATTGCATTATTTGTATAAACGCTTGGCGTTGGTACAGTATCAATAATAATGAGATCATAGTCACTTTTTAAAGGTGCTAAAAGAGTAGCAAGCAATCTACTTTCATTTTCAAAAGTCCATGAGCGAGTTAATTTTGGCAGTAACATCAAATCAAACGTGCCAGGGATCAAGTCTAAATTATCAGTCAAATGAACAATAGAAGAAGCCAAGTTTCCATTTTTCAAGCCTTCATAAAAATTGACACGTGGCAATTCTACCTCAAAAGTTTTTGCTAAGTCTTTTGTCAATGTTGCCTGTAAGTCCTTATCGATCATTAAAACTTTTAAATTCAATTTGTCTGTCAAGTAAGCAAACATAGTCGATAATTTGGACTTTCCAACACCACCTTTAAAGTAATTATTCAAGATAATAATTGCTTCATTTTTATTGTTTAAAATACGTCTTAATTCTTCAAGTATTTTTAGTTTTTCCTTCTCCATAACTACGCCCCATTCTTTTTTTGTATAGTAATATTGTATCATTAAGAATCACAAATCACAAGTGATTTGTGATTAATCACTTGTGATTTGTGATAAGTGATTTGTGATTAATATATAAAAGCCCTCTTTAAAGGGCTTTTATGTTTATTTTGAAAAAGAGATAAAATCAATATATCCCTTTTCCCCAATTTTTACAACGGCATTGTAGGGCTTTTTCTCTTTGTTTTTGATTCCTTTTACCAGGGTTTCTTTTCCCTCCAGTAATTCTTTTACATTCGTTTTGGTTAGTTTTTTCTTTCTAAAATGTTCAGCTAAAGTAAACTTACATTCAGGATAATTTGAACAACCATAAAACGATTTTTTTAATACAATATTGTTGCCACACTTAGGACATTTTCCTACAAGGGGTCCCGAGCGCTTAGTGGGAATTTGTACCCCTTATCGATACAAATTCCCCGTAGGCGCTAGGGACCTCTTTAGCTTCTTGGAAGCTGTCAGTAGTATATCTAATAATTTATCTCCATTCCCTTTAGTAACGTGTAACTTTCCAAATTTAAAAAAGCGACTCATAGAATTATTTCCTCCCGTTAAATAATAGATAACTATTAAAAATAGACAATACTTGCTCATAAGTAACGGTACTTAAATTGTTTACTTTGGCGTGTTTCATTGCTTGATGAAACTGATTTTTAGTAAACAGTTGACGATATTCTCGATTGACCCATTTTGAAACAAAGTACGTATATAGCTTCCAATATTTATCTGGAACATCTGTGGTATGGCGGGTAAGTTTTATTAAGACACTGTTTACTTTTGGTTTAGGATGAAAGCATTCCGCTGGCAGCTTAAGCAATTGCTGAATCGAGACTTGAGTGTGCAAGAGCAACCCTAGTGTTCGGTGAATATCCAAGGTACGCTTGTAGAATCCTTCTTCAACAATCAGATAGATGTCAGACGCATGGCTTTCAAAAACCACTTTTTTAATAATTTGTGTGCTTAAATGGTAAGGAATACTCCCAACAATTTTATACCTCTGTTTGTTAGGGAATTGAAACTGTAGAATATCTTGGTGAATTAAAGTGACACGAGTATTCAGTTTTAATTTTTCTGACGATAAGTTGAATAGATGACTGTCTAATTCAATAGACGTTACCTGTTTACTTATTTTAGCCAGTTTCGTCGTTAAATGCCCTTTACCTGTTCCAATTTCGTAAACGGTATCGGTTTCTTTTAAATTCAATTGTTTTATTATTTGGTTGAGTACTTTTTCACTCGTTAAAAAGTTTTGAGAATATTTTATATTTTTGTTCATGTAATCACTCCTGAAGTGATTACATCTGTAAATAAATACAGAAGTTAAACGATTTGTTTGTAATTTTAGTTATCTGTTTAAAAAGTCATAAGATTAGTCACTGGTAGGAATTAATCTAACGTATTTATTTATCTGCGTAATCACTGTTTTTAGTCTGTTTCAAAACAGTAGATGTTTTATCTACATTACGCATTTGGAATACCAACATGACGAATCCCTCCTTCTTAATTACAAATTTTTAGCATCTAATTTAACTTCAATTCCTATTATACACAAAATTTTAAGATACTGCACTATCAACACACTCTTAAGTTTGCTTCTAAGTCTTATTTCCATAACTTCTTTTACGTTTCCGCCATTCTTTGCTGTTTCGATTTTTATGATATGGTGCAAGTCAGCACGAACACGAACCGTCTTATCTCCCATTATATCTTTTTTTGCACTGATTGGTGTATCATTTCGTTTTTCTTTTTGTGCGCCTAAATTTCCCACAATCACTCACTTCTTTCTATTTCTTCTTATTCTTATTTTATCATCAACAATCACAAATCACTTGTGATTTGTGATAAGTGATTTGTGATTAATATATAAAAGCCCTCTTTAAAGGGCTTTTATGTTTATTTTGAGAAAGATATAAAATCAATATATCCCTTTTCCCCAATTTTTACAACGGCATTGTAGGGCTTTTTCTCTTTGTTTTTGATTCCTTTTACCAGGGTTTCTTTTCCCTCCAGTAATTCTTTTACATTCGTTTTGGTTAGTTTTTTCTTTCTAAAATGTTCAGCTAAAGTAAACTTACATTCAGGATAATTTGAACAACCATAAAACGATTTTTTTAATACAATATTGTTGCCACACTTAGGACATTTTCCTACAAGGGGTCCCGAGCGCTTAGTGGGAATTTGTACCCCTTATCGATACAAATTCCCCGTAGGCGCTAGGGACCTCTTTAGCTTCTTGGAAGCTGTCAGTAGTATATCTAATAATTTATCTCCATTCCCTTTAGTAACGTGTAACTTTCCAAATTTAAAAAAGCGACTCATAGAATTATTTCCTCCCGTTAAATAATAGATAACTATTAAAAATAGACAATACTTGCTCATAAGTAACGGTACTTAAATTGTTTACTTTGGCGTGTTTCATTGCTTGATGAAACTGATTTTTAGTAAACAGTTGACGATATTCTCGATTGACCCATTTTGAAACAAAGTACGTATATAGCTTCCAATATTTATCTGGAACATCTGTGGTATGGCGGGTAAGTTTTATTAAGACACTGTTTACTTTTGGTTTAGGATGAAAGCATTCCGCTGGCAGCTTAAGCAATTGCTGAATCGAGACTTGAGTGTGCAAGAGCAACCCTAGTGTTCGGTGAATATCCAAGGTACGCTTGTAGAATCCTTCTTCAACAATCAGATAGATGTCAGACGCATGGCTTTCAAAAACCACTTTTTTAATAATTTGTGTGCTTAAATGGTAAGGAATACTCCCAACAATTTTATACCTCTGTTTGTTAGGGAATTGAAACTGTAGAATATCTTGGTGAATTAAAGTGACACGAGTATTCAGTTTTAATTTTTCTGACGATAAGTTGAATAGATGACTGTCTAATTCAATAGACGTTACCTGTTTACTTATTTTAGCCAGTTTCGTCGTTAAATGCCCTTTACCTGTTCCAATTTCGTAAACGGTATCGGTTTCTTTTAAATTCAATTGTTTTATTATTTGGTTGAGTACTTTTTCACTCGTTAAAAAGTTTTGAGAATATTTTATATTTTTGTTCATGTAATCACTCCTGAAGTGATTACATCTGTAAATAAATACAGAAGTTAAACGATTTGTTTGTAATTTTAGTTATCTGTTTAAAAAGTCATAAGATTAGTCACTGGTAGGAATTAATCTAACGTATTTATTTATCTGCGTAATCACTGTTTTTAGTCTGTTTCAAAACAGTAGATGTTTTATCTACATTACGCATTTGGAATACCAACATGACGAATCCCTCCTTCTTAATTACAAATTTTTAGCATCTAATTTAACTTCAATTCCTATTATACACAAAATTTTAAGATACTGCACTATCAACACACTCTTAAGTTTGCTTCTAAGTCTTATTTCCATAACTTCTTTTACGTTTCCGCCATTCTTTGCTGTTTCGATTTTTATGATATGGTGCAAGTCAGCACGAACACGAACCGTCTTATCTCCCATTATATCTTTTTTTGCACTGATTGGTGTATCATTTCGTTTTTCTTTTTGTGCGCCTAAATTTCCCACAATCACTCACTTCTTTCTATTTCTTCTTATTCTTATTTTATCATCAACAATCACAAATCACTTGTGATTTGTGATAAGTGATTTGTGATTAATATATAAAAGCCCTCTTTAAAGGGCTTTTATGTTTATTTTGAGAAAGATATAAAATCAATATATCCCTTTTCCCCAATTTTTACAACGGCATTGTAGGGCTTTTTCTCTTTGTTTTTGATTCCTTTTACCAGGGTTTCTTTTCCCTCCAGTAATTCTTTTACATTCGTTTTGGTTAGTTTTTTCTTTCTAAAATGTTCAGCTAAAGTAAACTTACATTCAGGATAATTTGAACAACCATAAAACGATTTTTTTAATACAATATTGTTGCCACACTTAGGACATTTTCCTACAATACTTTTTTCTGCTTCTTTTTCTTTCTGTTCCTGGTAATCAGAAAAATTTAGTTTTTCTATATCGTTAGGTACAGCTTCCAGTAAATGAACAATGAATTTTTTGATATTCGTAATAAAGTTCTCTTGATTGCCTTCTCTTTTACCGATTTTTTTTAAATACGTTTCCCATTTAGCCGTCATTTCAGCACTCGTTAAAAGGTGCTGACTTTCAACTGCCTGGCACAATAATTTTCCTTTTTCAGTTACAACAAGCTTATTCTTAATCACTTGGATATATTCTTTTTGTTTTAACGCTTCAATAATACTTGCTCTTGTCGCTTCTGTTCCAATCCCCTCAACTTCTTGTAAAATCTTGATTGCTTCTTCATCATCAACCGTTTTATTCGCCGTTTTCATAGCAGTTAATAATGTACCCTCTGTAAAAGCTTTTGGCGGTTGCGTTTCTTTTTCAACACTCTTAACACCAACTTCGGCACGTTCGCCAATGATAACGAGTGGTAACGTTTGAACGTCCTCTTTTTCTTCTTTGGTTTGTTGTTTGAAAAGAATTTTCCACCCTTCTTGCTTTGGTGTCTTTCCGATCGATTGAAACAGCAAATCAGCTACTTTCGTTTGTATCTTGGTTTCTTCATACAAGTAATCAGGTAAAAACATGGCAACGGTCGTTTTAACGACTAAAGCATATATTTTTCGTTGTAAATCGTCCATTTTCGCTAATACAGATTCGTTAGGTACTTGTTTTGTTGGGATAATGGCGTGGTGTTCCTGTACCTTACTACCGTCCACATAACGCTTTCTAGGCTCTGTTTGAACCATTTCAAGATCAAGTCCTAAAAAACCGCTATATTTGCCAAAATTCGCTTTTAAATAAGCAAATTCGTTCTCTGTAATAAATGGTGTATCTGTTCTTGGATAACTCAATAATTTTGCTTCATACAGTCCTTGCATAGCTTTTAAAGTTTGGCTCGCTGTCGCTTTATAAAGCTGATTGACTTTTGATTGCAAACTACTTAAAGAAAACAAACTCGGACTATTCGTTTTCTTCTCTTTGGTTTGAACATCAGCAATTATCCCCTCTTGATTGCCTATTTTAGCTTGTTTAGAAGAAACAAAAGCTAAAAGCTCCTCTTGGGTTTTAAAACGCTGTGTGGGGCTTAGAACGCCCTTAAACGACCCTTGGTTTACTTTTATACTAGCTTCCACCTCGAAAAAAGGTTCTTTTTTAAAATTCTCTATGGCTTCCTGGCGCTGAAAAATAAGGTATAAGGTGGGCGTTTGAACACGTCCTAGTGAAAATGTACCTTGTACGCCCTTCTGTTGTAAATTTAACGTATACAAAGGGCTTGCGTTCATGCCGATCAACCAATCGGCAATTTGGCGTGTTTGCGCTTCTTGATAAAAGGGATAGTAATTCATTCCAGGTTGCAAATTTTGAAAACCGCTTCGGATTACATCTTTTTCTAAGCTATTGATCCATAGTCTTTTAAATGTTTTATCTTTTGAAAAGGCATTTGCTTTATGGATAATCGACCAGGCGAATATCGATAGGTAAACTTTTGAAGTAATCTCCAGTTTTTCCCCCGATCCACACCGTGCATGCGATTTTCACCGCACACGGCGTTCCATCAACAAATTAAACCTTTTGTTTTCCTAAGTCTCGCAACCAAATTAATAATGTAGTGAGGTGTTTCTAACTAACAACCTTAATTTATTCAGCCTTTTGACCTGTTCATCATTAAGGTTTAATAAGGTCATATATCGCTGAATAGTATCTTCCTTGGTAGCATGTATTAGAATATGAACTTCAGGTTTAACAATAATCAAGTTACTATACTTGTCATCTTTAGATAAATGATAAGGTATCTTATGATGACAATGCATATCTAGGACATTTAGTTCTTCACCCGTTACCGAACACTTACCCAACTGAGCTATAAATAATGAAATTCGATTATCATTAAATTCCACTGTTGCTCTGTCGCTGACTACAGGATGGCTCCTGATCCAACGAAGTGCTATTTCAGATACGGCTGATTGATTACGATGAATGAGCTCACGTCCCTCAGGGGTGTATTTATTAATTTTAACTTTAAGGTACATAGGGTTCCTATGTTGTACAAAACTAACTGGTATAATTGGGCGTCCCGCCAGGTATCTAATATTCTTTGACTGGACGTAGTTCAATATCCCTTTATCTTTACCAGTATATTTACCCATTTTTGTCAATCCATCGATAGACAATCGATTTCTCATTGTCAGAAGAACTGAGTAATGAACTTTTTTAAAATCTTTATTAACGTGAGTTGCTATTCGATAGTAACCGTGCATGCCAATAACTTTACTATTATAATTCCCTATAGCTCTAATAGTATTCATGCTATTAGGTGATTTTTTGATTTCCTTGATTTGCTCTTTAAGTTCTATTCTCATACGGTTAATTGCTTTATCCGAAACATGAGAGTGCATTATATATCTATTTTTCCCTTTTCTTTCCAGCTTTAAATTGAAACCTAGAAACTCACTACTTTCCTTACGAAGGTTCGTGATTTTGGATTTTTCGATAGATACAGGTAGATGCAATCGCTGTTCCAACCATTGTATCGAAGCATGATAAAGTAGTTCAGCCGTTTTCCGGTTATGACAAAATAATTTGAAATCATCTGCATAACGAACTATATAGAACTCTTTTAGTTTTGTATGTGAGCGCATTTTCCTATGATGATTTCCCATATGCTCGGTCCCATTAGCATTGTACTGTGTCTTAATTTCAGACATATACCTTGTTTCCCATTGTTCCGATATCCACCAATCAAATTCATTTTTATCCTTATTGTACAAAATAACAGCGAAATTTTTAAATCTATTCCTTATCGATACAAATTCCCCGTAGGCGCTAGGGACCTCTTTAGCTCCTTGGAAGCTGTCAGTAGTATACCTAATAATTTATCTACATTCCCTTTAGTAACGTGTAACTTTCCAAATTTACAAAAGCGACTCATAGAATTATTTCCTCCCGTTAAATAATAGATAACTATTAAAAATAGACAATACTTGCTCATAAGTAACGGTACTTAAATTGTTTACTTTGGCGTGTTTCATTGCTTGATGAAACTGATTTTTAGTAAACAGTTGACGATATTCTCGATTGACCCATTTTGAAACAAAGTACGTATATAGCTTCCAATATTTATCTGGAACATCTGTGGTATGGCGGGTAAGTTTTATTAAGACACTGTTTACTTTTGGTTTAGGATGAAAGCATTCCGCTGGCAGCTTAAGCAATTGCTGAATCGAGACTTGAGTGTGCAAGAGCAACCCTAGTGTTCGGTGAATATCCAAGGTACGCTTGTAGAATCCTTCTTCAACAATCAGATAGATGTCAGACGCATGGCTTTCAAAAACCACTTTTTTAATAATTTGTGTGCTTAAATGGTAAGGAATATTCCCAACAATTTTATACCTCTGTTTGTTAGGGAATTGAAACTGTAGAATATCTTGGTGAATTAAAGTGACACGAATGTTCAGTTTTAATTTTTCTGACGATAAGTTGAATAGATGACTGTCTAATTCAATAGACGTTACCTGTTTACTTATTTTAGCCAGTTTCGTCGTTAAATGCCCTTTACCTGTTCCAATTTCGTAAACGGTATCGGTTTCTTTTAAATTCAATTGTTTTATTATTTGGTTGAGTACTTTTTCACTCGTTAAAAAGTTTTGAGAATATTTTATATTTTTGTTCATGTAATCACTCCTGAAGTGATTACATCTATAAATAAATACAGAAGTTAAACGATTTGTTTGTAATTTTAGTTATCTGTTTAAAAAGTCATAAGATTAGTCACTGGTAGGAATTAATCTAACGTATTTATTTATCTGCGTAATCACTGTTTTTAGTCTGTTTCAAAACAGTAGATGTTTTATCTACATTACGCATTTGGAATACCAACATGACGAATCCCTCCTTCTTAATTACAAATTTTTAGCATCTAATTTAACTTCAATTCCTATTATACAAAATTTTAAGATAATGCACTATCAACACACTCTTAAGTTTGCTTCTAAGTCTTATTTCCATAACTTTAGGGTTAACCATACGCAAGACCAATCACTCTCGGACAATACTCATGATTTTAATGATAAAATCCATGTTAAACCCATAGATAAGAAATACACCTGCAATAACCGTTACCTGTTTGTGCCAATTTAAAAATGCACCACTTTTTTATAATTAAAACGGTTGAAAACTGTACCACTAATAACTCACAATAGAGAGATGTCACCGTCAAGTTAAATGTACAAAATAACAGCGAAATTTTTAAATCTATTTCTTATCGATACAAATTCCTCGTAGGCGCTCGGGACCCCAAAAGGAATTTACACCTTATAACGATTATGTAGACTGCCCTTTTGATTTGAAGTGGCCAACTGCTTTCCCTTTAGGAGAGTTGCAAGCAGCAATCAAAGAAACGGATGAATTTAATGCTCGAGAGATTGAAAGACTGCCACAGCAGTCACAGGCTCAAATAGAACACTTGCTAAGTCGCTCAATCAAACAGAATAAGGTCCTAGAAATTCAGCTGAATTCCTTAGATGAATATGAGCGTGTAAAACCTTCTATACGTGGTGTATTTCGTGGCATGATTGAATTCGATGTCGCACTTATTGGAGATCAGCAAATCGATTTTTACGATATTAGGCACATACAAATACATGATTTTTACAAATGGTCGGAAAACGAACCCGAAAAACCGATAGACAATCCTTTTTCAGAAGTAAAATTTTCAGAGTTAACCGAAGAAGAAAACAACGCAATCGATGCTTTTATCAATGAATATTACAGTGACGGAGATTTTTATGAAGACATATGATTATCGAGGATCAGTAATCAAAGAAGGAAATAAAACAACTAGTATTGCTTATGTACAATGTCAAGTAATTCTGATAAATACAAGTGTTCCTGGTGTAAGCGAACGTATATGTTAGGAAAAGAGATTTATAGATGAAATAAAGTACTGAAGGTTTTAAAAGTCCATAGGGATATTTTGAATTTATGTTATAATTATTGCGGCAACTGCCAAGTAAGGTGGTGTAACTATGGCTGAGAAACTAATTTCGTTGATTATCGCACCGCTACTTGTGGGTCTAGTACTTTTGCTAGTTGATCGTTGGTTAGACGATTAGCCGATAATCTAAGCAGTTGCCTTCTAACTCCAACGCTGAAGTCGCAACAGCGCAAAAAAAGCCCTCCTACCGCAAATAGGGGGGCTTTTTGGTGTAACTGAGCTGTTGAACTAATTTCGTTTCGCACCTTCAGTATAACATATTATTAAAAGAGGTCAACAAAAAAGAAGCAGCTACGCCCTTCCCTTATTGCATGTTTTTTAGTACAATATTACTGCGAACGCATTAATAACATGAGAAAGGAAACTTACCCCCCATGCCTAGAAAAACCTTTGTATATCCACACCCTATCAACGCATACATTATCAAGCAACTAGGGATTACTGTAGAAGAATTTTGTGAATTACATGCTTTCTCTCAAGGAACTGTCTCTTCCTGGATTACTCGCAACAAAAAAATTGAAACACTTCCTATTTCATTTATTTATTCTCTTTCTTTGTCGGCCAACAAGACTATGGATCAGGTCTATTCAGACCTTCTAAAACTGCAAGACGATTATTTGCTGCACTTAGAACGCCACAGACGAACTAAAAAAATTATAGATGAAGAATAAAATTGTAATATCATATTATTGTAACATCGTATACTTAAACTATAATAATATTGTACTATTACAATATCACTATATTGTGAAGTGACAATACTATGTAATTGTAATATCGTAATATTAATAAATCGCAATAGTATGACTACACGATTGAACAATATTGTAATATTAATAAATTGTGATATTGCAATATTGCGATATTGTGATATAATAATGACACAACATCACAAGGAGGACATTATTATGGCACGAATAATTTCAGTTGCAAACCAAAAAGGCGGTGTTTCAAAAACAACGACTAGTATTAACCTAGGAGCAGCATTGCATTTTACTTTTAACAAAAGCGTACTTGTAATTGACATGGACCCCCAGGGAAATGCCACTGATAATTTTGGATTCGATATTGATGGTACGAATGTTCCAACAATATATGAAGTATTAAAAGATGAGGCTTCGATTACTGAAGCTATTCTAAATTACAAAGGAATCGATGTAATTCCTGCTGATATCGCTCTTTCTTCAGCAGAGCGTGAATTTACACAAGTTGGAAGTGAACATAGACTTAAAAGAGTTCTTCAACCAATTGAAGAAAACTATGATTATATTATTATTGATTGCCCACCAAGTTTGGGTATATTAACAGTAAATGCGTTCACTGTCTCTGATGAAATTATTATTCCTGTAGAAGCCGCATATTTTTCACTAAAAGGATTAGTTAAATTGAACGAAACAATCGAGACTGTTAAAGAATACACAAATGAGAGCTTAATCATACGAGGTGTTCTTTTCACAAAATATAATGAAAGATTTAACATTTCAAAAGAAATGAATAAAACAGCAAATCAAATTTCTGATGCCCTCCACGTAAACATATTCGATACTTACATTAGACGAACTATCACTGTTGATGAAGCCCAAGCAGCAGGTTCTGACTTGATTAGCTTTAACAAGACTTCGACCGCTGAAGACGATTATATCCAGTTTACAAAAGAATTTTTAGAGAAGGTAGGAGATTTGAATGAGTAATAATAGAGGAAAATCAGCTGCGGAACGACTTCTGGGTGGAGGAAAAGAAGACTCCAATCCAACTAAAGCAACTACTTCTAATGACAAAGAATTAAAAACTACACATGAACACATTGTTATGAATAAAAAAAACATAGAAAAATTGATTAAGCAACAAGGTAACAGCAAAAGAAATGCTGATAGTATTCGGATCAATCCAATCCTTGCAAATGCTTTAAAATACTGGACTTCAATTGGCGAACCAGAAAAAAGTAAACCTGATGTTATCGAAGAAACGCTTTTGAAATCTATTCCTGAAGAGTATTTAATTAAAGGATATGAAATGGCAAAAAAACAAAATAAAATTTGATAATATTGTGTAATCACAATATTACAATATTAGGCAACAACAATATTATGATATTGTTGTTGTTTTTTTTCTACAAACGCTGTTGTGTCAATAATAATCTTTTGAATATTGTAATATTTCAATATCACGATATTACAATTGTGTTATATTATAATATCGTGATATAATAAAAAAGTAGCCAAATACTGTTATATCAGTATTTGCACGGGAAATAAAAGTAGGTTAAACTATAAACTAACAAAAACAGAGAGGTAAAGCT